>JBLDXK010000036.1:0-29796 GCA_047430845.1 Helicobacter pylori | reverse complement strand
ACCTCTTAAAACAAGTGCTACAATTCATCGCATAAATTTTTTTTAAAGGCCTTGTGATGTTAAGTAGAGACATTGTCCAATATTCCAAGATCCGCACCGAGTTATACGCCTACCTCACTTATTTGTTTTCGCACAATATCCGCAACCATCTCCCTGAAATCACTTTGGATTATTTAAACAAACAGATTAGAAAAATGCATGCTGAAATCAAAATGGCAAAAAGTTTTTTTGTGTTAGACGCTAAGGGCATGCTAATTCTTAAGCCAAGCCAATTTAAAGAGCATGGGCATAAGGAAGGGCTATTAGAGCATGATTTAACAGAAGGGATTGAATTAGAATCGCATGTCAGTTTTAGCGATAAGTATTATTTTTATCAAGCCGTGAATGAAAAGCGTTGCATTTTAACCGATCCTTATCCTTCTAAACAAGGAAACCATTTGGTAGTGAGCGCGTCTTACCCGGTGTATGATCAAAATAACGATCTAGCGTTTGTGGTGTGCTTGCAAATCCCTTTGAGGGTGGCGATTGAAATCAGCTCGCCTTCAAAGTATTTTAAAACCTTTAGCGAAGGGAGCATGGTCATGTATTTTATGATTTCTATCATGCTCACTTTAGTGTCGCTGCTTTTATTTGTGAAATGCATTTCTAGCTTTTGGACAGCGATTGTTAATTTTAGCAGTTTTGACATTAAAGAAGTGTTCCACCCCATTGTGCTTTTAACCCTAGCCTTAGCCACCTTTGATCTGGTCAAGGCGATTTTTGAAGAGGAAGTTTTGGGTAAAAATAGCGGGGACAACCATCATGCGATCCACCGCACGATGATCAGGTTTTTAGGCTCTATCATTATCGCATTAGCCATTGAAGCGTTAATGTTAGTGTTTAAATTCAGCGTGAGCGAACCGGATAAAATCACTTATGCGGTGTATTTGGCTGTTGGTGTGGCAGTGCTTTTGATCAGTTTGGCGATTTATGTCAAATTCGCCTATAGCGTGTTGCCCAAACGAGAACGCTAAGAGTTAAAGAATTTTTCTTTTAAGCGTTTGAAAATCCTATTCAATCTAAAAAAGACATATTCTAAAAGGGTTTTTTTGTTGAGTAGGGGGGCAAGAAATTCAAAGGTTTTTTGTTTGTCTTTAAGGCTTAAACATTCTGTCATTTGCTTAAGGAATTTCACGGAATATTCAGCGTAAAAAGGGGTTTTTAAAAGAGTCTCATGCCATTCTTTAGAATATAAAGCAGTGGGTGAAATCCAAGGTTTTCCTACAAAATAAAAATGCAACATGACGATTTCTTTTTTGTCAGGGATGAAGCGTTTTTGATTGGCCATGAAAGGGTGGGCGTTATAAATATAGGGTAATTGTAAAACTTTTTGATAGCATGCGAGCGTTAAAAGATCCTGTTCAGGGCAAAACACGCACTGGCCTTTTTGATGGGCTAAATTTAATAAACGCTCTTCTAATTTATCAGCCCGCCATAGCTTTAGATTCACGATTAAAAACCCAACGTTATAGTGGTTTTCACGAATGATTTGCATGTCTTTTTCTTTAAGGTAATGCTCATAGAGGGAAAATTTTTGGCGAGGCTCTCTCTCCCTTTCTGTTTGGAAATGTTTAAGGCTTTTAGGAGAAGAAAAATCCTTAGCCGCTCCAAAATAATAAGAATCCAGCGGGATAAAAAAACTCTCGCTCACATCGTTTAAAAACAAAGTGTCCGCATCAAACATGATGATTTTGTCGTATTCTGGGAATAAAGAAGCCAAAAACAAGCGGCACATGACCATTTTAGAGAAGCGAGTCTTAGCATAAATATTGAGTTGCAAAAAGCTTCATGGATTTTATCAATCACAGAGGGTTCTACTGAAGGGGTGTAAAGATTAGGGGTTGAAATGTCTAAAAAATCCACGCTCGCAAAAGCATCAAAGGGGGCTAGAGTCTCTTTTAATTTTTGTTGGTTTTCAAGGCTTAAGTTATCCACCAGGCAGTGGATTTTATAAAAAAGTTTTTCACTATTATTTTGTGATTGGGGGTGTTCTGTTTTAGTGCAAGCCAGCATGGAATACAGGCTCACGCCAGCCGGGATGGCATAATGATTGTCAAAAGCGATAACAATAGGAATAGTAATACTCATTTTAAGTGGTTTTCCTAAAATAGGTTTTTAATTAAATTTAATCCAAAGTTGAATTTATTTTTTGACAATATTATACTATAATAACCAATTAGATTGGGGTTTTACTGATTTTTCTTTGTGTGAGCTTTGGCTTAGTTTTGTAAGGAATGAGATGATAAAGAGTTGGACTAAAAAGTGGTTTTTGATTTTGTTTTTAATGGCAAGCTGTTTCAATTATTTGGTGGCTACAACCGGTGAGAAATATTTTAAGATGGCTAATCAAGCCCTTAAGAGAGGGGATTACCATAGAGCGGTGGCTTTTTATAAGAGGAGCTGTAATTTGAGGGTGGGGGTTGGTTGCACGAGTCTAGGCTCTATGTATGAAGATGGCGATGGCGTGGATCAGAATATTCCAAAAGCCGTTTTTTATTACAGAAGAGGGTGCAATTTAAGGAATTATCTCGCTTGCGCGAGTCTAGGCTCTATGTATGAAGATGGCGATGGCGTTCAAAAAGACCTTCCAAAGGCTCTCTATTATTATAGGAGAGGGTGCCACTTAAAGGGTGGGGTGAGCTGCGGTAGTTTGGGTTTTATGTATTTTAATGGCACGGGCGTTAAACAAAATTATGCCAAAGCCCTTTCTCTTTCTAAATACGCTTGCAGTTTGAATTATGGCATTAGTTGTAACTTTGTAGGGTATATGTATAGGAACGCCAAAGGCGTACAGAAGGATTTGAAAAAAGCCCTTGCGAATTTTAAAAGAGGGTGCCATTTAAAAGACGGGACGAGCTGTGTGAGCTTGGGATACATGTATGAAGTCGGTATGGATGTCAAACAAAATGGAGAGCAAGCCTTGAATCTTTATAAAAAGGGTTGTTATTTAAAAAGGGGGAGTGGCTGTCATAATGTGGCGGTGATGTATTACACAGGTAAGGGAGCTCCAAAGGATTTAGATAAAGCCATTTCATATTACAAGAAAGGGTGCACTCTAGGCTTTAGTGGTAGCTGTAAAGTGTTAGAAGTGATTGGCAAGGAGTCTGATAATTTGCAAGATGACGCACAAAACGACACGCAAGACGATACACAATAAGCTAAAGTTTAAGAGCTAATCGTTAAGATTCGTCTTATAGAAATCTTTCTACTCTCCTATTATCAAATAGGGATTAATCTTCTCTATTGATGGGTATTGAGACGCAATAAAATCTAAACGCTTAGAATTTGGATCCGCTCTCATCTGCTAATAACTAAAGTCTTATTGATTTTTTAATTTTTTAAAAAATGGGGTTTTGATCATTCTATTTTCAAACTCATTTCCTTAAGTAGGATAGGGGGTATTTTGAAATAATCCCCTTACAACCCTCCCTTAACCCCAAGACCGCTTCTAAAAAGCTATCGTTTGACTAGGAATCAAGCTCTTTACTATTTTTATTTTTAAAAATACTTTGAGTATTTTTAAACTCCTTAGCAGAAAGCCCAAATACCTTTAGCGTTTGAATTGAATGCTACTCATTCATAGTGTAATATCCCCATGCATTCGCATCTATGGTAGGAAGCGTTGGGAGTTACGCCTTTTAAAGGTATGGTGCGTAAAAGATTAAATGCACTTTGGACGCTCAAACTCTGTAAAATCCCTAATTATAGGGACACAGAGTGAAAGCCAAACTCTCCCCTAACATCAGTCTAAAAAAGCTTAATGCCTTAGCGTTTGGGCGTTCCACTTTCACTATGGATTGTAAAAATGCCTTTGAGCCTTTTAGCCTTTCACTCAATATTCGTATAAAGCGCGACCACATCATCATCGTCTTCAATCCTGTCCAATAATTTTTCGGTAAGCTCCATTTGTTCGTCATTCAATTCAATGGGCGTTGTGGCGATGCGTTGCAAACTCGCTTTTAAAATAGGCAATCTCAAGCTTTCAAACCCCTCATTTAAGAGTTTGAAGCTGTTATAATCCCCCTAATAATAATCTTGTCTTCTACTTCTTCTAATTCTTCTAAGCCATAATCAATGAGAGCGAATTCTAAATCTTCTAGACTGAGTTTTAAATTTTCCACTTCATTTTTCAAGCATTCAAACACGCTTTTTCGGTTAAACATAAACTCTAAAGAGCCATTAGGCACGATGCTTGCCCCTTGCGTTTTATTGAAATAGCTTTTAAGGTTGGCGATCGTTCTAGTGGGGTTATCAGTCATGCATTCCATGATGATTAGCACGCCAAAATTCGCCTTACCCTCATAAGTGATCTCGCTCAAATTCCCCTCTTTACTGCTCGCTCTTTTAATCGCCGCGTCAATATTGTCTTTAGGCATGTTTTGCACTTTAGCGTTTAAAATCGCTGTCCGTAGTTTGGCGTTCGTGTCCGGCTCGCTCCCGCCATCTTTTGCCGCTAGAGTGATCGCTTTAGCGAGTTTGGGGAAAACCTTACTCATCTTATCCCATCGTTTTTCTTTGGCCGCTCTTCTGTATTCAAACGCTCGTCCCATTCAATTCCTTTGTAATAAGTTAGCCACTTCTTTAGCATGATAGCTAATAATCATATCCGCTCCCGCCCTTTTAAAACAAGTCATCGTTTCTAACAGCACGCTTTCATAATTGATCAGGTTGTGTTTTTGAGCGAGTTTGAGCATGGCGTATTCCCCGCTCACATTATAGAGCGCTAAAGGGAGCAAAGTGTGATCTCTAATCTCTTTAACAATATCCAAATACGCCAAAGCCGGTTTCACCATTAAAATATCCGCACCCTGCTTTTCATCTTTCAAACTTTCTAAAAGCGCTTCTTTTTGATTAGCGTAATCCATTTGATAGCTTTTGCGATCGCCAAAACTCGGTGCAGAATTGGCTACATCTCTAAAAGGCCCGTAATAACTGCTCGCAAATTTAGTGGAATAGCTCATGATGGGCGTGTGAAAATACCCGGCCTTATCTAGCGTTTTTCTCAAGCTGAAAACATTCCCATCCATCATGTTGCTTGGGGCTAGAATATCCACACCGCTTTCAGCTAAAATGAGCCCTTGAAGGTTTAAAATCTCTAGCGTTTTATCGTTAGACACAGAAGCGTTTTCTAAAATCCCGCAATGCCCATGGTCGGTGTATTCGCAAAAACACAAATCCGCTATAACGATCAAATCCTTGAATCGTTTTTTAACCTCTTTGGTGGCTTTTGCGACAATATGATCCTTATTTAACGCATGGCTTCCTGTAGCGTCCTTGTGTTTAGGAATGCCAAACAATAAAACGGCTTTTATACCAAGCCCCACTAATTCTTCGCACTCTTTTAAAAGAGGCTCCATGCTCATTTGATACACGCCAGGCATGGAACTGATTTCATTTTTAATATAACTATCGCTTTCTATGACAAATAAGGGAGC
The DNA here is from genome assembly GCA_047430845.1 of Helicobacter pylori. GTDB lineage: Bacteria > Campylobacterota > Campylobacteria > Campylobacterales > Helicobacteraceae > Helicobacter > Helicobacter pylori_DG. Next base: position 24,322 of record JBLDXK010000036.1, on the reverse strand, counting down.
GATGAAATCATCAATATTTAGGCGCGTTTCTCTTAGCATCGCTCTTAAATTTTCGCTGCTTCGTAATCTTCTCAATCGTTTGAACATGTTCTCTCTTTTTGTTTTTCTTTAACCCCACAATTGGCTTTTTCTGTTCCCTTCATTCCCTTCATCTCTCTCAAATTTTCGGGGGGGGGGGGGGGGGGGGGTAGCTCTTCATTATCCGCTTCTAAATCGTAAAAACTATTAAAAACGCAATCATGGATAGTGAAACAAATTCTTCCATTGCCATAATGATAGCTCAAATTCAATCCCATAGCTTCTAAAGCGTTTTTAATGATATACATGCCTAACCCAAACCCATGGGCTTGGCTGGGGTTAGAAGATTTAAAGTAGGGTTGCAAATACTTTTCAAAATCTTCTTTTAAAGGTTTGCTTTTATTAGACACCACCAAATCATTGCCGATGAAATCCAAAAACACCTGTTTGTCATCGCTGTATTTGATCGCATTATCCACCATGTTTTTTAACGCTATAGCAAACAATTCAAAATCCGCTTCAATAATGTAATTGGAAGAGGACACATGGATAGGGCTTTTTTTATCCTCATCAATCAAAAGCATTTTTTCAATTTTATCGATCAAATCGCTCATTAGAAATTTTTCTTTATTGCTCCCATAGTTTTTGGAAGCGAGTTGCTCAATGCGGGCAAATTGCTCAATCAGCGTGTTTAGGTGATCAAAAATGGAAATGAAGCGTTTTTGTGGCAATCCTTCTTTGAGCATAGAGCTTAGTATCTTGCCCTTAGTGATAGGGGTGCGCAATTCATGCATGATAGAGCGCAAAAATAAAACCCGAGATTCATTCATCGCATTGATTTTTTGGATGCAATTGTCAAATTCGTTAGCCAAATCCCCTATTTCATCTTTTTGCTTGCTTTTACAGCTCACGCTTTTGTCCCCTTGAGCGAATCGCTTCACTTGAGATCTCAACTCTCTTAAGGGCAATAAACTCTGCAAAACAAATAAAAAGAGGAATAAAATCAATAATAAGCCCACCACAATCGCCAAGAAATAATTCCTGTAAGAAACCGAATGCAAATCTTTATAAAGCACAAAATGCTCATTCTTTTTTAAAAGGATAAAAACCATATCGCTGAATTTAAACACTTCCGCATACCCAATATTTCTGTGGTGCAACTGGTGGCGTCTTTTGGCTAAAACCTTTTCTAAATTTTCTATTGTGGTTTCTCTAAAACCAATTTTATAGAGGTAATCTTCTACGGCTCTATAATCAGAGTAGTTGTTTAAGATTTCATTGATAGTGGTAACAAACTGGTAATGGCGCATTTCGTTTTGATAGTTTTCATGGCTGATTTGAGAAGACACAAAATAATAAGCGAACGCTCCAAAACTAAAGAGCGTTATCATAAACAAAGCGACAACCTTAAAAAAGATAGAGAAACGCAAAATCCCTTAACTCCTTATTAGAATCAGTATTCTAATTTGTAACCAATCCCTCTAACAGAGATGATGTATTGCGGTTGCTTAGGATTTTTTTCAATCTTAGATCGCAAACGGCCAATGATCACGTCAATGCTTTTATTAGAGCTTTCAGGGTTGATGCTCTCGCTTTCAATCGCAATGCTTTCACGGCTAAACACATAACCTTTTTTGCTAATGAGAAGCGAAAGGATCTCATATTCAGCCCTAGTTAAGTCTAGCTTTTTTTCATGCATATACACTTCTCGGCTATCCTTATCTACCCTAAAGATATTCGCATCGCCTGGCTCACTCACTTCTTCTTTTTTATGAGAACGCCTGAGTAAGGATTGGATACGAGCCAATAATTCCTTAGGATCATAGGGTTTAGGGAGGTAGTCATCAGCCCCATAATCTAGCGCTTTAATCTTATCTTCCACATCGTTTCTTGCTGAAGAAATAATAATAGGGATATGTTTTTGTTTGGAGATGCGCCTACACACTTCAAGCCCGTCTAAATTAGGCAAAGTCAAATCCAATAACAACAAATCATAATTTTGTGTGTTAGCCGCACTAAGACCGGTATATGGCTCATCGTAATTGGTTACATGAATGCCATGTTGGAGCAAAAACTCGCTCAAAAACTCGGCTAATTCTATATCATCTTCTATCATTAAAACTTCTATCATACTTCAATTAACTCCTTCAATGGTTTTTACAACTTTAAAAACGATTAGCTCTGTTAATGTTTTAAGGGCTTGATTTTAGCATTTTATTACTAAAGATACCTTAAAGATGTCTTAAAAATAAAAATTCAAAACATTATCATAGTTATTAATGGAAATTAAGGCTTTGTTTTCATGGAATATTGAAAATCAAAGTCTTATTTTTTAATGTTTTTAAAAAATTCCTTTGATCATTTTTCACTCTGTGTCTTCTCGCTCCAAAGATTCTAATCGTTTTTCAAGCGTGCTCAATTGGTATTGCAAGAAACGCGCCACTAAATCCAAACGCTTCATGGCTTCTTTTTCTTCTAAAGCTTGCATGCCTTTCAATAACACTAAAGTTCTTTCTAGTAAGTTTTTTAAAAAAACCCGCTCGTTTGAAATTAACACTTGCGTGGGGTTTTCTTGCGTGATTTCTTCTGTAATGATTTCTGGCGTCTCTTCTTCTTTTTCTTCTGTATTTTCTTCTGTGATTTTCTCTTGCGTTTCTATTTTAGCAGCGTTTTTTGGCTCCGTGTTACTCATTGGTGGCGTTTCAGCGTTTTTGGCGTTTTGCAAATAGGGGGGCGTTTTGAAAAAAGAGGGCGTTTTTTGCGCCGTATTAAAACCATCGTCAATGGTTTTAGCCATTTTTTCAATTTCATTAAGGGTTTCTGAAATAATGTTTTTCAATTCCATTCTACCAGCCATTTTTCTAAATTCTCAACGCTCAAAAAATCCCCTTTGATAAAATTCAAATAGTGCCGCTCTAGTATTGCATCATGTTTGAAAGGAGCGAGATTTTTTTGGATTTTTTCCAAACGCTTCATTTGCTTTAACGCCTCTGCATGGTCAGGGGTTTTTTTTAAAATATTAGTATAAATTTGCAACGCTTCTTCAAAAAACCCTTGTTCTTCGTAAATATGAGCGAGCGTGATAGTTTCTAATGGCATGCGTTTTTCTTAATCATTTGTAATACCCAATCTCTAAACGCCATTTTTAGACTCTACTTGGGTGCGTAAAAAACTAAAAGCCGGTAAGGGTGCGGGCAATCGCACTAAATTCACATTCCCGCTATGGATAGTTTCTAGCTCGGTGTTATTTTCTAAAAGGATTTTATACAGCACTAAATAAGAGCGTTTGTCAAAGGTATAGATCTTGCCAATTTCATTGACTATGGGCGTGATAGCCGCATTTTTGGGGGCGATGATTTCATAAGCCATGTTAGTGGTGGTGGTGAATTTGCATGCAAAAAAACGCCCATCTTCAGTTATTTCGCCATTGACTTGAAAATCCCCTTCGCTAATGGCTGTTTGGTGGTTTTGAGTATCCAATCTTTCAAAAGGCCTTCGCATCAAATAGCCGTCCGTAAAACCCCTGTTTTTAAGCGTGTTCAATTCGCTAGCATAAAAACTCGGCTTTAAGGTGTTATGGTAAAAATCATCAACCGCTAAACGATAGATGCGTGTGGTTTGCGCGGCGTAGTAACTGGACTTGGTGCGCCCTTCAATCTTAAGCGCGCTAATGGCGTTGGAACTTAAAATTTCAGCGATATGGCCAGAGAGATTCAAATCTTTAGCGTTAAAAATATGCGTGCCTACGCCCTCTTCTTCAACCAACCTCATCATCACGCCGTTATCAGGGTTTTTCACATAATATTCATAATCAAACCGGCAATCATTCGCGCAACTCCCTCTATTAGGCACGCGCCCCTTTTGTAAAGCCGAAATCAAGCAACGCCCTGAAAAGGCAAAGCACATGCTCCCATGCACAAAGATTTCTAATTCCAAATTAGGTAGGGCTTTTTTAATTTCAATCGCATCATTCAGGCTCAATTCCCTAGCGCACACGATGCGTTTAACCCCTAAATCATAAAACACTTGCGCATCTAGCGTGTTTAAAACATTCGCTTGCGTGGATAAATGGATAGGAATATGCGGGGCGATTTTTGAAGCGAGTTTGATGACACCAGGCGCAGCGATAATAAAAGCGTCTGGCTCTAGCTCTGCCATTTTAAAAAGATGCTCTTCTAAAAGTTTGAGCTGTGAATTGAAAGGGAAACCATTGATGGTCGCATAGACTTTTTTATTCAATGCATGGGCGTAGTCAATCCCTTCTTTAAAGGTCTCTAAAGTGAATTCCTTGCTAGCGCGATTGCGTAAAGAAAAATGGCTCACTCCCCCATAAACCGCATCAGCCCCATAGTTGAGAGCGATTTTAAGTTTTTTTAAATTACCAGCTGGAGAGAGTAATTCAACTTGGTTCAAAACTACTTGGCTCCAAAAGAAGCGATCAAAGCTTCAATATCGTCAGCGCTGGCTAAATCTTTATCGTCATCGCCGGTGATAAAAGTCGCTGAACTCACGCGCTTAGAATCATCAATTTTGCCCTCAAAAAGAGAATTCATGTATTGGCTGAGCGCTCGCATGACATTAACCACTCGTTCAATTTTTTGGCGGTGGATGTCTTGAAATTGCATAATATCCATCGCTTGCATGGAGCTATCAGAGCAATTGGCGGCTTCTTCTTCAATGCTTTTAAGGGCGTTTAGGATTTCTTGTTGCTCGTTGAGCGCGGTTTTAAAAGATTCAACATGGGGGAAATGCACATGCAAATTGTCAAAAATTTCCTGGTGTTTTTGCAAAGGTTCTTGGATTTTTTTAACCATTTTAGCGATCTTTTCAGCGCTAGCCCCAATCAGATCCAATTGATCAAAAATTTGCGTGGCTTTCACTTCAGAATCTCTTGTAACATCGTCTAATTGATGCACGACCTTATGCTCTTCAGTGGGGGGAGGGGGAGGCCATTCATTAGGGCTAATCTTGCCGTATTTTTCAGCGTCTTCTTTTTTGGCGGTCATTTTTTCATTATAACTGGAATTTTCTTTACCCTCTTTAGGCTCTTCTTTAGTTCCTTCTTTAGCGTCCTCTTTAGTCTCTTCTTTAGCCTCTAGGGCTTCCAAGTTTTCCAAATCGCCACCATTCATCAAAGCGTCTAATTCTTCTTGTGTCATTGTTGTTCCTTGCCAATTGGTTTTAAAAAGCGTTTTTAACCATAATTCCTAGCTGTCATTTTAGCGCACTTAAGCTTTAGCAATCAAAACGCCCTCTAAAATCGCATCAATATCGCCGTCTAATATCGCTTCCACATTGCTATAAGCGGTATTGGAGCGTGCGTCTTTGACTTGCTGGTAGGGGGCTAAAACATAGCTTCTTATTTGATGCCCCCAACCGATCTCGCTTTTTTCTTCATTTTTGGCGCTGCTTTGCTGCTTTTCTAATTCCAATTCATAAAGCTTGGATTTAAGCATTTTTAACGCGCTCGCTTTGTTTTTATGCTGGCTCCTGTCGTTTTGGCATTGCACCACAATACCGGTAGGGAAATGCGTGATCCTAACCGCGCTTTCTGTTTTATTGACATGCTGACCGCCTGCCCCACTGGCTCTGTAATAATCATAACGGACATCTTTTTCATCAATTTCTATATCAATATCATCGTCCAATTCAGGGCTAATTTGCACGCTCGCAAAACTCGTGTGCCGTTTGGCGTTCGCATCAAAGGGCGAAATCCTTACAAGCCTATGCACCCCGTTTTCATTTTTCAAATAGCCATAAGCGTTTTCGCCCTTAATGATAAAGGCGACCCCTTTAATGCCCGCTTCTTCGCCATCTTGATAATCTAAAATCTCGCTTTTAAAGCCCCTTCTTTCCGCCCACCTCAAATACATGCGATACAAAATACTCGCCCAATCCTGGCTTTCAGTCCCCCCGCTCCAGGCTGAATGGTGATAATAGCGTTTGAAGCGTCGTTTTCACCGCTTAACATGATTTCAATTTCTACTTTTTGGACGCTGTACTCTAAAACAGGAGCTTCTTCATAGAGCAAGGATAAAGTAACCTCATCGTTATCGTTTTGAGCGAGTTCAAACAATTCTGTGCTTTCGTCTAAAGAATTTTTGGTTTTTTGATAGGTTTCTAGCAAGCGGTTCAAGCGCACTTTCTCTTTATTGGTGTCTCTAGCCTTTAAGACATCTTGCCAAAAATTAGGGTCTTCTTGCTCTTTTTCAATGCGTTCTAATTCCTGTTTGATCTTTTCAGGCTTGATGATTAAAGCGATATTATCGCATTTGTTTTGCAAGCTTTTTAACAATTCGCTATAGGTGTAGTTATCCACAAACAGAACCTTTATGAGTGGGGTTTTGAACTTGCCATTATAGCATTGTTAAAAGCCATTTTAATTTTCAAACCTTAAAATTTCAATTTCGCACTGAACCAATCCCACTCCTTCATCAATTAAAGCGATAGAATCCACTCGCGCAAGGGCTTGAATCGCTCCTGATTCATAGCGGTTGTTGTTGTAAGGAATGAATTGGTGGTTTGAATAGTTGCCTAAAATTAAATACGCGCGTTTGTCTTTAAGCTTTAAAGGGGCATTGATTTGAGCCTTAAAGGGCTTTAATTCAAAGTCTTTATTTAAAGATAAGCGCTCCAATAAGGGTAGAATCAAAACTCGTAAAACCAGTAAGCAACTTAAAGGATTACCCGGTAAGCCTATAATAATGCTTTGATTGAGTTGGGCTAAAGTTACCGGTTTTCCCGGTTTGAGATTGATTTTTTCGTAATAAAAAAGGGCGTTTTTTTCTTTCAAGGCGTCTTTAAAAAAGTCTTTATCCCCCACGCTCACCCCCGCGCTTGAAAGGATGACATCATAGTCTTGCAATTCAAGTATTTTAAGCTGTAAATTTTTATCATCTTTTAAAACCCCTAGAAAATGCGTGTTGTAGTTTTTAAGCATGTTAAAAACACCCACTGAATTGACATCATAAACCTGGCATTCTAGGGCGTTTTGCCCTAAAGGCACTAATTCATCGCCGCTGCTAAAGAGAGCGATTTTTAATTTTCTAAACGCTTTGATTTCTTTTAACCCTTGAGAGGCAATGAGCGCGATATGCCCGTAATTCAAACGGGTATTTTTAGGGACTAACACGCTGTTTAAAGAAGCGTTTTCGCCCTTTTGACGGATATTGGCGTTTATTTTAAAATCTTTGGGAGCTAGGGCGGAATTTTTATGGCTTTCTAGCATGCATTCTATAGGGATAATCGTTTCTATTCCCTTTGGCACCATCGCTCCAGTCATGATTTTAACGCATTCATTCTCTTTAACTTCTAAAGCGCTCACATCATCTCCGGCAAAGATGTGTTGGATGACTTGAGTTTTTTTGCCTAAATCCTGCATTTTAAACCCATAGCCATCCATTGCACTTTGATTGAATTTAGGCAAAGCGTGAATGCAAACAATATCCTCTGCTAGAATACGCCCTGTGCTTTCAAACAAAGAGACAACCTCTATTTCTAAGGGTTTTAAGGGAATGCTAGAATGGATTTTTAGAGCTTCTTTAAAACTAATCATATTGATCCTTTAAAAGATTTTACTAATGGTGCTAAAGGCCAGGCTGATTTCTTCTTTAAAACGCCCCATGATAGCCGAAGCGATTAAAATAATGCCCACAAACCCGATCGCAATTTTAACCGGAAACCCGATAGCGAGCAGGTTGAACTGAGGGTGGGTTTTCATGATCATGCCAAAAATAATATCGCTCAATAACACCAAGCATAAAATAGGGAACGCCATAGAAAACCCTATGACAAACAAGTGCGAAAAGGCTTTGACAATGTTTTTAGCCAACGCTGGCTCAAAGACAAATTGCCCTAAAGGGACGGCTCTTAAGCTGTGATCCACAAACAAAATGATTTGATGGTGGAACGATAAATCCAATAAAATTAAAATCGCTAACAATAAAAGGGCTTGCCCCACAATGGGTTTTTGCGATCCTGAAATGGGATCATACGCGCTCGCCATCGTAAGCCCCATAGAAAAGCTGATGCTATCGGTTGCAAACACTAAGCTTGCAAAAACGATCTGTAAAAAGACAGACGCACACACCCCTAAAAACAATTCGCATAAGCAAGCGATGATAAAACCCTCTGGCGTGTAAGCGGCGTTTGAAAACTCTAAAGTGGGGTAAAAAATCGCACTCACATACAAGCTCAAAGCCCCACGCACCGACAAAGGCACTAAATGGTTTTCAAAAAAAGGGAAAAAAGACAGCACGCCGCTAACCCTTAAAAACAACAAGAAAAAATCCCTAACATGGGGGGTGCTAAGCTCTTGAATAAAATCTAGCATTCTTTCTCTTTAAAGATAAAAAAGTAGTGTGCTAGCATTAGGGTTTGCAATAAGGTGGCAAAAAAATTAAAAAAAGGGATTAAGGAAAAAAGATAGCAAAAAAACGAAAAACGATAGTGCTTTAACCGGTGCTGTTTGAGTAAATTTTGATAGCTTTGAGGATTAAAAATCATGCTGGCTATATCCAAACTCATGGTGTTTTTGAAAAAAAGAAAATGCGGGATTATGGAAAAAAAGACCCCAAAGACCCCTATAAAGGGAATGAAATAAAAGGGCGTTAAAACCGCTAAGAATAAAAGCATAAGAATGAGCGATTTTAAAAAATATTTAACAGAAAAAAGGATAGAGCCAAATTTTTCTAAAACGACATGGGGATAATATTTTTGGTGCAAATAAGAAACCACTAAAGGGGTGTAAAAAATAGACGCAAAAATATTGATGATTAAACTCAAAAGAATCACGATCCAAAAAATAAAAAAATACACTAACGCTTTAAAAACCCATCTGAACACACCAGCAAAAAAGCCTTGAGAATGGGAATAGCCATTCAAAGATTGCGGTAATAAGGTTTGGCAATAACCCACAATATTTGCGCCATTGTAGTAAAAAACAGCTCCAAAAAACGCCAAACTCAAAAGGATAGGGCCAAGATTGATTAAAAGCATTCTAGCGCTTAAAAAATCATTAAAGCTTTTTTTAAGGATAGATAAAGACAAAACCATAACTTGAAATCCTTCTTCACTCACTTTTTTGGGGTAATTTAAGCATAAAGTCCCTTAATCTTACATAGCAAGCTTATAAATACGAGATTGACTAAAAGAATATAGAAGTTATTTAATATGGAATAACATGCAATGCTAAAAAACCAAATACATAGAATAATAACCCTGGTAACCAAGGAAAGAAAATACATGCAACAATAATTACGAATAGTATATTCATAATTGCATCGAGAATTTTTGAATCCTTTTTAACATTCTTTTCCTTTCCAAAAAGAATAAAACTAACACCAAAAAAGATAATCAATATTATTACAACATCTGCGGCAAACATTTTACCCACTTTGAATGGAATGAATCACTTTAAGCATTTCTTACCCCTCAATGTGAGTTTTCTATAATCATGATAGCTGATTTTGTTTTAAATTTGCTATAATGTGAATTTAATGATGAAAATTAGTTTAGAGTGGAGAACACACAATGAAAAAAAATATCTTAAATTTAGCGTTAGTGGGCGCGTTGAGCGCGTCGTTTTTGATGGCTAAGCCGGCTCATAATGCGAATAACGCTACACATAACACGAAAAAAACGACTGATGCTTCAGCAGGCGTGTTAGCTACAGTGGATGGCAGACCCATCACTAAAAGCGATTTTGATATGATTAAGCAACGAAATCCTAATTTTGATTTTGACAAGCTTAAAGAGAAAGAAAAAGAAGCCTTGATTGAGCAAGCTATCCGCACCGCGCTTGTAGAAAATGAGGCTAAGGCAGAAAAGCTTAATCAGACTCCAGAATTTAAAGCGATGATGGAAGCGGTTAAAAAACAGGCTTTAGTGGAATTTTGGGCTAAAAAACAGGCTGAAGAAGTGAAAAAAGTCCAAATCCCAGAAAAAGAAATGCAGGATTTTTACAACGCTAATAAAGATCAGCTTTTTGTCAAGCAAGAAGCCCATGCTAGGCATATTTTAGTGAAAACCGAAGATGAGGCTAAACGGATTATTTCTGAGATTGACAAACAGCCAAAGGCTAAAAAAGAAGCCAAATTCATTGAGTTAGCCAATCGGGATACGATTGATCCTAACAGCAAGAACGCACAAAATGGCGGTGATTTGGGGAAATTCCAAAAGAACCAAATGGCTCCGGATTTTTCTAAAGCCGCTTTCGCTTTAACTCCTGGGGATTACACTAAAACCCCTGTTAAAACAGAGTTTGGTTATCATATTATCTATTTGATTTCAAAAGACAGCCCTGTAACTTATACTTATGAACAGGCTAAACCTACCATCAAGGGGATGTTACAAGAAAAGCTTTTCCAAGAACGCATGAATCAACGAATCGAGGAATTAAGGAAGCACGCTAAAATTGTTATCAACAAGTAATGGATGAGGTGTTATCATGTTAGTTAAAGGCAATGAAATCTTATTGAAAGCCCATAAAGAAGCGTTATGGGGTAGGGGCGTTTAATTTCGTGAATTTTGAAATGCTAAACGCTATTTTTGAAGCAGGAAACGAAGAAAATTCCCCGCTTTTCATTCAAGCGAGTGAAGGGGCGATCAAATACATGGGGATTGATATGGCGGTGGGCATGGTGAAAATCATGTGCGAACGCTACCCGCACATTCCTGTAGCCTTACACCTAGATCATGGAACGACTTTTGAAAGCTGCGAAAAAGCCGTGAAAGCGGGTTTCACTTCTGTGATGATTGACGCGTCTCATCATGCTTTTGAAGAAAATTTGGAATTGACTTCTAAAGTGGTCAAAATGGCACATAACGCTGGAGTGAGCGTGGAAGCGGAGCTGGGGCGTTTGATGGGGATTGAAGACAATATTTCAGTAGATGAAAAGGACGCGGTGTTAGTGAATCCTAAAGAAGCGGAGCAGTTTGTCAAAGAATCTCAAGTGGATTACTTGGCCCCAGCCATTGGGACAAGCCATGGAGCGTTTAAGTTTAAGGGCGAGCCAAAATTGGATTTTGAACGCTTGCAAGAAGTCAAAAGGCTCACTAATATCCCTTTAGTTTTGCACGGAGCGAGCGCGATACCAGATGGTGTGAGGAAATCTTATTTGGACGCTGGAGGCGATTTGAAAGGTTCTAAGGGCGTGCCTTTTGAATTTTTACAAGAATCTATAAAAGGGGGATCAATAAGGTCAATACCGACACGGATTTAAGGATCGCTTTCATCGCAGAAGTGCGCAAGGTGGCTAATGAAGATAAGAGTCAATTTGATTTGAGGAAGTTTTTTTCTCCGGCCCAATTAGCGCTTAAAAATGTGGTCAAAGAGCGCATGAAACTTTTGGGCAGTGCTAATAAAATTTAATCAACAAGGAAAGAGTGTAACATGGCAATTGGGATGAGCGAGCTCAAAAAGGGCTTAAAAATTGAATTGGGTGGTGTGCCTTATAGGATCGTAGAATACCAACATGTCAAGCCCGGCAAGGGTGCGGCTTTTGTGCGTGCGAAAATCAAGTCGTTTTTAGATGGTAAGGTGATTGAGAAGACTTTCCATGCGGGGGATAAGTGCGAAGAGCCTAATCTGGTTGAAAAAACGATGCAATACCTTTATCATGATGGCGATACATACCAATTCATGGATATAGAGAGCTATGAGCAAATCGCTTTGAACGACTCTCAAGTGGGTGAGGCTTCTAAATGGATGCTAGACGGCATGCAAGTGCAGGTTTTATTGCATAATGACAAGGCGATTTCAGTGGATGTGCCGCAAGTTGTGGCTTTAAAGATTGTGGAAACGGCTCCTAATTTTAAGGGCGATACTTCCAGCGCGAGCAAAAAACCAGCGACTTTAGAAACCGGTGTGGTCGTGCAAGTGCCTTTCCATGTTTTAGAGGGTGAGACGATTAAGGTGAATACCGAAACAGAAGAGTATCTTGAAAAGGTGAAATGAGATTATCTTTTTATTGAGTTAGCGTTTTTAAACACAGCCTTTTTGTCATAAGGGGTGTTATCAGCCCCTTATTTGAGCTTTGTTTAAAATGCGTGTGGAATCTGTGGTTAAAAATTATTTAAAATGGATTAGCTTTTTTATTGATTGTCAATAAAAATATTCAAAGGCATTTTTTAAGATTAAACATAAGAGATTGATATAAAAGATTGATATAATCAAGCGGATAACCTCTTAAAAAGCATTCTTTGGGGGTTAGGGGGATAAAAGAGAGAGAATTTTATTACCCCATTTAAAAGAGTGTGAGTTTAGACATAAGGACTTGCACCGAGTTTTATTGAAATAGATATAAAAATCCACTTAAATTATTTTGACCCAATTTATTTTGCTACAATCATACTAAAGCAGAAGATAGTTGGCGGATAGAATGAAACAAGAAATAAAATATCAAACAGACTTTACAATACCATGATGGCGTTAAGAGTTTAAATGAGCAAATATAATTGCATAGATTTATTTAGTGGGGCTGGCGGTTTATCATTGGGCTTTGCGAATACAAATAGATTCAATATTTTAGCCCACATTGAGTGGGAAAAACCTATGGTTGCTACACTGAGAAACGCTTTAAACAAACGCTTCAAGATTAGTGAAAAAGAAACAAAAAAAGAGTTATTAAATTTGATATTCAAAAAACTGATGAATTGATAAATGGCTCTTGGAGTGATGAAACTCTTAAAATTTATGGATCTGATAATGATGAAAGCGTTAGCCAATTTGGGTTAAATGGCGTAATTAGTGGTAAAAAAATAGATGTTATCTTTGGCGGTCCTCCTTGTCAAGCTTATTCTCTTGTGGGTAGAGTGCAAGATAAACACTCTATGAAATATGATTATAGGAATTATCTTTTTGAAAGTTTTGTTAAAATAGTTGATTATTACCAACCACAATGCTTTGTGTTTGAAAATGTTCCTGGCATGCTTAGCGCAAAACCGGGTAATCAATTTGTAAAAGATAGGATTTATGAATCTTTTTCAAAAATAGGGTATGAAATTAAAAAACCAAATGAAATGAAAGAGATAATCTATTCTAGCGATGATCATGAAGTCCCACAAACCAGAAAACGAGTGGTTGTATTTGGCGTTCGTAAAGATAATAAAGAATGGTTATTCAAATTTTATCAAAATCTGAGACAATCTCAAATCAAAAAACCCACCGCTTAGCGTTAAAGACGCTATTGGCCATTTACCCAAGTTTAGACCACTCAAAACGCCCTTAAAAATCAATAATAAAAACATTTCTCACGAACTTATTGGCACAAATAATTTGACACAAAATTTTCCACGATATAATAATTTACGAGATTTAAAAGCGATGAAATTTTGGATTGAAAACAACATGAATAACGCTTCTGCAAAAGAAAAGCTTGACTTTTACACTAAGATTACGGGAAAAGTCTCAAACCATAACAAATACAGGAATTTAGAATGGGATAAACCATCGCCAACCTTAGTGGTGCATTTGCAAAAAGATGGTTTTATGTTTATACACCCAGAAGCCAATCAAAGCCGCTCAATCACCATAAGAGAAGCAGCGATTTTGCAGACTTTCCCTAATGATTTTGAATTTATCGGATCGCAAGCGGCTTGTTTTAAAATGATAGGCAATGCAGTGCCAGTTAATTTTGCCAAAAATATAGCCCTAGCAGTGGCAAAGGTCTTAGATGAAAAAAACTAATATAAATATTTTAGTAGCTTGTGAAGAAAGCCAAAGGGTGTGCAATGAATTTAGAAAGCTTGGTTTCAACGCTTATAGTTGTGATTTATTAGAATGTAGTGGCGGGCATCCTGAGTGGCATTTTAATTGCGATGTTTTTGAAGTGATTGGAAATAAAGGCGGTGTTTTGCAAAATGGCAAACATGCAAAAGTTTCGCAATGGGATATGATGATAGCGCACCCGCCTTGCACCTTTTTAGCTGTTAGTGGAGCGAAGTGGTATTAACACCCTAAAGATAAAGATTTGCCCATAGAACAAAAAAGACCCCACCCCAAATTCCCCAACCGCGCAAAAGACAGAGAAGAAGCTTCAAAATTCTTTATGGATTTAGTGGAAGCAAAAATCCCTTATATTGCAATAGAAAACCCCATTGGCATAATGAATACAAGATACAAAAAGCCCAATCAAATAGTCCAACCTTACCACTTTGGCGATAGCGCATCAAAAAAGACTTGTTTGTGGCTTAAAAACTTACCACCCTTAAAATATACAAATATCGTTGATCCTGGCGAGTTTATAGAATTTAAAAGCGGTAAAAAAATAGTAAAATGGTATAGCGATGGACTGACTAAAACAAAATCAGCCAAAGAGCGTCAAATTTGGAGGAGTAAAACATTTCCAGGATTTGCAAAGGCGATGGCAGAGCAGTGGGGGGAGTTTGTAAAAAATGAGATGTTTAAAAAGGTGAAAAATGAAAGTTTATTTAAGGAAAATTGATAATCAAATCATTAATAATAAACGAATCAGTATTACAAGAGGTATTTTAGAGCATTTTTTTGATAAAGCCAACAACCAAGACGAAGTAGATATGAGTGGTATCTTATCTAACTATAACGATAAAGTTAGCATCCTCTTAACGACAGATCCCAGATTTGGTGGAGGCATTATGAGAATCATCAGGGCAGAAGTTGATAAAATAAAAGAAAACCGATCAAACTATGAATTAAATGTTGATGATATTCTGCTTTTTACTCACATATCTTATAAAAAATACACATTAGAAATCATTTTACCCACTGACACAAGATACAATGTCTTAAACGGCTTAATCAATAATAGCAAGCATTTATTGGTTTTTAGCGAGAATGAAACGAGATCTTTAGATGATGGTAAAATAGATGAAAGCGTTAGAATAGATGGGGGAAAAAATATCATTCTTTATGGTGTTCCTGGCAGCGGCAAGAGTTATACTTTACAAAGAGATTATTGCAATGGTAATAGCGTGGTAGAAAAGATAGTGTTCCACCCTGATTATTCTTATAGTGATTTTGTGGGACAGATTATGCCAAGTGTGGATGATAGCGGTATAGTCAGTTATAAATTTAACCCTGGACCTTTTACAAACATCCTAAAAAAGCGTATCATAACCCACAAACTAAGCATGTTCTAGTGATTGATGAAATCAATCGTGGTAACGCGCCTGCCATATTTGGAGAAATTTTTCAGCTTCTTGACAGGCTTAAACATGACAAAGATGGCTTTAAAAAAGGCTCTAGTGAGTATGCTATCAATAATATGGATATTGCAAATATTGTCCATAACGATAAAAATGCAAGTATAAGAATCCCATCAAATTTATGGATAATCGCTACAATGAATACGAGCGATCAAAATGTATTCACGCTAGATACTGCTTTTCAGCGTAGATTTTCTATGCAACTCATTGAAAATTCCTTTGATAATGTTGATGATGATTTTAAAAATATGAAAATTTTAGACACTGAGATTACTTGGAAAGAATTTTGCACCACCATCAATGAAAAAATAGCTCAAAATAACGAGGGGCTGAGTTCTATGGAGGATAAGCGGTTTGGTGTTTATTTTGTGAATATTGATGATCTAAAGAGCAAAGAAAATTTTGCGCATAAAGTCATCAAATACCTTTGGGATGATGTCTTTAAATTTGATAGAAATATCATATTTGATACTACAAAATTTAATACGCTTGAAGCTATTGTAAAGAATTTTACCAAAGAAAAAGGTAGAACCCAATTTGATATTTTTAGTGATGGTGTGAAAGAACTTTTATTTAATGCTTAATCTAAAAGAACGCTGTTTTACAGACAATAAATTGAACGACAATTTTGTAGGTATTAGAAGCATCAATAACGACTTACAAATCTGTTTCCCGCTAGGATTTGATATAAGCGATGATAAAAACATTAGAACAGATGTAAAAAAGCTTATTTCTATTCTTTTAGAATGCAACAAAACAATTGCATGTGAAAATTTTTTAAACAATAAAAATGAGATTATAAGATCAAGTTTTTCACTCACAGCGTATAAAAATGTCATAGAATATTTTTTATCGCATGGTTATTATATAGAAAATAAGAGCTATTATGAAAATAACGCAAAAGGCAGGATAAATTTTTCCAAAACGATTAAGAAAAATAGACCCATTATTCAAACTTTTAACAATAAAAACTCTTTTGTTTATACTCGTTTTCAAGTTAAAAGGAAAATGGTAAATGAAAATGAATTGATAACAGCTATAAACAAATATTGTGTGCATGAAGCGTTTTCTAAATTTGGCTTTGTTTTTAGCTCGTTTATGCCACCAAAATTTAACCTACCCACTGATAAAAATTATTGCATTTATCTGCTTGACAACAAGCTAAACAACACCTTTAATGATGACAGGAAAATCCTTTTTCAATCCATGAAAAATATTCTTTTACAAGATGATAATACTTTGGATAAGACTGATTTTAAATTTGGAACATATCATTTTTATGTTGTTTGGGAAAGAATGATAGATAGGGCATTTGGCATAAAAAATAAAGAAGTTTATTTTCCTAAAACAAAATGGAATTTGCGGCGTTCTAATCAAAACCCTGATTATTTATTGCAACCAGATAGCATCATGCTGTTTGGCGATAAAATTTACATATTAGATGCAAAATATTATAAATATGGCATAAGTGGGGTTGCAAGCGATTTACCCAGTAGTGCATCCATCATAAAACAGATTGTTTATGGCGAATATGCGGCAAAACGAGAAACAAAAAAAGAGATTTACAATGTCTTTTTAATGCCCTTTAACAGATTTAACAATCCGCTAAAATTGGGTAATATTCTTGAAAATATAGGTTTTGCAAATGGAGAGTGGAGAGACAATCTAAAGCAATATGAAAATATACAAGGAATTTTAATGGACACTAAATTTTTAATGCAAAATTATAACAAGAAATCCAATGATCTTTTAAAATTACTAGCAAAAATGTGGAAGAAACTAAAATATGATTTTAAATTTTAATCAAAAATCAAATCTAAAACCACAAAACAAATTTAAAAACCCCATTTTTTAATCAAAACAAACCTACAATGAGCGTTCTATATCATCAGTGCTTAAAGGGGTGTTGGCTTTTAAGAATTTTGATGCCTTTTGGCCTAAAATTTCTTTATAGAATTTAGGGTGTAAGCCAAGGTTGGGGCGTAAGGCTTTGATATTATCGCTAGTCAATGCTTCGCCTTTTTGAATATCCTTAATGACAAATAAAGAGCGCATAAAGAATCTTTCGCTCCTCTAAAGTCTTTGGATTTATTTTAGGCTCTTCTTCGCCTAAGGCTAAAACGCTTTGTTTGATCGCTTCAACCATGCTTTTAAATTCGTTAAAATCCATGCTAAAAGCGCTGTCTGGGGTTTGTAAGGATTTGTTTAAAATGAAATGCTTTTCTATCATGCTCGCCCCTAAAGTGGTGGCTAAAATGGGGCAAAGAGAGCCAATCGTGTGATCGCTTAAGCCAAATTTAACGCCAAAGGTTTCGCCTAATTTAACCATGCTCAATAAGTTAGCGTCTTCTATTTTACTGGGATAAGCGCTCACGCATTTTAAAAGGGTGATGTCAAAATTATTCACTCCTCTGCACAATGAGATGGCGTCTTGCAATTCGGCGTGTGTGGCGATACCGCTAGAAAGGATAATGGGCTTTTGTGTGCGAGCGGCCTTTTCAATCAAGTCTAAATCAACGATTTCAAAACTAGCGATTTTATACATGGGGCAATCTAGGCTCTCTAAAAGCTCTAAAGCTTTTGAGCTAAAGGGCGAGCTAAAAATGCCTAAATCAAGCTTTCTAGCCAACTCAAACAATTCCGCATGCCACTCTAGGGGGGTAGTAGCCTTTTGATACAATTCATACAAATTTTCTTTATCCCATAAAGTGCCTTGAATGATGAAAGGATCTTCTTTAGAGTTTAAAGTCATGCAGCTTGGCGTGTAGGTTTGGAGCTTGACAAAATCCGCGCCGCTTTCCTTAATGGCATGAAAGCTTTCTTTGGCGAGATTTAAATCCTGGTTATGGTTAGCGCTCAATTCAGCGACAATTTTAGGGCGTTGTAACATTTTTTTATTTTTCCTTAATCAAAACTTCTTTTTCTAAGCGATAGACTTGAGAGCAAGTGAAAGCTAAATGCTCATCATGCGTGGCTAGAACTAACGCCCCTTCGTTTTCTGTGATGTAATTTTGCAACATGCTGATGACTTGATTAGCGCTAGTGGTGTCTAAATTCCCGGTGGGTTCATCAGCGATAATGATTTTGGGTTTTTTAGAAAGCACTCTGGCGATGCTTAAGCGTTGTTGCTGGCCACCGCTCAATTCACCCACACCTTGTTTTAGGGTGTGGGCTATGCCTAATTGTTCTAAAAGGGAATGATTTATTTCTTGCTTGGCTATAATTGAAGCGACTTGCAAGTTTTCTAAAGCGCTAAAACCCTTAAAAAGGTAATGCGATTGAAAGACGATGCCCACTTTTAAGCGCCGTAATTCCAAAAGTTTTTTGGAATTTAGGGCATAAATATCCTGGTGTTCTAACAAACTAACTGTTCCGCTATCCGGTTTTAGCATGGTGGCTAAATGGCTTAAAAGCGTGCTTTTACCGCTCCCGCTCACGCCTAAAATCGCTAGGCTTTCTTTGGGTTTAATGCGCAAATTCACGCCATTATAAAGAGGTTTTTCAAAAGCATGAGAAATATTAATCGCTTTAATCATGATCGTTTCCTAAAAAGAATATCGCCCCATAAACTAGGGCTTAAAATGTAAGAAGCGTGAAAAATTCGCGCTGTGCAAGATGATTTTATCATAACGCCTTGCATAGTATTTTAAAAGCGTTCTTTGCAAGGTGGGTTCAATGCTTGGGCTAAACCATGCGTTATTGCTCATCACGATAAAAATTTTTGAAGGGGCTGTTTGAATAAGCGGCTTTGGAAGTGCCTTCATAGCAAATTAAAGGGCGAAAAGTGAAATCGTCTAATGTGAAATCGCTGAAACTAGAAGCGTTGCGGTATAAATAAGCGCTCTCGCCAAAAAAGAGTTTTTCAAGGGGTTTTTGAAGAAACTTGGGTAAAGGCATGGTCTCGCCAAAGGGGGCTAAGATCACTTTATCAGCGATCTGAACGCTTTTTTTAGAAAATAAAAACGAGCTGTTATAAAGGCTATAACCTTGAGTGCGCAATGTCCCTATTAAAATGGCGATCTTATCGCTTAAATCCTCTAGTTGGGTTTTAAAAGGGGAGTTTTCTAAAGCGATAGGGTAAGCGGTCTCTGGAAAAACAATCAAGGTTTTTTGCTTGCTTTGAGCGAGCTTGATTTCTTTAAGAATGTTGTTTTCAATATCATTAAGGTAATTTGAGTCAAATTTCAAATCTTGGGGCGTTTTTGTAGAGACTAATTCAATATTTCCAACCTTTTTTAAATCGCTTGTTTTAAAACCATTAAAATCCAACGCGCCAAGTAACAATAAAACCGCTATGATCCCGTATTTTTTAAGATTTTGAGCGCTCAAAAAAATGCAAGCTAAAAAAACAAGCCCTAGCGATAATTTATCCACTCTAAACACGCTATAAGAAAAAAAGCTATCCGGGACTAACCAATCAAATCCAAAGGGGTGGATAAAACCAGAGCCTAAAAAACTCAAAAGCCTGAAGTAGGGGTTTTCAAAATAGAGCAGCAAATAAAATAAAACCCCATAAACTAACGCTACTAAAACAATGATTAAGGGTAATAAATAAGTGAAATCCGAGTAGCGAAAACTTAAAGCGCACCAGTAAAACAATAACGCCCCCACGAAAAACCCCAAAGCAAAAGCGCTATTTCTAGGGGTTTTTAAAAACGCCAACATGCTTAAAGGGGCTAATAGGCTTGTGAGCATGATAGTGATATAAGGGTTTTCAATCGCATAAGCGTCTAAAACAGCGTTCACATACACGCTTGAAACAAACATGCATGCTAATAAAAAAGCGTTTTGATTGAACAGAATAAGACGCATGGCTAAATTTTGAAACCTTGAGATTGTTTTAGTGTATTATAGCTATATTTTAATTTAAGAATTTTAGATTGATTTTTTTAAGGGTAGTTTTTTTTAAGTTGTGTTATTATTTTCAAATTTCAAGTCTAAAGAGCGTGAATTGGCATGATTTAAGAATGATGGGTGTTTGTTTTAAAACGCTACGACTATCCTTATATGAGATAGAGATAATGAGAGAAAGGTTTGGGTTTAGGGTTTGAACTATATTGATTTGGCGTTACTTGTGGTGGTGGTAGCCTTTGGGATTAGGGGGTTTTATCATGGCTTCGTGAGTGAAGTAGCGGGGACTTTGGGGATTGTGCTTGGCGTGTATTTGGCGTCTCGCTATTCTGTGGCTGTTGGGAATTTATTTTCAGAGCATTTGTATGATTTACGAAATGAGACCATGACCAATCTCATTGGTTTTTTACTGGTGTTGGCGTCCATTTGGGTGTTTTTTTTAGCTTTTGGAGTGTTGCTAGGCAAGGTGTTAGTCTTTAGCGGTCTAGGTATTATAGACAAGGCGTTAGGGTTTATTTTTTCATGTTTGAAGACTTTTTTAGTGCTTTCTTTCATCCTTTATGCGCTCTCTAAAATGGAAGTGATGAAAGACGCTAACGCTTACTTGCAAGAAAAAAGCGCTTTTTTTCTACCATGAAAAGCATCGCTAGTAAGATCATGCGTCTTGATGGCGTCAAACATGTGGAGAAAAACCTTAAAGACAACTTTGAAGAAATGAGCGATGAGGTCAAAAATAAAGAATCTTTTAACAACAATAAAGAGTCTTTTAATAAAACGATGGATAAGGGCGTGGAATCTTTAAAAGAAAAGGCTAAAGACTTGCCTAAAAACATGCTAGATCCAAAAGCTAACCAAACCCCACCAAACCCCACCCCATCTAATAAAGAACCCCTATAAAGGCATCACATGTTTTCTAACCAATACATCCAACAACGCATCCATAAAGCCAATAGCTTGAGAGAAGAAGGGAAAAACCCTTATCAAAATGGCTTGAAACGAAGCCTCACCAACGCCGCTTTTTTAGAAAAATACGCTTATGTTAAGGGTTTAGAAGAGCCTAAAGACAAAGAAAAACACGAAAGTATTGTAGGGAGGGTCAAGCTTTTGCGTTTAATGGGTAAGGCATGTTTTATTAAAATTGAAGATGAAAGTGCGATTTTGCAAGCCTATGTTTCGCAAAATGAATTGAACGATGAATTTAAAAGCTTGAAAAAGCATTTAGAAGTGGGCGATATTGTGTTGGTGAAAGGCTTCCCTTTTGCTACCAAAACCGGTGAATTAAGCGTTCATGCCCTAGAATTTCATATTTTAAGCAAAACCATTGTGCCTTTACCTGAAAAGTTTCATGGATTAAGCGATATAGAATTGCGCTACCGCCAGCGCTATTTGGATTTAATCGTCAATCCTAGCGTTAAAGATGTGTTTAAAAAGCGCAGTTTGATTGTCTCTAGCGTGCGGAAATTCTTTGAAATGGAAGGGTTTTTAGAAGTGGAAACCCCTATGATGCACCCCATTCCTGGCGGGGCGAACGCAAGGCCTTTTATCACTTACCATAACGCTTTGGAGGTGGAGAGGTATTTGAGAATCGCCCCAGAATTATACCTCAAACGCTTGATTGTGGGAGGTTTTGAAGCGGTGTTTGAAATCAATCGTAATTTCAGGAATGAGGGCATGGATCACAGCCATAACCCCGAATTCACGATGATTGAGTTTTATTGGGCGTATCACACTTATGAAGATTTGATTGAACTCAGTAAGAGGCTATTTGACTACTTGCTAAAGACTTTAAATTTAGATTCAAAAATCATTTATAACGATATGGAAGTGGATTTCAACCAAACGAGCGTGATTTCCTATTTGGACGCTTTAGAAACGATAGGGGGCATTAGTAAGGATATTTTAGAAAAAGAAGACAGGCTTTTGGCTTATTTGTTAGAGCAAGGCATCAAAGTAGAGACCAATCTCACTTATGGCAAATTGCTCGCTGAAGCCTTTGATCATTTTGTAGAGCATAAGCTTATTCACCCCACTTTTGTAACCCAATACCCTATTGAAATTAGCCCTTTAGCCAGACGCAACGATAGTAACCCTAATATTGCTGACAGGTTTGAATTGTTCATTGCAGGAAAAGAAATCGCTAACGGCTTTAGCGAGTTGAACGATCCTTTAGATCAATTAGAACGCTTTAAAAATCAAGTGGCTGAAAAAGAAAAAGGCGATGAAGAAGCCCAATACATGGATGAAGATACGTGTGGGCCCTAGCCCATGGGATGCCCCCCACTGCAGGGCAAGGCATAGGCATTGACAGGTTGGTGATGTTACTCACTGGAGCTAAAAGCATTAAAGATGTGATTTTATTCCCAGCGATGCGTCCTGTTAAAAACGATTTTAATATTGAGAGTGGAGAATAATGGCGTATTTTTTAGAACAAACGGATAGTGAAATTTTTGAATTGATCTTTGAAGAATACAAGCGGCAAAATGAGCATTTAGAAATGATAGCGAGCGAGAATTACACTTTTCCTAGTGTTATGGAGGCTATGGGAAGCATTTTAACGAATAAATACGCTGAGGGCTATCCTAACAAGCGCTATTATGGGGGCTGTGAAGTGGTGGATAAAATAGAAAGCCTAGCCATAGAAAGGGCTAAAAAGCTTTTTAATTGCCAGTTCGCTAATGTGCAAGCGCATTCAGGCTCACAAGCTAATAACGCTGTCTATCACGCCCTTTTAAAGCCTTATGACAAGATTTTAGGCATGGATTTAAGCTGTGGAGGGCATTTAACGCATGGCGCTAAGGTGAGTTTAACCGGCAAGCATTATCAGAGCTTTTCTTATGGCGTGAATTTGGATGGCTATATTGATTATGAAGAGGCACTAAAAATCGCTCAAAGCGTTAAGCCAGAAATCATTGTGTGCGGGTTTTCAGCCTATCCAAGGGAGATTGATTTTAAGAAATTTAGGGAAATCGCTGATGAAGTGGGGGCGTTACTACTAGGCGATATAGCCCATGTGGCAGGGCTTGTAGTCGCTGATGAGCATGCCCATCCTTTCCCGCATTGCCATGTGGTTTCAAGCACCACTCATAAGACCTTAAGAGGGCCTAGAGGGGGGCTTATTCTAACTAATGACGAAGAGATAGCGGCTAAGATTGATAAAGCGATTTTTCCAGGGACTCAAGGCGGGCCTTTGATGCATGTGATTGCTGCTAAAGCGGTGGGGTTTAAAGAGAATCTAAAACCAGAATTTAAAGCTTATGCAAAGTTAGTGAAATCTAACATGCAAGTTCTCGCTAAATCGTTAAAAGAAAAAAACCACAAGTTAGTGAGCGGTGGCACTTCTAACCATTTGCTTTTAATGGATTTCTTGGATAAGCCTTATAGCGGGAAAGACGCTGATATTGCCTTAGGGAATGCCGGAATCACCGTGAATAAAAACACCATTCCTGGTGAAACGCGCAGCCCTTTTGTAACGAGCGGGATAAGGATTGGCTCAGCGGCATTGAGCGTAAGGGGCATGGGAGCTAAAGAATTTGAAATCATAGGGAATAAAATATCAGATATTTTGAATGATATTAATAATGTTAGTTTGCAATTGCATGTGAAAGAAGAATTGAAGGCCATGGCCAATCAATTCCCTGTATACCACCAACCTATTTTTTAAGGAAGTCAAGATGACAGAAATGGAATTAAAGCTCATTAAGATAGACACAAGCCATTATTTTGAAAAAAAACCAGGCTTGGGGGAGAGAGTGGATTATGCGGGTCGTTGTTATTATAATAAATTCCAAAGAGTGAATGCCATGCTCACAAGCTCGCTCATTCAAAAGCATTTGAAAAGGGAAATAGAAATCGCGCACAACCTCATCTTGCGTAACGATAAGGTGGAAAACATTGTGTTTGATTATAACGGGAGGAACCCGGAGCGTTTTTACCATAAGGCGCAGTTATTGCTTCGTGAGGAAGGTTTTATGAATTTTACCGCTTATAACACCAAAACGCCAGGGCATTTGCATTTGTATGTGCATAAGGGGCATACGGAATTAGGCGAGGGTGAAAGGTTGGTTAAAACTTTGTCTATGAAATTAGCGCAAGGGTTGCCTAAAGAATGGAAAGTCTTCCCTAGCAATGAATGGCCTAAGGAATTTAATATTTTAGCTTTACCTTATGAAGTGTTTGCAAAAGAGCGCGGGAGCTCTTGGGCGAAGCATTTATAACCATTTTTGAAAGGATTTTTGATGTCAGAAAAAGAAAGACCCCAGATAAGTGATTT
>JBLDXK010000035.1:0-42516 GCA_047430845.1 Helicobacter pylori | reverse complement strand
ACCCTCTTTAAAAAGGGGGCTTGTTTAAAAACGCTTAAAAGCATTTTTAAAATTAAGCAGTAAAGAGTTTGGATAATTTCTTGCGACCGCTCCCAAGCGATAAAATTAAAGTAATCAAAACCCTATTTTTGTAACCATTAAAGAAAATTTTTTAAAGATTATCACTCTTTTTTGATAAAGTAATAATTTAGAATTTAGGGAGTTTTTCATGGAAGAATCAACAGCGTTTATCTTGGCTCTTGTGGGGCTATTCACCGGCATCACCGCCGGGTTTTTTGGTATTGGTGGGGGGAGATTGTCGTCCCTAGCGCGATTTTTGCCCATTTTAGTTATAGCCATGCGGTGGGTATTTCGCTCATGCAAATGCTTTTTTCTTCAGTGGTCGGCTCTATCATCAATTACAAAAAGGGCTTGTTGGATTTGAAAGAAGGCTCATTTGCCGCGCTTGGAGGGCTAATGGGGGCGATTTTAGGGAGCTTTATCTTAAAAATCATTAACGATAAAATTTTAATGAGCGTGTTTGTGGTGGTGGTGTGCTACACCTTTATCAAATACGCTTTTTCTAGCAACAAGAAGCCAGAGCATTTTGAAGAAATGCATTTTGATTTGCATGCGAACAACAAAACGCCCGAAAAAAAGCGTGCAATCCCTTTTGTGTCTATGGATAGAACGCATGGGGTTTTGATGCTCGCTGGTTTTGTTACCGGCATCTTTTCTATCCCGCTAGGCATGGGTGGAGGGATTTTAATGGTGCCGTTTTTGGGCTATTTTTTGAAATACGATTCTAAAAAAATCGTGCCTTTGGGGCTATTTTTTGTGGTGTTCGCTTCTTTATCTGGGGTTATTTCTCTTTATAATGGGAAGGTTCTTGATGATATAAGCGTTCAAGCCGGGGTGATTACCGGTGTTGGAGCGTTTTTAGGGGTGGGCATTGGCATTAAGCTCATTGCTTTGGCTAATGAAAAGGTGCATAAAATCTTATTGCTCCTCATTTATGCTTTAAGCATTTTAGCGACCTTACACAAGCTCATTATGGGGTAAATCTAAAAACGCTCAAGGGCATTTTTAAAATTAATATCAAAAAGCTTTCATCAGCAAGCGATAAACTCTTAAAAAGTGCTTCTTTAGGGTTAGGGGGGTTTAGTTTGGGGGTTGTAATGGGATAACCCTCTACCCCCTTAAAAAATGAGTTTGAAACAAAAAATAAAATTAAAAACCCCATTTTTAAAAAAATAAAAAGTTTTAGTTATCTTTATTTGATGAGAACAAAACCAAAAAATACATTTTTTAAATGACTTCTTTTAAGAAATAAAATATTTTATAGGGGTTGTTTTTTTTGAATAAGAATAGTTAAAAAACAATCAGTTAAGGTGATTTTTAGCGTTTTTTAAAATAACCCATAAGACAACCTAAACGCTTAAACCCCCTATTTTAACCCCCCATTAGGGGGCTTAAACATACCCCCTTAATGCGACTTTTTATCTTGGATGTATTTTTTCAATTCACCCTTTTTGATATAAGGGATAAACTCGCCATAGCCCTCTTTTTCCATGTCTTTTAAAGGGATAAACCTCAAAGCCGCGCTATTAATACAATACCTTAAGCCCCCTAATTCTTTAGGCCCATCGTTAAACACATGCCCTAAATGCGCCTTACCAATACGGCTTAATACTTCAATGCGTTTCCTGTTAAGGCTCTCATCGTCTTCGTATTTCACCACATCTTTATTGATAGGCTTAGAAAAGCTTGGCCACCCGCAACCGGAGTCGTATTTATCCGCTGAAGAAAATAACGGCTCGCCTGTGGTAATATCCACATAAATGCCCTCTTCTTCTTTGTTGTAATACTCATTTTCAAAAGGTTTCTCAGTGTGTTTGTTTTGAGTCACCTCATACTGGAGTTTGGTGAGTTTTTTCTTTAAAACTTCATCGCTTGGTTTGGTGTATTTATCGTCATCCACAATCACTTCATCCGCCTTTTTCAAATCAATATGGCAATAACCACCAGGGTGTTTTTTCAAATAATCTTGGTGGTATTCTTCAGCCCTCACATAATTTTTTAACGGCTCTACCTCAATGGCGATTTTGCCTTTCACTTCTTTTTGTAACGCTTTTAAGGCGTTGTCTATCACTTCTTTATCCGCGCTATTGACATAGTAAATCCCTGTGCGATACTGCCTGCCCACATCATTACCCTGCTTGTTCACGCTCACCGGATCAATCACCTTAAAATAGTAACGCAACAACTTGTCCAAACTGATCTTTTTAGGATCATAGATCACTTTCACGCTTTCAGCATGATCGCTCTCATGCAACTTTTCATAATTCGTGCTTGAAGTCTTGCCATTAGCGTAACCAGAGCTTGCGTCTATAACGCCATAAATCCTCTCCATATACGCCTCTAGCCCCCAAAAGCACCCCCCAGCCAAGTAAATCACTCTTTCATCGGTTTTTGGGTGTTTAGCCCCCATGCTTTCATTCGCTTGCATGATCGCTCCTATTAGTAGAAAAAGATAAAAATTTTTCAAATAAGATAATACCTTCATTGAATAACCTTTGTTTTAATTTTAATGGTGTCCGCCATTATAACTAAAAAATGGTAGTTGTTCTTTAAATTGAGTTTAAATTTTAATAAGACTCTGTTCTATTAGGTAACAAAAGTTAAAATCACATCCATTCAACAATCTTGCCTACCGCATTGGCTTCATAGCATTTGATAGAGGTTTTTTGACTGGGTTTTTTAGGCAAAATGGCTTTTAAAAAGCCGTAATTTTCCATTTCTTTCAATCTAGCGTTCAAATTAGGGGCTTCTAAAATCCTGCCATTCAAACTCACTTCGCCCAAAAACGCCGTTTTATTGTCAATTTTTCTGTTTTTAAAGCTTGAAAGGATACTGGCAATGACCGCTAAATCGCAAGCCGGCTCGCTAATTTTGATGCCCCCGCTCACATTAATGAACACATCATGGCGGTTTAAAGGGATTTCTAGCTTTTTTTCTAATAAAGCAATAAGCATGTTAAGGCGGTTGGTGTCAAACCCGTTCGCTAATCGTTTGGGCGCTCCAAAACTGCACTCGCTCACCAACGCCTGAATCTCTAAAATCAACGCTCTTGAGCCTTCTAAAGTGATGGTAATGGCACTCCCCTCCATAGGCTCTTCTTTGGAAAAAAACAAGCTTGAAGCTTCTTTAGCGCTCACCAAACCCTGCTCTTTCATTTCAAACAAGCCGATTTCACTCGTAGGGCCAAAGCGGTTTTTAAAACTCCTTAAAATCCTCAATTCCCTACTGGGATCGCCCTCAAAATACAGCACGCTATCTACCATATGCTCTAATACTCTAGGCCCTGCGATGCTCCCTTCTTTAGTGATATGACCGATGATAAAAATAGCAATATTTCTTGTTTTGGCCAAACGCATGAGCTCAAAAGTGATCTCCCTCACTTGCGAAATAGAGCCGGGGGCTGAAGAAATCTCTGGCGAATAAAGCGTTTGAATAGAATCAATCACGCAAGCAAAATAATTTTCGCTTTCCATATTAGCCTTAATCACAGGCCAATTGATTTCATTGAGCAGATACAATTCTTTTTCTATACAATCCAATCTAGTGGCGCGCATTTTAATCTGACTCAAGCTCTCTTCCCCGCTCACATACAAAACCTTTTGCTGGTTTTTGGCTAAGCCAGAAGCCACTTTTAAAAGCAGAGTGGATTTCCCCACCCCAGGACTCCCCCCCACTAAATACAACCCCCCTTTAGCGATCCCCCCACCTAAGACAATATCCAATTCGCTTTGAGTGGAAGAAAACTTGATGACTTCTTCATGCTCAATTGCAGCGATAGAAACGCTTTTTTGCGCTTTTGGGATCGGATTTTTAAGCGCATTTAAAACTTCCTTTTGGGTTTGGTTCAATTCTATAAAACTCTCCCATGCGTTGCATTGAACGCACTTTCCTAGCCATTTAGGGCTTGTAAAACCGCAATGCTGACACTCAAATAAAGAAGTTTTTTTAGCCAAAATACCACTCTTTTTTAAAATCACACAGCTAAAGACCAGATAAAAACAAGGTTTTGGTTTTGTTCTATAGCAAAACTCGTAAAGCTAAACTAAAAACAAGTTAAAAAGTTATCAAGGGCCATTTTGCTCTATTTTTCTTAAAGCCTTCAAAATATAGCGTTTGATATAAGATCCCACGCTTTCTTCTTCTTCGTTAGCCATTTTTTCTAGTTTTTGGTATTGCTCATCAGAAAAATACAAGCTTACAGCGCGAGTTTTTTTATTAGCGTCTGCTTTTGGTTTGCGTCCTAGTTTATTTTTAGTTCCCCTTAAGCGAGTTTCATCTGTGTTTTCTGTCTTTTTCATCAAGTTCCTTCAATCATCATCGCAAATCGCTTCAAAATAGCATATTAGCATAAAAGTAGCGTATAATGAATAATGTCGCAAGCGCTAATCATTCCTCATTTTGAGTTTATTAGTGCTCGCTTGAAAAAGGCTTTCACCCCCTAAAAAGAACAAATCAAATCGGTAACACCCTGATACTGCGATCCAATAATTCCTGCAAAGCGTTTTCAATGGCAAATAATGTCCCGGTAGTCGCGCTCATGCACCCATCGCATGCCCCCATGTAGCGGATATACACATCAATGTAATCATCGCTTTCTTTAATGTCTAAAATCTCTAAATCCCCCCATCCATCATAAGCATAGCGCGGATATTTTCATCAATGACTTTATCCACCGCTTTAATCTTTTGAACCATAGTCATTTCCCTAAAAGCCAATTCCCCATTTTGGGATTTGTTAGCGGCGGCTTTAAGTTTTTCAGCTTCCATTTCTTCGCGCACTTCTTTAAGAATATCCACCAGGTAATAATCCCTTTTTTCATGCCCTCCCGGTCTCACGCAGCTTTTACAAAACGCGCCGGCTTTGGTGTAATTAGTGATTTCTTCAACGCTTTTTAAATCATTAAGCCTAATCACTTCCTTAATCGTACCTAAACTCACCCTAGCGCACTCGCACACGATGATTTCTTCTTCAAAATCTTCGGCGTTTTTCCCCAAATACATGCCGGCAGCTTTTTTGATCACATCATACGCCATCACGGAGCAGTGCATTTTTTGCCCAGGGACAGCCGGCGTGTCCGGATCGTCTCTCAAGCCTCTTTCCACATCTAAATTCGTGATTTTTACCGCATCTTGGACTCTTTTATTCAAACACAACTCTACCATCATGTCTGAGCTTGCGATCGCTGTCCCGCAACCAAAGCTTTTAAACTTCGCGTCAACAATTCTATCCGTGCTTTCATCTACAAGCCAATACAACCTCACCGCATCACCGCATGCTTCTGCGCCGTAATCCGCCACAATGAGCTTAGCGTTTTTGGCTTTAGCCTGCTCTTCTGTGATGACCCCTAAATGCGTAGGGTTATCCATGCGCCTTTGAACTTCTTTAGAATATGCGTCCCAGAGAACCGATCCCACTAAATCATGTTTTGCCATTTTGATTCCTTTATGTTCTTTTTAATAAGAGCTTGAAATGTTTCTCAATCTTACAGCCGCTTGAGAGAAAACTTCAATCGTTTTGTCAATCTCAGCTTCCGTGTTAAAACGGCTCAATGAGAGCCTGATAGCGGTATGAGCCAATTCCTTACTCGCTCCAATCGCCACCATTACAGGATTAGCCTCTAAATCCTCACTCGCGCACGCGCTCCCTGTGGAAGCGGCGATATTAGAGCGGTTTAAATCCCACAGCATGGCCTCTCCTTCAATCCCTCTCACGCTGACTAAAGTCGTGTTAGGCACACGATGGACTCGATCGCCTACCACCATCACATCAGGGATTTTCAAAAGCGCTTCTTCTAATTTGTCGCGCAATTTCCCTACCACTTCTTTTTCATAGTCTAAATGCTCTACGGCTAATTTCATCGCTTCGCCCATGCCCACAATATAAGGCACATTCAAAGTCCCGCTGCGCCTACCATTCATATGTTCCCCGCCATGAAAAAGAGGGGTCAATCCCACCCCACTTCTAATATACAACCCCCCAATGCCTTTAGGCCCATGGAATTTGTGTGCACTAAAAGAAAGGAAATCCACATTCGCTTTCAACACATCTACAGGAATTTTACCAATCGCTTGCACCGCATCGGTATGGAACAACACGCCCTTTTCTTTACAAATAGCCCCAATTTCTTCAATAGGGAAAATGAGACCGGTTTCATTATTCGCCCACATCACGCTCACTAAAGCGGTTTTTTCTGTGATCGCTTCTTTGACTTGCTCTGCGGTGATACTCCCATGCTCATTAATAGGCAAGTAAGTAACCTCCACCCCCAAGCTTTCTAAAAAATTGCAAGTGGATCGCACCGCCGGATGCTCTGCAACCGTGGTTACAATATGATTTTTGCCTTTTTTCAAGCATTCATCAAAATACACACCCTTTAAAACCCAATTATTGCTTTCTGTCGCGCAAGAAGTGATGATCACATCATCTATATCCCTAGCGTTAATGCCCTTATAAAGCTTATCCAACGCTTCTGCAATGGCTGGGTGGGTTTCTGTGCCAAACTGGTGTAACGAGCTAGGGTTGCCGTAATGATCCCTTAAAAAAGGATCCATGATTTCTTTGACTTTAGGGTCAATCCTAGTCGTAGCGTTATTGTCTAAATAAATTCGTTGTAACAAGTGAGTGTTCTCCTCAAAAATTTTACATAGATTTTCTTATCTAAGTCTAAATTATGATTAAATACAAGATATTTTCTTAATTTTAACTTAAAATAAGATGAATTTTTGAAAACATTTTGAGAAACGCAAATACCTCCATTAAAAACCAACATAGCCATTATCAACCCGCTTAAGGTTTTTTAAGGGGTCTCCCACGCCTGTCTTTCAAAGCGTCTATCCCCCCTTGTTGGTAACGCCTCTCCCACACATAGAGTTTTTGCAATTGTTTCGCCACTTCTTTTTTAGTGGGCTTAATGCCTTTAAGGTTATAAAGAGCGGTAACGATAATGGGCTTTGGGATATTAAACCTTTGGATAAATTCCAAACAATCTTTTTTGATCCGGGAGTCTTGCTTGTTTTTAGTAATATCCACATGGCTTAAATATTGCAACACATAAAGGCGTTTTTCTTCATCTTCTTGTGCGATTTCTGGGGCCAACTCCATCCCTTGACTAACGCCTTTAAAAAACTTATTTGAAGCCTCTTGGGCGGGATAAACGCTCAAATAAGTTTCTAGTAAAGAAATCACTCTTTTTTGCTGTTCCAATAGTGCGTCTATTTTGGTGCTCAAACGATTTATTCTACTTTCCATGCACTCAATGGTAACCACCAAAAATAAATAGCTATACAATCATTAAAAATGATTATTCTAATATCATGCTCCAAAGTAAGATGTGTTTTTATGATCATGCTACAATAAAGGAAAATGATTTCAAAGAAAAAGGGCTTAAAATGAAAACTTTTGAAGTGATGATTCAAACCGATTCGCAAGGGTATTTGGACGCTAAATTTGGCGGCAACGCCCCTAGAGGGTTTCTTAACCCAAACGGCTTACCCACTTATTCGCCTAAAATCTCATGGCAAAAAGTGGAAGGCGCTAAAAGCTACGCTTTAGAATTAATAGATCATGACGCGCAAAAAGTGTGCGGCATGCCGTTTGTCCATTGGGTCGTGGGCAATATTTCTTACAATGTCTTAGAAGAAAACGCTTCCATGATGGATAAAAGGATTGTTCAAGGGGTCAATTCGCTCACTCAAGGCTTTATCCGTTCCCCTCTTAATGAAAGCGAAAAACAACGCTCCAACCTCAATAATAGCGTCTATATCGGCCCCATGCCCCCTAATGGCGATCACCATTATCTCATTCAAGTGTATGCCCTAGACATTCCTAAACTGGAATTAAAAGCCCCTTTTTTCTTAGGCGATTTGCATGACAAAATGCGCAACCATATCATCGCCATAGGGAGAAAGGAATTTCTATACAAGCAGTTTGTGAGGAAATAGGCTACATGCTTGTAGCTATCTTTCCACTAAATTGAATTTTTGATACATTTCTAAAATTCTCTTTTCGTCTAGCATGCTTTCTTCAATCCTTGTGCCTATCAAATCAGCGTGGTGTTTTTTAAATTCTTGTAAAGGGATCAAATCGTCATAAACGATAGCGTTTCGCCTCTTTTTAGCTAAAGGGAAGTGCCATTGCACCATTTCCTTATCTTTAATATGGTGTTTGTCTTTAAGCTTTAAAATTTCATAAATATCATCATTGTGTTGCCAAATTTCAAAAGGCTCGCAATCGTTATACAATAACCAATGATCCCCCCATGCGTCTAAAAACCCAAAATCCCCATCATTACGAACAAACACTTCAAAATCCTGCACCACAAAATTAATGCGCGAATACATCACAATCTCTTTAATGCTCTTAGGGATATAAAAACTTTCATAAAGTTTTTTAGCGTCATAAATATGATCGCAATCAATTTTTACTACCCACTCATTTTTAGGGATAAAAGAAAGCGTATAATTAGAGTAATGATAGAATTGGTGCCACAAACTCGGGCAATCCTTTAGCATGACTTCATAAGGATAGCTGATAGGGATAAACGAGGGGAACTTTTTACAAAACTCTAAAACCACTTCTTTAGAGCCATCATCGCAATCATTAAAACCAATGACCCCCCTTTGAATGGCAGGAAGCATAGAAAACAAACTCTCTTCTAAAGTAACGATTTCATTTTTGACCCTGATAAAAGCCCATGGGTTTAGAGGGCTTTTAGGGTTTTGACTTTTTTTATCGTAGTCAAAATAACCCGAATGCGTGGGATTGGGTAAAGTTAAAGTGGGATGGATGACCCTATCTTCTAAATGCCCCCCCCCCCATAATTATAATTAAGAGAACTACTTTTATAAATAATCCTATTGCGTTCCATGAAACTTTCATTATTTAAAGAAGCGATAGCTAAAAACACGCTTTCTTGATAATCATGGTTGAATAAAGCTTTTTCTTGAAGAGAATGAAGTTTTTTAGCCTCTAACATTTCCTTAATTTCATGATTGATTTCATCATAAATGTTTTTGGCCCCTTTTAAACTACGAACATATCTCACCACAAAAGGCATTCTCTCTTTAACAAAACCCTTGATTTTATTTTTTAACCCCATAAAAACTCCTAATTGAAATAAAAACGCTATTAAAAGCAAAATCTCATTATACTACACTCCCGCTACATTTTTAAAACGCTCCCTAACTTCCTTATCCAATTCTAGCACTTCTTCTAAACTAGAGAGCTTGAAAGATTTTTTAGCATACAATTCTAAGGCTTGAGAAATGGTTTTGATAAGGCCACCAAAAGCGATTTCTTGATTTAAAAACTTCTCCATCGCCACCTCATTGCTCGCATTCAACACCACGCCAAGCTTAGGGTTTTCTAGCAACAAGTCTTTATAGCGCCACAAAGTGTAGCGCTCCATGCTAATGGGTTCAAATTTAATCGCGCTTAAAGCGTATAGATCTAGTGGCTTGATAGACGCATTCAAAGAGGCTAACTTCGGATCGATCGCATAGCTTATGGGTAATTGCATGTCCGCGCTCGCTAAATGCGCGATGATAGAGTTATCTTCAAACTCCACCAAAGCATGCACGATAGAACTCCTTTCAATCAACGCATCAATCTTTAAAGACGCACCAAAAAGCCAGTAAGTTTCTAGGATTTCAAAAAGCTTATTGACCATGCTCGCTGAATCAATGGTGATTTTAGTTCCCATGCTCCAATTAGGGTGCTTGAGCGCATTTTGCGCATTTTGAGTAGCGATAAGTTCTAAAGGCGTGTCCCTGAAAGCCCCCCACTCGCGCTAATGATTAAAGATTTAGGCTTTAAAGCCTTGTTTTGCAACAACGCCCACAAACCAAAATGCTCGCTATCAATGGGCGTGATTTGTGAAATGTCTAATAAATGCCCAGCGCTCACCAAGCTCTCTTTATTCGCTAGGGCTAGTTTTTTGTTAGTTTGTAAGCTTTTAAAGCTCGCTTTCAATCCTGCCACGCCCACAATGGCGTTAAGGACTAAATTGGAAGTGCACTCCTCTATCATCGCATCAATTCCGTCTAACCCTACAAACACTTTCGCACCCAAAGGCTCTAAATCATTCAAATCGTTAGGATCTAAAATCGCCACTTTCTTGGGTTTGAAAACTTGGATTTGCTCATTGATTAAAGCGATATTTTTCCCGCAGCTCAAGGCCTCTATTTCTACGCCAAATTTTTTTGCGATTTTAAGGGCGTTTTTCCCGATAGAGCCGGTGCTTCCTAAAACAACCATTCAGTCCCCTAAAAACACCGCTGTCTCTTTCCAAACTTCTAAAAAATACAACAACACATGCAAGCTTAAAGCCCCAAAAAGCATGGAATCCAATCGGTCTAAAACGCCCCCATGCCCGGGTAAAATCTTACCGCTATCCTTGATCCCAACCTTTCTTTTCAAATAGCTTTCATACAAATCCCCAAACACCGCCGCAAAAGCGATTAAAAAACTAAATAGAAGCGCCATAAGAAAGCCTCCGCTCAATTTCCCCATGCCCACAAACGATCCTAAAACGCTCGCCAAAACAACGCCAATCAATGCACCCTCTAAGGTTTTATTCGGCGAAGTGGGCGTGAAAGGGATTTTTCCTAAAAGCTTGCCTCCAAAAAACGCCCCCACATCGCTTGCGACCACCACCACTAAAAGCCAAATGATCGCTACCGCGCCAAAATCCTTATAAATCCCAAAAAGTGCAAAAACCCAACGCCCGGATACAAAAAGGGTAAAATGGCTTCGCTGTGGTGCGCTTTTTGATAAGCGATGACGCTAGCCATGACCATCGCACTGATAAGAGCGCATTCTACAGGATGCCCGTTAAAATACGCCGCCACCCATGACAACACTAAAATGAGATACAAGCTAAAGCTTGCTTTGACCTGGAACAACCTTAACGCTTCAGAAAACCCTACCGCATAAATCCCCCCTAAAACCGCCCAAAACAACAACAAATTGTCCGCATACAAAATCAAGCCTGCTACAATGATTAAAACAAACCCTGTAATGTAACGAGACTTTTCTTTAAATAACTCTTTCTTTCACTTTTTTCCTTAATCAATTAAATATTAACGAAACCAAAAAATAGCTAAACGAGCTAATCAAAACAACGCCCACCAAATTAAGCCACAAACCAGCTTTAATCATATCCGTTATTTTAACATACCCAGAGCCATAAGCTATCGCATTCGGTGGGGTGGCCACAGGGAGCATGAACGCACAAGTCGCGCTCAAAGCTACAGGAATGGTCAATAATAAACTTTGGTGGTTTTCATAACCCATGCCCATCGCAACCCCTCCAATCACCGGTAAAAATGCGGCAGCGGTGGCGGTGTTAGAAGTGATTTCGGTTAAGAAAATGACCATTAAAATTACCATGACAATGATGAATAAAATCGGTAAATGCGAAAAGCCAGAGACTAAATGCCCGATCCACAAACTCAACCCGGTTTTAGAAAATTGCGCGCTCAAGGCTAACCCGCCGCCAAATAAAAGCAACACATCCCAAGGAAGTTTTTTAGCGACACCCCAATCAATGAGCCTATCGCCCTGATGGTTAGCGGGCAAAATGAATAAAAGTGCAGAAACCCCCATAGCGATCACGGAATCAATTTTATCTATTTTAATGCCCCAAGATTTTAAAATCGTATCTAAGAAAATCCACCCTAAAGACGCTAGGATAAAAATAACGCCCACCGAGATTTCCGCCTGACTCAAGCGGCCTAATTTTTTTAACTCCACCCTAATGACTTCCTTACCCCCTGGGATTTCTTTAATCTTTAAAGGGAAAATCACATAAGTGAGCAAGAGCCACGCTAAAATGAGCATGATAAAGGCTAACGGTGTTCCAAACACCATCCACTGAGCGAAATCAATTTCAATATTGAAAGCGGTTTTCATATAGCCGGCTAATAAAGCGTTAGGCGGCGTGCCAATCAAAGTGCCTAAAGAGCCAATAGAAGCAGAATAAGCGATGCCAAGCATCAGGCAAATGCTAAAATTCGTGCGATAAATGGTGGTCTTTTCTTGAATGACTTGGGTAATATCTTTGCCCTTATGCACGATATTACTCATAATACCCCCATGCGCTTTGGTGATTTCTTCTTTTTGATAGAATGCATTAGAGGCGTTTTCTTTGCCCACCAGTTTAGCGACTAATTGCAAAACGCTCATGCCAACAGGAAACATCATCACCGCCGTTGCGGTATTGCTCACCCACATAGACAGAAAACCTGTAGCGATCATGAAACCTAAAATCAACCTCCTAGGGCTTGTGCCTACTAATAAAATAATGCTTAAAGCGATGCGTGTGTACAAGTTCCATTTTTGCATGCTTAAAGCTAAAATAAACCCTCCCATAAAAAGAAAGATAATGGGCGATGCGTAAGAAGAGCTGACATTAGAGAATTGATCCACGCTAAAGACGCTAAAAAGCACCAAAGGTAAGAGCGCGGTTACAGGCAAGTCAATAGCTTCAGTCATCCACCATATCCCCATTAAAACAGCCACCCCCGCCACAACAGGCATCGCCTTATAATTCAAAGAACTGAGCTTGGGGATTTCTTCTACAATGTGAGGCATTTGAGCGTTTAAAGCGTAATAGATAATGAGTGCGATTAACGCTCCCCCTATTAACCCCAACAAGCGCACGATCTTAGTGCTTTTATCATCGGTGTGCGTATCGGTATGCGTATTGGCATGCGAATGATTTTCCATTTTATTTTACCCTTTAAAATTACTAACCTCCATGCTACAATAAAACTTTTTTAAAACTAGGGTTTTAGAAAAATAAAATCAAAATAGGAAAAAGAGTGGTAAAAGAAAGTGATATTTTAGTGATTGGTGGGGGGCATGCAGGCATTGAAGCGAGCTTGATTGCAGCCAAAATGGGGGTTAGAGTGCATTTAATCACCATGCTCATAGACACGATCGGTTTGGCGAGCTGTAACCCGGCGATTGGGGGCTTGGGTAAAGGGCATTTGACTAAAGAAGTGGATGTTTTAGGAGGGGCTATGGGGATTATTACGGATCATAGCGGTTTGCAATATCGTGTGTTAAACGCTTCTAAAGGGCCGGCGGTTAGGGGGACTAGAGTGCAAATTGATATGGACACTTACCGCATTTTTGCAAGAAACCTTGTTTTAAACACCCCTAATTTGAGCGTCTCTCAAGAAATGACCGAAAGTTTAATCCTTGAAAACGATGAGGTAGTGGGCGTAACTACGAACATTAACAACACTTATAGAGCTAAAAAAGTGATCATCACCACAGGCACTTTTTTAAAAGGGGTGGTGCATATTGGCGAGCACCAAAACCAAAACGGGCGCTTTGGGGAAAACGCCTCTAATTCTTTAGCTTTGAATTTAAGGGAGCTTGGCTTTAAGGTGGAGAGGTTAAAAACCGGCACTTGCCCAAGAGTGGCGGGCAATAGCATTGATTTTGAAGGCTTAGAAGAGCATTTTGGGGACACAAACCCTCCCTATTTCAGCTATAAAACCAAAGATTTTAACCCCACCCAACTCTCATGTTTTATCACTTACACTAACCCCATTACCCACCAAATCATTAGGGATAATTTCCACCGAGCCCCCTATTTAGCGGTCAAATTGAAGGCATAGGCCCAAGGTATTGCCCTAGCATTGAAGATAAAATCAACCGCTTTAGCGAAAAAGAACGCCACCAGCTGTTTTTAGAGCCTCAAACCATTCATAAAAGCGAATATTATATCAACGGCTTAAGCACCTCTTTGCCCCTAGATGTGCAAGAAAAGGTCATCCATTCTATCAAAGGCTTAGAAAACGCCCTCATCACGCGCTATGGCTATGCGATAGAGTATGATTTCATCCAGCCCACAGAATTGACCCACACTTTAGAAACCAAAAAAATCAAAGGGCTTTATTTGGCCGGGCAAATCAATGGGACTACCGGCTATGAAGAAGCGGCGGCTCAAGGGCTTATGGCTGGGATTAATGCGGCATTAGCCCTAAAGAATCAAGCCCCCTTTATTTTAAAGCGCAATGAAGCCTATATCGGCGTTTTGATTGATGATTTAATCACTAAAGGCACGAATGAGCCTTACAGAATGTTTTACTAGCCGTGCCGAATACCGCTTGCTTTTAAGAGAAGACAACACGCTTTTTAGATTGGGTGAACATGCCTATCGTTTAGGGCTTATGGAAGAGGATTTTTATAAGGAATTGAAAAAAGACCAACAAGCAATACAAGAAAACTTGAAACGCCTTAAAGAATGCGTCCTTACCCCTAGTAAAGAAGTGTTAAAACGCTTGAATGAATTAGATGAAAACCCTATCAATGACAAGGTTGATGGCGTTAGTTTGTTAGCGCGCGATAGTTTTAATTTAGAAAAAATGCGCTCCTTTTTTAGCTTTTTAACCCCCTTGAACGAGCGGGTTTTAGAGCAGATTAAAATTGAATGCAAGTATAATATTTATATTGAAAAGCAACACGAAAATATCGCTAAAATGGATAGCATGCTCAAAGTTTCTATCCCTAAAGATTTTGTGTTTAAAGGCATTCCAGGCCTAAGCCTAGAAGCGGTAGAAAAGTTAGAAAAATTCCGCCCTAAAAGCCTTTTTGAAGCCTCAGAAATCAGCGGGATCACCCCGGCGAATTTAGATGTTTTGCATTTATACATCCATTTGCGAAAAAACTCTTAAAGGATTTTTAATGAACGCTTTAGAAATCACCCAAAAACTCATCAGCTACCCCACTATTACGCCTAAAGAATGCGGTATTTTTGAATACATTAAATCGCTTTTTCCTGCTTTTAAAACCCTAGAGTGTGGGGAAAATGGCGTGAAAAACCTTTTTTTATACCGCATTTTTAACCCCCCCAAAGAGCATGCAGAAAAAGAACATGCAAAAGAAAAGCATGCAAAAGAAAATGTTAAGCCCTTGCATTTTTGCTTTGCAGGGCATATTGATGTCGTGCCTCCTGGAAACGATTGGCAAAGCGATCCCTTTAAACCCATCATTAAAGAGGGGTTTTTATACGGCCGTGGGGCGCAAGACATGAAAGGGGGCGTGGGGGCGTTTTTGAGCGCGAGTTTAAATTTTAACCCTAAAACCCCTTTTTTGCTTTCTATTTTACTCACAAGCGATGAAAAGCGGTCAGGGATTTTTGGCACAAAACTCATGCTAGAAAAACTCAAAGAAAAAGATTTGCTGCCCCATATGGCGATTGTGGCTGAACCCACTTGCGAAAAAATTTTAGGCGATAGCATCAAAATTGGCCGAAGAGGTTCCATTAATGGCAAACTCATTTTAAAAGGCGTTCAAGGGCATGTGGCTTACCCGCAAAAATGCCAAAACCCTATTGATACGCTCGCTTCGGTTTTGCCTCTCATTTCAGGAGTTCATTTAGACAATGGCGATGAGTGTTTTGACCCTTCAAAATTAGTCATCACCAACTTGCACGCAGGGCTAGGGGCTAACAATGTTACACCGGCAAGCGTAGAAATCACCTTTAATGCGCGCCATTCTTTAAAAACCACCAAAGAAAGTTTGAAAGAATATTTAGAAAAAGTTTTGAAAGATTTGCCTCACGCTTTAGAATTAGAGTCAAGCAGTTCGCCTTTCATCACGGCTTCTCATTCAAAGCTTACTAGCGTTTTAAAAGAAAGTATTTTAAAGACATGCCGCACCACCCCCTTTTAAACACCAAAGGCGGCACGAGCGATGCGCGGTTTTTTAGCGCTTATGGTATAGAAGTGGTGGAATTTGGCGTTATTAATGACAGAATCCATGCCATTGATGAAAGAGTGAGCTTGAAAGAATTAGAGCTTTTAGAAAAAGTGTTTTTGGGGGTTTTAGAGGATTTGAGCGAGAAATGAATGGGGAGTTTTGGCGTAAGGGTTTTATTTTTAATACCAACGCCTTTTTCGCTAGCAAAAACCACCAAACCAACTCAAGCTTTACATGCCAATATCCATTTATCATAGCCTATAAGAGTGGGGTCATGCTTGACAAAGTAACCAAAGCTTGCTATAATTTTTTAGCCCTTTTTTGTTTTTTGCAGTTTTTACATGCTCCTGTTGTTAAAAATTAAAATTCTTAAGGGCTTTTACCAAGCCACTCTTAAAAAGGGGCGATTCAATCAACTTTTTAAGACAAACTCTTTTAAGCCCTATCTTTAGAAGTATCCCTTTTAGCATGGCAATTAAACTCAAACAACACGCAGTTAAAAGAAAAATAATTTTTTTCTTTATCTCATCAATAAAGGTTCAATAAGGCTTTAATCGTCAATATTTGATTATAATTGTAGAGGATTACATTTTTTTAATAGGAGATATACCATGCTAGGAAGCGTTAAAAAAACCCTTTTTTGGGTCTTGTGTTTGGGCGCGTTGTGTTTGAGAGGGTTAATGGCAGAGCCAGACGCTAAAGAGCTTGTTAATTTAGGCATAGAGAGCGCAAAGAAGCAAGATTTCGCTCAAGCTAAAACGCATTTTGAAAAAGCTTGTGAGTTAAAAAATGGCTTTGGGTGTGTTTTTTTAGGGGCGTTCTATGAAAAGGGAAAGGAGTGGGAAAAGACTTGAAAAAAGCCATTCAATTTTACACTAAAGGTTGTGAATTGAATGATGGTTATGGGTGCAACCTGCTAGGAAATTTATACTATAACGGACAAGGCGTGTCTAAAGACGCTAAAAAAGCCTCACAATACTACTCTAAAGCTTGCGACTTAAACCATGCTGAAGCGGTGTATGGTATTAGGAAGCTTACACCATTATGGCGTAGGCACGCCTAAGGATTTAAGAAAGGCTCTTGATTTATATGAAAAAGCTTGCGATTTAAAAGACAGCCCCGGGTGCATTAATGCAGGATACATATATAGTGTAACAAAGAATTTTAAGGAGGCTATCGTTCGTTATTCTAAAGCATGCGAATTAAAAGATGGTAGGGGGTGTTATAATTTAGGGGTTATGCAATACAACGCCCAAGGCACAGCAAAGGATGAAAAGCAAGCGGTAGAAAACTTTAAAAAAGGCTGCAAATCAAGCGTTAAAGAAGCATGCGACGCTCTCAAGGAATTAAAAATAGAACTTTAATTCTAATGAAGTTAAGCTAAACGCAGCGTTTAGCTGGCTTTTACGCTTTTTAATATTTTAAGGAAAACATAAACTCTACAGAATAATCATTTTTAATGATCATAAAAAGCGTTTATCGCACCCATTCATTGCCGTTTTTAGATTGGTATTTTAAGGGTTTAGGCATTTTTATTCAAACCCTTAAAAGGGGTTTTACCCCCTTACAACGCCTTTAATAACACGCTATTTAGGCGCTCATTAAAACTTTTAGCGTCTTTTAAAGCCCCTTTTTCTAGAAGTTTCGCCCCATCATAAAGCAACCAGATAAAAGCGCTCAACTGCTCTTTATCTTCGCATTTTAAGAGTTTTTGCAAAATCGCATGGTTAGGGTTTAATTCTAAAGTTTTCTTGCTTTCAGGCACGCTTTGACCCATTTGACGCATAAAATTAGCCATCATCGCATTTTGTTCATCGCCTATTAAAGCCACCGCTGAAGTGAGATGGTTGGAAAGCTCTACGCCCTTAATCTCATCTTTAAGATTTTCTTCAAACGCTTTCATTAAATCTTTAAACCGATCTTTTACCTCATCATGGATTTCTTCCAAACCAAGCTCTTTCAAACTCTCGCTATGACTAGCGTCTCTAAAAGGCGTTTTATCGTATTCATTCACGCCTGGCATCACAAACGCATCAATTTCATCGCTCAATAACAAAACATCATAGCCTTTTTGAGCGTATTTTTCTAAAATGGGGGACGCCTTTAGTAAGTCTAAATTTTCGCCTAAAAGGTAGTAAATGCTTTTTTGATTTTCTTTTAAACTTTCTTTGTATTCTTTTAAAGAAATCCATTTTCCTTGGTCTTTAGAATAGAATCTCAACAATTCTAAAAGTTTTTCTTTGTTTTCAAAATCCCCATACAAGCCTTCTTTTAACACTTTCCCAAAAGGCTCATAGAATTTATGGTAATTTTTTTCATCCTTACTCAAGCGTTCAATCTCGCTTAAAATCTTTTTCACTGAAGCCGAACGGATATTGGCTAAAATCTTGTTTTGCTGTAAGATTTCACGGCTCACGCTCAAGGGTAAATCTTCGCTGTCAATCACGCCTTTAACAAACCTCAAATAAGAGGGCAACAATTCTTTGTCATCATCAGTGATAAACACCCTTTTAACATAAAGTTTGACCCCGCTTTTATAATCCACCCTAAACAAATCAAAGGGCGCTTTGCTAGGGATGTAAAAAAGCGTTGTGTATTCTAAAGAGCCTTCCACTTTATTATGGATATAGCTCAAAGGTTCGCTGTTATCATAGTGCAAACGATTGGTAGAAATCTTTGTAATCCTTGTCTTTTAACTCGCTCTTATTCATTTTCCATAAAGCGCTCGCTTGATTGATTTGCTCGCATTTTTTCTTCTTTAATTTCTTTTTGATTATCCCCTTCGCCCTCAAATTTCGTATCGGTGTAAGTTAAAAAAATAGGGAAAGGGATATGCTCAGAATACTTTTTAACAATGCCATCAATCTCCCAACGGCTCGCAAAATGAGAATCTTCTTCTTTTAAAAAGAGGGTGATTTCTGTGCCTTGCTCCTCTTTAACGCATTCGCTGATTTCAAACTTGCCCTTACCATCGCTCACCCATGCATAAGCTTGCTCGCTATTTACCTTTTTGGTTTGAACGACAATCTTACTCGCTACCATAAACGCCGAATAAAAGCCCACGCCAAATTGGCCAATCAGTGCGCTATCTTTTTTCTTATCCCCACTCAAAGCGCTTAAAAAACTCTTCGTGCCTGATTTAGCGATCGTGCCTAGATGCTCGATGAGATCGTTTTTATCCATGCCTATACCATTATCTTTAATCGTTAAGGTCTTTTTCTGGCTATCAAAACTCAAATGAATACTAGGCGTGGTATTCAGCCCTTTTAATTTCTCATCGGTTAGCATCAAATAATTCAGCTTATCCAAAGCATCGCTCGCGTTAGAAATCAACTCCCTTAAAAAAATCTCTTTATTAGAATACAAAGAGTGGATCATCAAATCCAAAAGCTGGTTGATTTCAGTTTGAAAGGTGTATTCTTGGTTAGACATTGAACTTTTTCCTTTAATAAAATTTTTAAGATTATACAATAAAAGCGCGCTTAAAAGGGGGATACTATGACTTAAAAAAGAACATGAAAGAATGTTTAATTCCTTAAAAACGATAACTCATAGAACTCATCAAATAGCTTCTATTTTGAA
This sequence comes from Helicobacter pylori, assembly GCA_047430845.1. Taxonomy (GTDB): domain Bacteria; phylum Campylobacterota; class Campylobacteria; order Campylobacterales; family Helicobacteraceae; genus Helicobacter; species Helicobacter pylori_DG. Next base: position 23,160 of record JBLDXK010000035.1, on the reverse strand, counting down.
TGGTTTGAGCGAAATCAGGGTTGTAACCGCTTGTAAAAAACCCTACCTTATAACCCTTATGTATCGTGATTTGATAGCCATTAAACATGAGCATGAAATAGATATGTTTTTTAAGGTTATATTTAAAAGTAACCCCTAAGCTTTGCGAATCAGCCCTTGGGGAATAGGTTAATTTCCCATACAATTGCACCAAAAGATTCTTAACGCTCTTTCCTATGAAAGCGTTAATCGTTATGGAATTAGCGTTGTAAAAATTGGAATAAGCGTCTTCATAAGGGGTGTCATCTTTAGTGTCATAAAAAGGATCCACTGGTGAGCCATTCCAGCCTAATTGAACGCTCGCATTCCCAAAATTCTTATACACGCTCCAGCCAAAACGATAAGAGCGGAAATTCACTCTTTGAAACACAAACAAAGCCGCGCTTTTTTTACCCACTAAAGCGGCCCTATAATAATCTTTAGACAAATAGTCGCTATAAAGAGGAAACCATGCGTAAAAAGTCGTTTGGATGCGCCAAAGAGATTTCCAATAAGATTTTGTGTCATGGGTGATTTCAAATCCAGGAGCGTTAAAATTCTTAGGGTAAAACCAAATAAAAGGCGCGATCCTAATGTATTTATTTTCGTAAATGAGGTTTAAATTGTGCATGCCGTAGTTGGTTTTTTGCTTGTAATTGACAGGAGCGTAAAAATCCCTAATGTATTGCTCATTGGCTAAAGCCGCTTCCAAAGGTGCTAAACCACACTATCTTAAACTTTTTCCACCGGTAAAAAAGCTCAAACCCTTGATTAAACCCGCTCAAAAACAAAGCTTTAGAAGGGTAACGCCCTAGTTTAATCCCAAAAATATCCTTATATTGATAATCTAAATACAAATTGTATAACACATAAGGCCTGGCGTTTTGAGCCTTTTGCTCTCTGGTCCAATTTTGGCTGTGTTGCATCAAATAGCCCTCCCATCGCCCCATGTAATACCAGTTCGCTGGCTGAAACCCTGCCTTAGGGTTTGATTCATCAATCAAAAACTTCGTGGAATCATAAGCTAACGCCCCGATCTCGCCCCCCACCCCAAAACCCAGTTTGTGGCTTTCAATCCCTTTAGGGAGCAAACTAGAATCAACTTGTAAAGCCCCAGTAGTGGTTACATAACTCCCTGTAGGGTAAATCCCTTTTTTGGAATTGATGACTGACTGGTTGAAAGCGATGCGCGAAAACGATCCCATTCTCGCGCTGATTTGATACTCAAAAGCGCTGAGAAAAACCCCATGCAAAGCCAAAAACCCTAGCCAAACTTTTTGATTAAGCACCCTTTTATCAAACACCTTTTTTATTGAAGTCTGATATTATGCCATAAAATAAACTCGCCATTTTGGTTTTGAAAAAAAAAAAAAAAAACGATAAAATGACAAAAATCCCCCCTTTTTAGCGGGTTCAATTTAAAGATTTAAGGACTATGCATGCAAGAGATTGTCCCTATTGTGGTGGCTTTTGATAATAATTATTGCATCCCTGCTGGCGTGAGCTTATTTTCCATGCTAGCAAACGCCAAACGAGAGAGAGAGAGAGAGAGAGAGTAAAACTCTTTTATCAAATCCATTGTTTGGTGGAGGATTTAAGCCTAGAAAATATAGCCAAATTAGAAGAAACGATCGCTCCTTTTAGCGCTTTTTCTAGCATAGAGTTTTTGGATATTTCTAATGAAGAATTAAAACCACGCCATAATTATTACAAGCTTAATGCTTTAATAGCGAGTGAAATTAAAAAATTGTATTTAAAACTCAATGCTTTTTCGCAAAAACGCTTTTCTAAAATGATCATGTGCCGTTTCTTCTTCGCTTCTTTATTCCCCCAATACGATAAGATGATCATGTTTGATGTGGACACTTTGTTTGTGAATGATATGAGCGAGAGCTTTTTTATCCCCCTTGAAACGCATTATTTTGGGGCTGTGAGGGAGAAAGATTTGATCGCTATGGGCAGGAATTCGGCTAAGGATTTATACGAATTACGCCAAATGCACGCAAAATCTATCGGTGTCGCTGACGCTTTCCCTGATTTAAAAGAAGCTCAAATCCTTTTTGACAACTACTTTAACGCCGGGTTTTTAGCCTTAAATTTAAAATTATGGCGTGAAGAAAATCTGCAAAACCAATTGATTGCATTTTTCCTTTTGAAAAATGAAAAACTTTTATTTAGCGAACAAGATGCTTTGTGCTTTGTGTGCCGTGGTAGGATTTTAGAATTGCCTTATTCATACAACGCCCACCCCAGTTTCCTTGATACGCCATCATTCCCTAGCATCAAAGAAGTGCGCATGTTGCATTTTTGGGGCGATAAACCTTGGAAGCTCTTAAGCGTCATTGGCGCGAAAAAATGGCATGAAGCGTTGATTCAAACGCCTTTTAAAGACGCCTATTTTAACGCTCCCTTTTTAGATCACCTCTTTGAATCCGCTTCAAAATAAAGACAAAGAAACCCAAGAAATCCACGCTTTCAATAAAGCCCTATCTTTTTCAGACAAGCGGTATTCTTTTGAATTCCTTCTGCCCAGGCTTTCTTCTAAACTCCTTATAGAATTTTTGCTTTTTAAGATCAAACAAAAAGTGAAGCGGTTGGTTAAAAGGGTTTTTTAAACCCCCTTTCAAAATTAATGCGAGCAAGCATGCGTTTGTGTGGGCTGGATGTCCTTATTATCGGCTAATTTTTCTCTTTCCACCTTATCTAAAAAAGCGCTCAAATCCTTTGCCATTTTTTCAAAAATCTTAGCACTCACGCTAGTGGGATGAGAAATCACAATCGGTTCGCCCTTATCCCCCCTAAACGCACTTTAGGCTCTAAAGGGAGCTTGGCTAAAATCTGCGTGTGGTAAGCTTCTAATAATTCTTTCATGGAATTTGAGCCAAAAATCTCACTCTCTTTCTTGCAATGCTCGCACACAAAACTCCCCATATTTTCTACAATGCCCGCAATAGGAATGTGTAATTTCTTAAACATGTCCAAACTCCGTTTAGCGTCATCTAAACTCACGATTTGAGGCGTAGTAACGGTGATTCCTGCACTGAGTGGCACGGCTTGGGCTAGCGTGAGCTGTGCATCGCCTGTTCCTGGGGGCATATCCACCACCAACACGTCTAAATCCCCCCAAATAATATCGCTTAGCATCTGCTCAATCGCTCGCATGAGCATGGGTCCTCTCCAAATGAGACTCTGCCCTTCATCATACAAAAGCCCCATGCTCATCACAGAAACGCCAAAAGCTTTTAAAGGAATGAGTTTTTTACCGCTAGGATCCATGATCACATCAGCGTTTTGCAAGCCCATCATTCTAGGGATATTAGGGCCATACACATCAGCGTCTAGTAGCCCCACTTTTTGGTTTAAATTCGCTAAAGCGATGCTTAGATTCACGCTGGTGGTGCTTTTACCCACACCGCCCTTGCCTGAACTTATCATGACCACATGCTTGATGTTTTTAGCCAGATTTTTAGTGGTGGGTTTTGGGGCTTGCGGTTTAGGCGGGGTTTTAATATCCAAATTTAAAGCTTTCACGCCTATTTCTTGCATCGCTTTGGAGATATTTTCCCTTAAAATCGCGCTCGTTTCTTCAGAGCTTGAGGGGATTTCTATTAAAAGCCCTAATTGATCGTCATGCAAGGTGATGTTTTTAACAAAACCAAAGCTGACAATATCCTTTTCAAAATTAGGGTAGATGATCGTTTTTAATGCGTTTAAGACATCTTCTTGGGTGAGCATTTTAATCCTTAAAATGATAGTATTTGAATTTTCTTTATAGCATGTTTTGTTTAATTTTGCATTATAAATTAAATTTGCGTTTTGAAAGGGTAGGCATGAAACTTTATAAGCGTGTTTTGAAATTGCACCATTTTAGGAATTTGGGTAGAAACTCGCCTGCAGAATTGCTTTTAAATTCAAGTTTTGGAGAAATTAAGCATGGAGGGTTGGTGGTTTTAGTGGGGGAAAATAATGTCGGTAAAAGCAATGTTTTAGAAGCTTTGAAAATCTTTAATGATGCGGATATTAAACTTTGCAGCAAGGAAGATTATTTCAAAGACCATGAAAAAAACCATGAAAAAGACACCCTTTTAAGTTTGGAAGAAGAAGCAATCCTTGATCACAAAATCACAGGTTTTTCTTGCGTGGATTTAAAAATTCAATCTAAGGAAGTTAATAAGGGATTAAAGAAATTATCAAAAACGCTGATCAGCTACCCTTTTGAAAAACATGTAGAAGCTTTAGGGGAACAATGTAGCAACAGCGTTTATATTCCCACTAACAATAACGACTATTCAAAGATTTGCACTCTTGTGAGTGATTTTATAAACCTTATAACTTCTTACAATTCATTAGGATTATTTTTACATTTTTACAAAGAAAAATTAAAATTGAGCGAGCTTGTAACTGAATATGCCAACGCAACCAACAATCTGTTTTTCAAAGAATTAATCAAACATGTAAGCGGTAATAGCGAATGGATTAAAAATTTTTGTCAGTGCATCAAAGAAATCATAAAGTGCAATACGCCTGATAAAAAATACAACACAGATGAATTTTTTGTCATGGGGCAACACAAACAAAACCAATTAGCAAAAATTTATTCTTATTTTAAAAAACTTAGTGAAGGTAAAATCAAACCACAAAATGAAGACATCTTAAAAAAGCTAAAAAGTTTAGATGAAATTTTTAAGACTACCGACTTTACAAAATTCACACCAGAAACTGAAGTGAAAGACATTATTAAAGAAATAGATGAAAAATACCCTATCAATGAAAATTTTAAACAGCAATTTAGAACATTCCGATCAAATATAATCAGCCTTAAAAAAGAAATTAAAAATTCTTTAAAAAACCTTGACAAAATAAGAGAGGGTTTTAAACTAAAAAAAGAATCATGGATAAAAGAAATTGGAAATGACTGCAAAAATCAAAAAACGCTAGAGTTTGATTATGATGTTTTGTTGGATAATATCCAACAAATATGCGAAAAATATATAGCAAGCCATGTTGTTAATGATGCGTCTAAAGATGTGAAATACATGATGTGTCAGTTTTATTTGGAAAAAATGGAATTGTTATCAAATTCAAAAATTAGGCGATACCAATACGATGATCTTTTGAAATCAGCAAGAATATCTCTGTGGGAATCCATAAAAACTTTAGACAATGAGAGTGGCGTTCATTTGTTCCCCAAAAATCCTAAAGAAATCAAAAAAAAATTTGAGGACAACAAGGAAAAATTCAAACAAAGCAAAAATGTTTCTGAGTTCGCAGAATATTGCCGAGAGTGTAACCCCTATACGGCGTTTCAAAACTTAAGAAATAAAGTTCAATTCCCTTTAAGCGGTGGTTTATCTCATCAATTTGATGAACTCGTGCCAACCATGAAAGAATACAAAGAGCCAAAAATCACAGATAACGACCTTAAGACTGCATTATTTACTTGCATTGATTATTATTCTCCTTCTGAATTTGACCAATCGGATTGGTTCTTTAGAAATTCATTGTTTAGGAAAATGGGCTTTCACCCCAATACAATTTGGAATTTTTTTGGGAGAATTTTAAAAGATGGTCAAGCGTTACAAATAATAATGTTTGATAAAAATAATGATTTAGTAATCTATGATTTTGAAAAATCGTTCAATATCCCTGAAAAATACTTGCAAGAAATAGACCAAGAATCACTAAAAGAGATCAAACAATCAAAATATCTTTCAACTGAAGTAAAAGGCGAATGCAATAACAATGTATGTCAATTTGAATTTTTTAAAAAAGACACAAGCCATCTTTTATTTAAGGTAAATTTTACAGAAATATTAGAAAATCTTGCAGAAATCTTGGAATACAACATGCAATTAAAAATAGATTCTTTAATTACAAAAGAATTTAATAAGCTTTTAGCGATCGCTGAAGATAGTTCTCAAAATAGTTACCAATTAAAAATTCATGTCCGACACAATAACAAATTTTATGATTATTCAAAGAAATCTACGGCATATGAAATAAAACTTGAAATTCATGACTGCAGAAAATCCCACGATCACAATGAGCCAATCATCTTAAGCCAGCAAAGCACCGGCTTCCAATGGGCGTTTAATTTCATGTTTGGTTTTCTCTACAATGTGGGATCAGATTTTAGTTTTAATAAGAATATCATCTATGTCATGGACGAGCCAGCCACTCATTTGAGCGTGCCAGCCAGAAAGGAATTCAGGAGATTTTTAAAAGAATACGCTCATAAAAATCATGTTACCTTTGTTTTAGCCACCCATGACCCCTTTTTGGTGGATACAGATCACTTAGATGAAATAAGGATTGTAGAAAAAGAAACAGAAGGCTCTGTGATTAAGAATCATTTTAACTACCCCCTAAATAATGCGAGCAAAAACTCCGACGCCTTGTATCAAATCAAGCGTTCTTTAGGGGTGGGTCAGCATGTTTTTCACAACCCCCAAAAACACCGGATCATTTTTGTGGAAGCGCATCACCGATTATTGCTATTTGAGCGCTTTCAAATTGTATTTCAATGAGCGAGAATTCAAAGACAACCCCATTCCTTTCACTTTCTTACCCATTTCAGGGCTTAAAAACAATCCAAATGAGATGAAAGAAACCATTAAAAAACTTTGCGAGTTAGACAATCACCCTATTGTTTTGACAGATGATGACAGAAAATGCGATTCTGACCAAAACGCAACGAGCGAACGATTTAAAAGGGCTAATGAAGAAATGCATGATCCTATCACAATCTTACAACTCTCAGACTGCGATAGGTGTTTCAAGCAAATTGAAGATTGTTTCAGCGAAAACGATAGAAAAGAATACGCCAAAAACAAGTGCAAGGAATTAGCCATGGCGTTCAAAACAAGGCTTTTGTATGGCGGAGAAGATGCGGTAGAAAAACAAACAAAAAGAAATTTTTTAAAATTATTCAAATGGGTTGCATGGGCTACAAACTTGATCAAAAACTAAACGCAACAAACGATTAAAAAAGAATATATCAAATTTGATTATAATACCCCACAAATACTATTATTGAAAGGATTTTGATGTTTAAAAAAATGTGTTTGAGCTTGCTGATGATAAGCGGTGTTTATGTGGGGGCAAAGGATTTGGATTTCAAGCTGGATTATCGTGCGACTGGGGGGAAACTCATGGGGAAAATGACGGACTCTAGTCTTTTAAGCATCACTTCTATGAACGATGAACCGGTGGTGATTAAAAACCTTATTGTCAATAGGGGAAATTCATGCGAAGCGACTAAAAAAGTAGAACCCAAATTTGGCGATAAGTTTAAAAAAGAAAAACTCTTTGATCATGAGTTAAAGTATTCGCAACAGATATTTTACCGCTTGGATTGCAAGCCTAACCAATTGTTAGAAGTTAAAATCATCACGGACAAGGGCGAGTATTACCACAAATTTTCCAAATAAAATTTGGTTTTTGTTCTAATGGGGTGTTGGTGATAAAATTTAAAAACGCTAAAAACTTTTTTAATATCAAAAAGTTTGTTTAGCAAGCGGTAATTTCTTGTAATGCGGTATTATGGGGTTAGGGGGGATTTAGTTGGGGGTTAAAGGGATATTAAAGTGCAAAATATCCCCCTATCCCTTTAAAAGTTTGCCATAAAATAAATCAACCAAAGCCCCCTTTTTTAAAAAAACAGACTAAAGAATATTAATTTCTATATTAGGTTCTCAATGGGTTGTTGGTTGAGTTTTTGGTTAAGGCGCTACTAGTCATTGAAAGAATTGGTTTCAAAAAAATATAAAAATTAAAGCGATAACTGGTCCAATTATATAAGGAAAAAACATTATTATAGCAACTAGAATAGAGCCGAGATATTCAACGAATTTATCCCATATTCTACTAAAAAACCCATCACTCTCAACTTCATCGTCAGTATCTCGCCCTTAAATGCCATTATGGTAGCTCTAATAGCTGTTAATACTAACCCAATAATAACAATAGGTATTAAAATAACTACTAGCCCCTAATCATTATTTGTCTTTTACTTTAAAAATAATTTCTGCTATAAGAAATAAAATCCTTAAAGAAACCCCTTTTATGGAGTCCCTTTTTGAGCTTGCTCTAAAGCCATTTGCGCATGCTTGCAATCCTTTTTAAAAGACTTCGTAATAAAATTAACCTTAAGCGTCGAATCAAAGGCTTGATGGCATTTTTTAAGCTTGTGATCGCGCTCTTGCGGGTCTTGCAAATAATATTTCACTGAATGCACAAAACTGAAATGAAACCCCATAGGAGGAATACGACTCTCTGGCGTGCCTTCGCAAAAATCGCTGCAATAACTGCTTTGCGCCTTTAACCCCCCCAACACCACTAAAAATAAAAAAACCATCTTTTTCATCAATACTCCTTCAATCCTTTTTATCCGCCAAAATACACCAACGCTGAACCCCAAGTCAATCCCCCACCAAAAGCGTCTAAAAGCATTAAATCGCCCTTTTTCAAGCGCCCCTCTTCATAAGCTTCACACATGGCCATAGGGATACTGGCTGCTGAAGTGTTGCCGTATTTATGCACGGTTAAAACCACTTGCTCATCTTTAAAATCCAAATGCTCCCGCACCGCTTGAATGATCCTAAAATTAGCTTGATGCGGGATAAACAGACGCACATCTTCAGGTTTGAGAGCGTTTTTTTCTAAGATCATTTCCACATCTTTTAAAAGCGTTTTCACCGCTAGTTTAAACACTTCATTGCCTTTCATGCACAAAAAAGGCTCTAAAGCTTCTTCTTTAGCGTTAAAGGGCGTGGGTTTTAGAGTCCTTGGCGTATAAAGATAATTAGAAAAATTCCCATTCGCTGAAATTTGCACATCTAAAATGCTTTCTTTTAAACGCTTGGTCCTGCCTATCACGCACGCCCCAGCCCCATCGCCAAATAAAATACAAGTCCCCCTATCTTTAAAATCTAACACGCTGCTCGTTTTTTCTGCCCCCACAATCAGCACATTTTCATACATCCCGCTCTCAACATAAGCTTTAGCCACCGATAGCAAATAAATAAAACCTGTGCAAGCGGCTGAAATATCAAAAGCCGGCTTGTTTTCAATGCCTAATTTCGCACTCAACACGCAAGCGGTTGAAGGCATAGCCAAGAAATCAGGGCTTAAAGTCGCCACAACCACTAAATCAATGTCTTTTGGAGTCAAACGCGCTCTCTCTATGGCCTGTTTAGCCGCTATCACCCCTAAATCGCTGCTTTTTTCTTCATTGCTAGCGAAACGACGTTCTTTGATACCGGTCCTTTTTTCTATCCATTCATCGCTGGTATCCAAAAATTGCTGAAACTCTGCATTTTTCACACGCTCGCTTGGAACATGCATCGCAATGGATTTAAGAGAGGCGTAAAATTCCATTCAATCCCTTTAACATTATCATTTTAAGCGTCTTGTTGATCGCTTTGGCTCTCAAAAGATTGAGATTTCAAACTCTCAAACGCCTTAGTAATCCTCAAACAAACCTGACTTTCAACAGCGCTAATAGCCTGATAAATCGCGCATTCAACCGCTCTAGCGTTGCTCTTGCCATGGCTAATGATCACGCTTTTATTCACGCCTAAAAGCGGCGCTCCTCCATATTCAGCGTAATCGGTTTTTTGTTTTAAAATACCAAACGCGTTCTTAAGCATCAAAGCCCCCATTTTAGATTTAAAAGAGCTTTTAATTTCATCTTTAAAAATAGAGCCTATCGCGCTAGCGACCCCTTCTGTTGTCTTTAAAACCACATTCCCCATAAAGCCATCGCAAACCACCACATCCACAACCCCTTTGAAAATATCGCTCCCCTCCACGTTGCCATAAAAAAAGTCATAAGCTTTCAGCATTTTATGCGTTTCTTTAACGAGCGTATTCCCTTTAATATCTTCTTCGCCATTACTCAAAAGACCCACCTTAGGGCTGTCATAATGCAACACGCTTTTAGCGTATTCATACCCCATAAGAGCAAAATCAATCAAATATTCAGGCTTGCAATCCGTGTTCGCTCCTGCGTCTAATAGCACGCTAGGGCGTTTGCCAACGCTAGGCATCAAAGTGCAAATAGCGGGCCTTTCAACCCCCTTGATACGCCCTAAACGCAAGGTCGCTAAACCCATAGTCGCTCCGCTATGCCCCGCTGAAATCAAAGCGTCAGCCCCATTTTTTAGAATATCCATACCCAAGTAAATGGAAGATTCCTTACGCTTGATCGCCTCAGTGGCGGCTTCTTCCATTTTAATGTAATCTTGCGTGTGGATCATTTCCACTTTGCTGGCTAACTCTTTAGAAATAAAAGGGGTCGCTTTGTCTTTATCCCCCACTAAAACCGCACTAAAACTCTTATTCTCTAAAGCCCTTGAGACTCCCTCAATAATGGGTAAAACCCCATGGTCAGCCCCCATTAAGTCTATTACAATTTTCATCATGCGTCCTTAAAAGGCTTGTTGCAATCCTTTAAAATACTTTCTATCACTAAAGATAGCTTTTATATTAGTATTCTTTAGTAAATTTGTTAATATGGTGGGGAAGCTTCCAAGTGCCATCTTTGGCTTTCACAGGTTTAGCCAACTTAACGCTATAATGCGTGCGCCTTTTTGCCGCTCTTGTCTTACTCACTCTTCTATCAGGTACTGCCATAAATTCTCCTTCATTTCAATCTGCATAATGGTAGTCTAATTTAATAGACTCCACTTCAGAGCGTAAAATTTCGCTCAAATCAATAAAACCATTGAAAGATTCAATAACATCTAAATTATCAAAATCCAAACTTTGGCTTTGCGTATCCCACAACCCGTCTGAAATATGCAAAACCAACGACTCATCAAGGCTCTTTTTAAACTCTTTACCGCTTGTATCGCAAATAAGCATCAATTCACCCTTAAGGCACGCTTCCAAACGAAACAATTTCGCCCCCACCCGCACAACTTCGCCCTCTAAAACCACTCCCTCATGCTCTAAAGAAAACGCTCTAGGTGCATTAAAAGCGATTTTACGCATTTCAAATTGCATGCTTAACTTAAAACGCCCTTAAATCTTAAAGATCTCTAGTGGCAAAAAAGAAAGCGATTTCATTATGTGCGTTTTCTAAGCTATCGCTCCCATGCACCGCATTAGCGTCAATGCTTTCAGCAAAATCCGCTCTGATAGTGCCTTTTTGAGCGAGTTTGGGATTAGTCGCTCCCATAAGATCTCTGTTTTTAGCCACAGCATCCTTGCCCTCTAAAACCATAACCACTACCGGACCACTGACCATAAATTCTATTAAATCTTTAAAAAAGGGTCTCTCTCTGTGGATCGCATAAAAGTTTTCAGCGTCTTTAACGCTCAAATGCAAGCGTTTCATAGCAACCACTTCCAAGCCGTTACTCTCAAAGCGATCAATGATCTTGCCTACCACTTTTTTCTTAAGCGCATCCGGTTTAATAATAGACAGCGTTCTTTGTTTCAATTTAAACTCCTTGTGAATTGTTGATTATACAAAAATTTTTTAAAATATTACCCTTAAAATATTTTTTAACGCTTAAAGAACGCTTTAATCTCCTCAGCTTTGTTGGTTTTTTCCCAAGTGAATTCCTCTAATTCGCGCCCAAAATGCCCATAAGCTGAAGTGAGCGAATAAATGGGCCTTAACAAATCCAAGCTTTCAATAATGCCTTTTGGCGTGAGTTTGAAAACCGATTTCACGCATTTTTCCAACTCCGCGCTTGAATGCTTACTCGTGTTATGCGTGTTCACATAAACAGACACCGGCTCTATCACCCCAATCGCATAAGCAAGCTGCACGGTCGCTTTATCGCAAACCCCACTCGCTACCAAATTTTTAGCCACATAGCGGGCCGCATAAGCCGCACTCCTATCCACTTTACTAGGGTCTTTCCCGCTAAACGCTCCCCCCCATGCGGGCAACTCCCCCCATAAGTATCCACGATGATTTTTCTGCCCGTCAAGCCCGCATCGCCTTGCGGCCCACCAATAACGAATTTTCCTGTAGGATTGACAAAAAACTTGATATTGTCATGCAAATATTCTTTGGGTAAAACCTTATACACGATCTCTTCAATCACGGCTTCTTTTAAATGTTTTTGCGAAACTTCTGGGGAATGTTGGGTGGAAACGACAATCGTATCAATGCTTACAGGCTTGTTGTTTTCATAACGCACGCTCACCTGAGACTTGCCATCAGGCCTTAAAAAAGGCAGAGTGTTGTCTTTTCTTTTTTGAGCCAGAGCGAAAGTGAGCTGGTGCGCTAAATGAATGGGTAAGGGCATGAGCGTTTCAGTCTCCTTGCACGCATAACCAAACATAAGCCCTTGATCCCCTGCCCCAATCTCGCCATCTTCTCTATCCACGCCTTGATTAATATCAGGGCTTTGCTCGCCAACGCCATTTAAAACCGCCGCGCTCCTGTAATCAAAGCCATAAAGGGCGTCTGTATAACCAATCTTTTTAACCACTTCTCTTGCAATCTCTTGCATAGGGGCATAAACAGAAGTTTTTAACTCGCCAGTGATCATGCAAAAATCCGTTGGAAACTAAAGTCTCGCATGCGACTTTGGCTTTTTGATCGCGCTCAATAATGTAATCTAAAACCGCATCGCTGATTTGATCAGCCATTTTATCAGGATGCCCCTCGGTTACTGATTCAGAAGTGAAAAGAAAACTATCTTTCATTGATTGTCCTTATTAAAATAATCATTCGTATTCAAAATGGGCTTATTATAGCTTATTTCATTCTTTAAGACTTAAAAAACCCTTTAGCTTTTTGCAACAAACTCGTTTTTTGCTGTTTCCTGAAATTCGTTCGTAAATGAGCCAGGAAATGGTGCCATTCATGGATTTCCATAGCAGGGATCGCTCCGGCAAAATTAGTGTTAGGGGGCAAGTCTTTACCCACCGCGCTTTTACCCCCAATTTGAGTGAATTCACCCACATGCAAATGCCCCCCAATGCCCACTTGACCGCCAAAAACCACATTACGGCCAGTAGTTGTAGAGCCGCTCAAGCCCACTTGAGAAACGACGATGCTGTGCTCGCCTAAAACGCAATTATGCCCGATTTGAACCAGGTTATCAATCTTAACGCCCTCTTTAATCAAAGTCTCGCCAAACACCGCCCTATCAATCGCTGTGTTAGCGCCAATTTCTACATTTTTTTGGATCCTAACAATCCCCACATGCTCAATTTTGACATGCTCTCCTAAAGCGGTGTGCGCATAACCAAAGCCATCGCCTCCGATCACGCTACCCGCATGGATAGTAACATTGTCTTCTAAAATCGTGTTTTGATACAAAATAACACGAGGATACAAAACGCAATTTTTACCGATTTTGACCCCATCAGCGATCACCACGCCCGGATAAATCAAAGAGTTTTCGCCAATTTCCACGCCCTCTCCAATCATCACATTAGGCATGATCGTTACTTTTTCAAAATGTTTAGGCTCGCTAACGCTTTGTGGGTTTTTAAAAAAAGGGATTTTAAAGGCATGCGAAGCTTTGGCAAAGGCTAAATGCGGGTTATCCACGATTAAAGCTTGCATGCGTTTTGGCACTTTAGAAGATTCTTTTTTACGGATAAATACCGCCCCGGCTTTGGAATCTTTTAAAAGTTTAAGGTAACGCGCTTGGTCAATATAGCTAATATCATTAGGCGTGGCCTTATCCAATTCCGCTAAAGCATGCACTTCAAAATCGTTTGAAAATTCCGTTTCAATAGAATAGGCGCTTAACAATTCGCTTAATTTCATCAATACCCCTTATTGTTCTGCAAATCCCACAACAGCGTAGCTTTATTATCTTTTTCTTCCACGGCCCCCATGCCCATAACATGATAGCCAGCATCCACAAAATGCACTTCCCCACTCACCCCGCTAGACAAGCTAGAGAGCAAATACATCCCGGCATTGCCCACTTCTTCTAAACTCACATTTTTTCTTAAAGGGGCGTTGATTTCATTCCATTTTAAAATCATTCTAAAATCAGCGATCCCGCTAGAAGCGAGCGTCCTGATAGGCCCAGCTGATAGGGCATTCACCCTTATATGGTGTTTGCCTAAATCCACCGCTAAATAACGCACCGCACTCTCTAGGGCCGCTTTAGCCAACCCCATCACGTTGTAATGCGCCATGTATTTGGTGCTGCCCAAATAGCTTAAAGTCAAAACAGACGCTCCGTTATTCAATAAAGGTTTTAGAGTGTTTGTCAGCTCTATTAAAGAATAAACAGAAATTTTCATAGCGGTGTTAAACGCACTTTTAGAAGTTTCCAACAAGCTCCCCTCTAAAGCCTCTTTAGGGGCAAAGGCCACGCTATGAACGATAAAATCCAATGAGCCTAAATCCTGCTTAATATTATTGTATAGCGACTTGAAATGCTCTTCTTTGCCCACATCCAATTCATACACATAGGGGCTATTCAATTCCTGAGCGATAGGCCTCACGCGCTTTTCTAAGCTCTCATTCAAATAAGTGAAAGCCAAAGTAGCCCCTTGATTGAAACAAGATTGAGCGATCCCATAAGCGATGGATTTATTGTTTGCCACCCCTACAATAAGCCCTTTTTTACCTTTTAAAAATCCCATGATTTTCCTTTATAAAAATGAAATGGCTGTTTTAAAATTTTCTAATTCCAAAGACGCGCTCCCGATCAATAAGCCATCCACGCTATCAATCCCTAAAATTTCTTTAGCGTTTTGCACATTCACGCTCCCCCCATACAACAAGGGCGTTTTTTGATTTAAAATTTGCTTTAAAAAACCATGCGTGAGGTAAATATCTTCTAAAGAAGCGCTTTTTTTGGTGCCAATCGCCCAAATAGGCTCATAAGCCACAATTAAATTGGAATAATTGAGATCGATAGTTTCTAATTGCTCGCTTAAAAATTCCTTTACAGCCACTAAACCCTTTTCTCTGGTCGTTAAATCTTCGCCAATACAATAAATAATTTTAAAATTTTTACTTTTAAAAAAATCAAACTTTTCTTTCAAAAAGCTAGGGCTTTCCTTTAAAAGCGCTCGCCTCTCGCTATGCCCTATTAAAAGCGTGTGGATTTTGAGTTCTTCTAAGTGCTTGGAAGTGATTTCACCGGTAAAAGCCCCACAATCTTTAGGGTAAGCGTTTTGCGCTCCTAAAGTGAAATGCAAAAACGAATTAGGCAATAACCCCAAAAAATCAGGGAATACAAACACCCTATCAAAATGCTGCGGTTTTAAAGTTTTTTCTAATTCTTTTAAATACGCATGGCTTTTAAAAACAGGCATAGCGGATTTGAAATTAGCCATGGCAATTTTTGTCATTGAATGATCCTTATTTTATTAGGTGGTAACTATCCCTTATTATACCTAATAGCGTTTAAAAAATGTAAATTTTAAACAATAGCCCCCTTGAATTGAATTTTTTCTCAATTTAGGTTTTGTTTATAAGAAAAATTATTTCAAATGTAGTAAAATTAAGGCAGTGTTTTTGCGTCAAGCGATTCAGGTTAAATTTGAGTTTTTAGGAGCAGTTTTTATGCAACAAGAAGAGATTATAGAGGGTTATTATGGCGCTAGCAAAGGGCTTAAAAAGAGCGGTATTTATGCTAAGTTGGATTTTTTACAGAGCGCTACGGGCTTGATTTTAGCACTCTTTATGATAGCACACATGTTTTTAGTCTCAAGTATCTTGATTAGCGATGAAGCCATGTATAAAGTGGCGAAATTTTTTGAAGCGGAGCTTGTTTTTAAAAGCGGGCGAGCCGGCTATTGTGAGCGTGGTTGCAGCAGGAGTTATTCTTATTTTGGTCGCGCATGCTTTTTTGGCGTTAAGGAAATTCCCTATCAATTACAGGCAATACAAGGTTTTTAAAACCCATAAGCATTTGATGAAGCATGGCGATACGAGTTTGTGGTTTATCCAAGCCTTAACCGGGTTTGCGATGTTTTTCTTAGCGAGTATCCACCTGTTTGTCATGCTCACAGAGCCTGAAAGCATCGGACCTCATGGCTCAAGCTATCGTTTTGTAACGCAAAACTTTTGGCTTTTGTATATTTTCTTATTGTTTGCCGTAGAATTGCATGGCTCTATTGGGTTGTATCGCTTAGCGATTAAATGGGGGTGGTTTAAGAATGTGAGTATTCAAGGCTTGAGAAAAGTCAAATGGGCGATGAGCGTGTTTTTCATTGTTTTAGGGCTTTGCACCTATGGGGCTTACATTAAAAAAGGTTTAGAAAATAAGAACAATGGCATTAAAACCATGCAAGAAGCCATAGAAGCTGATGGGAAATTCCACAAAGAATAAGGGTAGAAAATGAAAATAACATATTGTGATGCGTTGATTATTGGAGGCGGACTAGCCGGGTTAAGGGCTAGTATCGCATGCAAACAAAAGGGTTTAAACACCATCGTTTTAAGTCTAGTGCCTGTCAGGCGTTCGCACTCTGCAGCCGCTCAAGGGGGCATGCAAGCGAGCCTTGCGAACGCTAAAAAAAGCGAGGGCGATAATGAAGATTTGCACTTTTTAGACACGGTTAAGGGGAGCGATTGGGGGTGCGATCAGCAAGTGGCTAGGATGTTTGTAACCACTGCCCCTAAAGCCATTAGGGAATTGGCCAGTTGGGGGGTGCCTTGGACTAGGATTAAAAAGGGCGATAGGCCTGCGGTCGTCAATGGTGAGCATGTAACTATCACTGAAAGAGACGACAGGCATGGTTATATTCTAAGCCGTGATTTTGGCGGCACTAAAAAATGGCGCATATGCTTTACGGCTGATGCTACAGGGCATACTATGCTTTATGCGGTCGCTAACGAAGCCTTACACCACAAAGTGGATATTCAAGACAGAAAGGACATGCTCGCTTTCATTCATCATGATAATAAATGTTATGGGGCGGTGGTAAGGGATTTAATCACAGGCGAAATTTCAGCGTATGTTTCTAAGGGCACGCTTTTAGCTACCGGAGGTTATGGGCGCGTGTATAAACACACCACTAACGCCGTGATTTGCGATGGAGCTGGGGCGGCGAGCGCTTTAGAAACCGGCGTGGCTAAATTAGGCAACATGGAAGCGGTGCAATTCCACCCTACCGCTTTGGTGCCAAGCGGGATTTTAATGACCGAAGGTTGCAGGGGCGATGGCGGCGTTTTAAGAGACAAGTTTGGCAGACGCTTCATGCCCGCTTATGAGCCGGAGAAAAAAGAGCTTGCGAGTAGGGATGTGGTCTCAAGGCGGATTTTAGAGCATATCCAAAAAGGCTATGGAGCCAAATCGCCCTATGGGGATCATGTGTGGTTGGATATTGCTATTTTAGGGCGTAACCATGTGGAAAAAAACTTAAGGGATGTGCGCGATATAGCCATGACTTTTGCGGGCATTGATCCGGCTGATAGCGAAGAGCAAACCAAAGACAACATGCAAGGAGCGCCCACTAATGAGCCTGAATACGGGCAAGCGATGGCTAAGCAAAAAGGCTGGATCCCCATAAAGCCCATGCAACACTATTCTATGGGTGGGGTTAGGACAAACCCTAAAGGCGAAACCCATTTAAAAGGCTTGTTTTGCGCAGGTGAAGCGGCATGTTGGGATTTGCATGGGTTTAACCGCTTGGGGGGAAATTCTGTGAGTGAAGCGGTGGTCGCTGGCATGATCATAGGGGATTATTTCGCGTCGCATTGTTTGGAAGCGCAAATTGAAATCAACACACAAAAAGTTGAAGCTTTCATTAAAGAAAGCCAAGATTACATGCATTTTTTATTGCATAATGAAGCGCAAGGAAAGACGTGTATGAAATCAGAGAACGCATGAAAGAAGTCATGGATGAAAAAGTGGGCGTTTTTAGAGAAGGTAAAAGGCTAGAAGAAGCCCTTAAAGAATTGCAAGAGCTTTATGCACGCTCCAAAAACATTTGCGTGAAAAACAAGGTTTTGCACAATAACCCTGAATTAGAAGACGCTTACCGCACCAAAAAAATGCTCAAACTCGCGCTTTGCATCACTCAAGGAGCGTTACTGCGCACCGAAAGCAGAGGGGCTCACACAAGGATTGACTACCCTAAAAGAGACGATGAAAAATGGCTTAATCGGACTTTAGCGAGCTGGCCTAGTGCTGAGCAAGACATGCCCACGATTGAATACGAAGAATTAGATGTGATGAAAATGGAAATCAGCCCTGATTTTAGGGGCTATGGCAAAAAGGGCAATTTCATTCCTCACCCCAAAAAAGAAGAGCGCGACGCTGAGATTTTGAAAACGATTTTAGAATTAGAAAAGCTTGGAAAAGACAGAATAGAAGTCCAGCATGCGCTCATGCCTTTTGAATTGCAGGAAAAATACAAAGCCAAGAACATGCGTTTAGAAGATGAGGAAGTCAGGGCTAGGGGGGAACATTTGTATTCTTTCAACGTCCATGATTTATTAGACCAACACAACGCTAATTTAAAAGGAGAAAACCATGAGTGATAATGAACGAACGATTGTAATTAGAGTGCTAAAATTTGACCCTCAAAGTGCGGTGAGTAAGCCGCATTTTAAAGAGTATCAATTGAAAGAAACCCCATCCATGACGCTCTTTATCGCTTTAAACCTCATCAGAGAGCATCAAGATCCGGATTTAAGCTTTGATTTTGTGTGTCGCGCTGGGATTTGCGGCTCTTGCGCGATGATGGTTAATGGGAGGCCGAGATTGGCTTGTAAAACCCTAACTTCTAGCTTTGAAAGCGGGGTGATTACGCTCATGCCCATGCCCAGTTTTACGCTCATTAAAGATTTGAGCGTGAATACAGGCGATTGGTTTGGCGATATGACTAAAAGGGTGGAGAGTTGGGCGCATTCTAAAGAAGAAGTGGATATTACTAAGCCGGAAAAAAGGATTGAGCCTGATGAAGCCCAAGAAGTCTTTGAACTAGACAGGTGTATTGAATGCGGGTGCTGTATCGCTTCTTGCGGGACCAAACTCATGCGCCCTAATTTCATTGGAGCTGCTGGCATGAACAGAGCCATGCGTTTCATGATTGACAGCCACGATGAAAGAAGCGATGACGATTTTTATGAATTAGTCGGCGATGATGATGGCGTTTTTGGGTGCATGAGTTTGATCGCTTGCCATGACACTTGCCCTAAAGAATTACCCTTGCAAAGCAGTATCGCCACTTTGCGTAATAGGATGTTGAAAGTGGGTAAAAGCCGCTAATTTCTTTGGGTCGTTTTTGAAAATCTTTTTAGTCCTTTTAAGCGTCTTTTTTTTAATGGGTGCTTTGGGTTAGTCTATAAGACTCCCATTTCAAGCCCCCCTATCTCTTATGATCCCTACACTACCACCATTGGGAGCTTGTATGCTGAAAAATTAAAAGAAAACCCTAACCATAGCGCGGCCATTCTTTTAGAAGACGGCTTTGACGCCTTGTTGCATAGAGTGGGTCTTATCAGAATGAGCCAAAAAAGCATTGACATGCAAACTTATATCTATAAGAACGATCTTTCCTCTCAAGTGATCGCTAAAGAACTTTTAAATGCGGCCAATCGTGGGGTAAAAGTGCGCATCCTTTTAGACGATAACGGAGTGTATTCGGATTTTTCAGATATTATGCTCTTAAATTTCCATAAAAACATTGAAGTAAAAATTTTTAACCCTTACTATATCCGCAATAAAGGCTTGCGTTATTTTGAAATGCTTGCGGATTATGAGCGCATTAAAAAACGCATGCACAACAAACTTTTCATCGTGGATAATTTCGCTGTCATTATAGGGGGTCGTAATATTGGGGACAATTATTTTGATAACGATTTAGACACGAATTTTTTAGATTTAGACGCTTTGTTTTTTGGGGGGGTTGCTTCAAAAGCCAAAGAAAGCTTTGAACGCTATTGGAGATTCCACCGCTCCATTCCTGTTTCATTACTAAGAACCCATAAAAGACTCAAAAACAACGCTAAAGAAATCGCCAAGCTCCATGAAAAAATCCCTATCAGCGCCGAAGACAAAAACCAGTTTGAAAAAAAAGTCAATGATTTTATAGAACGCTTCCAAAAATACCAATACCCCATTTATTATGGGAATGCAGTTTTTTTAGCTGATTCACCCAAAAAAATTGACACGCCCTTGTATTCACCTATCAAAATCGCTTTTGAAAAAGCCCTTAAAAACGCTAAGGACTCCGTTTTTATCGCTTCATCGTATTTTATTCCAGGCAAAAAGATGATGAAAATCTTTAAAAATCAAATTTCTAAGGGGATTGAATTGAATATTCTTACCAATTCCCTCTCATCTACTGATGCGATAGTGGTCTATGGGGCGTGGGAAAGGTATCGCAACCAATTAGTGCGAATGGGCGCGAATGTCTATGAAATACGAAACGATTTTTTCAACCGCCAGATTAAAGGGCGCTTTAGCACCAAACATTCCTTACACGGCAAGACGATTGTTTTTGATGACAATTTGACGCTTCTAGGGAGTTTCAATATTGATCCGCGCTCTGCCTACATCAACACTGAAAGCGCGGTTTTGTTTGACAACCCGTCTTTTGCTAAAAGGGTGCGTTTGTCGCTTAAAGATCATGCCCAACAATCATGGCATTTAGTCTTGTATCGGCATAGAGTGATTTGGGAAGCGGTGGAAGAAGGCATTTTAATCCATGAAAAAACTTCGCCTGATGCTTCCTTCTTTTTACGCTTGATTAAAGAATGGTCTAAAGTCCTTCCTGAAAGAGAGCTTTAAAACTTTTAATGCCCTTTATTTTGCGAAAAAGCGATGTTATTGGTAACGGCGGCTAAAAGCGCTGAACACACAAACACCAAATGGATCACCACTTGCCAAAAAATGGGGTTATGCGATAAGGGCGTATCTTTAGGAATGCTGGATAAAACGTCTTTCTAAACTCATGTAGCGTTTGAGCAAAAAAATCGCCGAAATGGCTACAATGGAGAGCGAAACCTTTAATTTTAAAGCGTTAAAATCCGTGTGTTTTAGCCAAGTGATTTCGCTGGCATCCACCTTGTCTAATTTAGAAACAAAGCTTTCATAACTGGCGAGCAGCACCATTAAAACAAGCCCAGCCATAAACAACAAATCCACTAATCCTAAGGCTGATAAAACCAAATCCGTTTCGCTGATCGTGTTTAAATGGCTGAGCATGTGCCACAACTCTTTCATGAACACATAACCTAAGACCACCAACACTAACGACATGGCAATGCATAAAGGGGCTAGCAACCAACGAGTGGCAAACAACACTCTTTCAATCAATTTTTCTAACATGTTCAAACTCTTTTTTAGGATTATGTCTTTTTTAAAGCCTTGATTATAGCCAATTTTAAAAAACCTATTGAGATAGTGCTCTTTGGCTTGTAGGATAGCTTGAATGTTTTTTGCTTGTTTTATTTTTTGATCCTTGTATTTGTTTTTATAGCAATCCCACCACACACTGGTTTTATTAAGCATGTCTAGCGCTCAAGCTCATGATTGATGTTTTATCGCTATTTTGAGATTTTGCTGTTTTTCTATGGATTAGACTATCCTTATCGTTTCATTCTAGTCATTTTTTGCATTGTTTTCAGCACCAAACTCATTTTGATGCTTGCATTGGTTGTAAGGGGCTTAAAGGGGGTTAGTGCCTTTTTTCAAACAATTCATCTGCTAATTCTTTGTCCGCTAATTCTTGCGTTATTAAATCATTTTCGCTAATGTCTAGTTCATATAAGTCTAATTTATTCTCTGCGTGTTCGGCATGTGGGTTACCTTTATTTTCTACTAGATTTCTGTTTGAGTAATAATCAAAAATTAAATGCTTATCTTTTGTCCTATCTACAACTACTCTAAGCTTTACGCCGTTATTTTCCCACTCGTAACTAACTAAATCTGTCTTATAACATAAGCTTTCTTAAATGCGAATTTTAGGGAGTTTGTAGCGGTGTTGGGGGCATTCTTTATTAAAAAGCTAGGGGGTTTTTAAAAAATAAACTTAAAAGAGAGGTAACTCTTTTAAGTTCGCAAAGCCCTTAACGCGCTTCTATAACAACAGGCTTAGTCATCTTCTTGCTGACTTCATCGGCATGCATTAAGGCTTCTTGCTTGCTCTTATAAGGGCCTATGAGGTAGCGTTTAGTAGCCCCCCTATCTTCAATTTTATGGGGGAATTGATTAAACTCTTGTAAAAAGGCTTTGTTGGGCGTGTGCGCAAAAACCCCCACTTGCAAATAATGCCCTTTAGTAAGATTGGTTTTAGAATTAGCTTTTTTAGAAACTTCTTTATGAGCTTCTTTTTTGACTTTTGGCTCTTTAGCTACATGCTTAGCTTTATGAGCTTCCTTATCTTTAGGGGTTACTTTAGGCTTTTTATGGGGGGTTTCTTTTTTAGCCATAGCCTGAGATTCTTTTGAGCGCTCATGGGAATAGACTCAACAGCTTTTAATTCTTTTTGAGATTCTTGTCTTTCTTCTGTTGTTTTCATCTCCATTTGAGCTTGATCGGTTTGAATGGGCATAGAATTTTCACTCTCTTGTTTTTTAATATTATCCACCACTTTGTCTAACTTGTCTTCTTGTTTGGGAGAATCCATATTCAAGCTTTCAAACTCATCGTCTTTTTTCTCATCTTTAGTGTTGCCTATTTTTTGCATGCCGCTATCGGTTTGTAAAAAAGTCTCTTTAGGAGCGACTCTCGTGCTTTTCCAAAACACCATTAAAAGCACCGCTAAAATGATAATGGCTATAGCCACGATCAAAAACACCTTTTTAGTGCCGCCCCCATTATTTTCTTCTTCTAAAATCACTTCATTCAGTCTTTCTTTTTCTGACATCAAAAATCCTTTCAAAAATGGTTATAAATGCTTCGCCCAAGAGCTCCCGCGCTCTTTTGCAAACACTTCATAAGGTAAAGCTAAAATATTAAATTCCTTAGGCCATTCATTGCTAGGGAAGACTTTCCATTCTTTAGGCAACCCTTGCGCTAATTTCATAGACAAAGTTTTAACCAACCTTTCACCCTCGCCTAATTCCGTATGCCCCTTATGCACATACAAATGCAAATGCCCTGGCGTTTTGGTGTTATAAGCGGTAAAATTCATAAAACGCTTCCTCACGAAGCAATAACTGCGCCTTATGGTAAAAACGCTCCGGGTTCCTCCCGTTATAATCAAACACAATGTTTTCCACCTTATCGTTACGCAAGATGAAGC
>JBLDXK010000034.1:0-17383 GCA_047430845.1 Helicobacter pylori | reverse complement strand
TGAAATGTCGTTATATGAGATGCTGTTTTGATGGAATTTGCATTGCACGGCGATGTGTTCTTTGTTTAAGGTCATAATGACTATATCAATCCCCTTATCGCGCTCATTCCCCCTTAATTTCCAATCATACCAAAGATCAATAGACTCGTATTCGTTAGCGCTGTCATGCTCTTGTAAAAATTGCTTAGAAATTTTTTCAAACAAGCTCCCTTTATGGCAGAAGGTTGGGTATGGCATGCAGTTTTTCTTTGATGAGTTCGTAGGCGCTGATTTCTTGCATTTTTCATTCCTTATAGTGGCGTTAAAGTCCTACATTATATAAAAAGATGTTGGAAAGTGGGGTTAAAAAGGCTTTTTATTCAGCGCTTTTTAAGGCTTTAGCGATGAGTTCTAAAGGGTGCAAAAATGGCGGGGTGTTAGGGTCATCTAAAGACTTTAAAGCGTTGTTTAATTGCATGTGGCATGCCCCACATTCTGCACTCAAAATTGCAGCTTTGGTGTTTATGATTTCTTTAGCCCTAAGAAGCCCCACTTTTAAAGAAAATCCCGCCTTTTCGGTTTGCATCGTAATCCCCCCAAAACCGCAGCAATTGTCCGGCATTTCTTTAATTTCATAATGCGCATTGAGCAAGCTTCGCACTTCTTTGTGAGCGTTTAGGGTTTTTTTGGCATGGCAAGGGTTATGATAGGTGATAACCTCTTTTTTCCCTTTAGGGATTTTTTCTAAAAGACTTTTTAAAGGGGTGTGTTTCTCTAAAAACACGCTCGCAAGATAGATTTTGGGCGTGATTTTTTCCAAGCGCTTCACATACAAATCCTTATCTGTTTCGCCTAAAAACACCTTGTAATAATCATTGATGAGCATGCTAGCGCTATGTGGCTTCAGGCACAATGATCGCATCCACTTTATCTAAATAGCTTTCAAAACATTCTATGTTTTTTTTCACTAAAAAAAGCGTGGTGTCTTTATCGCCGGTAAAATACGCAGGGGCTGAGCAGCATTCTTGCTTAGGGATGATCGCTTGAGCGTTGAGCTTTTCTAAAATATACAACAAACTTTCCCCCACTTGCTGGTAATGGTAATTGCTCAAGCACCCTATAAAAACCGCCACTTTTTGAATGGGGTTTTCTAAAGGCTTCATTTCTGCATGCTTTTGTAAAAAACTTTTTTGATTTAAGGGAGGCAGCGCTTTTTTTAAAGCGTTTGAATAAGCCTTTAAACGCCGCTCTAGGCTCTAAACTATCCCCTACTTGCTTGAAAATACAAGGGGCTAAAAAATGCGCTACCGAAAACACCCTATCCATTTTTTTGCGGTTTTTTAAAAGGGAAAAATAGGATTTTTTATACCAAGCGATGCCGTATTTTTGAGCGATTTTTTCTCTGGCTTTTTCTATTAAGGTGTCTATGGGCAAATGAAAGGGGCAGGTTTCTACGCAAGCGGTGCATAAAAAACAAGTTTCTAAAAGGTGTTTTAAATTCGTGTCTAATTGGAGCTTGTTTTGAGCGTTTAAGCGCATCAAATCTAAAAAGCCCCTAGGCGAAGTCGCCTCGTCTTTATGAATGCGGTATATAGTGCAACCTGGCACGCACTTAGCGCATTTAACGCAAGCGTCCCCTACTTCTTCAAAGATATTTTCATTCATATTTTCATTCATAGCGTTTTACTGAAATGTTTTTCGCCCCCACGCAAATACGCGTCAAACTCCATAGCTATGTTTCTTACGAGCATGCCCCCTGTTCTTGTCATCTCAAAGCCTTTAGAATTGAAAGAAAGCAAACCCGCTTCTTCATAAGGCTTTAATTTTTCTAATTCTTTTTTAAAATGCGCTTTAAAATCAATAGAAAATTTTTCCTCAATCTTAGAATAATCCAATTTTAAATTACTCATCATCTGCATGATGACTTCTTTTCTCAACACATCTTCTTTGGTGAGTGATACACCCCTTTCTACCGGTAAATGCCCCAAATCAAGGGCTTTTTCATAGTGGTGCAAATCTTTATAATTTTGCGTGTAATAATCGCTCCCTTCGCCAATGCTTGTAACGCCAATGCCAATGGTTTGAGTGAATTTTTTCGTGGTATAGCCTTGAAAATTACGCCGTAACTCCGCTTTTTGAAGGGCCAGATACAATTCATTATCGCTTTTAGCGAAATGATCCATGCCTATCATTTGGTAATTGGCTTTTTCTAAAAAACTAATAAGGGATTCTAAAATCTCTAATTTGTCTCTAGGGCTTGGCAATAAGGTTTCATCAATTTTACGCATCGTTTTTTTCACCCAAGGCACATATGCGTAATTAAACACCGCTAATCGATCCGGATCCAGTTTCAAAACCCATTCCAAAGTTTTTAAAAAACTCTCTTTAGTCTGGTTGGGTAAGCCATAAATCAAATCAAAATTAATGGATTTGATGCCGTAATCTCTAGCGAGTTTCACGGATTCTTGAACCATTTCAAAAGGCTGGATCCTGTGAATGGCTTTTTGGACTTCCAAATCAAAATCCTGCACCCCAAAACTCAAGCGGTTAAACCCCCTATCAAACAAGGTTTGCATGTGTTCTTTAGTGAAATGCCTGGGATCAATCTCACAACTCATTTCAATATCTTGGCTGAAATTAGGGAAAACTTCTTGAATGCTTTGCGTGATCTCATCTAATTGAGGGGGCGAAAAAAGGTCGGCGTGCCGCCTCCATAGTGGAATTGCGCCACTTCTCTGTTGGTATCCATGGCGTTTTTTAAAAGGGCGAGTTCTTTTTTAAGGTAGCTGATATAACGGGTTTTTTTCTCTTCTAAACTGGTGTAAATGACTGAACAAGCGCAAAAATAACACGCGCTCCGGCAAAAGGGTAAATGCGTATAAAGCGATAAAGGCATGGGGTTTTTGAGGTTGTCATGGTTAAAAAACGCTGTTTTCAAGCTCTCTTCATTAAAATTTTCTTTAAACTCCACCGCTGTGGGGTAGCTGGTGTATCGTGGGCCGGGCTTGGAGTATTGTGAAAATTTTTCAAAATCAATGGTTTGCATTAAAAATTTTCCTCATCGCTATTGTCAAAATTTTCAAAATTATTTTCATTAAAAGGGGGTTGTTTGAACATGTTGTCAAAATTAAAAAATAAATTAGGGTGTTCTTTTTTGATTTGTTTGACAAAGTTTAAAGTGTTGATATTGGGCAAATTCCCGTCTTTTTGGCGTAAATTTTCTAACAATTGCAAAGAAACTTCGCGCACGTCTTCAAAATCAATCGGCGCTTGGGTGATAATATCCCTTTCTAATTCTGCCCTAAGCCTGGCTTCAAAAGCCTTTCTGGCGTTTTCTGCCAAAAGAGAGATCACGTTATCTGGCACTAAAACATAATTTTTATCTTCTTCATCAGAAATAAAATAAGCTTCATTTTTTTTGAACGCCCCTTTTTCTAACTCTAAAAGCATTTCATTAGCGCTGATTTTTTTGAGAAAGGCTCTGTTTTTTTGGGTGGTTAGGCTATGGATAAGTTTTTGTGATTTGGTTTTAGAAACTCGTTTTTTAGGTAATTTTTCCACTTTTATATCCTTTTTAAGCTGATTGTATCCAATTTCGTTTAATTCTCATTATAAATCGTTTTTAAATACTCTATTTTTGAAGTCAAATTGAGTAATACCATATCGGCTAACACCAATGAAAGCAAACTTTCGCACACCACGCTCCCTCTAATCGCAATGCAAGGATCATGCCTGCCCTTTAACAAGCATTCGCATTCGTTATTATTGATGTCTATGGTTTGTTGAGGTTGGAAAATGCTTGGCGTGGGTTTGAAATACACTCTAACAATAATTTCTTCCCCATTGCTCATGCCCCCTAAAACCCCTCCGCTATGATTGCTCAAAAACCCTTTTTGATCCATTAAATCATTATACTCTGAGCCTTTTAATAAAGAGCTTTCTACCCCCTTGCCTATTTCAACCGCTTTCACCCCGTTAAGCCCCATCATGACTTCAGCGATTTTAGCGTCTAATTTAGCGTATAGCCCTTGACCTAATCCAATGGGGAGTTTTTGATTTCTTTTCACGCTTCTTGCTCTAATCAAAGCCACGCCCCCAATGCTGTCATGGTTTTTGATAGCGTTTTGAATGGCTGTTTTTTGCACTTCTTCTTGATCTTTGTCTAGGGCAAAAATCTCGCTTTTTAAGGCGTGATTGAAATCGTAATTTTTGGCTTCAATGCCCCCAATTTTAATAATCCCGCTTTCACAAACAATACCAATTTCTCTTAAAAGCATTTTAGCAAACGCCCCAGCAGCCACTCTTATAGCGCTCTCTCTGGCCGAACTCCTCCCCCCACCCCTAAAATCCCTGATGCCGTATTTATGAAAATAAGTGAAATCCGCATGGCTAGGCCTGAAAAGGTTTTTAATGTTATCGTAATCCTTGCTCCTAGCCCTTTGGTTGCGGATTAAAAACCCTATGGGCGTCCCTGTGCTAAAACCTTCAAAAACCCCGCTTGTTATTTCCACTTTATCGTCTTCTTTTCGTGGCGTAATGAAAACACTCCTCCCCCTTGGCGGCGCTTCATTTCATTTTCTAATAGCGTATAGTCTATTTTAATCCCACTAGGCATGCCATCTAACACCCCCCTATCACATCCCCATGCGATTCCCCAAAGGTCGTTAGCCTTAAAAAACGCCCCAAAGTGTTCATTTGGCTTCCTTAAGTTTTTGAAGCGCTTGATAAGCACATTGCTGTTCGGCTTCTTTTTTACTCTTGCCTTTAGCGGTCGCATACATTTTATTTTGAATGTATAGAGCCATTTCAAATTCTTTATGATGGTCTGGCCCTTTTTCTTGGAGCAATTGGTACGAAGGGATCACGCAAAATTGCGCTTGGGTCAATTCCTGTAAAGCGGTTTTATAGTCCATAAACAAATGTTCCAAATCCAAACGCTTGTAAGCGCGATTGAGTAAATTTTGCATGATCTTACGCACCTTAGCTAACCCTGCTTCTAAATACACCCCAGCCATTAAAGCCTCAAAAGCGCTTGATAAAATAGAGGGTTTTTCTCTCCCCTTAGAAATTTCTTCAGAAGAAGAGACGCGTAAATAGTCTTGTAAAGCGATCACTTTCGCTAATTTAGTAAAACCATGCGCGCTCACAATAGAAGCCCTTAATTTAGAGAGTTTGCCCTCATCGTATTGATAGAATTTATGGTATAGCAACTCCCCTATCACCAAACCCAACACCGCATCGCCTAAAAATTCCAAGCGCTCATTGTTCAAAGCGAGCTTGCATGATTTATGCGTTAAGGCTTGCTCCAATAAACGCTTGTCTTTAAAAGAATACCCCAAAGCTTTTTCTAGCGTTGCATAAGAGCTATTCGTTATATAAGGGCTATTTTGAGAGCGTTTGTTTTTCATCGTTTTCCCTTTAAGTGGTCGTTTTAGTGCGTTTTTGTGCCTCTAATTTAGCGAGGTTATCGCATCGTTCATTCTCAGCATGCCCGTTATGCCCCTTGATCCACACCGCCACAATCAAATGCCCTTTAGAGACTTTTACAAATTCTTTCCATAAATCCACATTTTTAACTTTAGAAAAATTCTTTTTTTGCCAGTTAGCTAGCCACACATTGATCGCTTGGCACACGTATTGCGAATCGCTATAAAGCGTGATATGGCATGGGCGTTTCAAAACTTTTAAGGCTTCATTGAGCGCTCTTAATTCCATGCGGTTATTCGTGGTGAATTCTTCGCCCCCACTGATGGTTTTTTCTTTATCTTTATAGCGTAAAATCGCCGCATACCCACCTGGCCCGGGATTGCCTAAAGAAGAGCCATCGCAAAAAATTTCAATTTCTTGCATTCAATCCACTCCCATAGCTTTCTTTAGAAATTTTAAGCACCATATCCATAAACGCTAACTGGTAACACACAGGGCACCTATGGCTTTCAAAAGGAAAGATTTGTTTGCAATGCTTGCAGCGGTATTCAAAAGTCAGACTCGCTTTCATAGGGCTATGCAATAGAGCGCGTAAAACTTCTAATTCAAAAACTTGGCAAGGTTTGTTGTCCAAAAGCAACCCTTGAGATCGCGCAATATCTTGCAAAAGGGCGTGTTTTTCTAAAATAAAAGCAGGGATATTCATATCCCATAAAAGATCGATCACATTTTCTAGCCGTTCGGTTGCATCAATCTCTTGCCAAAAAAGATTTTCATCATAAGATTTTAAATAATTTAGAGCGATTTTTTTCAAATCTAACGACGCTTTTGAAACATGCAAGATTTTAGCCGCATCTTCCTTATTCTCTATTAAATGCATGAGATAAAGGTAATTTTTAATCGTTTCAATTTCAGGCGTTTCTAATTCTTCCAAACATTCCAAAGTTTCTAAAGCCTTTGAATAGTCTTTTTCTAATTCATACGCATGCAAAAGTTTCAACAACGCTCCCACATTCCTTGGGGAAAAGCGCAAAATTTCTTTCACGGTGTCTTTTGTTTTTTGCAAATACCCCACACTAAAATAATTTTTGGCTAATAAATCTAAAACAGCGATTTTTTCTTCATCTTTTAGGGGGCGATTCAAAAGCCCTTTTAAGATTTCAATACTCATTTGGACATCCGCTTTAGAATACGCTCTGGCTAAAAACATCAAACTAGAAATTTTGGCATGCTTTAAAAGCTCGTCTAAATTCTCACTGCTCGCATAGGCGTTTTGATTTTGGGCGAATTTTTGTAAAAATTTTTTGTTTTTCTTTTGGGTGAAATACGCCCTAGCCTGTTCTAATAGAATCACAAGAGCGATAATGAAAGTGAATAAAGCGATAGAAAATAAAGAATCTTTATAGAGGAAATTGAAGTGTTGCACAATCTAAAATTCACTCTCTAATCATCACAATCCTAGACTTAACGCGCAATTTTTCAAAATGCTCTTCTAAAATCTTATCTTTAGATTCTTCCACTAATTTTTGGGCGATGAATTGCTTGGCTTGGCTGAAGCTCACTTCGTTTTTACCCTTTTTTTCCTTAATATAAAAGGTGATGAACTGCCCCCCACCCCCATTCATAACGGGCGTAAAAGAGCCTTGCTCATGCGAAATAAAGACTTGAGCGATTTGAGGGTTTAGGGTTTTCATCTCTATTTTTTCATTGGCCTTACTCACCCCTGGAATTTCCAAATTAGGGTCTGCCATAGCCCTTTCTAAATCTTCTTGACTCGTTGAAGTGTAGCGCACGGTTTCTATTTCTGTGGGGATACTGAATTGCTCCTTGTGTTTGTTGTAATATTCGCGCATTTTGGTTTCAGAGCTGGTATCCACATTCGTGAGTAAGATATTACGCAACAATTCTTGCATTTCTAAATGCTCTTTAAGCTGATCTCTATAGAGTTTATAATGCCCCTCAGCCATAAGCATTTGTTTGAAATGGTCTAAATCCATGCCTTGTTGTTGCGCCATCATCGCCATTTCTTGGTCTAGCTTGTCGTCATCTACATGGATTTTTAAGCGCTCAATTTCTTGGTTTTTAATGCGTTCAGCGATCAAACGATCCCTGGCTTGAGCTTTGCTCACTTTGGATTTTTCTTGCTCTTCTTGGATTTGATACAGCGTGATAGGCGAGCCATTAACAAGCAATGAAATGCCCCCTACGACCTTATCTTCAAGGGTGCTGTTAGTAGCGTTATTAGGATTACCAAAAATAGAATTGAATTGAGAGCTAGGGCTTGCTTCCTTATTTTTTTCAAGAGTTTGAGAGGTTGTCTCTTTTTCTTCAAGTTTTGGCGCGTTATTTTGAACGCCTTGATTTTGCGTGCCTTGATTTTGAACCCCTTTAGCGCCCTCTTTGATTTTAGAAGGCGTTATTTTTTGAGTGGGATTTTTGGCATCCCCATGATGGACTTCTGCTCTGGGCTTTCTTTTGGCTTTTATTTCTTTCTTTTCTTTCGGGGTTTTTCTTTTCTTCTTTATTCTTTCAGTTCTTTATTTTTTAACTCTTGGCGGATTTTTTTATCCAAAGAAGTCTCTTGTTTATTCCACTTCTAAGGCTTCTACTTTAGATTCAGGCTCTGCATGAGCGATCCCAAAAAACAACAAAGCCTTCAAAACATAAGAAAAAATTTTCCTCATCAATCCAATTTCTCTTTCAAAATAGCATTCACCACGCTAGGATTAGCGCCTTTTAAATTTTTCATTGCTTGCCCTACAAAAAACCCAAAAAGCTTGTCCTTACCGCTTTTGTATTCAAGCACCTTATCAGCGTTGTTTTTAAGCACCTCTTCTATCACTTTAACAATCGCTTCTGTGTCATTGACTTGAGATAAGCCCATTTGTTCAATGAGTGCATCCACATCACCCCCTTGCTCTTCTAAAAGCCTGTCTAACACATCTTTAGCGCTCTTGCCAGAAATCTTGCCCTCATCAATGCGTTTGGCTAAAGTGCCTAACATGTGAGCGCTAACTCCGCAATTTTCCAAAGTGATTTCGGCTTTCAAGCGCCCTAATAATTCCACGCAAAGCCATGTTACGCTCGTTTTAGCCTTAACCCCAAGATTGAGCATGCTTTCAAAATACTCTGCCAATAAAGGATCGCTCACCAATAAATTCGCATCGTCTTCTTTAATGTTAAAATCTTTCATGTAGCGGATTTTTTCGCGCTAGGCAATTCATTGATCTTTTGAGCTTCTTTTAAAAGTTTTTCATCAATAAAAACAGGATACAAATCCGGATCTTTAAAATAGCGGTAATCCGCTGATTCTTCTTTATTGCGCATAGAAAGGGTGATCCCTTTATGGGTGTCAAAAAGGCGCGTTTCTTGAACCACTTCTTTATGATAACGCCCGCTTTCCCACGCCGCGCTTTGACGCTCTATTTCGTATTCAATCGCTTTAGCGATGAATCTAAAGCTATTTAAGTTTTTAATCTCCACCCTCGTGTAAAGCTTTTCATCGCCTTTGGGTCTAATGGACACATTCGCATCGCACCTGAAATTCCCCTCTTGCATGTTCGCATCAGAAATCCCTATAAAACGCACGATAGCATGGAGCTTTTTCAAATACGCTATGGCTTCTTCACTATTTCGCATGTCCGGCTTACTGACAATTTCTAATAAAGGGGTGCAAGCACGATTCAAATCCACTAAAGAACAGCTGCCCTCATGGATATTTTTACCGGCGTCTTCTTCCATGTGGGCTCTTTCAATACGCACGATTTTTGCACCCTCTTTAGTGTCAATCTCTAATTTCCCATCGCTCACAATGGGGACTTCAAACTGCGAAATTTGATAAGCTTTAGGCAAATCAGGGTAAAAGTAATTTTTTCTCGCAAAAATGGAATATTGGTTGATGTTGGCTTCAATGGCTGTGCCTAATTGGATGGCTTTTTTAACCACTTCTTTATTCAATACCGGCAAAGCTCCCGGTAAGCCCAAACACACAGGGCAGGTGTTAGAATTAGGGGATTCTCCAAAGCTTGTAGAGCAAGAGCAAAAGATTTTGGTTTTGGTGTTGAGTTGGACATGGACTTCTAGCCCGATTACAGCTTCAAATGGCATTATTTGTCCTTGCTCTTTTTATTGCTCACAATGGCAAAAGTCAAATCATTGATTTCGGTGTGCGCTTTAATGAAATCATTGATCTCTTTCAAACTCATTTTTTGGATTTGATTGAGTAGCGTTTGGTTGAAATTTAAAGGCAAACCTAAATAAAAATAATTGTAAGTGGTGTTCAAGCGGCTAGAGATCGTTTCATTCCTTAAAGGCTCAGAGCCTAGTAAAAACTTTTTAGCGTCGTCTAATTCTTGTTGCGTCATGCCTTTTTCTATAAATTCCTTAACGATTTTTTTAACTAAGGCAACGCTTTTAGCTTGAGTGCTGAGCTTGGTTTGCAAATACCCGCTCGCAAAATGCGCCACTTTAGAAAAATTGGAGCGGATATACACGCTATAAGCCAAGCCCTCCTGAACCCTGATTTTTTCCATCAAACGAGAGCCAAACCCCCCCCAAGCACAAACATCATGACTTTAGATTTCGCTAAATCCTGTTTTAAATCCTTGATTTTAAAGGGTGCACCAAAATACACGAAAGCCTGCTCAGTATCTTTATAGAGAACTTTTTCGCTTTTTTTATCGCTCGCTTCAAAATAAGGCTCTTCATAGGCTTTACCTTGCGGCAAGAAATTAAGAGCGTTATCTAAACGCTTAAGGGTTTGATCGATTTTCAAATCGCCCCCAAGCACCACCACGAGCTTATTGAGTTCAAAGACCTTAGCAAATTGCTGTTTCAAATCCTCTAGCTTGATTTTTTGGAGGCTCTCTTTAGTGCCTAAGGCTGCGTTAGCTAAAGGGGTGTTAGCAAAAAGTTCTTGTTTTAAAGTCAGTTTAGCCAAATAATCAAAATCGCTTTCTTTTTGTAAAAGCGCGGCCAACATTTGGGTTTTGACTTTTTCTAAAGCGTTTTGCGTGAAGTTAGGGGATTTTAAAAGCTCTTTTAAACGCGTTATGGCTTCATCTTCGTATTCTTTTAAAAATTCTAAAGTGATTTGCAAATCTTCTGCACTGGTATCCACATTCAAACTGATCGCTTTTTGCTCTAAAAGTTGCGCAAACCCCACCGCACCAAGCTCTTTAGTGCCTTCGTTTAAAACTTGCGCGAATAATTTCGCCAAACCCAACTGGTTTTTATCGCTTAAGCTCCCACCCCCCTAAAGGCTAAATGGATAAACCCCATAGGCAACAAATGGTTTTCTTCATAAATCACAGGGACTTTAGCTTGATTGATTTCTTGGTGTGTCAAAGCGCTCGCTTGTAACCCCATAAAAACTCCTAATAATAAAGTGATTAAAATTTTTTTCATGCTGTTTATACCTTTGCTTTAGCCGGATAACGCTTTAAGATTTCATAGGCGGTGTTTCGTTTAGCCGCCACGCTCCCAATGTCTTCAATAAGCTCTATCATTTCCGCTTCATTCATGCAAAAACTCGTCCCGGCCGCTTTCACTACATTTTCTTCCATCATCACACTCCCTAAATCATTCGCTCCAAACAATAAGGCTAACTGCCCTATCATAGAGCCTTGAGTAACCCATGAGCTTTGTATGTTTTGAATGTTATCCAAAAAAATCCTACTGCATGCCAAATAGCGTAAATACCGATTGGAACTCGCTTTTTTAATGCTTGGGATTTCTTCTTTTAAGGGGGTGTTGTTGGGCTGAAAACTCCATAAAATAAAAGCCCTAAAGCCGCCGGTTTCATCTTGCAAATCGCGCACCCTTTGTAAATGCTCTATTACATCTTCTTCATTATCCACGCTCCCAAACATCATGGTAGCCGTGCTTTTAATCCCGCAAAGGTGTGCCATTTTATGCACTTCAATCCACCGATCGCTACTCAATTTTTTAGGAGCGATGACATCGCGCACCCTATCGCTTAGTATCTCTGCTCCCGCTCCTGGAATGGAGCTTAACCCAGCGTTTTTCAACCTTTCTAAAACTTCTTTTAAAGACAATTTAGAGATTTTAGAAATGTAATCAATTTCAACCGCGCTAAAACCATGAATGGTAATGGTGGGGAATTTTTGAGCGATATGGCTGACTAAATTTTCATAATAATCAATCTTTAGCTGCGGGTGCACCCCCCCTTGAAAAAGGATCTGCGTGCCACCAATAGCGAGCAATTCTTCAATCTTTTGATCAATTTCTTCATAGCTCAACACATAGGCGTCTTTTTCTTTTAAGGTGCGTTTGAACGCGCCAAAACTTGCAATCCACAAAACAAATATTGGTGTAATTGATATTCCTATCCACAATAAAAGTCGTCAAGTTTTCAGGGTGCAAGCGTTGCTTCACTCTCAAAGCCCTTTGCCCTAATTCTTTCAAGGGCGCGTTTTTCATTAAATCCAAAATTTCTTCTCTGTTGATGCGCATTTTAAAACCTTGTTCCCATAGAAAATTCAAAATGTTGCGTGTAATCGTCCATGTTAGGGTTGAAGCACAGCCCTTTACAGTTCTTGCCATTGCCATTGCCCCATTGGTTGAAAAACGCTATAGGGAAAATCAACACCAAAGGCCCCATGGGCGAAATCCATTCAATCTGCAAGCCTGTAGAAGCCCTCCAAGTCGCTCTTTCAAACCCAGCCCCTACCACGCCATAATCTTTAAAATTCGCCGTCGTGACGGGAGCGTTATAGAAGAAACTCCCCCTAGTTGGGGTTTTAAAGGTTAAAAAACCAAAGTCAAAAAACCACGCTAAGCGCATTTTAGCCGCTTTCAACACCCCATAGCTCAATTCAGTAGAAGCGGTAAAAATCCCATCGCCTCCAAGCCACAAGCCAAACTCATCTTTAGGCGTAACCGATCCGTTCCTAAAGCCCCTCACCGTGGTTACGCCCCCCATGTAGAAGGTGGAGTTTAAGGGCAAGTAATCATCGGTGTTATACCTAAAGATATAGCCCCCTTGCGTTTTAAAGCGGGCGATCAAATCTATCAATAAATATTTTTGCAAATGGTGGTAAGCGGCGAATTTACCATAGACTTTAGTGTTACGGACATTCCCGCCTAACCCGTTCCAAGAATTGAGCGTGCCAGAGCTTGGCAAACCAGACATCGTTGCATAAGAGCTAAAGATAACCCCATTTCTAGGGAAATAATAATCATCGGTGTTGTCATAGCTCACATCAAGGGTGAAAGAGCTGGTGATAGGCGTGTGGTAATCCCTATCCCAAATACCTTTTATTTCTGGTGAAGTGGTAATCGCTCCAGGATTAGAACAGCTTTCAGGGACCAATGGAGTTCTACCGCCTGATAAGCGATTGATAATCACGGATGCGGGGGTAGAACATTGTCTTGGAGAAACCACTTCATTAACAGAGGAATAATAGCGGTTGTATAAAGGGCTGCTGAAACCAAGGAGCTTGGTAACATTTAAGTTATACCCTAAGCTCACATGGGTTCTGTTACCCAGCATGCGCCCGACATTCACCCCAAAGCCTCCGCCTTGTTGGATGTATTGGTAGCTTATCCTGTAATCCGCATAAAGATTGATCGTAGAGCTATACCAGCTATCAAAAATCCTTGGATTAGTCAAGCTCAAATTCCCGGCAAACATACGCCCCGCTCCTCTTGGCATGCCCGGATAAGATCTGCCCCCCCCTGTAGCGATGTTGGCATACAAGCTCATGCTTTGGCCTGTGCCAAAAAGGTTTCTTTCGCTCACGCTCCCATTAAGCATAAGCCCTCCATAAGAGCCATAGCCTAACCCAAATTGCAACTGCCCGGTGCGCCCCTCTTCTACGCTCACTAATAAATCCATAAGCGAGCTATTAACCCTTTTTTCTTCAATTTTGACTTTAGAGAAAAACCCTAAACGCCTTAAAGAATTTTCGGAATTTCTCAGTTTGGTCAAGTTGTATTTATCTTTAGGCCCTAGTAACAATTCCCTCCTAATGATCCTATCGCTCGTGCGCTGATTCCCTGAAATGATGACATCATTGATATGCACCATATCGCCCACTTCAATACGATAAATGACTTTCACAAGCCCGTTTTTTTCATCTTTATCCAAGTCTGGCTTCACCACCGCAAACGCATAACCCTTATCAGCGATTTCGGTTTTTAAAATTTGCGCATCCGCTCTTAAATGCTCAATATTAAAGACATCTTTCCTTTTAACTTTAAGCGCTTTTTCTAAGGTTTTTAAGGGGACTACCGGGTTGTCAATCTCTATTAAAATGTCTGAAATCCTGTATTGGATCCCCTCTTTGACTTTATAATGAAGCTTAGCGTCATGGGTAGAAAAATCCGTTTTCAAAAAAGGCGAAGAAATATGAGCGTCTAAATAACCCCTACGCATATACACATCTTGGATACGCAAAGAATCGTACTCTAATTGATCTAAACGCAATTTCCCATCATTCAAGCCCCACATCCAGCCCATGAAATCTCGTTGTTTGTTCGCGCTCAAAGATTCAATCAAGCGGTGTTTTAATTTCGCGCTTCCCTCATAAATGGATTGTTTGATATAAATACTATCCCCCCTATTCACATCAAACACGATCAATAACGCGCCCTCACTGACCTTTTGGGTGCGCACCTCCACCACGCTCCCATAATAGCCCTGCCCCTCTAAAGCCGTTTTTAAAGCCGTTTTAGCATGCTCTAATTTTTGCTCATCAAAGGTGTCGCCCTTTTTGATCCCCATTTGGGATTTTAAGCCGTCTTTTTCCTTTTCAGTCCCATAACCCTTGATTTCTACGCCGGCAATCCTGGCTTTTTCATCAAAATGAAACTCTAATATGCCGCCTTCAAAAGTGGCATAAACGCCTTTAAAATACCCTTGATTGAACAAAGCCAAAACAGCGGTGTCTATTTTTTTAGAATCCACAATATCGCCCACACGAATCTTTACAATTTCATTAGCGAGCATGTCAGACATGTAAGAAAGCCCGACATAAGAAATGGATTTGACTTTCATTTCTTTAGGCGTTTGATTGGATTGAGAAGTTTCTTTTGGAGCTTCATTTTTTGGAGCTTCTTGAGAGACTTCTTTTGGTGGAGTCAAATCGTTTGGTTTAGAGCCGTCATTTTCTAAAGCTTCAACGCCGGTATTGATACATGCGAAAACAAGAGAAGATAGAATAAATTTTTTAATACTGATTTCCTTAATAGATTTTAGCTTGAGTGTTGTTAGTAGCGTTATTATAACTAATCATTCTTAAAAACGCTAAAAATCATTAAAATTTTTGTATAAAATTATACAAACTATCCCTTTCTACCGCAACAAAGCCAGAATCCTTGATTTTAAATATCAAATCTTCTTTTTCTAAACCATGCCGGCTTTTCGCACCGGCCGCGCTTTGAATGCTCTCTATTTCTATCGTGCCGTCTAAATCGTTAGCGCCAAATTCTTGAGCCACTAAAGCCAAATTCAAGCCCAAAGTCGCCCAATAGGCTTTAATGTGGGGGATATTGTTTAAAAGAATGCGAGATATGGCGATGGTTTTTAGGATTTCTATCGCGCTAGGGGATTTTCCCACTTTCAAATAGTTGTTTTCTTTTTGATACAGCAAGGGAATGAATGCGTTAAAGCCCCCTTCTTTATTTTCTACTTTATTTTTAGGGCTTTGAGTTTTTTTGATCCTTAGCATGTGATCGATGCGATGGATTTTATCTTCAATATGCCCAAAAGCATGGTAGCGTTACTCATTTTGCCTAATTTGTGCCAATAAGCATGGATTTCTAACCACCGAGAAGAGCCCACCTTACCACTACAGATTTTACGCCTGATTTCTTCATCAAAAATCTCCGCCCCCCCACCCGGCATGGAATCCACCCCGGCTTTGAGCATGTCTTCTAACACCAATTCAAAAGGTTTGTTGAATTTAGTGCTTAAAAAATGTACTTCTGCGGCAGTCATGGCTTTTAGGTGCAAGTTAGGCATTTCTTGTTTGATGGTTTCAAATACCTTTAAATACCATTCATAGGAGTAATTAGGGTTATGAGCGCTCACGATATGGACTTCTTTAATCCCCTTGTTGTAGGAATTTTTAACCTTTTCTAGGATTTCTTCTAAACTCATTTCATAGGGGTTAGGGTTTTTTCTGTGGGCTGAAAAAGCGCAAAATTTGCAAGCGTCCGCGCAAATATTGCTAGGGTTTAAATGCCTATTGACATTAAAATACACGATTTTTTGGTGCATGTTCTGGCGCATGCGATCCGCTGCTTCCCCTAGCGTGTATAAATCATAATCATAAAGCTTCACTAATTCTTTACTTTCAGTAACTTGATTGTCTAATACTTTTTCTAAAAAGTCCATGGTCAAATTGCCTTTCATTTTAAAGATAAACATTGTAGCATTTTTAGATTGAAGAATGCTTTTTATATATTATATAAAAATATCCCTTTTAACCACCCCTATTGATGCCAACCCCTTTTTTTTGACCAAATTCTCATTAAAGTAATTTTTATGATAAAATCTAAGCTTTATCAAGCCATTAGCTGGTGTTCTTTCTCATTTTTATAAATTTTTAAAAATTTTCATACTCTTGTTTACTTTTTCATTATCATTTATGCTATAATTATGGGACAACTTAAACCAACACAAAGGAGATACTATGTTATCAAAAGACATCATTAAGTTGCTAAACGAACAAGTGAATAAGGAAATGAACTCTTCCAACTTGTATATGAGCATGAGTTCTTGGTGCTATACCCATAGCTTAGATGGCGCGGGGCTTTTCTTGTTTGACCATGCGGCTGAAGAATACGAGCATGCTAAAAAGCTTATCGTTTTCTTGAATGAAAACAATGTGCCTGTGCAATTGACCAGCATCAGCGCGCCTGAGCATAAGTTTGAAGGTTTGACTCAAATTTTCCAAAAAGCCTATGAACATGAGCAACACATCAGCGAGTCTATTAATAATATCGTCGATCACGCCATAAAAGGCAAAGATCATGCGACTTTCAATTTCTTGCAATGGTATGTGTCTGAACAGCATGAAGAAGAAGTGCTTTTCAAGGATATTTTGGATAAAATTGAGTTGATTGGTAATGAAAACCATGGCTTGTATTTGGCTGATCAGTATGTCAAAGGGATCGCTAAAAGCAGGAAATCTTAATTTTAGGGTATTGGGTGCAAAAACTAGCCGTTTTTGATTTTGACTCCACGCTAGTCAATGCTGAGACGATTGAGTCTTTAGCGAGGGCGTGGGGGGTGTTTGATGAAGTGAAAAAGATCACTTCGCAAGCCATGAATGGCGAGACGGATTTTCATAAAAGTCTTATTT
Source organism: Helicobacter pylori (assembly GCA_047430845.1). Lineage (GTDB taxonomy): Bacteria > Campylobacterota > Campylobacteria > Campylobacterales > Helicobacteraceae > Helicobacter > Helicobacter pylori_DG. Next base: position 647 of record JBLDXK010000034.1, on the reverse strand, counting down.
TAAGGGTTTCTAAACTCAAAAACATGCCCTTAAAACTAGCCAAAGAAGTTTGTGAAAGTCTGCCTTTGTTTGAGGGGGCGTTTGAACTCATTAGCACCTTAAAAGAGAAAAATTACAAAGTGGTTTGCTTTAGCGGGGGCTTTGATCTAGCGACCAATCATTACAGGGATTTATTGCATTTAGATGCGGCTTTCAGTAACACGCTGATAGCGGAAAATAACGCCTTAAACGGCTTGGTTACCGGGCATATGATGTTTTCACATTCTAAAGGCGAAATGCTCCTCGCCTTGCAACGCTTATTAAATATCAGTAAAGATCGCACTCTAGTGGTGGGCGATGGAGCGAATGACTTGAGCATGTTCAAACATGCCCATATTAAAATCGCTTTCAACGCTAAAGAAATTTTAAAACAGCACGCCACGCATTGCATCAATGAGCCTAATTTAGCCCTAATCAAGCCTTTGATTTAAAAAATTTTTTTGTAAAATACTCCTTTAAAGGATAGCCATGTTCCAACCCCTATTAGACGCTTATACAGACAGCACCCGTTTAGATGAAACCGATTATAAGCCCCCATTAAATATAGCCCTAGCCAATTGGTGGCCTTTGGATAAAAGAGAAAGCAAAGGGTTTAGGCGTTTTATCTT
>JBLDXK010000033.1:0-89471 GCA_047430845.1 Helicobacter pylori | reverse complement strand
GCGTTTTTGATTACTACATGGCAAGGAAGTATTTAGGCATGGATTTGAATGTGAATTTAAATGGGAATTTGAACATAACAAGCGAAAATCAAACAAGAGTAAAGAATTTAACGAGCGCAACAAGTAAAATTTACGATGGTATTAAGGCTTTAAATTTGGGCGACAGGCTGATAGAAAAAGCGCAAGATAACAGCGGGATTTTTAGCGCGCTTAGAAGCGTTTGCTAATGAAAAAACTAACGGATTTTATGGCTTAAATAGCGATGAAGCAGAGACCGTGAACGCCTTAAAAAACTATAGTTATTCTACAGCGAGGCAGATGGGCGGACAGCTCACTAATCAAAAAATCAAAGACGCGCAAGAGATGACGAAGTTTGGTTTTAGAAGCAAAGAAGAAAACACCGCAAGATTAGGCGAAAATCAGGGGCGACTCATTCAAATTTTAGAACAAGATATTAATAATTTAGAGAGTTTAGGAGGGAGAGCGTCTGAGAGCGTGATGCTAGAATTATTGAAGCATAAAAAACGCCTTGAACACATTCAAAAGAATCAAGGCAAAATCAAATTAAAAGAATACCAACAAATCACCCCCTACAGCGAACCTGAACAAGATGACGGAAAATAAAAAAGTAAATAAAGCTTACCCAAACGACTTTAAGCTTAAAGTGAAAAGATACTATGAAAGGAGTCTAGAATCTAAACAAAAGATCGCTTCAAAATTCGGCATTAGTAACAGGACCTTAGCGTTATGGGTGATGGATGGGGAGTGGGAAAATAAGGTTATTTTAAAAGAGATAAAGGCCATGTATGAAACGCATGGGATGAGCATTAACGCATTAAGTAGAAAGTATGGCGTGAGCGTTAGTTTAATAAGAAAGTTTAAGATACGGGACAAATGGGAAAAGAAAAAGATCATTAATGAAGCCGCCGCAGTTTTAAAAGACAAGTTGACAACGGACAAAATGGGTTTATTTTTAGACACTAAAAAAGAAGAAGTAAAAGAAGTTTTAAAACAAAGTTTAGAAAACTTAGACCTTGACCCCGTGGTAGTGGAAGCGATAGCTGAAACCAGTAGCGATGAATTGATTTTGAAAGCGATGAACACCGCCTACATTAAAAAACAGATTTTATTTTGTGCCATTGTAGCAAGAGGTGAGCTAATTAAGATGATAAAAAGAGCAGGCGATAAAGTGAAAGACAATATAAACATTATCGTAGCGGCTGAAAAGGTTTCAAAACTATTTATTGACGCTGGGGTTTCATTGTTTGGAAAAGAACAGATCCAAGCGTTAGAAATTAAAGAGAATAGCGACTATAGGCAAATGAATATATCCGAACTTATAGCACTAGCGAACGCTGATGATAATGTAGATTAGCTTTTAAGCTTATAGCTTATTTTATTTTGTTAGATAATTTTTGATTGCATTGCACACCAATTAAACGCCCTTTTTTTAAAAAATAAATTGTAAAAAGAGAAATGAAACTTTTTACTTTTGTATTATGAAGTTAATTTATTTCACTCTTGAGATAACATTAAAAAAGAAATTGTTTTTTTAGGTTTTCTTTTTTTCTAATGCTTGTTTTTTGTCTAACAATAGCTATGATGTTTACATTTTTCACAAAAAAATTTTTAGCGATAAGTGTTTTTTTTGCTATATCAATTAACATATAATAACCTTATAATAGCGTTGTTTGCGGGGGTTTTGTGTGGTGTGTTTTAAAAAAAATCATTTGACAAGTTGGGGAGAAATGGTTATTATTTGGAAGTTATTTTTAAAATTTGTTGTAATTGTGCCACAAGCAAAGATTAATTAGGACTTGATAGTAACGCTATTTAGGGGTTTTGTTGGGTGTTTTGTTTGGTTTTTTCACTTGTTAAAGATTTTAGCTATCTATATCAATCACAATAGAATCTTATATTTTAACAAAAGGGAATGCGTCATGTTAAGGGGTGTCAAAAAAGCGGTTTTTAGGGTTTTGTGTTTGGGGGCGTTGTATTTAGGGGGGTTAATGGCAGAGTCAAACCCTAAAGAGCTTATATTTTATAGGTATAACTATTTACACGGATAAAGATTTCCCTAGAGCTAAGGAATACTTTGAAAAAGCTTGCGGATTACACGATGCTGATGGTTGCACGATCTTAAGAGAGGCTTATTCTAAAGTCATCCTAAAAGGAAGTGCAAGAGAAAGCATTGAAAAAGCTCTTGAACACACCGCTACTGCTAAAGCTTGCAAATCAAACGATGCTAAAAAATGCAAGGACTTAGCAGAGTTTTATTTTAATGCAAACGATCTTAAAAATGCTTTAGAATATTACTCTAAAGCTTGCGAATTAAATAATGGTGAAGCGGTGTTCTAAATTAGGAGGAGATTATTTTCTTGGTGAAAGTGTAACGCAAGATCTTAAAAAAGCTTTTGGATATTATTCTAAAGCTTGCGAATTAAACGAGGCTCTAACATGCACGCTTGTAGGAGAGTTTTATCGTGATGGTGAAGCGCGTAGCAAAGGATCTTAAAAAAGCTTTTGAATATTCTGCCAAAGCTTGTGAATTGAACGATGCTAAAGGGTGTTACGCTCTAGCAGCGTTTTATAATGAGGGTAAAGGCGTAGCAAAGGACGAAAAGCAAACGACAGAAAACCTTAAAAAGAGTTGCGAATTAGGGTTAAAAGAAGCATGCGATATTCTCAAAGAACAAAAACAATAAAATCCTAGCCCCAATCAAATTAAACAGCTTTCGTTTAACTGGTCGCTTTCATAATGTCTAACAAACCCTTTGTTCTCTCAAAAAGAGGGAATGGCGATGGGATCTCTTGGTATCTGGCTCTTGGGGGTCTTTTGATCAAGGTGTTAGCGCATTTGGAAAAATCAATCAAATCCATCGTCGTTTTGATGTAACTAGGCAAGTTTAATAGGCATATTTCAAAGAGCTTATAACTCGCTAAAGCGTCCGCGTAGGCTCTGTGGCTGACTTCTATGCCAAACCCTAAAAGCTCTTTTAAAAAACTCAAAGAATAACGCATGGACAAAATAGCGCGCTTGGATAAATCCAAAGTGCAAAGCTTTAAATTCAATAAAGGGCAATGCAATTTTTCCACAAAATAACGCCCTAAAAAGTTGTAATCAAAATTAGCGTTGTGGGCCACAAACACGCTATTGCCTAAAAAAAGCCGCAATTCTTGCAAAGCTTCATGCGCGCTTGGGGCGTTTAGGGTGTCTTCATAAGTGATGCCTGTAAGCTCAGCGATATAATCAGGCACGCTTTTGACTTTCACAAGGGTTTCAAAACGATTGCTAATTTCCCCCCCCCTCACTTGCACAGCCCCGATTTCTAAAATCTCATGTTTTAGGGGGCAAGAGCCGGTGGTCTCTAAATCAACAAAGGAAAAAACCTCATCTTTAAGGGGGGTTTTAAGGTTTTTGAGCGTGATTAAATTTTCGCTCGTTTCTATGAAATTAAGCCCGCACGCTTTTAAATACTCCAAATTGATTCTCATCATGAATAAGGCGAGAGAGCGATTTTTCTAGCATGCCCAAGCTTAAATCCTGGCACTTTAAGCGAGCGATCAGAGCTTGGATGTCTTTATGCAAGAGGTTGTCTGACATTCTGTAAGCCTTCAATAGCCAGCTTACGATCTTTAGATTTAAAAATATAACTCCCTGAAACCACCACATCCACGCCCGCTTGTTGGAGTTCAAAGATATTTTTATCGTTCACGCCCCCATCCACTTCTAAAAGACAGCTAGGGTTGTAGCGTTTGATCAATTCCTTGACTTTCAAGCACTTTTCTAGCACCAGATCTAAAAACTTCTGCCCGCCAAAGCCCGGATTCACGCTCATTAAAAGCACTAGCCCCACGCTTTCTAGCAAGTATTTAATACTTTCTTCATGCGTGTGGGGGTTTAGAACAATGCCTGGCGTGATGCCTGAATTTTTAATGAGTTGCAACACCCTGTGGGGGTGTTTTTCATTTTCTGCATGAATGCTAATGATTTGCGGTTTTAAAGGGGAAAATAATTCTACAAAAAAGCTCGCGTTTTCTACCATTAAATGCACGTCTAAAGGCACTTGGCTCATTTGAGTAACATTCTCTAAAATCACAGGCCCCATGGTTAAATTAGGCACATAATGCCCATCCATCACATCCACATGCAAAAAATCAGCGTTACTCACGCTCTCTATCTCTTTGGCTAAATGCATAAAATCAGCGCTCAAAAGGCTCGGAGCTACTTTCAAAATACTTCCCTATTTTCAATGTTTTGAAGTAAAATATTAGCATCTTTAATCAAATCATAAAAGGGTTTTTATGGATTACAAACATTTTAAAGGCAAGCATGCAAACATCGTTATAGAAATCATCAGTCTTTTAGAAAAAGGGGTTAAAAAAGCCCAAGAAATTTTAGAAAAGCCGGACGCTGGGAGTTACACTAAGCTAGAAAACAGCAGCGGGGATACGCCTATTAAAGCGGATTTAGCCTTAGATAAATTTTTAGAAGAAACTTTTTTGAGTTTAGAGAATGTGAAAAGCGTTTTTAGCGAAGAAAAAAGAAACGCCTATTACTAAAGAAAACGGCTCTTATTTGATCGCTTATGACCCCTTAGACGGGAGTTCAGTGATGGAGGCGAATTTCTTAGTAGGCACGATTATAGGGGTTTATGAAAAGGATTATAAGGCGCAAAATTTAGTTGCAAGCCTTTATGTGGTTTTTGGGCATAAAATAGAATTGGTGGTGGCTTTAGAAGAAGTTTATCGTTACGCTTTTTATCAAAACAAGTTTCATTTTATAGAAACCATCGTTTTAGAAAATAAGGGTAAAATCATCGCTAACGGAGGCAATCAAAAGGATTTTTCTTTAGGCTTAAAAAAGGCTTTAGAAGCGGTTTTTGCAGAAAATTACCGCTTACGATACTCAGGATCCATGGTGGCTGATGTCCATCATGTGTTGGTTAAAAAAGGCGGAGTGTTTTCCTACCCGCAAAAGAAATTGCGAAAGCTTTTTGAAGTCTTTCCTTTAGCCTTGATGGTTGAAAAAGCTAAAGGGGAAGCGTTTTATTTTGATAAGGGGGTTAAAAAGCGTTTGCTAGAGCAAAGCGTAGAAAGCTACCATGAAAAAAGCGAATGCTATTTAGCCAGCCCGCATGAAGCTCACATTTTAGAAAAATATTTAAAGGGAGAATGATGCAAAATAGCGCTAAAAAATTAGAATATGAAGAGCGTTTTAATGACGCTCTTTTGAAATTACAAGCATGCCAAGAAGAAAAGCAAGTAACAAGCTGCTTGAAATGCGAGCAGGTTTTAAAATGCGAAATCCGCAACAGCTATGTGGATGCGGCTTATGAGAGCATGAGTTTAGGCGAAGCGGGCGGGTTTGATTTCAACTAAAATGGGATTAAAATGGCTAGTAATGCTACCTTGCAAAAGAATTTAGACGCTTTTTACACCCACCCCAAAATCGCACGATTTTGTTTGGATTTATTAAAAGATCTCATCAATCAAAATCTAGGGCTAGACTTAAACGCGTTCCATTTTTTAGAGCCAAGTGCAGGGAGTGGGAGCTTTGTTGATGCGTTAAAAGGATTAGGGATTGCCGATTGGGACGCCCTTGATATTGCCCCTAAAGCTCAAGGCATTCAAAAAAAGATTATTTGTTGGAATTGATTGAGTTTAACAAAAAGCGTATTATTATTGGCAACCCTCCTTTTGGGCATAGAGGGAAATTAGCCTTAAATTTTTTAAACAAATCTTTAAACGAAGCGCCTATTACAGCGTTTATTTTGCCCAATTTATTCAAACGCTATTCTATTCAAAAACACATTGATAAGCGTGCAAAATTGGTTTTAAACGCTGATTTAGAGAAAAACGCTTTTATTTTTAATGAACGACCCTATGATGTGAAATGCGTTTTTCAAATCTATATGCATAAAAATATCGCCCTAAATCTTAAAGACGAACGCATCATTGCACCCCTAAAATCCGCCATAGTGACTTTATTACTTACATTCATAACAACACACCACACACCCTAAAATATTTCAACAAAGAAAAATACCAATGGGATTTTGCGGTGGTGAGACAAGGCTTTTATGATTACAACGAAAAGATCACCAATGCAAATTTACTGATTAAAAACCGACAATATTTTTTCATCAAAGCCCATTCTAAAGAAGCTTTAAGGATTATCCATAAAATTGATTTTAACAAACTCGCTCATAAAAACACGCAAGTTTTAGGGTTTTCTACTTATGATTTTGTGGAAGAATATTGCAAATTAAAGGAAATGCATGCTTGAAAAAGTGTTCCAAGAAATTACCAATAAAAGAAAGTTTTTTGCAAGTTCTAGCACAGGGGAGCAGTTTGAAAACCAATTTAGGAATGAATTAAAAAAACACTTTAGCGAAATCAATGGCGATTTAACAGAAGAATTAAGCCATATTGAAGAAAAGCCTAATAAAGAAATCAAAACCGCTTTTAACCAACTCAAAAAGCAAGTTTTAGAAAAAAATCACCCACACACCCTTAAAAACCCTTTTTCAAACCTTACAAGCCATTTTTTATACCAACCTTTTGGCTCACAAAATTACCCTGATTTTTTGGTTTTTATTTTTGATCATGTGGTGGGGATTGAAATCAAGTTTTCTAAAAACGATAAGGGTGAAAAAAACCTTCAAACTTCTCGCCCCATGTGGAATTCAAACCTGCCTAAACCCAATGCGATTTATGTGTATGGAGTCGCTAATGCAAACATCACTTTTTTTAAAGGCTCAGATATTTTGAGTTATGAAACCAGAGAGGTCTTACTCAAGTATTTTGATACTTTAGATAAAGATGAAGAGAGTTTGAAAAACGCCTTAAAGGATTTAGAAAACCCTTTTGGGTTTGCCCCCTACATCAGAAAAGCTTATGAGCATAAAAAGGAATTTTCTAACCACCACCAGATTGAAAGCTTCTTTTCGCATAATCACATTTTAAGAGAACAAAATGTCTTAAAATTTTTGAAAACACTCACTCATTAGCATATTTGCACCCATTTATCTATTTCTTGTAAAACACGAGTTTATTTTTAGTGCAAAGAAATTGATGATCAGTCTCATAAACAAGATTAAATAAAGAAAGTTAAAAAGTTAAAAGAAACAACCTTTAAAGGTTGTTTTTCTAAAATCTCACTTCATTTGCAAAGCCACTTCTTCAGCGAAATTTTCTGCCTTTTTCTCAATGCCTTCGCCCAATTCAAAACGCGCATACTCAGTGATTTTTAAATCATCATCCCACTCTTTGGAACAATCAGCGATGACTTGAGCGATAGTTTTTTTATCGTCCATGACATAGAATTGCCCTAAAAGGGTTAGGCGTTGATCAATAAGGGTGTTATCAGCGATAAACCTTTCCATTTTTCCAGGAACGATTTTATCCCAGATTTTTTCAGGCTTGCCCTGCTCTTTTAGTTCGTTTTCAAAAGCCTTTTTTTGATGGGCTAAAACTTCATCGCTCAATTCAATGCGGCTCCCAAAAGTGGGGATGTTTTTCAAAGGTTTGCCCAATCGTTTAGCCTCTTCATTGTCTTTTTCAATTTCAGCGATCAAGGCTAAAGTTTCTTTTTTGACAAAATCAAGGCTAAAGTCTTTTGCAATCTAATACTTGAGGTTCTCATCGCTGCAGCATGCATAGCGATGTTTCGGGCTAGTTCCACCACTTTTGGAGCGTTTTTCTCATTATTGTATTTTATACCGATTAACACGCCCACTCTAGCGTTAGAATGCGCATAGCCATTGATGATATGAGAGCTAGGGGCTTTTAAATGAGCGATTTTTCTCACTAAAATGTTTTCACCAATCACAGCGATTTGAGAGTGCAAATATTCTTCAAAAGGCTTGTTGTCTAACGGGCTTTTAAGCAGTTCTTCTGGGGTATGAATGTTATGGGCTTTGATCGTTTCTAAAGTTTTTTTAACCAATTCCTTAAAGCCCTCATTTTTAGCCACAAAATCCGTTTCGCTATTGATTTCTACCATCATCGCGCTTTTAAAATCAGGCGCTACTTCTAAAGCGACCACGCCCTCAGCAGCGATCCTATCGGCCTTTTTAGCGGCTTTACTCAAGCCTTTTTCGCGCAAGAAATCAATAGCCTTTTGCAAATCCCCAGCCACTTCCACAAGGGCTTTTTTGCAATCCATCATGCCCGCATCGGTTAAGTCCCTTAATTTTTTGACTAATTGAGCGCTAATTCCTGACATTATTCGGCTCCTTGAGTGATTTCTTTTTGGATTTCAGCGAGCATTTCTTCTTTTTCTTCATTGCTCACGAACTCTATCTCTTCGCTATTTTCATCCGCATGGACGATTTCTTCTTGCATGAGTTCTCGCCCCTCTAAAATCGCTTCGCTCATTTCTTTACAAAATAGCCTAATAGAGCGGATCGCATCGTCATTTCCAGGAATGGGGTAATCCACTAAATCAGGATCGCAGTTAGTGTCTAAGGGAGCCACGATAGGGATATGGAGTTTCCGTGCTTCAGCGACAGCGATTTTTTCTTTAGCCACATCGATCACAAAAATCATATCAGGGATTTTTTTCATGTGGCGCACCCCGCCAAGATACTTATCCAGCTTTTCTTTTTTCCTTAAAATCATGAGTTTTTCTTTTTTAGTCAATAGATCAATTTGACCGCTATTTTCCATTTCTTCAATGATTTCTAATTTTCTCACCGATTTTCTAATGGTGCTAAAATTAGTCAGCATGCCACCAAGCCAGCGGTAATTGACATAAGGGACTTGAATGCTTTCAGCAAATTCTTTCAAAGTCTCATTGGCTTGTTTTTTAGTGCCTACAAACATGATGCTTTTGCCTTGAGCGCTCGCATCGCGCACGATATTATAGGTGTATCTAAAGTAGCGCAAAGTTTTTACAAATCAATAATATGGATATTTTTCCTAACGCCAAAAATGAATTTTTTGGTTTTAGGGTTCCAACGCCTTGTTTGGTGTCCAAAATGCACACCGCATTCTAATAAATCTTTCATGGTTACCATGAGAATATTCTCCTTAAAGTTATTTTGGTTCTCTTCCTCCATGCTCATTTGATTCTTAAATTCTTAAGAACACCTAAATACAAGGATTAGCATGTGTGAATTTGACGCTGTCTTTGCCTTTGTTCCTATTAAAATGATAGAAAAAACGACAAAACCCTATGATTATAGCAAAAGATTAAGGTTTTTTAGCTTAAGTAAAAAAGGCTTTTAGGCTATAATAAAGACAAAATAGAAATTTGGGGTAGCTCTAATGGATACAAAAAGACAATGCATGGCTTTAAAGGCTTCAGCAGGGAGCGGGAAGACTTTCGCTTTGAGCGTGCGGTTTTTAGCCCTATTGTTTAAGGGGGCTAATCCTAGCGAGATTTTAACGCTCACTTTCACTAAAAAAGCCACCGCCGAAATGAAAGAGCGCATTTTAGACTATTTAAAAATTTTGCAACAAGAAAACCTTGAGAGCGAAAAAGAAAAATCCCAAAATATCCTAAAAGAATTAGAAGAAAAATACCGCTTAAACCCTGATCTAGTGCGAAATAGCGCTCAAAAAATCTACCAACGCTTTTTAAACGCTGAAATCAGAATCAGCACTATTGATGCGTTTTTCCAAAGCATTTTAAGGAAATTTTGTTGGTTTGTGGGGTTGAGCGCGAATTTTGAAGTCAATGAAGACACCAAAGCGCACCAGCAACAGCTTAATGAGGGTTTTTTGAGCGCTTTAAATGGCGAACAGCTTGAGGAATTGAGCGTTTTTATCGCTCAATGCTTAAGTTATGATAGTTACACAAGCGATTCTATTTTAGAGCGGTTGCGTTTTTTAAAGAATAAGCTCTATTTATTTGATCCTAATAAGAAAGAACCTGCATTTGATGAAGAGGGTTTTTTAGAAAAACTAAGAAGCTTAAACGAACAAATTCAAAGCATAGAAACAGCGTCAGATAAGGCTAAAACAGCCATTAAATGCGATAGTTTTAGGGGATTTTTAAACAGCTCTTTAACCTGGCTTAAAAAAAGAGCGAATATCAATCTTTCAAAAAACTCAAAAGTGAAATCCCCACTTTAGAGAGCGAATGCGAAGAGATTGAAAACGATTTAAAACGCTATTATGAAGCCAAAGAAACCGCAATATTTAAAAAATTCCCTAAATTCATCCAGCTTTATGATAACGCCACTTCTAAAATCCAAGCCTTAGATTTTGATGCGATTAAAGATAAAGTCCATGCCTTATTGAATGGTTATGAAGAGTTGCCGGCGGAGTTTTTTTATTTCAGGTTGGACAGCAAGATCGCGCACATTTTGATTGATGAATTTCAAGACACGAGCTTGAACGATTATAAGATTTTAGCCCCTTTTATTGATGAGATTAAAGCCGGGATAGGGCAAGCAAAATGGCACAGGAGCGTGTTTTTTGTGGGCGATGTCAAGCAGAGCATTTATGCCTTTAGGGGGAGTTTTAGTTCTTTGTTTGAAAGCGTTGCTAAGGATTTTTACCACGATAATTTACAATTCAACCACCGCAGTGCGCCTTTAATCATTAATTATGTGAACACCATTTTTAAAAAGGCTTATCAAAATTCCCCCACCGCTTATTTGGAGCAAAAATACCCTAAAACTTCTCAAAATAAACATGCTACAGAGGGCTATGTTAAAGTCTCTTTAGTGGCTGATGAAAGAGAATTGTTGTTAGAACAAATCTTACAAGAAGCCCAAAACCTTTTAGAGCATCGCATTGATCCTAAAGACATTACCATTTTATGCGCCACCAATAAGGACGCTTTAGAAATCAAAAATTATTTGCAAGAGCGTTTGAGTGCGATTCGCCCAAGCACGGAATCTAGCGCGAAATTGTCTCAATTTGTAGAATCTAAAATCATTAAGAACGCTTTAAAATACGCTCTAGCGGAAGAACCTTACAAGCCCTTTTATAAGCACAGCGTTTTAAAACTCGCTGGATACTTGCATGATGATGCGATCGCTTTAGCTGGTTTTAACCCTAAAAAAGAGAGCGTGGCGGGCTTTGTGTGGAAAGTGATGGAGCAATTTGAGCTTTATGGAGAGCCTGCACAAAGCTGTTTGGAATTAGCGGTTGGGTGCGAAGACGCCGATGGATTTTTAGAAAAATTAGAGGCTAAAGCGATCGCTTCTTCCCATTCAAAAGGCGCGCAGATCATGACCATTCACAAATCTAAAGGCATGCAATTCCCTTATGTGATCGTGTGCGAACGCTTGGGCAAGCCTAATTCAAGCCATTCCAATCAACTCCTTGAAGAATATGACGGCGCAGAGCTTCTTCGCCTTTATTACAGAATGAAAAATCGTGAGGTCGTGGATAAAGATTACGCTAGGGCTTTAGACAAAGAAGAAGCGGCCAAAGATCACGAAGAAACCAATGTGTATTATGTCGCATTCACTAGGGCTGAGTTAGGGCTGATTGTCGTGGCCAAAGACAAGAAAGAAAGTAAAAAAGAAAGCAAAAACAAAACAATGCGCGAAAAATTGGATCTTGCGCCTTTAGAAGAGGGAGAAATTACGCCGGTTATTTCTCCTCAAAAAGAGCCTTTAATTACAAGCGCTCTCATCAAGCCCCATGCCTATGGCGAGCAAGTCCAAGAGATAGAAGAAGAGCCTAACGATTATGAAAAGAATAACGACCAGGAAGCGATCAATTTTGGTATCGCCTTGCATAAAGGATTGGAATACCAATACGCTTACAACATTCCTAAAGAAAGCGTTTTAGAATATTTAAACTACCATTATGGTTTTTATGGTTTGGATTATCAAGCGTTAGAAGAGAGTTTAGAGCTTTTTGAAAACGATGCAGAAATACAAGTTCTTTTTAAAAATTATGCCTTAAGGGGTGAAGCGGCTTTTTTATTTGGAAGGAGTTGTGTCTAGGATTGATGTTTTGTTGTGGGATAGGGGGCAAAATTTGTGTGTTTTAGATTATAAAAGCTCTCAAAATTACCAGCAAAGCCATAAAGCGCAAGTGTCTCATTACGCTGAGTTTTTAAAAACTCAAGCCCCCCATTTTAAGATACAAGCGGGCATTATTTACGCTCATAAAAGACTACTTGAAAAATTATGGGTCTGAAATTAAAAATTTTAAGGTTGTCTATGAATCTCAAAAAAACAGAAAACGCGCTCAGTTTGACGCTTAAGAACTTCATTAAAAGCGAGTCTTTTGGAGGGATTTTCCTCTTTTTAAACGCTGTTTTAGCGATGGTGGTGGCTAATTCGTTTTTAAAAGAAAGTTATTTTGCGCTATGGCACACCCCTTTTGGGTTTCAAATAGGGGATTTTTTCATCGGCTTTAGTTTGCATAACTGGATTGATGATGTCTTAATGGCGTTATTCTTTTTAATGATAGGCTTAGAGATCAAGCGAGAATTGTTGTTTGGGGAATTATCCAGTTTCAAAAAAGCTTCTTTCCCTGTGATTGCGGCTCTTGGGGGCATGATAGCTCCAGGATTGATTTATTTTTTTCTTAACGCTAACACGCCTTCTCAGCATGGTTTTGGGATCCCTATGGCGACGGATATTGCGTTCGCTTTAGGTGTGATCATGCTTTTAGGCAAGAGGGTGCCAACCGCTTTAAAGGTTTTTTTAATCACTCTAGCGGTGGCTGATGACTTGGGGGCTATTGTGGTGATCGCGCTCTTTTATACCACGAATTTAAAATTCGCATGGCTTTTAGGGGCTTTAGGGGTGGTTCTTATCTTAGCTGTATTAAATCGTTTGAATATGCGCTCGCTTGTCCCTTACTTGCTTTTAGGGGTGTTGCTTTGGTTTTGCGTGCATCAAAGCGGTATCCATGCGACAATCGCTGCAGTGGTTCTAGCTTTTATGATACCGGTGAAAATCCCTAAAGATTCTAAAAATGTAGAGCTTTTGGAACTGGGCAAGCGATACGCAGAAACGAGTTCAGGAGCGCTTTTAACCAAAGAGCAGCAAGAAATCTTGCATTCTATTGAAGAAAAAGCGAGCGCTTTACAAAGCCCCTTAGAAAGATTGGAGCATTTTCTAGCCCCCATTAGCGGGTATTTCATCATGCCTTTATTTGCGTTTGCAAACGCTGGGGTGAGCGTTGATTCTAGCATCAATTTAGAAGTGGATAAGGTGCTTTTGGGGGTTATTTTAGGGCTTTGTTTGGGCAAGCCTTTAGGGATTTTCTTAATCACTTTTATAAGCGAAAAGCTTAAAATCACCGCACGCCCTAAAGGCATCAGCTGGTGGCATATTTTAGGGGCTGGGCTTTTAGCAGGGATTGGCTTTACCATGTCTATGTTCATTTCTAATCTGGCTTTTACGATCGAGCATGAGGACGCTATGGAAGTGGCAAAAATTGCGATTTTACTCGGATCTTTGATTTCTGGGATCATAGGGGCTTTGTATTTATTCGTGCTAGATAAAAGAGCGGCTTTAAAGAAATAGTGAAAAATGCTATAATTTGAGATTAAAACATCTTTTAAGGAAATTTAATGGGACAAACTAAAGAAATTATAACGACGCTTTTACCCCTTTTGGTGTTGTTTCTTATTTTTTATTTTTTGATCGTTCGCCCGCAACGCCAACAGCAAAAAAAGCATAAAGAAATGATAGAGGGTTTGACTAAGGGCGATAAAATTGTCACTCAAGGAGGGCTGATCGTTGAAGTGCTTAAGGCGGAAGCGAATTTTTTTAGCGTGAAACTCAATGATGACACCACCGCTAAACTTTCTAAAAACTATGTAGCGTTCAAATTAGACGAATTGGATCAATTTGGTTTGGCAGAGCCTATAGTTATCCAACAAGGCAGAGAAGAAATCTCGGCAAAATTATCTAGTACTAAAACTTTGAAACAACGCCAAATAACAACTGAATGAAACTTTTTAACCCTCGTTTAATCGTTTTTATTTGCGCGCTTCTTTTAGGGGTAGGGTTTTCTGTGCCTTCTTTACTAGAAACTAAAGGCCCTAAAATCACTTTAGGGTTGGATTTAAGGGGGGGTTGAACATGCTTTTAGGGGTGCAAACCGATGAGGCTTTAAAAAACAAGTATTTAAGCTTGGCGTCCGCTTTAGAATATAACGCTAAAAAACAAAATATCTTGCTTAAAGACATTAAATCTAGCCTAGAAGCGGATCAGTTTTGAGCTTTTAGATGAAGATGAAGCGAAAAAATTAGACGCGCTTTTATTGGAATTGCAAGGCCATAGCCAGTTTGAAATCAAAAAAGAAGCGGAATTTTATAGCGTGAAGCTCACCCCTTTAGAGCAAGAAAGAATTGCGTAAAAACACGATTTTGCAAGTGATAGGGATCATTCGTAACCGCTTGGATCAATTTGGTTTGGCAGAGCCTGTAGTCATTCAGCAAGGTAAAGAAGAAATTTCGGTGCAATTGCCCGGCATTAAGACTTTAGAAGAAGAACGGCGCGCTAAAGACTTGATTTCAAGATCCGCTCATTTGCAGATGATGGCAGTGGATGAAGAACACAATAAAGATGCGATGAAAATGACGGATTTAGAGGCTCAAAAATTAGGCAGCGTGTTGTTGTCTGATGTGGAAATGGGGGGTAAAATCTTGCTCAAAGCGATCCCCATTTTAGATGGCGAAATGCTTACAGATGCGAAAGTGGTGTATGATCAAAACAACCAGCCGGTGGTGAGCTTCACGCTAGATGCGCAAGGGGCTAAGATTTTTGGGGATTTCTCAGGCGCGAATGTGGGCAAACGCATGGCGATCGTTTTAGACAATAAGGTTTATTCAGCCCCGGTGATTAGGGAGCGTATTGGCGGAGGGAGCGGGCAAATTAGCGGGAATTTTAGCGTGGCTCAAGCGAGCGATTTAGCGATCGCTTTAAGGAGTGGGGCGATGAGCGCTCCCATTCAGGTTTTAGAAAAAAGGATTATAGGCCCGAGTTTAGGGAAAGACAGCATTAAAACTTCCATTATCGCTCTAGTTGGAGGCTTTATTTTAGTGATGGGCTTTATGGCGCTTTATTACTCTATGGCGGGGGTGATCGCTTGCATGGCGTTAGTGGTCAATCTTTTTTTGATTGTGGCGGTCATGGCGATTTTTGGAGCGACGCTGACTCTACCGGGAATGGCGGGGATTGTTTTAACCGTGGGGATTGCCGTGGATGCTAATATCATTATCAACGAGCGCATTAGAGAAGTCTTAAGAGAGAATGAGGGCATCGCTAAAGCGATCCATTTAGGCTATATCAATGCGAGTAGAGCGATTTTTGATTCCAATATCACTTCCTTGATCGCTTCGGTGTTGTTATACGCTTATGGCACAGGAGCGATTAAAGGCTTTGCCCTAACCACAGGCATTGGGATTTTAGCCTCTATCATCACCGCTATTATAGGCACGCAAGGGATTTATCAAGCCCTTTTACCTAAACTCACTCAAACAAAAAGCCTTTATTTTTGGTTTGGCGTGAATAAAAGAGCTTAGGAGGTTTTATGGAATTATTCAAACATACTAGAATCTTAAGCTTCATGCGTTATTCCAATTATGGGGTGATCGTTTCAGCGATCTTGGTGCTTCTAGCATTAGGGCTTTTGTTTTTCAAAGGGTTTTCTTTAGGGATTGATTTTGCGGGGGGAGTTTGGTGCAGGTGCGTTACACTCAAAACGCCCCTATTAAAGAAGTGCGCGATCTTTTTGAAAAAGAAGCTCGCTTCAAGGGCGTTCAAGTGAGCGAATTTGGCTCTAAAGAAGAAATTTTAATCAAATTCCCTTTTGTAGAAACGGCTGAAAATGAAGATTTGAACGCTATCGTGGCTAATATTCTAAAACCCAGTGGCGATTTTGAAATCCGTAAATTTGACACCGTGGGTCCTAGAGTGGGGAGCGAGTTGAAAGAAAAGGGCGTTTTGTCGCTGATTTTAGCGTTAATAGCGATCATGGTTTATGTGAGTTTCCGCTATGAATGGCGTTTTGCTTTAGCGAGCGTTATTGCACTTGTGCATGATGTGATTTTAGTGGCAAGCTCGGTGATTGTTTTTAAGATTGATATGAATTTGGAAGTGATTGCGGCCTTGCTCACCTTGATTGGGTATTCCATTAATGATACGATCATTATTTTTGATCGAATCAGAGAAGAGATGCTCTCTCAAAAAACCAAAAACGCCATTCAAGCCATTGATGAAGCCATTTCCAGCACGCTCACGCGCACGCTTTTAACTTCTTTAACCGTGTTTTTTGTGGTGTTGATTTTGTGTGTGTTTGGGAGTAAGATCATCATTGGCTTTTCATTGCCCATGCTAATAGGCACGATTGTAGGGACTTATAGCTCTATTTTCATCGCCCCTAAAGTGGCATTACTGTTAGGCTTTGATATGGGTAAATACTATGAGAATGAGGCTAGAAAAATCAAAAAAGCTCAAGAGAAAGAAAAAATGCGCCGTTTGTATGAGGGCGGTCAAGTTTAAGGAGTTTCTATGGATTGGGGTCGGGTCGTTCATGTGCTGTTCAGCCTTATTTCTTTAACCACCATTGCAGGGTTTTTGTATGAGCCTAACACGGTGGTGTTGTTTGTAGCGTTAGCTTTAAATCTTATTTCTGTTACGCTCAAAATTGGGGTGATCAAGCGTTTCGCTTCAGAGCTATTGGCCAGCTCTTTAGCTACCGTGTTGCACCTCATACCGGCGTTTGTGTTTTTACAGATTTTAAATAATTTGGTTACCGCTTACATGCTCATGATTGGGGCGTTGATTAGCAACGCTTTCAGTCTCATCTTTTTGTTGATTGAAAGCGTTGTAACGAGCGAAACAGACTAAGGGGTAGTGATGGATTTTATCAATATAGAAAAAAATGGCAAGAATTTTGGTGGAAAAATAAGAGTTTTGAACCTAAAGACGATTTTAACCTCCCTAAAAAATACATTCTAAGCATGCTGCCTTATCCTAGTGGGGAAATCCACATGGGGCATGTGCGCAATTACACCATTGGCGATGCGTTGGCACGCTATTATCGTTTGCACCATTACAATGTGTTACACCCTATGGGGTTTGATTCTTTTGGGATGCCTGCAGAAAATGCGGCCATTAAGCATGGTATCCACCCTAAAACCTGGACTTATGAAAACATTGAAGCCATGCAAAAAGAGTTTGAAGCTTTAGGGTTTTCTTTTTCTAAAAACAGGGAATTTGCCACTTCAGATCCGGATTACACGAAATTTGAACAGCAATTTTTCATTGATTTGTGGGAAAAAGGGCTGATCTATCGCAAGAAAGCCATGCTCAATTGGTGCCCTAACGATAAAACCGTTTTAGCTAATGAGCAAGTCATTGATGGGAGGTGTTGGCGTTGCGACACAGAAGTCATTCAAAAAGAACTCTATCAATATTATTTGAAGATCACAAACTACGCTGAAGAATTACTAAAAGACTTAGAGACTTTAGAAGATCATTGGCCTTCTCAAGTCCTAATCATGCAAAAAAACTGGATAGGGAAATCTAGCGGGTTGCAATTTGGCTTTAAAATCGCTGATGAGTGCTTGAAAGCTTGCAACGGCATTCAAGAAATTGAAGTTTTTACCACAAGAGCGGATACTATTTATGGCGTAACTTACATCGCCATCGCCCCAGAACACCCTTTAGTAGAGCATGCCATTAAGCGAGTGAGCCAAGAAGATTCAAAGATTATTAAAGCGATTTTAAACACGACTCAAAGAGAAAGAGCCTTAGAGAAAAAAGGGGCGTTTTTAGGCATTTACGCTATCCACCCTTTAACGAAGCAAAAAATCCCTGTTTGGGTGGCTAATTTCGCCCTAGCCAATTATGGCTCTGGAGCGTTAATGGGCGTGCCAGCTTGCGATGAAAGGGATTTTGAATTCGCTAATCTTTATCATATCCCTATTAAAGTGATCACTCAAAGCCCTCAAAATTTGCCCCACACTAAAGAAGAGGTTTTAAAAAATAGCGGGGAGTGGAGCGATCTTTCTAGCTCAGTGGCCAGAGAGCAAATCATCGCTTATTTTGAAAAAGAAAATCTCGGTAAAAGGGTGATCAACTACCGCTTGCAAGATTGGGGGGTGAGCCGTCAAAGGTATTGGGGAGCGCCCATTCCTATGATTCATTGCAAACATTGTGGGATCGTGCCTGAAACCCAACTGCCGGTAACTTTACCTGAAGACATTGTGATTAATGGGGAGGGCAATCCGTTAGAAAAGCATGCGAGTTGGAAATTCGCTCAATGCCCTAAATGCCACAAAGACGCTTTAAGAGAAACAGACACCATGGACACTTTCATCCAATCCAGTTGGTATTTCTTGCGTTATACCACGCCCAAAAATCAGCGTGAAAATCAAGCGTTTGATCAAAATTACTTGAAGTATTTCATGCCAGTGGATACTTATATTGGCGGCATTGAACATGCGATTTTGCACTTGTTATACGCGCGCTTTTTCACTAAGGCTTTAAGGGATTTGGGCTATATTCATTTAGATGAGCCTTTTAAGCAACTTATCACTCAAGGCATGGTCTTAAAAGATGGCGCTAAGATGAGCAAGTCTAAAGGCAATGTCGTCAGCCCTAAAGAAATACTCAAAAAATACGGGGCTGATGCCGCAAGGCTCTTTATCCTTTTTGCTGCCCCGCCGGCTAAAGAATTGGAATGGAATGACAGCGCTTTAGAGGGCGCACACCGGTTTATCAAGCGCTTATACGATAAAGCGAACGCCATTAACCCTACCACTTCTAAGCCTGAATTTAAAGGAGTGATCCTGAATGAAGTGCAAAAATTAGCCCGCAAAAAAGTCTATGAGGCGTTAAAAAAATCGCATGAAATTTTCAATAAGGCTGAAAGCGCTTACGCGTTTAACACTTTGATCGCAAGCTGCATGGAGGCTTTAAACGCTTTGAGTGCGCAAACTGATGAGCGGATTTTATGCGAGGGTTATTTTGTGTTGTTGCAAATTTTAGAGCCTATTATCCCGCACACGGCATGGGAGTTGAGCGAGAGGCTTTTTAAAAGAGAGAATTTTAAGTCTATAGCGATTGATGAAAGCGCTTTTGTGGAAGACTTTATGACTTTAGGGCTTACCATTAATGGCAAAAGGCGCGCGGAATTGAAAGTCAATATTAACGCTAGCAAAGAAGAGGTTATTGTTTTGGCTAAAAAAGAATTGGAGAAATATTTAGAAAACGCGAGCGTTAAAAAAGAAATTTATGTGCCTAATAAGCTTGTTAATTTTGTCATCGCATGAGGGCTTTACTTTTTTTTATTTTATTGCTTTTGTTCAAGGGCTGTGGGTATAAACCCATCGCCACTTACGCTCAAAACGCGCTTGGCGATAGCGTGTATGTAAAACTCATCGTGAATTTGCCTAACCCTGAAAACTCTGTGGAGTTTAAGGATTTGATGAATCGTTTAGTCGTGCAACGCTTCCAAAACCGCCTGGCGAGTGAAAAGGATTCAGATTCCATTATTATCATAGAAATCACGAATGTAACCGATACGAGTATCACGCAAAATAAAGAAGGCTTTACGACTTTCTATCGTGCGACCGTGTCTGTGAATTACACCTACGATAATAAAAGAGGCACGCAAAAGACTTTCCAAAATAGCGGGTATTATAATTATGCCGTGAATTTGCAAGACCCCCTTAACACCTTCCAGAATCGCTATTACGCTATCAATCAGGCTGTGGAGCAAACTTTGACTAAATTTGTGGCTCAAATCGCTTATGAGGGGAAATTCAATAATGAAAAATAGTCATGGGTTGAAGGCGTTTTTAGAAACAAAGCCCAAGGAATACCATAAATTTGATCCCAGCCGTTTCATTCAAATTTATAAAGATTTTAAAAACGCTTTTTTTGAGATTCAAGCCAAAGTCATTCATGTGGTAGGGACTAATGGTAAGGGCAGCACAGGGCGGTTTTTAACCCTTTTGTTAGCCGATCAAAATTTTAAGGTGTTGCATTTCACCTCCCCTCATGTTTTTGAATTCAGGGAGCGCTTTTATTTGAATGGTTCTGTTGTTAAAGAAAGCGTTTTAGAAAACGCCCACCAGCAATTGCAATCGCGCGCTTTCAGCAGTGCTTGCTCGTATTTTGAATACGCTACCTTATTAGCCGTCATGCTCGCTAAAGATTGCGATTATTTGGTTTTAGAAGCAGGGCTTGGGGGGAGTTTGACAGCACGAACGCTTTAGAAAAAACCCTAAGCGTTTTCACCCCCATTGATTATGATCATAAGGAATTTTTAGGGGATAGTTTAGAAAGCATTGCGACTACTAAATTAAAGGCGATGGGCCCTCTTAGCATCATCGCTCCCCAACAAGAACTGGTTTTAAATATCGCTCAAAAAATCGCCAAAGAAAAACACGTAAAATTGATTGTGGTTCAAAATGAAATTTCAAAAGGAGTCAGGGATTATATTGAACGCCACCATTTAGCCCATTTTTTAGCGATGAATTTAGAAGTGGCCCTAAAAGCGTTTGAAACGCTAATGCCATGCAATAAACAAGAAGTTTTAAAAAACCTAAAGCCCCTGGATTTAATCGGCCGTTGCGAGCTTTTAAGCCCTAACATTTTAATAGACGTGGGGCATAACCCCCATAGCGCTAAAGCCTTAAAAGAAGAAATCAAACGCATCTTTAACGCTAAAATCATTTTAATTTATAATTGCTATCAAGATAAAGACGCTTTTTTGGTGCTAGAAATTTTAAAGCCTGTCATTAAAAAGGTTTTGATTTTAGAATTGCATGAAGAAAGGGTTATCAAGTTAGAAAAGCTTAAAGGGATTTTAGAAACTTTAGGGTTAGAATACGCTTTGTTTGAAGATTTGGAAGAAAATGAAAATTATTTGGTGTATGGCTCATTTCTGGTAGCCAACGCTTTTTATGAACGCTATCCAAAGAAGAGGGATTGATGCCACAAAACCAGCTTGTGATCACCATCATTGATGAATCAGGCTCTAAACAGCTCAAATTTTCTAAAAATTTAAAACGCAACCTCATCATTTCTGTTATCATTCTTTTATTGATCGTGGGGCTTGGCGTAGGGTTTTTAAAATTTTTAATCGCTAAAATGGATACGATGACAAGCGAGAGGAATGCGGTTTTAAGGGATTTTAGGGGTTTGTATCAAAGAAATTACGCCCTAGCAAAAGAGATCAAAAACAAGCGAGAAGAGCTCTTTATTGTGGGGCAAAAGATCCGTGGGCTAGAATCCTTGATTGAAATCAAAAAGGGGGCTAATGGGGGAGGGCATCTCTATGATGAAGTGGATTTAGAAAATTTGAGCTTAAATCAAAAAAATTTAGCGCTCATGCTCATTCCTAATGGCATGCCCTTAAAAACTTATAGCGCGATCAAACCCACCAAAGAAAGGAACCACCCCATTAAAAAAATTAAGGGCGTTGAATCCGGGATTGATTTTATCGCGCCATTAAACACGCCTGTGTATGCAAGCGCTGATGGGATTGTGGATTTTGTGAAGACTCGTTCTAATGTGGGGTATGGGAACTTGGTGCGCATTGAGCATGCGTTTGGTTTTAGCTCCATTTACACGCATTTAGATCATGTCAATGTGCAGCCCAAAAGCTTTATCCAAAAAGGGCAGTTGATTGGCTATAGCGGGAAGAGCGGTAATAGCGGCGGTGAAAAATTGCATTATGAAGTGCGCTTTTTGGGTAAAATTTTAGACGCAGAAAAATTTCTAACATGGGATTTGGATCATTTCCAAAGCGCTTTAGAAGAAAATAAATTTATTGAATGGAAGAATTTGTTTTGGGTTTTAGAAGACATTGTCCAGCTCCAAGAGCATGTGGATAAAGACGCGCTCATAGGCCAGTAAGGATTTTAGTGTTTTTGGATAGGCGTTTGATTGTGATGGTTACGGACTCTAAAGGGAGCCGTTATATTAATGTTCATATACTATTTCGTCAAATTGGCTTGTATGCGCTTTTGAGCGTTGTGGGATCTTTATTGTTTTTAGGCATTTCGCTACTGGTTTTAAATAAAGAGATTAAAAACATTGACAAGCGGCATGCTTTAATCACTAAGGAATTTGAGAAAAAAAGAGAGACGAATGAAAAGCTTTCTTTGCAAATGGATGAATTTTTAGACGATTTGCAGCTTTCAGGGGAGCGCATCAACGATTTAGAAGAAGTGGTGGGAGTGAATAGGCCTGAAAGAAGAAAAAGAAGAGGGCAATTTTTCCAGCCGCTTGGATGTCGCTGGGATTACCGGGCTTCAAAAAAGCTTTATCATGCGCCTTATCCCTAATGACTACCCGCTAGAATCCTATCGACGCGTTTCAGCCGCTTTTAATAAAAGAATCCACCCTATTTTGCATGTGTTGCACAACCATACCGGGCTTGACTTGAGCACCGCTATTAACACCCCTGTGTATGCGAGCGCAAGCGGGGTAGTAGGGTTAGCGAGCAAAGGGTGGAATGGGGGGTATGGGAATTTGATTAAAGTTTTCCACCCTTTTGGTTTTAAAACCTACTACGCCCATTTGAATAAAATCATCGTAAAAACGGGCGAATTTGTCAAAAAAGGGCAGTTGATTGGGTATAGTGGTAATACAGGGATGAGCACAGGGCCGCATTTGCATTATGAAGTGCGTTTTTTAAATCAACCCATAAACCCCATGAGTTTCACCAAATGGAACATGAAAAATTTTGAAGAAGTTTTCAATAAAGAAAGGAGCATCAGATGGCAATCTTTGATAACAATAATAAATCAGCTAATGCAAAAACAGGACCAGCGACTATCATCGCTCAAGGCACAAAAATAAAGGGGGAGCTTCATTTGGATTACCATTTGCACATAGATGGCGAATTAGAAGCGGGTGGTACATTCTAAAAGCACGGTGGTGATCGGGCAAACCGGCTCAGTAGTGGGTGAGATTTTTGCTAATAAATTAGTGGTCAATGGCAAGTTCACTGGCACGGTGGAAGCGGAAGTGGTAGAAATCATGCCTTTAGGGCGCCTTGATGGTAAGATCTCTAGCCAAGAGCTTGTGGTGGAAAGGAAAGGGATTTTGATTGGGGAAACCCGCCCTAAAAACCTTCAAGGGGGGGCGTTGTTGATCAATGAGCAAGAAAAGAAAATTGAAAATAAATAGGGAATGATCCAATCTAGCCTTTATAAAGCCTTAAATGAAGGCTTTGATTATCAAATACTCGCTTGTAAGGATTTTAAAGAATCCAAGCTCGCTAAAGAAGTCATAAGCTATTTTAAGCCAAATATTAAAGCCGTTCTTTTCCCGGAGTTTAGGGCTAAAAAAAACGACGATTTGCGTTCGTTTTTTGAAGAATTTTTACAGCTTTTAGGGGCTTTGAGGGAGTTTTATCAAGCCTTAGAAAACAAGCAAGAAGTTATCATCATTGCCCCTATTAGCGCGTTATTACACCCTTTACCTAAAAAAGAACTTTTAAAAAGCTTTAAAATCACTCTTTTAGAAAAATATAACCTTAAGGATTTAAAAGACAAACTCTTTTATTATGGCTATGAAATTTTAGACTTAGTGGAAGTGGAGGGCGAAGCGAGCTTCAGGGGGGATATTGTGGATATTTATATACCTAATTCTAAGGCGTATCGCTTGAGTTTTTTTGACACGGAATGTGAGAGTATTAAGGAATTGGATCCCGCCACTCAAATGAGCCTTAAAGAAGAGTTGCTAGAAATTGAAATCCCCCCCACGCTTTTTAGCTTGGACGAACCATCTTATAAGGATCTAAAAACAAAAGTGGAACAAAGCCCCTTAAATAGCTTTTCTAAAGATTTAACCAGTTTTGGTTTGTGGTTTTTAGGAGAAAAAGCAAACGATTTGTTGCATGCCTATAAAAGCGTTATAAGCCCTAAAGCTTTAGAAGAAATTCAAGAATTAGCGAGCTTAAACGAATTGGATTATGAGCGTTTCAAATTTTTAAAGGTTTTAGAAAACGCGCAAGGCTATGAAGATTTAGAAATCCATGCGTATGCCCTAGAAGCGCTTTATCGCTTTGCATTCAAATTATAAAATCACGCTCCTAGCCCCTAATAAAACGATTTTAGACAATGCATTAGGCGCACTTGATGCAGGCAACATGGAATGCGTCATCGCCCCCTTTGTGTTAAATTTTAAAACCCCTGATAGGATTTTTATCTCGCTCAATTCTTTTGAAAGGAAGAAAAAGCATAAAAAATCCAAGCTCGCCTTGAATGAATTGAATCCGGGCGAATGGGTGGTGCATGATGATTATGGGGTGGGCGTGTTTTCTCAATTAGTCCAGCACAGCGTTTTAGGGAGCAAGAGGGATTTTTTAGAAATCGCTTATTTGGGCGAAGACAAACTGCTATTACCGGTAGAAAATTTGCATCTCATCGCTCGCTATGTGGCGCAAAGCGATAGCGTGCCAGTTAAAGACCGGCTAGGGAAGCGGAGTTTTCTCAAACTAAAAGCTAAAGTAAGGGCTAAGCTTTTAGAGATTGCAGGCAAGATCATTGAATTAGCGGCTGAACGCAATTTGATCTTGGGTAAAAAGATGGACACGCATTTAGCGGAGTTGGAGGTCTTTAAATCGCATGCGGGGTTTGAATACACAAGCGATCAAGAAAAAGCCATCGCTGAAATTTCAAAGGATTTAAGCTCTAAGAGAGTGATGGACAGATTATTGAGTGGGGATGTGGGTTTTGGGAAAACAGAAGTGGCGATGCATGCGATTTTTTGCACGTTTTTAAACGGCTTTCAAAGCACGCTAGTCGTGCCTACTACTTTATTAGCGCACCAGCATTTTGAGACCTTAAGGGCGCGTTTTGAAAATTTTGGCGTTAAAGTGGCTCGTTTGGATCGGTATGCGAGCGAAAAAAACAAGCTTTTAAAGGCGGTGGAATTAGGGTTGGTTGATGTTCTTGTAGGCACGCATGCGATTTTAGGCGCGAAATTTAAAAACTTGGGCTTAGTGGTGGTGGATGAAGAGCATAAATTTGGCGTGAAACAAAAAGAAGCTTTAAAAGAATTGAGCAAAAGCGTGCATTTTTTAAGCATGTCCGCTACGCCTATCCCGCGCACTCTAAACATGGCGTTCTCTCAAATTAAGGGCATTAGCTCTTTAAAAACCCCACCCACAGACAGAAAGCCCAGCCGCACTTTTTTGAAAGAAAAGAATGACGAACTCTTAAAAGAGATCATTCATAGAGAATTGCGCCGTAACGGGCAAATTTTTTACATCCATAACCACATCGCTAGCATTTCAAAAGTCAAAACCAAGCTAGAAGAGCTCATCCCTAAGCTTAAAATCGCTATTTTGCATTCCCAAATTAACGCAAATGAGAGCGAAGAAATCATGCTAGAGTTTGCTAAGGGAAACTATCAGGTTTTGTTATGCACTTCTATTGTGGAATCAGGGATTCATTTGCCTAACGCTAACACGATTATTATAGATAATGCGCAAAATTTTGGGCTGGCTGATTTGCACCAATTAAGAGGTCGTGTGGGGAGAGGTAAAAAAGAAGCGCTTTTGCTATTTCCTCATAGAAGATCAAAAAAGCTTGAATGAACAGGCTTTAAAACGCTTGCTCGCTTTAGAAAAAAATTCGTATTTAGGCAGTGGGGAGAGTATCGCCTATCATGATTTAGAAATCAGGGGGGGCGGGAATTTGCTTGGGCAAGATCAGAGCGGGCATATTAAAAACATTGGTTATGCGCTCTATACGCGCATGCTTGAAGACGCGATTTATGAATTGAGTGGGGGGAAAAAAGGCTTGAAAAAAGCGTAGAAATCCAACTTGGTGTGAGCGCTTTTTTAAACCCTGAACTCATTGCAAGCGATAGTTTGAGGCTGGATTTGTATCGCCGTTTGAGTTTGTGTGAAAATGTAGATGAGGTGGGGCAAATCCATGAAGAAATAGAAGACAGGTTTGGTAAAATGGACGATTTGAGCGCTCAATTTTTGCAAATCATTACGCTTAAAATCTTGGCCAACCAGCTTGGCATCCTTAAACTTTCTAATTTCAATCAAAACATCACCCTTACTTATAACGATGAACATAAAGAAAGCCTGAAAGCCCCAAGCAAAGATGATAACGATATTTTAGAAACCCTTTTGAAACATTTGCGCGCTCAAATTTCTTTAAAACGGCGTTAAAAGCGTTTGATTTTAGTCTCAATTTTGTTATTTTAAAAAGATTATTAAGAGAGTTTGTTGTAAAATAGGGATTTGCTATGCCTTTAGTCGTTAAAAGGTAATTATCATTAAGGAGTTTTTAATCATGGCAGATATTCAAAGGCGTGATTTTTTAGGAATGAGCCTTGCTAGCGTTACAGCTATAGGGGCTATAGCCAGTCTAGTAGCGATGAAAAAGACTTGGGATCCGCTTCCAAGCGTTGTTTCAGCCGGTTTTACAACCATAGATGTGGCGAACATGCAAGAAGCGGCAGTTTTCCACGGTGGAGTGGCGTGGGAAACCGGTCTATATCCTCAAGCGTTCTAAAAAAGAGGGCTTTAATGAAAAGCGCGATTTTAAAATTGGCGAGAGCGTTTTTACCACAGCCATTCAAATTTGCACGCATTTAGGGTGTATCCCCACTTATCAAGATGAAGAAAAAGGCTTTTTATGCCCATGCCATGGGGGGCGTTTCACGGCTGATGGCGTGAATATTGCCGGCACCCCCCTCCACGCCCTTTTGATATCCCGCCTTTTAAAATTGAAGCGCACTAAAATCACTTTTGGTGAAGCCGGGGCTGAATACAAGAAAATGATGGCTAAAGCGTAAGGAGAGTTCCATGGCAGAGATAAAAAAAGCGAAGAATTTAGGCGAATGGCTGGACATGCGTCTTGGCACTAACAAGCTTGTTAAAGTGCTAATGACAGAATATTGGATCCCTAAAAACATCAATTTCTTATGGGCTATGGGGGTGATTTTATTAACCCTTTTTGGCGTGCTTGTAGTCTCAGGGATTTTCTTGCTCATGTATTACAAGCCTGATGCGAAAATGGCGTTTGATAGCGTGAATTTCACGATCATGCAAGAAGTGGCTTATGGCTGGCTTTGGCGCCACATGCATGCCACGGCAGCGAGCATGATTTTTGTCATCATTTATATCCACATGTTTGTTGGCATCTATTATGGCTCTTATAAGAAGGGTCGTGAGATGATTTGGATTAGCGGGATGATTTTGTTTGTGGTCTTTAGCGCGGAAGCCTTTAGCGGGTATATGCTGCCTTGGGGGCAGATGAGCTATTGGGCCGCAGCGGTTATCACTAATTTATTTGGAGGCATTCCTTTCATTGGGGCTGATGTGGTGGAGTGGATTAGGGGCAATTATGTCGTGGCGGATTCCACTTTAACGCGTTTTTTCATGCTCCATGTCTTTTTACTGCCCATTGCGATCATTCTACTTGTTGGGGTGCATTTTTATTCTTTGCGCATCCCGCATGTCAATAACCAAGAAGGCGAAGAAATTGACTTTGAATTGGAAGAAAAGAAATTCATTGAAGGCAAGAAAAAAGAATCCAAAGTCATTCCTTTTTGGCCGGTGTTCTTGTCTAAAGATATTTTTGTGGTTTGCGCGTTCATGGTCTTTTTCTTTTACTTGGTGTGTTACCACTATGATTTTGCGATGGATCCCATTAACTTTGAAAGGGCTAACAGCCTTAAAACGCCGCCTCACATTTACCCTGAATGGTATTTCTTATGGAGCTATGAAGTCTTAAGGGGCTTTTTCTTTAGCGCTGATTTAGGGTTAATGGCCTTTGGCGTGGCGCAAGTGATTTTCTTCTTACTGCCCTTTTTAGACAGAAGTCCGGTGGTCGCTCCCGCGCACAAACGGCCAGCGTTTATGGTGTGGTTTTGGCTTTTAATCATTGATATGATTGTTTTAACGATCTATGGTAAATTGCCCCCGCTTGGGATTGGTAAATACATTGGCTTAGTGGGTTCAATCACTTTCCTAGCCCTTTTCTTTGTGGTATTGCCCATTATCACTATCGCTGAAAGGAAGAAACAAGGGGGTGTTAGATGAAAGAATTTAAGATTCTAATCATCCTTATTGTGGTGATAGGCGTGATTTATTATGGGGTTGAGCCTTATGCGCATTCGGTGATGCACCCTAAAGTCGCTCCGGCGGATTTTGCTTTCAAGGATTTAGAGCCGATTGATTTGAAAAATGGCGACGCTAATAAGGGCAAACAGCTTGTAGCCGAAAATTGCACCGCTTGCCATGGCATTAAATCCCAAAACATTCCAGCCCCTATGGACAGCCTTAGCGCGAGCAACTCTTTTGGGGTTGTGCCACCGGATTTAAGCCATGTGGCGGGGGTTTTGAACGCGAATTTCTTAGCCCACTTCATCAAAGATCCGGTGAAAACGGCGAAATTGAGCCACAAATTCAACGATGAAAGGCCCTATCCTATGCCGGCGTTTTCTCAATTTAGCGATCAAGATTTGAGCGATATTGTGGCGTATCTCACTTCTATTTTGCCTAAAAATTTGAGCGATAAGGAAGTGTTTGCACAAAGTTGTCAAAGGTGCCATAGCCTGGATTACGCTAAAGACAAGGCCTTTAGCGATCCTAAAGATTTGGCCAATTATTTAGGCTCTCATGCGCCTGATTTGTCCATGATGATTAGGGCTAAGGGCGAACATGGCTTGAATATTTTCATCAACGACCCGCAAAAGCTTTTGCCTGGCACGGCTATGCCCAGAGTGGGGTTGAGTGAACAAGCTCAAAAACAAGTTATCGCATATTTGGAAAAAGCAGGCGATAGGAAAAAACATGAAAGGAATACCTTAGGGATAAAAATCATGATTTTCTTTGCGGTGCTGTCGTTCTTGGCTTATGCATGGAAAAGAAAAGTTTGGAGCGAAGTGCATTGAATTAAAAAAAGGGGGGAGGAGTATCTTATAATCTTTTTATGGTCAGTCGTTTATTAGGGGAATGATTGGAACATATTTTCTAGGCATGACGACAAAAAACTTATATCTAAGGTTTATTGAAATTGATATGAGAAAACTCGCTCAAGTGGGGCTGACTTTAATCTCTTAATGGAGTGGTTTGATGATTTTAGATTCTAAATTTTTTGTATTCATTCTTTTTAATGCGCTTTCAGCATGCTTTCTCTCTTCAGTGAGCGTTGGTTTTATTTTTAAAGCGCTCTTGTATAGTTTTATATGGCTTTTTATTGTTTATTATGCGATTAGTTTTATTAAGAACAGGTTTGTAACAGAAAGCCTAAAAAGTTTTATATTGTTTTTAGGGATTGTGTTTAGCTGTATAGATATTTTTGGTTCGTATTATTTTCATTTGCCTTTGTCTAATGAGCTGGGTAATATTTTATTCACCACGCATTATAAAGAGAGCTCAGAATTCCTCCATGCCTATGTTTATCCGCATTGGTATTTTGTGATAGGGTTTATTTTAATAGCTATAGGTTCTCTAAAACTATTCAGTCTCGTTCCTAACAAACCAATTCCTTTAAAAATGGCTAGTATTTTAAGCGTTTTATTTTTGATTGTAGAAGTGCCACACGCTATAAAAACCATCAAAAAATATAAAGAAGATGAAGCGTTGTTGAACGCTGATGGGACAATGGAATACATTGCTTTGGCTAAAGGAGCGTATTATTTTGGTAGGAATATTAGCAGTTTGAGAGAGAGCCACAACTCCAGTCAGGCTTTAGAGAAAGCTTCTTACCCTAAAGATTACTTAGTCAAAAATACAGGGAGTACTGAAAATGTGGTGTTGGTTTTTGGCGAGAGTTTGAACAGAAATTTTATGGGTGTTTATGACTATCAAGCCCCTACAACCCCTTATTTAAGCGCTTTAAAAGAAAAAGGTTCGCTTTTAGCGTTTGATAATGTGATCAGCCCGGCTTTTTATACGGATAAAAGTTTCACCATGCTTTTAACTTACGCCAATAGGGATAATCTCAACCAAAAAGCATGGTATCAGTATAAAAATCTAGCCCATATCCTTAAACTGACCGATTACAAAAGCGTTTGGATCACCTCTCAAGGCTATGGACTCATGTGGGGCAATAGCTATTATCAAGTGGCTAAGCGTTTTGATACTTATATAGAAAATGATAAGCCTTATGATGAAAACCTAGCCGCTCTTTTCAAGCGCTATTATGATAACGAGAGAGAGAGAGAGAGAGAGTAAAAAGCGTAAAAATTTTGTTGTTTTTCATTTGATTGGCAATCATTTTGAATATAAAAACCGCTTTCCTAAAGAATTTTCCCGCTTCAATCTCAACAACACTTCTTACTTTTCAAAAAACAAGTCTTTGCGGGTTACAAACAATGCTGATAAGCAAGTTGTAACCGATTACATTAACAGCGTTTATTATAATGATTATGTTTTGCATTCTTTGATTGAATTGTTTAAAGACAAGGATAGTCTCGTTATCTACCTGAGCGATCATGGCGATGACATGTTTGAATCAAGCGCCTTTAATACCCATGAATGCTCAAATGCTAGCGTAGAAATCCCATTTTTAATCTATATGAGCGATACATTCAAACAAAAACACCCCCAAATGGTAAAAAGTTTTGAAGAAGCTTTACACAAGCCTTTCATGAGCGATGATTTATTGCATACCTTGTTGCCATTGGCAGGAATCATGACTAAAGATCATGAAAAAACGAGGGATTTGTTTAATGAGGATTACAACGATAAACGCCCAAGGAGGCCATGCGATAATAAGGTTTATCCTATGAGTAAATGAGCGGTATTATAATGGTTTGATCTTTGAGCTTAAAAAAGCCATCAAGCCTTGCTTGCCATGGTATGGGTGGTTAGGACTTAAAAACAGAGTCAATCTAATTTAAGCAGATTCTTTCGTATCCATTCCAACAAACTTGATACAAGTTTTCCTTATCTTTAAATTCACGCTCTTTTAAGTGGAGTAAAACGCTCTCTCTTTTTATCCCTTTGAATTGGCTTGAGCGATCCTTTAAAAAAGCTCAAAAATTCTTATTGATAAAATTTATTCCTTTTGAAAATCCGTTTTTGCTATCTTAAAAAGCTAAACACCTATTAAAAAACTTTAATCATTTATTCAACATTATATATGGTTAGTCTAAAGCTTCTTCTTTGGAGTTTGGGTTAAAAGAGCCTTTTATTTTATTTTAAAGCGGTTTTTCTCGAGCGCGTTTTGAATCGCAATAGAGGGCGATAGATAATTGTAACGCACTAGAATTTCGGTGATTTCTTTAAAAATGGGGGCTGCAATCTTGCTAGCGTAATACTCTTCCTTGCCATGCGAGCCTAAGATAACCACGCCGATAGTAAAAACCTGCCTTTCATCTTCAGCGAACCCAAAAAAAGAGCTGTTGTAGGACTCTGCACTATAACTCCCGTTTTTAGCAACCCTAGCCGTGCCGGTTTTTCCCCCTATGTATAGCCCCTTCAAATTGAGCGTTTTTGCCTGTGCCATAACGCACCACCTTAATTAAGGTTTCTTTCATTTTCCTAGCGCTTTTTGGGTTGATGACTTGAAAGGTGGGTTTGGGGCTAGGGATGTAAATATCGCCATTAGGGGCGGTTTCTCGTTGCACTAAATAGGGGGTAGTCAATTTGCCTTCATTAGAAAACACCGCATAAGCCCTTAAAAGCTGCAAAAAGTTGCGTTCAGCCCATAGCCATAAGAGACGCTCCCCTTTAACACTTCACGCTTGAAAGCGGACAAAGGAGGGATCTTTCCTGTGGCTTCTAAGGATAAGTCAATGCCGGTTTTTTGAGAAAATCCATAGCCTAAAAGCCCGTTATAGAAATCCTCTGGGTTGAGGCTTTTACTGATTTTTATCATGCCCACATTGCTAGATTGGATCAAAACGTCTTCCACAACGGCTTTTTTACTGGGGATAAAGTCGTCTTTAATGGTGTATTTTCCTAATTGGTAATAACCATGGTTTAAATCAATGCGCTCTTTAGGGTTGATTAAATTTTTATCTAGTAGCAAGGAATAGACAATAGGCTTAATCGTGCTGCCTGGCTCAAAAACCTTTTCGGCAACGCTCAAATTCAAGCTTTCATAATCGCTGGTTTTAATCGCATTAGGATCAAAGCGGTTGCTTGAAGCTAAGGATAAAATTTCCCCGCTTTTAGGGTTGATAATACCCACTAGGATTTCTTTAGCCTTGAGTTTGTCTTTGGTTTTATCTAATAGGGTTTCAATTTCTTTTTGGAGTTTTAAAGGAATGCTCAAATACACCTCATAGCCATCAAGGCGTTCAACCTCTGTATAAGAGTGGTTTTGGATAAAGTTAAAACTCACATCTCTTTTGCCTGTTCTTATGCCATTTTGTTGGGCTTTAAGCAAGTGATCTTGAGATTTTTCAACGCCTTTTTTACCGGTAGTTAAAGTGAGTTTGTCTTCTTCTTGTTTTTGCACATAGCCAATGATGGGCTCTAGGCTATTTTGATAAGGGTAATGCCTGGAAACGCCGCTCACTTCAATGTTTAGCCCTTGTTTTTGCCACACTTTATCGTGCGCGTCTTTGAAATTTTGGAAAACCCCAAAGGCTAAAAATTTCTTATTCAAATCTCTAATATTAGCGGCCATATTGGGCGTGAGATCATAGGCTAGAATAATATAGCCTTTCGTATTGATGGCGTCTTTTAAGGACTTTTTAGGGATATTGCTATAAATAGAGAGGAAATCAATGAAAAAATCTTTCTTTATCCGGGTTTAAAAACCTTGTATCAAAGCCCAGTTTGAAAAGGGTTTGCGAAGCGGCTAGGCTGTAGTTGTCTTGACTATAGATAGTCCCTCTAGTCGCAGTGTCTTGTTTGCTCATCACTAGATTGGGCATGTTGGCTTGTGCAAAAAAAGCTTTTTTGAAAGCCACCATTAAAAAAACGATAAAAAGCAATAAAAAGATTAATGCTGTAACAGAACCCTTGTATTTTTGGGTTTCTAAAAATCGCTCTGGGTTGGAGTTGGGATCAATGTTTTTATTATCCATGAACGCTCACTTGAAAATGGCGTAACACTGGATTTTCACAACGCATGAGAACATGAATTTTTGATGATAAAATCTGTTAAAATTGGGTGCAACAACGAACCCTCTCTTTAAAAAGGACCAAGCGATCATTTAAAGAGACGCCACTTTAAGAGATTAGATCTGCGTTCTTAAAAGCTCTTTATAAGCGCTGATCGCTTTGTTGCGTACTTCAAGCATGAGTTTCATGCTCGTTTCAGCCTTCCCTATAGCGATAGCGGCTTGGTGTAAATCTTTGATTTGCCCTGTCGCCATGTCGGCTAAGGCTTTATCAGATTGCTCTTGAGTGTTGTTAAGCTCATTGATGGATTGTTTTAAGAGTTTGGAAAACTCCCCACCTTTTTGTTCTTTAAAGGTGCTTCCTGATTCTTCTCTTTTAGTCCTGTTGTCCGTGTTAAGCTCAGAGAAAGGACTCAATAAGCTTTTATCATTGTGTATGGCTTGCATAGAACCTCCTTAAGCTCTTTTTTAAAAATTTAACTCTATTAAATATCTTATTCATTTTTGTATTCTTGTATTCTACTAATCTTTGGCTAATACTACCTAAATTTCCTTATACTACCATAAATTGTTGGAAATCGTTCATGTTTGCAACATGCCAATCGCATTTTGCGCCATGTTTTTAGCGCTTTGAAAGGCTGCAACATTGGCCTGATAGGCTCTAGTCGCTTCCACTAAATCCGCCATTTCAACCACCGCATTCACATTGGGGTAAGCCACATAGCCTTGAGCGTTAGCGTCAGGGTGGCTGGGATCGTATTTCATCAAAGGCTCGCTATCATCGCGCACAATCTTATCCACCACCACGCTTGTGATAGGGATTAAGGGGTTGTCATCGCCTTCATCTAAGGGGTCTTCATAGGGGGTAATTTGGTTGTTTTGAGCGATTTTTTGGTTTAAAATCTCATTGAAATCAAAAGCCTTAAACACCGCTTCTTGCCTCCTATAAGGGCCTCCTTCGCTCGTGCGTGTGGTGTTGGCGTTAGCGATATTAGAAGAAATCAAATTAGCCCTTAAGCGTTGGGCGGACAAACCATAACCGCTAATATCAAAAGAAAGATAAAAACATGCTTTCCCTTAACTATAAATTCTTACTGGAATCAATGGCGTAATTGATCACGCCTCGATACTTTTTTAAGGCCGAACTCAAGGCTAAATACATGGTAGAGTTCTTGCCCATTTCACTCGTTTCTATGTCTAAATCCACGCTGTTGCCATCATTTTTAGC
This sequence comes from Helicobacter pylori, assembly GCA_047430845.1. Lineage (GTDB taxonomy): Bacteria > Campylobacterota > Campylobacteria > Campylobacterales > Helicobacteraceae > Helicobacter > Helicobacter pylori_DG. Next base: position 55,295 of record JBLDXK010000033.1, on the reverse strand, counting down.
CAAATGCCCGTCTCTAAAAAAAAGGCTCGCCCCATCTTTAGCGCTATTTTCAAAGTCTAAATGCCTAGGGTTAGTGTGGGCTAAAGGCAAAACTTTACTGGATTGGTTTTCAAAAATTTCCGCTTTTTTCTCCGCTAAAACGCTTTCAAAATCCAAATCCTTTGGCCTGTAAAAGGGGGTGTCCACATTAGCGATGTTAGAAGCGATCATATCTTGCCTTAAAGCCCTATAATCCAACGCCTTATAAACCAATCCAAACGCTTTAGAAAAATCCATCAAAACCCCTTTTTTAAACCCTTGCAAAATTAAAGTATGCAAAAAACATTCCAAAATCAGCCCGCTTCTCATCAAAGAATGCGATCAATTTCAAAGCATTAAGCTTGAGCGATAAGCCGATTCAGAGCCATTATAGTGTAAAATACCCCTAAAATACCTTAAGAGAACGCCTATTCAAAAACCAAAATAAGGAAATCCTAATGACTACAGACAGAAACCTGTTTTTTGCGCTTCGCTATTGATTTTTTTGGGGGTATTGATGAGCTATTCGCTCTCAACTTACACCACAGTGGTGCTGTATCATTATGGGGAATTCCATTTTTTCATACGCCAGCTTTCAAGTGCGATCATAGGGATTGTTATCATGTGGGGGTTGTCTAGGGTTGATCCTAGCAAGTGGTTTAGCCGTTTGGGGTTTTTTCTTCTTTTTATCCCACCATTACTCATTATTGGCATGTTTTTTTTGCCAGAAAGCCTTTCTAGTAGTGCTGGGGGGGCGAAGCGCTGGATTCGTTTGGGGTTTTTCTCTCTAGCGCCTTTGGAGTTTTTAAAGGTTGGTTTCACCTTTTTTCTTGCGTGGAGTTTGTCTCGCACCTTTGTGGCAAAGGAAAAGGCTAATGTCAAAGAAGAACTGATCACTTTTGTGCCTTATTCAGTGGTGTTTGTAGCCTTAGCGATTGGGGTAGGGGTTTTGCAAAACGATTTGGGGCAGATTGTTCTTTTGGGGGCGGTTTTAGCGGTGTTGTTGGTTTTTTCTGGGGGAGCGCGCATTTGTTTGGCTTGATTGTTTCAGGGGCGTTTGCGATCAGCGTTTTAGCGATTGTTACAAGCGAGCATAGGATTTTGCGCCTAAAATTGTGGTGGTCTAATTTGCAAAATTCGCTTTTTACGCTCTTGCCGGATAGATTAGCGAACGCTCTTAGAATAAGCGACTTGCCCGAATCCTATCAAGTCTTTCATGCGGGCAATGCCATGCATAATGGGGGGTTGTTTGGGCAAGGGCTTGGGCTTGGGCAAATCAAGCTTGGGTTTTTGAGCGAAGTGCATACGGACATGGTCTTAGCTGGGATCGCCGAAGAATGGGGGTTTTTGGGGCTATGCGTTTGTTTTATTTTGTTTTCTGTTTTGATTGTTTTGATTTTTAGGATCGCTAACCGCTTGAAAGAGCCAAAATATTCGCTATTTTGCGTGGGCGTGGTGCTGCTCATCAGTTTTTCTTTGGTGATCAACGCCTTTGGGGTGGGCGGAATTCTTCCGGTTAAAGGTCTAGCGGTGCCGTTTTTGAGCTATGGAGGGAGTTCGCTTTTAGCGAATTGTATCGCTATAGGGCTTGTTCTAAGCCTAGCGCGATACACGAAGCGGCTAAAAAATATCGCCCTTTTTTAAAATCAGTGCCATAAGAATGGTTCAACTTCTGCATCATTCAAATCAAAAACCACCTTATAATAGTCTTTGACTATCGCATTAATATCCACGCCCTTAAAGGCTTCAGGGTGGGCTTTTAAAGCGATAAAAAGGCTAATGAGTGGGGCTCTAGGACCGCCAATATCCATTGTGGGGAGTTTATAAACTTGCTTGTTTTTAATGGCCTTAATAGTGGAAAACTTGGGGTTGTTCAACACGTCTTCAGGCGTGAGTGGGCTTACCCACCAAATGAAAATGATTTCAGGGTTTTCTTTAACGATTTTTTCCACGCTAATGTCAGCGCGCCCAAATTTGACGTATTTCAAGCCAAAATTGTCTATGCCCCCTTTTTCTAAAATGTCTGAGCTAATGGCTTGATGGCCGCTAATCTTATTGGCTTTATGGAAAAGCTCCACCCCTTTTTTCTTTTTAACGCCTTTCAAACGCTCAGCAATGAAATCCAAAGTTTCTTGCATTTTGGCGAATTTTTTAGAAGCGTCAACTTCTAAGACCGTGGCTTGAGCTTGCATGGCCTGCATGGCCTCTGCAATCGTTGTCTCTTGGAAAGAAAGAAATGATATACCAAATTTTTTCGCATGCTCTACCGCTTTAGGGTTACCCACAAAGGTTACCACAAGATCAGGGCTAAGTTTTTTTAAAAGCTCCACATTCAATGCGGCTGTATGATCAGTGCTCATGTGTTTGACTCGTTTAAGATCTTCGCCTTTGAGAGTGGCTTTAACAATGTCATCTTTAAAAGCATAATCCGAAACGCCTACAACCCTATTCCAAACATTAAGCATGGCAGGCACTTCTACATAACTCCCTATATAGGCTATTTTAGAAACGGGAAGCTTTATTGTTTGATCCCCAAAATAATCCTTGACTTGGATCTCTTGCGCTGAAGCGTTGCACACATTCAATAATAATGAGGCGACAAGCACGCCTAAAGAATAAGAAATGAAGGCTTTTTTAAAGCGAGTAACTAACATAACGATCCTTTTTGTATGATTTATAAAGCGATTATAACATTACTAAGAAAATAACAATAGTAAAAATGAAACTATTTTTCATAAAATCTTAAAAGATAAAGATAAGATAAAAATATGGAGAAGAATTTTAATTACAAGACCTATTTTAAGTGTGCGATATATTAAGGGCTAAAAAATATCGCCCTTTTTTTAAAAATTAATGCCACAAAAAGGGTTCAATTTCCGCATCGTTCAAATCAAAAACCACCTTATAATAGTCTTTGATTATCGCATTAATATCCACGCCCTTAAAGGCTTCAGGGTGGGCTTTTAAAGCGATAAAAAGGCTAATGAGCGGGGCTCTAGGACCGCCAATATCCATTGTGGGGAGTTTATAAACTTGCTTGTTTTTAATGGCTTTGATGGTAGCAAACTTAGGGTTGTTTAACATGTCTTCAGGGCTAAGCGGGCTTATCCACCAAATAAAGATAATCTCAGGGTTTTCTTTAACGATTTTTTCCACGCTAATGTCAGCGCGCCCAAACTTAACGTATTTCAAGCCAAAATTGTCTATACCCCCTTTTTCTAAAATGTCTGAATCGAGGGCTTGATGGCCGCTGATTTTATTGGCTTTATGGAAAAGCTCCACGCCCTTTTTCTTTTTAACGCCTTTCAAACGCTCTTTGATAAAATCCAAAGTTTCTTGCATTTTGGCCAATTTTTTAGAAGCGTCAATTTCTAAGGCTTTAGCTTGAGCGTCAATATCTTCCATGACTTCTGCAATGGTTTTTTCTTGGAAAGAAAGAAATGAAATCCCAAATTTTTTCGCATGCTCTACGGCTTTAGGGTTGCCCACAAAGGTTACCACAAGATCAGGGCTAAGTTTTTTTAAAAGCTCCACATTCAACGCCGCCACATGATCACTGCTCATGGATTTAATGCGTTTAGGATCTTTGAGAGTGGCTTTAACAATATCAGATTTAAAAGCGTAATCCGAAATGCCCACAACCCTATCCCAAGTATTGAACATGGCAGGCACTTCTGCAAAGCTACCCAAGTAGATTATTTTAGAAACAGGAAGCTTTATGGTTTGCTCCCCGAAATAATCCTTGACTTTGATCTCTTGATTAGAAGCGTTAGCCACGCCTGATAACGATGAGAACAAGAAGAACCCCTAAAGAATAAGAGATTAAAGCTTTTTTAAGGCGAGCGATTAGCATGACAATTCCTTTCGTATGATTTATGAAGCGATTATAACACTATTCAAGGAAATACAAGCAGTGAAAATGAAACTTTTTTTCACAAAATCTTAAAATTTAAAAGAAAATATCTTTTCATTAACTTTTTAAGAATATACTCCACCATGTTTCCGCTGATTGAGTGGAAAGCATAATAAATTAAATCTGTTTTAGGTTTAATTTTGATCCAACAAAATTTTAAAACACTTAAGGAGTTGTATATGTTAGTTACAAAACTTGCCCCCGATTTTAAAGCGCCTGCCGTTTTAGGAAACAATGAGGTTGATGAACACTTTGAGCTTTCTAAAAATTTAGGTAAAAATGGTGCGATTCTTTTCTTTTGGCCAAAAGATTTTACTTTTGTATGCCCTACAGAAATCATTGCGTTTGACAAAAGAGTGAAAGACTTCCAAGAAAAAGGCTTTAATGTGATTGGCGTGTCTATTGACAGCGAACAAGTGCATTTCGCATGGAAAAACACCCCTGTGGAAAAAGGCGGTATTGGTCAAGTAACTTTCCCTATGGTGGCTGATATTACTAAGAGCATTTCTAGAGACTATGATGTGCTGTTTGAAGAAGCGATCGCTTTGAGAGGAGCTTTTTTGATTGATAAAAACATGAAAGTAAGACATGCAGTGATCAATGACTTACCATTAGGCAGAAATGCAGATGAAATGCTTCGCATGGTGGACGCTCTCTTGCACTTTGAAGAACATGGTGAAGTGTGCCCAGCAGGTTGGAGAAAAGGCGATAAAGGCATGAAAGCAACCCACCAAGGCGTTGCAGAGTATCTCAAAGAAAATTCCATTAAGCTTTAATCGGCTTAATTCTTTTAACCAAGAGAGTTCTTTCTTGGTTAGATCCTTTCTTTTTGATTCTTCGCTTAGTTTTAAAGTTTTCGTATCGTTTTATCTTTTTATCATTTTTGAATTAATTTTTTTTAATAAAGGGGTTTTTATGAATGCATTCAAGCGTATTATTAGTGTGGGGGTAATTGCTTTAGGTTTGTTTAACCTTTTAGACGCCAAACACCACAAAGAAAAAAAGAAAACCACAAAATCACTCGTGAGCTTAAAGTGGGCGCTAACCCTGTGCCGCATGCGCAAATCTTGCAATCAGTCGTGGACGATTTGAAGGAGAAAGGGATCAAATTAGTGATCGTGTCTTTTACGGATTATGTGTTGCCTAATTTAGCGCTCAATGACGGCTCTTTAGACGCAAATTACTTCCAGCACCGCCCTTATTTGGATCGGTTTAATTTGGACAGAAAAATGCACCTTGTTGGTTTGGCCAATATCCATGTGGAGCCTTTAAGATTTTATTCTCAAAAAATCACAGACATTAAAAACCTTAAAAAAGGCTCAGTGATTGCTGTACCAAATGATCCGGCCAATCAAGGCAGGGCGTTGATTTTACTGCATAAGCAAGGCCTTATCGCTCTCAAAGATCCAAGCAATCTATACGCTACGGAGTTTGATATTGTCAAAAATCCTTACAACATCAAAATCAAGCCTTTAGAAGCCGCGCTATTGCCTAAAGTTTTAGGGGATGTGGATGGGGCTATTGTAACAGGGAATTATGCCTTGCAAGCAAAACTCACCGGTGCGTTATTTTCAGAAGATAAGGACTCGCCTTATGCTAATCTTGTAGCCTCTCGTGAGGATAACGCGCAAGATGAAGCCATAAAAGCGCTGATTGAAGCCTTACAAAGTGAAAAGACCAGGAAATTTATTTTGGATACCTATAAAGGGGCGATTATCCCGGCTTTTTAAGCCATTTGGATAAAATCCATCTTTATGATGAAAGGGGGTTTTTTTAGGCACTAATAAAAAGCTCTTTTCTCATTGAGCATTCAAAACGCTAAAAGTCTTTTTAAAACAAAACGAAAAGAGCTTGTGCTAATCAAGCGATAATTTCTTAAAAAGCACTATTGGTTGAGGGGAGAAATGGCGCAAAATACCCCCCCCTATTAGAAAAATTGTTGCTATTAAAAAATCTTAAACAATGAAGCGATTGACTAAAACCCCATTTTTAAAAAGATTAAATAAGGCTTTAGCTGTCAATATGCGATTAGAACAAAGCCAAACATACAGCAAGCCTAAATCTCACTGAAGTTACGCTTTTAGATTTTCCTCTAATAAAGGAAACAATTATTAGGCTGAGTGAGTTATAGAGCGATAGAATCAGTTGGAAACAAGTTGGCTGATTGTCTTTAGCGTTTGGGTTAATGCGTTTTTGAAAAGATTTGGAGTTTATTAAAGATAGCCAAGCTCATAGAGTTTGTTGCTCATTTTCACTAACAAGCCCCCTAGTTTTGACCCCCCTTCCCCATGTTCTACTAAAATAGTGATAGCGTATTTGGGTTTTTCATAGGGCAAAAATGCCGTAATCCACGCATGGGATCGATGGAAATATTCCATATCCTTTTCTTTCATGCGATTGACGATGTTTTGAGCGATTTCTACGACTTGCGCGGTGCCGGTTTTACACGCTAAGGTAACCTTAGAACCTCTTGTGGAATGATAAGCCGTGCCGTCTTTATGGTTGCACACTTCATACATGCCCACTCTCAAGGCTTGGAGCTTCTTTTTTTGAAAGCTATTCAGGGGATCTTTGAGCGGCTGTTGGTTATGGATAGCAAAATGAGGCGTCGCCAGTTTGCCTGTCGCAATGAGTCCTGTGTAGGCTAAAACTTGTAAGGGCGTGGCTAAAAAAGAGCCTTGCCCGATAGCGGTAATGAGCGTGTCCCCAACGCGCCAATCTTGATTGAAGCGTTTGAGCTTCCACAAATTATCCGGCACAATCCCCACAAATTCATTCGGCAAATCAACGCCCGTTTTTTCCCCAAAGCCCACTTCCCTTAAGGTTTTAGAGAGTTTTTCTATAGAGATTTCAAGCCCAAACTTATAAAAATACACATCCACGGACTCCCTAATGGCTTTATACAAATTAGAATTGCCATGCCCTGTTTTTTTCCAGTCTCTGAATTTGCGCTTACCTACTTCAATAAAAGGCGGGGTGGGTATGGTGGTGTTTTCTGTGATGTTAAGGTTTTCTAAAAAGCTCAAGCCCACGCCCATTTTAACCACAGATCCCGGCGGATACAAGGCGTTAGCGAAGCGGTTTAGTAGGGGGTTATAAATATCATCTTGAAGTTTTTGCCATTTGTCTTGACTGATCCCGCCTACAAAATCGTTCAAATTGTATTCAGGGTAACTTCCTGCAACGAGCAATTCCCCATTTTCTGCATCCATCACTAAAATAGCCCCTCTCTTATTTTCAAAGAGCTTGTCCGCTTCTTTTTGCAAGCGTTTGTCTAAACTCAATTGCAAGTGGTTATTGGCGCTTGGTGGCACGACCTCTAAGGTGGCTAATTCCTGATTGAGCGCATTGACGCGCATGATTTTATAGCCCACCTTGCCTTGTAAGAGCTTGTTGTATTCTTTTTCAACGCCGGTTTTGCCCACAATCTGGCTGTATTGATTCTTTTCATCGTCTTTCAAATCTTGCAAGCTTGCCACCCCCACATAGCCTAAAACATGCGAAGCTAAAGCGTTATTAGGGTAGTAGCGCTTGTCTAAAGGAAGCGCAAAAATGCCTTGAGTTTGGATGAGTTTGGTATAAAGAGGTTGCATGGTAATATAAGGAATGAAGCCAACCACTTTAATGAGGTTATGGTTATAAAGCGAATTTTCCTTTTGGTAATTGTTTAAAAGCGTTTCTTTGGAAAAGTTAGGGAAAAATGTTTGGATGATTTCAATTTTTTCTAAAAGCTCTTTTTGTTTCAATCCGCTGGGCAAAAACACGCCAAACACCAATTCATTAGTGGCTAAAAACTCATGGTTTCTGTCTGTAATGTTGCCCCTTGTAGGGACTAGAAATTCCTTTTTAGTCATGTTTCGTTCAGCCAGTTTTTCATAGTATTCTTGATTTTTAACGCTTAAAATAAATAAATTTAAAACCAATAACCCCCAAAATCCTATAAAAACAAAGAGCAAAAGCTTATAGCGAAAATTTTTCATACAAACCCCACAAAGCGCTCTCTATTAAAGCAAAAAGAGCGAGAAAGCCGAGTATTTTCAAACTCAAAGACACAGAAAAAAAGCGCGATAAATAAAGGTAATAAACCAAAAAAACATGCAAAGTTTTGAATAAAAAGCCGCCATTAAAAAGCTTTAACGAGTTTTTATAGGCGATTTGATGGTAGATTAAAAACAGCAAGGCTAAAACGCCTAAAGTCTTTAAATGCATGCTTTCAAACCAAAACAAACAACCAAACACGCTCAAACTGGGTAAAAAATGATCGTATTTTTTCGCATAAAACAAGAATAAAAACCCAATCATAGGGGGTAAAAAAGGCATTAAATCCCTCAAAAGGCTATAAAAATAAAAACCAAGGATCCCTAAACATAAGAAAAAAAAGGAATCTTGTTTTAAAGAGAGCATGGTTTTTGCGGCTTATAAAGGGTTAGTGAGCAAGTATTTCAAAAGGGTTTGGCGCACTACTTCAAGGGTTGGGTATTTTGAAGAAAGAGCGTTAAAATGGGCGCTATTGATTAAAAAAGGTTTAGGAGCGTTTAAAAAAAGGCGGTGTTGCTCGTTTTTATTCAATTTGTCAAATTTCGTAAAAAGAGAAAGGTAGGCTTGATCGGGCCTTAAAAGGGCTTGAATATTTTCTTTAGCGTTTTTATCAATTTCTAAATTCAAATGGCGCGCATCCACTAAATGGATAAAAAGTTTGATAGAAACCCTAACGCTCAACAATTCCCATAAAAACCCCTCCCATTCTTTTTTCAAGCTTTTAGAAACTTTAGCGTAGCCAAACCCGGGCAAATCAATCACATTAAAAGTGGTCCTTAAGGCGTTTTCTTTATCTTCCCAAGTGGTGGAAAAAAATTCGCTAAACGGGTTTTTCCAGGCGTTGCTGAACTTTTAGCGAGATTTTTTCCTAACAAGGTATTAATAAACGAGCTTTTACCGACATTGCTACGCCCTAAAATGACCATTTCAGAAGTCAAGCTCGCAGGGCATTGCGAAAGATTGCTAGAAGAAGTGAGAAAATGAGCGTCTTTAATGACAATCATGGTTTTTCCTTAGTGCTTTTCTTCTTCAATTTAGCCTTACGATTTTCTTCATTAATATCTTCCATATCAAACACAAATTTAGCGGGTCGCTTCGCGCTCCCCAACACATCAGCATACCCCTTAGTTTTGTTTAAAATGATTTCATCGCCGGTGATGACGTTAGATTTCCCTACTTCTCTAACCACCGCATTTTGTAACAATTTGTATTCCCCATTCAGCGCGTTATAAATGAGCTTGTCAGCGCTCCCGCTGATTTCACGATTATCCTCTGTAAAGATGTTAAAATGCGTGTTCCCTGTGGCTTCATAGCGTTCAGGCTTTCGTTTATCGTTTAAAAACACGCTCACTTTATCCGCAAACAACCGGTCTTTGCCTTTTTTGATCTGCACATTGCCTTGAATAACGGCGGTTTTGGTTTTGTCGTTCGCTACAAATTTGTTGCCAGTAATTTCTAAAAGTTCTCTTTCTTTTTTCAAACCTTTATCATCTGTTTTTTGAGCGCTCATCACGCTTAAAATACCAAAACAACACACAAGGACACACCACCAACGCATTAAAATCCTCCTTTAAAAGTGGGGAGTTTTTTCTTTTCTTTCTGGCTTTGTTTGATTTCGTCTAAAAATAAATGCGCTTGAATGCTTTGAGCTTCAATAATGGCTAAAGCATGCGAATAAGAAATGTCAAGCCCTTCAATCTTGCTATCTTTTGAAGTGAGAATGAAACGGCCCTTGCCTTTAAAATTTTGCTCTTTATGGTTGTAAATCCCTGTTTCACTCCAAAAACTGGAATCATCGCTTCTTTTATAAGTAACCCCATTAGGGAAGAAATACAAATCCTGCTGCCGCTTGGCTTTAGGAGATTCAACGCTTTCAATGGTGTCTTCATCATAGCGCTTGATTTTGGAATCAAAAAAGATTTCGTAATCATCGTATTGTAAAGCTTTTTTACCCTCTATGGAAAGATCAAGGATTTTATCGTTGATTTGAAACGCTTTAAAATTTTCTAATTCAATTTTAGGGATATTTTCTTTAGAGACCACGCTAGTGGGTTGGGAACGCAAAAAGAAAAAGACTAGCCCTATCGTGATGAAAGATAAAACCACAAAAAAGTTTAAAACGCTATTAGAGGTAAAGCTTGAGCGCTTCATCTTGCAAGCCTTCCAGTTCTAAGAGATAATCAATCGCTTCCCTAACAGCCCCCTTACCCCCTGAATTTTTGCAACACTTTATAGGCCTTGCTTTTAAGCAAGGGGTGCGCATCAAAAGGGGCGAAACTCAAAGCGCATGCCTTAAACATGCCTAAATCGTTATAATCATCGCCCACGCATGCGATTTCTTGCGCACTCAATTGCAAGTCTTTTTTGAGCCACTCCACAACCACGCTTTTATTTTCAACGCCCATAAAAACAAACTGAACGCCCAAACTCTCCATGCGTTTTTTGACCATTGCTGAAGTTCTCCCTGTAATGATAGCGATTTTTTTGCCTAATTTTTGCCATAGCGTCATGCCAAGCCCGTCTTTGACATTAAAAGCCTTGATCTCGTGAAAATTCTCATCAAAATACAACGACCCATCCGTGAGCGTGCCATCCACATCTAAAAGCAATAACTTAATCATTCTCTCGTTAAAACCGCATTCTGGTTGTATTTTTTCATAAAATCCCTAGCCTCTTCTTCGCTTTGAAACCCTTGAACTAAAACTTTATACAAATCGTCTTTAAAAGCAACCTTGACGCTGTAATTTTTATTCTCTGCTTGCAATTTATCCGCTAAAGTTTGAGCGCCTATTTGGTTTCTAAAAGCCCCCATTTGCAAAGAAAATTTCCCTCCGCTCACGCTTTTTTCGCTCTCGCCGACTTTAAATTCTTTGTGTAAGATCTTTGAAGAGCTGGCGTTAAAGGATTGTTCGTATTGCGTGGAGATAACCCCACCAAAGCCCAAAACAATAAGACGCACGCTGGCCGTGCCTTTTTTAACCATGTCAATATCCCTAGCGGCCGCATTAGACAAATCAATGATGCGATCGCTCACAAAAGGCCCTCTATCATTAATGCGCACAATGGTGCTTAAGTTATTATCAACATTGATGACTTTCACCACGGTGTTCATGGGTAAAGTCTTGTGCGCGGCGGTGTGGGCATACATGTTATAAATTTCCCCATTACTGGTTTTTTTGGCATGGAAATTAGGGCCATACCAGCTCGCAACGCCATCAAATTTTTCGCCTAAATCCACTTTAGTGGGGTAATACCACTTGCCCCCCACTTGATAAGGGCGCATGGTGGCTCTTTGGATCGCGCTAGAATCGCGCATGCCGTTATCTAGGGGTTGTTTTGTGTTGCTATCTTGCGAATCGGTGTGGTGTTTGAAATGGCGTTCAAAAAAATTGCGTTTATAGGTGGCTTTTTTGGTTGTTGGGTCATAATCTTTAGCGTTTTCATAAGCGCGCAAAGCTTTCATGCTTATAAGACAAATTCTTTATTCCCTCTTTTTTAACCGCACAAGCGCTAATCAAAAAAACAACGCCTAAAAAATAAACTTTTTTCAACGCCCAACCCATTAAAATTCCCTTGTAGCGATCAATTTCTTATTGGTAGGAATGATTAAGCGTTGGTGGATAAAGATATTGGAATCTTTGAGGTTATTGGCTAATTGGATGCTGGAAATACTGACTTGATAGCGTTTAGCGATAGAAGACAAGGTTTCTTTAGGCAAGACCACATGGGTGATGAAAGGGCTTTTAGGACTAGCTTGAATGTTTTTATTTTGTTTGAGTTGGCGTTGTTTGAAAAGGGCGAGTTTTTCATAAGGGATATAAATGGTGTAGGTGGGGTCTTTAGAAGGCAGAATATTATAGCGGAATTGGTGGTTGTAGGATTTTAAGGTTTCTAAACTCAAATTCAAATTTTTGGCCACTTGGATTAAAGAAGTGTGCCTTTTAAACGGGACGCCCACCAAACTCACCCTCGCCCCACGATTGAGCAGATATTCTTTATCTTTGAGGTTGTCTAGGCTGTTGAATTTCAACGCTAGGCTTAGAATGGAGCGGATATACTCTCGTGTTTCTTTAGGGAGGTATTTTTTATCTTCATCCAACAAAATCTTAATATCCGAAGTGCCGGCGGCTTTAATAGCGTTTTGAACTTTGCGTAAGCCGTAATTATACGCCATAGCGACCAAATACCACTCCCCGGTTTGCTTGTAGAGCCGTTTCAAATAAGTGATCGCCGCTTGAGTGCTTTTAATGGGATCTCTTCTTTCATCAATGTAATGATTGACCTTAAGCCCTAATTCTTTAGCCGTGCTTGGCATGAATTGCCAAATCCCTACCGCTTTTTTCCTGCTATAAGCCCTTGATGAAAATTTAGACTCGGCCATGGCTAAAAACAAAAATTCTTGCGGCACGCTCGCTTCTATGAGCATGTTTTTGATGATAGGGATGAACTGGTAATTCACATCAAATCTTTTGACTAACTTTTTCCATTCTTCTTCATTCATTTTTTTTAAAGCGTTTGGCATTTGGGATAAAAAGCTCGCATTAACCCCAAAGGCCTCTAGCGCTTTGGTGTCAATATTAGATTCAAAAGCCATTTTCGCATGGCCTAAAGAAGCCAATAAAAGGGTAACAAAAAAAACCAACCATTTTTGACTAAAACACTTCATTCTTTTTGACATCGCATCCTAATAACTATAGCTATCTAGCTTTTAAAATAGCCTTGATTATAGCTAAACTTGAATAACGCTTTCTAACACAGCCTTATTTTTAGGGGAAACTAAAGAGCGTGTGAGCGTTATGCGTGCTTAAAGAAGCGAGCTCTTCAGTCTCTATGTTGATGATTTCGGCAATTTTTTGAGCGATTAAAGGGATATAAGTGGGGCTATTCCTGGTGCCTCTAAAAGGGTGTGGGGTCAAATAAGGCGAATCCGTTTCTAAAAGAAGCCTGTTTTTAGGGATTTTAGGGAGGATCTCTACCAGTCTTTTAGCGTTTTTAAAAGTGCTAACCCCTCCTATCCCATAGTAAAAACGATCGCTCAATTCTAAAAGCATGTTATCAGCGTTAAAGCAATGCAACACCCCAAAAGCCTTAGGATAGCTTTTTAAAAGATTCAAACTATCAAAACTCGCCTCTCTAATATGGATAATCAAGGGCTTGTTGTGCTGGATAGAAAACTCAATCTGTTTGGTAAAGATTTCTTTTTGTTTGCTTTTATAATTTTCTCTCTCATTTAATTCAGGCAAGCGGTAGTAATCCAGTCCGCATTCGCCTATCGCCACGCATTTTTGATGGCTGACAAATTTTTCAAACAGGCTTTCATCAAAGCTCTCCACATCATAAGGGTGAGCGCCTATGGCAAAAAACACGCTTTCAAATTTTTCGCTAATCTCTACCGCTCTATTCAAATCTTTCATGTCCGCGCCCGGAATCACGCACTGAGTCACGCCTTTTTCTAGGCTTTCTTTTAACACTTCTTCTAAATCGTTTTCATAATCCTTGTGATCCAAATGGCAATGCGTATCAATAAACATGCTTTTATCCTGTGGTTTTATTTAATATGTTACAATACTTAAGCATTTTAACATAAGGAAAATAATCATTAACGATGTTCAGCGGCCTAATCCATCAAATAGCTAAAGTAAAAAGTTTCCAAAACAATATTTTAAGCATAGAGTGCGATCTCAATCCCAAGCTTGGCGATAGCATTGCGATCAATGGGGCGTGTTTGACCGCCATAGAAAGTTCAAAAACGCATTTTAGCGTGGAATTGAGCCAAAAAACCCAAAACAGCGTAGCGTTAGAAAATTACAAGGATTTAGTCCATATTGAGCCAGCCCTAAAAGCCGATGCGAGTTTGGATGGGCATTTTGTGCAAGGGCATATTGACGCTATTGGGGTAATTGAAACAATCATTCATCATTCTAATCAAGTGGATTTTTTCATCAGCGCTTCTAAAGAAACGCTTTTATTGTGCGTTGAGCAAGGCTCTATCGCCATTGATGGGGTGAGTTTGACTTTAAGCAAGGTAGAAGAAAAGGGGTTTTGGCTAACGATTATCCCTTACACTTTAGAAAACACCCTTTTTAAGACTTATAAACTCAAACGGCGCGTGAATATTGAAACGGACATGCTGGTTCGTAGCGTTGCGTCTATTTTGAAAAAAACAAAAGGGTTTGAAAAAAATTTCTCTTGGAATGACGCTGATGCTTTGACTTTAGGGTATTAGATGAATAAAACCATAAAAGCCGCTGCTCTAGCCTATAACATGGGGCAAGATCATGCCCCAAAAGTGATCGCAAGTGGGGTGGGCGAAGTGGCTAAAAGGATCATTCAAAAAGCTAAAGAATACGATATAGCACTCTTTTCTAACCCCATGCTGGTGGATTCGCTTTTAAAGGTGGAATTAGACTGCACGATACCTGAAGAATTGTATGAAAGCGTGGTGCAAGTGTTTTTGTGGCTCAACAGCGTGGAAAATAACGCGCAAATGTCTAGGTGAGCAAGAGATAAAGTTAAAACGATGGTAGTAGAATTAAAAAACATTGAAAAGATTTATGAAAATGGGTTTCATGCTCTAAAAGGCGTGAATTTGGAATTAAAAAAAGGCGATATTTTAGGCGTGATAGGCTATTCAGGGGCGGGGAAATCCACGCTCATTCGCTTAATCAATTGCTTGGAGCGCCCCAGTTCTGGCGAGGTTTTAGTCAATGGGGTCAATCTGTTAAAATTAAAGCCTAAAGAATTGCAAAAAGCACGCCAAAAAATAGGCATGATTTTCCAGCATTTCAATTTATTGAGCGCTAAAAATGTGTTTGAAAATGTCGCTTTCGCTCTAGAAATCGCGCGATGGGAAAAAACCAAGATCCAATCAAGGGTGCATGAATTATTGGAATTAGTGGGGCTAGAAGATAAAATGCATTTTTATCCTAAACAGCTCAGCGGTGGGCAAAAACAACGAGTAGCGATCGCTAGGAGTTTGGCGAATTGCCCTGATTTATTGCTTTGCGATGAAGCCACATCCGCTTTGGATTCTAAAACCACGCATTCTATTTTAACGCTTCTAAGCGGCATTCAAAAAAAGCTTGATTTGAGCATCGTTTTCATCACGCATGAAATTGAAGTGGTTAAAGAATTGTGCAACCAAATGTGTGTGATCAGCAGCGGCGAAATCGTGGAAAGAGGCTCAGTAGAAGAAATTTTTGCTAACCCTAAACATGCCGTTACTAAAGAATTGCTTGGTATCAAAAACGAGCATGGGGATCAAAAATCGCAAGACATTTATCGCATCGTGTTTTTAGGGGAGCATTTAGACGAGCCGATCATTTCTAATTTGATCAGGCGTTTTAAAATAGACGTGAGCATCATTTCAGGCAACATTGAAAGAGCTTACGACTAAAGATATAGGGTATTTAGTGGTGCGGTTTTTAGGCAATATTACAGAAATTCAAAGGGCTTTAGAGTATTTAAACGCTTTAGGCTTACAAGTGGAAAAAATAAAGGATTAAAATGATTTCTCAAATGCTCATTCAAGCCACGCTAGAAACGCTTTATATGGTGTTTGTGGCGAGCTTTTTGGCGGTTGTTTTTGGCTTGCCTTTGGGGGTTTTATTGTTAGTGAGTAAAAAAGGGCATTTGTTAAACAAGCCCCTTTTGCATAAAATTTTAGACACTTCTATCAACATGACTCGCTCTTTCCCTTTTATCATCCTCATTATTTTGCTCCTGCCTTTATCGCGCTTTTTGATTGGCACGAGCATTGGCTCTAGCGCAAGCATTATCCCGCTAGCCATTTCAGCCATTCCTTTTGTCGCAAAGCTTTTTGAAAATTCTTTAATGGAAGTAGAGCATGGCAAGATTGAAACCACTTTAAGCTTGGGAGCGTCTCATTTGGAAGTCGTTAAAATGATGCTTTTAGAGAGCCTGCCTTCTTTAGTGAATAACATCACCATCACTTTAATTTCTCTAATAGGCTATTCGGCTATGGCTGGAGCGTTAGGAGCTGGGGGATTGGGGGATTTAGCCATTAGGATTGGCTATCAAAGTTATAGGGGCGATGTGCTTTTTTATGCGGTGGTCGTGATTATTATTTTGGTGCAAATCATTCAAAGCGCAGGGGATTATGTGGTGAAACGCTTGAGAAAGAATAAGTATTAGGGATTTGGTTCTCATCAAATGCGAATATTCAAAGCCAACTTTAATACTCTTTTTTAAAGGGGATTTTTAATCTTTGCTCATGGCGAAACTCAACCCTCTAAGAACGCTTTTAAGAGGCTATCATTCAAACTGAATTAGAGCTTTTACAATCAATATTCAATTAAGTCATCATGCCAAAGTGGGCTTTATTTTGCGCCATTGATAAATTGATTCATCTGCTCTTCTAATCCTATGATTTGCGTTATCGCTCCCTCTAAAATTTCAAAATTTTTAGCGTTTTTTGGGGCAATGCATGCAAGCTTGTTGGAAGACTTTTCTAATGATTGGATGTCTTTAAGCAAGGTTTTTAAAACCCCTACGCTTTTAAAATCCTTCTCAAAATAACCATCAAATTGTTGCTCTGTTTGAGACAAATTCTCTAAAAAATCGTTTTGAAGGCGTATTTGAGTGCGATCATGCCCGGTTTCAATACAGGTTTTATAGGTTTTATTGATCGCAATAAAAGCGTCTTTGGCTTTCAAAAAAGCCTTGGAAAGCTCAGCGATGATTTCATAATGTTCGCCCTCTGCTTTTAAAAACCCTAAAAAGAGCGAAATGAGCAATAACTTTTTTAGCATTTTATCCCTTTACCATTGATAAGAAAAGCTCACCCCATAGCGGCTACTGCCCTTAAAGTCGCTAGAAATTTCAGGATAGAGCATCCATCGCTTGGGTTTGTAGCGTGA
Organism: Helicobacter pylori; assembly: GCA_047430845.1. GTDB lineage: Bacteria > Campylobacterota > Campylobacteria > Campylobacterales > Helicobacteraceae > Helicobacter > Helicobacter pylori_DG. The sequence goes on along the minus strand of JBLDXK010000033.1, from coordinate 38,447 downwards.
AGTGAATAAATAAGCAAACCCCCATGCGATAAGGCTGCCAATCGTAACTTGCAAGATCGTGTGTTGTCTTGCCACCACTCTGCTGGCGTCAGTGAGTATTGCAAGAGCGATCACAGGAAGAGCTGGTTTCCACCCGTAGCGGTAATACACAAACCCAGCCGCGCTAAACACCCCCCAGCATGCCCGCTTGGCATGCCTCTCCAAGAATTACAGCATGGCCGTTTAGCAAATCCCACTCTAGCCCCATCTTTATGGGCGGTGCTAAAAGCTCCTTTAAGGCCATAAATCACTCCTTGAGTGACTAATGTGCCGACCGCTAATTCCCCTAAACCTCTATAATCGCGCATCGCTAAACTGACCGTGCCTACAAAAATAGGCAAAAACCTAAGCACATCGCCAATCTCTTCTAAAATGTATGCCCCCTCATTGATCGGCTCACTCCTTAAAGGATATACCCATAAGAGCAGGCTCAAAAAAAGATTTTTGAGCTTTTTCATTGAAACGCTCGCTTTTCTAAAGCGCAAACTTGCTTGTTTAAATAAGCATAGCCCATTAAATAGCATGCGATAAAGACCAGACTAATGACAATGAGCGTGTAAGAATTTAAGCGGAATAAGACGCTGATTAAAATAAAAGGCAGGTTGCACAGAATAAGGATAAACGCGCATAAAGGGTTGGGGTAATTGAAAGAGCGTTGTTGCAAGAATTTAAATAAAAGGGTGTGCAAATGCAAGTTATCTGGCATGGTGGCTTTCTGGCGTTTTATTTTGCGCCTTAGGATACTAAAAAGCACCTCTATGACCGGATAAAGCATTAAATTGAGCCCAAAAAACACGCTGATTTTTTGCTCTAAACTCAAATGTAAAAGGGAAATCCCGCACACCAAACCCAAAAAATACGCCCCTCCATCGCCTAAAAAAATCTTTCCTAAAGGGAAATTTAACACCATAAACCCAAGCACCATGTAAGCGAGTAAACAAGACAAACTGCTAGGGTCTATATAATGAATGACTAAAAGCGTAATCGTGCAAATCCCAGATGCAAGCCCGTTAAACCCGTCAATGATATTAATAGCGTTACTGATACCCACCAGCATAAAAATAGCGAATAAAAAAGCGATAAAATAAGGCAAGCTAAAAAGGGGCGAAAAATCGCTCACCACTAAAGGCGTTGATGAAATGATGCAAACGACCCCTACAGCTTGTAAAATAAGGCGTATTTTGGGGCTTAATGAAAGGTTAATATCTTCTAAAAAACCGCTCAAAAACACTAGCGATAGCCCTAAGAAAACAAAAGGCCCCTTAAAAGGCATCTCAAAAGGTTCAAGATAACAAGCCAACGCAAAAGAAAGAAAAATCCCAAGCCCCCCAGCTCGTGGGGTTCTCGCATGATGGAAGCCTTGTATTTTATTGGCGTTATCCACAAAGAGCATGGATTTTTTAGACCACAAAACAACCAAAGAGCAAATAAATAAACTGGTTAAAAAATATAGCACCCACAACACTTTTATTGGATTTAATTGACATTTTATTTTGGGTATTATAGCATTTTTAAAAGATAGCTTGATGATAAAATCTTATAGGTATAAGAGGTGGGTTTTATGTTACAATTCCAAAAATCATTATTATAAAATAAAGGATAGCCATGCGTTTTGGATTGAATATTGATCACATTGTTACTTTAAGGGAAGTGAGAAAGACTTATGAGCCTGAGATTTTAGAGGCTCTGTTTATCGCTAAAAACACCCATAAAGTGGATTTAATCACCATCCATTTGAGGGAAGACAAACGGCACATTCAAAATGAAGACGTTTTGAGACTGCTTGAAATAAGCCCCTTGCCTATCAACATTGAATGCTCTATTAATGCTGAAATCACTGATTTTTTATGCTCTTTAAAAAATAAGCCGAGTAAGGTTACGATCGTGCCTGAAAACAGAAATGAGGTTACGACAGAGGGGGGTTGGATTGTTCATTAAAGGGTTTGGGGGAAGTTATTAGAGCGTATCACAATAAAGGCATTGAAGTGTCTTTGTTTGTTGATCCTTTAAAAGACGCTCTGCATTTTGCAAAGGAGCATCAAGTCAAGCAGGTGGAGTTCCACACTGGGGTGTATGCGAATTTGCACAACGCTTTATATTCTAACGCTAACAATCAAATCCATGCCATTAGCGTGCTCAAAGACAAATGCCCCAAAGAATTGAAAGAAGAATTGCACAACGCCTTTTTGCAATTAAGGAGGATGAGCAAAGAAGCGTTTTTTATGGGTATTGTGGTGTGCGCTGGGCATGGGTTGAATTATTCTAATGTGAAAGAATTGTTAAAAATCCCCTCTTTAAGAGAGCTTAATATTGGGCATAGCGTGATTTCAAAAGCGGTTTTAGTGGGTTTAGAAAAAGCGATTTTAGAAATGGCGCAACTTATTAAGCGATAAAATGGCTAAAAAGAAAATCGCGATCAGCTGTGGGGATATTCAAGGCGTAGGCTTAGAATTGATCTTAAAAAGCCATAAGGAAGTGAGCGCACTTTGTGAGCCGTTGTATCTCGTTGATGGCGAACTTTTAGAGCGGGCCAATCAATTGCTTCATAACGCTTATGAAACTAAAACGCTTAACACGCTCGCTATTGATGCCCCCTTACCCTTATTAAACTCTAGCACGATAGGCAAAGTCAGCGCTCAAAGCGGGGCGTATAGCTTTGAGAGTTTTAAAAAGGCTTGCGAGTTGGCGGATGATAAAGAAGTGGATGGCGTTTGCACTTTGCCTATCAACAAACTCGCATGGCAACAAGCTCAAATCCCTTTTGTAGGGCATACCGATTTTTTAAAACAACGCTATAAAGATCATCAAATCATCATGATGCTTGGGTGTTCTAAACTCTTTGTGGGGCTGTTTAGCGACCATGTGCCTTTAGGGGCGGTTTCTCAGCTCATTCAAGTGGGAGCGTTGGTCCGGTTTTTGTTAGCGTTTCAAAAAAGCACTCAAGCTAAAATCGTTCAAGTGTGTGGTTTTAACCCCCATGCGGGCGAAGAGGGCTTGTTTGGGGAAGAAGATGAAAAGATTTTAAAGGCCATTCAAAAGAGCAACCAAACGCTGGGCTTTGAATGCTTTTTAGGGCCACTGCCTGCTGATAGCGCTTTCGCCCCCAATAAGCGCAAAATAACCCCTTTTTATGTGAGCATGAGCCATGATGTGGGGCTAGCCCCTTTAAAAGCGCTCTATTTTGATGAAAGCATCAATGTGAGTTTGAACGCCCCCATTTTACGCGCTTCCACTGACCATGGCACGGCGTTTGATATCGCTTATCAAAACAAAGCGAACAACAAAAGCTATTTGAATGCGATCAAATATTTAGCTTAAAGATTTTAAAATACAAGCCAACAAAGTATAATTCAAGCAAAAACACCATTCAGAGATAAAGACATGATTTTAAGCATTGAAAGTTCTTGCGATGACAGCTCTTTAGCCCTTACAAGAATAGAGGACGCTAAACTTATCGCTCATTTTAAAATCTCTCAAGAAAAGCACCACAGCTCTTATGGGGGCGTTGTGCCTGAGCTTGCGTCGCGCCTGCATGCTGAGAATTTGCCGCTCTTATTAGAACGCGTTAAAATCAGCTTGAATAAGGATTTTTCTAAACTTAAAGCCATCGCTATCACCAATCAGCCAGGTTTGAGCGTTACTTTAATAGAGGGTTTGATGATGGCAAAAGCCTTGAGCTTGTCTTTGAATTTACCCTTGATTTTAGAAGACCATTTGAGAGGGCATGTGTATTCGCTATTCATCAATGACAAGCAAACTCGCATGCCTTTAAGCGTGCTGCTAGTCTCTGGGGGGCATTCTTTGATTTTAGAGGCTAGAAATTATGAAGACATTAAAATCGTTGTCACGAGTTTAGACGATAGCTTTGGGGAGAGTTTTGATAAGGTTTCTAAAATGCTTGATTTAGGCTATCCAGGAGGCCCCATAGTGGAAAGATTAGCCCTTGATTATGCGCATCCAAACGAGCCTTTAATGTTCCCTGTCCCTTTAAAAAACAGCCCGAATCTGGCTTTTAGTTTTTCAGGTTTAAAAAATGCGGTGCGTTTGGAGGTTGAAAAAAATGTCCATAATTTGAATGAAGCGATCAAACAAAAGATTGGCTATCATTTTCAAAGCGCAGCGATTGAGCATTTAATTCAGCAGACTAAACGCTATTTTAAAATCAAACGCCCTAAAATTTTTGGTATTGTGGGGGGAGCAAGCCAAAATTTGGCGTTAAGAAAGGCGTTTGAAAATTTGTGCGCTGAGTTTGATTGCAAGCTTGTTTTAGCCCCTTTAGAATTTTGCAGCGACAATGCCGCCATGATAGGGCGATCAAGCCTAGAGGCTTATCAAAAAAAGCGCTTTGTCCCTTTAGAAAAGGCTAACATTTCGCCAAGAACGCTGTTAAAAAGTTTTGAGTGAATGGATACAAAAAGAAAGTGCATGATAAAACGCCTAAAATTCATCAATAGCGTCAAGTATCGGTTATTTTGAGGCAAGAGCTTAAAAAAGAGGGTGTTAAAAAAGAGCGTTTTAGTCAAATTTAATCTTATTTTGGTTACAATTCTAGGTTATTAAGTTTTAGTTTAAAGGGAAAAAATGCTCCGCTCTCTCTATAGCGCCACTTCAGGGATGCTCGCCCAACAAACGCACATTGACACCACTTCAAACAATATCGCCAATGTCAATACCACCGGGTTTAAAAAATCTCGTGCGGATTTTAACGACTTGTTTTACCAAGCGATGCAATACGCCGGCACCAACACAAGCAACACGACTTTATCGCCAGATGGCATGGAAGTGGGCTTAGGCGTGCGCCCTAGCGCGATCACTAAAATGTTTTCGCAAGGCAGCCCTAAAGAAACGGAAAATAATTTAGATGTCGCCATTACGGGTAAAGGCTTTTTCAAGTCCAGTTGCCTGATGGTACCACCGCTTATACAAGAAGCGGGAATTTTAAGCTAGACGAGCAGGGCAATCTTGTAACGAGCGAGGGCTATCTCCTCATCCCTCAAATCACTTTACCTGAAGACACCACGCAAGTAAACATCGGTGTGGATGGCACGGTGAGCGTGACTCAAGGCTTGCAAACGACTTCTAATGTGATTGGGCAAATCACTTTGGCTAATTTTGTCAATCCGGCGGGGCTTCATTCTATGGGGGATAATTTGTTTTCAATCACCAACGCTAGCGGCGATGCGATTGTGGGCAACCCGGATTCTCAAGGATTGGGCAAGTTAAGGCAAGGCTTTTTGGAGCTTAGTAACGTGAGATTGGTAGAAGAAATGACGGATCTAATCACCGCTCAAAGGGCTTATGAAGCCAATTCTAAAAGCATTCAAACCGCTGACGCCATGCTCCAAACCCGTCAATTCCCTCAAACGCTAAAAGGGGATTTTACTCTCCTTAACGCTCTTTAATCTCTGCTCCCTTGTTGTTTTTGTGCTTGGGGTGGTTTTGTGTTTTGGAGCGGTGTTACCATTCTTTAATTCTTGTGGCTAGGATTTTTAAGGTTTTCAACACCGCTTTTTGGGTTATTGCTTGATTGGTGTTTCCTTTTCATGTAAAAAACAGCTAAAACAGCTAGACCAATGAGAAAGACGATAGCCAGATACCACATTTTTAGTTTTATTTGCTTCTCGTTCTGCTTTCTGTTTTGCTAATCGTTTTGCTTGTTCTAATCTTTCTCGTTCCGCTTTTAATTTTGCTTCTTGTTCCAGTTTTAGGCGTAAAGTAGCGATCAAAATGCATGCCGGAACGGTTACTCTATAAGCCGGCCCTGCAAGATTGATGCTCACTAACGCACCTGTAATGACCCCAACCAATAGGCCCAGCTAAAATGCCCAAAGTTTTTTTAAGCGCTACTTTACCCACCACAGACGATAAACCATGCCCTAGAGTTTTTTTGACCATTGCATCTGCAACAGATACAGCCAACGCATAAGAATGAGAGCCACCCGCTTTAAACAGCGTTAAAACAGATGCGATTAGGATTTGTTTGTTTTCACCAATCACTTTATCAATATTTGTCATGCCCAATTCATCGCAGAGTTCTTTAATCTCTCTCCCACTCATTTTTTCTAAACTATCTTTCAAAAGTTTAGAAAGCATGTTTTTCTCAATCAAAGAGGTTTCAGATTCTTCATTGTAATTAACATTTAAATGATCGCACGCATCGCACAAAATCTCTTTGTATAAGACCCGCTTCGTTTCTAAAAAAATTAATAAAAGTGTTGCCCCCATAACACTGCAATTACTTCAGTAATCCTTGTGGGGTATTTGGCGTAATCGCTACCATACCTTTTATATTCTGTTGAATTTGTCAATTATTCATTCATTCTTAGTGTGCCATCTTTCATCATAAACAAGCGTATCAAACAAATCTTTCAGATCGCTGGAGCTTAATCGCTTCAAAAATTCCAAATCGCTATCGTATCTGTATGCCATGCAATTTCTTTAATTTATTTCTACCGATCGCTCAAATCCCACCAACCCCCTTTTTAGTGATTAGTGATTAGTGATCATAGTATCATTTTTAAAATCATGTTTAACATAAAAGGCTAAACACACCCGCTAACTGCACATAAAAATAGCGTTACAGATGCTAACGGGCTTTATTGATTTTACAACCAAAGAATGATGATAATAGTTAAAATATTTTGATACGCTTATCATTTTGGATAAGATAAATCTGATTTGAAAGTAGGAAACTATTGATTTTTACTTCAGGTACAATCTAATGAAACGCTACTTTGATTTTTGACACAAGGAAACCCCCTCCTTTAACCCTCTAACCCTTACTTTTTATCGTTTTTATGTTCGTGGTTAGCGTTGCATTGATTAGCTTGGTTTTGGCTATTTTTTTGACAACTTTCGTTGTTTTGATTTTTAGCATCACCTTTTTGATTGTGGTTTTGATTGCTGCAACTGTTACTCATTGTGTCTCCCTTAAATTAAAATAAAAACTAGATGCGTTTTCGCATCTGGGTCTCCATTCTATACCCTTTTCCCTAAAAAAAAGCTTAAATGGATTCTATTTGCAACGACTTCTTATCTTCACTGGCTTGCTGTGTTTTTAGGCGTAAAGTGGCAACCACAATGCATGCCGGTATGGTTACCCTATAAGCCGGTCCTGCAATATCAATCGCTGTCCATACGCCTGTAATGATCCAACCAACAGGGCCTGTTAAAAAGCTCAGAGTTCTTGTAAGCACTTGATTGCCCGCAAGCGATAAACCACGCCCTAGAATGGTTTTTGCGACCGCATTCGCAACAATGACCGCTAATTGATAAGATTTAAAGCCTCCCATTTTAAACAGCGTTAAAGTCGCCGCGCTTAAAGCTTGTCTGTTTAAATTGTCAGTGTTTTTTATGGACAATTCATCGCACATTTCTTTCACTTCTTCATCATCCATTTCCTCTAAACTCCTTTCTAAGATTTTAGAAAGCATGTTTTGTTCAATTAAAGTCGTTTCAGTTTTCTTGTTGTAATTGACCTTTAATTTATCGCACACATCGCATAGGATCTCTTTGTATAAGACCCCTTCGCCTTTAATGAAACTCGCAAAACTATTGCTCCCATAGTATTGCAACTCTTCAGCGATCCTTTCTGCGTATTTAGCGTAATCATCGCCATGCCTTTTGTATTCTAGGGAGCTTGTCAGTTTTTCATTGTGTCTTTTTTCGCCGTCTTTACCAAAAACAAGCACCTCAAACAAATCCAATAAATCACTAGATTCCAATTGCTTTAAAAATTCCAAGTCTCTATCATATTTGTATGCCATATTATTCCTTTATATTGTTTTATCACCTATTAAAAACAAACGACTTTTCGCGCTCCATCGCTGTTCTTCTAAAGTGATTACTGATTTTAATATCATTTGTCTAAAACTACACTTAATATTCTAAAAAAGCTTAAGCTCAAAAGCCCAACGCCCTTAACCCTATAGATTGCTTTAAAGCATCAATTCTTTTAAACGCTAAAAGGGGGGATTTTTATCCCCATTTTTTCTAACCTTTACTTTTTGCCATTTTATACTTAAGGTTATTAGGGGTTAAGCGGTTTGGAGCGGTTGTTATCATTTTTTTTGTAATTCTTATGGCTAGGGTTTTTAAGTTTTTCAACACCGCTTTTTGGGTTATTGTTTGGGTTATCGCTTGATCATGTGAAAAACAGCCAAAACAGCCAGACCAATAAGAAAAACACTAGCCACCAAATCCCATGCTTTATTGGTTTTATTTGCTTGTTGTGTTTCTTGGTGTAAAGATTTACCGGAATTTGCTTTAATGATCCCATCAATCCCATTGATAAGTTGTTCCATGTCTTTTTGTCTCTGATCTTCATGCATGACCAAACAACACCAAGTGGTCAATATTGCCCACAAAAAAATGGCTCTAAAAGACTGAAAACCCCACCTCCTGAATAAACACAATATCAAAAATATTATAACCAAGAATGACCCAAAGAATAAAGCTGAATATAGTTGAAAAAATCCCACCTCTCAAGAAAAAAGCTACCCATGGAAGAAATACAGCTAGCGTATAAATCACAACTTGCTCCCTTTAATTTTATTCCTACCGCTCGCTCAAATCCCACCAACCCCTCTTTTAGTGATTAGTGATTAGTGATTAGTGATTAGTGATTAGTGATTAGTGATTAGTGATTAGTGATTAGTGATTAGTGATTATAGCATCATTTTTTAAAATCATGTTTAACGCCCTTAAATCAAGGGTTTTTGAGCGAGCTTTTTGCTCAAAGAATCCAAGATAGCGTTTAAAAATTTAGGGGTGTTAGGCTCAGCGTAGAGTTTGCCAAGCTCTATGCATTCATTGATGATGATAGGGTTCTGTGTGGGCGTGAAGCCAATTTCATACGCCCCTAAGCGTAAAATCGCCTTTTCCATGCTTCCTAATCGCTTGAAATCCCAGTCCTTTAAATGCGGTTCAATGAGGGCGTCAATTTCATTGATTCTTTCTAACACGCCATTAAAAAGGCTTAAGGCAAAAGCCAACTGGTTGTTTTTAATCTTTTTTTCTTCTAACATGCTAGAAGCGATTTTTTTAATTTCTTCATTACCGCTCTCAAACGCATACAACAATTCAACCACAGCCCCCCTGGCTTGAGTTCGTGTCGCCATTTTAACCCTTGAGAGTTTGGCACAAGCTCAACAATTCAATGAGGGTGCTCATCGCTTCAAAGCCCTTATTGCCGGCTTTACTGCCCGCTCTTTCAATTGCTTGTTCAATATTGTCCGTGGTCAGCACGCCAAAGCTTACAGGCATGCTGTATTTTAACATCGCGCTAGCAATGCCCTTAGTCGCTTCCGCGCTCACGTAGTCAAAATGCGGAGTCCCCCCTCTAATAATGGCTCCTAAAACGCACACGCCATCGTATTTTCCACTCTCTAACAATTTGTCTAAAATCAAAGGCAATTCATAAGCCCCAGGCACCAGCACGATGTCTAAAAGATCCTCATCGCCCCCATGCCTTTTAAAGCAATCCATCGCCCCTTCTTGTAATCTGTCTGTGATGATATGATTGAAGCGCGATGTTAAAATAGCGATTTTTTCATTCCCTTGTAATTGCAATTTCCCTTCTATGATTCGCATGAAATTCCTTTAAAATAAATTTTGAATTTTTAACATGTCGGTTACTAAATATTCTAGCTCATCAGGTTTGAGCATGTTTGCCCCATCGCTTAGGGCGTTTTTAGGATCAATGTGCGTTTCAGCGAACAACCCATCAATCCCCACCGCAGCCGCTGCTCTGGCTAAAATAGGGGCAAAAGAGCTGTCCCCTGAACTTTTCCCGTTCGCTCCTCCCGGCATTTGCACGCTATGAGTGGCGTCAAAAATCACAGGGGCAAACTCTCGCATGATTTTTAAAGAGCGCATATCCACCACTAAATTCCCATACCCAAAGCTGCTCCCCCTTTCACACAGCCACACGCCATTTTTTAACGCCGTTTCATGAGTGGGGCTTTGAATGCTTTTATCCCTTGTTTTAAGGGCTTTTAAAACAGAATATTGCATGTCTTTTGGGTTCATGAATTGCCCTTTTTTAATATTGACAATGGCGTCAGTCTGGCTCACTGCTACAATCAGATCCGTTTGGCGGCACAAAAACGCCGGGATTTGTAAAATATCCGCTACTTTGGCTGCCACGCTTGCTTGATAGCTCTCATGCACATCGGTTAAGATTTGATAACCAAATTCATCTTTGATGGTTTGTAACATTTCTAAGCCTTTTTCTAAACCAGGCCCTCTGTAACTCTCTAAACTCGTGCGGTTAGCCTTATCAAAACTCGCTTTAAAATAAAAATCCAACCGCTCGTTGTTGGCTAGGGGTTGCAATTTAGTAGCGATACTTCTTAGATTTTCTAAACTCTCAATGACGCATGGCCCAGCGATTAAAACGGATTTAGGGGTTTTTGTGTTAGAAGTTTTCATGACTTTTCCTTTGTTTAATGGTTTCTTCAATCGGCTCAAAAAAATGGCTTTCAAAATTATAATTATAAATCCTGCCTGTTTCTATGATATAGTGCCAACCAAAAATTTTCAATTCGTTATCCATCACTCTTTCTTGAATGAAATCATAGCTTAAGAGGTTGTTGAGTTGCAAGCACATGTTTGAACGCTTGGCGAAATGGTTGCTGAATTGCGGGTGGTTTTTTAATTCTTCTTTAATAGGCTCTAAAAATTGTATCCAGTCTGCAACGTAAGGGGTTTTAGCTTTAGTGGTTTCATCATGGATTAAATGAATGCTCCCGCAAGCCCCACAATCGCTATGCCCGCAAATGATTAAGTTTTGAATCCCCACATGCACAATAGCGTATTCAATGCTCGCCATAGTAGAAAGGGATTCTTTATGGCTTGTTTTAGGGGGGATCACATTGCCCATGTTACGGATCACATACAATTCGCCCGGTTTGGTGCCTGTGATTAAATTAGGCACGACTCGTGAATCCACGCAAGAAATGAACAAAGTGTGGGGCTTTTGCTTAGTCTTTAAACTCTCATAAAGCTCTTTAAGCTCTTCGTATTCATTCTCTTGAAACTCTAACGCTCCTAAAAACGCTTTCACTCTTTAACCCTTAAAATCTCATTTTTTTAAACTTGGTTTTTTTGAAACGCTTATCATAGCTAAAAATCTTGCATTTCTTTTTGTTATAATGGCGTTATTTTACACTTTAAAGGGCTTTCATGCAATTGTGTGTCGCATTGGATTTAGAAAAAAAGAGGACAACCTTTCTTTATTACAAGAATTAAAGGGATTAGATTTATGGGCTAAGGTGGGGCTTAGATCTTTTATAAGAGACGGGGCGACTTTTTTAGATGAAATCAGAAAGATTGATGAAAATTTTAAGATCTTTTTGGATTTGAAGCTCTATGATATTCCTTATACGATGGCAAATGCCGTGTTAGAATGCGCGAAATTAGAAATTGACATGCTCACCGTGCATTTAAGCAGCGGCAAAAGCGCGCTAACCATTTTAATGCAACGCCTAAACGCTCTTAAAAAACGCCCCTTGATTATGGGCGTGAGCGCTTTAACCAGCTTTAGCGAAGAGGAATTTTTGAGCGTGTATAACGCCCTTTTAAAAACTCAAGCGATTAAATTGAGCGCTATGGGCAAAGAGAGCGGGATTGATGGGGTGGTGTGTTCGGTGTTTGAAAGTTTAGCGATCAAAGAGAATTTGGGTAAGGATTTTTTGACTTTAACCCCTGGCATAAGGCTGGATAAAAACGACAAAGAAGATCAAGAAAGGGTGGCGAACGCTAAAGAAGCCAAACAAAATTTAAGCGATTTTATCGTGGTAGGCCGCCCCATTTATCAAGCTAAAGAGCCTAGAGAAGTGGTTTTAGAGCTTTTAAAGGATTGTTAAATGCGCGTGTTAGAAACGATTGCTACTTTAAGAGAATATCGTAAAAGTTTGGAAGAAAGCGTGGGGTTTGTGCCGACTATGGGGGCTTTACACAAAGGGCATCAAAGCTTGATAGAAAGGAGTTTGAAAGAAAATCCCCACACGATTGTAAGCGTTTTTGTCAACCCCACGCAATTTGGGGCTAATGAAGATTTTAGCGCTTACCCACGCCCTTTAGAAAAGGATTTGGCTTTGTGTGAAGGATTAGGCGTTAGTGCGGTGTTTGCGCCAAAAATCAGCGAAATGTATCCCTATGAAGCAGAGCAACGCCTGAAACTCTACGCCCCTACATTTTTATCCCACTCTTTAGAGGGAGCGGTGCGTAAGGGGCATTTTGATGGGGTGGTTCAGGTCGTGTTAAGATTGTTCCATCTTGTTAATCCTACTAGAGCGTATTTTGGTAAAAAGGACGCCCAACAGCTTTTAATCATCCAGCATTTAGTTAAAGATTTGCTTTTAGACATTGAAATAGCGCCATGCGAGATTATGCGAGATGATGATAATCTGGCTTTAAGCTCTAGGAATGTGTATTTGAGTGCCACAGAAAGAAAACAAGCCCTAGCCATTCCAAAAGCTTTAGAAAATATCCAGCAGGCCATAGATAAGGGCGAAAAAGCGTGCGAAAAACTGAAAAAACTAGGGCTTGAAATTTTAAAAAATTTAGAAGTGGATTATTTGGAATGTTGTAACCACAAGCTAGAGCCTTTAAAAACCATAGAGCCGGCTAACACGCTCATTTTAGTGGCGGCTCGTGTGGGTAAAACCAGGCTTTTAGATAATTTGTGGGTGTAGTTTGGAATTTTTGTGGCGACCCTTGAAAGATTTGAACTTCCGTTTCCACCGTGAAAGGGTGGTATCCTTGGCCACTAGATGAAAGGGTCATTTTTAACGATTAACTATTATATGAAAAAGCGTATGAAATGATTTTAAAAGCGTTTGGTGGCGGAGCGGACGGGACTCGAACCCGCGACCCCCTGCGTGACAGGCAGATATTCTAACCAGCTGAACTACCGCTCCCTATCAAAACCCCATAGCCTAAAAACGCATGCTTGAAGCTAAGTCAAAAATGGTGGTCGCTATAAGACTCGAACTTATGACATCTACCTTGTAAGGGTAGCGCTCTACCAACTGAGCTAAGCGACCACAACATTGAGATAAAATCCAACTAAATCTATATTAAAAGAGTGGTGACTCCTAGGGGATTTGAACCCCTGTAACCACCGTGAAAGGGTGGTATCCTAACCACTAGATGAAGGAGCCACTACGCTCAAATGGTGACCCGTGTTGGATTTGAACCAACGGCCCATTCCTTAAAAGGGAATTGCTCTACCAGCTGAGCTAACGGGTCTCACAAAAAGATAATGATACAATTTTTTTTAACGCTTGTCAAGAATAACTGAAAAATATTGCGGTTTTTATAGAAACGACACGCTCTTAAAACGGCATGGGTAACAAATATTACGCTTAAAACTTTGGTTGCGCTTAATGCTACAAGGATCACAACAGATTCCATGCGTTTTAATGTTGGTTAGCGTTAGTTTTGGGGTTTTAAAAAGGCTTTGTTTTTCCCAAGCGCTAATAAATCTTATTAGGATTTAATGCTTTTTTGTTTAAAAAATTTCATTTTTAAAAAATGGGTTTTTGTTTTATCGTTTTAGATCTCATTTTGTTGTGAAAATCATTCTATTAAGTTTTGTTTTATTAAAGTTTTGTTTTACTTTCTTAAAGAGATAGGAAGTATTTGAAACCATTCTCCCCTTTTTAACCCCACTAAACCCCCAAAAAGAAGCGCTTTTTTAAAAGCTATCGCTTGAATTAGTATCAAGTTTTCCACTAACTAATATAAAAAACACTAAAAAGGATTTTTTCATCAAACCCCCCAAAAAAAGGGTTTAAAAAAAGACTTTAAAAAAAGACTTTAAAAGAAAGACTTTAAAAAGAAAGACTTTAAAAAAGAAAGACTTTAAAAAAGAAAGACTTTAAAAAAGAAAGACTTTAAAAAAGAAAGACTTTAAAAAAGAAAGACTTTAAAAAAGAAAGACTTTAAAAAAGAAAGACTTTAAAAAAGAAACCCCCAAACAAAGGCTTCAAAACAAAAACCCCCCAAAAAAAGAGAGTTCAAAAAAAAGAAACCCCTTAAAAAGGGAGTTTCACAAAAAAAGAGAATTTAATGCGAGCTTTTAATACGCAAACACGTAATTCAAATACACGCTATAAAGCCTGCGGTATTGGAGTTGAGTGCCTAGCAAAGAATAGTAATTCGTGTTGATCGTAGGGATCTTCACGCCTAATTCCATGCCATGCTGAGCCGCATGATCGCTCGCTTTCTTTTTGTTTTTAGCGAGGTTCATTCTCAAGCCTAAATTGAATAAGAATTGGAAATTCGCCACATTCATTTTAGCGCTATAGAAATTATTGAATGTCGCTAAATTCACATACTGGGAATTGAGCCACGAAGTGCCGGCTAAGGCGATACCCCCAAACACCCCAAAAGAAATCTTGCTGTTTTTGGTGGCTTTATCATTGATGAAGTTATAGAGGACATCTGTCCCTACCCCATAAGTGAACACATCAGAAGCCGAATTGAAAAAGCTGGATTTGATATAGGCATGGTTGTAATCAAAAAAGCCGTAATACCTTAATCCCCACCTTCTTTTTTCACCAAAGAATTGTTTGTAGCCCACTTGCACGCCGATCCCATTCATCGCACCGTTGTTGGTTTGAGAGCTGATCAAGCCAACGCGTCTGAAAGGGTTATGCCCTAATTCTTGCGTGGCGCTTAGTAATTGCGAATAAGCGCTCTGGTTGACTTGATAAACGGCCTGTAAGCCCCCGGGGTTATTAGGGTTAGTGGATTGGCTTATCAAATTTTTAAGGAATGGGGAATCAGGCGTGTTTGAAGCGGTCGTGGTGATGCTGTTATAAGTGTTGTTTAAATTACTGAGACTGCCTCTAAAATCAAGTATGGTGCGCGCCAACAACTCAGATTGCTTGATTTGCTCGGCTTGAGTGCCAAAATGCGCAAGGCTGTTGTTTAAAGCCGTTATGGTCTCTTCCACATACGCGCAACCCGCTCCCCAAGTGTTGGAAGTAACCCCTGCATCAGGTAATGTCCCACCCCCATTTCTGCAAGCTGCCAAGTAATTTGTGATAAACTGGCTTGGGATAGTGTTAAGGTCTTTTTTCATTTGAGCGGCTAGTTCAAGCATCTTGGCTTGCGCTTGCGCGTGATTGAGCATGTTTTGAGCGAAAGCCCTATCAGCAGAGGTGTAAGGGTTGAAATCTTGCGGCGCGTTTTGATTGCTTTGCTGGTTAAGGCTTTGAGCTTGCGTTACGATTTCTTGGGCGTTTTTGATCATGCTAGTAACGGCGCTAAACTCCGTGGCAAAAACCTGACACACATTCCCTGCCGTATTTAAACCCCACGGCGCGCCTCCATTTTGCCCTGGATTGTGATTGACCCATGGGCAGTTTGTAGTGAGAACGCTTATCATTTTACTGGCTTCTTGCAAAAGGGTTTGAGCGTCATTAGTAGTAGTAGTAGTAGTTTCCTTACTAGTTTGCCCGTTAGTTTGTGTTGTTATAGTTATAGTTACTTGTTTTCCTTTACCATCCAAAACAGGAAACCCATTCCCATCTTTTAAAGCCTGTTGGATAGCTTGATAAGCGTCATTAAGCTTTTTAAAATTGTCAATACTTAAAGGGCCGCTAACCCCGTTGTTATAACCGGTTAAATTGCAATTAATGGAACTTGAATTATGCCCTGGCTGGTCCTCAAAGGTTACGCTTTGTTGCCCACTATTACCAGGACCGCATTGGACATTATAGGCGATGACATTCCACAGCCCTACCGCCGCATTCAGCGCCAAAGAGACGGCTTGATAGGCGGGGGAATTGTCTTTTTCGCCGGTCAACCCTTGCGTGTTGGCTTTTAAATTATCGATCGCAGCATTGATTTCTGAAGGGCTGCTCGCGTTCGTTACCGCGCGATTGAGGTTGCTGAAATTGCTTAAAAGGTTGCTCAAATTCTCATAAGTGTCTGAGAGCTTTTTCAATTCGCCGGTGCTTTTCACCATTTGAGTGGCTTCGCCGATTTGATAGCCCGCGCTGATAAAAAAGCCGTTGTCTTCAGCGTTTAAAAGCGATGAAGCGAGAGAGAGAGAGAGAGTAAAAGGGTTTTTTTCATAAATATTCTCCTTTGAAATAAAATTGAGTGATTGGAATTTTATACATTAAAAATGTATTGAAAGCATTGTAGCATGAAATCGTTTTTTTTTTTTGTCATTTGGAGAAAATTTAGAATTTTTGCACTTTTTGCGCGTTTGTTTGGGTGGTATTGGAAAGGGTTTTTAGATTTTGTTTTAATGGAACGCTAACGATAAAAGCTTGATTTTAATGGAGGTTTTTGTTTGCGCGTTTTTAAAAACGAGCGGTTTTGTCAAATAAAAGCCCCCCCCAAAAAAGAGGGCTTTTATAAAAAATGGTATTAAAAAGCAAGGGGGCTTACATCATGCCGCCCATGCCTCCCATTCCGCCCATGCCACCCATATCAGGCATTGCTGGGGCCGCTTTTTCTTCTTTGATTTCATGCACGGTGGCTTCTGTGGTTAAAAGCAGGCTTGAAACCGAAACCGCATTTTGTAAAGCGATCCTTTCTACTTTTAAGGGGTCAATAATGCGCTTCTTTAAACATGTCCACATACTTGCCATTGCTAGCGTTAAAACCAAAATGCCCTTCGTGTTTTTCTACTTCATTCACGACCACACCGCCATCATAACCGGCATTGATAGCGATTTGAGCTAGTGGGGCTTTAATGGCGCGCATGATGATTTCATAGCCCACTTTTTCATCATCGTGTAAATTCAAATGCACTTTTTGAGCCGCACGAATGAGAGCCGCACCGCCGCCAATCACAATGCCTTCTTCAACCGCCGCTTTAGTCGCGCTCAATGCGTCATCCACCCGGTCTTTTTTCTCTTTCATTTCCACTTCGCTCGCAGCACCCACTTTAATCACAGCCACACCGCCAGAGAGTTTAGCCAACCTTTCTTGCAATTTTTCTTTGTCATAATCGCTTGTCGTGCTTGCGATTTGGGTTTTGATTTGCGCGACTCTGTCTTTAACGTCATCGCTATGGCCTTTGCCATCTACGATCGTGGTGTTGTCTTTGTCAATCACAATCCTTCCGGCTTTGCCTAAAAACTCCACTTCAGCGTTTTCTAAACTCAAGCCTAATTCTTCGCTGATGACTTGACCGCCGGTTAAAATAGCGATGTCTTTTAGCATTTCTTTTCTTCTGTCCCCAAAGCCTGGAGCTTTGACCGCTGCGATATTCAACACGCCTCTTAATTTATTCACCACTAGAGTCGTTAAAGCTTCGCCCTCAATGTCTTCAGCGATGATTAAAAGCGGTTTGCCCTCTTTCATGGTTTTTTCCAATAGCGGGAGAATGTCTTTCATGCTAGAGATTTTTTTATCCGTTAAAAGGATGTAAGCGTTATCCAATTGAGCGGTCATTTTCTCAGCGTTGGTTACAAAGTAAGGGGAGAGATAGCCTCTATCAAATTGCATGCCTTCTACAACATCCAATTCGTCTTCAATGCCCTTAGCTTCTTCAACGGTGATCACGCCGTCTTTGCCCACTTTTTCCATAGCGTCAGCGATGAGTTTCCCAATATTGTGATCGGAGTTTGCAGAAATGGTCGCTACTTGGGTGATTTCTTCTTTACCGCCCACTTTTTTGCTCGCTTTTTTAAGCTCATTAATGATCGCTTCAGCGGCTTTGTCCATGCCTCGTTTCACTTCAATAGGGTTAGCCCCAGCCGTGATATTCCTCAAACGCTTCTTTAAAAATGCTATAAGCCAGCACGGTCGCTGTGGTTGTGCCATCGCCGGCAGCATCAGCGGTTTTGCTCGCTACTTCTTTAACGAGTTGAGCACCCATGTTAGCCACCGGGCAACTTAATTCAATCTCTTTAGCCACGCTCACGCCATCTTTAGTGATGCTTGGAGCACCATAGCTTTTTTGAATCAACACGTTCCTGCCTCTTGGCCCCATGGTAACTTTAACAGCGTCATGGAGTTGTCTCACGCCTTCAAATAGAAGCGTTTCTCGCGCTATCTGAAAATTTAATTTCTTTTGCCATTGTGTATCCTTAATAATAATGTTTGTTAGTGTTTTTTGTGATCATGACAGCAAGCTTCATGCTCTTTAGCATGTTTATGGTCATGATTGCCTGTATGACAGCAAGATCCCGCGCCCACAATGCCCAGAATGTCTTCTAATTCTAACACCATGTATTCGGTGCCGTCTAAAACGATTTCTGCGCCTTTGTATTTGCCAAAAGCGATCACATCGCCTTCTTTAACGCATTTGCAACCCTCACTGATTTTATGGCTAACCGCTTTGACTACGCCCATTAAAGGCTTTTCTTTAGCGTTATCAGGGATGATGATGCCTGAACTGGTTTTGTTCTCTTCTTCAAGTCTTTCTACTAAGACCCTTTCTCCTAATGGTTGAAACTTCATTTCAGTTCTCCTAAGTTTTGATAAATAAAATAGAAATTTAGCGCTTATTGTTATTAAGCGACACAACTATAGCGCATTTTTAGGGATAAGTCAAGCCATAAAACCAAAGCTAAGATTATAATTATAAGGATTATTAAGTCTATTTATATCAAGTTTCATTAGTTTAAAAATATAAGGATTAGAAAAAGGGGCGTTATCAACAAACCTTTTTGAAGATTTTATTTATTGAGTATAATCCCTTTTGAGAAAGTCAAACCAAAAAAGCCCAGAAAGCATGAAAAATGATTCTTAAAAGTTCCATTGATCGCCTTTTACAAACGATAGATATTGTAGAAGTCATTAGCTCTTATGTGGATTTGAGGAAATCAGGTTCGAATTACATGGCTTGTTGCCCTTTTCATGAAGAAAGGAGTGCGAGTTTTAGCGTCAATCAAATCAAAGGGTTTTACCATTGCTTTGGGTGTGGGGCGAGCGGGGATAGCATTAAATTTGTGATGGCGTTTGAAAAGCTTTCGTTTGTGGAAGCATTAGAGAAATTAGCCCACCGATTCAATATAACTTTAGAGTATGACAAAGGCGTTTATTACGATCATAAAGAAGACTACCACCTTTTAGAAATGGTGAGCTCGTTGTATCAAGAAGAAGCTTTTTAACGCCCCGTTTTTTTTGAATTATTTGCAAAAAGAGGGCTTAGCATGGAGAGTATAAGGGCGTTTAAGTTAGGCTTATGCACGAATAGAATTGATTACGGCATTGAAAATAAAGGTTTGAATAGGGACAAATTGATTGAATTGGGCGTGCTAGGCAAGAGCGATAAAGAGGATAAAACCTATTTGCGCTTTTTGGATCGCATCATGTTCCCTATTTATAGCCCTAGCGCTCAAGTGGTGGGTTTTGGAGGGCGTACCTTAAAAGAAAAAGCGGCCAAGTACATCAATTCGCCCCAAAATAAGCTTTTTGATAAATCCAGCTTGCTCTATGGCTATCATTTGGCTAAAGGACACATTTATAAACAAAAGCAAGTCATCGTTACAGAAGCGGTATTTGGATGTGATTTTATTGCACCAGGCGGGTTTTAAAAACGCCATAGCCACGCTTGGGACGGCTTTAACGCCATCGCATTTGCCCTTGCTTAAAAAAGGCGAGCCAGAAATCCTTTTGAGCTATGATGGGGATAAGGCAGGGCGAAAGGCGGCTTATAAAGCGAGCTTGATGTTGGCTAAAGAGCAAAGAAAGGGGGGGGTGGTTTTGTTTGAAAACAACCTAGACCCAGCGGATATGATCGCTAATGGCCAGATTGAAACCTTAAAAAATTGGCTATCGCGCCCCATAGCTTTCATTGAATTTGTTTTAAGGCACATGGCGGGTTCCTATCTTTTAGACGATCCTTTAGAAAAAGATAAGGCTCTTAAAGAAATGTTAGGGTTTTTGAAAAACTTTTCCTTGCTTTTACAAAATGAATACAAGCCCTTAATCGCTACGCTTTTGCAAACGCCTTTGCATGTTTTAGGGATTAGAGAGCCAGCTTCTTTTCAGCCTTTTTACCCCAAAACAGAAAAGCCTAATCACTCTCAAAAGTTTGCGCATGTTTCTAGCGCGCCCAGTTTGGAATTTTTAGAAAAATTGGTGATCCGCTACCTTTTAGAAGACAGAAGCCTGTTGGATTTAGCGGTGGGCTATATCCATAGTGGGGTATTCTTGCATAAAAAACAAGAATTTGACGCTTTGTGTCAAGAAAAATTAGACGACCCTAAATTAGTTGCGTTATTATTAGATGCGAATTTACCCCTAAAAAAAGGGGGGTTTGAAAAGGAATTGCGTTTGTTGATTTTGCGCTATTTTGAGCGGCAACTCAAGGAAATCCCTAAAAGCTCGCTCCCTTTTAGCGAAAAAATGATCTGTTTGAAAAAGGCTCGCCAGGCCATTATGAAATTAAAACAAGGAGAATTAGTCGCCATATGAAACAAATAAAAGCTTTAGCCCTATTTAGTGGGGGGTTGGATAGTTTGTTGTCCATGAAATTACTCATTGATCAAGGCATTGAGGTAACCGCTTTGCACTTTAATATAGGGTTTGGGGGGAATAAAGATAAAAGAGAGTATTTTGAAAACGCCACCGCGCAAATCGGGGCTAAGCTCCTAGTGTGCGATATTAGAGAGCAGTTTTTTAACGACGTGTTGTTCAAGCCCAAATACGGCTATGGGAAATATTTCAACCCTTGCATTGACTGCCATGCCAACATGTTTAGGAACGCGTTTTATAAAATGCTTGAATTGAACGCGGATTTTGTTTTGAGCGGGGAAGTGCTAGGGCAACGCCCTAAATCCCAAAGGAAAGAAGCGCTCAATCAGGTGAGGAAACTAGTCAGAGAAGTGGGCGAAGAGGCTCGTTTTGATCTTATTTTAGACCGAACGCAAGCAAGCGGTGAAAAGCCTCAATTTTTAGACGAATTGCTCTTAAGGCCCATGAGCGCTAAACTCTTAGAGCCTACTTTTATGGAAAAAAAGGGTTGGGTTGATAGGGAAAAGCTTTTAGATGTGAGCGGTAGGGGGCGCGCTAGGCAATTGCAAATGATCAAAGATTATGGCTTGAAATATTATGAAAAGCCGGGTGGGGGGTGCTTGCTTACGGACATTCAAGTGAGCAATAAGATTAAGAATTTGAAAGAATACAGAGAAATGGTGTTTGAAGACAGCGTGATCGTTAAAGTTGGGCGTTATTTTGTCTTACCCCATAACGCTCGTTTGGTGGTGGCAAGGAATGAAGAAGAAAACCATAAATTGGATATTCAACACCCCTTAATGGATAAGATTGAATTACTAGGCTGTAAAGGCCCTTTGAGTTTGGTGGATAAAAACGCCAGCAAAGAAGATAAAGAATTAGCCGGCCGTATCGCTCTAGGCTATGCTAAGACTTTAAAAAATCAAGCTTACCTCATTCAAATAGGGAACGAAAAGCGCGAGCTTTACCCTTTGGATAAAGAGAGCGCTAGAGAGTATTTATTCGCGTGAAGCACCCAACCGCTAAAGACGATTGGGCTTCCTAGGCTGATGTTGCCCGTAGGGAGAGTTTGGTTCTCACTCTGTGTCCCTATAGTAGGGATTTTACAGAGTTTGAGCTCCAACGCATTCCCTACAGGTCTCACACATCATATCTCCAAAGGCGTAACTTTGCGCACTTCCTACGCTAGATACGAATGTATGGGGATATTATACCACGAATTGGTAGCATTCATCCCAAACGCTAAAGACGATTGGGATTTCTGCTAAGGAGTCTTAAAAGGGAGTTTTTGAGAGTTTTAGGGGTTTTCTTTTTATGCTATAATGGAAAAAGTTCTGATCGGCGTTAAGCGATTTGCTAGGAGGTCTGTATGCAAGAGTTTTTAGGTTTTGGTGTGGTGGGGAATTTTGCAGGGCATTTGGAGCAAGCAGGAGAGAGTCATAGTTTTATTAACATGAAAAGCGAAGAAAAGGACGCCCCTAAGGGGTTATTCCCTTTTTATATCCCCTATGAAAATTGTTATTTGGGGCGTTGTTGCATTAATAACCATAAGATTATTTTGCCCAATGATTTGAATTTGAAAGTGCAAGCAGAGCCAGAAATCGCTTTAGAATGCGATGTTAAATACGATGAAAAACATTTGGTAACCAGGCTTGTGCCTAATTTTTTCATGGCGTTTAATGACGCTTCTGTGCGTAATTTAGAAGCCGCAAAGCTCTCCCAAAAAAAGAATTTTTCACCAGCTTCTAAAGGTATAGGGCAGAAATTGCCTATTGATAGGTTTGTTTATGGGGGGGTGTGTAATAATTTTTCTATCGCGTCTTTTTTGAAATACAATAATGTTTGGCACATTTATGGAGAAAACAGCAAATTGCTCAAATACGAGTTTTTTTATCAAAAGCTTTTAGATTGGATCAAAGACAGATTGAACCACCAACAAGATGGCGATTCTTTAGAGGCTTTAAGGCCTTTTTTTAGAGCGCCATAACTTCCCTACTAAAATGGTTTTTGCGATCGGGGCTACCCCTTATATGCCTTTTGCACAAGAGCATTTTTTGCAAAAAGGCGATGAGGTGGTGATTGTTGCTTACAACCATTTACAATACAGTTTTGAAAAGATTCAAAACCTCTTAGAAGAGGACGCCCTACAAGCCAAAGAACACACTAATCTTTCTTATGTCTATCAAATCGTAGAGTAGTAAGGCTTTTTTCTCTTTAGCTTTGCTTTTTTACCCCTTTTAAAGATAAAAACCACCCCTTTTGACCCCCTTTTAGAGGATTTTTATGGTTTTTTTGAGATAATCAAACCTTAGAAAGTTAATTAAAATTAAACAAAAGGGTTGTGATGTCCGCTCATTTTTTGAAAATCATTTTTTTAGTAGGCATGTGCGTTTCAAGTTTGTTCGCTGAAGGTTTAGAAGGGTTTTTTAACGCCCTAGAAGCCCAGCTCAAAAGCCCCATCGCTAAGGGGATTTTAATGGTGATTTTCATAGGGATCGCCATTTATGTGTGGAGGAATTTGGACCGGTGGAAAGAGATCTTATTCACGATCCTTGGCGTGGTGTTTGGGATTTTTTTATTTTTTAAAGCTCCGAGTTTGGCGAATTGGTTTATGGGAATTTTTTAATGATTATCCTGTCAGCGAGCGTGAAGAATTTGCGTGAAATTTCGGTTAAAGAAAAATTTTTATGGCTGAACGCTAAGTCTTATTTGATTTCTGTTTTTGCACCTTTTATCTTGCTCCCTTGGATTGATTTGTTGAGCGCTTTTTTATTGTATTTAGGGTTTTTAGCACTCTTTAGCGTGTTGGAATTTTTTGATGAAGATATTGCAGATATTATTATCGCTAAAAGCAAAATAAAGACTAAAACCAAATGCTACAGAGCGTAGAATGTTAGAAAAGTTTTTAGGCGCTATCAAGCAAAAAGTTTCAAATTATTTTTTAGGGGCTTTGCCTAAAAGCTATTCAATGAGTGAAGAAAACAACATTTTAGGCTTGTATGATGAGCATTTTTTACTCACTAAAAACGAAAACTTAGTGGGCATCCTCCGTTTAGAGGGGGTTAGCTACACCCATTTAAGCACAGAGCAATTGCAAGATCTTTTCACCGAGCGTCAGATGGCGTTGGATTCTTTAGAAAAAGTCGTGGCGCGCCTCGTGGTTAAAAGGCGTAAAATTGATTATAAACAAAGCATTCAATCTGATTCTAAATACTTGCAAGCGATCTTGAATCAGTTTGAAAACAAAGAAGTGTATGAAAATCGGTATTTTTTGGTTTTAGAAAGCGCGCACTCTTTACAGGGCGTTTTAGAGCACAAGAAAAAATCTCTCATGCATGCCAATAGGGAAAATTTTAAGGATATTCTCTCTTATAAAGCGCATTTTTTGCAAGAAACTTTTAAAAGTTTAGAAATCCAACTCAAAAATTATGCCCCCAAACTCTTAAACTCTAAAGAGGTTTTGAATTTTTACGCAGAATACATTAATGGGTTTGATCTCCCTTTAAAGCCTCTAGTAGGAGGGTATTTGAGCGATAGCTATATCGCTAGTTCTATCACTTTTGAAAAAGATTACTTCATTCAAGAAAGCTTTAATCAAAAAACCTATAACCGCTTGATTGGTATTAAAGCTTATGAGAGCGAGCGCATCACTTCTATAGCGATCGGAGCGCTTTTATACCAAGAGACGCCTTTGGATATTATCTTTTCCATAGAGCCTATGAGCGCGCATAAAACGCTGAGTTTTTTAAAAGAGAGGGCCAAGTTTAGCATGTCCAATCTCGTTAAAAACGAGCTGTTAGAATACCAAGAATTAGTCAAAACCAAACGATTATCCATGCAAAAATTCGCCCTAAACATTCTTATCAAAGCCCCCAGTTTAGAGGATTTAGACGCTCAAACGAGCTTAATTTTAGGGCTTTTATTTAAAGAAAACTTAGTGGGCGTTATAGAAACTTTTGGCTTGAAAGGAGGGTATTTTTCCTTTTTCCCTGAACGCATCCATTTAAACCACCGCTTGCGTTTTTTAACCTCTAAAGCCCTAGCGTGTTTAATGGTGTTTGAAAGGCAAAATTTAGGCTTTAAGGCTAATTCATGGGGGAATAGCCCTTTGAGCGTGTTTAAAAATTTGGATTATTCCCCTTTTTTATTCAATTTCCACAACCAAGAAGTGAGCCACAATAACGCTAAAGAAATCGCCAGAGTGAATGGGCATACTTTAGTTATAGGGGCAACCGGAAGCGGTAAAAGCACGCTGATTAGCTTTTTAATGATGAGCGCTTTAAAATACCAGAACATGCGCCTTTTAGCCTTTGACAGGATGCAAGGGCTGTATTCTTTCACCGAATTTTTTAAAGGGCATTACCATGACGGCCAATCTTTTAGCATCAACCCCTTTTGTTTAGAGCCTAATTTACAGAATTTAGAATTTTTGCAATCCTTTTTTTTGAGCATGTTGGATCTTGCCCCTTCAAGAGATAAAGAAGCCTTGGAAGATATGAATGCGATTTCTGGCGCGATTAAGAGCCTTTATGAGACCCTATACCCCAAAGATTTTAGTTTGCTGGATTTTAAAGAAACGCTTAAAAGAACCTCATCTAACCAACTGGGCTTGAGTTTAGAGCCGTATTTGAATAACCCCCTTTTTAACGCTTTGAATGACGCGTTCAACTCCAACGCTTTTTTAAATGTGATAAACCTAGATGCGATCACTCAAAACCCTAAAGACTTAGGGCTTTTAGCCTATTACTTGTTTTATAAGATCTTAGAAGAGTCTAGGAAAAACGACAGCGGCTTTTTGGTTTTTTTAGACGAGTTTAAATCCTATGTGGAAAACGATTTGTTGAACACTAAAATCAACGCTTTAATCACGCAAGCTAGGAAAGCTAATGGCGTGGTGGTGTTGGCCTTGCAAGACATTTACCAACTCAGCGGGGTCAAAAACGCCCATAGTTTTTTAAGCAACATGGGGACTCTCATTTTGTATCCGCAAAAAAACGCTAGGGAGTTGAAACACAATTTTAATGTGCCTTTGAGCGAGACTGAAATTTCTTTTTTAGAAAACACCCCTTTGTATGCCAGGCAGGTTTTAGTCAAAAATCTGGGTAACGGGAGCTCTAACATGATTGACGTGAGTTTGGAGGGCCTGGGGCGTTATTTGAAAATCTTTAATTCAGATTCTAGTCATGTGAATAAAGTGAAAGCGTTACAAAAAGACTACCCTACAGAGTGGCGTGAGAAACTTTTGAAGAGTTAGTTTAAAAAAGTCAATATCATTTTGAAGCACTCCTATTCAGATGGCTAAGGCACACAAGAAATTAGGGGACTCTGCTGTATTCCTACCCTGAAGCGTTACCCTAAATTCCTATTGCATAGGTCTAAATAAGAGCTTAGGGATCATTTTAGCCATAAAAAGCTTATGTTTTCATTAAAAATGTTATGATACGCTCAAATAGTCAAGCAAAAAAATGTCAATTAAAAGGGTTAGATTGAAAATATTCGTTCTGTTGATGTCGGTAATTTTAGGAATATCATTAACAGGTTGCATAGGCTATCGTATGGACTTAGAACATTTTAACACGCTCTATTATGAAGAAAGCCCTAAAAAAGCTTATGAATATTCTAAACAATTCACTAAGAAAAAAAGAACGCTCTTTTATGGGACTTGCAAAACGGCTTGAGCGCTTTATACGCCAGAGATTACCAGACTTCTTTAGGGGTGTTAGATCAAGCCGAGCAACGCTTTGATAAAACCCAAAGCGCTTTCACAAGAGGAGCTGGTTATGTGGGCGCTACCATGATTAATGATAACGTGCGCGCTTATGGGGGGAATATTTATGAGGGCGTTTTAATCAATTATTACAAAGCGATAGACTACATGCTTTTAAACGATAGCGCGAAAGCTAGGGTGCAATTCAACCGCGCGAACGAACGCCAGCGCAGGGCTAAAGAATTTTATTATGAGGAAGTGCAAAAAGCCATTAAAGAAATCGATTCTAGTAAAAAGCACAATATTAATATGGAACGCTCTAGGGTAGAAGTGAGCGAGATTTTAAACAACACCTATTCTAATTTAGACAAATACGAAGCTTATCAAGGCTTGCTTAACCCGGCGGTTTCGTATCTTTCAGGGTTGTTTTACGCTTTAAATGGGGATAAGAATAAGGGGTTAGGCTATCTTAATGAAGCCTATGGGATCAGTCAAAGCCCTTTTGTAGCCCAAGACTTGGTTTTTTTCAAAAACCCTAACAGGAGTCATTTCACTTGGATCATCATTGAAGATGGTAAAGAGCCGCAAAAAAGCGAATTTAAAATTGATGTGCCTATTTTTATGATCGATTCGGTTTATAACGTGAGTATAGCCTTGCCCAAGTTAGAAAAAGGGGAAGCGTTTTATCAAAATTTCACCCTCAAAGACGGAGAAAAAGTAACGCCCTTTGACACTTTAGCCTCAATAGATGCGGTGGTCGCTAGCGAATTCAGGAAGCAATTGCCCTACATTATCACTAGGGCTATTTTATCGGCCACTTTTAAAGTGGGCATGCAAGCGGTGGCGAACTATTATTTGGGGTTTGTTGGCGGGTTAGTAACTTCGTTGTATTCAGGTGTTAGCACCTTTGCAGACACCAGAAACACGAGCATTTTTGCCCATAAAATCTACCTCATGCGCATCAAAAACAAAGCTTTTGAAAGTTATGAAGTTCGAGCCGATTCCATTGACGCTTTTTCGTTTTCATTAAAGCCTTGTAAAAGATCGCTTGAAAGCCCTAAAATCATTGACGCTAGGGAATTGCTTTCTGGGTTTGTAGCAGCCCCACAAGTCTTTTGCTCTAACCGCCATAATATTTTATATGTGCGCAGCTTTAAAAACGGGTTTGTTTTGAGTCATTTAAAATGATTCCAAAACACCCAAAGAAATTTTTAGTTTTTAAGTGTCGTTGGCATTAAACACAAACACGATATAATTATAAAACGATACGAAAACCTAAATTAAGGGGAAGTCATGGCTGATAGTTTAGCAAGCATTGATCAAGTTACGAGTTTGCATAAAAATAACGAGTTGCAATTGTTGTGTTTCAGGCTGGGTAAAAACAAGGATTTGTATGCGGTCAATGTCTTTAAGATCCGTGAAGTGGTGAAATACCATGGCAATCTCACTATCATTAGCCACGAAAACAATTCGCTTGTTGAGGGGCTAATCATTATAAGAGAGCTCACCATTCCCTTGATTGATATGAAAAAATGGTTTTATTATGACAGCCAAAACAAGAGCAAGGATTTACGCCCTTATAGGATAGAAAAAGAAAAAGGCGAAGACGATATTGTTATGATTTGTGAGTTTTCTCGCTGGACCATAGGGGTTAGGATCTATGAAGCGGATAGGATTTTGAGCAAGAAATGGACTGAAATGGAGCAAAGCGCTGGATTAGGGGGATCTGCAGGCAATAACAAGCTCGTGAGCCGCACGCGCTATTTTGACGGGCGTTTGGTGCAAGTGGTGGATATTGAAAAAATGCTTATAGATGTGTTCCCTTGGATTGAAGATGAAAAACACAACGATTTAGAGACGCTTTCTAAAATCCATTCTAACCAATGCGTTTTGCTCGCTGATGACTCCCCAAGCGTTTTAAAAACCATGCAAATGATTTTAGACAAGCTGGGCGTCAAGCACATTGATTTTATCAATGGTAAAACCTTATTAGAGCATTTGTTCAACCCAACAACCGATGTGAGTAATATTGGCCTGATTATTACCGATTTAGAAATGCCAGAAGCGAGCGGTTTTGAAGTGATCAAACAGGTTAAAAACAATCCTTTGACTTCAAAAATCCCTATCGTGGTCAATTCTTCTATGAGCGGCAGTTCTAATGAAGACATGGCCAGGAGTTTGAAGGCCGATGATTTCATCTCCAAGTCTAACCCTAAAGACATCCAGCGAGTGGTTAAGCAATTTTTGGAATTAGCATGAAAAAATACAGCGCTATCCCCACCCCTTGCTATGTGCTAGAGAGCGAACGCTTAGAAAAAAACGCTAAGATTTTAGAAATCGTGCGCCAACAAAGCGGGGCAAAGGTTTTGCTCGCTTTAAAAGGGTATGCGTTTTGGCGTGAGTTTGGGATTTTAAGGCAAAAATTGAACGGGTGTTGCACGAGCGGTCTTTATGAAGCTAAGCTCGCTTTTGAAGAATTTGGGGGGCGAGAGAGCCATAAGGAAATTTGCGTTTATAGCCCGGCCTTTAAAGAAGCTGAAATGAGCGCGATTTTACCCCTAGCGACAAGTATTATTTTTAACTCTTTTCACCAATACGCTACCTATAAAGACAGGATTTTAGATAAAAACAAGCAATTAGAAAACTTGGGCTTAAGCCCCATTAAAATGGGCTTGAGGATCAACCCTCTCTACAGCGAAGTAACCCCAGCGATCTATAACCCATGCTCTAAAATGAGCCGGTTAGGGATTACGCCTAGCGGATTTGAAAAGGGGGTGAAAGAGCATGGCTTAGAGGGGGTGAGCGGGTTGCATTTCCATACGCATTGCGAACAAAACGCTGACGCTTTGTGCCGGACTTTAGAGCATGTAGAAAAGCATTTCAAGCCTTATTTAGAAAACATGGCGTGGGTGAATTTTGGTGGGGGGCATCATATCACTAAGAGCGATTATGATGTGAATTTGCTCATCCAAACGATTAAGGATTTTAAAGAGCGTTATCATAATATAGAAGTGATTTTAGAGCCTGGGGAAGCCATAGGGTGGCAATGCGGGTTTTTAATCGCAAGCGTGATAGACATCGTTCAAAACGATCAAGAAATTGCGATTCTAGACGCTTCTTTTAGCGCTCACATGCCCGATTGCTTAGAAATGCCTTATCGCCCTAGCATCCTTAAAATTTCTGTAGAAAACGATGAAGAAATTATTGAAGTTGAAAAGGGCGAAAATCAAGGGGCGTTTTCTTATTTTTTAGGCGGCCCTACTTGTTTAGCGGGGGATTTTATGGGGAGCTTTAGTTTTGATACGCCTTTAAAAAGGGGCGATAAAATCGTGTTTCAAGACATGCTCCATTATACGATTGTCAAAAACAACTCGTTTAATGGCGTGCCGCTCCCAAGTCTGGCTAAACTGGATCAACAAGGTTTTAAAATCCTTAAAAACTTTTCTTATGAAGATTATAAAAACAGGAATTAAGGCTTTTGATCAAGGCTTTTTGGGGCTTGTAAAAAGGCTTACGCACAACATTCCAACGCCAAGCCCGGCTAGCACCGCGCCAATGGTGTGCATGTCTAAATAAATGCGAGCGAGCATGGTTAAAGGGACTAGGGGTAAGAGCCAAAAGTATTTTTTAAAAGAATAGCGGCGCATTAAAAACGCTACCGCCAAACCCACCATAGACGAATGCCCGCTTGGCATGTTGAAATTACCCCCATAAGGGCGCTCGCCCAAACGCTGCTCATTGATTGTTACATGGTTTAAGGCTCTTTTGGTGGCATGCGTGAGGAGGGTTGTAGCGATAGAAGCGTTAGCGACTTGAAAAAGCCCTATCGTATCTCTTTGGATCAAGGGAATCGCCACAGATAAAATCGTAGGAATAAAGCGCGCGTAATGCTCGGTGAAATGAAGCGCCAAAGGCACGCTTTGGTGTTTAGGGACTTTAGGGAAGGGCGCAAAAATGCCTAGTAAAATCAAGCCCAAACTGAGCGCTAACAAAGTTTTAGAAAAGCTTTTGGGCAGGCTTTCACAAAATTTTTGTTTAAATAAGAATTTTTTCATGAGTGTTATTTTACTCTTTTTTGTGTTTAAGCAGATCTAAAGAAGCGGCGATAAACAACGCTTGGGTTTTTAAAATCCAAAAACACCCCTAAAACGCTATGGAAAATAACATTTTGATTAATGGGGGTTTGGGTTTGAATGATGGAATGCTCCTTTTTAAAAAGATCATTGGCATAAACGATAAAGGGGATCTCGTATTGCTCTTTAGGGGCGATGCTTTTAGGAATGCCATGCAAATAGAACGCTTCTTCGCCCAAACTTTCGCCATGATCGCTTAAATAAATCATTAGGGCGGGTTGTTTGGCTTTTTCAAGCATGCTAATGATTTTGTCTAACAGATAGTCGTTGTAAAAAATGGTGTTGTCATAGGCGTTAATCAGGCTTTCTTTGGAGCAAGAAGACAGATCAGCACTTGAGCAATAAGGCTTAAACACCCTAAAATTTAAAGGCACTTTATTGTCATAGTTGGGGCCATGCGAGCCGGCAAGGTGTAAGATGAGCAAGACATTTTCATTAGAGTGTTCTTTTAAAAGGTCAGGCAAATTATAGAGTAAGGATTCATCATAAGGAGCGATCGCTTCGCAATTGGGGCATTTTTGAATCAATTCGTAGTTTTTACGATAGCTTGTAACCTTAACGTTCTTTTCGCCATCGTTCGCGCTATACCAAAAGACTTTGATACCGGCTTTAGTCAAGTAAGTTGGCAAATTTTCATAGGCGTTGTTTTTAAAAGAAGAATCTAAAATGCATTCCAAACTCGCTGTCGTGTAAGTGGCGCAAGAAGTGGCGTTAAAAAGAGTGAGTTCGTGATTTTCTAAGCGTTTGCTTAATCTTGGGGTGGTGGGTTTTTCATAGCCATAAAGGGCGTAATTGTGCTTCCTAGTGCTTTCGCCAATGACTAGCACCACAAACGAATGGGAATGGTTGGGCGAAAAGAGAGGGAGCGGCTTGATAGTGGGGGCGAAAAATTTAAGAGCGCTCACTCTAAAAGCGTTCACGCTATAAGCGAAGCGGCAAAATTAAGCCCCCTATGAATTTCGCATGCTTGTCAAACCACAGCCAATTTTTAGCGTTAGCTAAAGCGCTAGCGATAAAGATAAACACTAACGCCAAGATCGCTAAGAATGGTGCTTTTTTAGAAGAATTTTTAAGGGGGATTTTATAAATGATATAGCCAGGCAACACCCCAAAAATAACGATAAAAAGGAATAATTTAACGCTCAAAAAGCCTAAAACTTCATGCGTGTTGGTGTTTAAGACATTGCCCATCATGCTCTTATTTAAAAACACCTTATAAGCGCTAATGAAATAGAAAGCGACAGAATTGAGCCAACTAAAAACAACCGCGCTTAAGCGCATTAAAGAAGCAGAGATCAAGCCTAACGCCAAAAAGAGAGCGCCATTAACGCAAAAAAGCACCACAACCATCATGGCTATAAAACTAACCTGGTTGCTTTCTTTATAAACATAAGCGAACAAAGGGAAATGGTATAAAACGCCAAAAATAAGGCTATAAAGCAAACCGGCTTGCAGACAACTTAGGGGCTTTAAAAACTTCAGATGGAATAATGATGTCAAACACGCCCCTTAAAATCAATCAATCTTATGATTATATCGTAGGTATGGGGATTTTATGGTTTATTTTAAGGGTGGTTGCGTTTAAGAGCTTTAAAGCGCGTTTGTTGTAGGGTTTCATCACGCCCCATAGTCGCAATATGGGGCGAATCTGTTCTTAAAAGGGTTTATCATGAAAAGAAAGCATGATAAAAACTCTTGGTTAGTATTATACATTAAAATCTCTTTTAAGGGGTTTAAAGTGGTCTTTTCTATAGAAAAGTAATTTTATTAGCCAAAGTTCCCCTAAGCCTAAAAAACTTAGGGGTTTCCTTATGTGAAGCGGGTTTGTCCTTGACTTTGGGGCGTTTTCATTGGGTTATAAAAATGATCGCTTGAATAACGCTAATTTTTATTTAGATTGTAAAAAACGCCTTTGAGTATTTTTTGTGATTAACGCTTGAAGTCAAAAAACTTTGTTTGGTGGAAAAAATTAAAAAAGTTTAGAAAAATAAAAGCTTTATGAAAAGTTAAAAAGCGAGTGAGAAGTCAGTGAAAAAAAGATTAAACCCCCTAAAAAGAGGGCTTAAAAAGGGGTTTAATGCTTTAGTAAGCGAACACATAGTTGAGATAGACGCTATAAAGCCTTCTGTATTGCAAGGTAGTGCCTAGCAAAGAATAGTAATTCGTGTTGATCGTGGGGATCTTCACGCCTAATTCCATGCCATGTTGCGCGCTATGTTCAGCGCCTCTCCTCTTATTTCTGGCGAGATTGGTCCTTAAGCCCAGATTGAATAAGAATTGGAAATTCGCCGTGTTGATTTTAGCCTTATAGTAATTGTTCACATTCGCTAAATTCACATACTGAGAATTAAGCCATGAAGTCCCGGCTAGTTGGATGCCGCCAAATGCGCCAAAAGAAATTTTATTGTGTTTAGTGGCTTTATCGTTGATGAAATTCACTAACAAATCGCTCCCCACGCCATAAGTCCAAACATCAGAATCGGAATTGAAAAATTGGGATTTATTATAGGTGTGGTTGTAATCCACAAAGCCGTAGTATCTCGCGCCCCATCGTTTGTTTTTCCCAAAGAATTGCTTATAGCCCACTTGAAAGCCGATCCCATTCATTGCGCCGTTATTGGTGGTAGAAGCGGCGATTAGCCCAGCGCGTCTGAAAGGATTGCTGCCGAGTTCTTGACTCCTAGATTGCACTTGAGAATGGATATTAGAGTCAATGTAGTAGTTATCCTGTATGCCTTGCGGGCTATTGGGGTTAGTCTTTTTGCTCACCACATTTTGTAAAGATTGCGCATCAGGCAAGCTAGAGAGTGCCGCTGTGATGCTGTCATAGTGTTCGCCTAGCTTTTTATACTGGTCGCTGAAATTCGCTAAAGTGTAGGCGAGGTTGTGCGCGTTATGGATTTGCTCGGCTTGGTCGCCAAAATGAGCGATGCTGTCTTTTAAATTCGTTACGGTTTCTCCCACATACGCGCAGCCTGCCCCCCAAGTGTTAGAAGTAACCGTGCCAGATGGCGTGCCACGGAGATTGCCATCGCTACCCTTTTCATGGCACACCCCTAAAGAGTCTTTTACGAACGCTGCAGGGATTCTTTCAAAGTCTTTCACCACTGCTTGGGTGCGGTTTAAAATCTCCGCTTGCGCTTTAGCGTTAGCGAACATGCTTTGGGCGAAGTTGGCGTCTTTATAGGGGTTGAATGTCTTCCCGGTGTCTAGGTTGTGCTGGTTTTGCGCGTTTGCAGCAACGATCTTGGATTGCTCTACGGCTATTGCAGCGTTTTTGATCATGTCTTGAATCGCGCTGATTTCATTTTTAAAAATCCCGCAAGCGCTCCCATCGCCTTGCAAATATATTCCTTCCCATAAACTACCACTACTCGCACCACCTGCACCACCATTATTGATCCATGGGCATGCGCTATTAAGGGTGGTTATAATGGTGCTAGCCTGTTCTAAAAGAACTTGAGCGTTATTTTTTGTAACAATTTCTTCTCCATTATTATTGTTATTATTGTCCCCATTTTTTTGTTGATTGTGAATTTGAGTTCTGTGTTGGTGTTGCTTAAAGCAGGAATATCTTGCCCGCTTGTTCCAAAAGCCTTTTGGATGATCTGATAAGCTTTATTGATTTTCGCGTAATTTTCAGTGGATAAAATGCTGTATGGTCCTGGTTCATAATTAGTAGTGCCACAAGTAATGGTAGTCCCTCCCCATTGATTTGTTGGTGTGTTTTCAAAGGTTTGAACGCCCCCATTTTTGCTGCTGTCTTTGCCAGGGCCACAAGGGCTGATCGCATAGCTCATGACTTGCCACAACCCCGCTGCCGCATTCAAGGCTAAAAGCACCGCTTGATACGCCGGGGAATTCTTTTTATCATTGATCAAATTCTTCGCGCTCGCGTTCAAATTGCCCCTTGCGTTATTGATAGCGTTGGGGTCGGCGGACTGCCTAATAAGAGTGTTTAGGACGCTATAATTCGTTAAAAGATTGTTCAATCTTTCATAGCTGTCTGAGAGTTCTTGAATGCCTTTAGTGTTTTTCACCATTTGAGCGGATTCGCCGATTTGATAGCCGGCGCTCACAAAAAAGCCGTTGTCTTCAGCGCTTAAAGCGGAAACTAAAAGCGAACCTAAGGTTAATGACAGAAATTTTTTCTTCATGTTTTCTCCTTTACTTTATTAAAATAAGATTGAAATTGTTAGTAAATCTTGCGGAAGTGTGTCTTTAAGTAAGACCATACCGCAAGCTTTTGATAATATAGTATAAATTAATGGGATTTTGATACTAATTAGGCGTTTTTGCGGTTTCAAAAAAAAAAAAAAAAAAGGTTTTGTGGAGTTTCTAAACAAATATTAAACCAATAAAGGTCATTTTAAAAGAAATGAGGTTGTTTGAATGGGGGTAGCTATAAAAAAGGGGGTTTTTTTAACTTTGGTTGTTCTAGATTTGTTTGTAAAAAGGATTTTTTCTTAAATTTTCTTAAGAGGATAGAAAAGTATTCTGCAATCATCATTCCCCAAAAACTCAAGGGTTTTTTAAAAAAGCGGTGGTTTCAATAAAACGCTAATTCATAAGAGCGTTCCCTAAACCTAAAACACTCAAGGGTTTTTTTAAAAAAATGGGGTTATTTTTGAGTTTTGGGGCGTTTGCATGCGGTTATTTAAAAATTACCGCTTGCTTGGTGCGAGATCCTTGCTCTTTTAAAAAGGCTTTGAGCGTTTCTTAAAACTATCACCAACGCTTTATTAAAACAAAGCCTAGCTTAAGATTAATCCCCCACATAGACTTGTCTTGGGCGCGTGATCCTAGCTTGCGGGCTTTTGACATGCTCTAATAATTGAGCGCACCAGCCCACGGTTCTGCCAATGACAAACACCGGCGTGAAAAAACGCACCGGGATTTTTAAAGCCCTTAAAATGGTGCCGGAGTAAAAATCCACATTAGGGTAGAGATTCCTTTCAATGAAATACTCGTCTTTTAGGGCGATTTCTTCCACTTTGGCAGCGATTTCGCTCAAGCGTTCGTCCATTTTAACGCCTTTTTTATGCAGTTCGTCTTTTAGGCCTTTTAAGATTTTTGCACGCGGATCGTAGCTTTTATACACCCTATGCCCAAAGCCCATGAGTTTGAAATTGTCGTTTTTGTCTTTCACGCGCGCGATGTATTTATCCACATTTTTCACATCGCCGATCTCTTCTAATTGGATAAGCACTTTTTCATTCGCTCCGCCATGCAAATGCCCCCACAAAGCGCTAATGCCCGCGCTAATGGCGGCATAAGGATGCACGCCGGTGCTAGCGACATTCCTTACCGTGGTAGAAGAGGCGTTTTGGCTGTGATCAGCGTGTAAGGTTAGGATTTTATCAAAGGCTTCTATTTCTAGGGGTGTGATTTCTACTTCGCCTTGAGTGGTGTGTTTCAAGCGGCTGTAAGGATACCCTCTCAGCATGAAAAGGATATTTTCCACATAAGAGCGCGCGATATCCGGATAAATAATAGGCACTCCCACTTCATTACGATAGCAAATAGCCGCAAGCGTGGGGATCTTAGCGACAATCCTTCTGGCCATCGTTTGGTAATCTTCTTCAGTGTGCATGTTTTGGTGCGTGGAATAAAGGGTGGATAAAATAGACACACCGCTAGAGAGCTTCGCCATAGGGTGGGCGTTACTAGGGAAAGCTGAAAACATGTTCAACAAGCTCTCATGTATAAAACTTCTGTGGCGCAATTCCAATTCAAATTCCAAGCTTTCATCTTGATTTTTGGGTAATTCCCCTGTGAGGAGCAATTTGCACACATCTACATATTTGTATTTGGCGACTAAATCTTCTATTCTATGCCCTCTGTAATACAATTCGCCTTGCTTGCCATTGACATAGCTGATCTTAGATTGGCACCCAGCGGTAGAAGAATACCCTGGATCGTAAGAAAAAAACCCAGTCGTTTCAAAAAGCTTGGAAAAATCCACCGCTTTAGGCCCACGAGTGCTTTCAATCGTTTCAAATTCATAGCGTTCATTATTTTCATTATTGATTAAAGTAACAGACATTTGACTTCCTTAAGTTTTTAGAATGATAGCACTCCATTATAAGCCAAAAAATTAAATGATTTCTTTTTAAAAACATTTTCGTTTTTTCAAGTTATTCCTAACCGCTACTTTTAAACACGCATTCAAAAAAAGATTTTTAAGGGTTATATAGTATTTTTGCGCTAGTATAGTTACTTAAATTTTATAAAAAGGATAAGAGATGGCTTACAACCCTAAAATTTTACAAAAGCCTAAAGAGGGCGAAGAAATTACGATTAAAGACAACAAATTGCATGTGCCAAACCACCCCATTATCCCTTTCATTGAGGGCGATGGCATTGGATCAGATATTACCCCGGCGATGATTAAAGTGGTGGATAGCGCGGTTCAAAAGGCTTATAAGGGCGAGAAAAAAATCGCATGGTATGAGGTGTTTGTGGGCGAAAAATGCTATCAAAAATTTAAAGATCATAAGGAATTAAGCCCAGAAGAGCAATGGCTCTTACCGGACACTATTGAAGCGATTAACCATTATAAAGTCTCTATTAAAGGGCCTTTGACCACGCCTATTGGTGAGGGGTTTAGATCTTTGAATGTAGCGTTACGCCAAA
This sequence comes from Helicobacter pylori, assembly GCA_047430845.1. Classification (GTDB taxonomy): domain Bacteria; phylum Campylobacterota; class Campylobacteria; order Campylobacterales; family Helicobacteraceae; genus Helicobacter; species Helicobacter pylori_DG. The sequence goes on along the minus strand of JBLDXK010000033.1, from coordinate 1,496 downwards.
AAATGGATCTGTATGTGTGTTTGAGACCGGTTAGGTGGTATGGGAGTCCAAGCCCAGTTAAAGAGCCACAAAAAGTGGATATGGTGATTTTTAGAGAAAATTCTGAAGACATTTATGCGGGCATTGAATGGCAAGAAGGCAGCACGGAAGCGAAAAAACTCATCCATTTTTTACAAAATGAACTAAAGGTTAAAAAAATCCGCTTCCCTGAAAGCAGCGGCATAGGGGTAAAACCCATTAGTAAGGAAGCGCACAGAGAGGTTGGTTAGGAAAGCGATTGAATACGCTATTGATAACGACAAGCCAAGCGTAACTTTTGTGCATAAAGGTAACATCATGAAATACACCGAAGGGGCGTTCATGAAATGGGGCTATGCGCTCGCTCAAAAAGAATTTAACGCTCAAGTCATTGATAAAGGCCCATGGTGTTCTTTGAAAAACCCTAAAACCGGTAAAGAAATCATCATTAAAGACATGATCGCTGACGCGTTTTTGCAACAAATCTTATTACGCCCTAGCGAATACAGCGTCATTGCGACCATGAATTTGAACGGGGATTATATCTCTGATGCGTTAGCGGCGATGGTGGGGGGTATTGGTATCGCTCCTGGGGCTAATCTCAATGACACAGTGGGCATGTTTGAAGCCACTCATGGCACCGCTCCTAAATACGCCGGGCTGGATAAAGTCAATCCGGGGTCTATTATTTTGAGCGCGGAAATGATGTTAAGGCATATGGGCTGGGTGGAAGCGGCTGATTTGATCGTCTCTGCGATGGAAAAAGCGATTAAAAGCAAGAAAGTAACTTACGATTTCGCTCGTTTAATGGATGGGGCTAAAGAAGTGAAATGCTCTGAATTCGCTAGCGTGATGATTGAAAACATGTGAAAGAGCGTTTTTTAAGCTCTGGTGTTTGAATGCGATTATTAGGCTAATGCTATCATAAGGAATGAAGTTGATAAAATTTGTGCGTAATGTGGTTTTATTCATTTTAACAGCGATCTTTTTAGCGCTCATGCTTTTAGTGAGCTATTGCATGCCCCATTATAGTGCGGCTGTCATTAGCGGGGTGGAAGTCAAAAGAATGAATGAAAATGAAAACACGCCCAATAATAAGGAAATAAAAACCCTTGCTAGAGATGTCTATTTTGTGCAAACCTACGACCCTAAGGATCAAAAAAGCGTAACCGTCTATCGCAACGAAGACACGCGCTTTGGCTTCCCTTTTTATTTTAAGTTTAATTCGGCTGATATTTCAGCTCTCGCTCAAAGTTTAGTCAACCAGCAAGTGGAAGTGCAATACTATGGTTGGCGGATCAATTTGTTTAACATGTTCCCTAATGTGATTTTTTTAAAGCCCTTAAAAGAGAGCACTGACATTTCAAAGCCCATTTTTAGCTGGATTTTATACGCTTTGCTGTTAGGGGGCTTTTTTATCAGCGCGCGTTCTGTTTGTGCTTTATTTAAGGGCAAAGCTCATTAATTCTTTCAGGCTT
>JBLDXK010000032.1:0-4110 GCA_047430845.1 Helicobacter pylori | reverse complement strand
AAAACATCACGATTTCTGATCCCTTCACCGGCACCGGGAGTTTTATCGCTCGTTTGCTTTCTAAAGAAAACGCGCTCATTAGCGATGAAGCCTTAAAAGAGAAGTTTCAAAAAAATTTGTTCGCTTTTGACATCGTGCTTTTATCTTATTACATCGCTTTAATCAATATCACCCAAGCCGCGCCAAAATAGGGACCGCTCGTTAGAAAATTTCAAAAATATCGCGCTCACGGACAGCTTGGATTATTTAGAAGAGAAAAACGATAAGGGGTAATCCCTGGCTTTGAGGATTTGAAAGAAAACCAAGAAATCAAAACCACTATGGAAAAACAAAACATTAGAGTCATCATCGGCAACCCGCCTTATTCAGCCGGATCAAAGAGCGAAAACGACAACAACCAAAACCTAACCCACCCTAAGCTTGAAAAAAGGGTTTATGAAAAATACGGCAAAAATTCCACCGCCAAAAATGGGAAAACCACACGAGACACGCTCATTCAAAGCATACGCATGGCGAGCGATCTTTTAAAAGATAAAGGGGTGCTAGGCTTTGTGGTGAACGGGAGTTTTATTGACTCTAAAAGCGCGGACGGGTTCAGAAAATGCGTGGCCAAAGATTTTTCGCGCCTTTATGTGCTGAATTTGAGGGGGAACGCAAGGACTTCAGGGGAGACTCTTAAAAAAGAAGGAGGGAAAATCTTTGATAGCGGATCAAGGGCGACGATAGCGATCGTCTTTTTTGTGAAAGATAGTAGCGTTCCCAATAATACGATTTTTTACTATGAGGTGGAAGACTATTTGAAAAGAGAAGCCAAACTCAACTTGCTTGCGGGTTTTGAAAATCTGGAATCGGTGCCTTTTAAGGAAATTGTCCCCAATGACAAAGGCGATTGGATCAACCAAAGGAATGACGATTTTGAAAAGCTCATCCCTTTGAAAAGAGACAAACAACTCAAAATATTTGATACTATTTTTGATCTCAATTCTAATGGGGTGGTGAGCTGTCGTGATCCTTGGGTGTATAATTTTTCTCAAAAAAATTTAAAGCAATCGGTGCAAAGATGCATTGACACCTATAACGCTGATTTGAAGCGCTTCAATGAGGTTTTTAGGGAAGCTTTCAAACAACGCACTAAAGGCGTTAAATCAGGCGATCTTTACAAACACCTAAGCGATAAAGAAATCACCACCGATAAAACGAAAATCGCTTGGGTTCAAAATCTTAAAACGCAACTGATAAAAGGGAAAAAACTTGATGATTTTTCGCAAGAAAAAATCTCTGTTAGTTTGTATCGCCCTTTTAATAAACAATATTTTTACGATGAGCGAGAGCTTGCTTGGAGTTTTTATTCAATGAAAAAAATTTTCCCGGATAAAGACGCGTGCAATGTGGTGATTAATACCGGTGTGGGTAAGGTATTTTCAGCGTTAATTTCATCAGAAATCCCTTGCTGTGATTTATTATTTCACAATCAAGCTTACCCCTTGTATTATTACGACGATTTGGGGAATCGCCATGACGCTATCAGCGGCTATGCGCTCAATTTGTTCCGGAAGCATTATGAAGATAACTCTATCGCTGAAGAAGAGATTTTTTACTACATTTATGCGATTTTCCACCATAAAGGCTATTTGGAAAAATACAAAAATTCCCTCGCCAAAGAAGCGCCGCGAATCGCTTTGAGCGAAGACTTTAAAGAACTCTCTATTCTTGGCAAAGAATTAGGAGAGTTGCATTTGAACTATGAGAACGGGGAAATGCATGAGAGCGTTAAATACACCACACTGATGAACGCCGAAATAGAGGGCTATTATGATGTGATCCAAATGAAAAAGGATAAAAAGGGGGATCGCATCCAATACAATCACCATATCACCATCACTCAAATCCCCAAAAAAGCCTTTGACTATGTGGTGAATGGCAAAAGCGCGATTGACTGGGTGATCGAACGCTATTCAATCACTAAAGATAAAGACAGCTTGATTGAAAACAACCCGAACGATTACGCCGGCGGCAAATACGCTTTTGAACTCCTTTGTAGGGTCATCACCCTTTCGGTAAAAAGCGTGGATTTGATAGAAAAGATCAGCATGAAGAGGTTTGAGTGAATAGCCAACAATACAAAGAGTTTATTGAGACATCAATAGACAATATTAGGAAAGCTCACAATGAAAACTATTTAAGCATATTCGCAGGAGCCGGAATAAGCGCTGAATCAAAATTGCCTAAATGGGGTGATTTGATCAATGAGCTTCAAAAGTGTCTTTATGGTGATACCAAAAAAATGAGGATTATCTTGTCCTTGCAGAAAAATTTTACAATCAATTTGGAGAGAGTTTTTATTACCAAACTTTAAAATCTCTAATCCCTGATAGTGCAAAGAAAAATGATTTGCATTTGGAGATTGTCAAATTGAACATTAAAAATCTAATCACGACAAATTGGGACAATCTGTTTGAGCAAGCAATTAATGAAGAAGGAAGATTTTTTAATATCATAAAGAGCGATAAAGATATTGGGAGCTCAACCGGCTTTATAAAGTTTATTAAAATGCATGGAAGTTTAGATGAAAACAACATTGTATTTAAAGAGCAAGATTATCTAGAATATAGTAAGTATTTCCCTTTGATTGAAAACTATATTAAAGGAGTTTTTTCAACGGATACAGTGATTTTACTTGGCTACTCATTGAGTGATCAAAATGTAAAGCAAATTATTTCTTGGGTAAATTCTCATTCAAAAAGTGTAAAACCAATCTATTTTATTAAAACAGCCAAAGAATTTGATAGGATTGAATTTGAATTTTACAAAAATAAAAACATTCACATTCTTTATACCCAAGAATATTTTGAAAAACAAGGACATTATGAGGAACTGATAAAATTTCTAAAAGAAATAAAAGCTAAACCCACAGATATTTCTAAAAATTACAACGCAATCTTTTCTTCAACCAAGCAACTAAGAAGAATGATTTTTAATTTTGATTATGAAGCAATGAAAAAAAGAATTAATGAAATATCATTAAAAAACTTTAGCGTTCTTAATGAGTTAGAAAAAGCGTTTTTATTCTATCACCTCAGAAAAGGCATTCAAGCCTTTGAAGTATTAAAAATAACTTCTAAACAAGCCTTTCGTGAAAGAAACTATGATGTTTGGTATATTAGTCTGTATAATATGTATAATATGCCATTGTCTTATGATAGATTTGATGATAAAGAAATGGAAAGGTTACAAACCTACCATAAAGAAAGAATATTAATAGATCTAAATGAGAGTTTTTATGAACTCCCTTTTTATAAAAGAGAGCAGTTAAAACATATTAGAGATATTGGCACCACACTCGATACTAACTTGATAGAAGCCTATCAGCTAAAAGAAGAAGTACTAAAAGACTTAGAAATATGGAGCAGTAGTGATAGTTCTTTTAGTTTCAATAGCAATCAAACTAAAGCTGATAAAATATTCAAAAAAACCCTATTAGAATATTTCCATTTCCTTATTATTAATGGAAATCAAAAGAAATTTTTTGAACAAATGATTGAAATATTCTTTTCTTTTTTAGAAATATATCAGATCCAAGAAAAAAGAAGAAACAATAATGAAGCAATACCGATTACTTTGAAATCAGAACAAATTTACTGCATCTTGAAATATTTTGACAACAAAACTCTAATACAAAAACTCAATCAATATTTTCAAAAAACAAACATTATTTTTAAAACAGAAAAGGATATTGACTTGATAGGGATTTTTAAAAATATTTCTTTTCAATTTGTTAATATTGATATATTTGAAACTGAATTTAGCAGACTTTTTAAGAATTTTTTGGTATTAAGCGCTTGGATAGAGTTGGATCAGAATACATTTGACGCTATTGTTGAAATATGTCAAGAAAAAATAGATGAAGACATTCTACGGAATGGTTACGATTCGATGGGATATTTCATTACAAAACAATGGAATAAATTTAAAATGGAAATTAAAACAGAGATCAAGTTTTCTATTTTGTGTCATATTCTCTTTTCTTTTGTTAAGAAACTAACTGAGAATTTCGGAGGATATTTAATGATTCTACAAGGTTCTCCCTGTATGCAAAATTTGCTTTATAAT
>JBLDXK010000031.1:0-12531 GCA_047430845.1 Helicobacter pylori | reverse complement strand
TTAATTCCTTAATCACATCTCTTTCGCTCTGTTCTGTGCTTCTTACCCCAAAATACACCAAACATTTAGGATCAATTTCTAACCCCCTTTTTCCAACCCCAAAGAGCAAAGCTTTTGCCATGCCTTTTCTTCGCTCTCGTTCATGCGATTAACCCCACTATGGACACGATTTAAAACCATGCCTAAAGGCATGCCGTGAATGTGCTTTGTATCGCTGTCATAAGCCGTGTGAATATCCGCATGCGCGTCTAAATACAAAATCCCTATTTTTTTGTCCTTATGAACGCTCCTAAAGGCTTGGAAAATCCCAAACATGTTCGCATGCTCTGAGCTTAAAATCAAAGGGAATTCTTTTTTCTCAAACACTTCTTTCATGCAAGGGATCAGATTTTCTTTACAAAAAAGGTAGTAATCTTCAAAATTCTTGGCGTATCTAAACTCTTTATAAAGCACGCACCGCTCTTGAGTGATCGTTTGCATGCCTTTAATCACATCGCCATGCGTTGCACTCAAAACCTCCCTCAAACGCCTAACCCCTTTATCGGTGCCTCTTTTTGACGCTCCTAATTCCGCTTCTAATCCTACTAAAATCATTTTATCGCTCCTTCAAATTCCTTTTTCTTGCTGATAGCCCCATTTGTCCTTACTCAAATAATACGCCCCATAGCAAAGCCCCATAAACACTAGCGTGAGATACCCTCCAATGCGTTCATTTGCATCCATATACGCCCCTATAAGCCCCACCAAGCACCCGCTGATGCCAATAATTTGGATCAAGGGATTAAGGGGGCTTTATAAGGCAGATCTTTTAAGGATTTCCCCAAAGCCAGATACTCTTTCCTGAAGCGGTATTGCGCTACGCTGATACTGATCCATACAATAATCACCATAAAACTCACCACATTGATCAAGCTTGCCATGATTTTTTCTGGCGCAAACGCTTCGGTGAGCATGCCAATAAGTGTAACCCCTAAAGATAAATACAAAGCATAAGTGGGCGTTCCAGAGGCGTTAAGTTTAGCAAAAAGGGGGAAAAACATCTTTTTTGACTTAAGCCATAAATCATCCTCCCTGAAGCGTATAACCCAGAATTAGCGGTGGATAAAATCGCAGTGACAATGACAAAATTCATAATATCTGCCGCATAAGGGATACCCACGCCCAAAAAGGGTAAGGGATTTTTTCTAAAGCGCTCACAAAAGGGCTTTGCGTCAAACCGCTATCCGTCATGGGTAAAAACACCGATACCACAAACACCGCCCCTAAAAAGAAAAACACGATCCGCCATAAAGTCGCCTTAATCGCTTTAGGCATGACTTTTTTCGCGTCTTTAGTTTCTCCTGCTGCAACGCCGATAATCTCTGTGCCCGTGTAAGCAAAAATCACCGCTAAAATCGCCCCAAAGAACGCCCCCACTCCTTTAGGGAAAAAGCCTTTTTCTAGCCCTTGAGTCTCCCCATTAAAATAGAAATTAGCAAACACGCCTTCAAATCCATGCAAATAAAACGAATAAACAATGCCAATGCCCCCAAGCACAATAAACACAAAGACCGCTAAAACCTTAATGGTGCTGAGCAAAAATTCGCCTGTGGCAAAAATCTTAACCGAAAAGAAATTCAATAAAAATAAAAGCGCAATGCATGCGATGACCCACACATACACAGGAACAGTCGGGAACCATCGTTTGCATAAGCAAGCCTATGGCGATGTATTCCACGGCCACGGTTAAAACCCAGCTCAGCCAATACATCCAAAAGACCATATACCCTGTGCTTGGGTTAATAAAACGGCTCGCATAATCCCCAAAACTCCCTGTGGTGGGATACACGCTCGCTAATTCTCCTAAAGATAAAACAATAGAATAGACAATAATCCCTCCAATCAAATACGCTAAAAGCGTGGCTAAAGGGCCTGCGCTAGCGATATTCCCCCCTGTGCCTACAAAAAGCCCGGTGCCAATCGTCCCCCCTAAAGCGATCATCATCAATTGGTTGAAGCCAATGTCCCTACTTAAGGTTGTGTTGTCTTTCATAAACGCATCCTTTAATCGTTAAGTGAATTCTATTTTAAATCCCAACCAACAATTACAAAATAATAAGAAAATGAATAGCAAACAAACTTCATTGTGTAAAAGAGTAAGACTATTTAGCTTTTTAAAAGAAAGATACCCAATCGTTTAATGGAGTGAGTATAATCATAACTGACACTACTATTTAAAGGATTAACATGACTATTGGGCTAGTCAAAGAAAGCATGGATTTGGAATCTCGAGTGGCTTTGGTGCCTGATGATGTGGCACTAATTATTCAAAAGGGCGTGGAGGTTTTGGTAGAAAATGGCGCGGGTGCTAATAGCGGTTATAGTAACGAAGCGTATGAGAGCGTGGGGGCTAAAATCGTGGATTCTAAAACGGCGTGGGGGCAGGATTTGGTGGTCAAATGCAAAGAGCCTTTAGAGCATGAATACCCTTTATTAAAAGAAAAAGCGACGCTGTTTAGTTATTTGGATCTAGCGTACCAAAAAAGCTTGTGCGAAATGTTTATAGACAAAAAAATCACTTCCATTTGCACTGAAACCATTGCCGGGCCTAAAAACGACTACCCTATTTTAGTGCCCATGAGGCGTGGTGGCTGGGAGGTTGGCCGCGCATTTAGTCCAGCATTATTTACTGGCTTTAGAGCATGTTAAGGGGTTTATGGGTAAGGGGGTCATGCTAGGGGGTTTATCAGGCGCGCAAAGGGCTAAAATTGTCGTAGTTGGGGGCGGTGTGGTTGGCATGGAGAGCGCGAAAGTCTTAAGCCAAATGGGGGCTAAAGTAACGATTTTAGAATTAGACTACGCTAAATTGCAAAACCACCCCTATTATCATCTGTATGATTTAGAAGTTTTAAGCGTGAATGAAGCCAATATCATTCAAGCTTTAAATGGGGCAGTGGGGCTAGTGGGAGCGGTGCTAGTTACAGCGAGCCAAACCCCTAAAGTGATCTTAAGAAGGCATTTAAAATGCATGCAAAAACAAGGGGTAGTCATTGATGTGGCTTGCGATTTAGGAGGGTGCATAGAGACCATACACCAGACAAGCCATTCTAACCCAGTGTATGTGGAAGAGGATTTGTTGCATTATGGCGTGCCGAACATGCCAGGGATTGCCGCTAAAACAAGCTCTGTAGCTTATAGCCATGCGAGCGTGCCGTATTTGTTGTATTATTTAGAGCATGGCTTGAAGCGGTTTTTTAAAAGCCAACACTAAAATCGTGGCGAACACCCTTGGAGGCTTGAGCGCTTATAACGGCTACATCACCCAAGAAGCGCATCGCTAAAGCGTTCAATCTGGCGTTCAAATCGCCTTTAGAGGTTTTAAAGGAGCTTTAAAAAATAAGCTTTAGCAAGGGTTTTAAAGGCCGCTTTTAGGGTAAAGGTTTTCCTTTAGCTTAGGAAAGCTTTAAGCATAAATCCCTTAAAATCTTTCCACATTTAGCCTTTAATAGTTTTTGTTAAATTTTTGACGGCTACAGAAACACACAAGCACTCTTCTTTTGAACCTGTTTGACGTGTTACAGAAACACACAAAAATCCTTTTTTTCCTTGTTGTTAAAACTACAAATAAGACTGAATGATACTTTGATGTTTTAAGGAGTTTTTATGCATAACGCTTTGCAATTGTAACAACCAACGAGTGCCTTTTAAAGGTTTTGCGATAGACAACAAAGACGGGAAGTTCCACAAATGGGAGCATAGCCGCCATGCCATGGGCGAATACGATGTTGTCATTGACACCCATTTTTCAGGAATTTGTCATACGGATATTCACTTCGCTCATAGCGATTGGTTGCCTGGAATTTATCCTATGGTGCCTAAGCATGAGATTGCTGGGGTAGTGAGCGCGAGTTGGCTCTAAGGTAACGAAGTTTAAAGTAGGCGATCACGCTGGAGTGGGTTGCATGGTAAATTCTTGCGGTGAGTGTCATACCTGTAAGATGAACACCAAGAACAATGGTGCGAAAACAACAAAACCATTTACACTTACAGCTGGGAAGATTCTTTCCACAATAATGAGCCTACTTATGGCGGGTATTCTAATAATATCGTGGTGAGCGAAAACTTTGTGATTTCTATCCCTAAAGAAGCCCCATTAGACAAAGCGGTCCCCTTGCTTTGCGCGGGCATCACCGTGTATTCGCCTTTAAAATTTTCTAAAGTTACTAAAGGCTCTAAAGTGGGTATCGCTGGTTTTGGCGGGTTGGGGCATATGGCTTTAAAATACGCCGTGGCTATGGGAGCACAAGTGAGCGTGTTCGCAAGGAATGACAAGAAAAAACAAATGGCTCAAAAACTAGGCACGACTAACTTTTATACAAGCGTGGAAGAATGCAAAGAAAAATTTGATCTAATCATTTCTAGCATTCCCACGCAATATGACTTGCTCGCTTACACGAAATTATTAAAATATGGCGGTGAAGTGGCGATTGTGGGTATCCCTCCAAAAGATCCACAAAGGAATTTGGATTTTGGCGATTTGGTGCTGTTTTCAGGCAATCATAAGATTTATGGCTCTTGGATTGGGGGCGTGAAAGAAACCCAAGAAATGATGGATTTTTCCATCAAGCATGGCATTTACCCTGAGATTGAGCTAGTTACCGGTCAAGAAATTGATGCGACTTGGGACAAACTCTTAAACGGGCAAGGGAATTTCCGCTATGTGATTGACATGAAAAAATCCATGGAAAATTTTAAGAAATAAACCCCAAAAACCCCTAAATTAGGGGTTTTTTCTGTCTGTCTGAATAAAAACCATGCGTCTTAATGTGTGGAAATATTTCAAAAAAAAAAAACACTTTTTAATGTTATAATCTACCCTAAACAACACAAGGGGTTTTTTTATGGCAAAAATTGACAGCAACGATTCTCACCTAAGGGATATTTTAAAAGACGAACTCTACTATCAAATCCCCATTTACCAACGCCCTTATAATGGACAGAAAGAGAACTGCGAAAAGCTTTTAGACGATTTGTTTTTTAATTATGAAGATGACAGAGAAAGCGATTATTTTTGCGGCTCATTAGTCTTAGTCAAATCCGATCCCAATTCCAAAACCGAAACCTATGATATTGTGGATGGTCAGCAACGCTTAAGCACTTTCATTCTGCTCGCAAAAGTTTTAGCCGATCTCTATAATAATGAAGTTTCAAACAATAAAACTAGCAAAGATTTTTTAGAAAAGAGTTTGGGCGATATTGATGGAGAAAAAAGAAAGCGGTTGACTTTTAATACTATAGGGCTTAACGCTAAAGATGATTTTCAAGGTGCATTAGATTTTTTTGACGATCTTGATGCAAGCAAGGGTAAAAATAGCAAGAGCAACGACCCAAGCAAGGGTAAGAACAACTACTTAAAAAATGCGATTTGTTTAAAAGACTATCTTGAAAAAAAAGAGATTAAAGACATTAACGCTTTTATTAAGTGGCTGTATCTTAAGGTCACATTTATTAAGACCACTTGCCCCAATATAAGTATGGCGTTAAGGATTTTTAGTGTTTTAAACGCTAGGGGTTTGCCTTTGAATGCGACAGATATTTTTAAGGGAGAGTTGTTAAAAGAATTGGCTAAAGAAGAGGATCAAAAAAAGCTTGTGTCTCGTTGGAACGCCTTAAGCCAAAAATGCTCAGATAATGATTTAACAATGGAGACATTATTCAGTTGGTATTTAGATTATCTCAATCCGGTAACTTCTAAAGAAAAAATGGAAAAAAGGCTTGTTACTTGGTTTAAAAATCTTAATAAAACCCCTTTAGAATACTTTAAGGGCGTAGAGGATTTTTGCAACGCTTATTGCGAAGTATTGGAAATGCAAGATTGGCATGCTCATTTGCTCTCGTATAAAGACGATGATCATTTGCATGTTATGTTGTGTGCCAGTTTGTTACACCGCTATAACGATCAAGACATAAAGGCTTTAAAGGAGTTGTTAGTCAAGTTTTATTACCAAGATTGGGTTGCAGGGCAGACAAAATCCCAACGTAGCCAAACTTGTTGCAACATCATTAATGCCCTAAAAGAAAAGAAAAGCATTGAAAATATCGCTTCTATTGTTGTAAAAAAATACTTATATAGTAATAATGTAACACAACACTTTAAGGAAAACCTAAAAGATGATAATTTATACACGAAATTCTACATAATCAATGGCAAACCTCCTAAAAAAAATTCATGGCTCAAACCCATTCTCATTTTAGTGGAATATTCCATGAGCGACGATCCTTGCCCTAAACGCATTCAAATGGATAAAAATTTGCATGTTGAACACATTTTACCTCAACAACCTGGTTCTTCAAGCCAGTGGGTGAAAGACTTTAGCGAAGAAGAAAGGGAATTATACATGCATTCTTTAGCCAATCTCACGCTTTTAGGGGCACGAAAAACTCTCAAGCTTCAAATTTGGATTTTAAAGAGAAAAAAGAAATCTATATGGGAAACGCTGTCAAGCGAGGTAGGGAAAAACCTTTTAAGGTGATGACTTGCTATAAGATGACCATAGATGTTGCACAATACACAGAATGGACGCCCACAAGCTTAGAAAAAAGAAAAGAAGAGCTGATTAAACGCATTGAGAGCGTGCTAGTGCTCTAGGGATGCACCCCTAGAAAGTGAACACGTAATTCACATACCACGAATACACGCGTCTAAACCCTATATCCAAATTTTTTGCAGTGATATAGGGGTTTTTCTTTAGCATGGGGAATTTCACGCCCGCTTCAATGCTAGAATGTTTTAAGATCCTTAAGCGAGCCCCCACATTGAATAAAAATTGGAAAGAAGTGGCTTTTTTACTCACAAGGGCTTGCTCCACTAAAATGCCCTCAAAACTCGGCGTCGCCATAAGCCATGAATTACCGGCTAATTGCACCCCACCAAAAGCCCCAAACTCATGATGCCGTTATTGATGACATTAACCATCAAGTCCATAGCCCCCCCATAAGTGAGCATGTTTGGCTCAAAGGTTTTGGGATCAGCAAGGCTCGTTAAGCGATTGATTTCCTGTTTCCCAAGAATTTGACCCGCCAATCGCTCCACTTCGCTGTTATAGTTAGGGTTTTTAAGCCTAATAGAATTGGCATGAGCGTAGTCAAAAAACCCATAAAGGCGCAAGCCAAAGTATTTCCCAAAGAAAAACTGATACCCTAAAAGCGCGTCAAAGCCCTTGATAGTAGCGTTAGTGGCTTGTTTTTGAGAATTAATATCCGCATGCATTTGCGCTTGTCCTTGCAAATAACCCGCCCCTATAAACACGCCATTACCATCCATGGCTAGTAGCGCATTGACAGAAACAACCAAAGCTAACAAAGATTGAGAAAAAAATTTCTTCATGTGTGATTCCTTAACATAATGCTTGCATTCTTAAAAAGAATACCCAAAAAACAATTAAAAACGATTAAAAAATGAAACATTAATAAAAATAAAAACTTTTCCATGAACTTTACACAAGATGATAAAAAAGCGGATAAAACCCCCTTTTTAAAATTTTGTTTCAAGCTTTAAGCTACAATATACGCATGAAAGATTCACATCAAACTATCGGCGTGTTTGTGCGGCCCACCCATTATCAAAACCCTCTTTTTGAAGAGCTAGAGCGAGCTAAAGAATGGGTTTTAAAGCTTTTAGAAGATGAGGGGTTTGGAAGTTTTATGATTGATAGCCTTGATGGGGCAAAAGATGAACGATTGATAGAAAAAGCCTATGCGTTTTTATGTTTAGGGGGCGATGGCACGATTTTAGGGGCTTTAAGAATGACGCATTCTTACAATAAGCCATGTTTTGGGGTGAGAATTGGGAATTTAGGGTTTTTGAGGCGCGGTTGAATTGAACGGGTTGAAAGATTTCTTACAAGATCTCAAGCAAGATAGGATCAAATTAGAAGAGCATCTGGCCTTAGAGGGCCGTATTGGAAACACTTCTTTTTATGCGATCAATGAGAATTGTGATCGCCAAGAAAAAAGCTTTAGGGGTTTTAGACATCAAAGCTTATGCAGGCCATACGCCCTTTAACACTTATAAAGGCGATGGGCTTATCATTGCCACGCCCTTAGGCTCGACCGCTTATAATTTGAGCGCTCATGGGCCGATTATTGCATGCTTTAAGCCAAAGCTATATTTTAACGCCCTTGTGCGATTTTTCTTTAACGCAACGCCCTTTAGTGTTAGGAGCGGAATTTTGCTTGAATTTTTGCGCTCATGAGGGACGCTCTTGTAGTTATTGACGGGCAAGCCACCTATGATTTAAAAGCCAACCAACCCCTATACATTCAAAAAAGCCCCACGACTACCAAGCTCTTACAAAAAAATTCAAGGGATTATTTTAAAGTGCTTAAAGAAAAGCTATTATGGGGGGAAAGCCCTAGCAAAAAAAGATAAAAAAGATAAAAGGGTGAAAAACATGCGAGATTTTAATAACGCTCAAATCACACGCTTAAAAGTGCGTCAAAACGCTGTTTTTGAAAAATTGGATCTAGAGTTTAAAGACGGCTTGAGCGCGATTAGTGGGGCTAGTGGGGTGGGAAAAAGCGTTCTTATTGCGAGCCTTTTAGGGGCGTTTGGGCTTAAAGAGAGCAACGCTTCAAACATTGAAGTGGAATTGATCGCACCTTTTTTAGACACGGAAGAATACGGCATTTTTAGAGAAGATGAGACTATGAACCCTTAGTCATCAGCGTGATTAAAAAAGAAAAAACGCGCTATTTTTTAAACCAAACAAGCCTGTCTAAAAACACGCTCAAAGCGTTATTAAAAGGTTTGATCAAACGCTTGTCTAACGATAGATTCAGCCAGAATGAACTCAATGATATTTTAATGCTCTCCTTACTGAATGGCTACATTCAAAACGAAAACCAGGCGTTTAGCCCCTTTTAGGCGTGCTTGAAGAAAAAATTCACCCGCTTAGAAAAGCTAGAAAAAGAAAGGCGATTGTTAGAGGATAAAAAGCGTTTCCAAAAGGATTTAGAAGAGCGGTTGAATTTTGAAAAAATGAAATTAGAGAGGCTGGATTTAAAAGAAGATGAATACGAACGCCTTTTAGAGCAGAAAAAATTGCTCTCTAGTAAGGAAAAATTGAACGATAAAATCGCTCTAGCGTTAGATGTGCTAGAAAATACCCATAAAATCACGCATGCTTTAGAGAGCGTGGGCCATAGCGCGGAGTTTTTAAAAAGCGCTTTGTTAGAAGCGAGCGCTTTGTTGGAAAAAGAGCAGGCTAAATTAGAAGAGTGCGAGCGTTTGGATATTGAAAAGGTGCTAGAAAGGCTTGGCATGCTAAGCGGGATCATTAAGGATTACGGGAGCATTGCACATGCTAAAGAACGATTAGGGCATGTTAAAAACGAATTGCATAACCTAAAAGAAATTGACCATCATTTGCGAAACTTACCACAAAGAAATAGAGCGGTTAAAAGCCGAATGCTTGAAATTGTGCGAAGAAATAAGCGGCTTTAGAAAAGAATATTTAGCTGGTTTTAACGCTCTTTTAAGCGTTAAGGCTAAAGATTTGCTTTTAAAAAGCCCTAGTTTGGTTTTAGAAGAAGCTCCCATGAGCGAAAAAGGCGCTCAAAAACTCGTTTTGCATTTGCAAAATTCCCAATTAGAAACCTTAAGCTCTGGAGAATACAGCCGTTTGAGGCTGGCGTTCATGCTTTTAGAAATGGAGTTTTTAAAGGATTTTAAAGGCGTGTTGGTGTTAGATGAAATGGATTCCAATTTGAGCGGCGAAGAGAGTTTGGCGGTTTCTAAAGCCCTTGAAACCTTGAGCAGCCATTCGCAAATCTTTGCCATTTCGCACCAAGTCCATATCCCAGCGCTCGCTAAAAACCATATTCTCGTTTTCAAAGAAAATCACAAAAGCTTTGCAAAAACCCTTAATAATGAAGAAAGGGTTTTAGAAATCGCGCACGATGATAGGGGGAGCGAGAATATAGAGAGCGCGATTTCTTTCGCTAAGGAAAAATTAAAGGTGTGATGATGAAGTTTTTTCTTTTAAAGAAATTCAGCGAATTTTTAAATATTCAAACGCATTTTAACCTCAAACGCTTGAGTGCGTCTGGCTTTTTATTAGAGACTTTTTCTAAAGAAAAACACGCCTTTGTTGTGGATTTGAGCCGCCTTATATCGGTTTGTCTAAAAAACCCCCAGAGAGCGTTTTAAAAAACACTTTAGCGTTAGATTTTTGTTTGAATAAATTCACTAAAAACGCCAAAATTTTACAAGCAAACATCATTGATAACGATCGGATTTTAGAAATCAAGGGCGCTAAAGATTTGGCTTATAAGAGTGAAAATTTTATTTTGCGTTTAGAAATGATCCCTAAAAAAGCCAACCTCTATGATTTTAGATAAAGAAAAATGCGTGATAGAAGCCTTTCGTTTTAATGACAGGGTCGCTAAAAACGATATTTTAGGGGCATTGCCTCCTAATATTTACGAGCATCAAGAAGAGGATTTGGATTTTAAGGGATTGTTAGACATTTTAGAAAAAGATTTTTTATCCTATCAGCATAAAGAATTGGAACACAAAAAAAATCAAATCATCAAGCGATTAAGCGCCCAAAAAGAACGCTTGAAAGAAAAATTAGAAAAACTAGAAGATCCTAAAAATTTACAATTGGAAGCGAAAGAATTGCAAACTCAAGCCCAGCTCTTGCTCACTTACCAGCATTTAATCCATAAGCATGAAAGCCGCGTGGTTTTAAAGGATTTTGAAGATAAGGAGTGTGCGATTGAAATTGATAGAGACATGCTCTTAAATGCTTTCATTAATAAAAAATTCACTCTCAGCAAAAAAAGAAACAAAAATCGCAATTTTTGCATTAGAAGAAGAATCTAAAAGAAAAAATCGCCTTTAAAGAAAATCAAATTAATTATGTTAAAGGAGCGCCAAGAAGAAAGCGTTTTAGAAATGTTTATTCCGGTAAAAAATTCTAAAATCAAACGCCCGATGAGCGGGTATGAAGTGCTGTATTATAAGGATTTTAAAATCGGCTTGGGGAAAAACCAAAAAGAGAATATCAAGCTCTTACAAGACGCAAGGGCGAATGATTTATGGATACATGTAAGAAATATTCCTGGATCGCATTTGATCGTTTTGCCAAAAGAACGCACCCAAAAGATGATGTCATTATGGAATTAGCCAAAATGTTGGTTAAAATGCAAAAAGATGCGTTTAATAGTTACGAAATTGACTACACGCAACGAAAATTTGTCAAAATCATCAAAGGAGCTAATGTCATTTACTCAAAATACCGAACTATTAGTCTAAAGGACACTTAAACATTCTAAGGAGGTTAGCATGGGTGTTTCCGCTTTAGGCAATGTAACTTATATCAATCAAAACGCTCCTTTAAATTCTGCTATCCAACAGGGTGCAAAGTGATATGCTGGATTTAGCGCAAAGCTTTCAAAGTAAGCTTGAATTAGCCCAAGAGACAAGAGCGTTAGAAAACATACAAGCTATTAGCGATAAAGACCCTAAAGAAGGCTCCAAAAACCGCTATCCAAACAGCCAAAGGGCTAAGGCGTTTAGCTTGGAAGAAGAAGAAATTGAATTGTGGCATGAAGAGCATTTGCTGGATATTGTGGGGTAGGGTGTCGCAGATAACCCCTATCCTTTCATGAGTTTAAAATGAAATAATCAAGTCCCCGTTTTTTAAACATTAAAAGATTTTAGCTATCTATATCAATCACAAAAAAACCAAGCCAATAAATCCCACTAAATCAAAAAAAGCATTCACTATAAAGCCCCTACAATAAAGGGAAAGCGTTTGAAAAAACATGGTTTTTTTCCAAACATAAAAACCCAAGCCTACTACTCTTTTACTTGTCTCACAATTACAGATTTTTAAAATAGCTTTAATAACATTTAATCCGCACGCTCCACGATATAAAGGGGCGTTTAGGATACAGAAAGGGAATAAAGATGAGACAGAGAAATGAGACAGCAACAAGCTTCAACAAGCTTAGGGAAATCACGCTAGCGATACAGGCGCAAAAAAACAGCGTGCAAACTAGCGATAACGCCAACACAAGCGAAATCACAAGCCAAAGCACGCTAAAGCCTAATAGGACAGCGCAGCTAAAAAAGCGCTTTAAAACCCACAAAAAGAGCCTTTAGCGATCGTCAAAGAACCACGAATAAAAACAACTCACAAGCAAGCGCTGAAGAAAGCCAAAGGGGGCGTTAATGCATAATCACACCATTTACTTAAGAGGAAACGCCCTCTATTTGAACTACACTAAAAACAGCAAGCACCACCGAACGAGCCTAAACAAGCTTACTAAAATCCTGAATTTAGAAAACGACAAAGCGTTAGAGTATTTAAAGGGTTTGAGTTTAGAAAAAATTTTAAAAATGCAAAAAGGAGCGTTAAAGCCTAATAAAAAGCAAGCAAGAAAGCAAAGAACGGCTAAAAAAATTAAAAGATACAAGCATAAAACAAGCTAAAGAAAGCTTTTTTAACCAAAAAATAGGTCTTAAAGAAGAAAGCTTGCGGT
>JBLDXK010000030.1:0-599 GCA_047430845.1 Helicobacter pylori | reverse complement strand
CATAAGAAATAAAGAATTTTTTTCAAAAGAAATTGACATTTTAACCTACGAAAACAGCTTAGAAGGATTGAAAGAGCAAGGTTTAGAAATCCAATTGACCCACCACCATGAAACGCATAAGAAAACCTTAGAAAATGGCAATGAAATCGTTAAAGAATACGACTATCTTAAAGATATTTATCACGAAGCAGAAAGAACAAAAACTGGTGAATTGGTAAGAGGAATAATCCCTAGTATTTCTAGCGCTGAGTATTTTAAGCTCTATAACAAACTGCCTTTTGAATCAATAAACAATGAAAATACCCAATTGAATACTAATAACACTATTAAAAATACAATAGAGACTAATACTTCTAACAATATTATTCAAAATAATGATAATAATAATCTAAGTTTAAGTATTGCTAGTTTAGAATTAGAACAACAAAATTTAGGAGAACCAAATGGAGAAGAAAAAACAAATCGCACAGATGAGCCGAGCAGAGCTAGAGCAGGAATTCCGCAAGAAATTCACCGCAGAAGCGAACCTAGAGGACAGCAAGAGGGAGTGGAGCGATCGAGTGATGAACGAATTTTCACACCAAGACCCTAGTTTATTT
>JBLDXK010000029.1:0-42423 GCA_047430845.1 Helicobacter pylori | reverse complement strand
TTTCATCTTAAGCCAACGCTACAAAATCACCCTCCACCAAAACCCCAACGAACCCTCCGATCTCGTCTTTGGCAGTCCTATTGGATCAGCCAGAAAAATCCTATCCTATCAAAACACTAAAAGAGTGTTTTACACCGGTGAGAACGAAGTCCCTAATTTCAACCTCTTTGATTACGCCATAGGCTTTGATGAATTGGACTTTAACAATCGTTATTTGAGAATGCCTTTATATTATGATAGGCTACACCATAAAGCCCAAAGCGTGAATGACACCACCGCGCCTTACAAACTCAAAGATAACAGCCTTTATGCTTTAAAAAACCCTCCCATCATTTTAAAGAAAACCACCCCCATTTGTGCGCAGTAGTGAATGATGAGAGCGATCCTTTAAAAAGAGGGTTTGCGAGCTTTGTCGCGAGCAACCCTAACGCTCCTATAAGGAACGCTTTCTATGACGCTTTAAACGCTATTGAGCCAGTTACTGGGGGAGGGAGCGTGAAAAACACTTTAGGCTATAAGGTCAAAAACAAAAGCGAGTTTTTAAGCCAATACAAATTCAATCTGTGTTTTGAAAACACTCAAGGCTATGGCTATGTAACTGAAAAAATCATTGACGCTTATTTCAGCCACACCATTCCTATTTATTGGGGGAGTCCTAGCGTGGCGAAAGATTTTAACCCTAAGAGTTTTGTGAATGTTTGTGATTTTAAAGATTTTGATGAAGCGATTGATTATATCAAATACTTGCACACGCACCCAAACGCTTATTTAGACATGCTCTATGAAAACCCTTTAAATGAAATTGATGGGAAAGCTTACTTTTACCAAGATTTGAGTTTTAAAAAAATCCTTGATTTTTTTAAAACGATTTTAGAAAACGACACGATTTATCACAATAACCCTTTTGTTTTCTATCGTGATTTGCATGAGCCTTTAGTATCTATTGATGATTTGAGGGTTAATTATGATGATTTGAGGGTTAATTATGATGATTTGAGGGTTAATTATGATGATTTGAGGGTTAATTATGATGATTTGAGGGTTAATTATGATGATTTGAGGGTTAATTATGATGATTTGAGGGTTAATTATGATGATTTGAGAGCCGATTACGATCGCCTTTTACAAAACGCTTCGCCTTTATTGGAACTCTCTCAAAACACCACTTTTAAAATCTATCGCAAAGCCTATCAAAAATCCTTGCCTTTGTTGCGTGCAATAAGGAGATGGGTTAAAAAATAAGGTGCATTTTAAGACTGATTAAGAAATTGGAGCGCTATTTTAAAATGCGCTAACGCTTCTTTTTTGAGCGTGGGGTTTTTGAGCATAGTCTTCTAAAGCATGGGTGCTTAAAAAATGTTTGGTTTTTAAAGACACGATGCGCCCAAAGGATTCTTCTTTAGAAAGGTTTAAAAGGCGTTTGGGCAAAATCTCGCCAAATACGATAATGACTTTTGAAGCGCTGTTGTCCAATTGCCAGGTTAAATGAGGCAGGCATGCGTTGATTTCTTCTTCTAAATTGAGGCTGTTAGAGTCGCATTTAAGGAGCGATAAAATACTGCAATCCTTTAAGGGGTAATTAAAAACCTTTTGGATAATGCTCTCTAACATGGCCGCTTTTAAATTGTTTAAGAAATGTAATTGGCTATCCAGCATGGGGGTGAGCGTGATAAAAGCGAGCTTGGAAGTGGGGTTAAAAAGCCCGATCACCGGTTTTGAATGTTGATGGCGTTTGCACAAATTACAATTTTCTATACCCTCATGAACTTGTTTGTTAAGGGGCTTATTTTGGGGCTTTATAAGGCTAATATCCGTATAAGTTTCGCCCAAAAGACGCTCCATATAAAGGGAGCGTAAAGTTTGAAGGCGTGAATGTTGCAAAGCGTTCAGTCTTTATGCTTTTTGAAAGTGTGAGGGCTTAGCATGTTTTCTGGCTTGAAAATATCGTCCAGTTGCTCTTTAGTTAAGATTTTCTTTTCTAAAGCGATGTCATAAATAGAACGATCGCTTTTTAAGGCTTCTTTGGCGATCATAGCGGATTTTTCATAGCCGATATGAGGGTTTAGTGCGGTAACAATGCCAATGCTGTTGAAGACATAATCGTGGCAAATCTTTTCATTAGCCGTGATGCCTTCCACGCATTTAGTCGTCAAAGTTTCAATCGCGCGCCCTAAAATCACAAAGGAATGGAAGAGCTTGTAAGCGATAACCGGCTCAAACACATTGAGTTGCAATTGCCCTCCTTCTGCGGCTAACGCCACGCTCAAATCGTTCCCAATTACCGCAAAGCACACTTGATTGACCACTTCAGGGATCACCGGATTGACTTTACCGGGCATAATAGAGCTGCCCGGTTGCATTTTAGGCAAATTGATTTCATTCAGCCCGGCTCTAGGGCCTGAACTAAGCAACCTGAGATCGTTACAAACCTTAGAAAGTTTCACCGCAATACGCTTTAAAACCCCGCTCACTTGCACATACGCTCCCGTGCTTTGAGTGGCTTCTATCAAGTTATTAGCCATGACAAAGGGGCGTCCCGTTACTTCTTGGATTTTCTTTTCAATCAAGCTGCGATAATCCGGGTGCGAATTGATCCCTGTGCCAATAGCCGTGCCACCTAAATTAAGCTCTCTTACCCAATTCCTAGCGTCTAAAACCTGCTCAATATCCCTATCAACCATCAAGGCATAAGTTTCAAACTCTTGGCCTAAAGTCATAGGCACAGCGTCTTGAAGCTGGGTGCGCCCCATTTTAATCACATGAGCGAATTCCTTAGCTTTTTGAGCGAAAGCGTCCCTTAAAGCGCTTCATGGGAGCGACTAAATTGCTCAAGCGCTCATAAATCGCGATTTTTAACGCGCTAGGATAGGCGTCATTAGTGGATTGAGAGCGGTTGACATGGTCGTTTGGGTGGCAAAATTGATACTCGCCCTTTTGATGCCCCATGTATTCTAAAGCCAAATTAGCAATCACTTCATTCATGTTCATGTTCGTGCTTGTGCCAGCCCCCCTTGAATCATATCCACAATGAATTGATCATGGTATTTGCCATCAACCAACAAATCGCACGCATGGCAAATCGCAATTTTAAGCTTTTCATCAATCAGGCCTAATTGCGCGTTCGCTAAAGCGGCCGCTTTTTTGACTTGAGCGAAAGATTTGATAAAAACAGGATAACTGCAAAGCTTGTCGTTGGTGATGAAAAAATTTTCACTCGCCCTTAAAGTTTGGATCCCGTAATAAACCTCGTCGCTAATTTCCATTTGCCCAATGAAATCATGCTCAATACGCATAAAAGCTCCTTATGTAATAATTAAAAAATATTCTAGCTATTGTAACCAAATATTGAGTTATTTTTCTTTTAAGCGCGCAACTTTTGCCCCTAAAGCGTTGATTTTATCCTCTAATCTCTCATAACCCCTATCCAGGTGGTAAATCCTATGCACCCTACTGACGCCCTTAGCCACTAAGGCGGCTAAAACGAGAGCCGAAGAAGCCCTTAAATCCGTCGCCATCACATCGCTCCCGGTAAGCTCTGTGGATCCGCTAATGGTAGCCACATTCGTTTTTAGGCTGATATTAGCCCCCAAGCGTTGCAACTCGCTTGCATGCATGAAGCGGTTTTCAAAAAGCGTCTCTTCAATCACGCTCGTCCCCAAACACTGCGTGGCTAACGCCATGAATTGTGCTTGCATGTCTGTGGGAAAGCCTGGGTATTCTTTCGTGGTGATTTCAAAGGCTTGGCGTTTTTTAGCCGGATAAATTTCTATAGAATTTTCTTGAATGTCTAGCGAAAAACCAATTTCTATAAGCTTATCGGTGATCGCTTGAAGCGTGGTTAGGGATGATACGATTGATTTTAAGCTGGCTGTTAGTGATAGCCCCCACGCATAAATAAGTGCCTGCTTCAATCCTATCGGGTATGATTTGAATGTCTTTTAAATTTAAAGCGTCATTTTCAACCCCCCTAATCTTTAACTCGCTGCTGCCAACGCCCTCAATTTCTACGCCTCCGCTTTGTAAAAACGCGCACAATTGAGTGATTTCTGGCTCTTTAGCGGCGTTAATGATGCGCGTGATCCCTTTAGCCAAGCTTGCGGCCATGAGGGCGTTTTCTGTGCCTGTAACGCTGATCTTATCAAATAAAATATCATTCCCTTTCAAGCCTTTAGGGGCTTTTGCATGGATATAGCCTTGCTCAATTTTGATTTCAGCCCCTAATTGTTGCATCGCTTTTAAGTGCAAATCCACAGGCCTTGCTCCTATAGCGCACCCACCGGGCAAACTCACCAAACATTCTTTAAAACGCGCTAATAGTGGGCCTAAAACCAAAATGGAAGCGCGCATTTTACGCACCAAATCGTAAGTGGCTTCGGTGTGGTGCAGGGATTTAGCGCCAATTTGAAGCGTGTTAGGATCAAGCCATTCTAAGCTTGCGCCTAAATTTTGCAACAATAACGCCATCGCCTTTATATCCACCACTTGGGGCAAAGAATTGATTTTGACTTCTTGGCGGCTTAAAAGCGTGGCGGCTAAAATGGGGAGCGCGGAATTTTTCGCCCCTGAAATTTCTACCCCCCCTTTTAAAGGGACTTGTCCTACAATCTCTAAAAAATCCAATTCTATCCTTTTTCTTTTTTATTCTTAAGGGCTAAGCCGGTAGCGTTAGCGATTTTTTGTTGGTAATTAGGGTTAGCGTTTTCTAATTCTTGCCCAAAATTAATAGCGTCTTCTAATTCAAAAAATTCTGAAGCGACTAATTTTTGGATCGTTTCTAACCACAGAGTTTCTTTATCTTTGGGGCAAATTTTAAAACGCTCATTGAAGTCGTTTTTCAGTTTTTCTAAAGCTGGTGCGCTTTTAAGGTTTTTGATTTGTTCGCTCAAATCTTCTAAAGAAAGGCTTTTATTAGGAATATTTTGCTTTAAGGGGGGGCGAGTAAGCCTCCAAACAAGCCCCATTAATAACACAGGCAGCAAGCATACAAAGAGGATCAAATACATGTAAGCGTAATAAGTCAGATTGCCCATGTTGATAAGATTTATAAGCGTTTTTTATAATAAGCGTTACTCGCTTCAATATAGCCTTCCACGCTCCCGCAATCGTATCGTTTGCCTTTGAATTGGTAAGCGATGATCCGCTTTCTTTTGGCTTGAGTGAGTAAGGCGTCTGTGATTTGGATTTCATTGTTTTTGCCCGGTTTCGTCTCGCTTAAAATTTCAAAAATATCCGGGGTTAGAATGTAGCGCCCTATCACGGCTAGATTGCTTGGAGCGTCTTTCTTGGCTTGGTTTTTCCACCATGTCTTTAATCTCATACACTCCCTCTTCTAACCATTCGCCCCTAATCACGCCGTATTTTGAAACTTCTTCTAGCGCCACCTCTTCAATGGCTACAATGGAGCATTGGTATTTTTGATACAATGAAATCATTTGCTTTAGCACGCTTGGGTGATCATGGCTTATGCACAAATCGTCGGCTAAAATCACCGCAAAAGGCTCATTGCCTATGAGGGCTTCTCCGGTTAAAATCGCATGCCCTAAGCCTTTCATTTGCTTTTGACGCACATAGGAAAAACAGCATTTTTCTATAATGTTACGAATGCTTTTTAGGGCGTTTTCTTTGTTGGTGCCTTGGATTTGATGCTCTATTTCATAGCTCGTGTCAAAATAATCTTCTAAACTTCGTTTGTTTCTGCCCGTAACGATCGCCATCACTTCACAGCCTGCTTCCATCGCTTCTTCTACAGCGTATTGGATTAAAGGTTTATCCACAATGGGCAACATTTCTTTAGGAATGGTTTTAGTGATCGGCAAAAAGCGCGTGCCATAGCCAGCGGCAGGAAAAAGGCATTTTTTAATCATGGTTTGTCCTTTGAGTTAAGAGTTTGTTCTAAAAATCCATCAATAGAGATGAAATTCCCAAAAATTTCTTGATAAATCAAGTAATTGAGTATGACCCTAAAGCCATACAAACGGGTTTCGCTATAAGGCATAAGCTCCATGCTAAGCCATGGCTCAAAATGATTTTTTTCTTTAAATCGTTTGGAACTTTCTAGCCACCTCCTTAAAAACCCAGGCCCAGCATTATAAGCGTAGGCGACAAAAAGGGGGTGGTTGAATTCTTTTTTCAAATGGTTCAAGTAATAATTGCCAAATTTGAGGGCGATGTTGGGGTTAAACATGTCGTTTAGATCAATGTTATCCATGCCAAGGCTTTTAGCGAAAGGCCCTACATTAAAGGGCATGATCTGCATAAGCCCCAGAGCGAACGAGCGCGAAATGACTGCTGGGAGCAAAAAGCTTTCTTGCCTAGCGATCGCATACGCCATAGCCTTTTCATCAACATTTTGCCATTCAATAATGCCTTCATAAGGGGATAAATAATAATAAATCTTGTCTTTATTGCGTTGGCTTAAAAGATAGGTCAATTCAGGAGCGCTTTTTTCATAATACAAGCTTTTTAGCATCGCATTAAACGCGCCCTCATCTTTCAAACTCAAAGTTTTTTCCTTAAAAATTTGCCACGAAAAAGGATCGTAGGTGTTAAAAGGAGGATCTTCTTGGCTTAAACTTTGGATATGAGAAATGATGCGATAACTGGGCGTGATTTGGAGCTTGCGGCTCGCATAAAGACTATAGAGGTTTAAGGCAGGGCTTTGTGAAAGGCGTTCCAAAGTTTTTTTCTTTTTAGAGACTAGATACTGCCAAAAAACCGCTCTGTCTTTTGAAAAATCATCGTCCTTGATAACCGCTTCTGATCGTTCAAAATACTTGAGCGCTTTAGAGGGTTTTTTGCACAAGATTTCATTAATCCCTAGGATGAAAAAGGTTTGCGCGTTGCTGTGGGTAGCGTTAGTTTTAGTGAGAGCGTCTTTAAAATGATCCAATTTAGGATCTAAAATAACCTGATAGATCAAGCGGTTAAACGCCGGGTAATCTTCATCTAAAAGGCGGTTTAACTCTTTAATAGGGATATGCTTTTCAAAAATTTGGAGCTTTTTTTCATAACTCAAATGGTTGAAAAGCGCACTAAACACTTGCGCGTTAGCCTTAAATAAAGAAGCGCTCACGTTCTTACTTTGCAAGATTTCTAATTCTTCATAAAGAACGGGGTAAGCCTCTTTGATTTTAATTTGTAAGGGCTTAAGGGTTTGAAGGGGGATTTTATCAAAATCTCTGATTTTTGATTTTAAAGCGATAGCGATACAGCTATTTTGGAAAGTGTCTGTTTCTTCTAACATGCTTTCTAAAGCCGTTTGCTTGCAATAAATATCTTCAGGTAATTTAACATCAGGGCTTTTTTCTGGATTGTCTGAGCCTTTTTCTTGCATGGCCTTTTGCAGGGCGTTGTTTTTATTTTGAGTCAATTCATAGGCTTTTTTGGCGTTTTCTAAACTGGTTTTTTTATCGCTAATATAACGCCATAAATAATAATCCCTAACGATCCCGGCGGGCTTTTTTCTAAATCTTTTAAATTCAACTCGGTTTGAGAAAAACCAACGCCAAGCACACCGATAAAAAACAAGGTAAAAAAACGCATGCGGTTATTTTCTTTAAAGGTTTTTAGCGAGCATGAAAAGCCACTGAATGAGCGTGAGATCCAAGAATTTCAAAACGATGACCACCACTAAAGGAGCGAAATCCAACCCGTTAAACACCAGCTTGAATCTAGAGCGTAAAAAATAAAACACCGGCTCACACAAGCGAGCGAGGATTTGCATGATGGGGTTGTTGGGGTTAGGCTGCACGAAGCCAATAAGCGAATAAATGATCACTACCCACATATAAATCGTAATGAGCGAGCTTAAAATCACTGCTACCGCATTAATAAGAGTGGAAAAAATCATGCTTTGAGCCTTAAAACTTCTTGATAATGGCTTTGGATATAGGGGAAAATCAAAGGCAATTCAACGCCATGCGAGTTCCCAGTTAAAAGGATGCGCAAAGGTTTGAAAAAATCCTTACCCTTAAGCTGGCTTAATCGCATGGCTTCTTTTTTAAAACTTTCAAAATCCTTATACGCTTGAAAATCCATGCTTTTTAGAGCGTTAAAAAGCGCTAAACAACGCTCTTTAAAATCTTCATTTTCGTAAGTTTTAACAATATCCTTTGGCTCTAAAAACAACGAAATTTTTTCTTTCAATTCTAAAAGCGTGCCGCATTCTTCTATAAACAATCTTAAAAGCCCTAAGAGGTTTTTATCTTTTATTGAAGTGAGTTCTAATAGCTTTTCATCGTCTAAAAGCTTTAAATGCTCGTGGTTTAAGTGTTTTAAATATTTTAAATTAAAATGAGCCGGGGAACTGGAAAGATTTTCTAAACTAAACCATTCTATCGCTTCATCAAGGCTAAAAACTTCCTTAGGCACTTTATTACCGATAGTGATGAGGTAATTCGCAATCGCAACCGGCAAAAACCCTTGATTCAAAAGCCATTTCACGCTGGACGCTTCGTCTCTTTTGCTCATCTTTTTACCGCTTACTTCATCTAAAATAATGGGCAAATGCGCATAAACAATCGGATCGTTTGAGCCTAAAGCTTGCTGGATTAAGATTTGTTTAGGGGTGTTACTCACATGATCTTCGCCTCTAATAATGAGACTGATTTCATAAAGCAAATCATCGCATGCGCAAGCGAAATTATAAGTCGGGCTTTTATCCTGTCTCAAAAGCACAAAAGAATCCAATTCATAAGGCTCAAATTTCACTTCTTTTTTAATCGCATCGTTGAAAGACACCGCATGATTGGGGGCTTTCAAACGCACCACAGGGGCATGGTTCTTGTCTTTTTCTAAAGTGGCCCACTCGTCTAAATACCTAAAAGGGCGTTTCTCGTTTTTGGCTTTTTCTTTTTCTCTTTCTAAAAACTCTGCGCTCGCATAACAATAAAACGCTTTATTTTCTTTCAGTAATTTTTCTGCCATTTCTCTATGGTAATCTATATTATGGCTTTGATACACGAGCTTGTCCCAGCTTATCCCCATAAGCTTTAAAATTTCTAAAATCTCTTGGTCTTTGCCTTCAATGTTACGCTCTTTGTCCGTGTCTTCAATGCGAATGAGAAAGGGTTTGTGTTGCTGTTTGGCCACAATGTAGTTAAAAATGGCTGCCCTTAAATTCCCTATGTGCATATCCCCTGTAGGCGAAGGCGCAAAACGAAGCATAAAAACCCTTTATTTAAAAATAGTTTTTGATTATACCTAAAGAATACTTAATTATATTGTGGTAGTTCTGTTTTTATCAAACATGAATAGGCATTATTCAAGAGATTAGCGCTTGGCTAACGCCAAGCTCTTTATGGTTGGTTATCAAAAAGCTAACAGCGTTTTTTATTCAATCACTTCATAAATAACTTCTGTCTTCCAACGGGTTTTAGGGGTGATTTCTTGGTTGCGATAACCAAAACAAGCCATTACCGACACGCCAAATTCCGCCGTGTTCAGATAGCCTTTTTCCTCTAAATAAGCCTCCACTTTTTCTTGATCATACCCTTCAATCGGGCAAGAATCAATCCCTAACATGGCCGCTGCCATCATCATGTTCGCCATTTGGATATAAGTCTGCTTGCTAGCCCAATCAAACAAAGATCGTTCGTTATTGAGTTTCATATCGTTCTCTTGGAAATTTTTGATGATTTGAGCGAACCTTGAATTAGTGTCATAATCCCTTTTTTTAACCTCATGCATCACTTTCTTAACATAATCGCTGTCATAAGTAACGCCTTTTCGCGCAAGATAAATGACAAAATGGCTCGCTCCCTCTAAACCAAAAAGCGCCCCCCAGGCCATCGGTTTTAAATCTTCTTTCATGCGTTCATTCTTTAATAAAAGCATTTTCCATGGTTCAAGCCCGATTGAAGAAGGGGCTAACCTCCCCACTTCAACCAAAGCTTCCCAATCCTTTTGGGAAATACGACGATTAGGATCGTATTTTTTTGCAGCAAATCGTTGGTGCTGTAAAGCAATCACTTGTTCTCTGTCCATTTTAATGTTCTCCTTTTTCTAAATAATGATAAACAGCTGCCATATCCAATTCGCCTAAACCGGATTTTTCCGCTTGAGAATAAAGTTCTTGGCGCTTTAGATAAGAATGGCAATTCAATCGCCTCTCCTGCTTCATTGTTGGCTAAACGAATGTCTTTGAGCATGAGTTTCAAGCTGAAAGCGGCCGGATAGCTATCTTGCAACCACATGCCTTTTTTAGCTTGAAAGAGAGGCGAATTCATGCCAGATTGGCCAATAATTTGCAAAAATGACTCTGCATCAACCCCTAAATGTTTGGCTAATAGCAAAGCTTCTGAATAAGCAACCCCCATTTGAGCCAAAAGGCTATTGATGGATAATTTAGCCCCTGTCCCTTGACCAATCTTACCCAAATAAAAAATCTGACTCCCCAAATGCACCAAAACAGGTTTGAGTTGAGTGATAACTTCTTCATTACCGGCTG
Source organism: Helicobacter pylori (assembly GCA_047430845.1). Taxonomy (GTDB): domain Bacteria; phylum Campylobacterota; class Campylobacteria; order Campylobacterales; family Helicobacteraceae; genus Helicobacter; species Helicobacter pylori_DG. The sequence continues at coordinate 31,976 of JBLDXK010000029.1, read as the reverse complement.
CTAAAATCAATAACGCCCCGGCTTTGGCTGCGCCAACCGATCCTGAAACAGGCACTTCAAGGTAAGTTACTTGATGCTTTTGAGCGGTTTTTTCTAAAGATAAGCTCTCCAAAGGGGCGATAGTGCTCATATTCACCACGATTTTTTCAGACATCTGTTCCCAAAATTCTGGCACTAAAACAGCATCAATCGCCGTTTTATCCGAAAGCATGATAAAAACCAGATCAACTTTAGCGGCTAAATCTATAGGGTTAGTATAAACCGCTACGCCCTTTTCTTTTAAGGGGGCTGCTTTGCTCTCTGTTCGGTTATAAACCGACACTTCTAAATTTGCATCGCACAAGCGAGTCGCCATAGGAGTCCCCATAGCCCCTAGTCCAATCCATCCGATTTTCATTTAACCCTCACTTATTAGCGTGAATACGCCACTAAACCATCTAACCAAGCTTGATGGCCATTTAGCATCGCATTAGGCACAGATTTCGCTAAAGCTTTAGCGGGGACTCCCGATTGGCTTTCTTGGGTTAAAATACGCACACGATCATTATCTAATTTTTCAACAATCCATGCGTGATAGACTTCAAGATACTCATCGCCTTTAGCTTCATTCCAACCTCTCCAAGCCAAACGCAGTATGGTGTCTTTCAATTCAAACTCTTCCACCTGTGCCTCCACTAAAAAGCCAAAAGTTTCAAAACGAAAACGAGTCTTGTCTTTAAGAATGGTATTGTCTTGATGATACACATGAACATTCCCTGAATTTTTGTAATACTTTTCCCAACAAGACGCGTCTCTTAAGTGTTGCACCACTTTATTAAAATCCAAACCTTTGACAATGACTTCATTGGACACGAAATTATCAGTCTCTCCTGGAATCCATTTCTTAGGCCATTGAATCGCATTCATCGTTATCATGTTTTCTCTGTTTTTAATTTTTTCTGCCTATTGGCGAAAGATTTATAGCATCATTAGGTAAATAATGATCCTTAACCCATTTTATCAGCCACTCTAAAGCGTTATTTTTAGGATTTTCAATGACTAAATTTAGGCATGCGTTTAAAATTTCGCTGATTTTTTGGTGCTGATAACCCAAGTTTTGGAGCGCGCCGCCCTTAAGGGCTAGGTGTTCTTTTTAAAAGGCTCGTTAGAATCAAAGATTTCTTTTAATAATCTTTTAATTTTTAAAGCGTGTTTGGGGTTTTTGAGTGCATAAAAATCTAAAGCCAAATTAAAAGGTTCTAAATCATAGTTTTTCAATAAAAATTTTAACTCTGTTTTGTAATGAATATTTAAAAAAGCTTTATGGCATTCTTTAGCTTTTGAAAATAAAACACAAGTTTTTTTAGGGTATCGTAGATTTTCTAAACTTTTTTGGTGCTTAAAAAACCCTAACAATCTTAATTCCAAATTCAAAGGCGCGGTTTTTAAAAACCCTAAATTTTCTATTTTTTCTTGAGTAACCAACTCTAAAATTTCTTGATATTCTTTAGCCACTTCATAGGCGTTTTTCCCCATAAGAAGCTTATTCAACTCGCTTTGTAAGCGTTCTTTAGAAAGGTGTTTTAACAAATCCTTACACGCAAAAACCGCTTCTTTGGTGCTTGGCGCTATCTTAAAGCCTAAAGTCGCGCTAAATCGCAGCGCTCTTAAAATCCTTAAAGCGTCCTCAAAAAACCTCAATCGCGCTTCCCCCACGCATTCAATCATTTGATTTTCAATCGCATTTTGCCCTTTGAAAGGATCAATAACCCCTTTTGTAGGGCTATAAGCGATCGCATTCATGCTAAAATCGCGCCGCTTTAAATCGTCTGTTAAACGAGCGCTAAAAACCAATTCTTTAGGCTTTCGGTGCTTGATATGCCCTTTTTCAATTCTAAAAGTTGTGATTTCATAGCTTTGATTGTTTTTAAGAGCCGTGATCGTGCCATGCTTGATACCGGTTTCTAGCACCCTAAAATGGTGTTTTAAAAGAAGCTCTTTACTTTCATTGACTAAAGCGTTTGAGGTTAAATCGTAGTCTTTAGGGGTAATTCCCATCAAACAATCGCGCACGCACCCCCTACCAAGTAAAGCTCATAAGAGGATTTTTCATAAATGTCAAACAATTCTTTTAATTCTTTGTCTAGTTTAAACACGCTTTTTACTCTTAAAATTTCTTTGTGTTATTATATCTTTTTAGAATTTTAAGGAATTTTGATGGAACAAGAAATTTGTGCAATCAGTTTTAGCGGCGGGCAAGACAGCACCACTTTAGCCGTATGGGCGAAAAAGCGTTTTAAAAAAGTCTATTTAGTGGGGTTTGATTATGCGCAAAAACACTCTGTGGAATTAGAATGCGCTCAAAAAATCGCTTCTCTTTTACAACTCCCTTATGAAATCATCCCATTAGATTTTTTAGAAAATATCACCCACTCTGCGCTTTTTAAAAACTCTAACGATTTAATGGGGCATTCGCATGCGCAAAATAAAGATTTACCCAACTCTTTTGTGCCTAATCGTAACGCTATTTTTATCACCCTTTTGCATTCTTACGCGCAAAAACTGGGGGCTAACAACATCGCTTTAGGGGTTTCGCAAGCGGATTTTAGCGGCTATCCGGATTGTAAAGAAGATTTTATTAAAAGCATCGAGCATGCCCTAAATTTAGGATCAAACACGGCGATTAAAATCCTAACGCCTTTAATGTTTTTAAGTAAAGCGCAAGAATTTCAAATGGCTAAAGATTTGGGTGTCTTGGATTTAGTCATCAATGAAACGCACACCTGCTATCAAGGAGAGCGAAAGATTTTGCATGCTTATGGTTATGGCTGCGATAAATGCCCGGCATGCCAATTGAGGAAAAAAGGCTTTGAAGAGTTTCAAGCTAAGCTGTAAAAAATAATCTTTTAAAGAATGGGGTTTTTAAAACTTTGTTTTTATAATAAATTTCTTAAGAGAACAGGGGATTTTGAAATAATTCCCCCTACAACCCCCAACTAAAACCCCTAACCCAAAAAGAGCGTTTTTTTAAGAGTTTGTCGCTTGATTAAGATCAAGCTGTTTTATGTTTTTGTTTAAAAAATGCCTTTGAGCGTTTTTACAAAACAATCAAAGAGCGATAAAAAGCACATTTTTAATGTTTGTTTTTAAAGTTATATGTATAGTTAAGATAAACGCTCACCACTCTTTTATAATCCAATTTATCCCCATAATTATCGCTATAGTAATTGACTTTAAAAGCTGGCACTTTAACCCCTAATTCAACACTAGAACCTCCAAGATAGTTTTCATCGCCATAGCGATCAATATCGTATTCATCACTACTAAAACGAACGCCAAATTTCCCTTGTAACTGAAAAATCGTGCGGCTCTTGACTTGATTGAAAGGGGTGAGATTGTTACTTGCAAACCAAGTGCTAGCCCCTAGTTCCATGCCAATCACAAGCCCTGAAGATTTTCTAAATACATGCCTTGATGCTTTTTTTAATGTATTAGCGTCTAGCGTTCTGCCGGTCATATCTTTGTAAAATATAGAGAGCCCTTTTACCCTTCGTTCAACGTATTCTTGGGACGCTCGCTTATCGTTAGTCCAATTAATGAGCAAATCCGTATTGAAACCATAGGGTAAAAAAGCTATTAAACCGCTGCCAGGAACAGAACCAACGCCACCAAGTTGGTAACCGAAAAAAAGAGAGTGCCTAAGCCCTATAATCCTTTTTTTACCCAAAAAATATTTATACCCCAAGCTGAGTTCATTGAAAATACCGCCCGACCCGCCATTTCCTGCGAATCGGTTAGCGATTTTGTTTGAATCTTTCACTGCATTTAAGGCGTTTTGCGCATCTTTTATGGCTTTTGTGTTAGGGAATAATGAATTTTTTGCGTTATTGATCGCTTGATTTAAGGCGTTTTCTGCTGAAGCTTTTTTGCCGATACTACCTTGTCCTTGAATATAGCTTCCTTCTGCAAAATTTAAACCTAAATAAAATCCGTTCCTTTCAGCGTGGAGCCAAAACGAGAGAGAGAGAGTTAGTAAGAGGGCCTTTTTCATGGTTTTTCTTTGGTTTAAGATTTGATATTATTGCTAGGTATTTTATCATAAAATAAGATTTTAGTTGTTGGGGTTTTAATGAAAAACAAAGTTAAAATGAAATAGTCGCAAAACCACCGCTTAATCAACATTAAATTAAAAACATGTTAATCTTTAGTTATTTTAAAATTTAGGAAACCCCATGCATCAAAACAATAAAACTTTTTTACCCAACCAATCCGCTCATCTTTCTAAAATCATTCTTTTTTTAGACACCGGCTTTTTAGCCTATCTGTTAAGCGCTTGTGGGGCGAATGTGCCTATAGAAGAAGTGCTAGTTAAAGATCCTAAAGAGACTAAAGCCCAAGAAGTCGCCAGAGAAGAAAAAAGCCATCCAGCAAGAAAACGCCACTATTGATGCACGCACCACGCCTTTAATCAATCGTTTCACTAATTATAACGCTTATGGCTCTTTAAACGGCTTTTACAATTCAGTGGATAATCTCAATTCGCCCATGCAAAACGGGATGTATGGAGGTTATTACATGCCCTATTACTACATGCCCTATGGTTTCATGCCTTATGGGTCAGGTCTTATGCCTTATGGGCCTTATGGGTATGGAGCGCCTGGATACTTCCCCTACGCTTTTTATTGATTGAGTGGCTTTAGAAAGCGTAGTGGTGTTGGTGTTTTTGCTCAAACGCGCTTATGTTTTCTAATGGTTATTTCTAACATGCTAGGGTGGTGTGATAGAAAAAAACTATATTAAGAGGAGATATTCTTATGCGTATAGTTAGAAATTTATTTCTTGTATCGCTTATGGCTTATAGTAGCGCGTTTGCAACAGATTTAGAAACCGAGACTAAAAGCGAAAAAAAGAGCGGTAAAAAGTTTTACAAACTCCATAAAAACCATGGATTAAAAACCGAGGCTAAAAACGACAAAAAGCTTTATGATTTCACTAAAAGTAGCGGTTTAGAAGGCATAGATTTAGAAAAAAGCCCTAGCCTTAAAAGCCATAAAAAAAGCGACAAAAAGTTTTACAAACAACTCGCTAAAAACAATATCGCCGAAGGGGTGAGCATGCCAATCGTTGACTTCAATAAGACCTTGTCTTTTGGGCCTTATTTTGAAAGGACTAAAAGCAAAAAAACCCAATACATGGACGGCGGGTTGATGATGCACATCCGCTTTTAAGCCCTCATTCATAATCCAAAAATGCATGCACTTTAAGAGCAAGGGTTTTGGGGAAATACCGCACAAACAAATCCAAAAACACTTTTTCGCCAAAGAAATCCCCAGCGATCGTTACTTCTTGGACGCTAAAATTTTGCGCGTTATCCCAAATGAAATTCCCTAAAAACTCCGCTAAAGAATCCAAAATCCCCAAACTCAAGATTTCATTTTCCACGCCTGCGAGCCTGAAACTCATCGCGCTGTGCATGATCTTTGAAAAATTTAAAGCCATTTTCAAAGAATCGTCTTTAAGGATTTTATAATCAATCCTAGGGCCTTTAGGGCGTAAGCATTCTTTAGCCAAAGAAATAACGCTCTGCGTGCAAAAATCCTCGCTATAACCCAAAACAAACCCTAAAATGCGAAAAAAATCCAATAAATTCGCACCCCCTAGCTGGTATTTAGAAAGCTCTACAATGCGCGCGTAAAAATCAGGGAATTTAGCCGCGTAGTTTTGTAGCATTCTGGAGGCTTTTTCATCTTGTTTGAGGAGGTTAAATATTTGATTGAAATCAAAACTAACGCTTAAAAGCGTTTTTAAAGAACCATTAGCATGCAATAACAACCTTGTAGGGCGCTTGAAACTAAAATACAAAACGATAGAATGTGGCGTTTCTTTTAAAAACTCTAATTCATCTTTAAAGGGAAAGGTAGAAAGATTGTTTTCTAGCACGAATTTTTTAGTGGGCGTGATCAAGCGTTTAGGGGTTTTAAAAAGCGCTTCATAATGTAACAGCGCTTCACAAGAACGGCTTTCATGCATAAAAACAAATTCTATGCCCTCATCTTGTAAAATATGACACAATAAATTCAATATGGGATCATAGGGTAGTTGGGCTATGATTTCATCGTTTTTAAAAGTGTCTTTAAACACGCTTTTTAAAGAGGCTTTGATGGAGGGTTTTTCCAAACTGGCTAAATATTTAGCGTCTTCTAAAGGCAATTTAGTGCAGGTTAAAACGCTAGAAAGATCGCTAAAAATAACGCTTGGAGAGGGATTTTTTAAAGAAAGGGATAACGCCCCTCTAAAAGTGAAAATAGGGATAAAATCCTGTGTTTTGAGCGCCTCTTTTAATTGGGTTAAGCAATCTATAAGCTCTTTAGGGCTATGGATTATAGCCCCCTTAAAAGCGGCATTTTTGACAAAACCCAACGCATTGGCATACAAAGACGAATTTTTTTCTAAAAAATCTTGATGCTCTTTAGCGTTCATAAAAAGGGGTTTTGAAAGGCTTGTTGTTTGGAAAAGATTTTCATCTAAAGGCTCTGTGATTTCCTTTAAAGACAAAAAGCTAAAATCTAAAGAAAAGGGTAAGATCTCGCTTAATTTTTGCGCGAACTCTAAAGTGATCTCAGCGCTCGCTTGGAGGTAGAAAGAAGTCATGTTATCTTTATAAACGCTATAAAAACGCGCTTGCAAATGGAGCGCCATTTGCTCTAAAAGGGGCGTAAAATTCAGGCTTGTTTCTTCATTAACGCATTTAAAAAGAAAGACAAAAACCAATTCAAAAACCCTTATAAGAGAGTTCAGCGATACAATCTAGGGCGATATGATCGGTGCGTTGCATTTTAACCCCCCATGCGTTGAGTCGGGTTTCTATGGCTTTTAAGGCTGTTTCTAAAGCGTTTAACATTTCGCTTGAAAGCTTAAAAGTGGTCTCGCTCCCTATCACAAAAGGCACAAGCCCCACGATAAAAGTTTTAGGCAAATCCCCTAAAAACTCCGTGAGCCTTAAAGTGTGCAGCATTTCCACTTCATGCGCGCTCCCAGCCCATGTGATTTCTTTAGGAGCATCCTTAAAATCAAAAGCATAGACTGATCCAATTTCAACGCCTTTAGCGCTCACGCAATCTAAAATCAAAACCTTTTCATACGAAGTGATCAAAGGAATGAGTTGCTGAGCCATAGTCCCCCCATCCACAATATCCACGCTAGGGAAAAAAGAAAAATTCCTTTTGAGATAGTGGGCTAAATGCACCCCAATCCCTTCATCGCCAAAAAGGATATTGCCAATGCCTAGAATTAGGATTTTTTCACTCATTCTTGGTATAACCATAGCCATTAATCATAGAATCCGCCCCCGAACTATCGTACCTGATAGAATGGAAAAACACCATATAAACATGCACAGGGACAAACAAAATAAACCCCCAAGTCGCTAAGTGGTGGATAAAACGAACATTCGCTAACCCTCCACAAAGCGCTTCAAACCACTTAAAAGCGCTTGCTAAAAACGCCCCAAGCCCCTCATGATAGACATTGTAATACAGCACTATCCCGCTCAAACTCATCAATACAATTAAAACAACCAAAGTGAAATAAGCCACGAGTTGGATAGGGTTATACAATCCTTTAGTGTGGGGTTTGCCACTGATAAGAAAATACGCTTTCATCTGATCAATCCACGCTTTTGGGCTTAAAAGTTGGCCAAAACTCCTGCGTTCCATTAAGCTTTCTTTCGTGAAAAAAAGATAGGTTCTAAAGATTAATGCGCTAATGAGTAAAAACCCAAACATGACATGAAAAGAGCGTACATAAGCTTGTAAAAGATACACCCCTTTATAAAAGCTGGAATTAGGCTGCAAAAAAGGGTAAGCGATGTAAAACCCTGTAGCGATTAAAGTAAAAATACTCAAAGCCCTAACCCAATGGAAAAAGCGCACAAAACCTGAATACTCTTTGTGTAAAACGACCTTATTCATTTTATCCATGCGTAACCCTTTTTAGAATTTAGCGAAATTAGGCTCTACTTTAAACTCGTTTAAAGACTGCCCTTTAAAATCCATCACATGCACCGAGCATGCGATGCATGGGTCAAAAGAATGGATAGTCCTAATGATTTCTAAAGGCTGGGTTAAATCAGCGATTTTAGTGCCAATCAAGCTCATTTCATAAGCCCCCCTTTGATTTTGAGAATCTCTAGGCCCCGCATTCCAAGTAGAAGCGCACCACCGCTTGATAATTTTCCACCACGCCGTTTTTAATACGCACCCAATGGCTTAGCATGCCCCTTGGCACTTGACCAATGTAGCGCCCTTTATATTCTTGATTTTTATCAATGTGATAAGGAGCGCAAGTGCTTTGATCGCTTTTTAGATTTTCCACTAACGCATCAAACGCCAAAAGGCCATTATCAGCGATAGTCTTAGCTTCAATGCACCTTGCAGCTGTGCGCCCAAGCGTTGAAAACAACGCCTCTAAAGGCAGTTTCGTGTCTTTTAAAAACTTAGTAGCCACTTCAGTAACATAAGGGTTTTTCGCCGCTAATCCTACCACTACGGAACTTAAAGGCCCTACTTCCATAGGCTTACTATCGTATCTGGGGGATTTTATCCAAGAATATTTATTTTTAGTGTCAAGCACTTTAGCAGGGATGATTTTATTTTCAATCCCCACGCTCTCGCCGTCTTTTAAACCGGTATAATGCGGATTCGTTTGCCCATCATAAGGGTGGAGTTGCACCTCTTTAGTGTCTTCGTATTGATACCAAGAATGCGTAACTTCTTCTTTAATCAAACTTTCATCAATGGGGTGTAATTTAGAAATATCCCCATCAAGCACCACCCCACTACTCAAAAGGTATTTATCCTTCCCGAGCAACACTTCTTCATAAGCGATAAAATTCCTTAAACCGCAGCCTTTAATGACAGATTGCTCGTTAGCGAACATTTCGCCTGCCATCACCAAATCAGGATAGTAAGCATGGTTGATAAAATTGGCCACCACTTCAAACTTGCTCTTCCACTCCGCCAATCTCGTCGGATCCAATATATCCATGACACTCGTAACACCCCCCACCGTTAGGCTTTGTGGGTGAGGCTGTTTGGCCCCAAAAATAGCGGTCATTTTCGCCGCTTCCCTTTGGATTTCTAAAAGCTTGAGGTAGTGGCTTAAGACGATTAAATTTTGCTCTGGGTTTAAACGATAGGTTTTATGCCCGTAATAGCCGTTACTGAAAGGCCCCAAAGATCCGCTTTTAGCGAAATCGCTCAAGCGTTTTTGAACCGCTTTTAATTCGCCCGCACCGGTATTAATGGGATAAGGGCTGTATTTGAAAGAAAGTTTTGAAGCTTCAAAAGGGTCGGCTTTTAAAGCGCTCATAATATCGCACCAATCAAGCCCATGCAAAGTATAAAAATGCACCACATGGTCATGAAAAAGCAACGCCATATTCATCAAAGATCGCACCAATTGCGCGTTTAATGGAGGGGTGATGCCTAGAGCGTTTTCTACCGCAGTGATACCGGCCTTATAATGCGAATAAGTGCATACCCCGCAAATCCTTTGAGCGATAAAGCCTGCATCTCGTGGGTCTCTGCCCTTAATGATCGTTTCTAGCCCCCTAAAAAGCGTAGAGGAAGAAAACGCATCGGTGATCACATTATCATCATCTACGATCACTTCAATCCTTAAATGCCCCTCAATCCTGGTGATAGGATCGACTACGATTTTTTTTGACATGTTAATCCCTTACTCTTTGTTTTTGATCGCTTTAGAAAGGAGCGCTATGCGCAACAATGCCAATAGCGGTTGCACTGAGTAAAGTCGTGCCGACTTTATCCGCTACTTTATCAGCCCCTAATCCGTCAAAGGCGGTTTTAATGGAGCGATTCGCTAAAGGCTCTTCAAAAGGACTCATCGTATCCCAAAAATTAGGCTCAGAACACCCTATGCACCCATGCCCTGCGCCTATGGGCCAAGAAGTGTGTGAATTAAAGCGGAGTTTGGAGCAATTGTTGAAAGTGTAAGGCCCTTTACAGCCCATTTTATACAAACAAAAACCCCTTTTAGCGTTTTCATCGCCAAAATGCTCCACAAATTCGCCCGCATCAAAATGCCCTCTCCTTTCGCACAAATCATGAATCCTGTTCCCATAAGCCCAAGAGGGGCGGTTATACGCATCCAATTTAGGGAGAGCCCCAAACATCAAGTAATAAAGCACATTGCCCACGATATTTTTTTCACTGGGCGGGCAACCGGGAACATTAATCACGGGTTTATCAATGATTTTATGCAAGGGTTGCGCGTTAGAGGGGTTAGGGTAAGCCGCTTGAACGCCCCCAAAACTTGAGCATATACCTATGGCAAAAATAGCGGCTGCGTGTTGAGCGGCTTTCCTGCATTCTTCAGCCCCTGTTTCAGCGTTTGGGCCTTGAGTGAGGAAGTATTCGGTGCCTTGGGGGATACCGCCCTCTACCATTAAAATGTAATTGTTTTTGTGCTTTTCTATGGCGTCATGCAAGCTTTTTTCAGCCTGAAAACCGCTCGCTACCATAATGGTCTCATGGTATTCTAGGTTGATGTAATCAAAAATGATGCTATCAATGGTGGGGTCTGCACTCCTTAACAAACTTTCGCTGCAACCGGTGCATTCTGCCATAGTGCAACCAAATCACGGGCAATCTGTTAGCCACTTCTAGCGCTTTCAAAGTCAAGGGAGCAAAACTAGCCGGTAAAGCTAGAGTCGTGCTCATCATGCCCGCCCACTTCAATAAATCGCGCCTGGAAATGCCCGCACCTTTAAACTCGTCTTGCAAGTTTTTATGCTCGTTATGAGCGTTAAACGAGCTGACTATCTCAAGGCGTTCTTCAATCTTTTGATAGGTCTTTTTTTCATCATAGAACATGACCACTCCTTAACTAGAAATTTTCATTATCTTAACATAATAAAAATAATGTAGTGGCAATTGATTATTTTTTAACTTTTATTTTAGATGAAAGGAATTTCTTTAATATTAAGTTTCATTTGGATAGAATTTCCCCCTATTTTATTAAAAAAGGAACAAAATGAAAAAAGTACTCATCATTAACGGGGCCAAAGCGTTCGGGAGCTCTGGAGGGAAACTCAATGAAACCTTGACTGACCATGCAAAAAAGACTCTAGAGTCTTTGGGGCTAGAAGTGGATACTACAATCGTGGATAAAGGCTATGAACATGCTCAAGAAGTGGAGAAAGTCTTTAGCGCTGATGCGACGATTTGGCAAATGCCTGGCTGGTGGATGGGAGAGCCTTGGATTGTGAAAAAATACATTGATGAAGTCTTTAGTGCAGGGCATGGGAAGCTTTATGCTAGCGATGGCAGGAGTTCGCAAAACCCCACTAAAAACTACGGGAAAGGGGGCTTGATGCAAGGCAAAAAATACATGTTGAGCTTGACCTGGAACGCTCCCATTGAAGCCTTTAACGATCCTAATGAATTTTTTGAAGGGGTGGGTGTGGATGTTGTGTATTTGCATTTGCATAAAGCGTTCCAATTTTTAGGGCTTTCAGCATTGCCCACTTTTATTTGCAACGATGTGGTGAAAAACCCCCAAGTGGAGCAGTATCTTAACTCCCTCACCACGCATTTGCACCAAGCTTTTGGCAAGTGATTTTAAAATTTTTTTAACCCCCCCATTTTTTGGGGGGCTTGTTTATTCCACAATAAAGTCTTTGGGATTGAGCTCACAGCCTAAGATAAGATTCTTAAGATTACTGCCCACCGTTTGATAACTCGCATTGCTTACAAAGTAAAATCCGTATTTTTCAAAAGGCACAACAAGAGTGCCATCTCTATCCCTTAATTGCGCTTTTGCTTTATCCCAACAAATATATCTTGGCTCTTCATCTGTGTAGCTTTCAAAGGCTTCTCTGGCGTTTTCTAGCAAGTAGTCTATGACAACGCTAGCCAATTCCTTAGCGTTTCTTACTATTTTCCTTTGATGATTGGGGAGATTAACGCTTTGAAGATTATGTTTAGTTAAGTCATCATCAAGGGTTTTATTAATCTCTCTGGTGCGGTATTCTTTAGGCAAATCTTTAAACAACTCCACTTGACAGAATTGATCCGCTAAATATCCGCTCCTAGCCTTCACTTCCTCTATCCCCCAAGAATGGGTGTTATTGATGAAATAGTCGTTTAAATGCAAGGAGCTGTATTGTTCCATAAGCTCTATTTTTGCCTCGTAAGGTTTGTTGCCAAGCCTTTGATTTTGCCCTGATAAGGTCAGATTCCCAAAATTATTAAGGTAGTCTTGCTCAAAAGTGAAATAATCCCCCACCATGTCGCGCCATTCTTGGGTGGGGGTTTTGGGGTAGAAATGCTCCACTTCTAAATTCTCTTCTTTTGGCGGTTCGGCGTTACTTAATTTTTCAATCTCAAGCAAGATGAATTTGCACACTTGATTTGCTGCATAAGCGTTACGCACAAGAAATGCCGCTTTAATTTTATCGTCATTAGGGAACGCCGTTCGTCCAACGCTCTTGCCCAAATACCGCTTCAATGCATCGGCTGAAACATTTTCTAGCTGTCTGTATAAAGAATAAAGAAATTTGTTAAGCGCATTAGAATCTCCGCACACGCTCCGGCGCACGAAGTAGCTGATAAGGATTTGCAAAATTTCGCAGAAGTTTTCATAATCCAATTTGCGCTTCTTCAAAATCTCTAGCGCAACGCAAAATAAAGGGCTTTGCCACGCCAAATTTGATCTTCACAAGATCTTTGATGTGCAGGCGTAAATTCGCTAACTGTTGCGGGTCTCCACGATGTAAAAAATAATGATCTCTGTCTAAAAAGATTTGATAGATTCTGCCATATTCACGCATATCGCTCATAAGACCTTGTACATCATCAGAGAAATTGTCTCTGTGATGGTCTTTTAGCGCGTAATACACTTCGCGCTCTCCCTCTTTTACTTTATCTTCAAAATAGATCCTCATGTAGGTTTTGATAAAATCATTCAAATCCTTTTCACCAAGCCAATCTTCTAAAGGAATCCAATAAGTATCATAGAGATGTTTTTGGTTTTCAGAATTTTCCCCCATCATCAGATAGTTGCGGATGAGATCTAGCCCTTTTAATTGCACGCCCGTAGCGTTGATGCTTTCAAACACCACTTGCGGATCGTCTTCGCCCAACTCTAAGCCTACGGCCACGATTTTAAGCCGCAAAAACGCCCCATAAATCTCTTCTATGCGATACCCTTTGCTGATATAATCGTCAAGCTCTTTGGTGAAAAATTTATAATTATTCCTAATGTGTGATACGCCTTGTATTTCATGCGATCGATTTTGCATGACCAGATCAAAGGCTTCTTTGTCGCTTTTAATGGGCTTTAGGCGTAGCCTTTGTCCTGTAAGATTGAGTAATCCGTCAATCTCTTTTTTTATCTCTTCATTTGGTATCTTGGTCTCTATGGCTTTAAGCAAAAGCATGATGGTAGTAATCCTTTGCTGCCCGTCAATGATGACAAATTCTTGCAGTTTCCTTAAGCTCTTTTCATCATCAATCAAATGCAAAATATAAGTGATAGAACCCATGAAATGCGTTTTCTTATTTTGAGAAATACCGATAACATCTTGCAGTAATTTTTCACAATTTTCTTCTTCCCAAGTGTAGTTCCTCTGGTATACAGGGATAGAAAATATCGTGCCTGTTAAGGCAAAAAAGTCGTTAATGGTGCTTCCTTTCACTCTCATCGCTTTTCCTTTTAAATAAAATTAAAATCACACCGAGTATTAAATCAAAAAAAAAAAGAGCTTAAATTTTTGAAAAAACCGCAATTTGTGGCTGAATTTATCCAAAAAAGATAAAAGAGTTTGCGCAAAGCAAACATTAATCTCTTAAAAATACGATCTTTGGGGGGTTTAGTTATAGGGCGAGAATGATTTCAAAATACCCCCTATTGCTTTAAGAAAGAGTTTTGCTATTACTTAGGGTATCTCATAAGAATTGTATGGCACGAACAAGCGCCCGTAATTAGGATTCACGCGCAATAAATGCTCTTTGAAATTCCCGTAATTACGGCAGCTTGACTCAAAACCATTATCGCACGCATACGAGAATAAATCCAAAGCCCTTTGATCGTCTTGAGGCACGCCTAAGCCCTTTTGATACAACACGCCTAAATTGTTACAGCTCCCCAAAATCCCCCCATCGCATGCCATTTGAAAATACTTCGCTGCATAGTGGTTATTCAAAGGAGCCCCTAAATCCCCATTCGCATAAATCCAACCTAAATTCGCGCACCCCATCATATCCCCAGCGTTACAAGCCAAATAATTCAAATCCACCTGACTGAGCTTGGCCTTATCAATGCCATAAATATTATTCACATTAGACATCAAACCCAGATTATAGCACCCCATATCATTCCCATTTTCGCATGAAAATTTATAATAACTTATCGCTTTGTAATAATCTTTTGGGACCCCACTCCCATTAGCAAACATCCACCCCAAATTATTGCATGCGAGCATATCCCCCCCTTGACAAGCCACCGCATACAATTGCAAAGCGTTTTCTTTATCGTTCGTATCCGCATTCTTCTTGTTTTCATACATTTGAGCTAAATTCGCGCAAGCGGTCGCATCGCCCCCACTACAACCCATTTCATAATAGCGGGCGGCTTTTAATCTGTTGGTTTGGATCCCTACCCCATTAGCATACATCGCCCCCACCGCAAAACACCCGGCCGCATTGCCGTTATCGCACGATTGGGAAAAAAGCTTAAAAGCCCCTTGATAATCGCCCTTTTTAGCCAAATCAATACCGGCAGAAAGCTCGGTTTGAGCGTTTTCAGGCGAACCTAATTTGTCTAACAGGTTAGAGTTGTCGTTTTTAGGGGTGATCTGGGTGTTAGGGTTTGGCGCGCCCTTAGCGTTAGCGGGGTTTAATTCAGGGGGCGTGTTTTTTGGGGCTTGATTGTTTTCTTCAGCGCCGCTAAGCTGTAAGGCTAAAAAAACAAGCAATAACAAACTTTTTTTGAGCATTCTTTTAATCCTTAATGCAGGTTTTGATTCAACTCAATTTTTTTCACGCTCCTAAAAGCAATCAGCTTACCATTTTGGCTATTGGAACGAAAATGCACGCCATTTTTACCCGAAAGCTCCTTGCCTTTGTAAAGATTATTGGCATGTTTTTCTAAAGCGCTATTCACTTCTAAAAGCTTTTTAAACTCATTTTCTTCAATTTCTATCACGCTCCCGGCTAAAATCGCAACGCCTGCATCCACAATACAGCCATCGCCTAAACTAATTCCGGTAACGCTATTAGCCCCTAGCAAACAATTTTTCCCGATGCTAATAGGGTTATTATTCCCTCCGCTTAAAACGCCTAACACGCTCGCTCCCCCACCAATATCAGTGCCAACACCCACCACCACTGATGAAGAAATACGCCCCTCATTCATGCACACTCCCATAGCCCCTGCGTTAAAATTCACGTAACTCGCCCCGGGCATTTGGGTATAACCTCCGGTTCCTAAATACGCCCCAAAGCGCGTTTTTGAGCTATCCAGTAAGCGGATATTGTCAAACTCAGGGATTAATTGCATCAAATAGCGCGGGAATTTATCTATAAAATCAATGCTAGGGAAATTGCCTCGCATTTTTAAAGCCACTTCGTTCATTCTAAGCCATTCTAATTCATAAGGCTTGTTGCCGCTCCAAGCCGCATTAGAAAGCTGGTTAAAAATGCCCTCTAAATTCAAACTCCTTAAAGGGGCTTTACCTAAAGAGAGCGCTAAAAGTTTCATATACGCGCTCTCCACGCTCTCGCAAGGCTTATCTTCATACAAGATCACCAAGCGATAAAGAGACTCCCCATCGCTATTTTTCAAACGATTTTCTTCTAAAGCTTTTAAAAGCTCTAAAACCACTTGGATGTTTTTATGAGTCATTTTATTAGAATAGGCTTCATTCAAAAAGGGCGTATAAAAATCCAGCGCTTTTAACACAAAACTTTCATCAATCTCAATGACGCGCTCGCTCGCACTCTCTTTTAGGATTTTTTCTTTAGAAAGCGAGTTGCAAAACACCGCATAAGAGCCTAAATTTTCATCTTTCCAGTTCAAAACAGGGTAAGTGGCGCATAAAATCTTTTTAGAAATAGGGGCAATATCCACTCTGGCAATGCCAAAGCCCAAAGGCTCTTTATAGTGGTTAGATTGCTGGTAGTTGCTCACAAAATTTTTAAACTTATTGATCATGCCTAATCCTTTAAACTTTTTTCTCTTTCTTTAGCTAAATTTTCCACTTCTATCACAAAAGTTTCAAACAAATCCTTTTCAGCCAGTTTGTGAATGACTTTACCCTCTTTAATGATCAAACCGCTGCGATTCCCAAAAGCGATCGCCATGTCTGCATGCTTGGCTTCACCTAAAGCATTCACCACGCAACCCATCACGCTAATGTCTAAAGGGGTTTTAATGTGGCTTAGGCGTTTTTCTACCTTGCTTGCCATATCCACTAAATTGGCTTCAATGCGCCCGCAAGTGGGGCAAGAAATCCAATTAATCCCCTCTTTCAAACGCCCGCTATGGCGTAAAATCGCTCTAGCCACTTTGATTTCATTTTCTAACTCCCCTGTAATGGATACGCGCATCGTATCCCCAATACCCTCCATTAAAAGCCCCCCTAAAGCCATGGCGGATTTGATACTGGAGCTAAAAAGATTCCCCGCTTCAGTAACCCCCAAATGGAAAGGGTAGATCACAAGAG
Organism: Helicobacter pylori; assembly: GCA_047430845.1. Classification (GTDB taxonomy): domain Bacteria; phylum Campylobacterota; class Campylobacteria; order Campylobacterales; family Helicobacteraceae; genus Helicobacter; species Helicobacter pylori_DG. Next base: position 15,250 of record JBLDXK010000029.1, on the reverse strand, counting down.
GGCGTAGCATTCTGTAAGCTTCTATGGTGCGAATCACATCGCTCGCTTTCAAAGAAATCTTAAAATCAGTAAAATCCAAATCTTCTAAAAGCTTGGCGTTATACAAAGCGCTTTCTACCATGCCTTTTGGAGTCGGCCCGTATTTTTGATCAAATTGTTTTTTCTAAACTCCCAGCATTCACGCCAATTCTTATAGGAATGTTTTTTTCTTTACAAGCATCAACCACCGCTTTAATTTTGTCTTTAGAGCCGATGTTTCCGGGGTTAATCCTGATCGCATCCACGCTTTGAGCGGCAATGAGAGCGAATTTATAATGGAAATGAATATCAGCGATCAAGGGCAAAGGAGACACTTTTTTCAATTCTTTTAAGGCCAGAGCGTCCTTTTCATTACTCACCGCCACCCTCACTAAATCGGCCCCGGCGAGTTTGAGTCGGTCAATTTGATTTTTAGTGCTTTCAATATCAGCGGTTTTACTAAAGGTCATGCTTTGCGTGCTTATGGGAGCATCACCCCTATGGCCACGCCACCGATAAAAATTTGCTTGGTCTTAACTCTGTTTTCTAGCATTAAACCTCTTCATCAGTTAAATTCTCACTCGCTATTATACTCTTTCTTAGTGGTTTCACACCATAACGCTTAAATTTTAGGTAAGATTAACTATTCCATTTTAAGATTAAAGTAGCCCTATGACCTTTGAGCCTTATCCTTTTGAACGATTAAGAGCCTTGTTTAAAGAAATCACCCCTAAAAAAAGGGGCTAGATTTAGGCATCGGCGAGCCACGATTTGAAACGCCCAAATTCATTCAAGACGCTCTTAAAAGCCACACCCATTCGCTCAATATCTACCCTAAAAGCGCGTTTGAAGAGGGTTTGAGAGAGGCTCAAAGAGGTTTTTTTAAACGCCGTTTTAAGATAGAATTGAAAGAAAACGAACTCATCTCCACGCTAGGATCCAGGGAAGTGTTATTCAATTTCCCTAGTTTTGTTTTATTTGATCACCAAAACCCCACTATCGCCTACCCTAACCCTTTTTATCAAATCTATGAAGGAGCGGCTAAATTTATCAAAGCCAAAAGCCTTTTAATGCCCTTAACTAAAGAAAATGATTTCACGCCAAGCTTGAATGAAAAAGAGTTGCAAGAAGTGGATTTAGTGATCTTAAATTCCCCTAACAACCCCACCGGAAGAACCCTTTCTTTAGAAGAGCTGATTAGTTGGGTCAAACTCGCTTTAAAACATGATTTTATTTTAATTAATGATGAATGCTATAGTGAAATTTATGAAAACACGCCCCCCCTTCGCTTTTAGAAGCTTGCAAGCTTATTGGTAATGAAGCGTTTAAAAATGTTTTAGTGATCCATTCGCTCTCCAAACGCTCTAGCGCTCCAGGGCTAAGGAGTGGTTTTATCGCTGGGGATAGCAGCCTTTTAGAAAAATACAAAGCGTTTCGCACCTATTTAGGCTATACGAGCGCTAATGCGATCCAAAAGGCTAGTGAAGCGGCTTGGCTAGATGATACTCATGCAGAATTTTTCCGCAATATTTATGCGAATAATTTGAAACTAGCGCGAAAAATCTTTAAAAACACGCTCATTTATCCTTATAGTTTTTATGTGTATCTGCCCGTTCAAAACGGCGAAAATTTTGCTAAAAGACTTTATCAAAATGAAGGCATTACTACTTTACCGGCTTTGTATTTAGGGCGTAATCGTATCGGCGCTGACTGCGTGCGTTTAGCCCTTGTCTATGACACCCCCTTTTAGAAAAGCCTTTAGAAATCATAGAAGCTTACCGAGAAAATCATGCTTGAAACCCCAAAAGTTTTACTCAAAAACCTGCAAGATTGCAAGATCCATTTTATCGGTATAGGGGGGATTGGCATTTCAGGCTTAGCCAAATACCTTAAAGCGCAAGGGGCTAAGATCAGCGGATCTGATATTGCCATAAGCCCTAGCGTTAAGTATTTGAAAGCTTTAGGCGTAGAAATTAATATCCCGCATGATCCAAAAGCGATTAACAATCAAGATGTCATTATCCATTCAGCCATTATCAAAGAAGACAACACCGAAATACAAAGGGCTAAGGAACTAGAAATCCCTATTTTGTCTCGTAAAGACGCTTTGTATTCTATCCTTAAAGACAAGCGCGTTTTTAGCGTGTGTGGGGCTCATGGAAAGAGCAGTATCACGGCCATGTTGAGCGCGATTTGCCCCTTTTTTGGAGCGATTATTGGGGCGCATTCTAAAGAGTTTGATTCCAATGTGCGAGAAAGTGCGAATGATAGCTTGGTTTTTGAAGCCGATGAGAGCGATTCAAGTTTTTTATTTTCTAACCCTTATGCCGCGATTGTGCCTAACACAGAGCCAGAACATTTGGAGCATTATGACCACGACTTGGAGCGCTTTTTCTTTGCTTATGAATATTTTTTAGACCATGCTCAAAAAAGAGTGATCTATAAAGAAGATCCTTTTTTGAAAAACTATTCTAAAGACGCCATTACTTTAGAAAAAAAAGACATTCGCAACATTCAATACATTTTAAAAGACGGCGAGCCTTACACTTCATTTGAATTGAAAGATTTGGGGGCTTTTTTGGTGTGGGGGTTAGGCGAACACAACGCTACGAATGCGAGTTTGGCCATTTTAAGTGCTTTAGATGAATTAAATTTAGAAGAAATTAGAAATAATTTATTGAATTTCAAAGGCATTAAAAAACGCTTTGATATTTTGCAAAAAAACGCGCTCATTCTCATTGATGATTACGCCCACCACCCCACTGAAATCAGCGCCACTTTAAAGAGCGCTAGGATTTATGCTAACTTATTGAACACGCAAGAAAAAATTATTGTGATCTGGCAAGCGCACAAATATTCCCGCTTAATGGACAATTTAGAAGAGTTTAAAAAATGTTTTTTAGAGCATTGCGACAGATTGATCATCTTACCCGTTTATAGCGCGAGTGAAGTTAAAAGAGACATTGATTTGAAAACCCATTTTAAGCATTATAACCCCACCTTTATAGACAGAGTGCGTAAAAAAGGGGATTTTTTAGAGCTGTTAGTCAATGATGATGTGGTAGAAACGATTGAAAAAGGCTTTGTGATAGGCTTTGGAGCGGGGGATATTACCTATCAATTGAGAGGCGAAATGTAATGGGCGCAGCGGTTGTTTTATTTTTAACGCTAGTTTTATTGTTTTTAGTTTTAAGGGATTTTGGTTTAGCAAGCCCCAAACAAAAGATTTTAGCTTTTTTAATCGTAGGGATTATAGGAGCGAGCATAAGCGTTTATACTTACCAACAAAACCAACAAAACCAACGAGAAATCGCTTTGCAAAGAGCGTTTTTAAGGGGGGATACCTTGTTGTGTAAAGGCATTAAAGTCAATAACCAAACCTTTAATTTAGTGAGCGGGACTTTGAGCTTTTTAGGCAAAAAACAAACCCCTATGAAAGATGTTCTTGTGGATTTGGATTCTTGTCAGACGCTTCAAAAAGATCCCTTAATCCAACCCCAATGAACCCCCCAATGAACCCCCAATGAATAATAATAATAATACCCCACCCAAACCCCTAGAAGAAAGCCTGGATTTAAAAGAGTTTATCGCTCTTTTTAAAACTTTTTTGCAAAAGAAAGAGATACTATTGCTTTAGAAAACGATCTCAAGCAAACTTTCACTTACTTAAACGAAGTGGATAAAATTGGGTTGCCTACCCCTAAAAGCGTGAAAGAAAGCGATCTCATTATCATCAAACTCACCAAATTAGGGACGCTCCATTTAGATGAAATTCATGAGATTGTCAAACGATTGCGCTATATTGTCATTCTACAAAACGCTTTTAAAACTTTCACGCATTTAAAATTTCATGAACGCCTTAACGCTATTGTCTTGCCCCCTTTTTTTAATGATCTAATCGCTTTATTTGATGATGAAGCGCAAAATCAAACAAGGGGCTAACGCTACCCTAGACGCTTTGAATGAAAGTTTGAACCGCCTTAAAAAAGAGAGCGCAAAAATCATTCACCATTACGCCCATTCTAAAGAGCTCGCCCCTTATTTAGTGGATACGCAAAGCCACCTTAAGCATGGTTATGAATGCCTTTTATTGAAAAGCGGGTTTTCTGGCGCAATTAAAGGCGTTGTGCTAGAAAGGAGTGCTAATGGCTATTTCTATCTTTTGCCTGAAAGCGCGCAAAAAATCGCGCAAAAAATCGCGCAAATTGATAATGAAATAGATTGCTGTATTGTTGAAATGTGTCAAACTCTAAGCCATAGCTTGCAAAAACACCTTTTATTTTTAAAATTCCTTTTTAAAGAATTTGATTTTTTAGACAGCTTGCAAGCTAGGCTTAATTTCGCTAAAGCTTATAATTTAGAATTTGTCATGCCAAGCTTTACTCAAAAAAAAATGATTTTAGAAAACTTTTCGCACCCCATTTTAAAAGAGCCAAAGCCCTTAAATTTGAAGTTTGAAAAATCCATGCTCGCTGTTACCGGCGTGAATGCGGGCGGGAAAACCATGCTCTTAAAATCGCTTTTAAGCGCGGCTTTTTTGAGCAAGCATCTCATTGCTATGAAAATCAACGCCCATCATTCCATTATCCCCTATTTTAAAGAAATCCACGCCATTATTAATGACCCTCAAAACAGCGCGAACAATATCTCTACTTTTGCAGGCAGAATGAAGCAATTTAGCGCTCTTTTATCCAAAGAAAACATGCTTTTAGGCGTTGATGAAATTGAGCTAGGGACTGACGCTGATGAAGCGAGCAGTTTGTATAAAACCCTGTTGGAAAAATTGCTCAAACAAAACAACCAAATCATTATCACCACGCACCACAAACGCCTGAGCGTGTTAATGGCAGAAAACAAGGAAGTGGAATTACTAGCCGCTCTTTATGACGAAGAAAAAGAACGGCCCACTTACACTTTTTTAAAAGGGGTTATTGGCAAAAGCTATGCGTTTGAAACCGCTTTGCGCTATGGCGTGCCGCATTTTTTGATTGAAAAAGCGAAAGCGCTTCTATGGCGAAGATAAGGAAAAATTGAATGTTTTGATTGAAAATTCCAGCGCGCTAGAAAGAGAATTGAAGCAAAAAAATGAAAGCTTAGAGAACGCTTTAAAAGAGCAAGAAGATTTAAAAAACGCATGGCTTTTGGAAATGGAAAAACAAAAAGAAATCTTTCATAATAAAAAATTGGAATTGGAAAAATCCTACCAACAAGCCCTAAATATCTTAAAAAGCGAAGTCGCTTCAAAAGATACCAGCTCCATGCATAAAGAAATCCATAAAGCGAGTGAGATTTTAAACAGGCATAAAACAGACCAAGAGATCCCACAAACAATAACAAGCTTTCAAATTAACGAAAAAGCGCGCTATAAAAATGAAAGCGTGCTGATTATGCAAATTTTAGACAAGGGCTATTACTTGGTAGAAACCGAGCTTGGCATGCGTTTAAAAGCGCATGGGAGTTGGTTGAAACAAATCCAAAAACCCCTTAAAAACAAATTCAAACCCCCTAAAACAACCATTCCTAAACCCAAAGAAGCGAGCTTGCGCCTTGATTTAAGGGGGCAACGCAGCGAAGAAGCCTTGGATTTATTAGACGCTTTTTTAAACGACGCGCTTTTAGGGGGCTTTGAAGAAGTGCTTATTTGCCATGGTAAGGGGAGCGGGATTTTAGAAAAGTTTGTGAAAGAATTTCTAAAAAACCACCCTAAAGTAGTGAGTTTTAGCGACGCTCCCATTAATTTAGGCGGCAGTGGGGTTAAAATCGTTAAATTGTAGTTTTTGGTGCTTTTTATAGGGAATACAAAAATCCGCTTTAAACTACCCTATTTTACACCAACACCCGATGAGGACAAAGCCTTTTAAAAGAGCATTAAAAAGGGTTTTTATCGCTTAATTGAGCCAAAACCCTTAAATCTTTAGCCTTGATAGGCTTTTATCGCTTTTTCTAAAACCTTAATCGCGCTCTCTTTGTTTTCAAACCCCTTGACTTTCACCCATTTATTAGGCTCTAAATCCTTGTAAGTTTCAAAAAAATGTTTGATTTTATCCAAAGTGTGTTTGGACAAATCATCAATATCTTTGACATAGGAATGCGTGGGATCGATCTTATCTATGGGTAGAGCGAGTAATTTTTCATCCATCCCGCTTTCATCTTCCATGTTTAAAACCCCAACCAAGCGCGCTTTCACTACGCTTCCGGCTTGAAAAGCCACATCGCTTAAAACCAGTGCATCTACAGGGTCGCCATCAGATCCCAAAGTGTTAGGCACAAAGCCGTAATTTGCGGGGTAATTTTGTGCCCCATAAAGCACCCTATCCACCATTAAAGCCCCGCTTTCTTTATCCAATTCATACTTGATATTAGAATGCTTGGATATTTCAATTACCACGCACAAAGAATCAGCGTCATGGCTCACTTCTAATTGGTCTAAATTCATTGCAATCTCCTTTGAATAATAAAAAAGAATTATTCTAACATAAAGCCCGCTCTTTTTAAACCTCTTTAGGGGTTTTTAAAGGAGCGTATTGTTTGCTGTATTTGTGAAAGGCTTTTAAACATTTCCTTGCATTAAACTTATGGTAAAAAAGATTATCATAATAAGATTTTTTAGGGGGTTTTAATGAAATGTCAGGCTTTTTGCATTTTGAATGGTGCTATTGAAAGCATGCTTGTTTAAAGAAACAGGGCAAGGCAAATAGGTAAAATTCGCAACATCATGGTAAGTGGGGTTGTTTATGAACATATCCACCGGCTCTATGATTTTAAAACACTCCGTGGATTCTATAAAAGTTTTAGCGCCCTTAGGCGTGAGATAGTAGCCGGCTGTAGTAGAAACATACACGCTGGTGAGGTAAAAATGCTCTAAAAATAGCGCTTCTTTTTCGCTATCAGCACGCCTTTCCCAAAAGGTCTCTTTAATGTTTGCCTCTTTTGCCAATAAGGATTCGTATTTTCCTGTGAGATCATCGTATTTTGCCACGAGTTTCTTATACACTTCTGTCCGAGCTAAAATACTTCCAATGAAGCGGTTGAGTTTTCTTTTAATTTTTCTAAAAACCACTTGGTTAAAAGAGGTTTTTTGGGGCGCTATTTTGCAAGGCTCAGATAGTTCTTTAGGGTTTTGTTGCGTTTCAATAATAGAGTCTTGTTGCGCATCTTGTGCGGGATTGGGGGGGGGGGGGGTAACTTCATAATTTTCAATAGGTGCTTCAGCCTCTTCAGTTTCTGTATAGATAGGGAGAGCGCGCAAATTGGTTTTATGGCCTCCCCAATAATGCCCATAGAGTCTCACAAAATCAAAAGGGCTTTTCAGGCAATCTTCTAGGGCTTGCATAAAGTTAGGCTCTAAGCGCTACATCATCTTCTAAAATGACGACCGGTTGGTTTGTTTTGACGCATTCTTTCCATAAAAGATAATGGCTTAAATAGCACCCTAATTCAGGCAAAGTCAAACCATCGCCAACATAAGAATGATACCAATCAGATTGCAATAAACTTTGGGCGTCATAAAGCTCTTGAAGTAATTTTTCAAAATCTTCGTGTTTGGGGCTAATAGCGTCAAAGATTTGAAAAACACAACGCCCTTTAAATTTTTCATTGGATTCTAAAACGAGTTTTTCAGTATCCAAACGCCTTTGACTTTCTTTTAAAGAAATGATATAGACACCAATCACAGATTATTCTCTTTGGAACGCATCTTAATTCGCAAAAGACAAAATATATTTTTGCATTTCATTCACGATTTCTTCAATGCTTCTTTCGCCATTGATGATTTTATGCAAACGCTTAGCCTTGTAGAAGTTTTGGATTTCAGCTAAGGGGTCTAAAAACACCCGCATGCGGTTATGAAATACCTTTTCATTATCATCAGCCCCCCTAGAGCGCCCTAAAACCCTTTCTTTAGCGGTGTTTTCGCTCACTTCTACTTCAATCACGCTTTTTAAGATCACTTCGTTTTGAGCGTTCAATTCCTTATCCAAAGCCTGCATTTGTTCCACGCTCCTAGGATAGCCATCAATCAAAACGATCCCTTTACTAGAGCTTTTAATCGCTGAAAGAATCGTTTCTACCACAATTTCTAAAGGCACTAATTCGCCTTGAGAAGTGAATTTCTCAATCAATAAGCCTCGCTCGGTCTTTTTAGCGCTCTCAGCCCTGAGTAAATCCCCAGTAGAAAAATGAGCGATTGTTTCGCTGTTATTCTTAGCGATAAGCTCTGCGTCAGTGGTTTTACCACTCCCTGGGGCTCCAATGATCAAAAATAGTTGTTTCATATCGTATCCTTTTAAATTGGTTTTCTTAAGCGAATGTGTAATTCTCTTAATTGCTCTTCATTGATGGGGCTAGGAGCGTTCGTCAATAAGCATGAAGCTTTTTGTGTTTTGGGGAAAGCGATCACGTCTCTAATACTGCTAGATTTTGTCATTAGCATGATCAAGCGATCAAAGCCTATCGCAAAGCCCCCATGAGGAGGAGCGCCAAATTTTAGCGCTTCTAGTAAAAAGCCAAATTTCTTTTGCGCTTCTTCTTCATGGATATTGATCTTTTCAAAGACTTTTTTTGCATTCTTCTTTATGAATCCTAATGCTTCCCCCGCCAAGCTCCACGCCATTAAGCACCACATCATACGCATGCGCTTCAATTTCTTCTATATCTTCGCATTCTATATTTTTAGGCATCGTAAAGGGGTGGTGCGCGGCATGATAGCCGTTTTCGGTTTTTTCAAACATGGGGAAATTGACCACCCATAAGAAATTCAAAGCGTCTTTATCAATCAAATCAAGCGTTTCAGCCACCTTCAAGCGCAAGCGCCCCATGTAATCTAACACGATTTTTTTATCCCCCGCTCCAAAAAAGACAATATCCCCAACTTGCGCATTAGTCCTTTCTAAAATATTCTTAAGCCCTTTTTCGCTTAAAAATTTCACTAAAGGCCCTTTAATCCCATCTTCTTTAATTTGCAAATACGCTAAGCCTTGCGCCCCAAATTGGCGCACAAATTCTTCTAATTCTTTTAAAACGCTGCGGCTAAAAATGACATCAGCCCCTTTAACGTTCAAAGCTTTAATGCGTTTGTTTTTAGGATCTTGTGCGATATTAGAAAAAATAGAATTTGAGCTGTCCATAAAACAATCCCCCACTTCTATTAAAGGCAATTCAAAGCGTAAATCCGGCTTATCGCTCCCGTAATTTTCCATCGCTTCCTTATAGGGCATGCGTTTAAAAGGTTTAGAAATAGTATGCCCAATCGCTTTAAAAATCTCTTGCAACAAATCTTCCACCACGCCCATCACATCATTTTCACTACAAAAACTCATTTCCGCATCAATTTGCGTGAATTCTGGCTGCCTGTCCGCCCTCAAATCTTCATCTCTAAAGCAACGAGCGATCTGAAAATACCTGTCCATTCCCCCCACCATTAAAAGCTGTTTGAATAATTGCGGGCTTTGGGGGAGCGCAAAAAATTCGCCCTCATGCACCCTGCTTGGCACTAAATAATCCCTAGCCCCCTCAGGCGTGGTTTTAGACAAAATGGGGGTTTCAATCTCTAAAAAACCCTTTTGGGCTAGAGTGTTACGAGTAATTAAAGCCACTTCGCTGCGCAATTTAAAGATTTCATAAGAATTAGGAGAGCGCAAATCCAAATAGCGGTATTTCAAGCGCAAATCTTCATTCACGCTTTTATTGCCAATTTCAATCGGTGGGGTAGCGCTTTTATTTTCAATGACTAACTCTTCTAAAACGATTTCAATTTTACCGGTCTTTAGTTTAAGGTTTTCTAGCCCAGCACCCCTTAAACGCACTCTTCCTTTAGCCACTAGCACAAATTCGCTCCTGACTTCTAAAGCCTTTTCATAAGCTTTAGAGCTAGGATCACAGACTAATTGCACTAAACCGCTTTTATCCCTTAAATCAATAAAAACCACGCCTCCATGGTCTCTATAAGTGTTACACCACCCGGCCACTTTGATGATTTTACCCACATCTTTTTCACTAATTTCTGTGCAGAAATGACTTCGCATGTTTTATCCCTTTAAATTAAAACAAAAATTAAATTTATGAAAGCGTTTTTTTAAGCATTTCATGGATTTCAAGAATGTTAGATTTTACCACAAAACCATCCGCTTCTAAAGATTGGGCTAACTGGCGGTTAGAATCGCTGCTCATGGACGAATTGATAATCACAGGAAGATGCTCAGTCCTGTGATCAGCTTTAATGGTTTTTAACACTTCAAACCCTGAAACATTAGGCATTTCTAAATCCGTAATGACCACGCCAACTTGTTGGTAATGTTCTTTTTCATACAAATAATCCAACAATTCCCTCCCATTTGGAAAGGCTAAATAACGCAATTCTAAAGTTTGAACGATTTTTTCTAGGGTTTTAAGAGCGCTCAAGGAATCTTTCAGCGATTAAAATGAGTTTTTGGCTTTGAATGGCTTCTATGCAACGCAAAGTCAAATCGTCTAAATCTTTCAAGCTAGGGAAAACATCGCTAATCATTTTTTCCACATCTAAGATCTGCACCACTCGTTGTTCATCAAAACGAGTGATAGCGCTAAGCTTACCCTCTTCGTTAATGCCTTGTTTGTCCCCAGCGCTAATCTCAGTCCAATTTTTATGGATGATCCTTTCAATTTTTAAAACCTTTAGAGCGATGGAATGGTTAGAAAAATGGCACACGATCACCAAATTATGGTCATCTTTAACGCTGCATTCTGTTAAATTGCGGCTCGGATCATTAGCGTTATAATGCAACCACCTTTTCACATCCACTAAAGGGATAGACTCGCCCCTAACGCTAAGAAACCCGAGCATCACGCCATCGCTCCCCCCAAGAATCTCTGTAACCTCCCCGTCATAATGGATAATTTCTCGGATCTTAAAAATATTCATGCCATAAAGTTGGGCGTCTTTTTCTGCATCTAATCTAAAGCACAGAAATTGCGCTTCGTTGTTCAAGTGCAACGAAGTCGTTTTGTCAATATCTCTTACCACCTATTTTCCCCTAAAGCCCTATCAAAGATTAAATGTTATAATACTACCCTAATTTAGTTTAAAAGGTTTTTACAAACAATGATAAAAAGCCAAAAAGAATATTTAGAAAGAATTGAATATTTAAACACCCTATCGCACCATTATTACAACCTTGATGAGTCAATCGTAAGCGATGCAGTCTATGATGAACTTTACCAAGAATTAAAAGCTTATGAAGAAAAAAACCCTAGCCACATTCAAGCCAATTCCCCTACCCAAAAAGTGGGGGCCACTGCCACCAATTCGTTCAATAAAAATCCCCATTTAATGCGGATGTGGAGCTTAGATGATGTGTTCAATCAAAACGAATTGCAAGCGTGGTTGCAACGCATTTTAAAAGCCTATCCTAGCGCTTCGTTCGTGTGCTCGCCCAAACTTGATGGGGTTTCGCTCAATCTTTTGTATCAACATGGCAAGCTAGTGAGTGCGACCACTAGGGGTAATGGCTTAGAAGGAGAATTAGTTAGTGCAAACGCTAAACACATCGCTAATATCCCCCATTCTATCGCTTATAATGGAGAAATAGAAATCAGGGGCGAGGTGATCATTTCTAAAGAGGATTTTGACGCTTTAAATAACGAACGCCTAGACGCTAATGAATCTCTATTCGCTAACCCTAGAAATGCCGCATCAGGGAGTTTGAGGCAGCTTGATAGCGAAATCACTAAAAAGCGTAAATTGCAATTCATTCCTTGGGGCGTGGGCAAGCATTCTTTAAATTTTCTAAGCTTTAAGGAGTGTTTGGATTTTATCGTCTCGTTGGGTTTTAGCGCCATTCAATACTTAAGCCTAAACAAAAACCACCAAGAAATAGAAGAAAATTACCACACCCTGATTAAAGAAAGGGAGGGCTTTTTTGCCCTTTTAGACGGCATGGTGATCGTTGTGAATGAATTGGATATTCAAAAGGAGCTAGGCTACACGCAAAAATCCCCCAAATTCGCTTGCGCTTATAAATTCCCGGCTCTAGAAAAACACACCAAAATTGTAGGAGTCATTAACCAAGTGGGGCGCAGCGGGGCGATAACCCCGGTCGCTCTTTTAGAGCCTGTAGAAATTGCTGGGGCTATGATTACGAAAGCAACCTTACACAATTATTCTGAGATTGAAAAAAAGAATATCATGCTCAATGATAGGGTCGTTGTCATTAGAAGCGGCGATGTGATCCCTAAAATCATCAAACCTTTAGAAACTTACAGAGACGGCTCGCAACATAAAATTGAACGCCCCAAAGTTTGCCCTATATGTTCGCATGAGCTTTTGTGCGAGGAGATTTTTACTTATTGCCAAAACCTTAATTGCCCGGCAAGGTTGAAAGAAAGCTTGATTCATTTCGCTTCTAAGGACGCTTTAAACATTCAAGGCTTGGGCGATAAGGTCATAGAGCAACTTTTTGAAGAAAAGCTCATTGTTAACGCCCTGGATTTGTATGCTTTAAAATTAGAAGATTTAATGCGGCTAGACAAATTCAAAATTAAAAAAGCTCAAAATCTGTTAGACGCTATTTTAAAAAGCAAAAACCCTCCCTTATGGCGTTTGATTAACGCTTTAGGGATTGAGCATATTGGTAAGGGAGCGAGTAAAACGCTAGCCAAATACGGCTTAAATGTGTTAGAAAAAAGCGAAGCCGAGTTTTTAGAAATGGAAGGCTTTGGGGTGGAAATGGCGCGCTCTTTAGTCAATTTTTATGCGAGCAATCAGGAATTTATCCGATCGTTATTTGATTTGTTGAACCCTAAAAACAGCGATATGGCTGAAGAAAAGCAAGAAAGCTCTTCTGTTTTCAATAATAAAACGATTGTTTTAACCGGCACGCTTTCTAAACCACGGCAAGAATACGCTCAAATGTTAGAAAATTTAGGGGCAAAAATTGCTTCAAGCGTGAGCGCTAAAACCGATTTTTTAATCGTTGGAGAAAACGCCGGCTCAAAACTCGCTCTAGCAAAAAAACATGGCGTGAGCGTTTTGAATGAAGAAGAATTATTGAAGCGCCTTAAGGAATTGGATTAAAATTAAACTCTTTTATAGTTTGTTTTAAAATTTGATGTTTAACACTCGGTTAAATTCTAAAGAAAAATTCCAATTTTCATTCTTAATGAATTTACTCACAAAATCCTATTTTATAGTAGAATGCGAAAAATAAAGATATTTTAAGGAACAATGATGGAACACCATAAAGCACACACAACCGTTCAGGCTTTACAAGCCAAACGCAAAAGGTTGCTAACCGAATTAGCTGAATTAGAAGCAGAAATAAAAGTGAGCAGCGAACAGAAGGAGCAGTTTTAGCATTTCGCTCTCACCCAGTTTGTTAGCCGAAATAGAAGAGATAGAATACGAAGAAAAAACAAGTAAAGAGCGAAGAATCAATCACAGCGTTTTACTTTCGCCCAGTTTTATGGCTAAAGTGGATGAATACATGAAAGAGAAAGGTTTTCCTAATCGATCGCTCCTCTTTGAAAAAGCGTTGGAATTTTATATGTTAAAACACCCATAAACCAATAACGGACAAAAAACGAAAGGGTATTTAGGGTTTTGAGAATGGAAAATCAAAAGCTCCGTTCCTTTGGTTTTTTAAGGTTATTGATCTTTTTATTCAAAGCCTTGGCTTTGTCTATTTTTGAGAGTTTGGAACGCTTTTTAAAATCTCACTCGCTTAGAGCGTGTCTATCAGTAACGCTTTTGGCTCGTTTTAACAAAAATCGGTTAATTTTTAGCAACGCTACGCTAAATAAAACCATTATTTGAATACAATGAACCTAGATGGGATTTTAAATCATTTCTAATAAGGGGATTTTATGATTTCTAATATCAACATTGCACCTAAAAAAAACATTAAAAACGCTTTAAATATCCATAATTTTTCATTTAAGAGTCATACTAGCACAGCTATTATTGGTGCAAATGGATCAGGAAAATCAACGCTTATCAATACTATTCTAGGCATTAGAGAAGACTACAATGTCAAAGCACAAAATAACAACATCCCATACCACAACAATATCATTTCACAACGCAAACAATTGGGGGTCGTATCCAATCTGTTCAATTATCCACCTGGACTAAATGCAAACGATATATTTAAATTCTATAAATTTTTTTATAAAAACTGCACTCTAGATTTGTTTGAAAAAAATCTTTTAAATAAAACCTACGAACACCTAAGCGACGGACAAAAACAGCGCTTAAAAATTGACTTAGCTCTTAGCCATCACCCACAATTAGTTATTATGGATGAACCAGAAACTAGTTTGGAGCAAAACGCTCTTATAAAGTTATCAAACCTTATTAAGCTACGCAATACCCAGCAACTTACGAGCGTTATTGCCACTCATGATCTGATTATTTTAGAGAGTTGTAAATGGGTCTTATTCCTTAAAAACGGCAACATTGTCAAATACGAACCTTTAGATTCCATATTAAAATCTGTAGCTATAACTTTTGATCTTAAAGAAAAACTGAGTGCAAAAGACTTGTTGGCATTGTTAAAGGATATTTAATGGGTGCAATTTTATCTATTTTAAAACTTGAAATCAAATCTTATCTCACCAATACAAGCGCGTTATTTTGGACTTTTATTTATCCTATTTTAATGCTTCTATTACTAATTTTTGTTTTTTCAAAAAATACCACTGAAATTTTTTACTTTAATAATATTATAGGTCTAATGGGACTCCTTATTATTTCTAGTGCGATCTTTGGCCTCACACAAGCTATAACAAGCTTGAGAATCGCATAATATATTCTTGTTCTACATGCTATCACCAGTAACTTTCAAACAAATAACTCTAGCATTAATCGCTTCAAGACTAATCGTTGTAATCCTATATGCTTTTATCTTTATTGTTCTCTCTTTTTATGCACTCAATATCATCACTATTCTTAATTTTAAAGCGCTTATTTTGGGGTTTGTTAGTGTTTTTTCAAGCGCATTGTTTTGTTTTTGTTTAGCCATTTTTGTCGCTAAAATCTTTCAAAACGAACAAAGTATCTTAGGATTTGCCAACATTATCAATCTCTACGCAGTAATGTCTTGTAATGTATTTGTTTCTCTAGACTATCTACCTAGTATTGGTCAGTTATTTATCAAAACTTCTGTTTTTTACTACCTTAATCAACTTCTAATCAAAGCTTTTCAAGGGATTGATACTATACTGGTTTTAGCAACTTCAACATTTTTCATTATTGGTGGCA
>JBLDXK010000028.1:0-16163 GCA_047430845.1 Helicobacter pylori | reverse complement strand
TCTCTTCGCCGGTGCGCTCCCCTATCAACAAATTGAATTTCTTGCGGATGTATTCCACGATGCTTTGATCCAATTTATCCCCAGCCACTCTAATGCTTTTAGAAATGACTAACCCCCCAAGGCTGATCACGCCAATTTCAGTCGTGCCGCCGCCAATATCCACAATCAAACTCCCTTGCGGCTCTTTCACTGGCAAGCCCGCTCCGATCGCGGCTGCCATAGGCTCTTCAATCAAAAAGACTTCTCTAGCCCCCGCGCTTAAAGCGCTCTCTTTAACCGCATTCCTTTCCACGCTTGTCAGCCCATAAGGCACGCACACCATGATGCGCGGGCGGATCCATGTTTTTCGTTTGTGCGCTTTTTCAATAAAGTAGCGGATCATTTTAGCGGTAATGTCATAATCGGCGATCACGCCATCTTTCATGGGGCGAATCGCTCTGATGCTGTTAGGGGTTTTGCCTAGCATTTCCTTAGCCTCGCTCCCCACTGCCAAAATATCATAAGCTTTAGAATCAAACAATCCCATGCGCACCGCCACAATAGAAGGCTCATTGATAATAATGCCCTGCCCTTTGACTAACACGATCGTGTTAGCCGTGCCTAAATCTATGGCAATATCATGCGAAAACAAACCGATTAATTTGCTAAAAATCATGCCCTTTCTAATCCTTTATCGTTAAATTTATAAGCGTGTTCCTTAAGGAAGAATTTTAGAATGCGTTTTAGCAATGATCAAAGATTCAGCCTGTTTTAAAACACAATCTTTAGTGATACGCACTTCCGATCCCTTAAGCTTGGGTAAATCAAACATAATATCCAAACAAAAATCTTCAATGATCGCCCTTAAGCCCCTAGCCCCGGTTTTTCGCTCTAATGCGAGTTTGGCGATTTCTTTAATGGCTTCTTCTTCAAAAATCAAATCCACTTCATCCATTTTGAAAAGTTGCTGGTATTGCTTGATTAGGGCGTTTTTAGGTTTTTGTAAAATATCCACCATCGCTTCCAAACTGATGCTATCTAGCGTGCTTAAAACCGGCAAGCGGCCAATCAGCTCAGGGATAAGCCCGTAAGTAACCAGGTCATGGGTTTGGACTAAATGCAAGATCGCTTCTTGCTCTTTTTTGCTCATCTTTTCTTGAGTGAAACCCAACACATTTTGCGTGGTGCGTTTTTTAATGATTTCGGCTAACCCGTCAAACGCTCCGGCGCAAATGAATAAAATATCGCTCGTGTCAATTTGAATGAAATTGCCCTCAGGGTGCTTTCTGCCGCCTTTAGGGGGGATATTCACTAAAGAGCCTTCAACGATTTTTAACAACGCTTGCTGAACGCCCTCGCCAGAAGCGTCTCTAGTGATGGAGCGGTTTTCTGACAAACGGCTGATCTTATCAATCTCATCAATAAACACAATGCCTTTTTGGGCTTTTTGGACGTTCCAATCGCTCGCTTGCAACAATCTTGTAAGGATATTTTCCACATCTTCGCCCACATAACCCGCCTCAGTCAAGCTAGTCGCATCGCTAATAGCGATAGGAATATCCAAATGCTTGGCGAGAGTTTGTGCCATTAAAGTCTTGCCTGAACCTGTAGGGCCGATCAGTAAAATATTGGACTTGCTCAACTCCACTTCTTCTAAATGCTCTAACTCTAAATCGCTGTCTTGGTTGTCTTGTTTTTTGAGTTTTTCTTTAAAAGACAAGCGTTTGTAATGGTTATACACGGCTACGGAAAAAACCTTTTTAGCCTGCTCTTGGCCTATCACATAATTGTCTAAAACCGCCTTAAGCTCTTTAGGGGCTGGAATGCGAGAGAGCAAAAACTTCTTCTTCATAGGCGCTGGATTCCATTCGCCTCAATCGGTCTCTTTTGAGCGCTAATAAAGAATCCATTCTGTCGTATTTGTGTAATTCCCCATGCATCACGTCAATGCAAAATTCGCACACGCACACATCTTTATTGAGATTGCTCGCAAAAATAATGCGGCGTTTTTTGGGATCTCTGGATTCTGGTTTTTTGCAAAAACTGCAATAAAGCGTTTCGTTCATGTTATTCCTCTTGTTTTTCTTCGCTAGAATATTCGCTTGACTTATACGCCACGCCCCTAGAACTCTCTAAAATAAAAGAGCAAATCTCTTTTACAAAAGGGTTATTGGCATGCTCTTCTAACTCTAATTTAGCGCTCTCTCTTAAAGAGGGGACAGGGCGAAACAATCTCTTATAAAGCACATAGATGAAATCAATATCCTTACTCTCTAATAATTGGCGCATCCGGTGGCGGTTTAACCCCCTAATAAAAGCGCGATTGCCCTCTACGGTGCAATAAGGTGGCACATCTTTGCCTAAAGCGCTCTTACCGGCTATCATGCAGCCTTTAGCGATACGCACAAACTGATGGATTGCGCTAAGACCGCCAATATTGACATAATCGCCTATTTCAATATGCCCTGCTAAAGTTACGCCATTAGCCAAAATACAATGACTGCCAATCACGCAATCATGAGCGACATGCACATAAGCCATGAGCAGGTTTTTATCCCCAATAAGGGTTTTTTTAATCCCCGCTTCAGTGCCGGGGTTTATCATGCAAAATTCACGAATAAGGTTGTCTTCTCCAACAATCAGTTCGCTGTATTCGCCCTTGTATTTTAAATCTTGAGGCTGTGTGCCTAGCACGGCAAAAGGGAAAATTTCGGTGTTTTTTCCCGATGAAAGTATGCCCTTGTAAGGTTACATTGTTATGGAGTTTTACGCCTTCATCTAGTTTGACGCCATCTCCAATCACGCAAAATTCCCCAATCTCTACGCCCTTATTAATCTCTGCTTTAGGAGAGATGATGGCTGTTTTTTGCAATCTTACTCATTTTTATTCTCTCTCTGCGATCATGGCTTTTAATTCGGCTTCAGCGACCACTTTGCCATCCACTTGAGCCGTGCCGCCCACTTGCCAGATCATGCCCTTATGCTTTAAGACTTCTAAATGGTATTCCAATCTGTCGCCTGGGGTTACAGGAATACGGAATTTAACCTTATCAATCGTCATGAAATACACGATTTTTGTTTTGGCTATTTCAGGGTCAAACCCCCACAAGCTAGTGAAAGCTAAAAACCCTCCGCTTTGTGCCATGCCCTCTACGATCAAAACGCCCGGGAAAATGGGCTTATTAGGGAAATGCCCGTTAAACACATCTTCATTAAAAGCGATATTCTTATAAGCGACAATTTTTTGATTGGCTTGTAACTCTATAATTCTATCCACTAAGAGCATGGGATAGCGGTGAGGTAAAATCTGTAAGATATGCTCTATAAAAAATTGAGATTGTAAGTTTTGATGGCTTTGTTCCATAAAATAAACTCCTTGTTTTGGATTCAATTAAAGCGCTATTTTTAGCGTTGGTTATTCTAAAAAATAACCGCTATTATACCATAAGAAAACCGCTCGCTTGTATTTGCAAAAACACCGATGCATTGTGCCATAAGCTTAAAGAAACGCTTTACATAGAAACCATTCATGCATCATTCATGCGTGTGGCTTAGAATATTCTCTCTTAAATGATAGTGTGGGTATTTGTTAGAATCCAAAACCACTTGCCCCATGAGCTGCTTGTCCAAATTGAAAATTAAAGGGGCTAAATAATTCACGGTGGAAAGCTCAATGGGGGTTTGAACGACCATGATATTAGCGACCAGAACGCTCTTGGCTCCCTCTAATTCTAAAAGGATTTTTAAGGGGGTAGGCACTTCAAATTCGTATTTTCTTAAAGCAAAGGGATTAACCAGCGTGAAAGACACCACGGAATTCTCTTCTGCGCTATTCAAACGCAAAAAGATTTCATCAATCTTTTGCAAACGCATTTTATGAATGGTTTCAAACCCCAATATAGGCGCTTTCACATCAAAAATCATAGGCGATTGCATTCCCTTTAAAAAAGCACAAAATCTTCTCCTTAAAGAATAAAAGACCGCCTTAAAACCAGCGCTCAATGATTTCTAAACTAAAAATCTGTATTATATCAAACAATTTTGGTAAAATCAATTTTTACTAGTTTTGGGTATAATCCCAATAACTTAAACATGATGGAAGTTTAACTGAATCATTATAAAATATAATAAGGAGTAAGAAATGATCAAAATAAAACCACAAATCAAGAAAAAATAATCCCAGCAAATCTCATTTTAGCGATGGGTGGCATCTTTTTGGTGCGGCTGGGCTTGATTTGGAGAAATGGTGCTGACATTATTCGGTGGGAATAAGAAAGATAAGAAAAAATAACCATGAGTTATTCAAAAATTTAATTTTATAAGACAGGTGGCATGCGTTTAAAACATTTTAAAACTTTCCTTTTGATCACAATGGCAATCATTGTTATAGGCACCGGTTGCGCGAACAAAAAGAAGAAAAAAGACGAATACAACAAACCGGCGATCTTTTGGTATCAAGGGATTTTGAGAGAAATCCTTTTTGCCAATTTAGAAACAGCGGACAATTACTATTCTTCTTTACAAAGCGAACACATCAATTCCCCCCTTGTCCCAGAAGCGATGCTAGCTTTAGGGCAAGCGCACATGAAAAAGAGAGAGTATGTTTTGGCGTCTTTTTACTTTGATGAATACATCAAGCGCTTTGGGACGAAAGACAATGTGGATTATTTGACTTTTTTAAAATTGCAATCGCATTATTACGCTTTCAAAAACCATTCTAAAGACCAGGAATTTATCTCTAATTCTATTGTGAGTTTGGGCGAATTTATAGAAAAATACCCTAACAGCCGTTACCGCCCCTATGTGGAATACATGCAAATCAAATTCATTTTAGGGCAAAATGAGCTCAATCGCGCGATCGCGAATGTCTATAAAAAACGCCACAAGCCTGAGGGCGTGAAACGCTATTTAGAAAGGATAGATGAGACTTTAGAAAAAGAGACTAAACCCAAGCCATCGCACTATGCCTTGGTATGTGTTAATTTTTGATTGGTAGGATATTTCAAAACCATACACATTATAACAGAGAGATGAAAAATGACTGAAGATTTTCCTAAAATTCTGCCTTTATTGGTAGAAGAAGACACTTTTTTATACCCCTTTATGATAGCCCCTATTTTTTTGCAAAATAACGCGAGCATTAAGGCGGTGGCTTACGCTAAAAACAACAAATCGTTAGTCTTTATTGCATGCCAAAAAGACAAATTGAACGACAATGAAGCCCCTTATTATGATGTGGGGGTGATAGGCTCAGTGATGCGTGAAGCCAACATGCCTAATGGGCGCGTGAAATTGCTCTTTAATGGCATCGCTAAGGGGCGTATTTTAGAGCCTGCCAAAGAAAACGAGCAAGGCTTTTTAGAAGCTCAAATAAGCCCCATTGAGTATTTAGAATACGATAAAGAAAACATTCAAGCTATCGTGGAAGTGTTAAAAGAAAAGGTGATCACTCTAGCCAATGTCAGCTCGCTCTTCCCCCCGGATTTGATCAAGGCTTTAGAAGACAATGACGATCCTAACCGCATCGCTGATTTAATCGCAGCGGCTTTGCATTTAAAAAAAGATCAAGCATATTTTCTTTTTGCGAATAACAACACCGAGCAAGCGCTTGTTGGATTTGATTGATATTGTGATAGAAGAGACTAAAACCCAAAAACTCCAAAAAGAAATCAAATCCAAAGTCCATCAAAAAATGGAGCAAACCAATAAGGAATATTTCCTAAAAGAGCAGCTCAAACAAATCCAAAAAGAGCTTGGCACAGACAAACAGCGAGATGAAGATTTAAACCAGTACTACCAAAAACTAGAAAACATCAAGCCTTTTTTAAAAGAAGAAGCGTTTAAGGAGATTAAAAAGCAAATTGACCGGCTGAGCCGAACCCATGCAGACAGCTCTGATAGCGCGACTTTACAAAATTACATTGAAACCATGTTAGATGTGCCTTTTGGGCAATATGGGAAAAAAGCGCTTGACATTAAGCATGTGAGAGAACAACTAGACAAGGATCATTATTCCTTAAAAAGACCTAAAGAGCGTATTGTAGAATACTTTGCCACCATGCAGCTTTTAGAAATGCGCCACAAGAAGAAGCCAGAAAAAAAAGACAAAACTAAAGGCACGATTTTATGCTTTTATGGGCCTCCTGGCGTGGGTAAAACAAGCTTGGCTAATTCCATTGCTAAAGCGATAGAGCGCCCTTTAGTTCGGATCGCTTTAGGGGGATTAGAAGATGTGAATGAATTAAGAGGGCACAGACGCACTTACATAGGCTCAATGCCTGGGCGTATTGTCCAGGGGCTTATTGAAGCCAAAAAGATGAATCCGGTCATGGTTTTAGATGAAATTGATAAGGTGGATAGAAGCGTTAGGGGCGATCCAGCGAGCGCTTTATTAGAGATCTTAGACCCTGAGCAAAATATCGCTTTTAGGGATCATTACGCGAATTTTAGCATTGATTTGTCGCAAGTGATTTTTATCGCTACCGCTAACAATATTGACAGAATCCCAGCTCCTTTAAGAGACAGAATGGAATTTATCAGTGTGTCTAGCTACACGCCTAATGAAAAAGAAGAAATCGCTAAAAATTATCTCATCCCCCAAGAATTAGAAAAGCACGCCTTAAAGCCTAGCGAAGTGGATATTAGCCATGAGTGTTTGAAACTCATTATTGAAAAATACACCAGAGAAGCGGGTGTTAGGGATTTACGAAGACAGATCGCAACGATTATGCGTAAAGCGGCTTTAAAATACCTAGAAGATAACCCGCACAAAAAAGGGCGAACTAAAAAAGGCGAGAATAAAAAAAGCGAAAATCAAAGAGACGAGAACAAAGATTTCTGCGTCTCTATCACGCCTGATAACCTTAAAGAGTATTTAGAGCGCATGGTGTTTGAAATTGACCCCATAGATGAAGAAAATAAAATCGGTATTATCAATGGCTTGGCATGGACGCCAGTAGGCGGTGATGTGCTTAAAATTGAAGCGGTTAAGATCAGGGGCAAGGGGGAATTGAAACTCACCGGGAGCTTAGGCGATGTGATGAAAGAATCCGCTATCATCGCTTTTTCTGTCGTTAAAGTCTTGCTAGATGAAGAAAAATTAAAAGCCCCCAAAATCCCTAGCGAAACCGATGCAGAGAATAAGAAAAAGAAAAAAGCGCTGAAAGTTTATAACGCTTATGATTTGCACTTGCATGTCCCTGAGGGGGCTACGCCTAAAGACGGACCGAGCGCTGGGATCGCTATGGCGAGCGTGATGGCGAGCATTTTGTGCGACCGAGCTACAAGAAGCGAAGTGGCAATGACGGGCGAATTGACTTTGAGCGGGGAAGTTTTACCCATAGGAGGGTTGAAAGAAAAGTTGATCGCCGCTTTTAAAGCCGGCATTAAAACCGCTCTCATTCCCGTTAAAAATTACGAAAGGGATTTAGATGAGATCCCTGCTGAAGTGCGAGAGAATTTAAACATCGTTGCGGTGAAAAACATCGCTGAAGTGTTAGAAAAAACTTTACTTTAGAATTTGGCATGAAAGCAGGCATTATTGGTTTAGGGCTTATGGGGGGAGTTTAGGGCTAGCCTTACAAGAATGGGGGCGTTTTAAAAGCGTTATAGGCTATGATCATAACGCTTTGCATGCTAAATTGGCTTTGACTTTGGGGCTTGTAGATGAATGCGTGGAATTTGAAAAGATTTTAGAATGCGATGTGATTTTTTTAGCCATTCCAGTTGAGGGCATCATTGAATGTTTGAAAAAAATGACCTCTATCAAAAAAAGCGCAACGATTATTGATTTAGGGGGTGCTAAAGCGCCAAATCATTCGCAATATCCCTAAAAGCATCCGTCAAAATTTCATCGCCGCGCACCCCATGTGTGGGACAGAGTTTTATGGCCCTAAAGCGAGCGTTAAAGGGCTGTATGAAAACGCTCTGGTGATATTGTGCGATTTAGAAGATTCAGGGGCTGAGCAAGTAGAGATCGCTAAAGAAATCTTTTTAGGCATTAAAGCGCGCTTGATTAAGATGAAATCCAACGAGCATGACACCCATGTGGCTTATATCAGCCATTTACCCCATGTTTTGAGCTACGCTCTAGCCAATAGCGTTTTAAAGCAAAACGACCCAGAGGTGATTTTATCCTTAGCGGGTGGGGGTTTTAGGGATATGAGCCGTTTGTCTAAAAGCTCGCCTTTAATGTGGAAAGATATTTTCAAACAAAACCGAGACAATGTCTTAGAAGCGATTGAAAAATGCGAAAAGAAATCGCGCAAGCTAAGGCTTGGATAGAAAATAACGATTATGAAAGCCTTGCAGAATGGATGGCGCAAGCGAACAAACTCCAGGAGTTCATGTAAAGTAAAATGATGTAGAATAATTTAAAATTTGCATATTGTTGTTTTTAGAGTTGCGAGAATATGGATTATAGGCTGTTTCATATAGATAGCATGGATTGATCTGACAAACCAGCAAACAACCCTAAGAGATTATCTTAAACCCGGATCTATTGTTGTGTTTGCCATAATTGCAATAATAATTTCATCTCATTCCTCCAACGCCTATAAAACTTTCATCGCTTCCAACAAAAAACCAGTTTTAAGCCATTTAGAAATTTGATTTCTTAAACCTTTATCCAAAATACCGGTGTTTTTACGGGTATTTTAAGGGTGGTTTTAATATTTCTTAGCGTTGTTAAGATACTTAGGCAATTCATTCAACTCAGTGTTTTTATTGTTCTTAAAAACCACCTGCTTTTCAACCCGCTCATATTCTTTACAATCTCTTCTCATTTCTTGTAAGGGATAGTTTTGGTTGTCATTAGGGATATAAAAGCATTCGCTTTTAGCGTTTTCATAGCTGTCCGTTAGGCTTATATCATAGTGGTACCAAAATCCGCTAGGGATAGCGATATTCTTAGAACTAAAGGTTCTATAACCTTGTTTGATGATGGTGAGTTCTTCTACTAAAACTTGATGGTATTTCCTGGCCAAATTACGGCCCTCTTTTTCTACTAATAAAACAGAATGCCTGTTGGTGTTTTTGGCTTCAGGGGTGATATTAGTCATTCTGTAAGTCTCTCTTAAAGGGTTAGACGCAAAATCAAAAGAAGCGTCATTCGCCACAAAATGCCCCCTATCAAAACCGCTTCTTGTGTAATCTTGTGTCGTGGCTTGTTGGTATTTGGCTAATCGTGTGTCCGTTTTAAATTCATAGCGTTTTTCAATATTGTTTTTATCCACTAAATCCCCAAACAACACGCTCACGCCATAAATAGGGTTTTTTAACTCGCTAGAATAACACACCGAATAGAAGTTATTTTTTAAGACTTTACAATCAATGTTAATGAGCATGCCATTAGCGTTATAAGCGGTATTGCGATTTTTAGCAGGGTTAGTGCTATTGATTTGATCTTTGATTTCATTAAGCTTTTTAGCGGTGTAGCTGTTAATGGCCTTAGTGAAATTATCCAGCATGTCTGCTTGGAGCCAACTCATAGCGATCAAACTGAAACAGAGCCAATTTTTAAAAATTTTCATGTTTCACTCCCTTTTTGATTGGCTTGAATACTACAACAATATTTTTAATCGTTTATTTTTACCCGCTAAATAGGCGTAGCGTTTTGATGCGTTAAATAGCGCGCATTGAACGATCAAACTTAAGAATAAAAAATTTCATTGTATTTTTTAGTGATCTTATCTATCTCCCATGCGTCTTCGTCAATATCGCCCAAGTTCAAATAGTCTTCGTTAGAGTCTAAAAGCTTGCAACAAATCCTTTTTTGCTCGTTTAAATCTAAATTTTGGAACTCTTTCGCTATGGATTTCATCTATCTTGCAATCGGTGCGTTTTAAAAAACGCTCATTAAGATCGTTAAAGATTTTTAGGCATTCGCTCTTGCTGTTAGCGTTAAGGATTTGTTTTTTAATTTCTAAATTCACTTCTTTCAATTCAGCATAGACAAAACTCCCACCCCCTTTAAAATCGCATTTTTTAGAAATGCCCCCTTGCTCGCCCTCTATGACTTTTTTTAACCTTTCTTTAGTGATCGTTTCTATGTAGTCCATTTGCTCGATGCCAATGTAGCGGCGTTTCATTTTGTGCGCCACCGCGCAAGTCGTCCCGCTCCCGGCAAAAAAGTCTAACACGAGATCGTTTTCTTTTGTGGAAATTTCTAAAATGCGTTGGAGTAGGGCTTCGGGTTTGGGAGTGTCAAAAAGTTTTACATTATTAAAGAGAGCTAGCAATTGTTTTGTAGCGTCTTGATTATGTCCTACTTCTGTATATTTCCATATTGTTAAAGGTGTTGCGCCTTGCTTGACTTCACTTAAAAAGCGTTTCAAACTAGGAACATTGTCTCCATTTCTTCCAAAATAAATACGATTATCATCTACAAGTTTTTGAAAATTTTCTTTTGAAGTCATCCAACACCGCCCTTTTGGTGGCGTTACAACTTTTCCACTTGGTGTAGTGATAGGATAATCATAACTCGCCATATAAGTTTTTACCAAACAATCACTAGGTTTCCACGCACCCCTTTCATCGTTATCTAAATTTTTATAGCGTGCGTCCATCTCGCTTGTGCGTGGTAATAAATTAGGTCGCCAAATTCCTTTATCTTTAGCGTATAGTAAAATAAAATCGTGATTATCAGAGAACCATTTCGCATCATTTTGTGGAGAATACTTTTTTTCCCAAATAATCGTATTTATAAAGTTATCCCTCCCAAAAATCTCATCCATCAACACTTTTAAATAAGCTTGTTCGTTATCATCGCATTGCACAAAAATCACGCCATCATCGCTTAAAAACTCCCTAGCCGCTTCAAGCCTGTTTTTCATAAACACTAGCCAAGAGCTGTGGTTAAAATTATCGTTGTAATTAAAGCTGTCATTACCCGTATTATAAGGGGGGTCAATGTAGATGCATTTCACTTGTTTAGCGAATTTCTTTTTTAAAGAATGAAGAGCGATCAAATTATTGCCTTTGATAAGGTAGTTCGTGTTTTCATCTTTTAAAGCGTTTTCTAAATCGCCTTGTCCATGCATTTCAAAACGGCACAACGCTTTTTTGTGTAAAAGCGTGTCAATTTCGTTTTTATGCAATATTTCATGGTAAAAAAGCTCGTTAGATTTGGTGTTGTTATCTTTAGCGTTACCGAGTAAAATGTTGTCTTTAAAAGGGAAATGCAAAACGACTAGATCGCTGGATTTTATCAAACCCCCTTGTGAATATAGACCTATTTTATTTTTAAATCGTGTGAAAGATTTTTCTAATTCTTTTGTTTCTAAACATTCCAATAACGCCTTTTCATCAAACACAAACGTGTTGGCGATCATTTTAAAAAAGTGTTTTTTATAGTCGTTAGCGTTTTCATGCTCAAGCATGAAAGTTAAAAGCTTTTCATCATGTTGTAAGATTAAAGTAACTAATCGTTCTTTAGTGAAATGATTAATTAAAGCATCTAGTAGGGTTTTGAGTGGGGTTTTTAACATTCTTTGTCCTTAAAAGTTTGATTGAAAGCGGTTTGAAAATCGCCATTCACTACGCTATTATGGAGCGTGAAAAACGGCAAGCCTTTTAAATGGAGTTTTTTGTTATGGCTTTTAAGCGTGGCGTTTTCTAGCGTTTCTAAAAATTCTTTTTTCCAAGCGTTAGAAGGCTCTAAATGTTCGCCTTTAGCTTCCATGTAACAAGTGAAGCCTAAAAATTCATCGCTATGCGTTTGGGCAAAAAGGATAAAATCCGGCTCAAAACCTTGCGCGTAATAGGGGCTGTCTTCTATGTTGCAAAAAACTTTTAATTCAGCGAAATGATCGTTCCTCAAAACGCACCATTCTTTGAATTTCTTGTCTAAAAGCTCTTTATTTTTATTGATAGAATCTAAAAACTCCCTTTCTAAATCGCTGTCTAGTTTTCGCATGTCTTTAAAAAGCAGCCATTCATAGGGGGAATGTCTTTTTCCCATTCGCTAGCGCTAAGGCTTTTATTATGCGTTTCAAATTCTTTCAATTCTAACGCGCTCACCTCGTATTTATCTTGCTCTTTTAAAAGCGTGTCTTTTAAGTTTCCAATGATATAAACAGCGAGTTTTAAAAGGATTTTGTTGTCGTCAAACTTTTGGTTTTTATGGAAGTTTGTTTTTAATGAAGAGACATACCGCTCTATAAATCCCACTTTATTGTTAAAGGGATGTTTTTTAAAGGCTTTTTTAAGCGTTTTGAAATCCAGGTTTTTTAAATTAAGGGCTTTTAAAAAATAATTTATAGGGATTTTATTTAAGGTATGGGGTATATAATAAGTTTTATCGCCTTTATTTTCTTCTTTAAAATCCACTTGCTTTTCACGCACATTAAAGCCAAATAAGGGGACATGCAAGCTTTGGAGTGTGGCTTCAACAGGGTCTGAATAGTCTTTATTGAATAAGTTTTTATTCTTATCTTTTGTGTTGCTCGCATAGTAGCATTTGAAACGCTTGGTGGGTGTTAAGGGGATAGTCTGTTTTTCATTTACAAATCCTAATCCTAAATCTTGTAACTCGTTGTTTAATTTAGCGATAAACTCGCTGTCATAAACGGCATGGTAGTCTAACCTTTCTAGCGCTTAAGGGGTTGGAAAAATCAAATTTGCGTTGGTGAAACTCTATGCGGCCTGGCTTGAAATCGTTGTAGCTAAAGGGGTAGTATCTCGCTCCTCGCCCTATGAGTTGGGCGTCTTTGGTGGTGTCTTTTTGACTCGCTTTGTTTTTAAGCCTGACAATGTCAAACAAATTCAACACATCCCAACCTTCATTGAGCTTATCCACGCTAAAAATCACTCTTTTAGGGTTGTCTCTCTCTTCTAGGGAGTTCAATAAAGGCATGCTCTTTTCTAATTCTTTTTCGTTATTGGTGTTAATCTGGGTGCTTTTTTTGAATTTCGTTTGCAAGAATGCCACAAGGTTAGGGGTGTAATTTTTTTCATCAAAAAAGCTTTTAGCGGCTTTAAAAAAAGCGTTGCGGCTGTGATTGAAAAAATTTTCCAAATCTAAAAAGCTTAAATTTTCTAAAAAGGCGTTGAAGAGCTCTTGATTTTTTTTACTCTCTTCAATCCTCTCGCTTTTAAACAAAATACATGGTTTAAAGTTTTCAATATTGTGGTGTTGGGCTAGTAATTCTTTATACAAACTGGAAACGCATGCCCCTAGAAAGCGTGTTTCTAATGCTTTATTTTCATAGGAAAGGGAGTAGATGTTTTTTGCAAAATTTATCCTCGCTAAATTGTTTTAAGGTGTAAGTTACCACCTTTAAGTTTTCATACTTGTCTTTAACGCTTTTTTCATTAGGGATAGTGGCGCTAAATTCCAGCAATAAATTGTCTTTATTTTGTTCTAGGGCTAATTTCACCACGCTTTCCCAGTTGCGTTTTTCACTAGCCTCACTATCATTCAATTTCTTTTTAGTCTCTGTGTTTAAATGGTGCGCTTCATCCGCTAAAAAAACCAATTTCTGATCTTTTAAATCCTCTAGGGTGATAGCGTTTTCTTTAGCTTTAGTGAATAATGAAAACAAGCCCTGAATGGTGCTGAAATAAATGTTGATAGCGTTGCTGTGGCTTTCGTTTAAATTGTTGATGCTTTTAATTTCTGTGTTTTCATCATTGATATTGATATTTTCACTAAAAAGGTATTTTGATGAGGCGCTGTCTGTAAAATTCAATTTCGTTTTTTCTAAAATGCTGGCGCTATTCACAAAAAAGATAAAGTTTTGATAGCCTTGCTTATAGCATTCTAAAATCAAACCCGCCATCACTAAGGTTTTACCGCTACCGGTGGCCATTTCAAACATGAAATGCTTTTGAGTGGGGTTAGATTGGCGTTTTTCTAAATAATTATCTATCGCTTTTTTTTGATAGTCTCTAAGCTCTTTTTTTAAATTACTGGTGATGTGGGTGGGTAGCTCTATTTCTTTATTATTTTCTTTATTATTGGGTGCGTTATTTAACGCATGATTTTTTATCGCTGATTGGGGGGGGGGGGGGGGTAACTTTGATTGAATGAATCTTGCATAAAATCCCTTAATGAAAAAGTGAATAAATTATAGCGTAAAGTTTTGAGATTGACTTTAGAGACGCTAGCGGACAATTGAATTAAAATCAAATAAAGTTTTAGTTTTAATATTTAATGGAATAAAGCCTTTAAAATCAAAAGCGCTTCTTTTTCTTTGCTATAATCAACCTAAAAAAAACCAACTTTTTTAAAACAAAGGAATGATTATGCAAGAGATTTTTTTATGTTCTATTTCCAATGTGCGCAGTGGGGATTATAAGGAAGATTGCGCTTATTGCACGCAAAGCTCACACCACCAAGGAGCGATCAAGCGCTATAAATTCAAAGATGAAAAAGTGGTTTTACAAGAGGCTAGAGCCTTAAGGGAGTTAGGGGCTTTAGGGTTTTGTCTGGTTACTTCAGGGCGTGAATTAGACGATGAAAAATGCGAATACATCGCTAAATTAGCTAAAGCCATCAACAAAGAAGAATTAGGCTTGCATCTAATCGCATGCTGCGGGCGCGCAGATTTGGAGCAATTAGAGTTTTTAAGAGATGCGGGCATTCATAGCTATAACCATAATTTGGAGACTTCGCAAAATTTCTTCCCTAAGATTTGTTCCACGCACACATGGGAAGAAAGGTTTATCACATGCGAAAACGCATTAAGGGCGGGATTAGGCTTGTGCAGTGGGGGGATTTTTGGGCTTAATGAGAGCTGGGAAGACAGGATTGAAATGCTTAGAGCATTAGCTTCGCTCTCCCCGCACACCACGCCCATTAATTTTTTCATTAAAAACCCAGTATTGCCCATTGATGCAGAGACTTTGAGCGCAGATGAAGCCCTAGAATGCGTGCTTTTGGCTAAAGAGTTTTTGCCTAATGCTAGGCTTATGGTGGCTGGGGGGCGTGAAGTGGTGTTTAAAGATAACGACAAACAGGAAGCTAAGCTTTTTGAATACGGCATCAATGCGGTGGTGTTAGGGGACTATTTAACCACCAAAGGCAAAGCCCCTAAAAAAGATATAGAAAAACTGCTCTCTTATGGCTTGACAATGGCGACAAGTTGTCATTGATGAGGGAATTTTTTAAAAGCGTTAGAGGGTTTTTGAACCTTCTTAGAATGATTTTCCCCGAGCGCTTTCAAAACGCCTTTTTGGGGTTAAGCGAGTTGTTTTACTACGCTTCCAGCTTGAGTTTTTATACGATTTTGTCTTTATCGCCTATTTTATTGTTTGTGTTCAGTCTTTTTGTGTCTCATTACTTGCAAGCGCACAGCGGTGAAATGGAAGCCTTGATTTTCCCTAACGCCCCTAAACTCATTGGCGCGATTAAGGATTTTTTAGAAAATTTTAAAAAAACAGACATGACCTTAGGCACGCTTGAAGAGGTGTCTATTGTGGTGGCGTTGGTGCTTTTTTGTGAAAACTACCGCTCCATCGCGTCAAAAATTTTTGACGCAAAGCCCAGAGATTACGCGCATTTTAAGGGTAAAGAAATCTTTTTATTTTGGGGGTTTGGCACGACTTTAGTGTTTTTATTCGCTTTGCCTTTGGTGGTGTTTTTTGACATTAAGATCCAAGTGTTTTTTGAAGATAAAGATTCAAGTTTGTTGCATGTTTTAAGATGGATAGGCACTTACGCGTTTTTTTTGATCCTTTTTACCATTCCCACGAATAAGGTGTTTAAACATTATTTTTGGGTGTTTTTATGGGTGTTTTTTACGAGCGTTTCTTGGCATGTGTTAAAATGGGCTTTCACCTATTATGTGTTATACAACCGCACCTACCATGAGCTGTATGGGAGCGTTTCTATTTTGTGGTTTTTGATGAGCTGGGTGTATGTGAGCTGGCTTGTGATTTTAATTGGCATGTATGGGTGTAAAATGTGCGACATGTTCGATCCTAAAGGAGTGTTTAAGAAATTTTTAGGCTTTTTTAAAAAAGAAACTTGATGAAAAAAGTTTTCTTTTAGATCGGTTCTAAAAATCTAAAACACAAAAACCATAAAACCCCCCAAATCAACCCAACCCAAAAAAGTTAAAAACAAAAGAAATAAAAAAAACAACACCAACGGAATAAAAGAATAAAAATCTAAAACGCTAAGAGCGTTTTTTTACAATCAAACTAAAGGGCTTGGTGGTAAAGCGATAACTTTTTAAAGAATA
>JBLDXK010000027.1:0-4370 GCA_047430845.1 Helicobacter pylori | reverse complement strand
TACCTTTAATGGAGTAACTATGTTCAATTGGCTTACAATGATACCTAAACTCATCATGTTTTTTCTAGTGATGTTAGGGGAATTATTATTTTTAGGATTATTACTCATTATTGTATTGTTAGTTACAGCAGAAATTTTTATGTGGTCAGCACTAGGTTTGATTGTATTGCCCTTAGGCTTAATACCCCAGACTAAGGGTATGCTCTTTAGCTATCTTAAAAAGCTCATTTCCCTTACTTTTTATAAGCCTTGCATGATGCTTGTAGCCTTTTTGAATTATGGAGTGATTTACAAGGTTAATGCCTTGATACCCACTAAGACAGAAATCGCACAAGGTTTTTATGGTAATGCGGACAAAATGGCAAAAGAAGGGCATATCATTGATGCCTTTGGTAATGTCTTAAAAGGGGATTGGAACTCTTATCTAGCTCATAGTTCTATTGTAGGCTTTTTAACCATTATTGTTTTAGGCTCTGTAATTTGTTTCTTTCTAGTCAAACGAGTGCCTGATTTTATCAACAATATCTTTGGCACAAGTGGAGGCGTTGGGGCAGTAACAGAAATGATGCAAAAAATTGGTATGACAATAGGCGGAGCAGTCGTAGGAGGCTCTATGGTTATGGTAGCTAATCAAGCTAGACAAGCTTATCAGAGTGCTGGGGGCGGATTAGCAGGACTTCAAGCTGGAGCAAGAGCGATGTTTGGGGCTGGACTAAGCGGAGGGATTACCACTATGGCAAATGCAAAAGGAGCAAAAGCTGGTGTGAGACACTTTGTAGCGAGTGTGAAAAGTGGCTTTGGACTTGATAATGATAGAAACAACAAATGAAAGGTTTTATAATGAAAAAATTAGTTTTTAATATAGGTTTTAGTGTGCTTTTATATTACAATAGCGTGTTTGCAGAGGGGGAAACTCCTTTGATTGTCAATGACCCAGAGCTTCATGCTGGTCAAGCCACTTGTGATAGGTAAAATGGTAGATAGCATTAAAAAATATGAAGAGATTATCTCTAAAGCTCAAACTCAAATCAATCAGTTGCAAAAAGTCAATAACATGATAAATACGACTAACTCTTTGATTAGTAGCAGTGCTATCACTTTAGCAAACCCTATGCAAGTGATACAAAACGCTCAGTATCAAATAGAGAGTATTAAATATAACTATGAGAATTTAAAGCAGAGCATAGAAAATTGGAACGCACAAAATTTGTTAAGAAACAAATACTTACAGCAACAATGCCCTTGGCTTAATGTCAATGCCTTGACTAACGATAAGATTGTCAATCTAAAAAATCTCAATAATTTAATCACCAAAAATGGCGAACAAACCCAAACCGCAAGAGATGTGCAAAATTTAATCCAATCTCTAAGTAGCAGTGGCTATGAAAACATGCAATCACTTGCAGGGCAATTAAGTGGTAGAGCGTGGGGGGAGATGCTGTGTGAAAGGGTAACTGATAGCAATTATGAAAGCGAACAAGCTCTTTTGGCAACAGGAAATAATTCAGAAAAACAAAAACGGAGATTTTTGCTTAAAATAAATAAAAAAGTTAATGATGAAAGAAAATTACGAGATAAAGTTGCTCCTTTTTACAGCAGAGTAATCATGTTAAAAAAATCAATGGAAGACATGCAACTAGGCGTAACCGACCCCACAGCTAATCATAATGAACAAGGGGTAAAATATTGTGAAGAGAATAAAGAGACAGGCAAATGCTCTCCAATCTTGTTAAACAAAGACCGCTTAGATAACGAGCTAGAGCAAGAAATCCAAACGCTCACGCTTGATTTATCTAAAGCCCCCAATAAAGACGCTCAGAGCCAAGCCTATGCGAATTTCAACCAAAGGGTTAGACTACTCACTGTGAAGTATCTCAAAGAAATTACCAATCAAATGCTCTTTTTAAATCAAACTATGGCAATGCAAAGTGAGATTATGGCAGATGATTATTTCAAACAAAATAACAATGGTTTTGGGAAAAAAGAAAACCATATAGACGAACAATTAACACAAAAAAGACTAAACGAAAGAGAAAGGGCTAGAAAGATACTTTCAAAACCCTAATGTTAAATTTGACCAATTTGGCTTTCCCATTTTTACAATATGGGAATAAAGTATTTAAGACTTCCAACTCATTTTGATAGCGACATGTTGAGACTCTTCATAAGTTTGCATTTTCTTTACCACACATTGAAAAATTTTAGCCCTCCACTCTTTTGGAGGCAAGTTTTGCTTACCCCAACTACTACGAGTGTAATGGTATTGAGAGCCATCTGTTTCCATATTACAGCCCATGACATATTCTTTTTTAATGTTAGTTAATACAACCATATTTAATAGCTCTGTGTTTGTCATTAGGGGCTTAATGTTAGTTGCATTAGGGAGCTGATATTTAGGTTTTAACCAAGTAATCTTATAAGCATTTTCACCACTCATATTAGCCATAGCAGACATGGTTTGTCTCACATCATAAGTGTTTTCTTCAAAATCTTTCTTATATTGCCTAATATAACTTCTTTCACCCATACCTAGTATTCCTTCTTCAACGCTAAATTCTTTGACGCCAAGTGCTTTATAGGTATCTTCTTTACTTATGCCCCCAAAGCGTTCGTGCCAATCATCAATAAAACTTTCAGCTCCATTATCAAAAGCGTTCTCAAGCATGGTTTGAAGTTGCTTTTTATTTGGGAATTCTTTAGAGTGTTCTTTCATTTCAAAAGCCATAAATTTTTGCCTTAAAACTTTAGCTTTTTCTTTAATTTCTTTGATTTTTTTTGCAAGTTCTTCTTTATCTTTAGTGTCTTCTTTATTTATTGAATTAAGGGCTTGTTTATGTTTTTCTTCTTCTACGCATTCAAAAATCTTTTCTCTATATTCTTGTGGAAATTCTTTAGACATATTCCACCCCTGATTAAGATATTTAGAGCCGTCCACCTTAGCATTACAGCTAGTTAGCGTATCTTCTTTAATATTTGTGAGCTTTACTCGTTTTAATAAATCTTCATTGTTTAGTAAAGGTTTCGCCATTAAGGGAGTAGCAACACCTAGCAACGCTCCAGCTAATAACCCTGCCCTTAAAATTTTATTCAAACCTTTTAGCTTAATCATTTTCATTCCTTTAATTGAAACTTAATATCTCACTCATCATTATAACATAAAGTTTTAAAAATATATCAATAACAATCAAGTATTTAGTTATTTTATAAGTATTAAGTTAGTTTTGATTATTTGAATTGTTGATTAAATATACTCTTAACAAGTAATAACAATGTCTTATAGCTAATTTTGTTTGTGTTATAATTGGCTCAACAATCCATTTAAGAGTAGCAAAAGGATAACCATGCCAACCATTGATTTTACCTCTTGTGAGATTAATCCTAAAAAAGGTTTTGGGGGAGCAAATGGAAATAAGATTAGCCTAGTTTATAACAATGAACTCTACATGGTCAAATTTCCCCCTAAGCCTTCTACACATAAAGAAATGTCCTATACCAATGGTTGCTTTAGTGAATATGTGGCATGCCATATAGTTAATAGCTTAGGCTTAAAGGTTCAAGAAACATTGCTAGGCACTTATAAAAATAAAATCGTAGTTGCTTGTAAAGATTTTACCACTCATCAATACGAGCTTGTAGATTTTCTAAGCCTAAAAAACACCATGATTGAATTAGAAAAATCAGGCAAAGACACTAATTTGAATGATGTCCTTTATGCCATAGATAACCAGCATTTTATTGAACCACAAGTTTTAAAGCGTTTCTTTTGGGATATGTTTATAGCAGATACCTTGCTAGGTAATTTTGATAGGCATAATGGTAATTGGGGTTTTTTAAGAATCTCAAATTCAAAAGAATATAAAATGGCTCCCATTTTTGATTGTGGCTCTTGTCTATACCCACAAGCTGATGATGAAGTATGTCAAAAAGTTTTAAATAATATTGATGAGCTAAATGCAAGAATTTATAATTTCCCCCAATCTATCTTAAAAGATGATAATGATAAAAAAATCAACTACTATGATTTCTTAACTCAAACAAATAATAAAGATTGCCTTGATGCGCTACTTAGGATATACCCACGCATAGATATGGATAAAATCCATTCAATTATTGATAATACGCCCTTTATGAGCGAAATACACAAAGAATTTTTACATACAATGCTTGATGAAAGAAAATCAAAGATTATAGATGTAGCACACGCTAGAGCTATTGAGCTATCTTTACAACACAAACAAGCTCACTCAAATTCCTATGATGACAACACCGATGATTTAGGTAATAATGACTACTTAGAAAATACTAACGAATACACCGTTACACCTAAGCGTAGGCGATAAACAATATTATTAAGTAGGTATTTGATAGTT
>JBLDXK010000026.1:0-29886 GCA_047430845.1 Helicobacter pylori | reverse complement strand
AAGAAATATTGATACTTTAGTGTTTGTTGCGCGAGATGGTTATTTATTGCAAAAAATTTTTAATATTTTATATCCAAATTCATATAAAACTACTTATGTCTATGCTCCCAGAATTTTAAAAAAAGCGGTATTTTTAGAAGTCGTAGAGGGCGAGAGTTTGGAAATTTTGCGTATTTTAGAAGGCGAAGAAGAAGTTAAAAAGAAGCAAATCACCACCAACCAACAAGCATATATACATATATATAGTAACTTTGAATACTGCCGCCATTTAGCGTTAAAATGTTTAGATAATTACAGAAAATACTTGTCTTCATCAAATTTAGAGGGAAATATCGCTATTGTAGATACGATTACTTTAGGCTATTCTTCGCAAGGGTTAATCCAAAAAGCTTTAAACAAAGAAGTTTTTGGGTGCTATGTGGATCTCCTAAGAATTTTAAATTATGATTGCGTGAGTTTCTTACCTTTTTCACACCCTAAACCCGTTTATTTTCATAATTGGGATTTTATGGAGTTTTTGCTAACAAGCCCTGAATACCCTATTTTAAATGTAGAAAATGGCGTTCCAATTTATCAAAAAGACGTTTCATCTTGTGAAAAACACCGCTCTAAAGCTTATGAAAAAATAGTAGAAGGGGCTGTTGGATATGCTTCATATTTTAAAGAAAGTCAAATTTCTTTAGACATTCATGATGTGATAGAATGGGTGAATTTCTTCATTGACAATCCTAGTATTCAAGATCAAGAGCAATTCAAACAAATTTATTTTCTTCCAGACGCGACGCATAAAAACGCTCTGCCCTTGTTTTGCAACGATGTTTCTTTGTTGTCTTGTATTTTAAAGCCTTCACAAAGTTATAGCGTATTAAAAAGAAGTCTTAGGACAAACAAGCAAGAGAGGTTGTTTAAAATATTGTCTCTAATTAAAAAAATCTATGGGAAGTTAAAAAAGAAATGATAAAGTTGGCTCTGTTTTTAATCAAATATGGATAAATAGGGCTTTCTCCCTTAATATAATTCTCTCAAAAGTTATCCACTAGATATTTTTTTATTTATCAAATAATCCGTTTTTGAGTATAATCCTACGAAAATTTTAAGGAACGGCATGGAGTTTTTAGGACTGATTTTAAGTCTAGCCGCTATTTTGATAGCGTTTAAAAAGCCTGAAAAAGAAAATTGGGCGTTTGGGATTTTGATTGTGGTGTGGTTGGTGGAGCTTGTTATTTTTATAGCCCATAGCTCTAGCGTTTTGCCTAACATGAATCTATAAGGGGGATGCATGAATAAAGAAACCCGATTTTATAATCTTTTTTCTTTGGCGGTTTTAGGGATTTTGATCTTTCCTGTGGGTTTGGCGAATTTTTATTTTGGTTATGTTTTGAAAGATTCGCCTTGTATTTTTTGCTGGGCGCAACGCATCAACATGATTTTAATAGGGGCGGTGGCGCTTTTGGTGGTACGTTTTGGGTTTAAACCTAAATACATTGCCTTGCTGTTGCTTATGGCTAGTAGCGGGCTGTATGAGAGCTTTTATCATACCGGAAGCCATGCTTTAGAAGATGTGGGGCAGGGATTCGCACTCGCTATTTTGGGCTTGTACACGCAGTTTTGGGCGCTTTTTGTCTTTTTTAGCGTGGTGGCGCTTTTAGCGGTTTTACTCTTTTTTGCCCCTAATGCCCAACCTTTTAAAGATCGTTTGTTAAACGCACTCCAAAAAAGCGCTTTTTATGTTTTCTTTATGGTGGTGGGTTCTAATGCGATACAAGCGTTTGTTTCTACCGGGCCTTTCCCTTACATAGGGCAAAGCGATCCCGTGCGTTTTTCGTGGAATTTGAAAGAATCGGTCTGGTCTATGGAGAATTGGGATCATTTGAAATTCCCAAGAAGCGTTTTAGGCAGGAGGGATGTGGGCGAGCCTTTGAAATTGAGCGCTTTACCTAAAGATAATGATTATGAACATTCGCCTCTAGAAATCGCTAAAATTTTGAAAGATTGGGAAAAAAGAAGAGCTTTTTTTAAAATTGAATGGAGCGATCACGGATTTGAATTTCAATGAAGATGGGGCGATCCTTACTACAGAAAACCAAGGGCTTTATCTTGTAAGTAACGATTTGAAAACCATTCATAGCCATATGGTGTTGGATAGCTATTATAGCGCGACGGTGGGGGCGTTTGTGGGGGCGGATTTTAACGAAGATGAAAACATTGTGATCATGGGCAATAATAAAACAAGCGTAGAAATCACTCCTAACAAAAACGCCAACGCGCTTAAAAACTTCCCTTATTTTTTAGAAGGGGCCAACTCTTTTGACGAAGTGGAACGCAGCCGCTTAAAGACTTCTAGGGCGAAAAACTACTATGTTAGCGCCGCAAGAAGAGGGGCTAAATTCACTTATTTAACCACCGCTCCTAACAAACGCTATAAGGATTTGATGATTATCTCCATGCTCAATAGCGACAAACAGGTGCATGGGGAGTTTTTACTGGAACTAGGTAATGCCAAACTTAAAGAAAAAAGGAAACTAGGCGAGTTAGTCATTAGTGCGTTAGCTTTAAAGGATAATCAACTTTATGCGTTCAGTAAGGAATTTAACACGCTTTTAGTCATAGACCCTACAAAAGAAGAGATCCTTGAAGTTTATGGCTTGCCTAAAGAGATTAAAAATATCAGTGCTTGTGGGTTTATGGATAATAAGCTTATCCTTGTGAGCTATGAGAATGATAAAAATATTCTCTATACCCTTAATTTTTAAACTCTTTTAAAGCTGCTTTTTTCTAATATATCAACGCATTAGAAGATGGTCGCTATTTTAGAATAGAGGAAAGTCCGGGCTACATTAGACAAAATTCCATCTAACGGATGGCTAGCGTGAGCTAAGGGAAAGTGCCACAGAAAGCAAACCGCCTTTTTAAGGTAAGGGTGAAAGGGTGGGGTAAGAGCCCACCAAAGCTAAAGCGATTTAGCTTGTTTGGGCAAACCCAATTTGTAGCAAGAAGCGCATGGTAAGTCTAAATTGATACACGCTTCGCTTGAGGAATATTGCAAAATATTTCCCAGATAAATGGCCATCCATTGACAGAACCCGGCTTATTCTAATGCTTAACTGCGTGTTGATTTTTTTAACAAAGTTTCAATCATTTTATTTTTTTTATTTTTTACCTAATTATTGTTTAAAATCTTAAAGATTTGTGTTACACTCTGTGAAATCAAAATCAAAGGGGATAGCGTGTTAGAAAAATCTTTTTTAAAAAGCAAGCAATTATTTTTATGCGGATTGGGTGTTTTGATGTTGCAGGCTTGCACTTGCCCAAACACTTCACAAAGGAATTCTTTCTTGCAAGATGTGCCTTATTGGATGTTGCAAAATCGCAGCCAGTATCTCACGCAAGGGGTGGATAGCTCGCACATTGTGGATGGTAAGAAAACTGAAGAGATAGAAAAAATCGCTACCAAAAGAGCGACAATAAGAGTGGCGCAAAATATTGTGCACAAACTCAAAGAGGCTTACCTTTCTAAATCCAACCGCATCAAGCAAAAGATCACTAATGAAATGTTTATCCAAATGACACAGCCCATTTATGACAGCTTGATGAATGTGGATCGTTTAGGGATTTATATCAATCCTAACAATGAGGAAGTGTTTGCGTTGGTGCTGCGCGCGTGGTTTTGATAAGGACGCTTTGAGAGAAGGGTTGCATAAAATGTCTTTAGACAATCAAACGGTGAGTATCCTTGTTTCTAAAGTGGAAGAAATCTTCAAAGATTCTATCAATTACGGAGACGTTAAAGTCCCTATAGCCATGTAGGCTTAGAACAATAAGCGTTCTTCGCCATCGTCAGTTTTTTTAGGGGTGGGGGTGATAGAGTTTGGGGTTGAATAGTAGGGGATTTTATCCACGATTTCTTTACGCAAGCCTTTGGGGACATCAAACTTTCTTTTTAAAGAAGCGTTCAATGCTTAGAATATTACGCATGAAATGCGAATACACAGGCGCGCTCACAACGCCCCCTGTCGCTCCTTTGCTAATAGGCGTGTTATCGTCCCTCCCAAACCAGATCACGCTTTGTAAGGTGGGGGTAAAGCCAATGAACCAAGCATCCACATTATTATTGGAAGTCCCGGTTTTACCGGCAATTTCTAAACCTTTAATGCGCGCTAAACTCCCTGTGCCATTTTCTACCGCATTCATCAGCACTGAAAGGGTTAAAAAAGCCTGTTCTTTAGAGGTGATCTTTTTGGTTTCAATGGGCGTGAAAGTTTTGACATCGTTTTGTTGGTTAGTGATGCTTTCAATGAGCATGGGTTTGAGCATGGTGCCGTAATTAGAAAATAAAGAATACTTTTCAGCCGCTTCAATCGGTGAGATAGCAAAGCTCCCTAACACAATAGACAAGTCTTTAGGGAGGTTTTTAAACCCCATATCGCTTAAAGATTGATAAATTTTTTCAAAGCCAAGCTGATCGCTTAAATTGATCGTGGCTAGATTTAACGAATGACTCAAAGCTTCTTGCAAGGTTACAAGCCCTAAAAACTTGCGAGAATAATTGCTAGGGTGCCATGCGTGGTTTTGTTCGCTGTTTTTACTATAATTGCCATTTTCAAAATTTCGCGCGGTATCAGGGATTTTAGAAGTCGTGGAATAGCCATTATCAAAAGCGATTTGATACACAAAAGGCTTGATCGCACTCCCAAATTGCCGTTTGGCTTGCGTGGCGCGATTGAAAGCGCTTTTTTTATAATCAATCCCCCCCACTAAGGCTAAAATCTTACCGGTGCTCGTGTCTGTAACTATCATGCTGGCGTTTAAGTTGTCTTCATCTTCATCAGAGGCGTTAGTTTTTGGCTTCTCTTTAGCGATTTTTTCTAAGATTTTTTGATGCCCAAAACGCAAGGACTCTAACGCCAAGCGTTGGTAATCCAAATCTATCGTGAGTTTTATGGTATAGCCTTGAGTTTTTAGCCCGTCTAATTGATCCAATTGCTTCAACACTTCATCCACGACATAGGGGGCGATGTTTTGCGTGGAAGTTTGGTTATAGACGATTGGCACTTCATTGAGAGCGCCTTTGAGCTCGTTAGAAGAAATCCAGCCTAAAGAATACAACCGCCTTAAAATATCATTAGCCCTAGAGAGTGAAAATTCTAAATTTTTGGTAGGGTCATAAAAACTCGGAGCTCTAGGCAAGGCGACTAACATGGTGATTTCTTTAAGCGTGAGTTTGTCAAGGGGTTTTTTAAAATACCCTAAGCTTGCGGTTTTCACGCCATAATACCCATGCCCAAAAAAAGTTTGGTTCAAATAACGCTCTAAAATTTCTTCTTTGCTTAAGACTTTTTCAATGCGTAAAGAAATGATAGCTTCTTTGAGTTTTCTGGTTAGGGTTTTTTCTCGTGTGAGCACCATGTTTTTAACGAGTTGTTGGGTTAGGGTGCTACCCCCTTCAGTGTAGCGACCGCTTTTAGCGTTTTTAATCATAGCGCGCATGATAGCGTCTAAATTGATCCCCCCATGCTCAAAAAAGAGGGTGTCTTCTACCGCTAGAAGGCTTTCAATAAATCGTGGAGGGATTTCTTCAAAACGCGCATAAAAACGGAATTCCTTATCATAAATATTAGCGATCAAACGCCCTTTTCGGTCTAAAATCTGTGAAGCGACTCCCGGGCGATAATCTTTAATTTTAGCAATATCCTTATCCGTAGTTACCCAAACTTGAGCGATAAGAATGGCTAACAACCCCATGACAATCAAAAATAAAACGATAAAACCATAAAAAATCTTTTTTAGCATTTAACCACTCTTAAAAGAAGATTGTATTTTAAAATAATCTAAAAGGGCGTTCGCAAGCTCTTTAGTGTCTTCTAAGCTGTTTTTGAGGGACAAAGAGACTCGTAAAAGGGGTTTAGAAACCGTAGGAGGGCGGATAGCTCCCACTAAAAACCCTTTTTCTTTCAAAAAATGATGGGCGTTTAAAAGATCGGGATTGTTTTCAAACTCTAAAGTAAAAAATCCTGCGAGCGTTCTAATACCTAAGGTTTCAAAAATAATCTGTTGGTGTTTGCTAAGC
This sequence comes from Helicobacter pylori, assembly GCA_047430845.1. GTDB lineage: Bacteria > Campylobacterota > Campylobacteria > Campylobacterales > Helicobacteraceae > Helicobacter > Helicobacter pylori_DG. The sequence continues at coordinate 23,819 of JBLDXK010000026.1, read as the reverse complement.
TCATTTTTTAATTCTTGTTTTTGCGCGATAAAGTATTCTAAATGAGCCAAAGTCAAAGCGGTGTCTAACAGGCTTAAAGCGGTGGTGTAAATCACGCTTTTAGCGCGATTGGTTAAAAACTCTATGACTTGTAAGGGGGCTAAAATACACGCCCCATAGCTCGCAAGCGCTTTAGAGAAAGTGCTGAGTTTAATGATTTTGTCTTTTTCTTTGATGCGATGATATTCTAAAAAACCCAATAAATTCTCGCCGATAGTCCCAAAACTATGGGCTTCATCCACGATTAAAAAAGCGTTAGGAGTCTCTTGAACGATTGTATAAAAATCATAAGGAACGACGCTCGCATCCATAGAATAAACCCCTTCAATGGCTATGAATTTGAGCTTGTTTTTAGGGGCGTTAAAGAGTTTTTGTTTCAAATCTTTAATATCATTGTGCGAGAAAAAGATCACTTGATTAGGCTTAATCTTAGCGCTAAAGATCCCGCTCGCATGGTAGTGTGCGTCCATGAATAAGAGGGCGTTTTTGACTAAAAGGGTGTCTATTAAAGCCAGATTGCCCAAAAAACCACTCCCCACTAAAAGAACGCTTTCAAACCCCAACAAATCCGCTAATCGTTCTTCTAATTCTGCATGCAAAGGGTGGTAGCCATTCACCAACATGGAAGCTTTGGGGGAGTGGCAATCAAAGGACTGGAGCTTATCAAAGGCGTTTTGAAGCAAATCTTTTTTAACGCTCAAACCCAAATAATCGTTAGAAGCGTAATCCTTTAATAAAGGGTCAAACAACTCTCTTTTGCGGTATCGTTTGGCATGGTGTAAGGCTTCTAAGGATTTAGAAAACATCAAAACGCTTCATTGAATGAGATCATCCGCCTTTTTGAATTTTTTCAATGATTTTATTGAGTTCATCTTGTTTTTCATAAAACATCTTATCAATATTTTCTTTGACATGCTTAGCGCTATCTTCCATTAAATGCACTTTATGCTCTAGGTATTTTGAATCGGTAACGTGATCTTCTTGAACGGCTTTAACCAAATCATTAGCTTCAGCATGCACGCTCGCATGGTGGCTTTCTAAAGCTCTATAGCCTGAAGTGTTGGAAAAATTCTCTTTGCCTGCGCCCTCATAATACCATTTGCCTAAGCGGCAATTCTTATGGCTGGTAATGTCAAAGGAGTTGAGACCAAAGACCATGCCATAAAGATTGTTTTTAAAGACCACATGATCCAGTTTAGCCAGACCGCAAAACACCCGGTTATTGATATTATAGATGGTGTATTTTGCCGCTTGCGCAACAATCATGTTATTTTTTACGGTGGATTTAAGCTCTTCTACATCGCCCTTAATAGAACCTACAATAGAATTAATATCGTGGGTATTGGTTTGAATATCGTTGGCTTCTTGTTGCATGCTTTTAACCACGACGGCGATTTCTTTAGTGGCTTTTTGGGTTTTTTCAGCGAGTTTTCTCACCTCATCAGCCACCACCGCAAACCCTCTCCCATGCTCGCCCGCTCGCGCGGCTTCAATAGCGGCGTTTAGGGCTAAGAGATTGGTTTGTTCTGCAATATCATCAATCAAAGAAATGACTTGAGTGATTTCATTGCTCCGTTGGTTGAGAGAGTCCGCTAATGAAGTGGCGTTTTGCATCTTTTCATAAAGCGATTCAATGTCTTGACCTGTTTTATTAACGGTCCCTAATCCTTCAGTAGAATGCGCTTCGCCATTTTTAGCCGCATTTAAAAGAGCACCGGTTTCTTGATGGAAATACTGCATGCTTTCTTGCGCGTTCTCTAAGCCCTCTTTTAAGCTCGCGCAAAAAGTCTTAAACAAATCATTTTTATGGTATCCCCCCACACCCCTGTTTTTTTGGCTAGGGAAAAATACTGCACGCCATCAATATTTTGGCTTTTTAAAGAATAAGAAACCCCTTGTAAATTAACGCTCTCTGCATTTTCTTTAAAATGAACGCTCTGTTCTTCTAAATTGTTTAAGCTTGCAAGATTCCCGCTTTTAAAAACGACTTTATTATTTTTAATACCTACAAAACGCTTCATGCAAGCACAAATTTAAAAGGCTTTGATAGAGATTGACTTCTTTTTTTAACTCCGCAATCTCAGAATCTTTTTGACTGATTTGAAGCTGTAACTGCTTATTCCCAAACATGGTGGCATTCCTTATTTAAATTTGAATCTTTTGAGATTATACCCAAAATTACCAAACATTTTAAGCGCTCGTTAGTATTGTTGTTTCAAAAACAATTCGTAAAATAATCCCTGTTTTTTCATAAGGGTTTCAAAGTTGCCCTGTTCTATAAGTTTGCCTTGATCTAAAACGATAATTTCATCAGCTTGCTTGACACTATTCATGCGGTGTGTAATAATTAAAGCCATTTTAGATTGCGATCTTTTAAAAATAAAATCTAAAAACTCTTTTTCCATAATGGGGTCAATAGTACTGCTTGGCTCATCTAAAACAACACAATGACTTGGTTTTAAAAAGGCTCTTATAGTGGCTATGCGTTGCTTTTGACTCAGAGAAAAATCTATCCCATTATACTGTGTTCCAAATAATGCGTTGCTATAATCATTAAGACAATTTTGAAAATTTTCATCAAAAGATTTTAGCATTTCTCTCTTTTGCTTTAATTGCTCTCTTGTGGGGTTGTTTTGCATGAAAAGATTATCATCAATGCTATACCCAGCATAAAGAGAAAAATCTTGGAATATGGCGCTCATTTGTTGGTGGTAGCTGTTTAGCTCTAAATCCTGTAACGAGTATTTGTTATTGATAATAATTTGACCTGAATTTGGGGCATAAAACCCGAGCAATAATTTAATCAGCGTGGTTTTTCCACTAGCATTCTTGCCGACTAATGCATAAATTTTATTAGAGTGTAAAGAGAGATTAAAGTTTTCAAAAATAAGTTTTGAATTAGGATAAGAGAAACTAATATTCTCAAATGTAATGCTATGGATTTTTTCTTCTAATTTGATTTGTGTTTCTGGTTTTGGTGTTTTGTAATCTAAAATACAGAAATAATTTTCAAAGTATTTATTGATAGCAAAAAACCACTTTCCATAAAATGATAAATCTTGTAGTTGCTGCTCAGTGTAGCTAAACGCTTGGATATACCCAGCAATTGCTCCCACAGGATTTTGAAAGGATAATAAAAACCATTAAGAAGAATAATGCGACACTTAGAATGGTTGTTAAAATATCAGTATGTTATATATGGTAAATATTAAGTTTTTTTGGGCTATTTTCACAAAATTATGGAGATACAATTCTTTGGTTTCAATAAATTTATGGTGAAAATTTAGCATGAAGTTAAATAATAGATTGTCTTTGTTCTTTTGGTTATCTAGTCCAGAGTATAGGTAATTTTGCATGCTCTCTTTTTGGTCTTGAAGCCTATCTATGGAAGCGCTATGTTTTTTTGCTATATGGTTGGAGATGAGAATACAAGGAACTGTTACAAAAAATCATGATAAAGGGTAGATAAATACTAATGGAAAATAATATACCAAACAGACTCACAAGCCCTATAATGCGTTGTAGATTGAAAAAGAGATTACTAACATAATTTAGGGGACGGATGTATAGACCGTTATGGATAGCGTTAAGCTTAATAGTGTGATCTTTGTTTTCAAAAAAATTTAGATTTTTAACTTTTGTGAGTTTATTAGCAAGCTGAGTGATGATGTTTATAGAAAATTGTTCAGCAATAATGGTTTGCAAGCTTGATGAAATTCCTGAGAACACATGCGTTAAAAACAGCAAGGCTCCCCATAGTAGCAAAGTTGGTAACAGCAAGCTGTATTCAAAATGCGTATGATTTTGTAATATATTTGCCACAACATCAATCAATCTAACAAGAATATTTATTGATGGGAGAATACCAATCAATAGCACTATAACTGACGCCAATACAACATATTTTGGTGAGCTTTTATAGAGTAAAACAAAAGTCCTTAATGGAATGTTTTTTATGGTATCCATTGGTGTTTGCATGCAATAATCAAATTTTCTTTAATTATAGCCCATTTTCATGCCCCTAATTTTACTTTAAAAATAAAGCCCTTTAAAATTTCAAACTTTAACCGATTATAGTTTCAACCAAAAGCAAGGATGCCTTTGGGTTTTTTATAACAAGGAGTTACAACAATGGCTTTTCAGGTCAATACAAATATCAATGCGATGAATGCGCATAGTGCAATCCGCACTTACTCAAAATGCGCTTAAAACTTCATTGGAGCGATTGAGTTCAGGTTTAAGGATTAACAAGGCGGCTGATGACGCATCAGGCATGACGGTGGCGGATTCTTTGCGTTCACAAGCGAGCAGTTTGGGTCAAGCGATTGCCAACACGAACGACGGCATGGGGATTATCCAAGTTGCGGATAAGGCTATGGATGAGCAGTTGAAAATCTTAGACACCGTTAAGGTTAAAGCGACTCAAGCGGCTCAAGACGGGCAAACTACTGAATCTCGTAAAGCGATTCAATCTGACATCGTTCGTTTGATTCAAGGTTTAGACAATATCGGTAATACGACTACTTATAACGGGCAAGCGTTATTGTCTGGTCAATTCACTAACAAAGAATTCCAAGTAGGGGCTTATTCTAACCAAAGCATTAAGGCTTCTATCGGCTCTACCACTTCCGATAAAATCGGTCAGGTTCGTATCGCTACAGGCGCGTTAATCACGGCTTCTGGGGATATCAGTTTGACTTTTAAACAAGTGGATGGCGTGAATGATGTAACTTTAGAGAGCGTGAAAGTCTCTAGTTCAGCAGGCACAGGGATTGGCGTGTTGGCAGAAGTGATTAACAAAAACTCTAACCGAACAGGCGTTAAAGCCTATGCGAGCGTTATCACCACGAGCGATGTGGCGGTCCAGTCAGGAAGTTTGAGTAATTTAACCTTAAATGGGATCCATTTGGGCAATATCGCAGATATTAAGAAAAACGACTCAGACGGAAGGTTAGTCGCAGCGATCAATGCGGTTACTTCAGAAACCGGTGTGGAAGCTTATACGGATCAAAAAGGGCGCTTGAATTTGCGCAGTATAGATGGTCGTGGGATTGAAATCAAAACCGATAGCGTCAGTAATGGGCCTAGCGCTTTAACGATGGTCAATGGCGGTCAGGATTTAACAAAAGGCTCTACAAACTACGGGAGGCTTTCTCTCACACGATTAGACGCTAAGAGCATCAATGTCGTTTCAGCTTCTGACTCACAGCATTTAGGTTTCACAGCGATTGGTTTTGGGGAATCTCAAGTGGCAGAAACCACGGTGAATTTGCGCGATGTTACTGGGAATTTTAACGCTAATGTCAAATCAGCGAGTGGTGCGAACTATAACGCTGTCATCGCTAGCGGTAATCAAAGCTTGGGATCTGGGGTTACAACCTTAAGAGGCGCGATGGTGGTGATTGATATTGCCGAGTCTGCGATGAAAATGTTGGATAAAGTCCGCTCTGATTTAGGTTCTGTGCAAAATCAAATGATTAGCACCGTGAATAACATCAGCATCACTCAAGTGAATGTTAAAGCGGCTGAATCTCAAATCAGGGATGTGGATTTCGCTGAAGAGAGTGCGAATTTCAACAAAAACAACATTTTGGCGCAATCAGGTAGCTATGCGATGAGTCAAGCCAATACCGTTCAACAAAATATCTTAAGGCTTTTAACTTAGTTTTAAGAAAGGTGTTTGTATGGGGCTAACGCTTTAAGCGTTGGCTTTTCGCTTTAATTTTTACTTCTTTTTCAATAAAATACTCTTTTTGATTTCTTTATTTATACTTTAATTACAGGCGGTTATTGTGTTAGATAGTTTTGAAATTTTAAAGGCTTTAAAGAGCTTGGATTTATTGAAAAACGCCCCTAGTTGGTGGTGGCCTAACGCTTTGAAATTTGAAGCTTTATTAGGGGCGGTTTTAACGCAAAATACTAAATTTGAAGCCGTTTTGAAATCTTTAGAAAATCTAAAAAACGCTTTCATTTTAGAAAATGATGATGAGATCAATCTTAAAAAAATCGCTTATATGGAGTTTTCAAAGCTTGCAGAGTGTGTCCGCCCTAGCGGGTTTTATAACCAAAAAGCCAAACGACTGATTGTTTTGAGTAAGAATATTTTAAAAGACTTTCAAAGTTTTGAAAATTTTCAACAAGAAGTTACTAGGGAGTGGCTTTTAGACCAAAAGGGCGTTGGCAAAGAAAGCGCGGATGCGATTTTATGCTATGCGTGCGCTAAAGAAGTGATGGTGGTGGATAAATACAGCTATCTTTTTTTAAAAAAATTAGGCATAGAGATAGAAGATTACGATGAATTGCAGCATTTTTTTGAAAAAGGCGTTCAAGAGAATTTAAATTCCGCTTTAGCGCTTTATGAAAACACCATTTCTTTAGCGCAACTTTATGCGAGATTCCATGGAAAGATTGTGGAATTTTCCAAACAAAAATTGGAATTGAAGCTTTGATTTTTAGATTTTTCTTAATCTTAAGCCTTTTAAAAGGCGTTTTACTGGCCAAAAAGGATTGGAATTTTTTCAAACCTTTAGAGCCTACTAAAAAATATTTTGGCTCTTTTAAAATCGGCTATCTTTACCAGCATGCAGAAACGACTAAAAGATCCCCCATCCGCCCTAAAAACCGCCCACCTATTTTAATGGATAAAATTTACCATGACGCTTCTTTGGGCTTTCAAGCAGGGTTCGTTTTAAAAAAGAAAGCTTTATTGGGGGGGTATTTGGATGCAGGAATGGGCGATTCGTATTTCATGAGTGCTGGGCTAGTCGCTGGGGTTAGGCTTTTTAAGGGGTGGGTTATCCCTAAAATCGCCTTAGGCTATCAGCTTCAAATTTTAGGGGCTAAGATTGATAAGTATCAATTCAATATCCAATCAGCGGTGGGGAGTGTGGGTTTGTTTTTCAATGCGGCTAAAAATTTTGGCTTGAGCATAGAAGCAAGGGGTGGTATCCCTTTTTATTTTATCCAAAGCAAATTTTCTAAGGCTTTTGGCACGCCACGATTGAATATCTATTCTGTTGGTATCACATTCACTTTTTATGACTTTACGAGATTTTTAGGGTAAAATATTCATTTTAAAAAATAACTATAGAGTATAAAAACCATAATCAGACAAACCTTTAAGGATTTATGATGATTTTCATTGATGCATGTTTTAGAAAGGAAACGCCTTATACGCCCATTTGGATGATGAGGCAAGCGGGGCGTTACCTTAGCGAATACCAAGAGAGCCGAAAGAAAGCGGGGAGCTTCTTGGAATTGTGTCAAAATAGCGATTTAGCCACAGAAGTTACCTTACAGCCGGTAGAGATTTTAGGCGTGGATGCGGCTATTTTGTTTAGCGATATTTTAGTAGTGCCTTTGGAAATGGGCTTGAATTTGGAATTTATGCCCAAAAAGGGGCCGCATTTTTTAGAGACTATTACGGATTTAAAAAGCGTGGAAAGCCTAAAAGTAGGGGCTTATAAACAACTAAACTATGTCTATGATACGATTTCTCAAACGCGCCAAAAGCTTTCTAAAGAGAAAGCGTTAATCGGTTTTTGCGGATCGCCTTGGACTTTAGCGACTTACATGATAGAAGGCGAGGGGAGCAAATCGTATGCCAAAAGCAAAAAAATGCTCTATAGCGAGCCTGAAGTTTTAAAAGCGCTTTTAGAAAAATTAAGCCTTGAATTGATAGAGTATTTGAGCCTTCAAATCCAAGCAGGGGTCAATGCAGTGATGATCTTTGACTCATGGGCTAGCACTTTAGAAAAAGAAGCGTATTTGAAATTCAGTTGGGATTATTTGAAAAAAATCTCTAAAGAGCTTAAAAAACGCTATGTGCATATCCCGGTTATCCTTTTCCCTAAAGGGATTGGTGCTTATTTGGATAGCATAGACGGGGAATTTGATGTGTTTGGCGTGGATTGGGGCACGCCTTTAGAGGTGGCAAAAAAGATTTTAGGCGATAAGTATGTTTTGCAAGGGAATTTAGAACCCACCCGCCTTTATGATAAAAACGCTTTAGAAGAGGGGTTGAAAGGATTCTAAAAGTCATGGGCAATCAAGGGCATATTTTTAATTTAGGGCATGGGATGCTACCGGATTTACCCAGAGAAAACGCAAAATATTTAGTGCAATTAGTGCATGCTAAAACTAGGCGATAGGGAGGATTGATGAAAACTATTATAAGATATGTTAGTTTATGGGGCTTGTGTGCAGCTTTAACTCTAGCCCAAGCCCCTCTAAAACCCCAGATGAAATCAAGCAAATCCTTAACAATTATAGCCACAAGAATTTAAAGTTCATTGATCCGCCGACAAGTTCTTTAGAAGCAACACCGAGTTTTTTGCCCTCGTCTAAAGAAACAGCGACCACTATCAATCAAGAGATTGCTAAATACCATGAAAAAAGCGATAAAGCCGCTTTGGGGCTTTATGAATTGCTAAAGGGGGCTACCACTAATCTCAGTTTGCAAGCGCAAGAACTCAGTGTCAAGCAAGCGATGAAAAACCATACCATCGCAAAAGCGATGTTTTTGCCCACTCTTAATATGAACTATAACTTTAAAAATGAAAATAGGGATACTCTGCATTTTAAACACTACAACACGCAACAGCTCCAAGCTGAAGTCAAATTGAATGTGTTTAATGGTTTTAGCGATGTGAATAATGTCAAAGAAAAGTCTGCGACTTACCGATCCACTGTGGCTAATTTAGAGTATAGCCGCCAGAGCGTGTATTTGCAAGTGGTGCAACAATATTATGAGTATTTTAACAATCTCGCTCGCATGATCGCTTTGCAAAAAAATTAGAGCAAATCAAAACAGACATTAAAAGGGTTACTAAGCTCTATGACAAAGGGCTGACCACGATTGATGATTTGCAAAGCCTAAAAGCGCAAGGGAATTTGAGCGAATACGATATTTTGGACATGCAATTTGCTTTGGAGCAAAACCGCTTGACTTTAGAATACCTCACCAATCTCAGTGTGAAAAATTTGAAAAAGACCACGATTGATGCGCCTAATTTGCAATTGAGAGAAAGGCAAGATTTAGTCTCTTTAAGGGAGCAAATTTCTGCGCTCAAATACCAAAACAAGCAACTCAACTATTACCCTACGGTGGATGTTTATGACTCATGGCTTTATTGGATCCAAAAACCCGCTTACGCTTTGGGGAGTTTTGGGAACTTACTTCCCCGGTCAGCAAAATACGGCTGGGGTTACTGCGAGCATGAAATTTTTTGATGATATAGGGTTGAGTTTGCAAAAAACAATCCATCATGCTAGGCCGATTAGCGAATGAAAAGAATTTGGCGTATAAAAAATTAGAGCAAGAAAAAGACGAACAGCTTTACAGGAAGTCGCTTGATATTGCCAGAGCCAAGATTGAATCTTCAAAGGCCAGTTTGGATGCGGCTAATCTTTCTTTTGCCAATATTAAAAGGAAATACGACGCTAATTTAGTGGATTTCACCACCTATTTAAGGGGCTTAACCACGCGCTTTGATGCAGAAGTGGCTTACAATTTAGCGCTCAACAATTATGAAGTGCAAAAAGCCAATTACATTTTCAACAGCGGGCATAAAATAGACGACTATGTGCATTAAGGGATAAAAATGATACGAAAAATTTTAATAGGACTTTTTTTGAGTCTTTTGAGTTTGGAAGCTGGCGAGAAAGTGTATGCGATTTTCAATGTGAGAGCGGCACAAGATTCCAAGCTCACTCTGGATAGCACAGGGATTGTGGATAGCATTAAGGTTACTGAGGGGAGCGTGGTCAAAAAGGGCGATGTTTTGTTGCTTTTGTATAATCAAGACAAACAGGCTCAAAGCGATTCCACCGAGCAACAACTCATTTTCGCCAAAAAGCAATACCAGCGATACAGCAAAATTGGGGGCGCTGTGGATAAAAACACTCTAGAGAGTTATGAGTTCAATTATAGGCGCTTGGAATCCGATTACGCTTATTCTATTGCGGTATTGAATAAGACCATTTTAAGAGCCCCTTTTGATGGCGTAGTAGCGAGCAAAAACATTCAAGTGGGCGAAGGGGTGAGCGCGAATAGCACGGTGTTACTAAGATTAGTCAGCCATGCCAGGAAATTAGTCATTGAATTTGATTCTAAATACATTAATGCAGTCAAAGTGGGGGACACTTACACTTATTCTATAGACGGGGATTCCAATCAACATGAAGTTAAAATCACTAAGATTTATCCCACGGTTGATGAAAACACCAGGAAAGTGAGCGCTGAAGCCCTTTTATCTAAACCTATGGCAGTGGGGCTTTTTGGCGATGGGTTTATCCAAACGAAGTGATAGGGTATTTTGATGTATAAAACAGCGATTAATCGTCCTATTACGACTTTGATGTTCGCTTTGGCGATTGTCTTTTTTGGGACTATGGGTTTCAAAAAATTGAGCGTGGCGCTTTTCCCTAAAATTGATCTGCCTACGGTGGTGGTTACTACGACTTATCCTGGGGCTAGCGCTGAAATCATAGAGAGTAAGGTAACCGATAAGATTGAAGAAGCGGTGATGGGGATTGATGGGATCAAAAAGGTTACTTCTACGAGTTCTAAAAATGTGAGTATCGTTGTCATTGAATTTGAATTAGAAAAACCTAATGAAGAAGCCCTAAACGATGTGGTAAATAAAATTTCTTCGGTGCGTTTTGATGATTCTAACATTAAAAAACCCTCTATCAATAAATTTGATACCGACAGCCAAGCCATTATTTCATTGTTTGTGAGCAGTTCAAGCGTGCCGGCTACAACCCTTAATGACTACGCTAAAAACACCATCAAACCCATGCTCCAAAAAATCAATGGGGTAGGGGGCGTGCAGCTCAACGGCTTTAGGGAGCGCCAGATTAGGATTTATGCAGATCCCACTTTGATGAATAAATACAACCTGACTTATGCGGATCTTTTCAGCACGCTTAAAGCGGAGAATGTGGAAATTGATGGGGGGCGCATTGTCAATAGCCAAAGGGAATTGTCTATTTTAATTAATGCGAATAGTTATAGCGTTGCGGATGTAGAAAAGATCCAAGTGGGTAATCATGTGCGTCTTGGCGATATTGCAAAGATTGAAATCGGTTTGGAAGAAGACAACACTTTTGCGAGCTTTAAAGACAAACCCGGTGTGATTTTAGAAATCCAAAAGATTGCCGGAGCGAATGAAATTGAAATCGTGGATAGGGTGTATGGAAGCTTTAAAACACATTCAAGCCATTAGCCCTAGCTATGAAATCAGACCCTTTTTAGATACCACGAGCTATATCCGCACCTCTATTGAAGATGTGAAATTTGACCTAGTCTTAGGGGCGATTTTAGCGGTTTTAGTGGTGTTTGCGTTCTTGCGTAACGGCACGATCACCCTTGTTTCAGCGATCTCTATCCCTATTTCTATCATGGGGACTTTTGCACTCATTCAATGGATGGGCTTTTCATTAAACATGCTCACCATGGTGGCTTTAACGCTAGCGATAGGGATTATCATTGATGATGCGATCGTGGTGATTGAAAACATCCATAAAAAGCTAGAAATGGGCATGAGTAAACGAAAAGCGAGCTATGAGGGGGTGAGGGAAATTGGCTTTGCTCTAGTGGCGATTTCAGCGATGCTGCTCTCTGTGTTTGTGCCTATAGGGAACATGAAAGGCATTATCGGGCGCTTTTTCCAAAGCTTTGGGATCACGGTGGCTTTAGCGATCGCTCTCTCGTATGTGGTGGTCGTTACGATTATCCCCATGGTAAGCTCAGTCGTGGTCAATCCCAGGCATTCTCGTTTTTATGTGTGGAGTGAGCCTTTTTTTAAGGCTTTAGAGTCTCGTTATACCAAGTTGCTCCAATGGGTATTAAACCACAAGCTCATTATCTCTATAGCGGTGGTTTTGGTGTTTGTGGGTTCGCTTTTTGTGGCTTCTAAGCTCGGCATGGATTTCATGCTGAAAGAAGATAGGGGGAGGTTTTTAGTGTGGCTTAAGGCTAAACCGGGCGTGAGCATAGATTACATGACACAAAAGAGTAAGATCTTTCAAAAAGCGATTGAAAAACATGCTGAAGTGGAATTCACGACCTTGCAAGTGGGTTATGGCACCACACAAAACCCTTTTAAGGCTAAGATTTTTAGTGCAGCTCAAGCCTTTAAAAGAGCGCAAAAAAGAACACCAATTGGGGCAATTTGAGTTGATGAGCGTTTTAAGGAAAGAGTTGAGAAGCTTGCCTGAAGCTAAAGGTTTAGATACTATTAATCTTTCTGAAGTTGCTCTTATAGGGGGCGGTGGGGATAGTTCGCCCTTCCAAACCTTTGTGTTTTCCCATTCTCAAGAAGCGGTGGATAAAAGCGTGGAGAATTTGAGAAAATTCTTATTAGAAAGCCCTGAATTAAAAGGCAAGGTTGAAAGCTATCATACAAGCACGAGCGAATCGCAACCGCAATTGCAACTCAAAATTTTAAGACAAAACACCAACAAATACGGCGTGAGCGCTCAAACCATTGGAGCAGTGGTGAGCTCTGCTTTCTCTGGGACTTCTCAAGCGAGCGTGTTCAAAGAAGATGGCAAAGAATACGACATGATCATTAGAGTGCCTGATGACAAGCGCGTTTCTGTAGAAGACATCAAACGCTTGCAAGTGCGTAACAAATACGATAAATTGATGTTTTTAGACGCTTTAGTGGAAATCACAGAAACTAAAAGCCCGTCTAGTATTTCTCGCTACAACCGCCAACGCAGCGTTACGGTGCTTGCTGAGCCTAATAGGAATGCGGGCGTTTCTTTGGGCGAGATTTTAACGCAAGTGAGTAAAAACACGAAAGAATGGCTGGTTGAAGGGGCGAATTACAGATTCACCGGTGAAGCGGATAACGCCAAAGAGAGCAACGGAGAGTTTTTAGTCGCTTTAGCGACAGCGTTTGTGTTGATTTATATGATTTTAGCGGCGTTGTATGAGTCCATTTTAGAGCCTTTTATCATCATGGTTACCATGCCTTTAAGCTTTTCAGGGGCGTTTTTCGCTCTAGGTTTAGTGCATCAGCCTTTGAGCATGTTCTCTATGATAGGCTTGATCTTGCTTATTGGTATGGTGGGTAAAAACGCCACGCTTTTAATTGATGTGGCGAATGAAGAGCGTAAAAAAGGTTTGAATATCCAAGAGGCCATTTTATTTGCCGGCAAAACCCGTCTAAGACCGATTTTAATGACGACCATTGCGATGGTTTGTGGCATGCTGCCTTTAGCGTTGGCGAGTGGGGATGGAGCGGCGATGAAATCCCCTATAGGGATTGCGATGAGTGGGGGCTTAATGATTTCTATGGTGTTAAGCTTACTCATTGTGCCGGTGTTTTATCGTTTGCTCGCTCCCATAGACGATAAAATCAAGCGGTTTTATCAAAACCAAAAGGCTTTAGAATGAAAAAAATTGCTTTCATTTTGGCTTTATGGGCGGGCTTGTTAGGGGCGTTTGAGCCTAAAAAAAGTCATATTTATTTTGGGGCTATGGTGGGTTTAGCCCCTATTAAAATAACCCCAAAACCCGTTAGCGATTCTTCTTATACGGCTTTTTTATGGGGGGCTAAAGGGGGGTATCAATTCGCTTTTTTTAAAGCTTTAGCGTTAAGGGGTGAATTTTCCTACCTTATGGCAATCAAACCCACCGCATTGCACACGATTAACACTTCTTTATTGAGCTTAAATATTGATGTGTTGAGCGATTTTTACACTTACAAAAAATACAGCTTTGGGGTGTATGGGGGGCTTGGGATAGGGTATTTTTATCAAAGCAACCATTTAGGCATGAAAAATAGTTCGTTTATGGGGTATAACGGCTTGTTTAATGTGGGGCTTGGCAGCACGATCGCTCATTGCCACCGCATAGAGCTCGGGGCTAAAATCCCTTTTTCAAAGACTAGAAATTCTTTTAAAAATTCTTATTTTTTAGAGAGCGTTTTTATCCATGCGGCTTATAGCTATATGTTTTAAGAGAGAATAAAAAATAGCCTATTGGTGGTCGTTATCAATAAGATAAGATCCTTATGATATAAGGAGATCGTGCCGTTTTTAATTAAATTGTATGATGGATAGCATCAAAAAATATAACAACGAGTATGATCACATGAAAGGGTTCAAAATATGACTTATAGAAATGGCAAAATAGATTTAAAGAATGAACGCTTTAGTAAAAACCGCTCTTTTAAGGGCATTAAAAAGAAGATCGCTAAAAAATACAAAATCAAAAACTCGCCTTTGACAATCTATTCCTTAAAAACGCATTCAAATTTTTCTCTATCCATTAATAAAAAAATCTTCTTAGGGCTAGGGTTTGTTTCAGCTTTGAGCGCTGAAGATTATAATAGTTCGGTGTATTGGCTCAATAGCGTGAATGAAAATAACAGCAACAAATCCTACTATGTCAGCCCTTTACGCACTTGGGCTGGGGGGAATAGGAGTTTTACGCAAAACTACAACAACAGCAAATTGTATATAGGGACAAAAAACGCTTCCGCAATGCCCAACAACAATTCTATATGGTTTGGGAAAGAGGGCTATATCGGTTTTATTACAGGAGTTTTTAAGGCTAGAGACATTTTTATCACAGGATCTGTTGGATCGGGTAATGAATGGAAAACCGGTGGGGGTGCGATACTTGTTTTTGAAAGCTCAAACGAATTAAGCGCTAATGGGGTTTATTTTCAAAATAACAGAGCCGGGACGCAAAATTCCTGGATCAATTTGATTTCCAATCATAGCGTGAATTTGACAAACACGGATTTTGGCAACCAAACCCCTAATGGGGGCTTTAACGTTAAAGGGAAAAACATCGCTTACGAAGGCGGGAGCGTTAGTGGCGGGAATTTTGGCTTTGATAATGTGGATAGCAACGGCACAACCACCATTAGCGGAGTAACTTTCAACAATAACGGCGCACTCACCTATAAGGGTGGGAATGGTATCGGGGGGAGCATCACCTTCACTAACTCTAATATCAATCATTATAAACTCAATCTTAACGCCAATAGCGTTACTTTTAATAACAGCACTCTAGGGAGCATGCCTAATGGCAATATTAATACTATAGGAAATGCCTACATTCTTAATGCAAGCAATATTACTTTTAATAATTTGACCTTTAATGGGGGTTGGTTCGTTTTTAATAGACCTGATGCTAGTGTTCATTTTCAAGGCACAACCACGATCAACAATCCCTCTTCGCCCTTTGTCAATATGAGCGCTAAAGTTACCATTAATCCTAATGCGGTTTTTAATATTCAAAATTACACGCCTAGCATAGGAAGCGCTTACACGCTTTTTAGCATGAAAAATGGCTCTATCGCTTACAATGATGTCAGCAACTTATGGAATATCATCAGGCTTAAAAACACGCAAGCCACAAAAGACAACAGCAAAAACGCCATCTCTAACAACAACACCCACACTTACTATGTAACCTACAATTTAGGCGGCACGCTCTATAATTTCAGACAAATTTTTAGCCCTGATTCTATTGTTTTACAATCTGTCTATTATGGCGCGAACAATATTTACTACACCAATAGCGTGAATATTTATGATAATGTCTTTAATTTAAAAAATATTAATGATGATAGAGCTGACACGATTTTCTATCTCAACGGCTTAAACACTTGGAATTACACTAATGCGAGATTCACTCAAACCTATGGCGGGAAAAACAGCACTTTAGTCTTTAACGCTACGACCCCTTGGGCTAATGGCAGTATCCCTAAATCTAACAGCACGGTGCGTTTTGGGGGGTATGAGGGAGTCAATTGGGGGAAAACGGGCTATATTACTGGCACTTTCACAGCCGATAGGGTTTATATCACCGGTAACATGATGTCTGGTAACGGCGCTCAAACCGGTGGAGGGGCGACTTTGAATTTTGTGGGCGCGACTGAAGTCAATATCGCCGGGGCTGATTTTAAAAACCTAAAAACCACTTCACAAAACTCTTACATGACTTTTATGGCGTTAGGGGATAGCTCTGGGAGCGGCAAGATCAATGTTTCCCAGTCTGATTTTTACGATTGGACGGGTGGGGGGTATGATTTTACCGGTAATGGCGTTTTTGATAGCGTGAATTTCAACAAGGCCTATTACAAATTTCAAGGCGCTGAAAATTCTTACCATTTTAAAAACACGAACTTTTTAGCAGGGAATTTTAAGTTTCAAGGCAAGACCACCATTGAAAAATCCGTTTTAAACGACGCTTCTTACACTTTTAATGGCGTAAATAACGCCTTTAATGAAAACAAATTTAATGGCGGATCGTTTAGTTTTAATCATGCAGAGCAGACAGACGCTTTTAATAACAACTCGTTTAATGGCGGTTCGTTTAGTTTTAACGCCAAGCAAGTGGATTTTAATCATAACTCGTTCAATGGGGGCGTGTTTAATTTCAATAATACCCCTAAAGTCAGTTTCACTGATGACACTTTCAATATGAATAATCAATTTAAAATAAATGGTGCTCAAACAACTTTTACTTTCAATAAGGGCGTTGTTTTTAACATGCAAGGGCTTTTGAGCAGCCTAAGCGTAGGCACGACTTATCAATTGCTTAACGCTAAAAGCGTGGATTATAAGGATAATAACGCTTTGTATCAAATGTTGCGCTGGATTAGTGGGGAAAACCCTAGCGGCACGCTAGTTGATAAGGATCAATCCGCGCCAAGCAACGCTAAAATTTATAATGTCCAATTCACCGATAACGGCTTGACTTACTACATTAAAGAAAATTTTAATAACGGGATCACGCTCACTCGTTTATGCACTCTAGGGTATACGCATTGCGTGAATATCCATAATGAGGTATTTCATCTTAAAAATATCAATAATAACGCCAGTAACACCGTGTTCTATCTCAACGGCATGACGACTTGGAAGATCGCTGGCACAGGCGTTTTCACGCAAGATTATAGCGGTGCTAACAGCGTTTTAGTGTTCAATCAGACCACCCCTTTTCTTGCTGGGGCAAATCCCACTTCTAATAGCGTGGTGGGTTTTGGGAAAACTTCAGGGGCTGAATGGGGGCTAGTGGGCTATATTCAAGGCGCTTTTAAAGCGAGTCAAATTGACATTACCGGCACGATTCGCTCTGGTAATGGAGCCAAAACCGGTGGGGGCGCGACTTTAGTCTTTAACGCTCAAGGGCGTTTGAATATCGCTAACGCTCATTTGAATAACGATAAAGCCGGTTTGCAAAATTCATGGATGAATTTCATTGTGGATAATGGCAACTTGAATGCAACAAACGCAAATTTTAGCAACCAAACCCCGCATGGAGGTTTTAACCTTAAAGCGGGTGATATTACTTGGGATAAAGGCTCTGTGAGTGGGGGGGGAATTTTGGCGTGGATAACGCTAACGCTAATGGGAAGGCGGTAATTAAGAATGTTAATTTCAGCGATAACGGCACTTTGATTTATAAGGGGGGTGAAAACAGCGCCGGAAATTCCCTAACCTTAGAAAACAACACTTTCAATTCTTACAATATCAACGCAAAAGCGCAAAACCTAATTTTTAACAATAACTCGTTTAATGGCGGTAGCTATTCGTTTAACGACACTAAAAATATTACTTTTAAAGGCACAAACACGCTCATTAACAGCGATCCTTTCAGCCGCCTTAAAGGATCAGTTTCTATTGAAAATGATAGTATCTTTAACATTGAAAGGGATTTGACCGATAAAACCACTTACACGCTTTTAAGCGGGAATAACATTAAATATAATAATCAAATTTTAGCGGATAATGTTTTTTCAAAAAATTTATGGAATTTGATCCATTATGGTGGCGAGAAAGGGACTCTATTAAGGGCGGAGAAAAACACTTATTTTGTGCAATTCACTCAAAGCAATGGTCAAAGATTTGTTTTTGAAGAAACTTTTAATCCGGGTTCTATCACCTATAAATATTTCACTATCCATTCTTCGCCTTTCCACACAGACGCTGATTCTAAGGATATTTGGAGTCAAGTGAGGAAGCAATTTGATTTCATTCCAGGAAAAACCCCGGTGTGCGTTGGCGTGTGCTATATCGCGCCTTATAAAAATCAAAACCTTATCGGCTCTAGCGCTTTTGCGTGGTCGCTGAACTTTGGGGCTACGGTGGTGGGGACTTTGCTTTTAGGGAGCGCTCAAGAAAAGGCTAATAACAATGGCGGTTCGATCTGGTTTGGTAAGAATAATTTGCTGTATTTGCATGGCAATTTCAACGCGACTAATATCTTTTTAACGAATAACTTTAATGTCGGCAACCCTAACGCCGGCGGTGGGGCGACGATTGATTTTAACGCTGATGAAACCTTGAGCGCTGACGGGTTGAATTACACGAATTTCCAAACCGTGGCTATGGGCTTACAAACCAGCGCAAGCCAACATTCATGGGCGAATTTTAATTCCAGGCTTTCTATGGAGATTAAAAACTCTAACTTTAGGGATTTCACATGGGGAGGCTTTAATTTTAACTCAGGGCGTATCGCTTTTGAAAACACCACTTTTAGCGGCTGGACTAATATTAACGGAGCGACTGAAAGCGGCTCTTCGTATGTGAATATGGTTGCGAATACGGATTTGATTTTCACTGATTCCATTTTAGGGGGGGGCATTCGCTATGATTTGAAAGCTAATAACATTATTTTCAATAACTCTCAAATCGTCATTGATGTGTCTAAGAATGTGAATCAGTCTTCATTGAATGGGAATGTTACTTTCAATCATTCCAGGCTTTCAGTCAAACCCAACGCTGCTATTAATATTGGGGGTAGCCAAACTCAAACGACTTTAGAAAACGCTTCAAGCCTTTCTTTTTACAACAACAGCGTAGCGAATTTTAACGGCACGACTGCTTTTAACGGGGTTTCTTACTTGAATTTAAACCCTAACGCTCAAGTAAGCTTCAATCAAGCGAATTTCAATAACGCTAATGTAACTTTTTATGGCATTCCGCTATTTGGCAAAACGCCTGATTTTGGCAACTCTGCACGCCTGATTAATTTCAAAGGGAATACGAATTTCAATCAAGCGACGCTCAATTTAAGGGCTAAAAATATCCATATCAATTTCCAAGGCGCTTCCACTTTTGAAAATAACTCTACGATGAATTTGGCTGAAAGTTCTCAAGCGAGCTTTAACGCTCTTAGCGTAGAGGGGGAAACGAATTTCAACCTCAACGGCTCAAGCTTGTTGAACTTTAATGGTAATAGCGTTTTTAACGCCCCTGTGAGTTTTTATGCCAATAATTCTCAAATTTCTTTCACTAAATTAGCGACCTTTAATTCTAACGCCTTGTTTGATTTACAAAACAACAGCACCCTGAATTTTCAAAGCGTTCTTTTAAATGGCGCTCTAAACCTCTTAGGCAATGGCGCTAACAATCTAGCGATTAATGCAAAAGGGAATTTTAGTTTTGGAACTCAAGGGATTTTGAATCTGTCTTATATGAATCTATTTGGGGGGGATAAAAAAGCTTCCGTTTATGATGTGTTGCAAGCCCAAAATATTAGCGGCTTAATGGGGAATAACGGCTATGAGAAAATCCGTTTTTATGGCATCCAGATTGAAAAGGCTGACTACTCGTTTAATAACGGCATTCATTCTTGGAGTTTCATTAACCCGCTCAATACGACTGAAACGATTACCGAAACCTTGCATAACAACCGCTTGAAAGTGCAGATCTCTCAAAACGGCGTTTCTAATAATACGATGTTTAATCTCGCTCCTAGCTTGTATAATTACCAAAAAAACCCTTATGATGAAAGCTCTAATTCCTATAATCACACAAGCGGCAAAGCCGGCACTTATTATTTAACGAGCAATATCAGAGGCTTTAATCAAAACAATGAAACACCCGGGACTTATAACGTGCAAAACCAACCCTTACAAGCCTTGCACATCTATAATCAGGCTATCACTAAGCAGGATTTGAACATGATCGCCAGTTTAGGTAAGGAATTTTTGCCTAAAGTGGCTAAGCTTATCGCTTCAGGGGCTTTAGACAATCTCAATCTCAATAGTCCGGATAGTTTTGAAACTCTTTTTGGTATCTTTGAAAAGTATGGTATCACTTTAACTCAAGCGAATTGGAAGAGTTTATTGAAGATCATCAATAATTTTTCTAACACGGCTAATTATCATTTTTCTCAAGGCAGTCTCGTTGTGGGGGCGATCAAAGAAGGGCAAACGAATACGAATAGCGTGGTGTGGTTTGGAGGCGATGGGTATAAAAATCCATGCGCGGTTGGGGATAACACTTGCCAGATGTTTAGGCAGACTAATTTAGGGCAATTGCTCCATTCTAGCGCGCCTTATTTGGGCTACATTAACGCTAATTTTAAGGCTAAAAACATTTACATTACCGGGACAATCGGTAGCGGGAACGCTTGGGGGAGCGGAGGGAGCGCGAATGTGTCTTTTGAAAGCGCGACGAATTTAGTGCTTAATCAAGCCAATATTGACGCTCAAGGGACTGATAAAATCTTTTCTTATTTGGGCAAAGAGGGCATTGAAAAGCTTTTGGGGAAAAGGGCTTGGGGAATATCCTTTCTAACATGGTTTATGAAGAGAGCTTGAATAACAACGCTATCCCTAAAGATTTAGCCAACATGATCCCTAAAGATTTTGGCTCTAAAACTTTAAGTTCCTTGCTTGGTCCTGATGAAGTGAGCAGCCTTTTAGGTGTGAGTGCTTTTAAAAACGCGATCATGGAAATTTTAAATTCTAAAACGGTGGGCGATATTTTTGGCGAAAACGGGCTTTTAAACGCACTAGATCCTATAAAAAGAAAAAGAAATTGATCAAATGCTCTTAGAACAAATCCAAGCCCATTCTTCAGGATTTGAAAAGTTCATCGTTAAAACTTTAGGGATTGAAAATGTAGAGAATTTCATCAATACTTGGTATGGCAAGCAAAGTTTGAGTTCTTTTGCCAATAATTTTGTGCCTGGAGGCTTGAATCAAGCCCTGGATAAAATAGGCTCTAGCTCTGATGCCAAAGACTTACAGAATTTCTTGGATAAAACGACTTTTGGGGATATTCTCAATCAAATGATCAATCAAGCCCCCTAATCAATAAGCTCATTTCTTGGCTCGGTCCACAAGATTTGAGCGTGTTAGTCAATATCGCTTTAAATAGCATCACTAACCCTAGTAAAGAGCTGACTAGCACCATTTCTAGCATAGGTGAAAAAGCGTTAAATGACTTATTAGGCGATGGCGTAGTGAATAAAATCATGAGCAATCAAGTCTTAGGGCAAATGATCAATAAAATCATTGCTGATAAGGGCTTTGGAGGCGTTTATCATCAAGGTTTAGGCACCATACTCCCTAAATCCTTACAAGATGAGTTGAAACAATTGGGCATGGGATCTTTACTCAAACCTAAAGGCTTGTACAATCTCTGGCAAAAAGGGAATTTCAGTTTTGTGGCTAAAGATTATTTATTTACTAATAACAGCTCGTTTAGTAACGCCACAGGAGGGGAACTGAATTTTGTGGCGGGCAAGTCTATTATCTTTAATGGGAAAAACACGATTAATTTCACGCAATATCAGGGCAGGCTTTCTTTTGTATCTAAAGATTTTTCTAATATTTCATTAGATACCTTAAACGCTACTAATGGTTTAATTCTTAACGCGTCACGAAACGATATTAGCGTTCAAAAAGGTCAAATTTGCGTGAATGTTTTAGATTGCATGGGCGAGAAAAAAGCTCATTCTTCAAGCGCGACAGCCCCAACCGATGAAACGCTAGAAGTGAATGCGAATAACTTCTCGTTCTTAGGAACAATTAAAACGAACGGATTAGTGGATTTTTCAAAAGTTTTACAAAATACCACGATCGGGACTTTAGATTTAGGGCCAAACGCTACTTTTAAAGCGAATCATTTGATCGTGAATAACGCTTTTAACAATAACTCTAATTACAGGGCTGATATTAGCGGTAATCTCAATGTGGTTAAAGGAGCGGCTCTCAGCACGAATGAAAATGGTTTGAATGTGGGGGGGAATTTTAACAGCGAAGGGCCATTGATCTTTAATCTTAACAATAAAACCAATCAAACGATTATTAATGTGGCTGGCAATTCTACGATCATGTCTTATAACAATCAAGCTTTAATCCATTTTAATACTCAACTCAAGCAAGGCGCTTACACGCTTATTAACGCTAAACGCATGGTTTATGGCTATGATAATCAAATGATTCTTGGAGGGAGCTTGAGCGATTACCTTAAGCTTTACACTCTCATTGATTTTAACGGCAAACGCATGCAATTGAATGGCGATTCACTAAGCTATGACAACCAACCGGTCAATATTAAAGATGGGGGTCTTGTGGTGAGCTTTAAAGACAATCAAGGGCAAATGGTGTATTCATCTATCCTTTATGATAAAGTTCAAGTTACCGTCTCTGATAAACCCATGAGCATTCAAGCCCCTAGTTTGGAGTATTATGTTAAACACATTCAAGGTAGCACCGGTTTGAATGCGATCAAATCTGCGGGCAATAATTCCATTCTGTGGCTGAATGAGCTTTTTGCGGCTAAAGGGGGTAATCCCTTGTTCGCTCCTTATTATTTGCAAGACAATCCCACTGAACACATTGTTACTTTAATGAAAGATATTACCAGCGCTTTAGGCATGCTTTCTAAACCCAATCTTAAAAACAATTCCACCGATGCTTTACAGCTCAACACTTACACGCAACAAATGAGCCGTTTAGCCAAGCTTTCTAATTTCGCTTCCTTTGATTCAACAGATTTTAGCGAACGCTTGAGCAGCCTTAAAAACCAAAAATTTGCCGATGCTGTCCCTAACGCGATGGATGTGATTTTAAAATACTCTCAAAGGGATAAACTAAAAAACAACCTTTGGGCAACCGGCGTTGGGGGCGTGAGCTTTGTGGGAAATGGCACAGGAACGCTCTATGGTGTCAATGTGGGCTATGACAGATTCATTAAGGGGGTGATTGTTGGAGGGTATGCGGCTTATGGGTATAGCGGGTTTTATGAACGCATCACTAGTTCTCGATCGAATAATGTGGACATGGGCTTGTATGCGAGGGCTTTCATTAAAAAGAGCGAGCTGACTTTTAGCGTCAATGAAACTTGGGGGGCTAATAAAACCCAAATCAGCTCCAACGACACTCTGCTTTCTATGATCAATCAGTCCTATAAATACAGCACATGGACGACGAACGCGAGAGTTAATTACGGGTATGATTTCATGTTTAAAAACAAAAGCATCATTTTAAAACCTCAAATTGGTTTAAGGTATTACTATATTGGTATGAGCGGTTTAGAAGCGGGTGATGGATAACGCGCTTTACAATCAGTTTAAAGCGAACGCCGATCCGTCTAAAAAGTCGGTTTTAACGATTGATCTTGCTTTGGAGAACCGCCATTATTTCAACACAAACTCTTATTTTTATGCGATTGGTGGCGTTGGTAGGGATTTGCTTGTAAGGTCTATGGGGGATAAATTGGTGCGTTTCATTGGTAACAACACTTTGAGTTACAGGAAAGGCGAGCTTTATAACACTTTTGCGAGCATCACTACAGGCGGGGAAGTGAGGTTATTTAAAAGCTTTTATGCGAATGCTGGGGTGGGGGCTAGGTTTGGATTGGATTATAAAATGATCAACATTACCGGGAATATTGGAATGCGTTTAGCGTTTTAGGGGGTTGGGGCTTACCCCTTTTTTGAGCCATTAAATAATTGATAAATGGTGGGATTAAGGGTTTAACGCATGCGTTCTTTTGGTGTTAGTAAC
>JBLDXK010000025.1:0-6422 GCA_047430845.1 Helicobacter pylori | reverse complement strand
AACACCGAAAAAGTTCAATAATGAACAACCTATTCAAGAACAACTACTTGAACAAGCAATGCAAGAAGATGCACTATGATAGGATACTTGATTTGCTTAAAAATTGTGAGAATAGTTTTAAAAAAGAATAGATTATTTCCTAATACTCATTATTTAAAACATTGGAGTTTATCAAACTTTATTAAGAAATCCCCCAAAAACAGAAAAAATCACCGAGCCAAACCGCTAAAACCCCCTAGAAAATTTAAAATTTTAAGTTTTAGGGGTGTTTTTCTTAAGAATTTAGGTTTTTTATAGATTATTATGTTATTATTATACGAAATGTAGACTTTTAGAAGGAAAAATGTTGTATGAAAAAGTTTGTAGTGTTTAAAACGCTCTGTTTATCGGTAGTGTTAGGTAATAGTCTTTTGGCAGCAGAAGGCAGCACAGAAGTGCAAAAGCAATTGGAAAAACCAAAAGATTATAAAGTAGTGAAAGGCGAGAAAAACGCTTGGTATTTGGGGATTAGCTATCAAGTCGGTCAGGCTTCGCAAAGCGTTAAAAACCCCCCAAAGAGCAGTGAATTTAACTATCCTAAGTTCCCTGTGGGTAAAACCGACTATCTGGCCGTTATGCAAGGCTTAGGGCTTACTGTGGGTTATAAGCAGTTTTTTGGAGAGAAGAGATGGTTTGGTGCGCGCTATTACGGCTTTATGGATTATGGGCATGCCGTGTTTGGAGCGAACGCTTTGACATCAGATAATGGTGGGGCGTGTAAACTCAATGAGCCATGTGCGACCAAAGTAGGGACTATGGGCAATCTGTCTGACATGTTCACTTATGGTGTGGGTATTGACACTTTATACAATGTCATTAATAAAGAGGATGCGAGTTTTGGTTTCTTTTTTGGGGCTCAAATCGCGGGTAACTCTTGGGGTAATACGACAGGGGCCTTTTTGGAAACTAAAAGCCCTTATAAGCACACCTCCTATAGCCTTGATCCGGCGATTTTCCAGTTCCTTTTTAATTTAGGGATTCGCACCCATATTGGCCATCATCAAGAATTTGACTTTGGCGTGAAGATTCCTACTATCAATGTTTATTATTTTAACCATGGGAACTTGAGCTTCACTTACCGCCGTCAATACAGCCTTTATGTAGGGTATCGTTACAATTTCTGATTTAAAACGCTTGTTTTTCTCTAATTGAAGTTTTTCAATTAGAGTTTTCTGCATAGACCACCGCTTTCTTTTGAAACATTTTTTAAAGTTTTTTGAAAATTAGAATTAAAATCTTTTTGATCATGTTATGATAGTTCAAAAATTTAACAAGGATTAAGCATGTTATATTCCTCTAAAATCCAATCCCTTTCAGAATCCACAACGATCGCTATCAGCACGCTCGCTAAAGAATTGAAATCGCAAGGAAAAGATATTTTAAGTTTTTCAGCGGGCGAGCCTGATTTTGACACCCCGCAAGCGATTAAAGATGCGGCTATAAAAGCCCTAAATGACGGCTTTACAAAATACACTCCAGTGGCTGGGATTCCTGAATTACTCAAAGCGATCGCTTTTAAATTGAAAAAAGAAAACAACTTGGATTATGAGCTGAGTGAAATTTTAGTAAGTAATGGCGCTAAGCAAAGCCTGTTCAATGCGATTCAGGCCTTAATAGGGGAGGGCGATGAGGTGATTATCCCTGTGCCTTTTTGGGTAACTTACCCTGAGCTTGTGAAATACAGCGGAGGGGTGAGTCAATTCATTCAAACCGATGAAAAAGCCATTTTAAAATCACCCCCAAGCAGCTTAAAGACGCCTTAAGCCCCAAAACAAAAATGCTCATTCTCACCACTCCATCAAACCCTACCGGCATGCTTTATAGTAAGGCGGAATTAGAGGCTTTGGGCGAAGTTTTGAAAGAGACAAAAGTTTGGGTGCTTAGCGATGAAATTTATGAAAAGCTTGTCTATAAAGGGGAGTTTGTTTCTTGTGCGGCAGTGAGTGAAGAGATGAAAAAAACGCACCATTACCATTAATGGCTTGAGCAAGTCAGTGGCGATGACAGGCTGGCGTATGGGCTATGCGGCGAGCAAGGATAAAAAGTTAGTCAAATTGATGAACAACTTGCAAAGCCAATGCACTTCCAATATCAATTCTATCACGCAAATGGCTTCTATTGTGGCGCTTGAGGGGTTGGTGGATAAGGAAATTGAAACGATGCGTCAGGCTTTTGAAAAACGCTGTGATTTAGCCCACGCAAAAATCAATGCGATTGGAGGGTTGAATGCTTTGAAACCTGATGGGGCGTTTTATCTGTTTATTAATATTGGCAGTCTTTGTGGGGGGATTCGATGCGATTTTGCCATGAGTTATTAGAAAAAGAAGGCGTGGCGTTAGTACCTGGAAAGGCTTTTGGATTGGAAGCGTTATGTTCGTTTGTCTTTTGCATGCTCAGAAGAACAGATTGAAAAGGGGATTGAACGCATCGCTCGCTTTGTCAAATTAAAGGGATAAAAAAATTGGTATTTAAAAAAGGGGGGACTTAATCTTGTTTGGAATTTGATATTGTAGTTAGTGGCATAGCGTGGTATAATGGTTTGACTTAAAAGTTTGAAAAGTATAGTTTTCATAACTAAAAGAGATTTTTGAGAAAGGAATAATAAATGGCAATAAGATTTGATCATAACAATAATTCTGAAGAATGGCAAATGCTTTTTGACAAGATCAATAATGGCTCGCCTTTTGGGGTTATCACTTTTAATAAACTAATTGAACCATCATCGTATTTTGATGAAATAATGAATAGCTACGCGAAAGCTTGTTTTTTGTATATGAAAACGAGCCAAGTGCGACATTCAATTTAAAAAACTACTTATTGGTGTTAGCCACAACATATTATTGTAAGCCAAAAGCGATTTGTTATTGCGAAAACAAGCAAGACACGCAAAACACCGACACAAAAGAGATAAAATTCCTAGAAACAAGAACGCATTTTTTTGGGAAAGAATTCGGATCTACAAAAGTTAAAATTGGAATTTCAAACCCCAAGACTTTTTGGGATTCTCTTTTGGAGTTGAGGAATGAGTTTTATTCTTTTGTATTAGATGAGAATCCAATTGAAGATTATAAAGATTTTTTAATAAAAAATAAAAAAATAATAAATGATCGTATCTCCATAACATTGTATCCCCATAATGATTGTTTTGTAGAACAATAAATATTCAAGTAGTGATTTTCGCATAAACTCAACTTTTGAAAAACACATGGAAGATATTAAGTCGCACTATAAGCGGTTTCGTGAGACATTTTTGCTTGACTATTCTGAAACCCTACCAAGTGAAACAATAAATAAACTAAAGGCACGAGTGATTGAAGAAAGAGATCAACGAAAGAGTGAAAAGAATAAGACATATAAGCAAAGCTCTGTACAAAACATTAAAATCAATGAAATTGCTAAAGATTTAGAAAGTGGTAAGATAGTTGGTGAAAAAATTATCAACAATGCTTTATTTTATGCAAGCAAGGAATATACAGGTTCTAGCTATTGTTTCATAGATCCTAAGGATCTAGAAACACAATTATTGCAAAAATTATCACAAAATAAAGCAAGATCTATCGAATCGTATTATTGAGGCTTTAAATCAATTATCGTTTCAACCATCTCAACCGCCAATTATCACTTATGTGTTAATAAGAAAGAGTTCGATATAATTTCAACTACAATACATTCCATTTTATCTTTGATATTGTTAACTTTTTAGATGAAAAATTAGAATTTATTATTGAAGTGCCTAGAGAAGCATTGGATCTAGAGAATGTTGATCGGCTTGTTGAAAATTATAGCCACGGTTCTTTAAGCATATATGTTAGAGAAGGCTCTTTTATTCTTGACACACACTTGAAAGAATAAGCTAAAACCCTAAATGAAACACCCCCTATTCATCATTTGGGAATGGTTTTAGTTTTGGTGCTAAAATCAGCCTTTAAGGATCGTTTTTATTTTTGCAAATAAATTAAAAGAGGTGTTGGATGTTATTGAATTATGATTTTTTAGAATTTGAAAATGATAAAAAAGTTAGAGTGATAGACGATAAGTTGTGTGTAAATATTTTAGATTTTTTTGGCATTGGCGATGAGGACGATAAGATTTTTCTTGGCGATGAAATCTCTAATATTAAGAACAACCCTACTGAAGCTTATGCTGCTGAAGTTTATGCAATTGAGGGCGCTAAGCTTAATAGAGTGTATGAGAAAATTAGGAGCGGACTACCTTTTGGGATTATCTCAGCGTTTAGACCTTTTAAAGGAGTTTTTACAAAGGATTTTACTGATGAAAGAACAGAAAGCGCTTATAAAAGCAGCTAAAAGCGATTCTTTAACTAGGGATTTCCTTAGAGAAAATGATGGCATTTATAGAAAACTCTGTAATTGTAAAACGTTCAATAAAGCTTTTGTGGATAAATTCACAACAGATAAGAGCAAAGCGACAATGAAAGATTTCATGTCTACTCAAGGATTTATCACTAAATACAAATACTCTTATAGCGACTATGTGAAAGAAACGCAACGCCTAAAATCTTTTTTAGATGGAAAGCGTGATTTTCTTGGTTATATTCAAGCGATTGGTTATTGGAAAGAAAAGGTAGAAAACGATCTTTTGCCTAACAAAGAAATAAGTTTTTTTGTATTTCAAAACGAGCCAAGCAAGACATTCAATTTAAGAAATTATTTGTTGTTATTGGCAAGATTGTTTGATCAAGAGGCGATCTGTTATTGTAAAAACGCTATTCATGATAAAGAAAACATTTATAAGGTAGAATTGGTGAGTGCTTTATCTAGTGATTTTAATGAGGTGTGGGCTGAGTTCTCAGATATTACATTCTCAGTGCCTAGTCAATTACCGCAATCTCTCACACGCTTAAAAAATAAGGTAGCTGCATTCTTTTCAAAACAGCCTGGTGGCAATTGTGGTATGAGTTTTAAGGAAATTGATAAGGTTCAAATAAAAACGACATGCATGCCTAATATTGTTGCTGGGGCATTTGAAGATGACATAAAATTATCTATTCAGCATAGTCAGTGGCGCGGTTATCCTAAAGTTTTTGATATTGAAAAAATAGAGAGCATAGAAAGAGAAGTTATTGAAAAGAGAGAACAACATAAAATAGGTTCGGCACAGAACCTTAAAATCAATCAGATTGCTGATGATTTAAAACAAGGTGAGGTAGTTAGCAATAAACTTATTGCGAACGCGCTTATAACGCAAAAAGCGCCCAGTGATACGCCACATGATGACGATTTAGATTAGTTTAAAAACCCTAAATGAAGCACCCCCTAGAAGAATTAAAAGACCCCATAGAAAATCTTTTGCTATGGATTGGGCGCTTTTTGCGTTACAAATGCACAAGCCTGTCTAATTCCCAAGTGAAAGACCAAAACAAGGTTTTTGAATGCTTGAACGAACTAAATCAAGCGTTCGTCAGCTCAAGCCAATTAGAAAAAGTTTGTAAAAAAGCCCGTAACGCCGGATTACTCGGGATCAACACCTACGCATTGCCCCTACTCAAATTTTATGAATACACAAAAAAGATTTCTTTAAAATCGCTCAAAAGCATTGATGAAGTGCTGCTCGCTGAATTTTTGAGCGTTTATACCGGGGGTTTGAGTTTAGCCACTAAGAAAAATTACAGGATCGCCCTACTCGGGCTTTTTAGCTACATAGACAAGCAAAATCAAGATGAAAATGAAAAATCTTATATTTATAATATCACGCTTAAAAATATCAGCGGAGTCAATCAAAGCGCGGGCAACAAGCTCCCTACTCATTTAAATAATGAAGAATTAGAAAAATTTTTAGAGGGCATTGATAAAATAGAAATGTCTGCTAAAGTGCGCGCCAGAAACCGCCTGCTCATTAAAATCATCGTTTTTACGGGCATGCGTTCTAACGAAGCCTTACAGCTTAAAATAAAGGATTTTACTTTAGAAAATGGCTGTTATACGATTTTGATTAAAGGCAAGGGCGACAAATACAGAGCGGTGATGCTCAAAGCTTTCCACATTGAGAGCCTTTTAAAAGAATGGCTTGTAGAAAGGGAATTATATCCCGTTAAAAATGATTTATTGTTTTGCAACCAAAAAGGCAGCGCTTTAACGCAAGCGTATTTATATAAACAGGTGGAGCGCATCATCAATTTTGCGGGTCTGAGAAGGGAAAAAAACGGGGCGCACATGTTAAGGCATTCTTTTGCGACCTTGCTTTATCAAAAACGCCATGATTTGATTTTAGTTCAAGAAGCTCTAGGGCATGCGAGCTTGAATACCAGTAGGATTTACACGCATTTTGACAAGCAGCGTTTAGAAGAAGCGGCGAGCATTTGGGAAGAAAATTAAAAACACCCCCTACCCTTAAAAAAATGATTTTTACCATAAAACGACTAA
>JBLDXK010000024.1:0-19247 GCA_047430845.1 Helicobacter pylori | reverse complement strand
GTGATGTCAGTGTTAGTGATATTAGGAGGAGCGATATGGATTTTAATAGGGTTTTCTAAAATCTTATCCGCTAGTCTTTTAATCGGCTCTGGCATCGTGGCTGAAAAAAGCAAGATCTGTGCTTCGCTAGGGAGGTAGTCAAAATCTCTTTCAATATCGTCTAAAAAACCCCATATCCAGCATTTCATCGCTTTCATCTAACACGACCACTTTAGGCACAAATTTATGGATGCGTTCGTTTTTTAAATGATCCAATAGCCTTCCTGGCGTGGCGATCATCACTTGGGGGTTTTTCTTAATGAATTCGCATTGTTTTTTTAACGCTCTGGCCTCCATACACGCACACGGTTTTAGTCCTGGTGTGTTTGCCCAATTTAAAAATCTCATCGCTAATTTGCATGGCTAATTCTCTAGTGGGCGTGATCACTAAGGCCTCTATGGTGTGGTTGTTTTTAAGGTTATTGATAATGGGCAGAGCGAAAGCGGCGGTTTTTCCTGTGCCTGTTTGGGCTTGCGCGATGACGTCTCGGCCTTGCAAAACAGCCGGAATGGCCTTTTCTTGAATGGGGCTTGGGGAAGTGAAACCGGCTTCATAGACGGATTTTAAAACCGATTCTTTTAAACCCAAGTCATTAAAACTCGGCTTATGATAAGCGTCATCATCAATTTCTGTAGGGAGTGGTGGTTGATTCAATTCCATGGGAGATTCATACCTCAATTTAATTTGAAACTTTAAGCTGATAAAAGGCTAAAATTAAAATCTTTGATTTAAAGTTTATAAGATTTTTGAGTATAGCATAAAAATGCGCTCAATTAAGTTTAAAGTTTTTATAAAAGGCTTATGCTAAAATGATGGGGTAAATAAATGAAAGGGTTTGATTGAAACGGGTGTTTTTGTGTCTTATTTTTGTATTAGCCTTCCACAAGCTTTTGGCCGAAAAAATAGGCGATATAGCGAGCGTGGTGGGCGTAAGGGATAACCAGCTGATTGGCTATGGGCTTGTGATTGGCCTAAATGGCACAGGGGATAAATCCGGCTCAAAATTCACCATGCAATCCATTTCTAACATGCTAGAGAGCGTGAACGTTAAAATTTCTGCAGATGATATTAAATCTAAAAATGTCGCTGCCGTGATGATTACAGCCTCCTTACCCCCTTTGCAAGACAGGGCGATAAGATTGATATTCACATTTCTTCTATTGGCGATGCGAAATCCATTCAAGGAGGGACTTTAGTGATGACCCCTTTAAATGCGGTAGATGGGAATATTTACGCCCTCGCTCAAGGGGCTATTATTTCGGGTAATTCTAGTAATTTGCTCTCAGCCAATATCATCAACGGAGCGACTATTGAAAGGGAAGTTTCGTATGATTTGTTCCATAAAAACGCCATGACTTTAAGCCTGAAAAACCCCAATTTTAAAAACGCTATCCAAGTGCAAAACACTTTAAATAAAGTATTTGGCAATAAAGTAGCCATAGCGCTAGATCCAAAAACCATTCAAATCACTCGCCCAGAGCGTCTTTCTATGGTGGAGTTTTTAGCTTTAGTGCAAGAAATCCCCATTAACTACAGCGCGAAAAATAAGATCATTATAGATGAAAAATCAGGCACGATCGTTTCAGGAGTGGATATAATAGTGCATCCGATAGTGGTTACAAGCCAAGACATCACGCTTAAAATCACTAAAGAGCCTTTAAATGACTCTAAAAACACGCAGGATTTAGACAATAACATGTCCTTAGACACCGCTCATAACACGCTGAGCTCTAACGGGAAAAACATCACCATTGCCGGGGTGGTAAAAGCCTTACAAAAAATTGGCGTGAGCGCTAAGGGGATGGTTTCAATCTTGCAAGCCCTAAAAAAAGCGGCGCGATTAGCGCTGAAATGGAGATACTATGATAAACAACAATAAAGCCATGTTAGAGCAATACAACGTTTCTAAATTAGCGAGCGAAGAGAAATTAAAAACGCTAGCTCAAAATAAAAACGACAAGCTCCTCAAAGAGCAAACCGATTCTTTTGAAGCGCTGCTTTTAAAATTCATGCTGGATACTGCTATGAAAATGGATAACCCCTTATACCCTAAAGCCCCGGGCGATGAGATTTATGCATCCATGTATAAGGACACGCTTTCTAAAGAATTGAGCGGGAATTTTGGTTATAGCGAAATGCTGTTTAATTTCTTGAAAGAGCAAGAAAAACAAAAACCATGAAAAAATCCAAGCACTTAAAACGCCCTTATTTAAAAAACTCCCTCTGAAACGCTCTGATAAGGCTTCTTCTTTCAAGGGGTTGTTAAAAAAAGAAGACAATGTGATTTCATTAGAAAATTTTAAACCCAAAGAGAGCGAAGATTTATTAGAAAATTTTTCCAATAAAAAAGACATGCAAGAATTGCTAGGGCTTTTAAACCAATTCATTTTACAAAGCTACAAGGTGGAAAAGGAGTTTAAGGATTATAAAGCCCTTTATGAATGGGTTATAGAGATTTTACCGCAAGCGATTTGGGTGATGAATGAAAACGGGAGCTTTTTTTATAAAAATTCTTTAGCCAATCAAAGCCATGAGGTGTTCAATAAGGCTAAATTAGAAAATTTTAACACCGAAATTGAACATGAAAATAAAAGCTATTTAGTCCAGCAAAACAGCATTCAAGGCAAGCAAATCATCACCGCAACCGATATTAGCGCTCAAAAACGCCAAGAGCGACTCGCTTCTATGGGGAAAATCTCAGCGCATTTAGCCCATGAAATCAGAAACCCCGTAGGCTCTATCTCCCTTTTAGCTTCGGTGTTATTAAAGCATGCGAACGAAAAAACTAAACCCATTGTTGTAGAATTGCAAAAAGCTTTATGGCGCGTAGAAAGGATCATTAAAGCCACCTTGCTTTTTTCTAAAGGCATTCAAGCCAACCGCACCAAGCAAAGTTTGAAAACGCTAGAGAGCGATCTCAAAGAAGCCCTAAACTGCTACACTTACTCCAAAGACATTGATTTTCTTTTTAATTTTAGCGATGAAGAAGGGTTTTTGACTTTGATTTAATGGGGATTGTGTTACAAAATTTCTTGTATAACGCCATTGATGCGATTGAAGCCTTAGAAGAGAGCGAACAGGGGCAAGTGAAGATTGAAGCGTTCATTCAAAATGAATTTATCGTCTTCACCGTTATTGATAATGGCAAGGAAGTGGAAAACAAAAGCGCTTTATTTGAGCCTTTTGAAACCACTAAATTAAAGGGGAATGGCCTAGGGTTAGCCCTGTCTTTGCAAGTCGTTAAAGCCCATGAAGGGAGCATTGTGCTATTAGAAAATCAAGAAAAAACCTTTGAAATTAAGATTCTTAACGCTTCTTAATTTTGATAATTATCCCCCCTTAAAAAATGAGTTTTACAAAAATGAGTTTTACGATAAAACAAAATTTTAAAAAGATTAAAGAACATTAAATTAAATATGGCTTATCAATATTTGACAAAAATAAGACAAAAAAATTTTTTTATTAACTCTTTTGGTGTAGGATAGCGATCAAGGTTTTTATGAAAATAAAAGCCTAAAACAATTTTAAAAAAAGGACTTTTGATGAAAACATTTGAAATTTTAAAACATTTGCAAGCGGATGCGATTGTGTTGTTTATGAAAGTGCATAACTTCCATTGGAATGTGAAAGGTACCGATTTTTTCAATGTGCATAAAGCCACTGAAGAAATTTATGAAGAATTTGCGGACATGTTTGATGATCTCGCTGAAAGGATTGTTCAATTAGGACACCACCCCTTAGTGACTTTATCTGAAGCGCTCAAACTCACTCGTGTGAAAGAAGAAACTAAAACGAGCTTCCACTCTAAAGACATCTTTAAAGAAATTCTAGGCGATTACAAACACCTAGAAAAAGAATTTAAAGAGCTTTCTAACACCGCTGAAAAAGAAGGCGATAAAGTCACCGTAACTTATGCGGACGATCAATTGGCCAAGTTGCAAAAATCCATTTGGATGCTAGAAGCCCATTTGGCTTAAGCTATCAAAAAGAAGCCAGCATGAGAGATTACAGCGAGCTTGAAATTTTTGAGGGAAACCCCTTAGACAAGTGGAATGACATTATTTTTCATGCGAGTAAAAAGCTTTCTAAAAAAGAGCTAGAAAGGCTTTTAGAGCTTTTGGCTCTTTTGGAAACTTTTATAGAAAAAGAAGACTTGGAAGAAAAGTTTGAATCTTTCGCTAAAGCTTTAAGAATGGATGAAGAAGTTGCAACAAAAAATAGAGAGCAGGAAAACAGACATTGTGATCCAATCCATGGCGAATATTCTTAGTGGGAATGAATGAGCTTATCCGCTATGGCTTGATATTTCTCTTTTTTTTAAAAGCGTTTGGGCTTGATTATGGGATCGATAAAACGCTAGAATTAAAAAAAGATGAAGCGTTTAGAGCCGTTATCAAAGACACTTCAAATGAACAAACCAAAGAAATCACGCTCTATTGGACGCTATATGCAAATAAAGGTTTAGTCATCAACATGCGTTTTAACCATTTCCCTTACCAGTTTATTTTATACACCGATCATGCGAGAAACACCTATAACCTTAAAGTTTTTGAAGAAAAAATTTTCTTCTAACAGCACTCTGTCGCTTGTGTTTAAAGATTTTAAAGAAGATAAAGCCACTTTAAGATTTTTAGCCCTTATGCCCCTTGTTTTTTCCCCTAAAGAGCCTTGAGGAATTTGCATGCAAGAAAAACAACTTCAAGCCATTCAAAACAAAATCGCTTCTTGGATCAAAGAAATAGAAAGCGGCTTTATAGATGAATTGTTTTCTAAGATCGGTCCTTCAAAAATGCTGCGCTCCAAACTCATGCTCGCTTTATTAGACGAAAAAACAGACGCTATTTTATTGGATAAAGCATTCAATTTGTGCGCGATTGTGGAAATGATACAGACCGCTTCTTTATTGCATGATGATGTGATTGATAAGGCGACCATGCGCCGAAAACTCCCTAGCATTAACGCTCTTTTTGGTAATTTTAACGCCGTGATGCTTGGGGATGTGTTTTATTCTAAAGCCTTTTTTGAACTATCTAAAATGGGTGAATCCATCGCTCAAATCCTCTCTAATGCGGTTTTAAGGCTCTCTAGGGGCGAGATTGAAGACGTGTTTGTGGGGGGAAGTTTTAATAGCGACAAACAAAAATACTGGCGCATTTTAGAAGACAAGACCGCTCATTTCATGGAAGCGAGCCTAAAGAGCATGGCGATTCTTTTAAATAAAGACGCCAAAATGTATGCGGATTTTGGATTAAATTTTGGCATGGCGTTTCAAATCATTGATGATTTATTAGACATCACTCAAGACGCCAAAACTTTAGGCAAGCCCAATTTTAGCGATTTTAAAGAGGGCAAGACCACTCTACCCTACTTGCTTTTATATGAAAAATTAAATCAGCACGATCAAGGGCTTTTAATTTCTTATTTTAAACGAGATAGCCATGAAATCATAGAATGGACTAAGGAAAAATTCAAGCAATATGGTATCATAGAAGAAACCCTTAAGATCGCTCAAGTTTATTCTAAAAAGGCCCTTGAAGCCATTAAAGGGGAAAACAATTTGATTTTAGAAAAACTAGCGCAAGATGTCATTTACAGGACTTTTTAATGGAGTTAGAAACTCATTTGTCAAAATATTTCACCCTAGCCTTTACGCATAAAAGCATGAGCTTGGAAATGCGAGAAAAACTCGCTATCAATTCGAGCACAACGCTTAAAGAATTTTTACAAACCATTAAAAACCACTGCCCTAACATCAAAGAGTGCATGGTGTTATCCACATGCAATCGCTTTGAAATCTATGCGAGCCTAAAACACGGTGCTAATACTCATGAGCAAAAAGCACGTTATTAAAAATCCTAGCCCAAAATAAAAAAATGAGCGTGTCTGATTTAGAAAAATGCGTTTTAATGAATACTGATGAAAGCGCAGTCCATCATGTCTTTAGCGTGTGCAGCAGTTTGGATAGCTTGGTGGTTGGGGAAACTCAAATCACAGGGCAGATGAAAAACGCCTATAAATTCGCTTTTGAAGAGAAATTTTGCTCTAAAGATTTAACCCGATTGCTCCATTTTGCTTTCAAATGCGCCGCTAAAGTGCGCAATCTAACCGGCATTTCCAAGCAAGGGGTTTCCATCTCTTCAGTGGCGGTCAAAGAAGCGCTTAATATTTTTGAAAAAGAAAGGATTAAGGATAAAAAAGCCCTCGTGATAGGGCTTGGCGAAATGGCCCAATTGGTCATCAAACACCTTTTAAACAAGCAATTTGAAGCGCTCATTTTAGGGCGTAATGCGGCTAAATTTGAAGATTTTGTCAAGGAATTAGAAGAGCCTAAAAAAGTGAGCTTTCAAAATATAGAACATTTAAAAACTTATATCAATGAATACGAACTGCTTTTTTGCGCCACTTCTTCGCCGAACTTTATCGTGCAAAATTCCATGCTAAAAGAAACGATTTTCAGGCGTTTTTGGTTTGATTTAGCCGTGCCACGAAATATTGAAAAACCGACGCTGAATAATATTTTCTTATACAGCGTGGATGATTTAGAGCCTATGGTGAGAGAAAATGTGGGAAACAGGCAAGAGAGCAGAACGAAAGCTTATGAGATTGTAGGGCTTGCCACAATGGAGTTTTACCAATGGATCCAGAGTTTAGAAGTAGAGCCTGTGATTAAGGATTTAAGGGAATTGGCTAGGATTTCAGCCCAAAAGGAATTGCAAAAGGCGCTCAAAAAACGCTATGTGCCTAAAGAATACGAAAGCAATATTGAAAAGATCTTGCACAACGCTTTCAACACTTTTTTACACCACCCTACTATCGCTTTAAAAAAGAACGCCCAAAAAGAAGAATCCGATGTGCTTGTGGGCGCGATTAAAAACTTGTTTAATTTAGACAAATCTACCACTTGTCATGCCCAGAATTTGAATCTCTATAAATGCGAATATTACGAGGAATAATGCATGCTATTTTCAAAACTCTTTGCCCCCACCCTCAAAGAACCCCCTAAAGATGCCGTGTTAAAAAGCCATAAACACTTAGCTCAAGCAGGATACATTTATCAAGTAGGCAGCGGGATTTATAATTTTTTGCCCTTAGCTAAAAAAGTGCTAGACAAGATAGAAAACATCACGCATAAACGCATGCAAGAGCATGGGGCGCAAAATATTTTAATGAGTTTTGTGGTTTTGGCGAGTTTGTGGGAAAAATCAGGCCGTTTGGATAAATACGGCAAGGAATTATTGGTTTTTAAAGACCGAAAAGACAATGATTTTGTTTTAAGCCCCACTTTAGAAGAAAATATCACCGAAATTGCCGCTAATTTCATTAAAAGCTACAAGCAATTACCCGTGCATCTCTATCAAATCCACACGAAATTCCGTGATGAAATCCGCCCAAGATTCGGGCTGGTGAGAGCGAGGGAATTTATCATGAAAGATGGTTATAGCTTTCATGAAGACGCTGAGAGCTTGGATAAGGAATTTTTAAACACGCAAAGCGCTTATAAAGAGATTTTAAGCGATTTGGGTTTGGATTTTCGCATTGTGGAAGCGGATAGCGGGGCGATTGGGGGGAGTAAAAGCAAGGAATTTGTCGTTTTAACAGAATGCGGGGAAGACACGATCGTGGTGTGTCAAAATTGCGATTATGCCGCCAATATTGAAATCGCTAAACGCTCTAAAAGAACTGAGCCTTTAAATGTCCCCAAAGCGCAATTAGCGAAATTCCCTACCCCTAATACCACCAGCGCTCAAAGCGTGGCGGAGTTTTTTAAAACAGAGCCTTATTTTGTTTTAAAAGCGCTTGTTAAAAAAGTGATCCATAAAGATAAAGAAACCCTAGCGTGCTTTTTTGTTAGGGGCGATGACAATTTAGAAGAGACTAAAGCTTTAAACGCCTTGAACATTATAGGAGCGAACGCTTTAGAATTGAGAGAGGCGAGTCAAAAAGATTTGGATAATGCGGGGTTAATAGCGGGCTTTATAGGGCCTTATGGCTTGAAAAAGCATGTTTCTTATATCATTTTTGATGAAGATTTAAAAGAGAGCGATTGCTTGATCGTTGGGGCTAATGAAAAGGATTTTCATGCGGTGGGCGTGGATTTAAAAGGGTTTGAAAACCTTGTTTATGCAGATATTGTCCAGGTTAAAGAGAGCGATTGTTGCCCTAA
This sequence comes from Helicobacter pylori, assembly GCA_047430845.1. Lineage (GTDB taxonomy): Bacteria > Campylobacterota > Campylobacteria > Campylobacterales > Helicobacteraceae > Helicobacter > Helicobacter pylori_DG. The sequence goes on along the minus strand of JBLDXK010000024.1, from coordinate 11,043 downwards.
TTGTCAAGGAGCGTTGAAATACCATAAGAGTTTGGAAGTGGGGCATATTTTCAAACTCGGGCAAGGCTATGCTAAAAGCTTGAAGGCGAGTTTCTTGGATAAGAATGGCAAGGAGCAATTTTTTGAAATGGGGTGTTATGGGATAGGCATTAGCCGATTGCTCAGCGCGATTTTAGAGCAAAAAAGCGATGATTTAGGCTGTGTGTGGACGAAAAATACCGCCCCTTTTGATGTGGTGATCGTGGTTTCTAATTGGAAAGATGAAGTGCAAAAAAACTCGCTTTTGAAGTGTATGAAAGGCTGCTTCAAAAGGGCGTTGATGCGTTGTTAGATGACAGAGACGCGCGTTTTGGGGCGAAGATGAGGGATTTTGAATTGATTGGGGAACGATTAGCCTTGATTGTTGGGAAGCAAACTTTAGAAAGTAAAGAATTTGAATGCATCAAACGCGCGAATTTAGAAAAACAAACGATCAAAGACACCGAATTAGAAGAAAAAATTTTAGAAATGCTAGAAAGCGAATAAGGGGGAGGGAATGGAAAAATTAGTGATTGGCTCTAGGGGGAGCGAATTAGCCTTATGGCAAGCGAATCACATTAAAGAACGCCTGAAAAAAGAATGCTCTATGGAAAGCGAGATTCAAATCGTTAAGACTAAGGGCGATAAAATCTTAGACACCCCTTTAAATAAGATCGGCGGTAAGGGGCTATTCACTAAAGAATTAGAAGAATTGCTTTTAAAAGGCGCAATTGATTTGGCGGTGCATTCTTTAAAAGATGTGCCGGTCGTGTTTGAAAAGGGGTTGGACTTGGCATGCATCACCAAAAGGGCTGATGTGAGGGACACTTTTTTGAGCGTGAAATTCCCTGATTTGATGAGCTTGCCCAAAGGAGCCAAGGTTGGCACGACTTCTTTAAGGCGCTCCATGCAACTCAAACTGAAACGCCAGGATTTAGACACAGAAAGCTTAAGGGGGAATGTCCAAACCCGTTTGAAAAAGCTTGAATGCGGTGAATTTGACGCTATCATTTTAGCTGAAGCCGGACTGCAGCGTTTAGAAATTCAAGGAGCGAAATACCGCAAGGCTTTTAGCGTAGAAGAAATGATTCCTAGCATGGGTCAGGGGGCTTTAGGGGTAGAAATGCTCAAAAACCACAAGCATTTTATTACGCTTCAAAAACTCAACGATGCAAAAAGCGCGTTTTGCTGCCATTTAGAAAGGGAGTTTATCAAAGGGCTTAATGGGGGGTGTCAGATCCCTATTGGCGTGCATGCGAATTTAATGGGCGATGAGGTTAAAATCCAGGCGGTTTTAGGCTTGCCTAATGGGAAAGAAGTCATCACTAAAGAAAAGCGAGGGGATAAAACTAAGGCGTTTGATTTAGTTCAAGAGCTTTTAGAAGAATTTTTACAAAGCGGGGCGAAAGAGATTTTAGAAAAGGTGCAGTTGTTTTAATGCGTTTGTTTATCGCGCTAGTTTTGTTTTGGTGGTGGTTAAGCTTGAGTGCTAAAGAAGCGGATTTCATCTCTGATTTGGAATACGGGATGGCTCTTTATAAAAACCCTAGGGGTGTTGCGTGCGCGAAATGCCATGGCATTAAAGGCGAAAAACAAGAAATCACCTTTTATTATGAAAAAGGCGAAAAAAAATTCTCTACGCCCCTAAAATCAACCATTTGGATTTTAAAACCTTTAAAGACGCCTTGAGTTTGGGCAAAGGCATGATGCCTAAATACAATCTCAATTTAGAAGAAATCCAAGCGATTTACCTTTATATCACCTCTTTAGGGCATAAAGACGAGCGTAAGGATCCTTCCAAGCCTTAATCAAAGCGCTTGATTTATGCTAAAATGGAGCGTTGCATTTTTTGTTTTGATTAAAGAGGGTTCTAAAAATCAAGATTTAAAAGAAGGTAAAAATGAGTGTCAAAATTTTAAAAATATTAGTTTGTGGGTTATTTTTTTGGAGCTTGAATGCTCATTTATGGGGGAAACAAGACAATAGCTTTTTAGGGATTGCTGAAAGAGCCTATAAAAGCGGGAATTATTCTAAAGCAGCGTCTTATTTTAAAAAAGCATGCAACGATGGGGTGAGTGAAGGTTGCACGCAATTAGGAATCATTTATGAAAACGGGCAAGGCACTAGAATAGATTATAAAAAAGCCCTAGAATATTATAAAACCGCATGCCAGGCTGATGATAGGGAAGGGTGTTTTGGTTTAGGGGGGCTTTATGATGAGGGGTTAGGCACGACTCAAAATTATCAAGAAGCCATTGACGCTTATGCTAAGGCGTGCGTTTTAAAACACCCTGAGAGTTGCTACAATTTAGGCATTATTTATGATAGAAAAATCAAAGGCAATGCCGATCAAGCGGTTACCTACTATCAAAAAAGCTGTAATTTTGATATGGCTAAGGGGTGTTATGTTTTAGGCGTGGCTTATGAAAAAGGCTTTTTAGAAGTCAAGCAAAGCAACCATAAAGCCGTCATCTATTATTTGAAAGCGTGCCGATTGGATGATGGGCAGGCTTGCCGCGCGTTAGGGAGTTTGTTTGAAAATGGCGATGCAGGGCTTGATGAAGATTTTGAAGTGGCGTTTGATTACTTGCAAAAAGCTTGCGGATTAAACAATTCTGGTGGTTGCGCGAGTTTAGGCTCTATGTATATGTTAGGCAGGTATGTCAAAAAAGATCCCCAAAAGGCTTTTGATTATTTCAAACAAGCATGCGATATGGGGAGCGCGGTGAGTTGCTCTAGGATGGGCTTTATGTATTCCCAAGGGGACGCCGTTCCAAAAGACTTGAGGAAAGCCCTTAATAATTATGAAAGGGGTTGCGATATGGGCGATGAAGTGGGTTGCTTCGCTCTAGCGGGCATGTATTACAACATGAAAGATAAAGAAAACGCCATAATGATTTATGACAAGGGTTGCAAATTGGGCATGAAACAAGCATGCGAAAACCTCACCAAACTTAGGGGGTATTGAAAATTTAACCAATCCCCTAAATTATGTTTAACTCAAAACTTTTCAAAGATTTGGCTCTGTTTTAAGAGCTAAAGCAGAAATCTCCCCTATTAATTTTTTAATCTTTAGTGTTTTTAGGGTTTTGTCTATTTTCAAAAAGAAAACTTTTTGAATATTTTTTGCGGTTGTTTGGTTGTGTTTGTTAGCGTGTTTTCATAGTATAAACTTTTGTTAGGTTAGCTTGAAGTGGGTTTTAGGTTTAAAAGTCCTATAAAAATGTTTTAGCGTGTTTTTGCGCTATGGATAGATATGCGTTTGGTTGTGTTTTTCAATGGTTTTAATTTATGGCTTTGCGTGTTGCTATTATAAGCACGCTATAAATGCGAATCACACGATAATAGAGCAATATTGCACGCGCTATAAAAAGACTTGACAAAAATAACGAAAAATAGTTAAATCTCAAGCGTTCTTTTAAAAATTGTTTGTCAGATGAGACGGGTAAAAACGCTTTTAGTTTAAAGATAGAGTTTTAGGGGTTTGTTGGTTTAGTTATTCTTTAATTTTTTAAAAAATGGGGTTTTTAAAACTCATAAAAGGATAAGGGGTTTTTTGAAATCATTCCCCTACAACCCCTTTTTTTAAAATCCCCCTAATCCCATAAGAACGCCTTATGAGAAATTATCGCTTACGCAAGTTTTTTTATTTTGGTTGTAAAAACACTCAAAGGCCTTTTTTAGATTTTATAACCAATATCCAAAACAAAGCTGATATTTTAAACCCTACAAAGACCAATAGATCGCTCCAAAGAACACGATACTCCCTATCAAAACGCTTATAAACATGCGTTTAGTGTCCTTAAAAGCCACCATTAAAAATGCGCTCAAATAAAACAACAATAAAAACACGCAAAAAATCCCCGAAAGCGCCTTAAACACGATGCCCACCTTAGCCTTATGCAGCATGATGAGCGCGCTTAAAAAGCCCCTTTCAATGGTTTTGATTTTTGTTTGATCGCCTTTAGTTTCAAGGTTGATTTCATACAAAAGCGTGCCAATAACCAACGCTCCCCTATACTCTCTAGGCTCTATCTTTTTAGGCATAGCGATATGGTTTTCTTTTAGAAAGTCTTTCAAAAAATCCAATCGTTCTTCTTTTTTTAAGGATTTTTCTAAAACCCACTCTTTGATAGTAGCGCCAGTGTCTTGGCGCACCCCAAAGAGCAATGAAAGCCCGCTAACCGCAAAAGAAGCACCAAAGGGAAGAAAAAAGTGGTCGCATAGATGTGGAAATAACGCATCATTGCGCTCATTATTGCAACCTGTGGCTCACGAATTTAGAAAAATTATCCAAAATTAACCCCCTTTTCTAAACCCTAGTGCGCAAGATTCATAAGCAAAAAACACGTTAGGCTGATAATACAACCCGTTATGCGAATTGAGCTCGTAAAATTCTTGATAAATAGGCTTGTGGTTAGAATAAACGCCATCTGTTTTTAAAAGCGATTGCATGGAGGCTTCAAAGATTTCACTATTCGCCCCTTCCCTACCAAAAGCCACTTTTTTAATTTGCTTTTTATTAGCTAAAGGTTCATAGCTCGTTTCCAGCAATAAGGGGTGGTTGGGGTATCTGTCCCATAAAAGTTTTAAAAAACGCTTGGATTGGAAAAGGATCGTATAAGCCGGGTTTAAAAAAATCGTGTTTTTATTTTCCATCATGCCTTGCATCAAAAGGGCTAATTCTGGCTCATCAATAGCGATGTTTTCCCATGGGATCAGTTTGAATAAAAATTCATAATTCAAGCCGTTTTTAAACACGCCCTCTTCTACATTAAATTCCACCTCATCAATGTAAGAAAAATCCGTTTCAAACCCCACGCTCTGAGCAGCATCTTGCAAAAAACGCATGGTGCGCTCTTCTTCAATATTCCCCCTAACGCTTGAAAAAAGGATTTTCCACCCCTCATACATTTCCTCAAAACGGCTCGTGTCTTCGCCCAAAGTTACCATGCGTTTAAAATTCTCGCCAAGCGCTTCATAAAGGTTATTGAATTGCTTGTTTTCATCATAGCCATTGGCTTTGAGTAACGCCCATTGAATCAGCGCGGTTTCATAAAGCATGGTAGGGGTATCAGCGTTAAATTCCAGTAATTTAATGGGTTTGCCATCAAGCCCCCCGGCTAAATCAAAACGCCCGTAAATATGCCAATGCACTTCCTCTTCAAAACTCTGTTTGATCATAGGAATGAGCGCATTAGGAATATCCAATTCAAAAAAGCGATCGTTTTTAATGGCCTCTTCAGCCGTCTCTACAAACATGTCATAAAGCTCATTGCAAGCGTCATAATAAGCGTCCGCTTCTTTTTGAGAGACAACCACCATTTCATCAGCGATATAAGATGACATGTCGTCATTCGTGTGCCAATCTAAGCCGATTTCTTCTAAAGTCTTATTGTCTAAAGGTTTTAAAGGAATCACTTGCATTTTTTAACCTTAAATAGATTTTATGCGTTAAAGCCCCTTGTCCCAGAGCTTACCGCCGGCGAGCTAGTAGGCCTACTAGAGCCAAAAAACCCGCTCTGTCCCTTACTCGCTGTGCCCATGCTTGAAGCGCTAGGTGCGCTTTTAGAAAAGGAATTTTGAGAGCGTTGGTAAGCTTGTGGGGATTTATAAGTCCGTTGGGCGTTTTGCTGGTAATTAGGGTTATTGAAAAGCTTATTGCCAATATAACTCCCTAAAATCGCCCCCGCCGCGCTCCCTAAAATCGCGCTCCCCAAGCCAAAGCCTGAGCTTTCACTCCCCCCACCCCCATTATTGGGTTGGATAAGCTTGCTCGTGCCGTTATCAATTTTGGCTTCTTCTTCTTTGATGAGCTTTTGAATCTCTTCATTGCTGAGCACTCGTTCATTGCCTTGCAAATCGCGCACTATAATGTGGGTTCTTGAGCTGGGGTATTCTTCAACAACCTTGTAAGATTTATCCTTTTGCTCTTCTAAAATCACGAACGCGCCTTTTTGGACGCTTTGACTTAAAGAGCTTTGCTCTTTGGGCTTGTCATCAGCATTGCTCTTACACCCCACAATGCTCACCATCACTAACAGCGCTCAGACCACCCACGATCGCATAATCAGAAATCTTTCTGTAGGGTTTTTTCATGAGAGTAGCCTTATATCATGCCTTATAATGGTACAAGAAAGGCACGCCCTTAATCACGCCAGATTCAAAAATCTTTTTAGTGGTATTTTCCACTTTAGTGCGTAAATCTTCAGGCTCTTTTTGAGCGTTAATATCGTATTGGGTGGAATAAATCTTTTCAAGAATAGAGATCTTATCTTCCACGCTCGCTCCCCTAGCCCTAGCCTTCGCCATTTCTTCTTGGATCAAAGCCGCTTTTTTAGCCGAATTGACCCCAAGCCACCCCACTACAACCATTCTCACGGTGTTTTCTTTCAAGTGATCCCTGAGTTTAGTGAGCTCTTTTTGGCAATGCGGGCACATAGGATCAGAAACAATATAAAGGATTTTATCCTTATTTTCAGCGTTAGTAGAGGGCAACTCTATCACATAATCAGCCGGCACTTCATCAAAAAGAGCGTTCAACTTCGCGCTATTTTGCTGGGTGGTGTTAAGGGCTAGGATTTTTTGATTGGTCTCTGTGAGCAATTTCACGTCTTCGCTATTATTGCTAAAAAAGATACCACCAAGCCCTATGACTAAATTACCATCCTTACTCACCACAAGCGGGATCTGGTATTTAGTGTCCGGATCTTCTACCACCACGATTTTTAAATCCTGATTGGATTTCAAGGGTTTAGTCTCTAAAATACGCACCTTTTTATTGGTTTGTTTTTCAATCACTTTAATCAAATTGTCTTGCATCCGTTTGTCATTAGCTGAAACTGAATGTTTAGGGGCTGCCCCTAAGCCTACAAGAAGTAACGCGCTCAACACACTCGCTCTTAATATCATTAAAACTCCTAAAGTTCAATAGCCTAAACCCCTACAATAAAAGGAATAAGCTTTTAATGGGTATAATACCATAAAATCCCCTATTTTGGCTTAAAAAGGTTTAAAGATGATTATCATTCCTGCTAGATTAAAATCCAGTCGTTTTGAGAATAAAGTGCTAGAAGACATTTTTGGCTTGCCTATGGTAGTGCGTTGCGCTAAAAATGCGAATCTAGTAGATGAATGCGTAGTCGCTTGCGATGATGAAAGCATCATGCAAACATGCCAAAAATTCCGCATTAAAGCGGTGCTAACCTCCAAACACCACAATAGCGGCACGGAACGCTGTTTGGAAGCGGCGCGAATTTTAGGGTTAAAAAACGATGAAAGGGTTTTAAACTTGCAAGGCGATGAGCCTTTTTTGGAAAAAGAAGTCATTTTAGCCTTATTAGAAGCCACCAAAAACGCCCCTTTCATGGCGACTTGCGCCAAAGTCATTGGTGAAGAACAAGCCAAAAGCCCTAATTTAGTCAAGGTGGTTTTAGATAGCCAAAATAACGCCTTGTATTTTTCGCGCTCCCTTATCCCCTTTTTACGAGATTTTGATGCGAAACGCCAAACCCCTCTTTTAGGGCATATCGGTATTTATGGGTTTCATAGTAGAGAAATTTTAGAAGAATTATGCGCTTTAAAACCTTGCGTTTTAGAGGATACAGAAAAATTAGAGCAATTAAGGGCTTTGTATTACCAAAAAAAGATTGCAGTAAAAATCGTTCAAAGCCAAAGCATAGGCATTGACACCAAAGAGGATTTGCAAAACGCTTTGAAAATTTTTAGCCCCAATCTCCTTGAGAGATAAATTTTAAAAAGCACTCAAAACATTTTTCACTATCAAAAACCTTTTTTTTAAATCCAAAAAAAAGCAAAATTTCTTAATTTTTGCTCAATTTTATTAAAAATTCAATAAATTTATGGCACAATTTAAACTCATTGTAAATAAAGTTTCAATTTGATACGATTTTACAAACAAAACATCACTTTAAAGAACATTTTATGAAAAAAACGATTTTACTTTCTCTCATGGCGTCATCGCTCTTTGCTGAAGATGACGGCGTTTTTTTAAGCGTGGGCTATCAAATCGGCGAAGCGGTTCAACAAGTGAAAAACACCGGCGAAATCCAAAAAGTCTCCAACGCTTACGAAAATTTGAACAATCTTTTAACCCGCTATAACGAACTCAAACAAACGGCTTCTAACACTAATTCAAGCACTACTCAAGCGATTGACAATCTAAAAGAGAGCGCTAACCGATTGAAAACGACCCCCAATACCGCCAATCAAGCCGTGTCCTCAGCGCTCAGCTCTGCGGTGGGCATGTGGCAAGTGATTGCCTCTAATTTAGCCAATAACTCGCTACCCACTGATAAATACAACCAAATCAATGCGATTTCTCAATTGCTCCAAAATACCCTAGAAAATAAAAACAATAACCTCACGATTGAAAATGACTACGATCAGCTTTTAACTCAAGCTAGCACCATTATTACCACCGCTTCAAAGCCAATGCCCAGGAATGAGATGGAGGCAATGGCAAACCATGGGGCATTAATGCAAGCGGGAACGCATGCAATATTTTTGGCAGCACCTTTAGCGCCATAAACAGCATGATTGATAGCGCTAAAAAAGCCGCTGCAGAAGCCCGAAGAACTGCCCCAAAAGGTCCAAACCAACCAAGCGCATTTACCAACGCTGATTTCAATAAAAACCTTAATCAAGTCTCAAGCGTTATTAATGACACGATCTCTTATCTCAAAGGGGACAATTTAGCAACCATCTATAACACCGCTTCAAAAAACGCCCGATTCTAAAGGGTTTCACAGTTTGGTGAGCCGATCTAGCTATAGTTATTCCCTCAACGAAACCCAATATTCTCAATTCCAAACTACCACCAAAGAGTTTGGCCATAACCCCTTTAGAAGCGTGGGATTAATTAATTCTCAAATTAATAACGGGGCGATGAATGGCGTGGGCGTGCAATTAGGCTATAAGCAATTCTTTGGGAAAAATAAATTTTTTGGGATCCGTTATTATGCCTTTTTTGATTACAACCATGCCTATATCAAATCCAACTTTTTCAACTCCGCTTCCAATGTTTTCACTTATGGCGCGGGCAGTGATCTTTTATTGAATTTCATCAATGGCGGATCCGATAAAAACCGCAAAGTCTCTTTTGGTATTTTTGGAGGCATTGCTCTAGCCGGCACGACATGGCTTAATAACCAATCTGCGAATTTAAAAATTACCAATAGCGCCTACAGCGCTAAGATCAACAACACCAATTTCCAATTCTTATTCAATACCGGCTTAAGGCTTCAAGGGATCCATCATGGCATTGAATTAGGCGTGAAAATCCCTACGATCAACACGAATTACTATTCTTTCATGGGCGCTAAATTAGCTTATAGAAGACTTTATAGCGTGTATCTCAATTATGTTTTGGCTTATTGATATTGAATCGGTTCTCATTACTAATGAGGACAAAGCCAATTTTTTGGCTCTCAATGAATAACGGCATCGTTTTACTTGACTTTTTACAAAAAACACACTAAAATTTCTTTTCATTTTGAGCGAGATTCCAGATTAGCTCAGCGGTAGAGTAGGCGGCTGTTAACCGCTTGGTCGTAGGTTCTGAATCCTACATCTGGAGCCATATTTTTTGACTCATCTTTTTTATAGTAAAACTTCATGCAATCCCTTTTGATTTGATCCATAACGCATTGACTAAAACCCCCACCACAACCCCTATCGCTAAATTATGCGTGTATAAAACCACCGCCACGACTAAAAGCATGTTCAGCGTGTCATAGAGCTTGATTTTTTTAATGTTAATAATGGATTGGAAATTAAAAGTGGTGAAAGAAATCATCACCATTACCGCCACAACCGCTACAATAGGGATCTTAACCACGTATTCATTAAACACTAATATCAGCACCATTAAAGAAAAGCCGGCAAAAAAAGTAGAAAGCCTTGTTTTGGCCCCGGATTTTGCGTTAATGATAGACTGCCCCACTAAAGCGCACCCTGTCATTCCCCCCAAAAGCCCTGAAATGATGTTCCCCAAGCCTTGCGCTTTAGTTTCTTTATTTTTATCGCTCACGCCGTCTTTTAAAATCACATCTAAAGTTTTAGCCGTCAATAAACTTTCTATCGTGCCTACTAGCGCTAAAGAAAGAGCGTAAGGCAACAATTCTATAACGATTTTAAAATCCAAATTTTTGGGGATAATGATGAAATGAAAGCCTGAAACCCCTTGCTCAATGCTCCCCAAATTCGGTGCATGCATATCAAAAATTAAAGCGATCGCGCTCACTATAAGGATACAAATCAGATTAGAGGGGATTTTTTTAGTGATTAAGGGGAAGAGGTAAATGATGAGTATCCCAATAGCGAGTAAGATAAACACCCCTAAATTTTGGTTTTGAAGGAATTTGAATTGCTCCATTAAAAGCAAAATGCCTAGCGCGTTCACAAAGCCATACATCACTGATTGAGGGATAAACCTCAAAAGATTCCCTATTTTCAAATAGCCTAAAAGAATTTGCAACACCCCTGCCATAAGAGTCGCCACGCCCGCGTATTCAAGCCCATAGTTTTTAACCACGCCCACTAAAATGAGCGCCACTGAGCCGGCCGCTGCGCTAATCATCGCCTTTCTAGCCCCAAAAAAAGACAAAACAAAAGCCATATAAAAGGTCGTATAAAACGCCACGCCCACATCTAAACCCACCATGATTGCAAAGCCGGCCGTCTCTGGGATCACAGAAAGCCCCACCACAAAACCAGACAACAAATCTTTTTGAATGTTGCTCAACCATTCTTTTTGTATCTTTTCCAACATGCCTTTCTTTCCCATTAGAATGGCTTGATTGTAACTAAAGATTTAAAAACCAATTTCAAACCGGATAAAATTTTTCTTAAATAGCGTTAAGCTCTCTTAAATATTTTATTGTAAAAAATACTTAAAATTGTTTTTTTTTTTTCAAAATATAAATTTTAAGTTAAGAATAAGCATTTTATGGTAAAATGGCGAACTTTCATAAACATGATTATCATGGGAATGTGAAACCAACA
>JBLDXK010000023.1:0-118023 GCA_047430845.1 Helicobacter pylori | reverse complement strand
TGGGCGGTTACTCTAATATTGTCGTGGATGCAGCTTATGTGATTAGCGTGGATAAAAACGCTCCTTTAGAAAAAGTAGCCCTTACTTTTTCGCGGGCATCACCCTTATTCGCCCTTAAAATTTTCTAAAAAGGTTACTAAAGGCACAAAAGTGGGCGTCGCCTGGGTTTAGTGGGCTAGGAGGTATGGCGGTTAAATACGCTGTGGCTATGGGGGCTGAAGTGAGCGTTTTACGAAACAACTCAAAAAACAAGACGCTTTAGCATGGGGGTCAAACATTTCTACACAGATCCCAAACAATGCAAAGAGGAATTGGACTTTATCATTTCAACCATTCCTACCCATTATGATCTAAAGACTACCTCAAGCTTTTTAACTTATAGTGGCGAATTAGCCCTTGTGGGACTCCCCCCTGTAGAAGTCGCTCCAGCACTTAGCGTTTTGATTTTATCCATTTGGGCAATCGCAAGGTTTATGGCTCATTGATTGGGGGCATTAAAGAAACCCAAGAAATGATGGATTTTTCTATCAAACACAATATTTACCCTGAAGTGGATTTGATTTTAGGCAAGGATATTGACACGGCTTATCACAACCTAACCCATGGGAAAGCGAAATTCCGCTATGTGATTGATATGAAAAAAATCGTTTGATTAAGATTAAAAGTTTTGGCTCTAGTTCTTTTTAAGAGCTTGAGTTGGATTAGGATTTTTTCACCAATGCATGGAGTTTTAGGATTTTAGGGTTTTACTAATAAAGCTCTTAAGCGGTATTGAAATACAGTATTTAAATGGTCTTTCGCCTTGCGTTTTGGGGAATCTCATGAATGTGCAAAAAATAATGTTTTAAAAATGTCTTAAGAGCGTCATGGGCAATCTGTTCTTCTACTTTCCATAAAGGAAAGTAGTAATGATAAGCGGCAATGCCATGGTAGTAATGCCATTTTTCTCCACCTATCTCCCCACCCCCTGTAATCAAATAAGACCAATCGCTCATAAATGGGGTTTTAGCCAAAGCGTTCAGCCACAAATCCGCTTTTAAACCAAAAGGATATGTCCAAGGTTTGATTTGAAAATAAGGATGAGAGTCATATTGTATAACGATAGGTTCTCTTAGGGCTTGTTTAATGGTATTATGATAAATTGCATTGGCTACGCCCTTTAAATGCTCTTTCAGAAAGACTATAATAGTGTGGGAAAATGCAATACTCTATTTTTAATGGCGCGATCTTTGAACGACAAAAATTCTGTCAATTGCGGTTCTTTATCTATTTTTTGCGCGCGTATGATTTCTAATATTTTTTTACAAAATTGATTTTTTCGCTGGTAAGTTAAGTTGCAATAAAAAAAAAAGCCTCCATACGGGTATATTTTGTCATAAACTCCATAAAAATAATTCTCATCATTTTCTTTAATGCTTAAGAAATCAGCGTTAAATTCATTTCAAAAGATAACATCCACATCGCTCCACACCATTTTGGAATATTTGGGGGAACAAATCCGCCAAAAATACTTCACTAACACCATTTTAGAAAAACGCTTAGTGAAATCCTCATCAAAAGGGTTAGGGATAGTGTCTAAAAAAGGTTCAATGTCTTTTACTTCTAAAACAGCAAATTCTTTAAAAGGCTCTGTAATTTGGTTAAGCTTTGCTTTATCTTCTTCATTCAAGCCTACCACTAAAGCGTGTAGGGTGTAGCGGATTTTTTTATTGGCTTTAGCGGTGCTTTCCAATAAAGAATAAATGCATGCACCCGCAGGAATGAGGTAATTCTTATCAAAAGCAAAAGCGATAGGGATATGAAAATCTTGTTCTTTAAAAGAATGGTTTGAAGCTGAAGTCATAAAAATTAAACACCCTTTTTGAAGCTATTTTATCAAAAAAAAAAAAACCGAACTTGAAAGGGTTCTGTTTTTGGTTTTTATGTTGTTTTTAATGAAAATTAATTTAGAGAAGGTTTTAACCCCTTTACTCTAGCCCTTTCCTAAAAGCTTGAGTTTGATTAGGATTTTTTTAACAATCCCATGAAGCCTAAAACTCTAAGGATCTTACCAACCACTCTTTTAGCTAACGCTTTAGGCATCAAAAACCCAAAATAAATAAGCTTATTGAAAAATTTTTTCACTAAACCACAAATTAATTCAAAGATTCTTAAATGGATTTTCCTTTCTTTAAACACAACAAACAGATACGATTTGAAAAACAAATACGGAGTTTTAAAAAGAATTTCTTTTGAAGACTTTACTGAAGAAAAATAATGCTGCTCAGCCATTTTTGTGGTGTAAAAGCTCTCATTGGTGTGCATTTTCTTAGTGTAATCGCTCATAAATGGGGTTTTAGCCAAAGCGTTCAGCCACAAATCCGCTTTCAAACCAAAAGGGTAGTCCCAAGGTTTCACCGCCCCCACCAAGCGTCATAATGGATGATGATAGGGTTTTCTCGTGCCTCTAAAATGGTTTTCTTGTAATTCTCGTTTAAGTATGCGTTAGAAAAATCTTTAATGGTGTAATAATAAGGGAAAACGCAATACTCAATCCCTAAAGCCTTCATGTTAGGCCAACACCATTTCGTGAAATCCAACTCCCCTTTAGCCTCATTCCCCTTTAAAAGATCATGCATTCTTAAGGTGAAATTTTTCTTGCGCTGGTAATCTAAATTGCAAAACAAAAACCGCTTCCATCATGTGGTGCTTTTCAACTTCCAAAACTCCATAAAAATAATTCTCATCATTTTCTTTAATGCTTAAGAAATCAGCGCTAAATTCATTGCAAAAGATAACGTCCACATCGCTCCACACCATTTTGGAATATTTGGGGAACAAATCCGCCAAAAATACTTCACTAACACCATTTTAGAAAAACGCTTAGTGAAATCCTCATCAAAAGGGTTAGGGATAGTGTCTAAAAAGGTTCAATGTCTTTTACTTCTAAAACAGCAAATTCTTTAAAAGGCTCTGTAATTTGGTTAAGCTTTGCTTTATCTTCTTCATTCAAGCCTACCACTAAAGCGTGTAGGGTGTAGCGGATTTTTTTATTGGCTTTAGCGGTGCTTTCCAATAAAGAATAAATGCATACTTCCCGCAGGAATGAGGTAATTCTTATCAAAAGCAAAAGCGATAGGGATATGAAAATCTTGTTCTTTAAAAGAATGGTTTGAAGCTGAAGTCATAAAAATTAAACACCCTTTTTTGAAGCTATTTTATCAAAAAAAAAAAAAAACCGAACTTGAAAGGGTTCTGTTTTTGGTTTTTATGTTGTTTTTAAAGCAAATTAATTTAAAATTTTACCTTATTTTTGCCACCATTTTTAAAAGGCGTTGATGAAAGGGGCTGTGTTTTAGTTTGATTTCCTTAAAAAAATCTCTTTATGCGTTGTTAATTTCAAGTTTTTCAATACCACCCTTAATAAAAGCGGCTAGTTTTGTCTATGATTTGAAGTTCATGAGGCTTTAATTTCAATTTAGTGGCCCCAAATAACAACCCCTATTGGAATAGCCTAACCAAAATGCAAGGTCGTCTCATGCCTCAAATTGGCGTCCAATTAGACAAAAGACAGGCCTTGATGTTTGGAGCGTGGTTCATTCAAAATTTGTACACGCATTATAGCTATTTCCCTTATTCGTGGGGGGTTACGATGTATTACCAATACATAGGGAAAAATTTGAGATTTTTTTAGGCATTGTGCCGCGAAGCTATCAAATAGGGCATTACCCTTTAAGCGCTTTTAAAAAACTTTTTTGGTTTATAGACCCCACTTTTAGGGAGGAGCGTTTCAATTCAAACCGGCTTATGATCCTAATCGTTGGTGGAATGGGTGGTTTGAGGGCGTTGTGGATTGGTATGGGGGGCGTAATTGGAACAACCAGCCCAAAAAGAAAAATTACGATTTTGATCAATTCTTGTATTTTGTTTCTTCAGAATTTCAGTTTCTTAAAGGGTATTTAGGTTTAGGGGGGCAGCTTGTCATTTTTCATAACGCCAACCATCATAGCATGGGAGATAATTACCCTTACGGCGGTAATTCTTACTTAAAACCAGGCGATGTAACCCCCGCAATGGCCTAATGGCTACCCCTATTTCAGTCAAAAAAATAACCCACAAGGCGGAGAAATAGGGAAATACTCTAACCCTACCATTTTAGATAGAGTCTATTACCATGCTTATTTAAAAGCGGATTTTAAAAACCTCATACCTTATATGGACAATATTTTTATGACCTTTGGCACGCAGTCGTCTCAAACCCATTATTGCGTGCGTTATGCTAGCGAGTGCAAAAACGCCCGATTTTATAACAGCTTTGGGGGGGGAATTTTACGCTCAAGCGCCAATACAAAAGGCTTTGGGATTTTTAACAGATACTATTTTTCCAACAAACCCCAAATGCACTTTTACGCCACTTATGGCTAATCCCTTTATACCGGGTTGCCATGGTATAGAGCCCCTAATTTTGACATGATAGGGCTTTATTATGTCTATAAAAATAAATGGATAAGCGTGCGAGCGGATGCGTTTTTAACTTTTTAGGTGGGGGCGATAGGTATCATTTGTATGGGAAAGGGGCAAGTGGATCACCACTTATCAGCAATTCTTAACCCTAACCATAGACACACGAGAGTTAATTGATTTTGTCAAATCTAAAACCTCCAAATAACTATATCTAAAAATTATAGATATAATTGAAATAAGCGACCGGTAAGCGGTGCCATAAAGTGGTCGCACTCAAGCCATCAATAATTTCAGTTCTTTTGTTAGGAATGAAAGGGAATTTCAACCCGAAAGTGATTTCATTGTGTAAAAACCCAAAACGAAAGCCCACTTTCACAAGCAATTGGAAAAGCGAATTTTCTTTGCCTAAATTTTGAGCGATAATCCCATACATAGCCCCTCCTGGCATGTAAGTCGCCCCAGCGATGCCTAAGCCAAACTCCAACCTAAAAACATCTTTGGCGAATTGAAAGCGTCCCACAAACCGCTAAATTCTAAACCATAGGTAGAAATATAGGATTTATGAGAAGAAAAAGTTTGATCATAAAACAACCCGTAACGAAAACCCACATGCTCTACAGCTTGCGTTTTAGCCACAAATTTCCCCTAACACCACACCAAAGCCATTGCCGGTCATGAAATACGATTTATCTACAGACTCGGTGCTAAAAGATGTGTTGATCGCGCTAAGTTGATACCCAACCCTAAATAAAAGGTATTCCTATCCGCAAATTTAGGTTTTTTTGATTTTTCATCAAGCTCTGCCTCTGCGGCTTGGAGCGATGATAATAACGCCATGCCCATCAATATTTTAACCGTTGTTTTATTCATAACCCAATTCCTTATGTTATCCTGCCCCACACTTGCCCCATACAGACTAAAATCAAATCACACCCTAAATAATAACAAAGTTTAAAATAAATATTAGTGGTTTTGATTAAGAACGCCTATCTTTTTAGAATAAACAGCCATAAAATAGCCATAATTCTTGTAGGTATGCCCCCATTTTCCTATAAAAATTCCTAAAAAGATATTGTTATAAGACACATTAATCGTTTTTCTTGTATAATTTTAGGCTGAATTCAATTTATTTTATACGATATTAAGGAGACATATTACCATGTTTCAAATTAGATGGCATGCGTGAGCTGGTTCAAGGTGCTATCACCGGCGCTAAAGGGCTGGCTGATGTGATTTCAAAAACAGGCAAAGAAGTGCAAGCGTTCGCTTCTTATGGTTCAGCTAAAAGGGGGCTGCTATGATGGCTTATAACCGCGTTGATGATGAGCCTATTTTAAACCATGAACGCTTCATGCAACCTGATTATGTGCTGGTGATTGACCCTGGTTTGGTTTTCATTGAAAGCATCTTCGCCAATGAAAAAGAAGACACGACTTATATCATCACTAGCTATCTTAACAAGAAGAATTGTTTGAAAAAAAACCTGAATTAAAAACCCGTAAGGTGTTTTTAGTGGATTGTTTAAAAATCTCTATGGAAACCTTAAAACGCCCCATCCCCAACACGCCCATGCTAGGGGCGTTAATGAAAGTGTCTGGCATGCTTGAAATTGAGGCTTTTAAAGAAGCTTTTAAGAAAGTTTTAGGCAAAAAACTCACGCAAGAAGTCATTGACGCTAACATGCTCGCTATCCAAAGAGCTTATGAAGAAGTTCAATAACATTAAGGATTAAAAATGAAAGATTGGAATGAATTTGAAATGGGAGCGGTGCTCTTCCCTTTTGAAAAAAACGCGCAAAGCGAAATGGAAAAACACAATGATGAGCGCCATTACACCGAGCAGAGTTACTTCACCACTTCAGTGGCTCATTGGCGCGTGGCTAAGCCTGTGCATAACAATAATATTTGCATCAATTGCTTTAATTGTTGGGTTTATTGCCCAGACGCTGCTATTCTTTCAAGAGAGGGTAAGTTAAAAGGCGTGGATTATTCTCATTGTAAAGGCTGTGGCGTGTGCGTGGATGTCTGCCCTACCAACCCTAAATCGCTATGGATGTTTGAAGAGCAAATTGAGCCGCCACCGCTCTCACTCAATGGCCGCAAAAACAAGAAAAGAAAAAATCATAAGGAAAAAATATGGCAAAAAGTATTGAATTACAAAGAGATAGAAGTGTGGGATGGCAACACCGCTAGCTCTAACGCTTTAAGACAGGCTCAAATTGATGTCATCGCAGCCTATCCTATCACCCCATCAACGCCCATTGTGCAAATTATGGCTCGTTTAAGGACAATGGCTATGTTGATGGCGAATTCGTTTTAGTGGAATCTGAGCATGCCGCTATGGCTCATGCGTGGGAGCTGCAACAGCTGGAGGGAGAGTCAGCACTGCGACTAGCTCTCAAGGTTTGGCGCTAATGGTAGAGGTTTTATACCAGGCTTCTGGCATGCGTTTGCCTATTGTTTTGAATTTAGTCAATCGCGCTCTAGCAGCCCCTTTAAATATCCATGGCGATCATTCTGATATGTATTTGAGTAGGGATTCTGGCTGGATCAGTTTATGCATATGCAACCCTCAAGAAGCTTACGATTTCACTTTAATGGCGTTTAAAATCGCAGAGCACCAAAAGGTGCGCGTGCCTACTATTGTCAATCAAGATGGTTTTATGCTCGCACGCGTGCTAAAAATGTCCGCCCTTTGAGCGATACAGTGGCTTATCAATTCGTAGGCGAATACCAAACCAAACTATTCCCTTTTGGATTTTGATAAACCGGTAAGCTATAGCGCGCCAAGCTGAAGAATGGCATTATGAGCATAAAGCCCAACTTCCACCATCTTTATTATGGCGCGTGTCTGTGATTGAAGAAGTGTTTAATGATTTCGCTAAACTCACAGGCGAGGACAATACCATTTTGACTAAAACTTTCCAGCTAGAAGACGCTGAAATCGCTATCTTTGCGTTAGGCACTACTTATGAATCAACGATCGTGGCGGCTAAAGAAATGCGTAAAAAAGGCATTAAGGCTGGCGTGGCTACCATCCATTCTTTGCGCCCTTTCCCTTATGAAAGGTTGGGGCAGGATTTGAAAAACCTTAAGGCTCTAGCGATTTTAGATAAAAGCTCCCCAGCGGGCAGCTATGGGGGCGATGTTTAATGAAGTAACGAGTGCAGTGTATCAAACGCAAGGGACTAAACACCCTGTGGTGTCTAACTACATTTATGGTTTAGGCGAAAGGGATATGACAATCGGCATTTATGCGAAATTTTTGAAAAATCAATGGAGAACGCTCTTAAAGGCACGCTCACGCACTTACCCAATAATTCATGAAGCACTGGCCCTAAAATGAGCTTTTTTAAAAAAGGAAATATCATGGTAAAAGTCAAAACACTCAAAGGTTTTAGCCAAAGTGCTGAAAAATTTCAAGGCTCGCACTTGCTTTGTCCGGGTTGTGGGCATATGGCATTGTTGTGCGCGAAGTTTTAAACGCTGTGAATGGGCCTATTGTTTTAGGCAATTCTACCGGTTGTTTAGAAGGTATGCTCGGCTGTGTATCCGCACTGCTTCATGGGATGTGCCTTGGATTCATATTGGTTTTGAAAATGGCTCTACGGCGATTTCAGGGGTGGAAGCGATGTATAAGGCTCTAGTAAATAAGGGCCGCTATCAAGGTCAAAAAACCAAAATTTGTGGCGTTTGGGGGCGATGGGGCCAGTTATGATATTGGTTTTCAATTCATCAGCGGTTGCATGGAAAGAGGGCATGACATGACTTACATTTGCCTAGATAATGAAAACTACGCCAATACCGGCGGTCAAAGAAGCGGCTCTACGCCATTAGGGGGCTAGCACTTCTACCACGCCAGCGGGATCGGTGAGCTTTGGTAAAAAGAAAAGAAAAAGACATCGTCAATATCATGGCAAGCCATGGGGTTCCTCATGTGGCGCAACTCTCGCCTAACAAATGGAAAGACATGAATAAAAGATTAAAACCGCGCTAGACACTGAAGGGCCTTGCTTTATCAACGCTCTTAGCCCATGCACGACTGAATGGAAATTTGAATCCAATAAAACCATTGAATTAGCGGATATGGCTGTGGATAGCTTGATGTTCCCCTTATTTGAAATCTTTAATGGTAGGGAATTGAAAATCACTTACCGCCCCAGAAATATCATTCCTGTAAGGGATTATTTAGCGGCTCAAAAGCGTTTCAAACACCTTTTCAAAAAAGAAAACGAACACATCATTGAAGTAATTGTAAAAAGATGTGAATGAGCTGTTGGGAATACTTTGCAACGCAGAGAAGAAGCTAAAGTATAACCCTTTAATTAAATCAAGGGGCTTTTTTGTGCCTTGTGCGATTTTCCCCCTTGATTCTTTAAACCCTTTAAAGTAACATAAATCCCATTTTGATTTTAAGGATTGTCGGTGTTAGAACGCTATGCGAATGAAAAAATGAAAGCCCTATGGAATGAGCAAACCAAGTTTGAAACCTATTTAGAAGTGGAAAAAGCTGTCGTTAGGGCGTGGAACAAGCTTGGGCAAATCCAAGATAGCGATTGTGAAAAAATCTGCTCAAAAGCGGCATTCAATCTTGAACGCATCAAAGAAATTGAAAAAACCACTAAGCATGATTTAATCGCTTTCACTACTTGCGTGGCTGAAAGCTTGGGCGAAGAAGTCTCGCTTTTTCATTATGGGATCACTTCTAGCGATTGCATTGATACGGCTATGGCGTTATTGATGACCAAAAGCTTAAAACTCATTCAAAAGGTGTTCAAAACCTCTATGAAACCCTTAAAAACAGGGCTTTAGAGCATCAAGACACGCTGATGGTGGGCAGAAGCCATGGGGTGTTTGGCGAACCCATGACTTTTGGCTTAGTGTTAGCCCTTTTTGCTGATAAAATCAAACGGCATTTAAAGCCTTAGATTTAACGATGGAATTTATCAGCGTGGGAGCGATCAGTGGGGCTATGGGGAATTTCAGCACGCCCCTTTAGAATTAGAAGAATTAGCGTGCGAATTTTTAGGCCTAAAAACCGCCAATATCAATAATCAAGTCATTCAAAGAGACCGCTACGCCAGGCTTGCATGCGATCTGGCTCTTTTGGCGAGCAGTTGTGAAAAAAATCGCTGTCAATATCCGCCATTTGCAACGCAGTGAAGTCTATGAAGTGGAAGAAGCTTTTTCAGCAGGGCAAAAGGGAAGCTCTGCGATGCCTCACAAAAGAAACCCCATATTGAGCGAGAATATCACCGGGCTTTACAGGGTGATTCGCTCTTTTACTACCCCTATGCTAGAAAATGTCGCCTTATGGCATGAAAGGGACATGAGCCATAGCTCTGTGGAGCGTTTTGCCTTGCCTGATCTGTTTATCACTAGCGATTTCATGCTCAGCCGCCTAAATAGCGTGATTGAAAATCTGGTGGTTTATCCTAAAAACATGCTTAAAAATTTAGCTTTGAGTGGGGGGCTAGTTTTTCGCAACGGGTGTTATTGGAATTACCCAAAAAAGGTTTGAGCAGAGAAGAAAGCTATAAAATCGTGCAGAAAATGCGATAAAAATATGGGAGGTTTTGCAACAAGGCACTTTTAAAAACGCTGATGAAATTTGTTTTTAAACGCCCTACTCAACGATGAACAGCTTGAAAAAATATTTGAGCGAGGACGAAATCAAAGCATGTTTTGATTATAGTTATTACACTAAAAATGTGGGGGCGATTTTTAAAAGGGTGTTTGAATAAAGTAGCGTTTTTAGCCTAAAATTTTTGGCTTTGTTCTTATGGATTATTGATTACAGAATTTAAAAAAACTCAAAGCGTTTTTAAAATAAATATAATCAAAAAGCTTGATTTTAATCAAACGATAACCTCTTAAAAAAACGCTCTTGAAAGGTTAGGGGGTTTTTTGGGGGTTTTTAGGAATTATTTCAAAATACCCCCTATCCCCTTAAGCAAAACGAGTTTAATAAAGTTTAAAACGATACAATAAAGTTTTAAAAACCAATTTGGAAAAAATTAAGAATTTCAATCAAAGGGCTTTTTTTGAAACGAGCGTTATACTTAATTTTAGGGGCTTTCTTGTTTTCTTAATGCAGAGAGCTTCAAAAAAGAATGACAAAAGAACAAAATTCCACTTTTTTTTTTAATGAAAAAGGTGGATTTATGCACCCATAAAACGCTATGCGGAAGAAACGTCGAATTTTATCTGGGGCTTGGGTATCAGTTAGGGAGCATTCAGCACAACTCTAGCAACTTGAATTTATCCCAACGATTCAATAAAGAGTCAGATTATTTTCAGCGATGGTCACAAGCCATGTTTTAAAAAATTCGTATGTGTCTAATGGTCTTGGCGTTCCAAGTGGGCTATAAGTGGGTGGGTAAACTTATCAAGAGACGAAATGGTTTGGCTTCAGGTGGGGGCTGTTTTATGATTTGGCGCTTCTCTTTATGGCTCTCAAGAATCGCAGTCTGTTATCATTTCCACTTATGGCACTTATATGGATTTATTGCTTAACGCTTATAATGGGGATAAGTTTTTTGCCGGGTTCAATCTGGGGATCGCTTTTGCTGGAGTGTATGACAGATTGAGCGATGCGTTATTGTATCAAGCGCTTATTCAAAACACTTTTGGCGGGAAAGTGGATCCAAACGGCTTCCAGTTTTTGGTGGATTTAGGGGTTCGTTTAGGGAATGAACACAACCAATTTGGCTTTGGGATTAAAATCCCTACTTATTATTTTAACCATTATTATTCCATGAATAACATTAGCAATAATAGTGAAAATGTCTTAAAAGTTTTACGATTTTTTAGAATACGGGATCAACAGCTTGTTGTATCAAGTTGATTTCAGACGCAATTACTCGGTTTATTTCAACTACACTTATAGTTTTTAAAGTGCAGTTTTTAAGCGATAGTTTTTAAAGCGTTCTTAATTGAGCGATTTCGTCTCTCAAACGCATCGCTTCTTCAAAATCCAAATTTTTCGCGTGCTCTCGCATTTTTTTATCAATTCTTTAATAATTTTTTCCCTTTCGCTTTTAGGTATTTTGTCCCTTTTTAAGGCTTTAGCGATTTTAATCTCATCGTCTCTTAATTTCAACTCCTCTTCTAAAGCGCGTAACGGTTTTAGGGGTGATGTTATGGATTTTATTAAACTCTTCTTGCTTGGCGCGCCTGTAACTAGTGATTTCAAAGGCTTTTTGCATGCTTTGAGTGATCTTTTAGCGTATAATAAAACCTTGCCATTAGCGTTTCTAGCGGCTCGCCCCATGGTTTGAATGAGGCTTGTTTCGCTCCTTAAAAACCGCTTCTTTATCCGCATCCATGATCGCTACTAAAGAGACTTCAGGCAAATCCAACCCCTCTCTTAAAAGATTGATCCTATTAAAATGTCAAATTCTTTAAGCCTTAAAGAGCGGATAATGTGATTTCTTTCAATCGCATCAATTTCACTATGCATGTAACGCGCTTTCAAGCCCCATTCAGCATAATACTTGCCTAATTCTTTCTGCCATTTTTTTAGTGAGCGTGGTGATTAGCACCCTTTCATCTCTGGCCACCACTAACTTGATTTCATCAAATAAATCCTGGACTTGCTTATCGCTGTCTCGCACTTCAAATTTAGGGTCTAAAAGCCCTGTAGGGCGAATGATTTGCTCAGCGACATTCTTTTTGGAAAGCTCTAATTCTAGCTTATTGGGCGTAGCGGACACAAAAAGGAATTGGTAATTTTTATGGATAAATTCATCAAATTTTAAAGGGCGGTTGTCTAAAGCGCTAGGCAATCTAAAACCATATTCCACTAAAACGCTTTTCCTGCTCATATCCCCTGCATACATCCCTCCAAATTGCGGCAAACTCACATGGCTTTCATCTACAATGACTAAAAACTCCCGCTCAAATATCCCTAAATAATCAAACAAACAAAAAGGCGTTTCGTTAGGGGCTTTACCCGTAAAATGGCGTGCGTAATTTTCAATGCCCTTACACACACCGGTCGCACTAATCATTTCTAAATCATGCTCCGGTGCGTTGTTTGAGGCGGTTGTATTCAAGCATTTTATCCTGCTCTTTAAAAAATTTCAACCTTAAAGCGAGTTCGTCTTTCAATGCTTTTAATGGCTAAATTCAACCTCTCACTCCCTACGGCAAACTGACTGGCCGCATAAAGCATGACAGAATCCAAGCGCTTGATTTCATTTCTTTCTAAAGCGTCAAAGACAGCAATCCTTTCTATCTCATCGCCAAAAAATTCAATCCTAATAAATTCAGCGTCATTATAAGCGGGGAAAATATCCACGCATTCCCCAGTCGCCCTAAAGCTCCCCTATCCAAACACCACTTCATTACGGCTATAACCCATTTCTACTAGCTTTAATAAAAAGCTCTTATAAGCGCGCTTCTCGCCCACTTTGATTTTTTCCATGACTTTTAAATATTCTTCAGGGTTACCCAAACCATAATTAGCCGAAACGCTCGCTATCACGATCACATCATCATAACCTAAAAGTGAGGTGGCCGCGCTCAACCTCAAACGCTCTAAATCATCGTTAATAGAGCTGTCTTTTTCAATGAATAAATCCGCTTCTAGGGATATAGCTTTCAGGCTGGTAGTAATCAAAGTGGGAGATAAAATACTCCACCCTATTATGCGGGAAAAACGCCTTAAACTCGCTATAAAGCTGCGGCGCATAAGGTCTTATTATGGCTCATGATCAAAGTGGGTTTATTGGTTTGAGCGATGATATTGGCCATCGTATAAGTCTTACCGCTTCCTGTAACCCCCACTAAAGTTTGATAATGGTTGTTATTTTTCAAGCTTTTCGTTAAGGCTTCTATGGCTTGGGGCTGATCGCCTGCTGGTGGGTAAGGGCTTTTTAAATCAAATAAAGGCATCTTTAAAACTCACATTTTTTAGGGGTATTATAGTGGTTTTTTAACACGCCTTATTCAATCTCAAAAAAATCAATGTTTTGATAATGATCGTGTTTTTCGCTTCCGTGATCTCGCTTGTGGCTTGGTTTTTTCTTGCGTGATGTTGTTTAAAACTTCTTGCTTATTGGTGTTAATTTGCGTTGTAGCGTTTTCTCTAGCGCTATTTAAAAAGATTTGATAGCTCGTTAAAAGCCTGGTTGTGGCTTCTATCAATTGATTTTCTAGCTTTTTAACTTCGCTTTTGATGTTCTCGGTGTTAGCGTTTAAGGTATTCGTTACTTCTTGCTCGTTAGCACTTCATGCTCGTATTGAAATCATTAAAAAAGCCCTCGTATTCTTTCATTTTAATTTTTAAGCTCTCACCGGTGTTATTCAGCCATTCAATGGAATTTCTCAAACTGCTATCGATCTCGTTGGCGTTTTTGAAAAAATCCAAGCTTAAAAGCACTTCTAAAATCCTAACGATCCCTTTAAGGCTTAGCTGGATTTGATCCGTAAAAAGCGCGTTACTATGTAAAGCGTTTTGTAACTGCTTTAACAATTCGTTAGTGATTTCTTTCACTTCGGGCTGTTCGGTGATTTCTAAAACGCTATTAGGCAAATTAGGGTAATTCACTTCAACCTCCTTGACTTGTTAGATCTTAAGGCTCTTGCTTTTTTAGCGTGTTTGTGGTAGGATTAGGTCCTACGGAGTTTAAAGAATTAAATGCCTTTTCTTTAGTGATTGCTTGCGGAGTAGACCGTAACGCTTGCTTCTCTGTATCATACAATTCATAACTGCTTATCACCCAATGATTTTCTAATTTTTCATTTTTCCATTCATTATTTAAGCCTACTCTCTTATTTTCGTGAAACCACCCCTTGCTAAAGCAAGGAGCTTCCTAACTAAAGCGCCCTAATGGACACTAACACGAAAGGCTTTGTTCTTTAAAGTCTGCATGGATATTTCCTACCCCAAAAAGACTTAACCCTTTATTCAAAATGTTGTTCGCAGCGTTAATATCTCTGTGTTCTTGATACCCACAATCAGAACACAAATATTGCCTGTGATTCAATTTGAGCTTGGGGTTGATGCTCCCACAATTACAGCAAGTTTTGCTGGTGTATTGTGGGGGAACTTTCACTAACAATTTGCCATTATGCTGTTGTTTGTAATCTAAAAAAGAAATGATTTAATAGAATGAAGCGTTGAGAATAGATCGATTAAGCCCACTCTTTTGTTTAACATTTTTGAGTTTGGCTCTTTTAGTCATGTTCTTTACCTGCAAGTCTTCAACTGCTATCAATTCAAATTGCTTTGAAAGTTCGCTTGTGATTTTATGGTATCTGTCTGTTTTTTGATGACTAGACTTGTCAAAGGCTTGGTTTAATTTCTTTTGGGTTTTGTAAAAATTACCTCCTAATTTGGTTTTGTTTTGTTTAGACTTTAACACCCTACGGCTTTGTTTTCTTTGTAATCTTTTAAATTTTTCAGAGTATTTTTTTAAAGAATACAATTTGGAATAAGTAGGGATGAGTCGTTTAGTATCCAGCTCTTTCATCTATTTCTATCCCTAGTAATTCTTTCATGTCTGTTTGGTATTGCTTAAAGTCCGTTAGTTTTTCATGGTTGTTTATCTCACAAGAACAAGCTATATCAAGGATATTCAAATCTAGCCCCACACCATTTTTAGTGTTTTTGATGGGAGTAATGTCTTGTTCGTATTCCACGCTAAAGCTAACAAAATATTTTCTATGGCTGCAAGAGATACTAATTTGTTTCACTTTAAAATTAGGGGGGAAGTCTCTATGCATGCGCATGAGTAAAGGCATTTTCATCAGAGTGAATGTCTTGAAGCACTCATCATCGCTCTCTTTGATAGAGAAGCCTTGATTGTTCCACAAAAAAGATTGTTTAGCGAATTTAGAGTTTTTGAATTTAGGAAAGCCCCTGTTCTTAACCCTAAAAGCGTCTTTAAAAGCCCTTTCAACATTCATGCGTGATTGTTGGGCTATCACAGAGCTAAAGGGTAAATCCCTAGCTCTTAGGCATTGTTTAATCGCATGATCTAACTCGCTTGATCTTTTCCACTTTCTTTCTTTGGGAGGTAAATCTTTGTTTGTTTCATATTGCTCTTGCAGTAAATTCAAGCCAATATTATAAGCTTGATTATAGACAAAAAAGCAGTGTTGCAACTTATCTTGTTGTTCTTTAGTGGGATACAAGCGGAATTTAAAACCCTTATTGACTTTCATAGAAGTATTTTAACCTCTTTTTGTTAAAATAGGTCTATGAAAAAAATTGATGATATGAGACACGGAAGACATTGTATTTTTTTAATGCATGTGCATTTGGTATTTGTTACTAAATACAGGCGTTCAGCGTTCAACAAGGAAGTGATAGATTTTTTAGGATCGGTGTTTGCCAAAGTGTGTAAGGACTTTGAGAGCGAATTGGTAGAGTTTGATGGGGAAAGCGATCATGTGCATTTGCTTATCAACTACCCACCCAAAGTGAGCGTGAGTAAGTTAGTTAATTCTTTAAAAGGCGTTAGCAGTCGTTTGACTAGACAACACCATTTCAAAAGCGTTGAAGCTAGTTTGTGGGGGAAGCATTTATGGTCGCCTAGTTATTTCGCTGGGAGTTGTGGGGGTGCACCTTTAGAGATGATTAAGCAATACATACAAGAGCAAGAAACACCGCATTAACTAGCTAACTTTGATTTTTAATAGAATGCGCTAAAAAGCGAATGGATCTAGGTGAAACAATGTTCAAATATCCTAACGGCTAAGCACTTACATCTTGCGCCCTAAAGGACGGAGTTTTTCGTGCTAGTGGGATAAAACGCTCCCGCTACAAAACCTTTTTTAGTTTCTAATAGCTTGTTAATCGCTCCTAACCCATCACCCTTAAACTCGCTATAATTCTCTCCCCACTCGCTAGGCGTTTCAAATTTTTGTTTTTTTCATCCCTTTCTCGCTCTCTTTTTGCATGTCCTTCACGGCTTGGATTAAACGATTTAATACGGGATTATTTTCATTCGGTTCTCTATTGACCATTAAAAGGTAATGTGCAAAATCGTAAATATCAATGTCCTTAAATTCCTTACTTTTAGGATTAAATATGTCCTTTGTAACATCAGCGATCTTAAATTCTTTCAAGCCTTTTTTAATGTTATCGCTTCTTAAAGCTTCAAATAACGCTTTGCTCGGATCATCAAACCTCGCAAACCTGGCGATCGCACCTCCTAAAATCTCGCTTATGTCGCTTGTAGTTTGATCGCTCTTTTCAAACATGTCTAAAGAACTCATTTTATAGAATTTTTCGCTCAAATCTTTCAGGCTTTCGGTTGTAGTTTGATAATTCTTTAAATTGGCAAAACTGCGATCCATGATATCGCTTAAATAAGCGTTAAGGCTTACATTAGGAAAATTCAGATCGTGGATGAGATTGTGAAAACTCCCGGCGTTATCTACAAACATTTTTTTTACTTTTTCATAGCTTTTAATATCGTTTGAAAATTCTTTCTGC
This sequence comes from Helicobacter pylori, assembly GCA_047430845.1. Classification (GTDB taxonomy): domain Bacteria; phylum Campylobacterota; class Campylobacteria; order Campylobacterales; family Helicobacteraceae; genus Helicobacter; species Helicobacter pylori_DG. The sequence continues at coordinate 101,133 of JBLDXK010000023.1, read as the reverse complement.
CAGCGGTTTAATAGTTCTACCCCTTGCGTCTTGGTCCTTGGCATGTTATACATGAGAAGCACGAGGTTACTATCTCCCACATTAGGGTGAGTAGACTTATCAAAATTAAGGTTTTTTGCAACGATGTTTTTAAGTGAGTAAATGCTATCAGCGTCTAATTTCTTTTCTAATTCTTTTAACTTCGCTTCGTAATGGCTTAAAACCGCTATCGCATGATCGATCTCGCTGTTAAAGCGTCCTTGATTGCTTGAAGCCGCTAAATTGTTGATCTCGGTGTTGTTTAAGCGGTTGTGTGGCACTCTAACTAATAGCTCGTCGGGCTTTAAGTCTATGTTATAGTATTCTTGGATCGCTTTGTGGTAAATGTATCGGCTTTTAGGCGTGAAATTTAGCATGCCTTGGATTCGGTGGTTTCCTGCGATCACTTGACCATCGTGTAAGATAATCGGTAAATCCTCAAAGCCTCCGCTCCCAAATATCTTTTTAGGATCAAAATTCTGTGCGATGCTTTTAATCTGCTCTTCGTTCATGTCCGTGCGTTTTTGCGTTCCGCCTGTGGTAAAGCTTGGTTTTAGATCTTTGGCTTTGACTATCGCATGATCTAGATCGTAAATCTCTCGTTCGTTCAGTCTTACTCGGCTTTTTGGTAATTGCTCTTGTGTTTGTGTAGGAATATCTTTTCCTACTTCTATTTTAGTCTGGCTTTCAATATTGCCTGCATTCCCTCGCTCGTGTTCTAATTTCTTTTTTAACGCTTCCTTACGCTTTAATTCTTGCTCTTTAGCTTTTAAAAATTCCTGTTCGCTTTGTAGGGCTTCACTTTCTAATTTCGCTAACTTTTCGGCGTTGGCTTGTTCTAATGGGCTTAAATTGGTAGGTTTTGGTGTGGTTTCGTTTAAATTCTCGCTTGTTTTTAATAAATCCTCTTGACTATTTAGCGGTTTTGTTGTAGGATTATTTTCATAGGGATGGTTTCCAGAGTGTAGACTGGCATCCCTGAAATCTGTAAAATTCCTATCGCTATAAAAATCAAAAATCTTATTCCCATTATTTAAATCATCTACTACCAACCTAAGCTTTGCGTCGCTTTTGTCCCATTCGTAAGCGTATCTAAATCCGTTTTTAAGCCTTTCAAAACTCTCTAATAACACGCTTCCGTTCTTGATAACTTCGCTCATGTTAATGAGTTCGTCGTTAGTTAGTCCGCCTGTGTTCTCTACTCCGTAATGCTTTCTTAGTATTTTTCTAGCTCCTGCGTTCCTTGATCCTTGTTCTAAAATGTAAAGGTCGTTTAAATCTATGCCTTTAATTTCTGTTTGATCTAGCTCGCCATTAAACACCTTTAAAACCTGTTGCTGTTCTTTAGTCAGTTTGCTTTCATCAACCTTTTGTAATTCTTGCAAGGCTTTTTCGTATTTAGTGGCTTTAGATTTGATTTCTTCGCTGGCTTGTTTGACGCCGTTAGTAAGCTCTTCAATGATTTTAAGCGTGTTGTTGCTAAATTTAGCGTTTTGTGCGCTGAGTTCTAAATTCTTACTAAATTCGCTTATAGAGTGGCTTCTCTCAAGCGCTCTTTTAATGTGATACTTTAAGGCTGCGCCTGCGGTGGCTTCGTTTAAAGCTTTGGGTAATTTCACTCCTAAAATGCGATCGGGCGCGTTGCGATATAGTGTCCCTAGCGTGAATTTAGTCCACTGATACTTTAACGCTCCGCTTAAAGTGGTCGCTAAACCTTGGCTTAAATTTTTCGTTGTGGCTGGCTTTAAACTCTCGGCGATCTTAGCGTCGTTTTTAAAAAGTCTATGAAAACCGCTCGCTATTGTTTGGAGTTGGTAAATTTAGGGGGTTTGTTAAGGCAGGGGGAGTATTTAGGCAAGGCAAACAGCAAAATTATAGCAAACAATATTTTGGCTAAAGTTTTTGGCATAAGACTACTCAGCCATGAAAAATGCAATATCTTTAATCTATCGCTTCAAATCAATTGTTCAAAAAACACGCTACTTAGTATAAAACAAAAATCCTTGAATCAAGCCCAAGTTTGAGAATTATCGGCTTGAAGTGTTCTTTTTCTTACAATTTTTATCAATGTCAAAATCGCATGCTTTTTGCATGTATTCTTCAGCCTTTTGTTTATCTTTTTCCACGCCTAACCCATACCGATAAGACTCTGACAACCCTTCATAAGCCCTAGAAGAACTCATATCAGCCGCCATTTTATAATAGACAATCGCCTTATCTTTGTCTGGTTCAATACCCAATTGATCGTTCCCGCTATAATAAATATCCCCTAAAAGGATATAAGCTTCCACATTACCCTTATGCATCGCTTTTCTAAAGCACTCTGTCGCTTTCGCATAGTTGCTTGGAACGCCCCTACCCTCCATATACATGATGCCTAAGTTGATATAAGCGTTAGCATAGCCTTTCTCTGTAGCTATTCTAAAATATTCCACGGCTTTCTTTTCATCTTTAGGCACGCCCCTACCCTCTTTATACATCACGCCTAAATTGTTATACCCTCTAGGTATATCGTTATCAACCGCTTTTTGAAAATATTCAGCCGCTTTCTTGTAATCTTTAGGCACACCCCTACCATTTTCATACATGATCCCTAAAAGAACATAAGCAATCGGTTCGCCATTTTTAATCGCGCTCTTATAAAAAGAAGCCGCCCGCTCATATTCCTTATTATTATAAGCTTCCTCCCCTTTATAAATATAACTCCTTTTTTGTTCAAGGTGTTCTGCACCAAGGGTGCTAAATAAACACAAACCTACCAAACAAATATTCAAAGCTAATTTGCTTGCGTATCCCATTGTTACTCCTCTGCTTTAATTAAGATCAAACATAATGCCATAGCTACCAATCTTAAAAAGAAACTGCATGCGTCCTAGAACCAGCAAACATTCTCAAACTCCATTCTGCACACACCATTTTAGATCTAATATCATCTCTTGTAATGGGAAATTTTACACTATTTTTATGAATTTTAAAACTAAATTTAAGATTTTCTCGCTAAAAAGCCCCCCTCCCAAAAAAATAAGGCTAAATAGGATTAAAATTCTTTCCTTGGATCCGTTGCCCCATAGAAAACGCTCCCCTTAGTTTTAGGTAAAACTTGGATCGCATTCACATCACCCATGACCGGCTTGGTAACGATTTGATAGCCCATTTTAGTGAGGTTGTCTTTCACATCAGCGGGCATGCCAAACTTTTCAATCCTTAATTCATCAGGGAGCCATTGCATGTGGAATCTTGGGGCTGAGACCGCTTCAGAAATATTCATATTATAGTCAATGACATTGGAAATCACTTGCAACACCGTAGTGATAATCCTAGACCCTCCAGGGCTTCCCACCACCAAAAAAACCTTATTGTTTTTCAACACGATCGTAGGCGACATGGAGCTTAAAGGACGCTTATTGGCTTCAATCGCATTCGCATCGCCCCCCACTAAACCATAGAGATTAGGGTTTCCTGGTTTTATGGAAAAATCATCCATTTCATTGTTCAATAAAAATCCTGCCCCATCAATACTAGCAGCGCTCCCATAAGAAGCGTTAATGGTGTAAGTAACGCTGACTGCATTCCCCCACCTGTCCGCTACAGAATAATGCGTGGTGTTGCTCCCCTCGTGCAACTGCCCCATTCCTGGTTTGATTTGAGAGCTTGGCGTGACCGTATCTGGCTGGATAGCGTCAAAAATCTTTTTGGCATACGCCTTATTAATCAATTTATCCACCGGCACTGAAACAAAATCAGCGTCTCCCATATAAACCGACCGGTCCGCATAAGCTTGGCGCATCGCTTCTGCAGCGATATGGATATTCTTAGAAGCCCCGTACCCAAGGGTGCTTAAATCCGCATTTTCCATGACATTTAAAATCTGGATCAAATGCGTACCTCCCGAACTTGGTGGCGACATAGAAATGATCTTATACCCACGATAACTCCCTATTACGGGTTTGCGCCATTTCACATTGTAACTGGCTAAATCTTCTTTAGTGATAATCCCCCCATTTTTTTTCATATCTTTCTCAATAAGCTCAGCAACTTGCCCTTGATAAAAGCCTTTAGCGCCTAGCGTTTTGATTTGATTCAAAGTCTTGGCTAAATCTTTTTGGACAAACAAATCCCCTTCTTGATAATCAAGGTGTCCTTTTTTAAAAAAATACTTTTTGCTAGAACTGTATTTTAAAAACCGCTCCCTTGCTTCCTTTAAGGTTTCTGCTTGTCTTTGTGAAATCGCATAACCATTTTCAGCCAATTTAATGGCAGGATCAATGAGTTGCGATAGTTTTTTGGTGCCGTATTTTTTCAACATCGCTTCCATGCCTGCCACTGTTCCAGGAACCCCAGCCGCCAAATAGCCATCTTCGCTGAGTTTAGGGACTACATTGCCTTGCTTGTCTAAAAACATGTTTTTAGTGGCTTTTAAGGGGCTTTTTCTCTAAAATCTAAGGCAACATTTTCACCATTAGCCAAATGGATAACCGCAAAACCCCCACCACCAATATTGCCTGCTGCAGGATGGACGACCGCAAGAGCAAAGCCAATCGCTACCGCCGCATCAATCGCATTGCCTCCCTCTTCTAAAACCTTTTGCCCAATTTCAGTGGCTAGCGGGTGGCTAGAAAGGGCTAAGCCTACTTTAGTGTTTTTAATGGGCGGGTAACTCGCTGCGCTCAAAGGGCTTAACAAACCCAAAGAGAGCGCTATCACGCCCAAGCCAATCGTCTTTAAAAAACTCCGTCTCATCTGTTTTCCTTTCAATCAGTTACGCTTAAAATTTCGTTGTTATTATAACACAAGCTTTACAAAACACCCTCTCGCTTATAGCTCATAATTGCTATTAAGCATTATCGTTAATGAGTTTTAAAATAAATAGAGTTTAAAAAATAAGTTTAATAAGGCTTATTTGATAAAAACGCTATGGGTAGAAAACTTATTGTTTAATCCCCAACAGAGTGTCTATCATCCGATCAATAGCGGTAATGACCTTAGCGTTAGCGGCATAACCGCTTTGAAATTTGATCAAATTCACCATTTCTTCATCCACGCTCACTTGCGAAATAGAGAGTTGCTCTTTTTTAATGGTCTCTAACATGCTTTGTTTGGTGTCCAAAATACGCCCTGATTTTTCAGCGTCCGTGTTGATTTTACCGGTTAAAAATTGATAAAACTCGCTGATTTTCATTGGTTTAATGTCAAACTTGTCGTTATAAAAATCCACGCTGTCGTATTGCAATTGCTGCATCATGTTCGCCACATCAAAATTCCCGTTAATGGGGGCAAGCCATGGGCGGATAGTGGTAGGCTCTTTTTTGTATTCTTTATTCAAGCTGATATTAGAAGCGTCATCGCCTTGAAAAAACGGGTTGAGTTTTAACGCTCCCATAAAATTCGTGCCGTTATCTTTCATGGAGACAAACAACCCTTGCGAAGCGTTTTTAGGCTGGATGACAAACTTTTTAGTCTCATTGTTAAAGCCCGCTGTGAAATAATCATCAAAGTCGTTTTCGGTGTTATTGTCTTGATTGTCATCGGTGTTAGCGTTAATGGATTGGATAATATCGTTCATGGTTGTAATGGGCGTGATAGCAATGGTTTTTCTGGCGATTTCTTTACCATCGGTGTTGTAAGCGATTAAGTCAAACGAGCCGTTTTTGATATTGTAGTTGGTGTCTTTAAAGGCTTCATCGCTATTAAACTCCACCGGTTCGCCCTCAATATGATGACTCGCGCTTTGAGCGTAAATCGCATTAGTGGATTCTATCAAGCCCCTAGCAAAAGAATCCAACAAATCAATATAATCTTGCAATTTGCCGCTTCAAAGTCCCATTAGAGCCGTCATTATACACATTCAATAACGCCCCCACTTTCCCTTGATTGAGCTTGTCAGTAATATTAGTGAGCTTAAAATCATCGCTTTGAAAATAGATTTGGTTCAAACCCCCTTTATTTTCGGATTCTTTAACCACTAAAGGATGGAAAATAGAGCCATCAATAATGTTGAACCCATGCCCGATATTAAGGTTATAGCTCTCATCAAAATCCGCTGAGTCTTTATCTGTGAGCGAATGGGTTTTAATGCTGCTTTTAAAAACATTCCCCCCTAAAAGCTCTCGCAAATGGAATTCCAACTCATCTCGCTTATCCCTTAATTCATTGGCATGCTTTAAACTCTTGTTGTTTTCCACTTCTTTAATGCGTTTGTTAATCTCAGCGATTTGAGAACCCAAGCTATTGACTTCTTTAATCACGCTTTTTAATTCTTCGCTCGCTTTATGCTGTAAGGTCGTTAACCTCTCTCTGGTGTCTTTAATGTTGTGCGTTAAAGCTTCTGTTTTTTGAGCGAGAGCCTGTTTTTGAGCGGAGTCTTTGGCGTTTTTAGACAATTCTTTCCATGAGTTAAAATAATCTTGCAAATCCGTAAAAAGGCTCGCTTCATCAATGTCCGGAAAATACGCACTCGCTTCTTTTAAATGCGAAAATTCTGTATCGTAATAAGTGTTTTCGTAATTAGCCTTCGTGTAACGAGCAAAAACAAACTCATCATGCACCCTTTCAATGGCTTCCACATCCACGCCCATATTCACATTTTTAGTGCCATACATATAGGCCGCTTGGGGCTTTGCAATCACGCGCTGACGGCTATAAAATTCATCGCTGGCGTTAGAAATATTATTCCCGGTAACATCCACCATGCTCTGATGGGCTTGTAGGCCCGTGTAAGAAGTGTTGAGTGAAGATAAAATCCCGCCCATTTTACGCCTGCACTCTTAAAAAATGGCTCCCCACATGCCTAGAGCCTTTATAATCGCAAGTGTCATGGGGGATGATTTGTTGGATGAGCGAAGAATAAAACTCAGAAACCGCAAACGCCATGCGCGAATAAATCAAGTTTTTTTCTTTCAAAACAAACAAGGACTCTCGCATTTGGTTTAAAAAATCGCTCGTTTTTTCGTCTAGCAATTCACTCATTTCTTTATTAGGGAATTGATTTTTTAAAGACAACATTTGCGCATCTATATTCGCTTTTTCTTTTTCAAAAGCTTGAATCGCTAGCTGTTTTTGATGGTTTCTTTCAAAAATTTCGGTATGTTTAGCGAGCTTAATGTCTCTTATATCGCGCTCCGTTAAATCAATCAATCCTTTCAATTGGTTGAGCGCGTTTTCTAAATGAGAATGTAAAACGACCATAACAAATCCTTTAGCTCTTGTTTCAGCCGTATTCAAGCAAATACTATGCCATTTTAGAGTTTTACTATCAGCAAATACTTAGTCCAAAAGTTCTGTAGGGTCAATTTTAAACTGCAACATGTTTGCACTTTCTCTGCCATTATCACCTCCCTTTCTTTGAATAGTAATTCTTCCTATTTTGAGTGAGCCTTTTTTGCTTATTTCTACACTTCCATCATCAAAATAATGTTGCATGACAACATTAATATTTTTTAAAGCCCATTTTATATCAAAATTAATTGCTTGTATGACTAACACCCATTCAGCACTAAACTCACCCCTACCTTTTAAAATATCAGAAACAATCAGCATTTTATTGTCATTTAACCATGCTAATAATTCTTGTTGTTCTTTATGAGAAAATTCATTAATAAGCATTCTTTTATTAGGATATTTTATATCTTGTCTTGTCGGCTTTAACTCTCCTGTAAAATAAGCGAATAATTGATAAATATTAGGGGGAATATTCCACATTTCTTGATAAGATTTGAGCTTTCTTTTATCAATTTGATTAAAACCTTTTTGATTACTCACTAATTTAACTTGTATATTCTCGCTATCTAAGGCTTGTTTTAATTTAATTTGAATGATGACATTTATATCGGCTTTATACCCACTAAGCACATTCGCTTTAACATATTCAATCTTATTTAAATCATAGCCCATAATCATTAGCCAAATTTGTGCATCTCTATCATTAGAGTAATCATTGAATTTTTGTGCGACTTTCTTTTCGTTTAAAAAACCATTTTTAGCAATGAGTGAGCCAAAAGAACTTGTATGACTATTCATTAGAAACTGCCTTTAACATTTGCTGTGTGATAGCAGCAATCACATTCACGCTCATCGCATTCCCTGCTTGGGATAGCAAATGGCTTTCTTTAAAGTTAGGATTATCTTTAATCTTATCGATCAAACCTCTAGGAAATCCTTGCAAAAGCAAGCTTTCAATAGCGTTTAATTTCTTAATTTTACCTTTTTGAATATAAAATAGGCCATGTCTTCCTGTCCTTAAAGTAGGAAAAACATTAAAATACAACCTTAAATCAGATTGTCTTGTGTCTAAAACAGCATTTTCTAAAGTTAAGATATTCTCTAAAGAAACCCGGTTATGGTTGTATTTATTATGCAAATATTTCTGAAAAGTAGCGTTATTAATATCCAAATAACACTCATTATCTGCGTCTAAAAAATCCTTGAAATAATAATCATTGGCTAAACCTAAAGGGAAATTAAATGGGTGTTTTAAATCCTTCCTAAACCCTACAATATAAATGCGTTCTCTATTTTGGGCTAATTGGAAATCAGCGCTGTTTAAAATTTGATAATAAGTTGTATAGCCTGCTTCTTGCAAGGCTTTTATAATAATATTAAAAGTTGCCTTTTTATTATGATTGATCAAGCCCTTAACGTTTTCAAGCAAGAAACATTTAGGCTGTTTGACTTTTAAGATACGAATAAGCCCATAAATAATAGTCCCTCTTTCATCTTCAAGCCCCTTCCTTTTGCCATTAATAGAAAAAGCTTGACAAGGAAACCCGCTAACTAACGCATCAAAATCGGGTAAATCATTAGGATTGATTCGCATCAAATCCCCAAAATTATGGGTATCTTTAAAAAATAATTCATAAGTCCTAAGGGCTTCATCATTGATTTCTGCATGCCCTACGCATTTTAAATGGCATCGCTCCAAGCCCAAACGGCCTCCACCAATGCCAGAGCAAAAATCCATAAAAGTTAAAATTTCCAATCAATCATTCCTAACACACGACTAAAAACACGCCCTATTTAAGAAAGCGACAAACTCATTTCAAAACATAAAGAAACTAAAATCTAATGGAAAACAAAATCACAGCAAGAATAAATCCCCTAGAAATGAAGCCCTTAAACCCCCTAGCTTATCCCCAATAAATCCTGTGCCATTTTGTGAGAAGTCTCATGCAAATTGATCTTATACTGGTTATTTTCAATAGCTTGCTTGATTTCAGCCACCCTATCAAGAGCGGCTTCATTGTTTTCAACTTTTTCATTCTTTTCCACACGCTTGTAATTCCCCAAAGATTGCACTGGAGTGAGCGAAGAGACGGCGTTAATCATCTTAAAATCCTTTAATCTAATATTCAATTCATTTGATTACAACAAGTATCGGCAAAAAAGAAAAAAAGTTAATGGATTTTTGAAATCTGTTTTTGCAATTCCTTACCAAATTTCTTGGTGGTGGTGATGGGTTTTTTTCCGGTTTCTGCCACAGAGCCAAAAGATTGCGATTGCAAGTTTTTAAACATAAAAAACATTAAAAAAATTAAAATATAACAAAATAAAAAAAAGCAAATGGTAGGGAATAGCCAATTTTTGAGATTAGAACTATTCATGACCTTGCCTTTTAAATACTCCTATACCTTACTACCCATGCGAACATGAGCAACCACAACCCCCACCTTTCTTTCCGCCATGACCCCCATGACCGCCACAGCAACCTGTTCCACCGCCATGGTGTGAAGCTAAAATTTCTTCTTCGCTCACTTCCCTAAAACCTAAAACCTTGAAACGAAACGCTAAAGTTTTCCCGGCTAACGGGTGGTTATAATCCACCATCACATGCGTGTTGCTAAAGTCTTTGATAGTGGCTTGAATGGTTTGATTGTCTTCAGTTTGCCCAAAAACGCTCATGCCTTTTTCTAATTCAATGCCTTCAAATTGATCTCTAGGGACTTCTTGCAAATAGCTGCTTTCATAAACCCCATAAGCTTCCTCTGGGGCGATAACAACCTCTTCCCACTCGCCAATTTGAGCCTTTAATACCGCCTTTTCTAACCCTGCTATGATTTGATTAGCGCCTATAATAAACTCTAAAGGCTCTTTAGAAATATTGCTGTCTAGCACATCGCTAGAGCCTTGTTCTCTCACTTCATATTCAATCAAAGCGGCTTGTTTGATTGATTCTAAGTCATGGTTTTGCATGATGGTGTTTCTCCTTGTTTTCTAAGATTTTTTGTGCCATTTTAGCTTGTTCGCTTGAAGGATACAAGCGTTGCAAAGTGTTTAAAAATTTATAATAGTTTTGATCGTCTTTGATTTTTTTAAACGACCATGCCGTATGCCACAAAAGCACAGGCATGTAAGACGCTTTTTTATTTAAAAGAGCGCTCTCTTTGTAATACTTGATCGCTTCTCTATATCTCTTTTCTCCATAAGCCACTTCTCCAAGAACATAACGCACATAATAAAGTCTGTAACTATTGGCTTCTAACCACAACAAACGCTCTTTAGCTTCTGCATAGGATTTGTTTCTAAAAAAAGACAGGGCTTCTTGAAAGATCTCTTTTTGCTTGGACAGATCTTTATCAAACTCCACTTTCGCCTTTTCTTGGGTTTTTTTCTCTTGATTTTTTGGGGTTTCGGCTTTCAAAGGGGGGTTCTTATTGTCCGGAGCGCTTGATTTGAGCGGCTTTTCAGCTTTTTCCTCTTGTTCTTTGAGGGCTTTTTGGATTAAGGCGATTTGTGAAACCAAATCCTGGCTTAACTTGGTCAATAATTCACTCATCTCTTTATTTTGCTTGTCTAACTGCTGGATGGCTTGCTGATTAGCATGAATCTCATTCCTCAAATCCTCTAAAGTTTGCGATTGCTGCTTTAATGTGCTAGCCTGCACTTCTTGCGAAGCTTTTAAGGCTCGTAAGGATTCTTCTTGGGAAAGGATAGCGTTATTGAGATCTTTAATCTTATTAGCCTGCCCCTCATAAACGCTTCTCAAACCCTCTTGAGCTTGAGTGTTAGCCTCTACTTGCGAATGGATTTTGGTCAAAATATTAGAAAAATTCTTACTATTGACTTGCAACTGCTTAAGTTCTTTTTTGGTAGCTCCGCTTTGTAAATCAAACGCTGAAGGCTCCCCATTGAGAAAAAAGGGAGCGATAAAAGGGATAAAAAAAGCCTTTTCATCCTAGAATTACTTCACTAATTTGACATCCACTCTTCTGTTTTCTTTGTAACATTCTCTAGTTTTTTGGGTGCATTGGGTTTGGTTTCACCAAAACTGATGGTTTTGATCATATCTTTTTCTACCCCTTTAATGACTAAAGCGTTTTTCACGCTCAAAGTCCTTTTAACGCCAAGCGCTTGGTTGTATTCGCTAGAGCCAAATTCATCGGTATTGCCTTCCAAAAGCACTTGCATGTGGTTTTCTTTAGCTTTTTGCACGATTTCATCTAAAGTCTCTTGATCGGATTCTTTGATCTCATACTTGTCAAAATCAAAATAAATAGAAGCGATGATAGTCCCACTCTCAATAGCCGGTTTTTTCTTCAACCACTGGAGCTGGCTCTTGTTTAGGCTCTTCTTTCTCTGGAGCTGGTTCTGTAGTAACAGGTGCAGTCTGAACCGTTTTAGCGCTCACATCGCCAGCCACAGTCTTATTATCCATTTTATGACTACAGCCAGCTACCAATAAAAAAGCTACCAAGAAACTAAATACAGAAGATCTCTTCATTATAAATTCTCCAAGAATCAAATTTTAATAAGTGTAAATATTAACTCACATTCGCTTAATTTAACCTTACCAATCAAAGGCTTGTATTTTCACATTCTTTAAAGGGAATAAAAAACTCTGATTATAGTCTAGCAAAATAAGCCCCATGGCGTATTCTTGGGGTGTCTTTTTGATATACATGATATTTCTCCCATCCGTAGAAAAACGAGGCATCTGGTTAGAGCCATTCACGGTAAGCCTGCGGATATATTTGCTGTTTAGAGTGATCAGATTCAAATTAAACACCGTTTTGCCAAATTCATTAAGATTTTCTCGGCTCACATACACAATACTATCTTTATAAGCGTCAATAGATTCATTGCTTCTTCCTTCATAAAGGAGTTGCTCCGCGCTCTCTTTTAAGCCCAATTTCTTCATGTAGATGTTAGGATAGCCGGATCTATCCGAAACAAAAGCCATAGACTTGTCATCTTCTAAAAACACTCCTGAAACATCTATCCCAGGATAGCGCGTTATTTTAGTTTTAGTTTTTTTATGCGTGTCATACAAATACACATCCGGTTGGCCATCAGGGGCTAAAGACATTAAAATTTTAGAGCCATCAGAACTCACGCTAGAGACCACAGCCATTCCTTGAGAACTAGCGATATTCTCATGAGTGGCTTTTTGAATGTTGTATTTTAAAATCATGGGCGTTCTTTCGCCATACTGCGTGTAATAAAACTCCGTTTGTTCAGCGTTCGCCCATTTAGGGAAAATATTGAGTCGGTTGTTTTTGATGATTTCTTTTTGATAACGCATCGTATAATCGGCTAAGGCGATATTTGTGATTCCTGGTCCAATGTATTTAGAAAAAACAATAAGGCGCTTCATCCAAGCGATAGAAGGGGCTTTTAAATAATCATTCACCACAATGGCCATGTTGTGTGCTGCAAAAGGGTATAGATCTAAACTTAAAATGGGGTAGTCAAAAGTCTTTTTGAGCGTTTCTGTATCCACATCATAAAGTTTTAATCGTGAAATTTTATTGCCGTTTTCTACCGCCACACTCACCAGCGCTACAAGATGGACTTTTTTATCCTTAAGTTCTGCGTAATTGATAGCGCCTTGATCCTTGTTTTGAGAAACATCAAAATGCTGGCTAGTCTTTAAATCATTCGCTAAGACTTCATGCAATTTTAAAGCGTAATTGGCATCGTTATCTATAGAGTAGCGCACTTCAATCTTAGGAAGTTTTTGAATGGTTTTAATAATATCTAGTGTTTTATCTGTTGCAAAAAGCCCTATAGTATATATTAAAAAAAGCCATAAATACCTCATTGTTCTTCCTTAGTGGTGAAATTAACTTGAATAGAAATCATGTTGCCTCCAGGATATGGGGGAAAATCCACTTTCTTTAAATCATTTAAAAGGGTCATCACACTCTTGTTATAATCCTTAAAATCAGAGTAGCTAAGAATGGTATAATCAAACTCCCCATCTTTAGTGATCATAATCAGAGCGCTCACTGAAGCCTTGTGATAAAAAACCCCTTTCCAACCTTTATATAAAATCTGATAGATTTGAGCGTACCACTCTTGATAGGCTTTTTCATCAACCCCATCTTGTTTAGGAATTTGCAAATCTAAAGTTTTGTTTTTAACGCTTTCTAGTTTTTGCGCGAATTGATCCAAATTCTGTTGCAAACCTTTCAACATCTCTTGATTTTTTTGGTTTTGCTTTAAGCGTTGTTGTTCTTTTAAACGCCTTTGCTCTTCTTCTTGCTCATTTTTTTGCTCATCTTTTTGGGCGTTTGTGTCTGTCTTTTCTTGAAAATCATTGAGTGAAGAAAAAATATCTTCAAGGCTTTCTTCAGGCTCTTCTTTGAGTTCTTCTTTAGGCTCTAAAAAATCGCCCTGTTTTTCCGTTACTTTTTCAATTTTTTCATTCTTTTTCTCGCTTGGCGGATCTTCTAAATTCAAGTCAATGGTTTGTTCGTCCTTTTTATTTAAATCTAAAAGGATTTTCTCTGCTTCTTTATTATGCCTTTCTAACAACAAACCATATAATAACAAAGCATAGAGCAAGAACGCTAAAAAGCCAGAAAGAACAAAAATCGCGCTCTTACTCATGCAAATTGGCCCTGCTTTTTAAGGACTTGTGATTAAAGAAACTTTTAAAAAACCCGCTTCTTTAATCGTTTTTAACAAATAAATCACTTTGTCATAAGTTAATCGTTTGTCCGCGCGGATACTCACCCTAGTATCTTTATCGTATTTCTTAGAAAGCAAGTTGAAAGTATCCGGGAAGGAGTTGTATTCATAGGTTTGACTATCTATATAGATTTTTGCGTCTTTATCCATGCGTATCTCTATCACTTTATCTTGAGTGGCTCTAGCAGTTTTTGAACCAGAAGGCAAGGCAATCTCTTCTTTATAAGTGAGAGTGGGCGTCGTTACCATAAGAATAGCCAATAAAACAAGCATCACATCCACTAAAGGCGTGATATTGAGTTCTGGTTTGTCCTCATCCCAATAGTTATCGTAATTCATAAAAACCTTCTAACTCCCTATTTAAGATATTTATAAAATCCCCTTAAAAGCTTTCTTTTTTAGAAGATAAAATATCCACTTGCATCTGCACATAAACCGATAAATCATACACCTTGCGTTTTAAAATCAAGTAAAAAGAATAGGCTGGAATGGCCGCTAAAATCCCTGCAGCGGTGGCAATAAGAGCCTTAGAAATAATGGGTGCGATCACCCCAAAAGAAGCTTGACCCAACGCGCCCAAATTGTTAAACGCTTCTAAAATTTCAACCACCGTTCCAAACAAGCCAATAAAGGGGGCTGTAGAAGAGATAATGCTTAATACCACTAAACCTGTCGTGCTTTGTTTAAGAACTTGATGTTTCCAAGCCTGCAACAATTCATTAGAATACCTTTTGGTTTCATCATTTCTTTTTTTATTAAACATAAAATGCTCTGGAGCGTCTTGCACCCCATTAAGAATGTTAGACAAAGACTGCATCTCGCGCCTGAGTTCAATCTTTAGCACAATGCTCTTATACAAAAAGACCCATAAGGTCATCACCAAATAAAGCGAAATCCAAGCTAAAACAAGCGTGGTAACAAACCCGCTCTTATTGAAAAAATAAACGATTGAATCTAACATGATTATCCCCTTAAAGAGACTCAATCTTAGCCAGCACGCTAGAGACCGCTAACCTGTCAGAGCTTGCGTCCTCTAAAAGCTTTTTAGCCCTAGAGATAGCATCATCTCTGTCGTCTGATTCTTTTTTAATAAAGACCGCCCCATCGGCTAAAATATCCACGCGTTCATTAGTGACTTCTGCATAGCCCCAATTGATCGCAATGTGCTCTTTTTGGTTTTCGGTTTCAATCTCAACCACTCCCGCCTGAAGCAAGGTGATCATGTTGCTATGCCCATAAAGCACCCCAAATTCCCCTTCAACTCCTGGCAACACAACGCTTTTAACCTCTCCTGTATAAACTTCCCCCTCAGGAACTACCACACTAATTTTCAACAAAGCCATCACAAAACCCTTAGGAATTTTTCATGTTTTTAGCTTTTTCTAAAACCTCTTGAATGCTGCCCACCATGTAAAACGCGTTCTCAGGAATATGATCGTATTTGCCCTCTAAAATCCCTCCAAAGCCCTCTAAAGTCTCTTGAAGGGTTACATATTTACCGGGACTTCCTGTAAACACTTCAGCCACAAAGAACGGCTGGGATAAAAACTTCTCAATTTTTCTGGCCCTTTCAACCGCTTTTTTATCCTCTTCGCTCAATTCGTCTAATCCCAAAATCGCAATAATATCTTGCAAATCCTTGTATTTTTGCAAAACTTGCTGGATACCGGTAGCGATTTCATAGTGCTTCTCGCCAATCATTTGAGGGCTTAAAATCCTTGAAGTGGAATCCAAAGGATCAACTGCAGGATAAATCCCTTTTTCAGCGATCTTTCTGTTCAATACCGTAGTCGCATCCAAATGTGCGAATACCGAAGCAGGAGCTGGGTCAGTTAAGTCATCGGCTGGCACATACACCGCTTGAACGGAAGTGATAGAGCCATTTTTAGTGGAAGCGATACGCTCTTGAAGTTTCCCCATTTCCCCGGCTAGCGTGGGCTGATACCCCACGGCTGAAGCGGATACGGCCTAATAGCGCACTCATTTCCGCACCGCTTTGAGCGTATCTAAAGATGTTGTCAATGAACATCAACACATCTAAGCCCTTTTCATCACGAAAATACTCCGCCATCGTCAAGCCGGTGAATGCGATGCGATTCCTTGCGCCTGGTGGTTCATTCATTTGCCCATAGCACAACGCGACTTTGTCTAAAACGCCCCCTTCTTTCATCTCAAAATACAGATCATTCCCTTCTCTAGTGCGCTCCCCCACACCCGCAAACACCGAATACCCGTTATGCTTATAAGCCACATTGTGGATAAGCTCCATAATGATCACCGTTTTCCCCACGCCAGCCCCACCAAACAAGCCTACTTTACCGCCCTTAGAATAAGGCGCGAGCAAGTCAATGACTTTAATGCCGGTTTCAAACATTTCTGTTTTAGTGCTTTGTTGTTCAAAACTAGGGGCTTTTCTGTGAATGGGCCAAGTTAAGGACGGCTTAAGAGACTCTAAATTGTCAATGCTCTCGCCCACAACATTAAAAATACGCCCTAACACCTCTTCGCCCACAGGCACTTCAATCATTTTGCCACGAGCCTTCACCACTTGGTTACGCACCAAGCCTTCTGTCATATCCATTGCAATCGCTCGCACCCGATTACCGCCCAAATGGGCCGCCACCTCTAAAACTAAAGATTTTTGAGTACCATTGACTTCAAAATTAATGTCTAACGCTTCAAAAATCGCCGGCAGATAGGATTCAAACTCCACATCTACCACAGGGCCTAAAACCTGAATGATTTTACCTTCCATCGCTTTCATCGCTCCTTATTTTAATGTAATTTTTATTTTAGGGCTTCTACGCCAGCATTGATTTCTACTAGCTCGGTCGTAATCGCCTCTTGTCTGGCTTTATTATAAGAAATAGTTAAAGTTTTAACCAAATCTTTAGCGTTATTCGTCGCTGTATCCATAGCCTGCATTCTAGCCTATGCTCTGCGGCTAAAGAATCAATCAAAGCGTAGTATAAACTATACTCCACATATTTTTCTGCTAAAGAGTCTAAAATTTCATCTTCACTCCCGCTTGGCTCACTAGTAATAGTCTCTTGCGTCTCACTAGGCTGGGGGTTTTGGTGGATGATTTTATACCCAATAGGTAAAATCGTTTTCACTCTTATTTCTTGAGTGATCATGTTTTTAAAGCCATTATGAATGATGATCACCTTATCGGTTTTCCCACTCAAATAATCCTCTACCACTTTTTCCATGAATTCCTGCGCGCGTTCATAATTAGGCATAGAACTCAAATTATTGATCTTGTCTAAAACCTCTATCCCGTTAAAGCTAAAATACTCATTACCCTTTTTACCAATACCGCGCAAACGCACTTTAATGTCTTTTTCTTTGTATTCATTCGTGCATGCTAAAACTTTTTTAATGGTATTGGTGTTAAAGCCCCCACAAAGCCCCTTATCGGCTGTGATGAAAATAATATCCACTTTTTTGATTTCAAGTCTTTCTAATTCCCTAAAACACTTGCTTTGAATGTCTTTAATCCCTTGATTTTTCATTTTGGATAACACATCATCAAACACGGCGTCTAGCTTCAATGCATACGCTCTGGAATTTCTTGCAACTTCTTCGGCTTTTCTTAGCTTGGAAGTGGAAACGAGTTTCATCGCATGCGTGATTTTTTGCGTGTTTTTAACGCTTCCAATTTTCTTTCTAATGTCTCTTAAATTCGCCATATTCTAGCCGTCTCCTACTCGCTATAAGTGAGCTTAAATTCCTCTAAAACTTTTTTTAGCATGGCTTCTAAATCCTTATCTAGCGCTTTTTTAGTGTGGATTTCTTCTAAAACTTGGGGGTATTTTGCTTCCAAGAAAGGGTGCAGTTGTTCTTCAAAATCCACGACTTTTTTCACGCTCACGCTGTCTAAAAAGCCCTTAGCCCCAGCGTAAATAATGACCACTTGCTTTTCAATCGGTAAGGGCGAATAAGGGGCTTGTTTCAGCACTTCCACCATGCGTTGCCCCCTTTCTAATTGCTTTTTACTCGCTTCATCTAAATCAGAAGCGAACTGCGTGAAGGCTTGCAATTCTCTGTATTGCGCTAAATCCAGGCGCAAAGTCCCTGAAACCTGCTTGGTCGCTTTGATTTGAGCGGCCCCTCCAACCCTTGAAACCGATAAGCCCACATTGATAGCCGGGCGAATCCCTGAATAAAACAAATCCGTTTCTAAGAAAATTTGCCCGTCTGTAATAGAAATGATATTCGTAGGGATATAAGCTGAAACATCGCCCGCTTGAGTTTCCACAATAGGGAGCGCGGTCAAAGAACCCGCACCCTTTTCATCGCAAAGTTTAGCCGCTCTTTCTAAAAGCCGTGAGTGGATATAAAACACATCTCCAGGAAAAGCCTCCCTACCTGGGGGTCTTCTCAAAATCAAAGAAATCTCTCTGTAAGCGACAGCATGCTTACTCAAATCATCATAAATAATTAGGGCATGGCGGGCATGATCTCTAAAGTATTCCCCCATAGCCACACCTGAATAAGGGGCTAAATATTGCATCGCAGCTGAATCTGAAGCCGAAGCGTTGATCACGACGCTGTATTCCATCGCTCCGTATTCTTCTAATTTGCGGACCACTTGCGCAACAGTGGATTCTTTTTGCCCAATAGCCACATAGATACAGATCACATTTTGCCCTTTTTGGTTAATGATCGCATCGATCGCTACAGTGGTTTTACCGGTTTGTTTATCCCCAATAATCAATTCCCTTTGCCCACGCCCAATAGGCACCAACGCATCAATGGCTTTAATGCCAGTTTGTAAAGGCTCATGCACCGATTTCCTGTCCATAATGCCCGGGGCTTTTTGCTCTATTAGGCTAAACTCATTCGTTTCTATCTCGCCCTTGCCATCAATAGGCTCACCCAAAGCGTTCAACACGCGCCCCACAACCGCATCGCCAACAGGAACTTTCATCAAACTCTTCGTGCGTTTAACGCTAGTCCCCTCTTTAATATTGTTGCCAAAACCAAACACAATCACGCCAACGCTATCTTCTTCTAAGTTAGCTGCAACGCCCTTATCCCCTGTTTCAAACTCCAGCACTTCATACGACATCACACCATTTAAGCCATAAACCTTAGCCACACCATCAGCGTATGAAACGACTTTTCCTACTTCAGCCATATCGCAATCAAGTTCAAAATTCTTGATTTTTTCTTCAATAACCGAGCTGATTTCTTCCAATTTTAGTTGGGACATTATCTTTATCTCCTTAGATTGATTAAATAGATTGAATAACCTGTTTTTCTATTTTCTTTAAAATATCTTCTTTAGAAAAGCCTATTTCTAAATCCAGGCTTGAAACGCTCAAAGAAACCCCTTTTTTAGACCAAGTGTCTTGAGCGATTTCTACAGAGGCGTTAAAACGCGCTTGCAATTTTTGTTGCACGGCTTCTAGTTCACTATTTTCAAGCTTTTCTGGGACTAAAAGTGTGGCTTCTAAAGTCTTTTTAGAATCAAAGGACAGCTCTTCAGCGATCAATTCCAACATATCAAGCCGGTTATTTTTTAACACCACTTCCATTACAGGCTTTAAAACTGAACATGCTTTTGTGGAAGTTATTTTTTCTAAGATTTCAAACACAACCTCTTTTTTAACTTTTAAAGAAACATGAGCTAACACCTGGTTGAGTTTGTGTAATTTTATGGCTTCTGCTACATTTTTAAGCCCCACAACAATTTCTTCCAATAACGCTAAATCGCCTTTAGTGTGGTTTTTCAACGCCTTAGCATAATGCTTAGAGATCACTTTTAAATCTTGCATTTAAAGCCTTTGTTTCAAAATATTCACGCAATCTTGCGCATTGAAAGAGACTTTTTTGCTCTCTCTTAGATCTTTAAAAACGCTTTCAACCAGCTCTCTTTTGATCTTTTTAACTTCTAAATCCATCAACGCCTTAGAATTTTTGATCAAATTTTCCACATCCATTTTGGTTTGCAATTCGTATTTTTGCGTGATCGTGTAGGCTTCTTTATTCGCATCAGAAATAATCAATTCAGCTTTTTCTTTGGCTTGCTCTAATTCTTTAAGGAGTTTCTTCTTATTTTCTTTACTCACTTTAAGTTGGGCTTGAATTTCTTCTAAGCGTTTGGAGATTTCAAGGCTTTTGGAGCTTAAAAATGAACGCAGTTTTTTAGCCAAAAAATACCACAAAATCCCCGCAAATAAAAGGAAATTTAAAGAACGCTCTATAATATCTGTTTGTGAAATATCCAATCCAGTAGCGCACAAAGGGCTTAAAAGGATCAAAAACCCTAACACCATTTTAACTACAAACATTCATCAACTCCCTAAACCCATAGCCACACGCTTGTTTAACTCGTCTTCAAATACCGGCATTTGCACTTGCAACTGCTCTTTTAGCGCTTGCTTTTCATTTTGTAATTGCTTTGCAAACGCTTCAAACTCTTGATTGAGTTCGTTCTCTTTTTGCTTGATCACAGCGTCATAGGACTCTGTGGCTTTTTGAATCGCTTCTGCTATTATTTCTCTGCGTTTTTCAGCCGCTTCCTTAAGAAGAGTCTCAATTTGATGACCAATCTCCACGCTTTGGGTGTTATCCGTTTTGATTTTAGCCAAGCTATCCTTTATCTCTGCCTGTCTGTTATCCATAAAAGCCAACAAAGGCCTATACACCCAAACATTCATCGCCCACAACAATAACACAAACACTACAAAAACGACCGCCATTAAATAGGGGTTAACCGATATATTCATAGCCTATTTCTTTCCTAAAAACCTAAAAATATTTGAAACTCGCATTTGTTATAAAAACATTAACTCTATCTTAACAAAAAATCGCTTAAAAATTGAGAATATTCAAGCGTTAAGACATCATTTTTTTCATAAAAGCCTCTAAAAGAGAATTTTCATAACATCGTAAAACGATTTTATTCCCTTTTAAAGCCGCTTTAAGCTTGTAACGATCCCACAAACTTTTGATTCAAGCGTTCTAATTCATCTTCAGCAATAAGCGTTTGGGTTTCCTTGAAACCATGTTTTTTATTGTCAAAATTTGCGTTTATTTTAAAATCACGCGTTAAATCTTCTGTTTGGCGCACGCTGAGTTTCTGCCCTATGATGGAATTTAAAATCAATTCTTGTTTTTCTTCATCCAAACCCACCAAAACTTTTGCATGCCCTGAAGTGATTTTTTCTTCTAAAAGAGCGTTTTGAACCTTAGAAGAGAGCGTCAATAAACGCATGATATTAGCCACATGGGCTCGGGATTTTTTAACGATTTTAGACAGCTCTTCTTGGGTCATTTGATAGCTTTCAAGCAATTCTTTATAAGATCTAGCCAATTCCAAAGGGTTTAAATCTTCTCGCTGGATATTTTCAATCAAAGCGACTTCACGCATTTTTTCTTGCTCAATATCCACAACAATCGCCTTAATCGTAGGCATTTTAGCTAATTTGCTCGCTCTTAAGCGCCTTTCACCAGCGATCAAATGGTAACGCCCGTTCTCACTCACCACTAAAACCGGCTGCAACAAACCATGTTCTTTAATGGATTGCGCTAACTCTTCTAAAGAATCTTCGCTAAAGATTTTTCTGGGTTGGTAAGGATTGGGCATCACCTCATCAATACCAAGCTCCACAACTCGATTCGCTCTTTCATATAGCCCTTGCTCATACACTTCATTAATTTCAGGGAAAATATCCGCTAAACCCCTACCCAACACTTTATTTTTTGCCATCACTACCCCTGAAGAATGCTTTGAGCTAATTTTTGATAAGCGATACTGCCATTAGATTTAATATCATAGAGCAAAATGGGCTTACCAAAGCTAGGCGATTCCGCTAATTTCACGCTTTTAGGGATCATAATATACTCACCTGTAGCTGAATCTCTAAAAAATTCTGAGTCAAAATACTTAAACAATTCCGCTAAAACCCCTTTTGTCAAATTGAGTTGAGGGACATGCATAGTGGGTAAAAAACCTCTGATTTTGAGCTTAGGGTTCGTGCTTTTTTGCAACATTCTAATGGTGTTAAGCAATAATTTAGTGCGCTTCAAGGGCGAAAAATTCGCATTGGATAGGAATGATCACCGAATGGGCTGCTGAAAGCGAATTGATCGTGAGAGGCCCAAGAGCTGGCGGGGAATCAATAATGATATAATCATAAAGCCCCACCACACTCTCTAAGGCGTTTTTGAGCATGAGCTCGCCTCGTTTGTTCTCATCTTGGCTGTCATAAAAGGTTTTTTCAAACCCAGCCAAACCCAAATTAGAAGGCACTAGATCCAAAAAAGGCATTTGGGTTTTTAAGATCACTTGAGAAATTTGCTTACGGCCAATCAGCACATGATAAATATCATAATCAATTTTATCGCGCCTAAAACCCAAGCTTGAAGTGGCGTTGGCTTGAGGGTCAAAATCAATCAACAAGATTTTTTTTCATGCACCGCTAAAGAAGCCGATAAATTAACCGCTGTTGTCGTTTTGCCCACACCTCCTTTTTGATTAGCCACTGCAATGATTTCACTCATCATACTCACATCCTATCATAAATCTTACCTTTAATACAAATGCGGCCGTCTTCTAACAATTCCGCATCTTTCAAACTCACCGCTTCATTGCAATCATTATGGAAGCTAAAAGAGTTGCTTCTGTGAAATTCTAACGCATACTTACTTAAAACTTCCCCCCAAAACAGATTTTCTTCTATTTTTTTTAAAAAGCCCTCCATAATCAAATCATCGCTCGTGCCAATATCTAAACATGCCCATTTTGTTGAAACCCTATTCACGCCAATGCCGCACACCCGCATGTCTTTATAAACATTAACCAGCACGCCCCCTATTTTTTGATCCCCCAAATACAAGTCGTTAGGCCATTTAAGCCAGGTTTGAGAGCCTAAATCTTTTAAAACTTCTTTAAATAAAAACCCCAAATACAAAGCGCTCGCTTGCATGGGTAAATCTTTAGGCAAATCGCTTGCGTTTAAAGCGAGCGAAAAAGTCAAAGCGCTTTTTGTGCCCTCCCAAATATTCCCCCTACTGCCTATCCCAGCGCTTTGGTTTTTAGCCACAATCAAAACAGGGGCTTTGAGTTCGTTATTTTTAAGTTTTTCTAAAAGATAGGTTTGCGTGGAAGGCAGGCTCTCAAAAACCCTTTTTTCACATTTTCTCATGCCAAAATACCGCCTACTTTCAAACGCTTGCCATTCAAATAATCCTTCGCTTTCAAGGGCTTTTTACCCACCGCTTGCAACCTTGCTATACGCACGCTGCCTTTCAAACAACCTACAAGAACGCCTCTTTCATCAATTTCTAAAATCTCGCCTTCCTTGTGGCTCTTTTCATTCTCCACCAACTCCACTTCTAAAAGTTTGAGGTTATTTTCCAAAAAGATTTCTGGCCAAGATTTAAACGCAAGTGATTTTAAAAACAAGCTTTTAGCGTCTTTAAAACCCACTAAACCATCGGCTTTGGTGATTTTTTTACAAAAAGTAGCTTGCATATGATCTTGAGGCTTTCTTGTGATGGAATGAAAATTTTTGAGCGTTGAAAGAAGTAAATCCGCTCCCATATGCGCTAATTTTAAACTTAAAGCGTCTAAATCCAAATAACGCTTCTCTCAAAAAAGAAGCGCTTTCTAAAACATCCCCGCTATCCAATTCCAAATCCATAAGCATAGTACTTATGCCATAAATCTTATCGTCATTGAGTATCATCTCATGAATGGGCGAAGCCCCCTGTATTTGGGTAATAACGAGGCATGCGCATTGATGCAAGGAGCGATGGCTAAAACCTCTTTAGGCAAAATCTTACCATAAGCCACCACCACGATAAAATCAGGCTTTAAATCTTTTAAAATTTGAACTTCAGGCTCTTTCAAACTTTGCGGCTGGAAAATGGGGATATTTAAATGATTTTCTAAAATGTATGTTTTAGTCTCTGGGGCTTTCAATTCTTTTTTGCGCCCAAAAGGTTTATCCCTTTGAGTGAATAGCCCCACCACTTCTATGTCTTTATCTCCAACCAACGCCCTTAAGATCACTTCAGCAAAACTAGGCGTTCCCATAAATACGATGCGCATGTTACCAACCCTTAATTTTTATCTTTTGTAATACCATACTTTCTTTCACGATCCTTAAAAGCTTTTTCGCCTCCCTCTAACTTCAATAAATCATCTTTATATTCATCACTCTCAATCATAAAAGACCGCGCGACTATCTTATTATGCTCATTTTTTAACTGAATAATTAGCTCTGCATCAGCGTTCAAAACAAAATTAGCGTTATGGGTGGCAAAAATAATTTGTCTTTCTTGTTTCCGCTCTTTGATTAGAGTAACCAAGTATTTAGCGATTAAAGCGCTATCCAAGTGCGCTTCTGGCTCATCAATGATGATAGGGTTATTCCCTAAAGATAAAAGGACAACCAATACAGCAGTGCATCTTTGCCCAAAGGAAGTTTCATTTAAAGCTCTTTTGTCATAACGGACTTCAAAAATTTTATATTTTTCAACATTCCTTAAATGTTTGAGAATGAGAAGCCGATAGATTTGAAAATGAATTTCTCTATCCAATATATCCTTCAAGATCTCATAAAATGCCGCTTTTTTATTGTCAATTGAGCTATAAAGCTCTTCTATAAATTCTGCGTGTTGCATACCTGTAACATTTTTTAATTCAATTTCTTTTAAATATTCCTTGATTTTTGATTGGTGTCTTTGGGTATTAAAACCCTTATCCACCAACTTATCAAAATCCTCAAAAACCTCTTCAAAAATATCTTCATTCAAACGATATTTTATGGTAATTGGTTTCACTTCTTTGTGATTTTTTGAAATTTCTTCAAAAGCCGAATTGATTTTGCTTAATTCCTCATTGATTTGATCTTTAAATTCTTCAATATTTTTATCAATATCTCCATAAGAAAAACCCTCTATTTTGTTAGCAGTCTCTTCTATTTTATGCTTTAAATCATTAATATTCATTTTTATGTTTGCCAAATGGTAATTAGCGTTTCTAACATCTCCTATATCTTCATCGCTCACGCCTTTTTCTTTAAGAAATTCCCCAATCTCTTGGAGTAATGTCTGATGTTCTGATTCTAGCTTTTCTATATTCTCTTCATCGCTTTTGAAACGCCCGTTTTTTATATCTGCATCTATCTCTTCAAGTTTCTTGCAAATATCTTGTTTGAGCTGGTTATAGACCTTATCATAGCTATTCTTTTCTTCCATGTTTTCTTTTGATTCAAAATTCACAACTCGTTTTAATTCTTTAATAAAAGTCAAAAACCCCTCTTTGGATTGTTTTAAATCAATGAGCACTTTGCGTTTTGCTTGCAATTTATCTCTTTTATCCAAATAGTCTTTATCGGTATAAGCATCTACAATACTTTGGTATTTCTTTCTTATTTTTTCGCTCTCTTTTAGTTGTTCTTCTAGTTTGGTCTTTTCTTGCCAATGTGCGATTTGATCATCAAACTTTTCAATGCCTTTTGTAATTTGCTTTTCTAACTCCTTAAGTTTTCCACTTAACTTGCTATCTATTCTGTTAAAAATAGCCTCTGTGAATTTTGAAACATTAGTTGCAAATTCTTTCTACCTCATTTTGAGCTAAATACTCTACGCTATCCACTATGTCTATGTCTGACTGTATCTTTATACATTCTTGAATAGTTTCATGCTTTAAGCCTTTCACAAAACTATTATTTTTAATTGCTGAGGCTATCAATTGCAACAAAGTGCTTTTACCGCTCCCTCTACCCCCTATCACACAAGTAAAGTTCGGACTAAAAAATAGTGTTTCATTAAATCCTGCATAACAAAAAGGAGTATCGCCTTTTTCATTGGTGATCTTTACCGCTTTATCAAAGCGCAACCCCACACAATCTATCTTATACAGAGGATCTTGAGGTTTATTTTCGTCAATGCTCACTCTTGTTTCTGGCTCATAAATAATTTGTTTTAACCCCTCAAAGGTTTTTTCAGCCTTTATCTAAGTGTATTTGTTCCCTATTTGCTCCTCTTTATGGGCATCGCTGCTCTGTATGAGAGGTTTGTTATATTTAAGCCAATATTCTCTATCCTCTTTAAGGTTTTCTTGCTTATTTGATGAGTGGATTAAAAAATGCGCTTTTTTAGCTATTTTTTCATAAATACTGCTACTGCGAGAATTGCCATGCCCCCTTGATAAAAACCCTAATAAATACTTTCCTCTCAATTTTAAAGACTCTTTTTCTAAACATTCCAACAATTGATCAAAATTAACTACCGCTTTATCAAAATCATCTTTTTCTAAATCTGCAAGTTTTTTCTCAGTTCCACCAACATTGGCATCTGCATTCCTTAAAAAATTGTCTATTTCTTGTTGTGTAACCTTATCTGAAAAAATAATATGGAAATCCAAACACTGATCTTCCTTATTTTGATAATCCAGCCTAACTTCTAAATTATAAAAACCTTGATGTCTTTCTTTTCTATTTTTTCTTTTAAATCAAATTCTTTCTCATTAAACTTAAAATAGTTCGTTAATCCAATACAATCAATTTGGCTATCGCATAGTTTTTGTATAAACTCCTCTTCACAACATTGATACTCCTTATTTGAATATGTATATGGCGTATGCACATGCAAATCCCATTTATGCCAACTTGAACCTTTACTATGATCTTTATTGCCCATATTTTCTCCTAATATAATATTATCTCAACGCACACCACTAAAACTAATCTTCTAAATCTTCCCCATCATACCCAAGCTCTAACGCTTTCACTTGCCCTATCGCATTACCCGCAATGCCCTTGATAGAGCCATACATGTTAATCGTGCCCTCAAACACTTTGTCAATTTGTTTTTCCCTGCTTTTCCAAATCCTAGCCATCGCGCGTTTTTCGCTTTCTAAATCCGCTCTCAATTGTTCAAACCCCTCTATAATCGCATTCACTTGCATAGAAAATTCAGAGCTTGTCAAATAACGATAGAGCAAATCCACTTTATCGCCCTTATTTTCCTGACTCTTTTTAGCCAAACTCACTTGAATAACCCCCTCTCTTAACACCGCGCTCAACCCCTTAAACTCTTCAAACGAACACACCCACACCCCTTCAAATAACCCCATCCTCTCCATCTCTTTAGGCAGTGCTTCGCTCACAATGACCCCCACATCAGCCCCAATCTCTCGCATGTCGCTTTTAAGCTTTTCAACCCAAGCTTTTTGAAATTCTTTAGTGCGTTTGCTCTCATAATAAATTTTCCCGCAATTTTGAAATTCCCTAGTGTGCACTCACTTGAATGCAATCGCCCCCTCTTTGCCCTTTTTTGATTTCTTCAACACTATCTAGGGGGAATTTTTGCCTCAAAAACTCTTCAATCGCTAATTCTTGCACCTCGCCTTGGAATTGCTGTGAGCTTAATTCTGCCTTTCTTTGAGCGTTTTTCAACTCGTTTCTTAACATTTCTAATTGCTCTTCTTGCTGCTTGAATTTCAATTCATTTTTTTCATGCAAAGCTTTTTCTATTTTTTCCCTCTCCAAATCCAATTTTTCATTCAATTTTTTTTCATTTTCCGCTTTCAATCGGCTCTCTGCTTCGTTATTTTCTCTTTTTAGCCTTTCAATTTCCGCTTCTTTTTGGTGCAATTCCTGAACTTGTTTGGACTTCTCCTCTAATTCTTTTTGCAACAATTCCAAGCCTTTTTGCTGCTCTAAAAAAGCGTTTTTTCTGGCTTCTTCAATGATCTTAGCCTTTTCATCTTGCAAAGCTAAAGCGCTCGCTTGTTTGACCGCATCATCAAATTGAGCCTTTTGTTCCCTCTCTCGCTCTTTTAGGGCCTCTTCTTTTTGTTCTAAATTTTTGAAATAGCTTTGATACTGCACTCTTTTTTCATTCACTTCTTTTTCAAACTCTTTCTGTTGGGCTAAAAACTTATTTTGATTTTCTTGCTCAATCTGTTTGTATAGCGCTTCACTCACATTAATTGGCGCTTGACACTCGGGGCATTTAAAAGGAATGGTTTGATTTTCTTGCATGATTTTCCTTTAAGATTTGATTTTTTATATTTTATAACAGAATGGGATCAATTTAACTTAAGCAGGTTTTATCCAATAAGTTCAGTAAAATAGGGCTTTAATATGAAAGCAAGGACTTTTTCTTAGCGTTCCCGCAAACAACAAAAAATAAACAAGGTAAAAAATGCCCTTCGCATAAAAACTACATTGGGGTTTATACCATGCCACTTTTTTTTGGCTTGTTTTTGGGATGTGGGTTTATACCATGCCGTTACTACAAACCTATAAAATCCTATAAAGAGCTATAAAATTCTCTTAATTTGGGATTTTTGTTGTATTCCTAGTTCAACCTTGCTGGTTGTTAAACGATTATTGGATAAGTCATTTAACAGAGCCGTCAAGTCCATAGGCGTAAATTCGGCAGTAACTCTACCTACTAAATGCTTTAAAAGATTGATAGCAGCGTTTATATCTCTATCTAATTCAAAGCCACACTCTAGGCATTGATAAATCCTATCTTTAAGTTTTAAATCTTGTTTAACCTTTTGACAATTAGAACAAGTCTTAGAGCTTGGATAGTAAGTGTCAGCTCTTAGAATTTCTTTATTAGAGTATTTAGCTTTATATTCTAACAGCGTGTTAAACACAGACATAGAAACATCGCTTAAAGATTTAGCTAACCTGTGATTTTTAAACATGTTTTTGACTTTCAAACTCTCTAAACAAAACGAGTTTGAGTGTCTTATAAGAGAGCTTGTGAGCTTGTGTAAAAAATCAAGTCTGATGTTAGCGATTTTTTCATGCAAGTGGGTAAGCTTTTTAGAATGCTTTAAGTAATTATTAGATTTCTTGGTTTTATCCCCTTTGGTTTTTGGGTGGATTTTTTTACTCAGTTGTCTGCTAATTCTTACAAGCTTTCTAGTAAGCTTATCTAAGGGCTTAGGGGCATAGATATTTAAGCCATTAGACAAACTCACAAAGGATTTAATCCCTATATCGATCCCTAGCTTATTATGACTCTCTTGGAGTTTATGAGTTCGCTTGTATTCACTCTCATCAATACCACAAGAGATTGAAACATAAAAATGATCGCCCTTTTGAGTGATGGTAGCGTTATGGATTTTGCCTTGAAATCTTAGTTTTTCAGTGAGTTTGATTGGGGGCAAGTTAGGTATTTTTAAATAATCAGTATTAGCTGTTTGAATGATTTTAATTTGGTCGCCCCCTATATAAAAAGAACCTTGAAACTCTCTTTTCTTTTTAAATTTAGGGTAACTCACTAAACCTTTTTTTAAATCCCTAAAAAACTTATTAAAGGCTAGATTTAAGTGGATAAAAGGCTGTTGGGTGGCGTATTTAGTTACTTCATAAACGAAATTAAATTGCGATTTTTTAAGAGCGTTAAATTCTTTTTTAAGTTGTAGATGGTTAGTTTTAATGCCTAGTTGATAGTTTTCTTTCCATTTAGCTAATCCCCAATTATAAGCTAACCTAGCACACCCAAAAGCTTTTTTAAAGTAAGTAATATGCTTGTTGTTAGGCTTTAAAGCTATTTTATGCGTGATTGAGATAGCTGACATTGTTAGTTATTACTTCTTGCATTTCATCTAAGAGCTTCTTGTTTTTCTTAGACCTAGAGCCATACAATCTAGCGCTAAAGACGGTTATGATTTCTAAAACATCTTTGGCTAATTCTTCTTTCAAACCTCACATTCTCATCGCCCTTATTGATGATAACCACTTCTACTTCTTTAGCTTCACAAATACTGAATACCAATTCGGCTCCAAAGCGTAATAATCTGTCTTTATGCGTTAATACAAGGCGCTTGACTTGATTGTCTAAGATTAAATTTAAAAGCTTGGTTAAGCCTTTTTTATAGTAGTTCATGCCACTCCCTAAATCTTGTATCACTTCATAGTTAAAGCCGCATTTAGCGCAATAAAGCTCTAAAACTTGAACTTGTCTGATTAAGTCATCTTGTTGGTCATGCGAGCTTACTCTAGCATAAGCTATTGTTTTTAATTCATCTTGATTAAAGACTACGCTTCTATTGATACGCCTTAAACTTTCTAACTTATAACGCCTTTCACCGCCTTTAGTGAGTTCATCAGGTTTTAACAAATCTTTTTTATCCCAATTGCGTAAGGTTTGGATAGTTACACCTAAAAGCTTACTCGCTTGACCGATGGATAGCATTCTTTTATTCATGCGAGCAGTATAACACAAAACTTAATAACCTATACAAAAATTATAGTGTTTTATGGATTGTTATAGGATTTTAGTTGCTGTTTGTAGCCCAAAAGTGCAAGTTTTAGAGAACAATACAATGGGAAGAAGTCTTGCATTAGCATTACAAAAGGTATCTATCCCCAGACCCATATCGGTGCATAGAGTGCCACTCATCAATCATTTTTTAGAACAAGTTATTTTACAAAACCAATCTGATGAAAACAAAAGTATAAAACCAATTGCTTTTGGAAGTGTTATCAAACTCAACCCACACAATAGAAATCCCTTATTAAAACCCTACAGTGCATTTATTGCGCTTTCTTGCGCTCAATTCCATTATTCGGGCATGCGCCTAGTTGCCCCATATGAAAACGATTCTATTATTTTTGAGTTATTGCATTGCATTGATTTTCAAGCACGCAATTTTGAATACCAACAACTTGTTCAATTAGATCCGAAAGAAATTAAAACCCAAATCCTTGAGCGTTTAAAACTCTAGAAATACAGGGCGTTAAAAAATTAAAATAACCCCACCACTTTATGATTTTCACAACAAAATAAAACTTCAAACTATAAAAATAAGGCTTTAAACATCAATACTTGATGGGAACGGAGTTTTCAAATCCAAACGCATTCAATTACAATCAGATCAGACCCACTAAAAACACCAAAAGCAAAACTCAAACACAAGAAAAACAAGGAGAAACAACAAAAGCCATAAGCAGTAAAAAACAAAATCAAGCGATTAAAAACAATCAAACCAAACAACAAGCAACCAAAACACAAGAATGAAAAAACTTAAACGCAACAACCAAAAAACCAAACATTAAAGCATAAGAATTTAAAACAGCAAACAAAAAGCAAGATCTAAAAAATCCAAAACAACCAACAACCAAACCAAAACATAAGAATAAAAAAGCAAGATTTAAGAAACAAGAAAAAACCAAAAACAAGTATTAAAATCAATCAAACCAAAATCAAAAAAAAACGAAAAATCAAGATTTAAAAAAGAAAGAATAAGCTCAATCTTTCAAAACTAAGCAACAAGAAGTTCTTTTGTCAGGTAATACTCTTTGGCTTTTAACAAGCGAATGTTAAAAGCTTTTCTCTAGAAAGGAGGTGATCCAACCGCAGGTTCACCTACGGGTTACCTTGTTACGACTTCACCCCAGTCGCTGTGTGTGCCGTGGGCAGTAGCTAATTTAGCATCCTGACTTAAGGCAAACACAACTCCCATGGTGTGACGGGCGGTGAGTACAAGACCCGGGAACGTATTCACCGCAACATGGCTGATTTGCGATTACTAGCGATTCCAGCTTCATGCAGGCGAGTTGCAGCCTACAATCCGAACTGAGAGGCGTTTTGAAGATTGGCTCCACTTCGCAGTATTGCTTCTCTTTGTGCACCCCATTGTAGCACGTGTGTAGCCCTAGGCGTAAGGGCCATGATGACTTGACGTCGTCCCCACCTTCCTCCTCCTTACGGAGGCAGTATCCTTAGAGTTCTCAGCATGACCTGTTAGCAACTAAGAAAGGGGGTTGCGCTCGTTGCGGGACTTAACCCAACATCTCACGACACGAGCTGACGACAGCCGTGCAGCACCTGTTTTCAAGGTCTAGCAAGCTAGACACTCCACTATTTCTAGCGGATTCTCTCAATGTCAAGCCTAGGTAAGGTTCTTCGTGTATCTTCGAATTAAACCACATGCTCCACCGCTTGTGCGGGTCCCCGTCTATTCCTTTGAGTTTTAATCTTGCGACCGTACTCCCCAGGCGGGATGCTTAATGCGTTAGCTGCATTACTGGAGAGACTAAGCCCTCCAACAACTAGCATCCATCGTTTAGGGCGTGGACTACCAGGGTATCTAATCCTGTTTGCTCCCCACGCTTTCGCGCAATCAGCGTCAGTAATGTTCTAGCAGGTCGCCTTCGCAATGAGTATTCCTCTTGATCTCTACGGATTTTACCCCTACACCAAGAATTCCACCTACCTCTCCCACACTCTAGAATAGTAGTTTCAAATGCAGTTCTATGGTTAAGCCATAGGATTTCACACCTGACTGACTATCCCGCCTACGCGCTCTTTACGCCCAGTGATTCCGAGTAACGCTTGCACCCTCCGTATTACCGCGGCTGCTGGCACGGAGTTAGCCGGTGCTTATTCGTTAGATACCGTCATTATCTTCTCTAACAAAAGGAGTTTTACAATCCTAAAACCTTCATCCTCCACGCGGCGTTGCTGCTTCAGGGTTTCCCCCATTGAGCAATATTCCCTACTGCTGCCTCCCGTAGGAGTCTGGACCGTGTCTCAGTTCCAGTGTGTCCGTTCACCCTCTCAGGCCGGATACCCGTCATAGCCTTGGTAAGCCATTACCTTACCAACAAGCTGATAGGACATAGGCTGATCTCTTAGCGATAAATCTTTCCCCCGTAGGGAGTATCTGGTATTAATCATCGTTTCCAATGGCTATCCCAAACTAAGAGGCACATGACCTATGCGTTACTCACCCGTGCGCCACTAATCCACTTCTAGCAAGCTAGAAGCTTCATCGTTCGACTTGCATGTATTAGGCACGCCGCCAGCGTTCACTCTGAGCCAGGATCAAACTCTCCATAAAAGTGTTTGTCCTAAAGCTCTTTTTGTTTTTTGATAGGCTGTTGTTATTCCTAACAACAGCTTTAGCGTATCACAAGAACTCGTTTTATACTTTATTGAATAAAACGGGTTGTGTTCTTAAGTATTACAACAACAAAACAGAAAGAAACTTTTTAAAAAGGTTTAGCCAAACGCTAACCTGAATAAAATACTCTCATGCCATTCAGTCATCAATTATAATATAATGATATAATCATCATAATCAATGAAATCGACTGGCACTCGTTGGATAAGAATTTCTTATAAAAGAATGGGAGTTGTTCAAACCCCCACTCTATTTAACAAGTCATTGCTTATTGTTTTAGAATATCCCTTTAAAAAGAACTTCTATCAATTTGCTTAGTTTTCAAAGATCGTTTGCTTTTAAACAGCTATCCTTGTAAGGTATCAAGTGGCTTTTTAAAAGCCCTTGCTGAAACAAGGAAATGAAAGTATAGTCATAGAAAGCTTAAGGTTTGCTTAAATCTAGGGAATGTTTGGGAAAATAAGTTAAAATTTTAAAACGATCGGGTTTTGAGAAATCTAAATACCGCCAAAAACACGCGCGCATTCCCCATAAAACCACTATTATAAGCGCTAATTTATCTCCGTTTTCAAAAATCACTCCATAATAGAGAGCAAAAAATGAAATCATGGATTAGAAAAATCCGCTTAAGCTAACCCTTTTAAATTAGGTGCTTTTTTGTCCCCTTAGTGGGGGAAATGCGTTAGTTCTTCTTAAAGAGTTGGTCTTTAAACGGGTTGTTAAAAGGCTCGTTGGGGGAAAAGTTCTTTTTCTTGGGGGTATACTGATTTTTTGGCAAGTTATCTACAATTTCAGCGACACTGCGTTCTCTCACATTGCAAGACTTCTTCAAGTCTGGAAGGGACAGAATTGGGGCTTTCTTGAATGTTAGCAATGAATACTCAAAGCCTTTCTCCCAAGCGGCTTCTAACACAGGCACAAAATCGGTATCCTTGCTGAACAGCAAAATACACCCTCCTTGTTTGGTGCAATACAGCTTGGTAATATCGTGTGCCAACAGCGCATCAACTTGTTTTTGACGCAACTTTAAGTAAGGTATGAGAATTTCGGCTTCTAGGCCATTATAGACTTCTTTGTCTTCGAACTTATATACGAATTTGAACTTTATCCGCCCGACTCGTAATTTCACTTGATTTTGTTGGGCGATCGCATGGTTGAAAGATTGCATAATCCCTGATTTATTCACTCTTTCCTCATAATCTTTTGGGATTCTTCTCTTTATACTTTTCAAGTTCTTCGTTTTTATTGCCCCTAATTCTGGGCTCGGCTTCTGTGAAAGGCTCAGAAACATAAAAATAGATCCGCTTCAATTCCTCTTCAGGCTCCAGGAACGAACGGATTAGTGCTAAGAGTTGCTCGGGGTTGTTGAAATTAAAATTAGGCTTTTTTAAACGCTCATCCGTTTCTTGGATTGCTTCCAAATCGGGGTGTAGATTTTCCCAATCCACAAAAATCGTGGTTTCAATTTTTTCCATGTTTTTTCCCAAAAAATAAAAATTTTGCCACACATAGGGGTTGAGTATAGCATGGGGATCTAAACATGCCTTGTTTCTTAAAAAAATAAAAGTTCTGTTAAGGTTCTGTTCTCATCAAACAGACACTCAAAGCCTTTTTAAATTTGACAACTAACGCTCCATTAAAAACAGAGCCAAAAATTCAGTTTAACAGACAGCAAGCTAGAAAAGAAGCGGTTAAAGCTTTGCCTTGAAAAAACGAACGCCAACGCTAAAGAAAACTTTAAAAAAGTTGGTAGTAAAAACTTAAAATAAAACTAAAATAAAAACTATAAAAGGGATTAAAAAAACTCTTTCTCAAGCCAATCAAACCCATTGAAAAAGTTTTATCCCAATTTTAAGAGAAGCGGTTAGAAAACGGATTTCAACCCCTAAAGAGCGTTTCACCCATTAGCATGATGGATAAAAGAATCTTAAAAAAAAATTAATGGCGGACTTCTTTAATCCTTGCTGCCTTACCTCTCCTATCGCGCAAATAGTAGAGCTTCGCGCGACGCACCCTACCCACGCGCAACACCTCAACGCTCGCCAAACTTTCGCTATAAAAAGGGAAAATTTTCTCCACGCCGATATTGTTAGCCCCTATTTTACGCACGCAAAAAGTTTTATCCACGCCATTGCCTCTAATCGCAATGCACACGCCTTCAAAATACTGGGTTCGTGTTTTTTCGCCTTCTTTAATGGTAATACCCAATCTCAAAGTATCGCCGGCTTTAAATGTTGGCATGCTCTTGTCTTTTAATTGAGCGTCTTCAAACTGCTGAATGTAGCGGTTTTTCATGTGTTTTCCTTAATGTCAATTTCATGATTTGTGCTGTTTGAATAAATCAAGGCGGTAGAATTTCGTCCTTAATTTTGACAAATCAAGTTTTAGTTGCTTGATTTTAGCATGATTTCCTTTAGAATATTCTAAAGGTGCAGGGATTTTATTGATTTCTTTGGATTTAAAAACAGCGTTAGCAAAATTAGGGGCTTCCAAATAATGGTTTTCAAAACTCTCATTTTCTAAAGATTGGGCGTTACCCAAGACCCCTTGAATGTGGCGAGCGATACTATCTATCAAGCACAACGCCCCAAGCTCGCCCCCTGTCAAAATAAAATCGCCTATACAAAAAACCTCATCAGCGCTCAATTCAATAGATCGTTCATCAAAACCCTCATAACGCCCGCACACCAAAACGACATGCTTTTTTTGAGCCAAACGCATCGCGTCTATTTGCTTGAAAGGCTTACCCACCGCGCTTAAAAAAATCGTGTGTTTAGGGTTTTTAACAGAGTGGAGCGCGTTTTCTATCATCTCAGGGTCTAAAATCTGCCCCGCACCCCCACCAATGAGCGTGTGATCCGCTTTTTGATATTTATTAGCGCTAAAATCTCTAAGGTTTAACACTTCTAATTCAAAAAGGTTTTTTTCTAACGCTCTTTTTAAAATAGAATCTTCAAAATAAGGCCATACAAGTTGCGGGAAAAGGGTTAAAACGCTGAATTTCACTCAACTATTCTCTAAAAGCGTTTTAGCATTATGGGTGGTTATTTTTTTGTCTTGCAAAAGGATTTCTTTGATATAAAAATCCCTATAAGGGATTAAAAAAATCTTAGCCAAACCTTTTTCAACCAAATTAAGCGTGGTTTCAACCATGAAATAATCTGTTTGAGAAATCCTTTGGATTTCTATGACTTTCCCTAGAATCTCGTTTTCTTCCACCACGCTAAGCCCTACTAAATCGCAATAAAAAAACTCCCCCTCTTTTAAAACACAGAGTTTCTTGCTCTCTGCTTCGCTCATAAAAAGCCCTAAATTAGTCAGCTCTTTAGCCTTTTCGGGCGTGTGGATAGTTTCTAAAAACAACAAATTTTTGGCATGCTCATAAGAATGGATCACATAGTCTTTAAAAGAAGAAGCGCGAGAGAAAGCGTTGATTGGAGCGACACTCACCTTAACGCCTTTTTTTAAGCACTCCGGAAAATCGCTCTCTAAATGAAGCTTTAGCCCCCCATTAAGCCCCACGCTTTTACCAATCCTACCCACTAAAAGCATGAAAAAAATTCAAGGCGTTTGATCGCCTAAAGCATGGGGATTTTTATCACCATTTTTATCATTACTCGCAAAAATAACGATTTTATAAGAAAACCCGTCTTTGGCTTTCACACCAGAAACAAACGCCTTAATCGCACTCACCATTTTGCCCTCTTTACCGATCACATGCCCCATGTCTGATGGGTGGGTATAAATAGTGATTTGTTTGACTTTATCTTCTAAAAGCGTGTGCTCCACGCTCAAAGCTTGCGGAAAAGAAACAACCTTTTTTAAATATTTTTCTAAAAAAGTTGCCACGCAATACGAATAGTCCTTACAATCAGCTTGAGAAAAAGGCGTGTTCAAAGGATCTAATTCGTGCATTTAGCCTCACAAAACCTTAGGCTTTTTGAGAGAGTTTTTCCACCCTCTCGCTCATTTTAGCCCCCACGCCTTTCCAATAATTCAAGCGCTCCTTATCAATCTTAATATCTTTAGGCTCGCTTAAAGGGTTGTAATACCCAATGGATTCAATCCAGCCTCCATCTCTTCTTTTCCTAGAATCGGTTACCACCACTCTGTAAAAAGGCTTTTTCTTTCTCCCGATGCGCGTGAGTCTAATGACTGTCATTACAAAAATCTCCTAAAATATTCATATTAAATTTGAAACTATACAACAAAAGCGCCTAAAACATGCTTAAAAGTTAGCGCATTTTAGGGGGTGTTTGATTTTTAGCCTGACTCATTAGATTCATCAAATCGCTAATGCCCTTTTTATTCGTTAAGCGTTTCGCCATTTTGCTCGCTTGATCAAAGCGTTTGATGATGCGGTTGATTTCAGACACTTCTAAGCCGCTCCCTAAAGCGATCCTTTTTCTTCGGCTGCCGTTTAAAATCTCGGGGTTTTCTTGCTCTTTTTTGGTCATGGAATTGACCATAGCCTTGATTTTTTTCACCTCTAAAGAGCTTTCTAAATCCGTGTCTTTCAGCGCGTTTGCCATGTTCCCTAAACCTGGAATCATAGAGATTAGAGAACTCATAGAGCCTAATTTTTTCACTTTTTCAATTTGGTTTAAAAAGTCGTTGAAAGTGAATTGCCCTTTTTTGAGCTTTTTGCTTAAATCTTTGGCTTCATTAGGGTTTAAAACGCTAGCGGTTTTTTCAGCGAGCGAGATAATATCTCCAGCCCCCATCAAACGCCCCACAATCCTTTCAGGCACAAACACGTCTAAATCAGGGATTTTTTCCCCACTCCCAATAAAACGCAAGGGTAAGCCTAATTGGTAAGTGATGCCTAAGGCGATACCCCCTTTAGAATCGCTATCAAATTTGCTTAACACCACCCCGCTCACGCCTATTTCTTCATTAAAGGTGTTCGCGCTTTTGACCCCATCTTGCCCGCTCAAGGCGTCTGCAACATACAGCACTTCATGGGGGTTTAAGACTTCTTTGACTTCTTTTAATTCTTGCATAAGCTCTTTATCAATGGCTAAACGCCCCGCGCTATCCACGAGTAAAACATCAAATTGCGCTTCTTTAGCCCTTTTTAAAGCGTTGTTGGCGATTTCTTTCACGCTTTTATTTTCTTCATGAAACACTTCCACGCCCACCTGTTCGCCCAAAACCTTTAATTGCTCCACTGCCGCTAAGCGTTGCAAATCGCATGCGCATAAAAGCACTTTTTTATTTTTGGTTTTTAAATAATGAGCGAGTTTAGCGGTGGTGGTTGTCTTACCGCTCCCTTGCAAACCTGCCATTAAAACCACGGTGGGGGGCGTTTGAGCGAAAGTGAAACCACTGCTCCCTTTAGCGCTTAAAATTTCTAACAAACTCTTTTCTAAAGCGTCTAAAAATTGCTGCTTACCAATGCCATTGAGTTTCGTTTGACTTTCCACTTTTTTGAGCAATTCTCTAGCCACTTTATGATGCACATCATTTTTCAAAAGCGTTTTTTTCAATTCGTCTAACGCTCTGTCTAGTGCTTTTTCATCATCTTGAAAGCGGATTTTATTGAGCGCGTTTTTAAACCCATCGCTTAACGCTTGAAACATTTTCTATCCTTTTTATTATGGTTGTTCTAACAAATCCAATTCTTGCCTAATCTTACCCTCTTTTTCTAAAAGCGTTTTTAAACTCTCTTTGGCTTTTTCTAGCACGCTTTTAGGCGCGTTTTTGACAAAATTTTCATTGTGCAAATTGAGTTTTAGTTTTTCTTTTTCCAGTTTTTCTAGCTGCTTTTTTAAACGAGCAATGAGCGGGCTTAAATCAAGATTTTCTAAATTCGCATGAGTTTGGCAAAATTCCCCCACATCGCTCACGCTCTTTAAAGGCTTATAAGTTATCACGCTGACTTTTTCTAACCTCGCTAATTTTTGGGCGTAAGTTTGCAAACGCTCTGTGTTTTCTATTTTTTCCCTTAATCCCACGCTCGCTTCTTTTAAAACAATCGGTGGGGTTTCTAGCATGATTTTCAAACGCCTTAAAGACACGATGCAATCTTTGATCACTTCAAATTCATGCTCTAGTTTTTCATCTTGCGCCAAATCTTTAGGGTAAGGCATGACCATGATAGAATGAGCGTTTTCTAGTTCCGTGTTACTGAGCTTGTGGTATAAAGACTCACTGATAAAGGGCATGAAAGGGTGCAAGAGTTTTAAAGCCTCTTTTAACACGCTCCCTAATTCGTCTATCGCTTCATTTTCCACTTTAGAAAATTCAATGAACCAATCGCAAAATTCCCCCCACAAAAAGCGGTATAACAAAGTCGTGGCGTCATTAAAACGATAATTGTCTAAAGCGTTACGAATCTCTTTAGTCGCTGAATTCAAGCGCGATTTCGCATAACGCCCCAAAGGCGTTTGGTATTCGCTCAAACGCTCCCTGTCTTTGAAAGCTTCTTGCTTGAGTTTCAAGTAACTCACCGCATTGAAAAGCTTGTTGGCAAAATTCTTGTTATTTTCTAAATGCGTAGTAGAAAGCTTAATGTCCCTACCCGTAGCGCACAAATTGGCTAAAGTGAAACGCAGGCTATCTGCGCCGTATTTTTCTATCATCTCTAAAGGATCGATCACATTGCCTTTAGATTTGCTCATTTTTTCACCCTTTTCGTCCCTAACCAAGGCGTGCAAGTAAATGTCTTTAAAGGGCAATTCGCCTAAAAGCGATTCGCTGCAAAAAAGCATCCTAGCCACCCAAAAAAAGAGGATGTCAAACCCGGTAATGAGCGTGGTGTTAGGGTAGAAATCTTTCAAATCGTTTTCATTAAACAAACCGCTTTTTTCTTGCCCCCACCCCAAAGTAGAGAACGCCCATAGCCCTGAACTAAACCATGTGTCTAGCACATCTTTATCTTGCTCTAATTTTTCACTCTTGCAAGTAGGGCAATTTAAAGGGGTATCAAGGCTTACAAACTGGTGGTTATTCTCGCAAGTAAACACCGGTATTTGATGCCCCCAAAACAATTGCCTGCTGATACACCAAGGGCGTAATTCCCTCATCCAAGCGTTATAATTATTGATCCAATTAGAGGGGTAAAATCGTGCTAAACCTTGTTGGATTTTTTCAATAGAACTTTGAGCGATTTCAGGCTTGACAAACCATTGCTTAGACACATAAGGTTCTACCATATTATGGCAACGATAGCAATGCCCCACCTGGTGCGTGTGTTCTTCTATCTTTTCCAACAAGGCGTTTTCTTTTAATGCTGCTACGACCTTGTCTCTGGCCTCTAATCGTTCTAAATTTTCAAACTCCCCGCAATGCGCATTCAAAATCCCCTTTTCATCAAAGATTTTAATCGCCTCCAAATGGTGTCGTTTGCCCACTTCGTAATCGTTAAAATCATGCCCTGGGGTAACGCTTCACACACCCTGTGCCAAACTCCATTTCCACATGCGCATCAGCGATAATAGGGATCTTGCGATTGATTAAAGGCAGGATCGCTTTTTGCCCCACCAAATGCTTGTATCTCTCATCATTAGGATTGACCATAAGCGCGCTATCGCCAAACAAAGTTTCAGGGCGTGTGGTAGCCACCACTAAATAATCTTTTTGATTTTCTAAATAATATCTAATATAATACAACGCCCCCTTACGCTCTTCATACTCCACTTCAATATCGCTCAACGCCCCGTCTTTAGTGCACCAATTCACCATGTAGTTATCTTGAACGATGAGACCTTTTTCATACCATTTCAAAAACGCTAATTTGACCGCTCTTTGCAAGCCCTTATCCATCGTGAAACGAGTCCTAGAAAAAGCCGCGCTCACGCCTAAATGCTTCATTTGCTCTAAAATCGCTCCCCCGCTCTTTTCTTTCCATTCCCACACTTTTTGAACGAACGCTTCACGCCCTAAATCTTCTTTTTTAATCCCTTGATTTAAAAGTTGCTTTTCTACGACATTTTGCGTCGCAATGCCGGCGTGATCCAACCCTGGCTGATACAAAGTCTTATACCCGTCCATGCGTTTATAGCGCGCTAAAATGTCTTGCAAACTTAAAGTCAGGGCATGCCCTATATGTAAAATGCCGGTCACATTAGGAGGGGGCATCATCAAGCAAAATCGTTTGTTTTTTTCTTGGATTTTTTCATTGCCATCAATTTCAAAATACCCCCTATGAGAGCAAATTTCATAAATCTTTTTTTCTATCTCTTGGGGTTGGTAGGTGGTGGGTTCTTGTTTCATTATTGTTATTATCCTAAAATAGAGCGTTCTTTCAAAAATGGTTGAATTTTGGAACGCCTTTTGCTTTTACGCTTTTAATTGTTGCGTATTTTTTTTAAAATTATACAACAAAGCATTTAAATTAAAAAGGATAGTCCAGTGAATTACTTTTTAAAAGCCCCTATTTTAGGATTTGAGCATATCAATGAAGTGCGTTTGGAAAAAATTGATTCCTTATTCAGCCGATTGGTTAGTCAAACCAATTCCCCCATGGCGTTGGATATGGTTTTAGTGAATCCTTATTGTTTAAGAGAATACAGCTTTGTGATACCCAAGTACATAGAATTACTGCTAGAATTAGATTCTCATTCCAAAGTTGAGGTGTATTGCGTGGTCGTGTTGCAAAAAAATTTAGAAGATTCTATGGTTAATTTCTTAGCCCCCTTAGTGTTTAATTCCAAAAATGGCTTTGGCGCTCAAGTCGCACTTTCTATGATGGATTATCCGGATTTTGGCTTTAGAGATCCTTTAAAAAGCTTTGTGGTTAAAGAAAGAGAACGAGCTTAAGGGTTTTTAGCATGAAATTCGCTCTTACAGG
This sequence comes from Helicobacter pylori, assembly GCA_047430845.1. Lineage (GTDB taxonomy): Bacteria > Campylobacterota > Campylobacteria > Campylobacterales > Helicobacteraceae > Helicobacter > Helicobacter pylori_DG. The sequence continues at coordinate 59,518 of JBLDXK010000023.1, read as the reverse complement.
GGGAGGCACAGGGGGGCATCTCTCTATCGCTAAAGCCTTAGCCATAGAATTAGAAAAGCAAGGCATAGAGGCTATTTATTTAGGCTCCACTTATGGGCAAGATAAAGAATGGTTTGAAAATAGCCCCTTATTTAGCGAACGCTATTTTTTCAACACGCAAGGCGTGGTCAATAAAAGCTTTTTTAAAAAAATAGGCTCTTTATTCTTGCAAGCTAAAGCCGCTTTTAAGGCTAAAGAAATCTTAAAAAAACACCAGATCACGCACACCATTAGCGTGGGGGGTTTTAGTGCAGGGCCTGCGAGTTTTGCAAGCTTACTCAATAAAATACCCCTTTATATCCATGAGCAAAATGCGATTAAAGGCTCCCTTAACCGCTACCTTTCCCCTAAAGCTAAGGCGGTGTTTTCAAGCTACGCCTTTAAAGATAAAGGAAATCATGTTTTAACCTCCTATCCCGTGCAAAACGCTTTTTTTGATTTTGCTAGGACTCGCACGGAAATCAAGCATATTTTATTTTTAGGCGGTTCACAAGGTGCAAAAGCGATCAATGAATTCGCTTTATTAAACGCTCCTAAACTCACCAAACAAGGGATTAAAATCACGCATATTTGCGGCTCAGACGCTCATGAAAGAATGCGTTTTTTTTACCAGGAATTGGGGCTATTGGATAAAGTAGAATTGTTCGCTTTCCACAACAACATCACAGAAGTCATGCAAAAAGCGGATTTGTGTGTGAGCCGAGCCGGGGCGAGTAGCGTGTGGGAATTGTGTGCCAATGGCTTACCCACGATTTTTATCCCCTACCCTTTTGCGAGCAATAACCACCAGTATTACAATGTCTTAGAATTTGAAAAAGAAAACCTATGCTATGTCGTGCCTCAAAATGAATTATTGCCTAAAAAACTCTTTGAAGTCATTAGAAAGCTCAACCAAAAAGACGATCAAGGCAACAAAAATCTCACCACTATCAGCACCAAATTGCAACAAAAAATCGCTAAAGACGGCGCCAAAAACCATCATTGAAACGATTTTGAGCGCCTAAAATAGCCCATTTTAATCAACAATTAAGCGACTAACCATTAAACTTAAGCGATAAATAAGATAAAATTTAGGATAGCTCAAATCTTTTAAAAAGAAAAGGATAACCCCTTGCAGAACTTTATTTTTAATAAAAAATGGCTTATCTGTTCTAGCCTACTCCCCTTGTTTTTTCTTAATCCCTTAGCGGCAGAAGACGATGGGTTTTTTATGGGGGTGAGTTATCAAACTTCTCTAGCCATTCAAAGGGTGGATAACTCAGGGCTTAACGCTAGTCAAGACGCATCCACCTATATCCGCCAAAACGCTATCGCTCTAGAATCTGCGGCGGTGCCTTTAGCCTATTATTTAGAAGCGATGGGGCAACAAACGAGGGTTTTAATGCAAATGCTCTGCCCTGATCCTTCCAAACGCTGTTTGCTCTATGCAGGGGGCTATCAAAACGGACAAAATAATAACGGCGATACAGGCAACAACCCCCCAAGAGGCAATGTCAATGCCACCTTTGATATGCAATCTTTAGTCAATAATTTAAACAAGCTCACCCAACTCATCGGCGAGACTTTAATCCGTAACCCTGAAAATCTTTCTAACGCCAAAGTCTTTAATGTCAAATTTGGCAATCAAAGCACTGTTATTGCATTGCCTGAGGGTCTAGCCAATACCATGAACGCTTTAAACGATGATATTACCAACGCTTTAACCACGCTCTGGTATAACCAAACCTTAACGAATAAATCTTTTAATAGCGGTAATTCCGTGAATTTTAGCCCTGAAGTCTTGCAACACCTTTTACAAGACGGGTTAGCCACAAGTAATAGTAATCAAACCATTTGCAGCACTCAAAACCAATGCACCGCTACCAATGAAGCTAAATCTATCGCTCAAAACGCCCAAAACATCTTCCAAGCTTTAATGCAAGCAGGGATTTTAGGGGGCTTAGCCAATGAAAAGCAATTTGGCTTCACTTATAATAAAGCCCCTAATGGCAGCAATTCCCAACAAGGCTACCAAAGCTTTAGCGGCCCGGGTTATTACACCAAAAACGACACTAGCACCACGCAAGCACCCTTAAAAGAATTGCCCGCTGGAGCGACAGTAGGATCAGGCAATGGCCAATACACCTACCACCCTAGCTCGGCAGTCTATTATTTAGCGGATAGCATCATCGCTAATGGCATTACCGCTTCTATGATTTTTTCAGGCATGCAAAATTTCGCCAATAAAGCCGCTAGACTGACAGGCACTTCAAGCTATAGCCAGATGCAAGATGCGATCAATTATGGGGAAAGCTTGCTTAGTAACACCGTAGCGTATGGGGATTTTATCACCAATTGGGTCGCCCCCTATTTGGATTTAAATAACAAAGGTTTGAATTTCTTGCCTAGCTATGGGGGGCAATTGAATGGCGCTAATAGTCAAACCCCACAATTAACCCCACAACAAGCCCAGCAAGAACAAAAAGTCATCATCAACCAACTAGAGCAAGCCACAAACGCCCCCACCCCCGCGCAAATAGACAGGATTTTAGCCAACCCCTATTCCCCCACGGCAAAAACTTTAATGGCTTATGGGCTTTATCGCTCTAAAGCAGTGATTGGTAGGGTGATTGATGAAATGCAAACTAAAGTGAATCAAGTCTATCAAATGGGCTTTGCTAGGAATTTTTTGGAGCATAACTCCAATTCTAATAACATGAACGGCTTTGGCGTGAAAATGGGCTATAAGCAATTCTTTGGTAAAAAGCGCATGTTTGGGCTTAGGTATTATGGCTTTTATGATTTTGGTTACGCGCAATTTGGCACAGGATCTTCTTTAGTGAAAGCCACTCTCTCTAGCTATGGGGCAGGCACAGACTTTCTTTATAATGTTTTTACCCGAAAAAGAGGGACTGAAGCGATAGATATAGGTTTTTTTGCCGGCATCCAACTTGCAGGGCAAACCTGGAAAACGAATTTTTTAGATCAAGTGGATGGCAACCATCTTAAGCCTAAGGACACTTCTTTCCAATTCCTTTTTGATTTAGGGATAAGGACTAATTTTTCCAAAATCGCTCATCAAAAAAGATCTCGTTTTTCTCAAGGGATAGAATTTGGCCTTAAAATACCGGTGCTTTATCACACCTATTACCAATCAGAAGGCGTTACAGCGAAGTATAGAAGAGCCTTTAGTTTTTATGTGGGCTACAACATAGGCTTTTGATTAAACAAAATAAGGGAAAAATATGATAAAAAAAGCTAGAAAATTCATACCACTCTTTTTAATTGGCTCTCTCTTAGCTGAAGACAATGGCTGGTATATGTCTGTAGGCTATCAAATCGGTGGCACGCAACAATTCATCAATAACAAACAACTTTTAGAAAATCAAAACATCATCAACAGCGTAACCCAAAGCGCGATCAATATTACAGGGCCTACTACCGGTTTAATCACTTTAAGCTCTCAAAGCGTCATTGACGCTTTAGGCTATGGCGTGAGTAACACGGTGGGTAACCAATTAGAGGGCATTTCTAATATCTTAAATCAAATTGGCAAAAGAAAAGATTTTTATTCTAGCCGTCAAATCTCTAGCATTTCCCAGCAAATCATAGGGCTTAAGGGAAGCTCTGATCCTTTAAAAGCCCATTCTTCACAAATCACAGCCAAACTCCTCTTTAACACCCAAAGCTCGTTTGATCAAGGCATCGCGCTAAGCTCTAGCATCATTAGCTCTATCAATGGTCTTAATCCTAGCAACAACGCCAAAGAAGTCAAAGCCCAGCTCCAAAACACCACGCAATCCATGGCAGAATTATTGCAACAAATTGAACACAGCATCACTAAAACCACTAGCACCACTTACGCGCAATCCTTACTCTCCAATCTGACCGATGCGGTGAATGCCTCTAGCAATAATACCGCTTATGTGAGTGCTTTAAAAGATGCTTTAACCACTCTTGGGGTGGGGTATTTCCCTACGACAACCACAACGCATATGGTGCTAAACCCACCGGGACAAGTCGTATTTTATCCAACTAATTCCCTTTTAGGCTCTACTTCTTCAAACAGCAATAACCAACAACAATACAACAACACCCTTTTAATGAACACTTTACAAGGGACATTAAGCGCTAATAATCAAATTAACCCCAGTGGTTGCGCCAATCAAGTCCAGTGTTTGGAGCAATTCATCCAAAATTTAGCCCCTTTAGCCGCAACCCCCACTTCGAATAACCAAGCCAACCAGCAAGTCCAAGCCATCGCTCAAAAGCTTCAAAGCATTGCTATCAACACTTTAGACAACAATGCGATCAACAACACCACCTATAATTTAAACAACTTGCACAACGCTTTGAATTTCCAAGCCTATGAAAGCACGATAAAACAATACAATAACGCTTTAAAACAAATTTCGTGGATTAGTTTTACTGAGCCTAAAAACTTGCTCAAAAACACTTCTAATAACTACCAAATCGGCACCGTTACCAACGCTCAAGGGCAAAATATCAGCGCCTATGATTGCGCAAGCGCTACCGGGAGTATTACTAGCAGCGCTTCTAGCGGGATTTCATGCTCAGCGACAAGCTCCACAAATGGCTCTACAAACAGCTTTGATAATTCTTTAGTCGCTACCTCCAAAATCCAAACCATCAACGGCAAAGAGCAGATCGGCGTGAATTCTTTCAACTTGGTTTCTCAAGTGTGGAGCGTTTATAACTCTTTAAAAACTTCAGAAGAAAATTTGCAAAAAAACGCCAAGATACTATGCCCAAATAGCAGTAACCAAGGTATATGCAATAACAACAATTCGGGGGGTTTGAGCATCAGCGGGAACTCCCAATTGCAAAATATCTTAAGCTCTGGGACTAGCGCTACCACTCAAGCTAAAAGCAACGCTTCTAAACTAAAAGCGATGGTAATGGTGAATAATGAAGAAAAAGCTAAAACGACTAACTTCAATCAAAGCAGTGGGGCAACCACTCAATCCCCTAACAGCACGGTAATGGGAGCTTTAAACACCGTATTGCAAAATGTCAATAATTTCCAGCAAAGCATTCAAAACGCTTTTCAAAGTCAAAGCAGTAATATCCAAGCTTGGGCGAATGCGATCTATAACACTAATGGGAGTCAGTCGCAAGATATGACACTTAACAATAACCAAAATTTACGCATCCAATTGAGAGCGAATTTCTACCAGCTCATCAATACGATTAACCAGCAAGTGCCTACAGACATGAGTGCTTTAATCGCTCAAAGCCAGCAAACCCAACAAACAAGCGGGGCAACAAATAACAATCCATGCGCAAATGGAATGAATGGGAGTAATAATACCAATTGGTGCTATCAGCAATGGTCCGATTCTAAGGCTTATTACAGCGGGTTGCAAAGCGCTTTAGGGTATCAAACACAAGCGACAACTCAAAGTGGGAGCAGTGGTGGGAACACTATCACCTACAATGTCCAACAAATCACGCTCACTAGCGGTGGTTTGCTCAATCAAATTATCACAAATCTTAAGAGCGTTAATGGTAATGGTGGAAATAATGGGGGAAGCAGTGGAGGCGGAAATGGCACCAGTCAAATCAACACAGCCTACCAGATGCTCACAGACGCCAGTGATGGGAAATTAGGGACTTATGCTAATAACGCCTACCAAACATATACGAATGGGAGCAACGGGACGAGTGGGAGCAGTTGCTACACCCCTAGCAAACAAAGCGCCACAAGCGCCGCCACAGCCACCACAACCGACAACAATTTGCAAAAAGTCTATAATGACGCCAAAAAGATAGCCGACATTATCGCCAGCTCTGGGAATAATAAAGGCGTTGAAAACGGCTTAAAGCAATTCTTTGACGCGCTAAAAAGCAGTAATAATCTTAGTAGCTTGTGCAGTAGCAGTAGCAGTAGCAGTAGTAGTGGCACTAGCTCTACTTGCTCCGGTGGGCTTATCAACCTTTTAGGGGCAATCCCCACAAATGGGGTGAGCGATACGAATAATTTAATTAATTTGCTCACCGAATTTATTAAAACCGCCGGGTTTATCCAAAATAATGACAATAATAGCAGTAGTGCTAACTTAACAAGCGCTTTTCAAGCCATTACGAACGCTATTTCTCAAGGGTTTCAAGCCTTACAAAACGATATTAGCCCTAATGCGATTTTAACCTTGCTCCAAGAAATCACTTCTAACACCACCACCATTCAATCATTCTCGCAAACCTTACGGCAGCTTTTAGGGGATAAAACCTTCTTTATGGTGCAACAAAAACTCATTGATGCGATGATTAACGCCAGAAATCAGGTTCAAAACGCGCAAAATCAAGCCAATAACTACGGCTCTCAACCCGTTTTAAGCCAGTATGCGGCCGCTAAAAGCACCCAACACGGCATGAGCAACGGCTTAGGGGTTGGCATAGGCTATAAATACTTCTTTGGTAAGGCTAGGAAATTGGGCCTTAGGCATTATTTTTTCTTTGATTACGGCTCTAGTGAAATAGGCCTAGCCAATCAAAGCGTGAAAGCGAATATCTTTGCTTATGGGGTAGGCACGGATTTTTTGTGGAATCTATTCAGGAGAACTTACAACACTAAAGCGTTGAATTTTGGGCTGTTTGCTGGGGTCCAATTAGGAGGTGCAACCTGGCTTAGTTCCTTAAGGCAACAAATCATTGACAATTGGGGGAACGCTAATGACATCCATTCAACGAATTTTCAAGTGGCGCTGAATTTTGGGGTGCGCACCAATTTCGCGGAGTTTAAGCGTTTCGCTAAGAAATTCCACAATCAAGGGGTTATCAGCCAAAAGAGCGTGGAATTTGGGATTAAAGTGCCTCTCATCAATCAAGCGTATTTGAGAAGTGCTGGGGCTGATGTGAGTTATAGGAGGCTTTATACTTTCTATATCAATTACATCATGGGGTTTTAAAAAAGGGTGCATCAATGGAAATCTTGCAGTTTGTCGGCTATGGGAACATGGCTCAAGCGATCTTAGAAGGCTCTCATGAAATTTTATCCAAGCGTTTTATTTTAGAGATTACTGGGCGAAACCCTGAAAAAATCGCCCCTTTTTTACAAGAAAAAAACATTCAAGCTCAAATCGTGACTTACAAAAACGCTATTGATATACACCAAAAATTCGTGTTTTTACTTTTCAAGCCTTATAACCTTAAGGATTTTAATTATCAAGGGCAAGCTAAAAGCGTTTTGAGCACTTTAGCTGGCGTGGGTTTTGAAGCTTTAAGTAATGCGATAGATTCTTTACATTACTTAAAATGCATGCCCAATATCGCGAGCAAGTTCGCCCTTTCTTCTACGGCGGTGTGCGAAAAATCGGTTATGCCTTCAATAAGTGAGAAAGCTTTGAGCATTATTGAGAGTTTTGGGAATTGCGTGCGAGTGGGTAATGAAGAGCAAGTGGATGCCAGTATAGCGACCAATGGGAGCGCGCTCGCTTTTTTAAGCTTGGTAGCGAGCGGTTTGAAAGATGCTGGTATTAGAGAGGGCTTGAGTGCTAGAGATTCTTTAGAGTTGGTAAAAATGAGTTTTAAAGGCTTTGCCAAACTGTTAGAGAAAGAACGCCCTGAGGTGATCATGGAGCAAATTTGCACCCCTAAAGGCGCAACGATTGAAGCGCTTGAGCGTTTTAGAAAAAAAGGGGGTTAGGGGAGCGTTCATCAAAGCATGTCATGAAAGCGTGAAAAAAATGCGCCCCCTAAAAAATTGCGCCCCTAAAAAATAAGCGCGATGCATTTAGACAGGCAGAGTTTAGAAAAAGCCAAGCATTTGATCCAAAGCGGTCTGATTGACACCATAGAAGTAGGCACAATCAAGGGCTTGCAAGAAATCCATCGGTTTTTGTTTGAAGGGTTGTATGAATTTGCCGGGAAAATCAGGGATAAAAATATTTCTAAAGGGAATTTCAGGTTCGCTAACTGCTTGTATTTGGATTTGATTTTACCCAGAATTGAAAGCATGCCGCAAAATAATTTCAATCAAATCGTAGAAAAATATGTGGAAATGAATATCGCTCACCCTTTTTTGGAGGGTAATGGCAGAGCGACTAGGATATGGCTTGATTTGTTGCTTAAAAAGGAATTGAAAAAAATCGTGCTTTGGGAAAGGATTGATAAAGCCGCTTATTTGAGCGCAATGGAAAGGAGTCCTGTGAATGATTTGGAAATCAAAACGCTTTTAAAAAAGCATTTGAGTTCTAATACCAACGATCCCTTAACTCTCATTAAAGGCATCACGCAGTCGTATTATTATGAAGCGGCTTTGAAAAATTCCAAAAAGCATTTTTTCAAATCTTAAAAATACCATTCTTAAAAATTAAAAGCTTTATTTGTCAGCATTAAAGCAATCTAAAACTAATCTTGTGTCCGTTCAATCAAACTCAAAGGTAAGTCAAAAGCCTTAATGAGTTCGCTCTCTTTTTGGCGTTGTTCGCCCTTATCTTTTTCATGGTCATAGCCTAATAAGTGCAACACCCCATGGATGAATAAAAGAGCGATCTCATTTTCTAATCTATGCCCTAATTTCAGAGCGTTTTCTTGAGCTAATGGCGCATTAATCACCACGCTCCCTAAAGGGGTGTGAGGGATCGCTTCTAAAGGGAAGCTCAAAACATCGGTAGCGTAATCGCAACCCCTTAAATCCCTGTTGATTTCTCGCATGGTTTCATTGCTCACTAAGACAAGCTCAATGATTTGAGTGGGGGCTAAAAAATTTGCGATTTTTTCTAATAATAAAAAGTCTGATTCTAGCGGGGTTTGGTTGTCTATTTCTAGCATTAAAGATATAAAAAGAAGTTTAAAAAAGCCCTAAAATTTAGGGCTTAAAAGATTAAGCGAAAGAACCTTTAACTTGTTCTACCCATTTTGAAATCCTCTCATCAGTGAGATCGTCTTGATTGTCTTCATCGATCACAAGACCCACGAATTTACCGCCTTCTACCGCTTTAGAGGCTTCAAAATGATAACCATCAGTGGGAGTTTGCCCTACCACTTTGCCGGCTTTAGCTTTTTCATAAATGTGGAAAATGCCTTCTGCGAAAGTTTCGCTGTAAGTGTCTTGATCGCCCAAGCCTACAAGAGCAATGGTTTTATTCGCAAAATCGCTCGCTTCTAGCGTGCCTAAAAAGTCTTCCCAATCTGTTTGCAAATCGCCCGCACCCGCTGTTGGAGCGACTAAAATAACCTTTGTAAAGCTATCAAATTGCTCTTTAGAAGCTTTAGCCACATCAATCACTTCAGCATTACCAATAGCCTTGCTGATTTTTTCAGCAATGGCTTCAGCGTTCCCGCTGTCTGTCCCAAAAAAGATACCAATTTTTCCCATATTCTCAATCCTTATTTTAAGATATTAACGCATCCGCTTATACGAATGCTTGTGAGCGTAGTTTAGCACATTTAATTAAACATCTTGCTTAAAAACCCATTCCATTTTGCGCGAATATCGTTTCAATAAAAACCATATTAAAAGCAACACAAGACCCAAACCAATAAGAAAAAACGAAGTGTAATGAGAAAGCCTTTCATACAGCGTTTTCACCCAATCGCTCGCTTGAAAAGAAACGCTCCCCACGATGAACGCCCACAAAAAACTAGAAAAAACATTAAGCCATAAAAATCTTTTTAAAGGGTATTTGCTAAAACCAACCGCCAAAGGCACAACGCTTTTAATCCCATACAAATATTTATTGACAAAAATCATGAGCAAGGCGTAGCGTTTCACCCACAAACTCGCTAAAGCAAGCTTTCTTCTGTGCTTATGAAAATACTTTAAAAACTCTCTTTTTTGATAGCGGGCAAAGACTACAAGAGCCCCACTCCCTACCATATTCCCTAAAAAAGCGACAAGAATGGTTATTTTTATATCCAAAGCGTGCGTGGTCGCGCTCAAAATAGAAGCGATAACAATCCCCACAAACCCGCCCCCCAAAGAATACACAAATAAAATAAGATAACCCCACTCCTTAAAACCCTCTTGAAAACGCAACAACGCTTCTTGCATAAAAACCCTCTTTTGATTCGTTTTTATTTTCATGTTATCCAAACTTATTCAACCTATTGGTGATTTAAACGCTATCTTTTAGTATAATGACAGCGTTATCCTAGTAATCTAAAAGATATAGAGATGAATACAGAAATTTTAACCATCATGTTAGTTGTCTCAGTGCTTATGGGATTGATAGGCTTAATAGCGTTTTTATGGGGGGTTAAAAGCGGTCAGTTTGATGATGAAAAACGCATGCTTGAAAGCGTGTTGTATGACAGCGCGAGCGATTTGAACGAAGCAATTTTACAAGAAAAACGCCAAGAGAATTAAAAAGAATTAAAATAAAAGGATAGAAATGAACCAAGAAATTTTAGATGTGTTGGTAGTGGGTGCAGGGCCTGGGGGCATTGCCACAGCCGTAGAATGCGAAATAGCCGGCGTTAAAAAGGTGCTTTTATGCGAAAAAACCGAAAGCCATTCAGGCATGATAGAGAAGTTTTATAAAGCCGGTAAAAGGATTGATAAAGATTATAAAAAGCAAGTCGTAGAGCTTAAAGGGCATATCCCTTTTAAAGACAGCTTTAAAGAAGAGACTTTAGAGAATTTCACTAACCTTTTAAAAGAGCATCGCATCACGCCAAGCTATAAAACCGATATTGAGAGCGTGAAAAAAGAAGGCGAATACTTTAAAATCACCACCACTTCTAATACAACCTATCATGCTAAATTTGTGGTGGTTGCGATCGGGAAAATGGGCCAGCCAAACCGCCCCACTACTTATAAAATCCCTGTTGCGCTCTCCAAACAAGTGGTTTTTAGCATCAACGATTGTAAGGAAAATGAAAAAACCCTTGTGATCGGCGGAGGCAACTCAGCGGTAGAATACGCCATTGCTTTGTGCAAAACCACCCCTACCACTCTCAATTACCGCAAAAAAGAATTCAGCCGCATCAATGAAGACAACGCTAAAAACTTGCAAGAAGTCCTAGGCAACAACACGCTTAAAAGCAAACTTGGAGTGGATATTGAAAGCCTAGAAGAAAATAACACTCAAATTAAGGTCAATTTCACCGATAACACGAGTGAGAGTTTTGATCGCTTGCTGTATGCGATCGGTGGCTCTACCCCTTTAGAATTTTTTAAACGCTGTTCTTTAGAGCTAGATCCTAGCACCAATATCCCTGTAGTGAAAGAAAATTTAGAGAGCAACAACATCCCTAATTTATTCATCGTGGGCGATATTTTATTCAAATCAGGGGCGAGCATCGCTACCGCTTTAAACCATGGCTATGATGCCGCTATAGAAATCGCTAAAAGGTTGCGCTCTTAAAGCCGCTCACTCATTAAACGGCTTAGCCTTATACAAAAAGAAAAAGAGGATTAGAAGCGTTAGGGCAAAATGCATGGTGATAATAGTTAGTGGTGAAAAGTAACGCAACTCTAAACTGCTCAAGGATAAAACTAGCACGGAAACCACACGCACACAGCTTGATAAAAGCGATGAGAGCGATGAAATGTTGTTTTTAGAAACGAATTTGGAGAATTGATACCCCAAGCAATAACTCATGTAAGTGAAAAACGCCACCATGAGTGCATACACCCCTATGAACAAATAAGGGATATTGCTAAGCAATAAGGGGCTAACGCTTAACAACACCACAAGCGAACTCATGGCGATTTTTTGGCTGTAATTTTTGGCTTTTAAAAAATGAATGAGGATAGAAATCACTTGAAAAGCGATATAGAACATAAAAAGGTATTGCTCTTTAACGCCTTGTTTTAAAAAATACGCTTGCCACATTTGAAAATGGCTCATAAAAAAGATGGGCGTAATCAAATGCCCCACTAACAAAATTTTAAGTTTGGGGTTATCTTTAAGCTCTTTAAGGCTGCCTTTGACTTGCTCTTTAAGGAGTTTCAAACTTTTTTGGCTTTTAAAATCCCCTTCTTTCTCTTTAAAATAAAAAATGATCGTTAGTGCACAGAGCATGATTAAAAAAATCCCCACAATATATAGCATCGCATGGACTTTGAGATACAAAAACGACCCCAAAGAACTCCCTATGATCATGCCCAAATAAGCGATTTGATTGTTTTTGGCTAAAAACCGGGACAAATCCTTTTTGTTTTCTTTAATGTCTGTGATGAGTGAAGCTTCAATCGTGCCGCTAGAGCATGCACTATACAAACCATACAGCCCCCATGCTAAAAGCATGAAAATAAAGCTATCAAAAAACAGCACAAACGAAAAACTAGCGATTAAAAACACATTAGAAACAAGGAATAAATTTTTTCGGCTCATCAAATCCGCTAAAACGCCGCTTGGGTATTCAGCCACCAGCACGCAAAAGCTGAAAAAGGTTTGCACGAGCAAGATTTCACTCAAACTAAGCCCTTTAGAAAGCAACAAGGGGGTTAAAATCGCATGGGGCAAGCTTTGAGCGATGATTAAGAGAAAATTCGCCCCATAGTAAGCTAAAATGTTTTTCCTTAACATTTGAAAATTGTAATTAAAACTAGCTTATAATACAGCGTTATATCTTTTAATTAAGGGGTATTGATGCTAACCCAATTAAAAACTTATCCAAAATTACTCAAACATTATGAAGAAATCAAAGAAGCGCACTATGCGCGATTGGTTTTCTAAAGACAAAGAGCGAGCGAGCCGTTATTTCGTGCAATTGGAAAGCTTGAGCTTGGATTATTCCAAAAACCGCCTGAACGATACCACTTTAAAGCTTCTTTTTGAATTAGCGAACGACTGCTCTTTAAAAGAAAAGATTGAAGCGATGTTTAAGGGCGAAAAAATCAACACCACCGAAAAAAGGGCCGTTTTACACACCGCCTTAAGAAGCTTGAACGACACTGAAATTTTACTAGACAACATGGAAGTGTTAAAAAGCGTTCGGAGCGTTTTAAAACGCATGCGAGCCTTTAGCGATAGCGTGAGGAGCGGTAAAAGATTGGGCTATACCAATCAAGTGATCACCGATATTGTCAATATCGGTATTGGGGGGTCAGATTTAGGCGCTTTAATGGTTTGCACTGCCTTAAAACGCTACGGCCACCCGAGATTAAAAATGCATTTTGTGTCTAATGTGGATGGCACGCAGATTTTAGACGTTTTGGAAAAAATCAATCCGGCTAGCACGCTTTTTATCGTGGCCTCTAAGACTTTTTCCACTCAAGAAACCTTAACCAACGCCCTAACCGCTAGAAAATGGTTTGTAGAAAGGAGCGGCGATGAAAAGCATATCGCTAAGCACTTTGTAGCGGTATCCACCAATAAAGAAGCCGTGCAGCAATTTGGCATTGACGAGCATAACATGTTTGAATTTTGGGATTTTGTAGGGGGGCGTTATAGCTTGTGGTCGGCTATTGGCTTATCCATTATGATCTATTTAGGGAAGAAAAATTTTAACGCTCTTTTGAAAGGGGCGTATTTGATGGATGAGCATTTTAGAAACGCCCCTTTTGAAAGCAATTTGCCCGTTTTAATGGGATTAATCGGCGTGTGGTATATCAATTTTTTCCAATCCAAAAGCCACTTGATCGCTCCTTATGATCAGTATTTAAGGCATTTCCCTAAATTCATCCAGCAATTGGATATGGAAAGTAATGGCAAACGCATCAGCAAAAAAGGCGAGATCATCCCCTATGACACATGCCCTGTTATTTGGGGCGATATGGGCATTAACGCTCAGCACGCCTTTTTCCAGCTCTTGCATCAAGGCACGCATTTAATCCCCATTGATTTTATCGCCTCTTTGGATAAAAAGCCTAACGCTAAAGGCCACCATGAGATTTTATTCAGCAATGTTTTAGCGCAAGCGCAAGCCTTCATGAAAGGCAAAAGCTATGAAGAAGCGCTTGGGGAATTGCTTTCTAAAGGTTTAGACAAAGATGAAGCCAAAGACTTGGCCCATCACAGGGTGTTTTTTGGCAACCGCCCCTCTAATATCCTTTTATTAGAAAAGATTTCACCAAGCAATATTGGGGCGTTAGTGGCTCTTTATGAGCATAAAGTCTTTGTGCAAGGGGTTATTTGGGATATTAACAGCTTTGATCAATGGGGCGTGGAGCTTGGGAAGGAATTAGCCGTGCCGATTTTACAAGAATTAGAAGCGGCATAAAAGCAACGCTTATTTTGACAGCTCCACTAAACATTTAATAGAATTGTATAAGAATTACAACCAATAGGCTTTGTTTTATAACCAGATAAAATCTAAAAAACAATAAAGCGAAGCTTAACCCCATTCTCAAGCGTTCCATTCAAAATCATCCGTTAATCATAACGGATTTTAGCGCCGTATATTAGCCATTTGAATTTAAAGAGAGTAAATTTTCCACAAATTAATCGTTTTTAGCTTTTAAAAGCTTGACTTTCTCGTCATACGCATTATTTTACATATTATAATTATTTCAAAGATAAGAATAATAAAAATCAAAGAATAGATTTATCTTTAAAAGTATTTGCATTTATCAATCTCATTTTAGGAGGCATGCATGAAAAAGGCAAGTCAGGTTTTATTCTTTGGGGCATTTTTAAGCTCTTCTTTACAAGGTTTTGAAGCTAAGCTCAACGGCTTTGTGGATCAATCCAGTACTATCGGTTTTAACCAGCATAAAATCAATAAAGAAAGAGGCATCTACCCTATGCAGCAATTCGCAACGATTGCGGGCTATTTAGGGCTTGGTTTTAGCCTGTTACCCAAAAAGGTTTCAGATCATGTTCTAAAAGGCAAAATAGGGGGCATGGTCGGATCTATTTTCTATGACGGCACGAAGAAGTTTGAAGACGGCTCTGTGGCTTACAACCTCTTTGGTTATTACGATGGGTTTATGGGGGGCTATACAAACATCTTACAAACCGATAGTCTTGAGACACAGAACATGAAACACAACAAAAATGTCCGCAATTATGTCTTTAGCGACGCGTATTTAGAATACGCTTATAAGAATTATTTTGAAATAAAAGCCGGACGCTATTTATCCACTATGCCTTATAAAAGCGGTCAAACGCAAGGCTTTCAAGTTTCTGGGCAATACAAGCATGCGCTGTTTGACTTGGTTTAGCTCTTTTGGGAGGGCGTTCGCTTATGGTTCGTTTTTAATGGATTGGTTTGCTGCTAGGACCACTTATAGCGGAGGCTTTACCAAAAACGATAAGGGAGGTTATGATAGCCATGGGAAAAAGGTGCTTTATGGCACGCATGCGGTGCAACTCACCTATAAACCTCATCGTTTCCTCATAGAAGGCTTTTATTATCTCTCGCCTCAAATCTTTAACGCTCCAGGCGTTAAAATTGGTTGGGACTCTAACCCTAATTTTAGCGGCACAGGCTTTCGCTCTGATACAGCTGTCATAGGGTTTTTCCCCATTTACTACCCTTGGATGATCGTTAAATCCAATGGAAGCCCGGTCTATAAATACGACACGCCTGCCACTCAAAACGGGCAAAACCTCATTATCCGCCAACGCTTTGACATCAATAATTACAATGTTTCCATCGCTTTTTATAAAGTCTTTCAAAACGCTAATGGTTGGATAGGCAATATGGGGAATCCAAGCGGTGTGATCATGGGGAGTAACAGCGTCTATGCGGGTTTTACAGGCACAGCCCTTAAAAGAGACGCTGCTACCATTTTCCTTTCTTGTGGCGGCACTCATTTTGCCAAAAAATTCACATGGAAATTCGCCACACAATACTCCAATTCAGTAGTCTCTTGGGAAGCGAGAGCGATGATCTCTTTAGGCTATAAATTCAATGAATACTTGAGCGGTAGCGTGGATCTTGCATATTATGGCGTGTATACTAACAAAGGCTTTAAACCGGGTGAAAACGGGCCTGTGCCTAAAGACTTCCCCGCCCTTTATTCTGATAGGAGCGCGTTATACACGGCCCTAGTAGCATCTTTTTGATGCTACCCCTTACGAATATGGTAGCGTCTTTTGATGCTATGATCACAAAATAGAGTAGGCGTCATTTTGATGCTGTCTCCTACGATATGATAGGCGTTTTTTAACGCTGTTTCTCTCTAATCTCTATATATCAAATTTCTTTTCAAGCGAAAGCCCTTTGTTAATCATACCCATTAAGCAAAATGCAAGTTCATTTTTAATTTAAAGCAAGCGATAGCCTTTTAAGAACCCAAGCAGAAATCCCAAATGTCTTTAGTGTTTGCACGCTTCACGAACAGGGTCAAACTTTTTTTATGGATTTAAAGGGGGCTAAAAACCCCTTTTTTATTCAAGCGGCTTTGATGTAGGGCGTTTCAGCCAGCGGCGGGTAAATTTGATTTTTAAAATAAGCGTTTGAGCAAATCCTAACGCTCACGATCAGCACTAAAAGCGCTACAAGCATGAAAAACACGCACAAAATCGCATCAATCGCATGGTTAAAAAAGGATTTTTGGAGCGTTTTTAGTGCTTTTTCATCGGTAGTGGTAGCCATTTTTTCTTTGATGATTTGCATTTGCGCCACATGCGAAACGTTATTAAGCACGCTATCATTGCTCTTTGGCATCACCTTTAAAACACCGCTATAAAAAGTGATAAATAAAATCAAAACTGCCGGTAGGGCGCTTATCATCGCCCCCTTAAAACGCCCCATTTTAAACAACACCACTGTAACCAACAACAACGCCATGCCCGCTAACATCTGATTGCTCACGCCAAATAAAGGCCATAGCGTATAAATCCCCCCTTTAGGATCGATCGTGCCTTGATACAAGAAATACCCCCACCCTGCCACGCACAAAAGAGTAGCAAAAATCCCAGCCTTATAAGAGCTAAGATCGCCCAAAGGCTTATAAACATTACCGAGCAAATCTTGGATCATGAAGCGAGCGGTTCGTGTGCCAGCATCCACAGCGGTTAAAATAAACAAAGCTTCAAACAAAATCGCAAAATGATACCAAAACGCCATCACGCTTGGATCCCCTAAAATGTGATACACAATCATCGCTAAACCGATCGCAAAAGTGGGCGCCCCACCGGTGCGGCTCAAAATGGAGCTTTCGCCAATGTTTTTGGTCATCTCACGGATTTCTTCAGCGCTGATGCTAAACCCCCATGAGCTAATCACTGAAGCCGCATCAGCTATATCTTTACCGATGCTCACTTCTGGGGAATTGATAGCGAAATAAAGCCCTGGGTGCAAGATCCCTGCGCACACCAACGCCATAAGGGCCACAACGCTCTCCATCACCATAGAGCCATAGCCCACTAGTCTGGCGTCGCTTTCTTTAGCGAGCATTTTAGGGGTCGTGCCTGAAGAAATTAAAGCATGAAAGCCGCTAATCGTCCCGCAAGCCACCGTGATAAACAAGAAAGGGAACACGCTTCCTGCAAACACAGGCCCACTGCCATCTACAAAGGGCGTGATTTTAGGGATTTGTAAGGGCGGAGCGACAAAAACAATGGCCACAACCAACACCCCTATAACGCCAATTTTTAAAAAAGTGCTTAAATAATCTCGTGGAGCGAGTAAAAACCATACCGGTAAAATAGAAGCCACAAAACCATAACCCATGATCATCCACGCTAAAGAACTGGCCTCAAAAGTAAAAATTGACGCTAGTTTGGGATCTAAAGAAACATATTTACCCGCATAAATCGCTATAATCAACAAAATAAAGCCGATAACAGAAACTTCTAAAATCTTATGCGGCCTGAAAAACCGCATGTAAAGCCCCATAAGAATCGCAATGGGAATAGTCATTGTGATCGTAAAAAAGCCCCAAGGCGAATGCGCTAGAGCCTTCACCACCACCATCGCTAAAATCGCAATGATAATGAGCATGATCCCTAAAATACCCAAACTTGCGATCATGCCTACAAATTGACCCATTTCAAGCTTGATCATTTCGCCTAAAGACTTGCCATCGCGCCTAATGGAAGCAAAAAGCACCACAAAATCATGCACGCAACCCCCTAAAACCGAGCCTATCAAAATCCATAAGATAGAGGGCAAGTAACCCATTTGAGCGGCCAGTATCGGGCCTACTAAAGGGCCAGCCCCAGCAATAGCGGCGAAATGATGCCCAAAAGTGATCGCTTTATCGGTTGGCACAAAATCCCTGCCATCATTCCTTACGCATGCGGGCGTGGCTCTGTTATCATCTAGCTTTAACACCCTATAAGCGATAAAATGGCTATAAAAACGATAGCCTATGCTATAAATACAAGCGCTCGCTACGACAAGCCATAGCGTGTTAATGCTCTCGCCCTTGTGTAAGGCTAACACCCCTAAACAGATCGCCCCTAAAATAGCGACAAAAACCCAAGCCAAAGAAACTAAACTTTTTTGCATGTCCTCTCCATTTAATGGTTATTTAACCATTGTTGTTAATTTCAGCCAGTTTTTTATTATAATTCAAATTTTCTTTGAATAAGGACTGAATGGCTCATAAACTTTCCATAATAATGGCTTGGGTTTTCCAAACTTCTAACAATTAGGGTAAATAAGAGCTGTTTTTAAACATGATGCTTTAAAGCGTCATTAATTTAAGGTATAGCGTTATGGCATTAGATTGGGATTTTATGTTTCACTCCATCCCTATGTTTTTTAAGGGGTTAGAACTCACGCTTTATATTTCTTTCTTTGGGATTTTGCTCTCTCTTTTGGTGGGGTTTTTGTGCGCGATCATTTTGTATTTTAAAACGCGCTTTATCTCTCCTATCGTCTATATCTATGGCGAAATCGCTAGGAACACGCCCCTACTCATCCAGCTTTTCTTTTTGTATTACGGGTTGAATGAAATCGGTTTGAGCGCTTTAGAGTGCGCGATTTTAGCGTTAGGGTTTTTGGGTGGGGGGTATATGAGTCAAAGTTTTTTGCTTGGGTTTAAAAGTTTAGCTTCCATTCAAAGAGAAAGCGCTTTGAGTTTGGGGTTTAGCCCTTTGAAAATGATGTATTATATTATTCTGCCTCAAAGTTTAAGCGTTTCTATGCCTTCTATAGGAGCGAATGTGATTTTTTTACTCAAAGAAACTTCGGTAGTGGGCGCGATAGCCCTAACCGATATCATGTTTGTGGCGAAAGATTTTATTGGCATTTATTACAAAACGACTGAAAGCCTTTTGATGTTAAGCCTCACTTATTTGATCGCTTTGCTCCCTTTAAGCGTTTTGTTTGTGATCTTAGAGCGTTTCTTTAAAAAGAAAGTGGCTTAAAATGGGAGTTTTACTAGAATTAGACAACCTTAAGCGTTTGTTAGAAGCGGTTTGAGATCACTCTTTTGATCGCTCTTAGCTCTGCGGTTATTTCAATCATTGTTGGAATGCTTTTAGGGAGTTTGATGGCGTTTGGCTCTAAAATAATGGTTTTGGCGTGTCGTGTGTATTTAGAAAGCATTCGCATCATCCCGCTTTTAGCATGGCTGTTTATTGTGTATTTCGGGTTAGCGAGCTGGTTTGATTTGCATATTAGCGCGGTTTTGGCGAGCGTTATTGTTTTTAGCTTGTGGGGGGGCGCTGAAATGATGGATTTGACTAGAGGGGTTTTAACTTCCGTGAGCAAACACCAAGTAGAAAGCGCTCTAGCCTTGGGTTTAGATTCAAAAAAGGTGATTTTTAACGTTATTTTCCCTCAAAGCTTTTTGTCTTTATTGCCCTCAAGCCTTAATTTATTCACGCGCATGATTAAAACCACGGCCTTAGTCTCTCTCATTGGAGCGATTGATTTGTTAAAAGTGGGCCAGCAAATCATAGAGCTTAACCTCTTACGCATGCCCAATGCGAGCTTTGTGGTCTATGGCGTTATCTTAATGTTTTATTTTAGTTTATGTTATAGTTTGAGCCTGTATAGTTCCTATTTAGAAAAAAAATTCCAATACATTAGAGGGTAAAATGAGTGCGATTTTAGAAACCAAAGGGTTAAAAAAAACCTATCAAAACCATTTGGTTTTAGACGGCATCAATTTCACTTTGAATAAGGGTGAAGTGGCAGTGATTTTAGGGCCTAGCGGGTGCGGGAAAAGCACTTTTTTAAAATGCCTAAACGGGCTTGAAAAGATTGATGGAGGTGAAATTCTTTTTGAAAACACTAACCTTAACAATAAGGCCACTAACTGGAATCAAATGCGCCAAAAAATAGGCATGGTGTTTCAAAATTATGAATTGTTCCCGCATTTAAATGTGTTAGATAATATCTTACTCGCTCCTTTAAAAGTGCAAAAACGATCCAAAGATGAGGTTATTTCTCAAGCCACAGAGCTTTTAAAACGAGTGGGTTTAGAGCATAAACAACAAGCTTACCCTAAAGAATTGAGCGGTGGGCAAAAACAACGAGTAGCCATCGTGCGTTCTTTATGCATGCGGCCAAAAATCATGCTTTTTGATGAAGTAACCGCCTCATTAGACCCTGAAATGGTTAAAGAAGTTTTAGAAGTGATTTTAGAATTAGCCACAACGGGCATGAGCATGGTGATTGTAACGCATGAAATGAAATTCGCCCAAAAAATCGCTAGCAAAATCGTGTTTTTTGATAGCGGTAAAATCGCTGAAGAAAACAGCGCTAAAGAATTTTTTAACCACCCGAAATCTCAAAGAGCGCAAAAATTTTTAGAAACTTTCCATTTTTTAGGGAGCTGTTAAATAAAGTTTGCTAAAAAGATGATTTTAATTTCAAAAAAAGGTGTTTTTATGAAAACGAACGGGCTTTTTAAAATGTGGGGGCTATTTTTAGTTTTGATCGCTTTAGTCTTTAGCGCATGCTCTGATAGCCATAAAGAAAAAAAGGACGCTTTAGAAGTCATTAAACAAAGAGGGGTTTTAAAAGTGGGGGTTTTTAGCGATAAGCCTCCTTTTGGATCTGTGGATTCTAAAGAGAAATATCAAGGCTATGATGTAGTCATCGCTAAACGCATGGCCCTTGATTTATTAGGCGATGAAAATAAGATTGAGTTTATCCCTGTAGAAGCCTCAGCTAGGGTGGAATTTTTAAAAGCCAATAAAGTGGATATTATCATGGCTAATTTCACGCGCACTAAAGAAAGAGAAAAAGTCGTGGATTTCGCTAAGCCGTATATGAAAGTCGCTTTAGGGGTGATTTCTAAAGATGGAGTCATTAAAAATATAGAAGAGTTGGAAGGATAAAGAGCTGATTGTGAATAAAGGCACGACAGCGGATTTTTATTTCACTAAAAATTACCCCAATATCAAACTTTTGAAATTTGAGCAAAACACAGAGACTTTTTTAGCCCTTTTAAACAATAAGGCTATCGCATTAGCCCATGATAACACTTTATTGCTCGCTTGGGCGAAACAGCACCCTGAGTTTAAATTAGGCATTACAAGCCTTGGCGATAAGGATGTGATCGCTCCAGCGATTAAAAAAGGCAACCCTAAGCTTTTAGAATGGTTGAATAACGAGATGGATTCCCTCATTTCTAGCGACTTTTTAAAAGAAGCTTACAAGGAAACTTTAGAGCCTGTTTATGGCGATGGAATCAAACCGGAAGAAATTATTTTTGAATGATTTCTTTTAGGCTTTTTTGGCTGAAAGCATGCGTTTTTGTTGCTAAATTAGCAATTTGGTGATCTTTTTGTTTTTCATTTTGAGATATATTTGTTTGATTTCACATTGAAAGGATTGTTGATGAATCATTTTTATAAGCGTTGTTTGAGATTTTCGTTAGTGGGGTTACTGGGTGTGGGGTTTTTGAGCGCTCAGCTTGACGCTAGGAGTTTTATTGATGGGGATTTAGACATTCAAAAATTCAGCTATGAAGATTCTTTGCTTAAAAAGGGAGATCCTAATGGCGTGCATAAAGTGCAGGTGCGAGATTATAAAGGCAAAATGCAAGAAGCTGAGATCCACTCAGAAATACGCATTGCGGTTAAACCGGGGGTTAAAAAAGAAGTTAAAAAAGGCAAAATTTATAGCGCTCAAATCAATGATGGCATGTGCTATGCTTTTAGAATGCTCCAAACCGGCGATAATACCACAGGTCTTGATTCTAAAGAGTTCCCTAAGCAAAGCCGTGAAAAAAAGGGCCGAGTGATCACCTTAATCGGTCAAAATGAAGTGCCTTATCTTATTTTAGAAACCGATTGCCAAGTGGGTGATATTGCAAAGATCTCTTTGGTGGGTAATTTTGATGGCACTGGGTTTCTTACGGAATACAAATTCAAAGACGCTAAACCCATTTACTGATCTTCTTTTTTAAAAATCTCTTAATCTTTTGTGGTTAGGGGATTTTTCTTATTCGTTGGGGATATTTTTGATCGCATCTTAAAAATTTTAAAAACCTTGTTTGTGTTTTTGCCTCAAGTTGTTAAAAAAGCTCTGTCCTCATCAAACGCTGACAACTAAACCCCTTATAGAGCGCTTGCTTGATTAAAGTCAGGTTCTTTATTATTAGTTATAAAAATGCTTTTTGGTATTTTAAATTTTTTAAAACAAGCTAAAAGAAAGAAAATAAAAGAGAAACCCCCCCCCCTTTTTTTAGGAGTTTTCTTCTTGCTTATACCCTTTAAGTGCAAAGAAGAGGATATAAAAATAGCACAACAACGGCACACCATAAGCGTAGAGCAAATTTGATTCGGTTGCTGTTAGCATGTCTGTAACCGCACCTTGAATGGGGGGATTAACGCTCCTCCCACAATCGCCATGCTAATCACCCCAGAAGCCTTAGAAGTGAGATGCCCTAAATTGAGCGTAGCCAAAGAAAAGATCGTAGGGAACATGATAGAGTTGAAAAAGCCCACAAAAGTCAGAGCGAATAAAGCAATCTTGCCTCCAACTGATAATGGCTAAAGCAATGAGAACAATAGAGCTTAAGGCGTTGAAAGCCAAGTATTTATTAGGGGCAATTTTATTCATCAACACACTGCCTAAGAAACGGCCCACCATCGCGCCTCCCCAATAATACACCAAGTAATGCGCACTTGATTGAGGGTCTAAATTCAAAAGCTTTTCAAAGCTTAGCACCAAGAATGAGCCAATCGCCACTTCTCCCCCCACATAAAAAAAGATCCCTAAAGCCCCAAAAACAAAGTGTTTGTGCGAAAACAGGCTTTTTTGCGTCGTTTCTTTAGGCATTTCTTTTTCCACATCAGGCAATTTCAAAAGATACATGATGAGCGCTAAAAGAAGTGAAAACACCGCCAAGCCCAAATAAGGCATTTGAACGCTTTTAGCGTCCGCTAATTTATCTATCAAACTTGCATTATCGCCCATTTTAGTCGTGCTAAAAATCAACAAGCTCCCAAAAATAGGCCCTAAAGTTGTGCCAAGCGAATTGAACGCCTGGACTAAAACCAAGTTTCTGGCTTCTTTACCTTTAGAAAGCAAGGTTACAAAGGGATTACCGGCAGTTTGTAAGCACACAATCCCGCTCGCTAAAATAAACAACGCTCCTAAAAAAACCCATAGGAGCCAAAATGCGCCGCCGGATAAAACAACGCGCACCCCGTCGCTGTGATCACAAAACCAAGCACCACGCCAAAAGGGTAGCCGATTTTACTGATCACATTCCCAAAAACTCCTCCCATGATGAAATACGCCCCAAAAAAGCAAAATTGAATGAGCGAAGCTTCAAAATAGGTCAAGTCAAAAATGGGTTTTAAATGCGGGATTAAAATATCGTTTAAAACCGTGATAAAACCCATTAGAAAGAATAGCGCTGTCAAACTCCCCAGCGCCAAAGTGTTAGAAGTTTTTTGCATACGCTTCTCCTTTTTTATTGAGTTGATATAATAATAATGATATTACAATTATTTTAAGATAATAATCTGTCTAAATAAAGAAAAAGAGGCATGAAATGGGTAAAAAATGCAAAGCCCCTTAAAAAGAGCTTAACGAAAGATAAATACAGAAACAGAAATGATGCAGAGAATGATGATGCCTGAATTGAGCGCTTTGAAGTCTTTTTGAACCAATTTGATGATACTATAAGACAAAAAGCCAAAGGCTAAGCCATCGGCAATGGAGAAGGTTAAAGGCATCATCACCACGGTTAAAAAAGTGGAAACGCTAATGGCCATGTCTTTAAAATTCACGCCCTCTAACACGCTAAACATCAAAACCCCTACTACCACTAGCACCGGATAAATCGCGTTGCTGGGAATGGCTTTTAAAAGAGGCAAGCAAAAGAGCGTTAAAACAAAAAATAATCCGGTAAAAACCGCTGTCAGCCCTGTGCGGCCCCCCTCTTCAACCCCACTCGCGCTCTCTATAAAAGCTGTCGTAGTAGAAACGCCCACCACCGCGCTCCCTAAAGAAGCCACCGCATCCGCTTCCAAAGTCCTTTCCAATTCCTTATTTTTTCTTCATCATTGAAAAAATCAGTCTTGTGGCCAATCCCTGCAAGCGTGCCTAAAGAATCAAACAAATCGGTTACAAAAAAAGTGATGATGACTGGCACTAACGCTAAAGTGAAAGCCCCACTCGCATCAAAAAAAATGCCCTTAATGTCTAATTGGAAAGCGATAGGACTAATGCTAGCAGGCATAGAAAAAAATTCGCTAGGGTAAGGGGCTAGCTTTAAAACCCATGCGAGAATGGAAGTGATTAAGACCGCTATAATAAAAGAACCCTTGATTTTAAGCGTGTAGAGCGCGAAAGTCAAAATGATCCCCACAACCCCCAATAACACATGCGGATCGCCAAAATCGCCTAAGGTTACAAGCGTAGCCTTATGGGTAACGACAATATGCATTTCTTTAAGGCCAATGAATGCGATAAAAGCCCCTATCCCCGCGCTCACCGCACGCCTTAAATCGCTAGGAATGCTTCGCATGACCCAACTTCTAAATTTAGTGAAAGACAAAATCACAAAAATCGCTCCCGAGAGCGCTACGATGCCTAAAGCGCTCTGCCAAGGGAGTTTTAGCCCCTGAACCAATCCAAAGCTGAAATAAGCTGACAACCCTAAGCCCACGCTCATAGCGATGGGGGTGTTTGCCCATAACCCGTTAAACACACTCGATAAGATAGTGATAATGGCAGTCGCGCTCAAAAGGGCTTCATAAGGCATGTTGGCGTGAGAAAGGATAAGAGCGTTTAAGGGCACGATGTAAATCATGGTGATAAAGGTCGTTAAACCCGCTCTAAACTCGGTGGCAATGTTCGTGTTGTGTTCTTTAAGCTTGAAAAACCCCATGTTAGATAACTCCTTACTATTTGGTATAGATTAATTTAATAAGGGGCTTTGGGGTCATGCTAGCGCTATTTTATTTTAAATTGCCTTAAGATGCTTGATTGTGTTGTTTCAATCAAAAGAAGTGAGTAAAAAATCCTTTTTTTAAAACTCCGCTAAAAAATAATCGTTTTAACAAAAATCGCAAAAAAGCTCATCTTGTAAGGCAATTATACTCTTTAATGGTTTTTAAAGAGAGCGTTTTTTTAAATTTGATTGGTATTGGTTTTAAGAGAGATTGTTATAAAACAAAGACCCCCATAAGTTGGATTTATGGGGATAATCTTCAAAAAGGAGCTTGCCATGAAAACTAAAAATGGCGAAAGCGAATATATTATACCTTAAAATTTCTTTTTTGGGGTGTAAAGCGGTTGTTTTTTGAAAATTTTTAGCTTTAGAGGTTTTTTATTGGAGTTAATCCCCCCTTTTTAAAAAAGAGGGTTTAAACCATTAATAAGCAAACACATAATTGAGATACACGCTATAAAGCCTTCTATATTCTAGTTTGGTGTCTAGAAAAGAATAGTAATTCGTGTTAATGGTAGGGATTTTAACGCCTAATTCCATGCCATGTTGAGCCGCATGATAACTATCTTTTTTCTTAGGCCTAGCGAGATTGGTTCTCAAGCCTAAATTGAATAAAAATTGGAAGTTAGCCGTATTCACTTTAGCGCTATAGACATTGCTGATGGTTTTTAAATTCACGAATTGAGAATTAAGCCATGAAGTCCCTGCTAAGGCGATTCCTCCAAAAAGCCCAAAAGAAATCTGGTTATTCTTGCCTAAGAAATTGGTGTTTTTATCGTTGATGAAATTAAACAACAAATCGCTACCCACCCCATAAGTCCAAACATCAGAAGCCGAGTTAAAGAAATTGGATTTGATATAGGCGTGGTTGTAATCAAAAAAGCCGTAATACCTTAACCCCCACCTTCTTTTTTGACCAAAAAATTGTTTATAACCCACTTGCACGCCAAAGCCATTCAAGGCGCCGTTATTCGTGGTTGAAGAAGCGATCATGCCCATATTCCTAAAAGGGTTGTTGCCAAGTTCTTGAATAAGGGTGTTGGCTAGGTTTTGCGCTTGATTGATTTGAGGCGTTTGGTTGTTAAAATCAGCGGCGCTTGTTTTTAATAAAGACAGAGTTTCTTCCACGCCAGCACACCCGTTCCCCCAATTGTTCTTTTGATTTTGCATTGTCATATTCGCACTGCTTATAGCGCTCATATCGCATTTCCCTATGTAGTCTTTAAGATGGCCTGAAGAAAGTTTGTTAAAATCGCTCTCCACTTGATTGGCTAGTTTTAAAATTTCTGCTTGAGATTGCGCGTTTTTAAGCATTTTTTGAGCTAAAGCCGTAAGACTGCTAGGGGTGTTAAGGTTGAGATTATGGGGTTGTGTGATATTTTTTGGTTGGTTGGCGCTGAGTTGTTGGGTTTCTTGAACGATTTTTTGCGCATTACTAATCATGTCTGAAGCGGCACTAAACTCCGCACCAAAAGTCGCACATGAATTTTTGCCGCCACCGGCTGTTTGCCATGAAGGGGTGTTTGTAGTAGCTGTGCCACTACTTCCACTACTAGATTTCGCTATCAACATGGGGCAATAATCTTTAAGGGTATTGACAATCGTTTGCGCTTGAGTCAAAAGATTTTGCGCATCATTAGTCGTATCAATAACAGAAGTTGTAGTTTTAGTTTGACTATTTTGTTGATCCTTTGATGTGGTTACATGCGCTTCTAACTTTTCCCCTTTGCTATTTAAAGGAGCAAGCCCAGCTTGTTTTAAAGCTTTTGAGAGAATCTGATAGGCTTCATGGATTTTTTCATATTGCTCAATAGATAGAGAAACATTTTTGTCTGCTTTTAATGTATTTGTGCCACTAGAACTATGAGTGCCATCACTATTTGTGCTCCCACCGCAATTGATTGTAGTGCCGTTGCCATTCTCATCGGTGTAGTGGAAATTTTTTTGATTGTTTTCGCCTGGACTTTTGGTATAGCCTCCGCATACGACCGCATAACCCATGCTATTCCATAGCCCTAACACCGATCTCAACGCTAAAAGCGTGGCTTGATAGGCAGGGGAATTGGTTGTCCCACCGGCTAAAGTTTTTGCGCGTTCGTTTAAATTATTAACCGCTTGATTGATCGCTTGCGCGCTTGTTTTTGAGCTAGTGCCATTATCGTTGGCTAAAAGCTTGCTTAATTGTTCATAAGAGTCTGAAAGTTTTTTGCACCTTGTCGGCGTTTTTCACTTTTTGAACCGCTTCACCGATTTGATAGCCCACGCTTAAAAAAACGCCGTTGTCTTCAGCATGCAAGAGTGATGCCGCAAGAGTTAGAGAAAGTAGAATCGTTTTTTTCGTTTTTTTCATAAGATGTTCCTTAAAGTAATGTTTTATTGCAAAAATGTATCAAAATGAGAATTTATTTACAATGCGTTTAATTTTACCATAAATTTATTGGATTTCAAAAAAAAAAAAAGATTTTGGGGTGTTTTTAATTGATTGGGATTTGGTTTTAGAAAGATTGTTGTAAAATAAACACCCCCATAAGTGCAATTATGGGGATAAATCCATAAAAGGAGTTTGTCATGGCTACCAGACATGGCAAAAACTCTTGGAAAACATTATACCTTGAAATTTCGTTTTTGGGGTGTAAAGTTGTTGTTTTATTGAAGCGGTAGTTTTGTCAAACGAAGTTTCTGTAAAACGATAGCTTTAGTTTTTCCAAAGTTCCCTTAAGGCTTTTAGCTTTAAGGGTTTTCCTTTAAAGCTTATCCTTAACTTATGGGGGCAACAAAAAAGGCTAACTCATCATCTCTAAAGCCAGAGTGATCATGTTATCAAAGCTTTCTATTCTTTCTTTAGGGCTTAAGGCTTCTTTAGTGATTAAATGATCCGAAACTGAGCATAAGCATAAAGCCTTAGCGTTTAGTTCCATCGCCGTGGCGTATAACCCTGCCGCTTCCATTTCAATAGCCAAGTGGTTGTATTTAGCCATTAAATCAAAGGCATGCGTTTCAAAAGAATAGAAAAAATCGCTTGAAAAAACATTGCCCACTTTCAAATCAATGCCCAAACGCTTTGCTGTTTGATACGCTCTTAAACCCAATTCAAAATCAGGCGTTGCACTCAAATCGTGGTTTAAAAAACGCACCCGATTGGTTTTAGAATCCGTTGAAGCTCCAGTCGCCATGATAATGTCTTTCAGGCCAACTTTTGGGCTAATCGCCCCGCAAGTGCCAATCCTTAAAAGCTCTTTAACCTGATAGGTTTTAATAAGCTCCGTTACATAAATCGTGCATGATGCAATGCCCATGCCATGCCCCATTAAAGAAATCCCCCTACCCTTATACTTCCCGCTAAAGCCTAGCATGTTACGCACATTCGTGATCTCTTTAGCGTCTTGTAAAAAATTTTTCGCAATGTAGCTCACCCTTAAGGGATCGCCGCATAAAAGGCATTGAGGATAAAAATCGCCGATTTTAGCGTTAATGTGAGGGGTCATGGTTGTCCTTTAAAGTTTAATAAGTTTTTGCCATAATCTAGGGGGCTTAATCCCAAAAAGTGAGCGATACTCTGCCCAATATCCGCAAACGACTCGCTCTTGCCTAAAAAGGCTGGTTGTAAATCTTTGTGATAAAACAAAACAGGAATGTATTCTCGTGTGTGATCGGTGCCTTTAAAGCTGGGATCGCACCCATGATCGGCGCAAAGAATGAGCAAATCGTTTTCCCTTAAATTGTCTAAAACCTCTTTTAAGCGCGAATCAAAATACTCTAAAGCGTTAGCGTACCCGCTAATATCGCGCCGATGTCCATAATCGCTATCAAAATGCACAAAATTCGTAAAAATCAAGCTGTTGTTTTTAGCGTTTTTGACCTGCTCTAAAGTCACATCGCATAATTCCATTAAGCTACCGGCTTTGAACTTTTGAGTGATCCCCACATGAGCGTAAATATCAGCGATTTTCCCAATGCTAATGACTTCGCCTTGTTTTTCTTCAATGAATGTTTCAAAAAGCAATTTTTTATGGGGCTTTATCGCATAGTCTTTGCGATTGGCGGTGCGTTTGAAATTCTCTCTATTGGTGCCAATAAAGGGGCGTGCGATCACTCTAGCGATCTTTAAGGGCTCTAGAATTTGAAACACTTCTTCACAAAGAGCGTATAAGTTATCCAGCCCAAACCTTTCTTCATAGTGCAGCGATTTGAAACACCGAATCCGCTGAAGTGTAAAAAATGGGGTATAAAGTTTCTAAATGCTTTTCGCCCAAATCTTTGATGATTTCTGTCCCTGATGCGTGGCAATTCCCTAAATAGCCCTTAATCTTAGTTTTACATGCAATTTCATCTAAAACTTCTTTAGGAAACGAATCATTTTTGTCTTTAAAATACCCCCACTCAAAAAGAACGGGCGCGCCCATCATCTCCCAATGCCCAGAAATCGTATCCTTAGCGCTAGAAAGTTCTTTGGCGTAAGCGTAAGCCCCTATTAAATTAGGTTGTGGTTGGAAACCCAAAGGCAATTCATTTGCGGCTTCTAAAGCGCTCAACCCTAAACCCAAACTCTCTAAATAAGGCAGTTTCAAAGCCCCCTTGCGATCGTTAGAATCAGCCAGATTATTAAAACAAGCCTTAGCGATATTGCCTAAAGTGTTCGCCCCCAAATCGCCAAAATCTTTAGCGTCTTCGCTAGCCCCTATACCAAAAGAATCCAATAATAAGATTACCACTCTTTTTTGCATGTTTTGTCCTTTTAATGAGCGTTTAGTCCTATGAATAACCCGGCGATAGTCGCGCTCATGAAATTAGAAAGCGTGCCTACAAGCACCGCTTTTAAAGCAAACCTTATAATGAGATCCTTCTTTTTAGGCACTAAACTGCCAAGCCCTCCAATGAGCATAGCGACTGAACTTAAGTTAGCAAACCCGCACAACGCAAAAGTGATGATCGCTTTAGTTTTCTCGCTCAAGATTAAAGGAGGGTTATCGCCCAAATAAGGCAAAAATTGCATATAGCCCACAAATTCATTGAGTGCGATTTTAATGCCTATGATTTCCCCGGCAATCCCGGCCTGACTCCACGGAATGCCTAACATAAAGGCCAAAGGTTTTAAAAGCGTGCCTAAAACCACCCCTAAAGACAAATGCTCCATGCCTAAAAACCCCCCTACAACCCCTAAAAGCCCGTTAATGAGCGCAAGCATCCCCACAAAGGCTAAAAGCATCGCTCCCACATGCAAGGCTAAATTTAGTCCTGTGCTTGCCCCATTAGCGATAGCTTCTATGGCATTAACATGCTTTTCTGCAGAAACATCTGCATGGCTAGAAATGGCTTCGTTTTGCGGGTAAATGATTTTAGCGAATAACAAACCCCCAGGAGCGGACATAAACGAAGCGGCGATCAAATAAGGCAAAGGAATGCCCATGCTCGCATACCCGGCTAACACAGGCCCCGCAACGCTAGCCATGCCCACGCACATGACCGCAAAAATCTCTGAATCGCTCATGCTTTTCAAATAAGGTTTAATGACTAGGGGCGCTTCGGTGTGCGCTACAAAAATATTAGCCGCTGCGCTCATGCTTTCTGCTTTAGAAGTGCCTAAGCATTTTTGCAACGCCCCACCGATGAGATTGATGACTAAAGGCATGATTTTTAAATAATATAGAAGTGAAATCAAGCTAGCAAAAAAGATAATGATCGCTAAAACATTGATCGCAAAGACAAACCCCCCTATCCCTTGATCGCCTTTAGCGTTTGGAGCGAGATTGCCAAATAAAAAACGCACCCCCTCATAGCCGTAAGAAATCACGCTTTGTATGCCGCTAGCTAAGCCTTGCAACATTTCCCTACCCAAAGGCACATATAAAGCCAACGCCCCTAAAGCCACTTGAATCACAAAGGCGCTGACAATCGTGCGATAATTAATAGCCCTTTTATTGCTAGAAAACACCCAAGCAATAAGAAAAAGCACCGCCATCCCTACAACACTAAAAAGAGAGCTAAAAATCATCGTCAAATCCCTAATTTAAGAAATTAAAAGATGCAAGGCTATTGTAGTTTAGTTTTGCTAAAAAAAAGATTAAACGGATATTAAATGAAGATTAAATCAAATCATGGTGTCAAGAGGGGGACTTGAACCCCCGACCTCCGGCTTATGAGACCAGCGCTCTAAACCAGCTGAGCTACCTTGACAAAAAAATAAAAGAATAGGATTATACAAAAAATTTTCTTAAAAATCCATTAAAATTACATTAAACTTTTATTATCAATCCTACTTCCTCAAATTGATGACAAAAGTTGGGCATTTTCTTGTAAAATAACCCGCATGTTTAAGAAAATTTTTCCATTAGCGTTAGTTTCATCGTTGCGGTTTTTGGGGCTTTTTATTGTTTTGCCTGTCATCAGTTTGTATGCGGATAGTTTCCATTCAAGCAGTCCCTTACTCGTGGGGTTGGCTGTGGGCGGAGCGTATCTTACGCAAATTGTTTTTCAAACCCCCATGGGCATTCTTAGCGATAAGATAGGTCGTAAAGTGGTGGTTATGGTGTGCTTGTTGTTGTTTTTAGCTGGCTCGTTAGTGTGCTTTATAGCAAATGATATTGTTTGGCTCGTTATAGGGCGCTTCATTCAAGGCATGGGGGCTTTAGGGGGGGTCGTTAGCGCGATGGTGGCGGATGAAGTGAAAGAAGAAGAGCGCACTAAAGCGATGGCAATCATGGGAGCGTTTATTTTCATTAGCTTCACTATAAGCATGGCGATTGGTCCTGGGGTTGTGGCGTTTTTGGGGGGGGCAAAATGGCTCTTTTTACTCACTGCGATCTTAACTCTATTGAGTTTATTGATGCTTTTAAAAGTCAAAGACGCCCCTAAAATTTCTTACCAGATCAAAAACATAAAAGCTTACCAACCCAACTCTAAAGCCTTGTATCTTTTGTATCTAAGCTCTTTTTTTGAAAAAGCGTTCATGACGCTTATTTTTGTGCTGATCCCTTTAGCCTTAGTGAATGAATTTCATAAAGATGAAAGCTTTTTGATCTTGGTGTATGTGCCTGGTGCCTTATTAGGGGTTTTAAGCATGGGGGTAGCGAGCGTTATGGCTGAAAAATACAACAAGCCTAAAGGGGTGATGCTTTCTGGTGCGCTGTTGTTTATTGTGAGTTATTTGTGCTTGTTTTTAGCCGACTCTAGCTTTTTAGGGAAATATTTATGGCTTTTTATTGTTGGGGTGGCGTTTTTCTTCATTGGCTTTGCCACCTTAGAGCCTATCATGCAATCTTTAGCGTCCAAATTCGCCAGAGCGCATGAGAAAGGCAAGGTTTTAGGGCAATTCACTACTTTTGGCTATTTGGGGAGCTTTGTTGGGGGCGTGAGCGGAGGGTTGAGCTACCATCATCTAGGCGTTTCTAACACAAGCTTAATTGTTGTAGCTTTAGGGCTTATTTGGGGGCTATCGCTCTTTTTACTCAGCAACCCTTCCAAGCAAAAAAATGTCTATTTCCCCCTAGACGCTTATAATGAGGAACAATTTGAAACTTTAGAGGATAAAATCATTGAATGGTATGTTAATATTAGCGAAGAAATCATTATTGTGAAATATAATTCCGATCACATTAGCGAAGAAGAAATCATTCACTTAGCGCGAAACTTTAGAAAATAAACGTAATCAAGGATCAAAAATGGCCTATGAAATTTCCAAAAAAGTCTTACACATTGTAGGCAAGACAAACGCCACTTACAAACTCATAGAAGAAGGCGATAAAATCTTGTTAGGGTTGAGTGGGGGTAAGGATTCTATCATGCTCGCTTGCATCTTAGCTAGGATGCAAAAACATGCCCCTTTCAAATTTGATTTTAAAGCGGTTACCGTGCATTATGGTTTGGGTGAAAATTTAAAATGGTTGAGCGATTTGTGCGAAGAACAAGGCATTGAGCATGAGATCATTTACACCCAAATCGCTGCCACGATCAACGAAAAACGCCGTGAAAAAAGCTCGTTTTGTTCGTTTTGCTCTCGTTTGAGGCGAGGGACTTTGTATTCTAAGGCTTTAGAAGAAGGCTATAATAAAGTCGCTATCGCACACCATTTAGATGATGCGGTGGAGAGCTTTTTTATGAATTTCACTTATAACGGGAGTTTGAGGAGCATGCCCCCCATTTATAGGGCTGAAAACGGCTTATTAGTGATCCGCCCTTTGATTAAGGTTCGAGAAGCCAGCAGTATCCATTTTGTCACTTCTCAAAATATCCCGGTTGCCCCTGATTGCAATTGCCCGGCCAAACAGCCCACCTCTGATAAGCCCCCTATCGCGCGATTAGCCACTAAAAATTTCTTAAAAGAAATGCAAAACTTGCACCCTCATTTCTTTGACAGCTTAGAAAACGCGTTTAATAACGTTCAAGCGAACAGCTTTAGCGACGCTAAATATTTAGACGCTTAAAGCTTTAAGCTTTTTTGTTGAGCATTTTAATCGCAATCGTGAATAACACCCCTTCAAAGATAGCCGCCATGAGCAACGCGTAGTAGGTGTTTTGCGAGATCGCTTGCGCTTTTAAACCCACTGCGGCGGTGGTTACTAAAAAAGTTAAAGGCATGGAAGCCCCTAAGGCGAATGAAAATAAATGCTTAGCTTCTTTAAAGTATTTGCGCCACAATAAGGTTGAAGTGATCAAGTGCAAGCTTAACATCGCTATGACAATCGATATCCCTTGAAGGATCAAATGCGGGTTTAAAAACACTAATTTTAAGTCTAAAGTAGAGCCTACATGGATGAAAAACAAAGGCACAAAAAACCCAAAACCCACATCATTGAGCTTGTGGATCAGCTCTGATTTATGGGGGAAAAAAGTAGAAACGACTAACCCTGCTAGAAACGCCCCTAAAACCATTTCTATTTTGAGCCACACCACGATCGCAACCAGTGAAAAAAAGAGCATGAGCGAAAAACGCACATCTTGGTTAAACTGACTGCTTTTAGGCATCACAAAAAGCTTTAAATGCGGGAACCACCAAAACAAAGTCTTAAAGATTTGAAACGCCACGATAATTAAGATTAAAAAAACAATGAGAATGCCTAAATCTTTAATCAAATCCATGCCCAAACCATGCGAATACACCCCATCCACGACCACCAAACCAAAAATGCTTAACAATTCCCCAATAACGCCCACTTTTAAAACCAAATCAAGCCACAAAATCTCTTTACGATAATCTTTGACTAAAGTCATGATCATGCCCAAACTGATAATAGGGAAAATCACCATAAAAATAGGCTCTAAATTAAGGCTAAAAGTAAGGATGAATGAAAGCGTGTATAAGATCAACAGATAAGCAAAAATGCGTTTTAAAAGAGAAACCCCTAATTTTTTGAACAAATAAATTTCCACTTCCAGACCGCATAAAAACATTAAAAACAAAAAGCCAATTTCAGACATGATTTCAAAGCCTTTAGTTGGCTCAATAAAACCCACATACGCCCCAACAGACCCGAATAAAATCTCCACAACCGTGATAGGCAAACGAGAGATTCTAGACATATAAGGGGCCATCACAATTAAAAGCATGATGAGCGCGAAAGTGAAAAATTCTGCATGCATGTCTTAATTTTACCTTATTTATTGGTTAAGTTTTCAAAGCGATAGGGTTTTTCTCTTTATAAGTGGTAAAAACCCCTTTTTTGATTTCGTAATAAGTTACCCCTAACGCTACTAAAAACGCTAAAAATTGCGCGATAGGGTAAGTTACCCAAACGCCATTAATCCCATAGAAATGACTTAGTATGGGCAGTAAAATAACTATAAACCCCAGCGTGTGTGAAAGGGTGATGATAAACGAACTTTTGGTGCGTTGGATGGATTGGAAAAACACCGCGCACAACAAAGTCATGCCTAAAAAAACATAGCCGATGTAGTAAATATTCATCGCCCTTTTAGTCTCTTGCATAAAGAGTGCGTCTTGTTCGCTTGGCTGCAAATAAAGCTTGATTAAAAATTCATCTAAGAAATAATAAGCGCCATAGAAAACAACCCCTATACAAAACGCTGCTTTCAAACCAAAGACAAACACCTCTTTCACGCGCTCTAAATTTCTAGCCCCATAGCTAAAGCTCGCAATCGGTTGGATGCCTTGAGAAATCGCAAATAAAGTCGTAAAAAAGATAATCGCATTATACATAATGATCCCATACATGCTTACAAACCTTTCCCCAGCCGTGTGCATGATAGCGGTATTAAACAACAAAATCATAATAGAAGCGCTAAATTCCGCCGTGCTTTGAGGCACGCCGCTTTTAGCTGAAGAAATGACTGAAGATAAAGAAAATCGTTTGATGAAATACAACTGCCCTTTTTTGTGCCAAAAATGCTGCATTAAGACTAAAACCCCTATCGCATGCCCTATCACGGTGGCTATTGCGCTGCCTTGAACCCCCACTTCCAACACAAAAATAAACCAATAATTGAAAAAGATATTCGCTAACGAACCAATCAGCATCGCTACCATCGCTAAAACGGGCCGTTTGTCATTCACCACAAAAACATCCGCCAAAGGGTGCAAAACCATAAAAACCGTGCCCATTAAAATGATTTCAATATAGCGTTTGGACATGCTCAATAAAGCGTCATTGCTCCCAAAAAACCGCGCGATAGTTTCGCTAAAAGGCAATAGCGCCATGCTCAAAATAAAGGCGCTTATAGCGACAAAATAAAACACGCTGCTAAACACAAGCCTAGCCCTATGGGTTTTATTTTGACCCAAAAAATACCCCACAATGCTCGCTGCCCCAAAACCAAAAAGCAATTCATACGCAATGAGTCCTGGAAAAATAGGCCATGCGATATTGACCGCAGCGATAGCTTCTTTACCCAGTTTTTTGCCCACAAACATGCCATCTACCATAGAGTAAGTGGAAAGTGAGATCATAGAAAAAACTAAAGGGATGAAGTAATAAAAAAAGAGCTTCCTAATAGAATCTTTATGCAAATCAATCTTTTTTTTGAGCATTTAAACCACACACCACCTAAAATTTATGACAAATTTTTCTATTTTAACATAAAAAGAGAGGCAATCTGTCCGTTTGCGCAATTGGATTTAAGCCGTATCACTAAATTTTAAAAATAGTTTTTAACACAAAAGGGATTTTCCTTTATTGGGTAGTCCATTTAACGCCCTTTAAGTTTTTTTAAACTTTATCGTAATGAATCTAAGCCAAAATAACGCCAACAAACCTAAAGCCCCACCCACAAAGCCAATATACCCTAGCCCTAATTGGTGGATCACAATACTGCCAAACAGCGCTCCTGATCCAATCCCCACATTATAACTCCCCGAAAAAATCGCGCTCGCAACATCCGTGGCATCGGGCGCGAGCTGCAACACCCTCATTTGTAACGCAATGGTGAGTGAAGTGATCCCTATTCCCCATAAGAAAATCTGCAAAAAGATCACCCACTCCAAGTTTTTAAACACAAAAAGCAAGAGTTGCGGGCAAATGACTAAAACCATCGCAAAAGCGATAAATTTTCTTGAATTTTTCGCATACAAACGGCCGAATAAAAAACTCCCCACCACGCCCGCTAACCCAAACACAAACAGCATTAGCGTCGTAATGTCAGGGGAAAATTGGCTGATTTGAATGATAAAAGGCTCAATATAGCTATAAGTGGTGAAATGCCCAGAAATAACCATGATCACAAGCAAATAAATCCCCACCAAAAGCGGGCGTTTCATTAATATAGGGACACTTGCGAGCGTGCCTGCGTTTTTGCTGGGTAAATGCGGGAGCAATTTATACATCAGCAACGCTATAAGAGTCGCAACGCCCCCAATCACACCAAAAGTAGAGCGCCAATCTAGAATTTGCCCAATGATTCTCCCAAGAGGCAACCCTAAAATCATCGCTAACGAACTCCCTAACGCCAATAACCCCAAAGCTTGCTGTTTCCTGCCAATGGGTGCGACACGAATGACTAAAGAAGCCGTGATGGACCAAAAAATAGAGTGGGCAAAAGCGATACCAATACGAGAAATCAATAGCACCCAAAAATTCCACGCTAACGCTGAAAGGATATGGCTGAGAATGAAAAGGGCAAAAAGGAAAAGCAATAAGCGTTTCCTTTCAATTTTAGCGCTAAGCAGCATCAAGGGCAATGAGCCAAGAGACACCACCCATGCATAAAGAGTGATCATAAGCCCCACTGTTGCGCTCTCCATTTCAAAACTTTTCGCAATGTCTGACAAGAGCGCGACAGGGACAAACTCCGTGGTGTTAAAAATAAACGCCGAAAGCGAAAACACAAAAACCCGCATTAAAGCGAATCTTTGATACGATTGTTTGGTTATCATCATTTAAATCTTAAGGGGTTAAATTTTATTCAATTTGAAAACTTAGAGTATAAGACAAAAATTTTAATCGCTTGTAAATTGGGGGTTGGTTAAAACAAATATTCCCGCTCTATAGGCGCATTAATCCAAGGGGTTGTTACCGTATAAAACAGAATTTAAAATCATTTCCAACTTTTAACCAATCTATTTTTTGTAACTGCGGTCATTGTTGATTAAGCGCTAGAATTAAGGCGTTGCCTTTTTAATAATTTTAGAATTTTAAAATAAAGGATAATTAAAATGAAAAAAACTTTTTTGATCGCTTTAGCGCTAGCCACTTCTCTTATAGGCGCTGAAAACACCAAATGGGATTATAAAAATAAAGAAAACGGCCCGCACCGTTGGGATAAATTGCACAAAGATTTTGAAGTGTGTAAAAGCGGTAAAAGCCAATCGCCCATTAACATTGAGCATTACTACCACACGCAAGATAAAACCGATTTGCAATTCAAATACGCCGCTTCCAAACCTAAAGCGGTCTTTTTCACTCACCATACTTTAAAAGCTTCGTTTGAGCCGACTAACCACATCAATTATAGAGGGCATGACTATGTGTTGGATAATGTGCATTTCCACGCCCCTATGGAGTTTTTAATCAACAATAAAACCAGGCCTTTGAGCGCGCATTTCGTGCATAAAGACGCTAAAGGACGCTTATTAGTCTTAGCGATTGGGTTTGAAGAGGGGAAAGAAAACCCCAACCTTAATCCTGTTTTAGAAGGCATTCAAAAGAAACAAGGTTTTAAGGAGGTGGCTTTAGACGCTTTCTTGCCTAAAAGCATCAATTACTACCATTTTAACGGCTCTCTCACCGCTCCTCCTTGCACAGAAGGGGTGGCATGGTTTGTCATAGAAGAGCCTTTGGAAGTCTCTGCCAAACAATTGGCTGAAATCAAAAAACGCATGAAAAATTCGCCTAACCAACGCCCCGTCCAGCCTGATTACAACACCGTGATCATTAAAAGCTCAGCTGAGACCCATTAAAGACCCACTAAAATAAAAACCCTCTCTTTTTAAAGAGAGAAGTATAAAAATCATTCTTCATGAAACACCGCATAAAAATTGCAACCACTTGTATTTTGTGAAACGCTCAAACGCTAAAAACGATTAGGATTCCTACTAAGGAGTTTAAAAAAGGCTCTGTTCTAATTGG
Organism: Helicobacter pylori; assembly: GCA_047430845.1. Lineage (GTDB taxonomy): Bacteria > Campylobacterota > Campylobacteria > Campylobacterales > Helicobacteraceae > Helicobacter > Helicobacter pylori_DG. The sequence continues at coordinate 20,812 of JBLDXK010000023.1, read as the reverse complement.
GTAATATAGAGTCTTTAAAATACCATAAATAAGCTAAAAACGATTTTATGGTGTTTTCTTATGCCTACATCCTTTTACTATAACCATAACCCGCTTTTTCTACTTTTTTCTCGGTATTAGCAGTTGCTTCTATTTCTTTACTAACATCAGCAAATATTTTTTGAACGAGCAAAAGGCTCTGAGAGGTTGAAAGGTGGGCTTGTGGGTCTGGTTTTAAACTCCTCATTTCAAGCATTTTAGCTTGAGCTTTAGAGCGTATTTTTAGATTTTCTTTTTGCCATTCTTCTGCAACGTTAAAATCTCTAGGGTCTAATTCTAAATAAGCGATAGAACTTGGTTTATAAAAATCCACTTGTTTAGCGATAGCTTTTTGTGAATAGGGCAGAGATTCTAACTCTTTTTGCAAATAAGCGATAAGCTCTTGCGCTTTTGATCCTCTTTGAGAGCGGGGTTGTTTAGAGTTTGGGAGGTGTTTTGGCTGGATAGGGGTTTGATTGGTTTTTGTGGGTTTAGGGGTTTTGCATTCAGCTTCTACTTCTACAGCAATACCACCCTTAATGCCTACTTTTTTAATAAAGAATTGGCCATGATTTCCTTGGCAATTTTGTTCTGCGTATTTAATGAAATCTTTCTGTGTATTAATTGTCTTTTGTTTTTCTTGTTCTAGTTCTATCCCACTCTTGTTTGCTCTATCCCTAGCGTTTTCAGCTTCCTTTTTTCTTGTTCTAGTTCTATTTGTTTATCAATATCACCAGCGCTACAAGCGGCTAATAATAAACTTGTCGCTATTGTTAATCCTGAATATTTCCACCAATTGATTTGATTTTCTTTTTCAGCTTGTTTGGATTTATCCTGGACTTTATCGTCTAATTCTTTCGCTTTCTTGCATGCAATATGGGTCAATACTACTAATGCCGCACTGCTTTTCTTGGGGTGTTTTTTTACAAGTCCTCTAACTCTATTCATAATCTTTGTAAAAAACCCACCAACTGATCTGATTATATTTGTAATGGCATTCGCTTGTTTAAAATGAGCCTCTTTATTTGCCTTTGTGTCAGCTGTCTCTGTGTTTTTGCCAACCTTATTTGTTTTTGCTGTTTTTACTGATTCCATTACCAACCTTTCAAAATCTTATTATTGTAGTATATATGGCCATATTTAATCGCTATTAAACAATTGGTTTGAGAAATTGTAAGGGTCAATCCAATCAGATTTTTCTAATCCATTCCAACAAAACTTGATACAAGTTTCCCTTATACCTTAAACTCACACCCTTTTAAATGGAATAATAATAAGCGATTTTTCTATGGCAAGAAACTGATTGATGTCTCCTAGAAGCTAAAACGATTTTATGGTGTTTTCTTATGCCTACATCCTTTTACTATAACCATAACCCGCTTTTTCTACTTTTTTCTCGGTATTAGCAACTGCTTCTATTTCTTTACTAACATCAGCAAATATTTTTTGAACGAGCAAAAGGCTCTGAGAGGTTGAAAGGTGGGCTTGTGGGTCTGGTTTTAAACTCCTCATTTCAAGCATTTTAGCTTGAGCTTTAGAGCGTATTTTTAGATTTTCTTTTTGCCATTCTTCTGCAACGTTAAAATCTCTAGGGTCTAGTTCTAAATAAGCGATAGAACTTGGTTTATAAAAATCCACTTGTTTAGCGATAGCTTTTTGTGAATAGGGCAGAGATTCTAACTCTTTTTGCAAATAAGCGATAAGCTCTTGCGCTTTTGATCCTCTTTGAGAGCGGGGTTGTTTAGAGTTTGGGAGGTGTTTTGGCTGGATAGGGGTTTGATTGGTTTTTGTGGGTTTAGGGGTTTTGCATTCAGCTTCTACTTCTACAGCAATACCAGCCTTAATTCCTGCTTTTTTAATAAAGAATTGATTATGTTTTTCTTGGCAATTTTGTTCTGCGTATTTAATGAAATCTTTCTGTGTATTAATTGTCTTTTGTTTTTCTTGTTCTGTCTTTTGTCTTTCTTGTTCTGCTTTTATTTGGTTATTAGTCTCTATATTGCTTGTCTTTTGTTTTTCTTGTTCTGTCTTTTGTTTTTCTTGTTCTGTCTTTTGTTGTTCTTGTTCTGTCTTTTGTCTTTCTTGTTCTGCTTTTATTTGGTTATTAGTCTCTATATTGCTTGTCTTTTGTTTTTCTTGTTCTGTCTTTTGTTTTTCTTGTTCTGTCTTTTGTTGTTCTTGTTCTGTCTTTTGTTGTTCTTGTTCTGTCTTTTGTTGTTCTTGTTCTGTCTTTTGTTTTTCTTGTTCTACTTTTATTTGGTTATTAGTCTCTATATTGCTTGTCTTTTGTTTTTCTTGTTCCAGTTCTATCCCACTCTTGTTTGCTCTATCCCTAGCATTTTCAGCTTCCTTTTGAGTTTCAGCCACTTCCTTTTTGGATTGGTCATCAGCAAAACACACATTCATAAGCATGGCTGTTATCGTTGTTACACCTATTGCTGAATTAAACCATGAGTTAGGATGCGTTTTTAAATAATCATCCGCAGTCTTAACATTCCCGCATATCCAATTGCTTTTTTTAATTTGTTTTTTTATTGAGTCTTTTATCGCTTCCCAAAAAGCAATCCCCATTATAGACACTCCCACATTCTTAAAAACTTTCTTTTCTTTTGCCGTTTTTCCTAACTTCATCATCATTGTTGCAAGCATTACTAAAACCCTTATAATAGGCATTTAAATCCTTTCAAAAAAACAATCTCACTTTTCAAAATCTTATTATTGTAGTGTATATAGCCATATTTAACCGCTATTAAACAATTGGTTTGAGAAATTGTAAGGGTCAATCCAATCAGATTTTTCTAATCCATTCCAACAAAACTTGATACAAGTTTCCCTTATACCTTAAACTCACACCCTTTTAAATGGAATAATAATAAGCGATTTTTCTATGGCAAGAAACTGATTGATGTCTCCTAGAAGCTAAAACGATTTTATGGTGTTTTCTTATGCCTACATCCTTTTACTATAACCATAACCCGCTTTTTCTACTTTTTTCTCGGTATTAGCAACTGCTTCTATTTCTTTACTAACATCAGCAAATATTTTTTGAACGAGCAAAAGGCTCTGAGAGGTTGAAAGGTGGGCTTGTGGGTCTGGTTTTAAACTCCTCATTTCAAGCATTTTAGCTTGAGCTTTAGAGCGTATTTTTAGATTTTCTTTTTGCCATTCTTCTGCAACGTTAAAATCTCTAGGGTCTAGTTCTAAATAAGCGATAGAACTTGGTTTATAAAAATCCACTTGTTTAGCGATAGCTTTTTGTGAATAGGGCAGAGATTCTAACTCTTTTTGCAAATAAGCGATAAGCTCTTGCGCTTTTGATCCTCTTTGAGAGCGGGGTTGTTTAGAGTTTGGGAGGTGTTTTGGCTGGATAGGGGTTTGATTGGTTTTTGTGGGTTTAGGGGTTTTGCATTCAGCTTCTACTTCTATACCAATACCAGCCTTAATTCCTGCTTTTTTAATAAAGAATTGATTATGTTTTTCTTGGCAATTTTGTTCTGCGTATTTAATGAAATCTTTCTGTTCTTTAACCAAATCTTTCTGTTCTTTAACCAAATCTTTCTGTTCTTTAACCAAATCTTTCTGTTCTTTAATCAAATCTTTTTGCGTATTGTTTGTCTTTTGTTGTTCTTGTTCTGCTTTTATTTGGTTATTAGTCTCTATATTGCTTGTCTTTTGTTTTTCTTGTTCTACTTTTATTTGGTTATTAGTCTCTATATTGCTTGTCTTTTGTTTTTCTTGTTCTACTTTTATTTGGTTATTAGTCTCTATATTGCTTGTCTTTTGTTTTTCTTGTTCTAACTCTATCTGTTTATCAGTATCGCCAACGCTACAAGCGGCTAATAATAAACTTGTCGCTATTGTTAATCCTGAATATTTCCACCAATTGATTTGATTTTCTTTTTCAGCTTGTTTGGATTTATCCTGGACTTTATCGTCTAATTCTTTCGCTTTCCTGCACGCAACATGGGTCAATACTACTAATGCCGCCTTGCTTTTCTTGGGGTGTTTTTTTACAAGTTCTCTAACTTTCTTTGCGATCTTTGTAAAAAACCCACCAACTGATCTGATTATATTTGTAATGGCATTCGCTTGTTTAAAATGAGCCTCTTTATTTGCCTTTGTGTCAGCTGTCTCTGTGTTTTTGCCAACCTTATTTGTTTTTGCTGTTTTTACTGATTCCATTACCAACCTTTCAAAATCTTATTATTGTAGTATATATGGCCATATTTAATCGCTATTAAACAATTGGTTTGAGAAATTGTAAGGGTCAATCCAATCAGATTTTTCTAATCCATTCCAACAAAACTTGATACAAGTTTCCCTTATACCTTAAACTCACACCCTTTTAAATGGAATAATAGGCAATAACTCGCTAGCTAAACATTCACTCTCTGCTTGAGTGTAAGCCTTTCATTCCTTTTGACCTACTAAATGTTAGCATTTCTCTCAATCAAGCCTTGAGAAATTCAATTACACCCTTGTTTAACATCGCAAGCCTAGTAACTTAAAGCTCTTTTTTAGAGATTGGGCTAGATTGATCCTTATCCTTAATTCAAGCGCATGCGCATTCATCTTTGTTATCTTTGAATAAACTCAAGCGTTCTTAATGTAATGCAGAGCGATTTTGAGCGCGTTGGTGGCTGCCCCCACTCGTAATTGATCCGCCACGCAAAAGCCATGCAAAGTTTTCTTATCAAACAAATCCTTCCTCAAGCGCCCTATAAAGACGCTATCCGTGTGGCTCGCTTTTAGGGGCGTGGGGTAAAGATTATGACTGGGATCATCGCAAACAACCACGCTAGGGGCGTTTTTTAAGACTTCATAGACTTCTTTAAGATCGAATTCTTTTTCAAAAGCGATACTCAAACTCTCGCTATGACTCCTCAATACCGGCACGCGCACGCAAGTCGCGCTGATAGGGAAATTCACGCCCATGATTTTATGGGTTTCATGCACCATTTTCAGCTCTTCTTTCGTGTAGCCATTCTCCTTAAAAACATCAATATGGGCGATCGCATTGAAAGCGATCGGATAAGGGAAAGCCCCGGCTTGCAAAACCTGGTTTAAATCAATAGCGGAGTCTTTTTCCAAACATTCTAATGCGGTTTTTAACTCATTTTTCAAACTCTCTATGCCCTTATTCCCTGCCCCACTCACGGCTTGATAGGTGCTAACAATCACGCTTTTTATCTTAAAATGGAGGTGTAGGGGGTTTAAGATTTGCGTCATTTGAATGGTGGAGCAATTAGGGTTAGCGATGATATTTAAGGGAGCGTTAAAAATTTCTTTAGCGTTGATTTCAGGCACGACTAAAGGCACTTTTTCATTCAATCTAAAAAAGCTCGTGTTATCAATCACTAAGGCCGTTTTTGAAGCGCTTGTGGCAAATTCTTCGCTCACGCTCCCCCCAGCGCTAAAAAAAGCGATGTCTATTTTTTCTTTTTCAAAAACTTCATGCGTGGTTTCTAAAATTTCATAGTCTTTATTGAAAGCTCTAATCTTTTTACCAGCGCTCCTAGCGCTAGCGAGCGGGACAAATTTTTTAATCGGGAAAGAAGAATTTTCTAAACCTTTAATCAGCTCTTGACCTACCGCCCCACTGGCCCCAACAATAGCGACATTATAAGTCTTCATCGTTTTCTCCAATGATTTCAAGGGCTTTTAAAAAACTCAAGCAATTCAACTGCATGCCTGAATGCATGTTTTTCAAGCTTAGAGTTTCGCTTTTAAATTCTTCTTCACCAATGATAGCCACAAACTCATGCCCCTTGTGGTTAGCGTAAGAAAAGGGTTTTTTGATTTTTTGAGCTTCTGGATAGACTTCGCTAAAAATACCGCTTTGCCTTAAAGACTCCGCTAAACGGTTGGCGTAAGAAAAATACTCTTCATGCATGCAAGCGATTAAGACTTTAGCTTGGGTGGAGCGCTCGTCTAATAATTGCATTTCATTCAAAGCCACAATCAATCTATCAATCCCAATAGAAGCCCCTACCCCTTGTAAATTTTCTTTAGAAAAATTTTTAGTCAAATGATCGTAACGACCCCCTGAACACACGCTCCCTAAAGACTTCATGTCATTAAGCGTGGTTTCATACACAATCCCTGTATAATACCCTAATCCCCTAGCGATAGAAAAATCAATTTTATACAAGTTTTGAGAAATTTGTAAATCCCCTAGCAACTGGTATAGCCTTTCTAAATCCTGTATGCCTTTTTTTAGATTTTCATTATAGTCTTTCAAATAAGCAATTTTTTCAAAAAATTCCGCATGGCTTAAATCGTTTTGTTGGATTTGAACCATTTCTAAAAGCTCTTTAATGGTGTTTGAATTCAAATCGCACTCTTTTTTTAATTCTTCTTCAACCCCATTCAAGCCAATTTTTTCTAATTTATCCACAATGCGCAACACTTCATTCACTTGAGAGATCCCAAAATATTCGCATATCCCATTCAAAATTTTTCTGTGGTTGATAGAGACGCAAAAATCTTCTAAATCCAAAGCTTTTAAAGAAGCGATGATCACTTGAATGATCTCAGCATCGCACACCAAGCTCTCGCTCCCTATAAAATCAAAATCGCATTGCGTAAATTCCCTATAACGCCCTTTTTGCGCCCTTTCACCCCTAAAGACATTGCCTATAGCGTAGCGTTTAAAGGGCATGCCTAATATTTGGTGGTGCAAAGAGACAAAGCGGGCTAATGGCACGGTCAAATCAAACCTTAAAGCCACATCCCTATCCCCATGGTCTTTAAAACGATAAATTTCTTTTTGAATATCGCTGCTCGCATCAGGCAATAACACTTCAGCGTATTCCAAATGAGGGGTTTCAATCGGCACAAAACCAAAACTTTGAAACACGACTGAAACTTTAGCGAGCAACTGGGCTTTTTGTATCGCATCTTTAGGCAAGCGGTCTTTAAACCCGCTCAACACTTTAGGGGTAATCATTCCATTTCCTTGTATTTGTATGCTAAAATTTTAGCTTAAAATCTTTAAAAAAGGGCTATTGATGAGCGTAAATGCGCCCAAACGCATGCGTATTTTATTGCGTTTGCCTAATTGGCTAGGCGATGGGGTGATGGCAAGCTCGCTTTTTTACACCCTTAAACACCACTACCCTAACGCGTATTTTGTCTTAGTAGGCCCACAAATCACTTGCGAACTTTTCAAAAAAGATGAAAAAATAGAAGCCGTTTTCATAGATGACACCAAAAAATCCTTTTTCAGGCTACTAGCCACTTACAAACTCGCTCAAAAAATAGGGCGTTGCGATATAGCGATCGCTTTAAACAACCATTTTTATTCCGCTTTTTTGCTCTATGCGACAAAAACGCCTATTCGCATCGGTTTTGCTCAATTTTTCCGTTCTTTGTTTCTCAGCCATGCGATTGCTCCTGCCCCTAAAGAGTATCATCAAGTGGAAAAGTATTGCTTTTTGTTTTCGCAATTTTTAGAAAAAGAATTGGATAAAAAAAGCGTTTTACCCTTAAAATTAGCCTTTAATCTCCCCATTCACACCCCAAACACCCCTAAAAAAATCGGCTTTAACCCTAGTGCAAGCTATGGGAGCGCTAAAAGATGGCCGGCTTCTTATTACGCTGAAGTTTCTGCTGTTTTGTTGGAAAAAGGGCATGAAATTTATTTTTTTGGGGCTAAAGAAGATACTATCGTTTCTGAAGAAATTTTAAAACTCATCAAAGGCTTGTTAAAAAACCCCTTATTATCCCACAACGCTTACAATCTGTGCGGGAAAACAAGCATTGAAGAATTGATACAACGCATCGCAATTTTAGATTTATTCATCACTAACGATAGCGGTCCTATGCATGCGGCTGCTAGCGTGCAAACCCCCTTAATCGCTCTTTTTGGCCCCACTGATGAAAAAGAGACTCGCCCCTATAAAGCTCAAAAAACGATTGTGTTAAACCACCATTTAAGCTGTGCACCTTGTAAAAAGCGAGTTTGCCCTTTAAAGAATGAAAAAAACCACTTGTGCATGAAATCTATCACGCCCCTTGAAGTCCTAGAAGCCGCTCACACTCTTTTAGAAAAGCCTTAAACGCCTTTTATGCGCTTTTTAAAAAACACAGCCATATTGACAAAATTCCAGTATATAAAAGATTTAAACTTTACTTTTGAAAGCGTGAGAAGAGCGATAAATCCTATCAAGGGTTTTAAAAAATGGTAAGAAAAATTATAGAGTAGTATCTAAAAAAGCGTTTTTAAAAACGCTTTTTTAGAGTCAAAGCCATTAGGCCACTGAGTTTTTAGGTTTTTTAGCATCTTTTTTGTCGTTTTGAGCCACGACTAATTCTGTGCTAAATTTAGGTTTTTTAGCATCTTTTTTGTCGTTTTGAGCCACGACTAATTCTGTGCTAAATTTAGGTTTTTTGGCGTCTTTTTTATCTTTGTGAGCCACTAATTGAGAGCTTAACTCAGGTTTTTTGGCGTCTTTTTTATCTTTGTGAGCCACTAATTGAGAGCTTAACTCAGGTTTTTTGGCGTCTTTTTTATCTTTGTGAGCCACTAATTGAGAGCTTAACTCAGGTTTTTTGGCGTCTTTTTTATCTTTGTGAGCCACTAATTGAGAGCTTAACTCAGGTTTTTTGGCGTCTTTTTTATCTTTGTGAGCCACTAATTGAGAGCTTAACTCAGGTTTTTTGGCGTCTTTTTTATCTTTGTGAGCCACTAATTGAGAGCTTAACTCAGGTTTTTTAGCGTCTTTTTTATCTTTGTGAGCGTATGCAGAACTCACCGCTAAAACCGATAATAAAACACCTGTCAAGATTTGCTTTTTCATACGAAACTCCTTGTGATGATCTTAAAAGCGAGAGAATTATATTTCTCAAAAGTAAACGAATAGAAACCAATCAAATTTTTGATTGGTTTGGTGGTTTTGCTACCTTAAAAAAACTACAATACAAAAAACTTGATAAATTATCTTTGGTTTTAGAAAGCTTGACAAAAATTAAGATTGTGGTTGTACTAAAAAACAATATGAAATCAAGGAGTTTGTATGCAACAGCGTCATTTAGGCCCTTTAAAAGTGGGCGCGTTAGCTCTAGGGTGCATGGGCATGACTTATGGGTATGGGGAAGTCCATGATAAAAAGCAGATGGTTAAACTTATCCATAAGGCTTTGGAATTGGGTATTAACTTTTTTGACACTGCAGAGGCTTATGGGGAAGATAATGAAAAGCTTTTAGGCGAAGCGATCAAGCCTTTTAAAGACAAGGTTGTGGTAGCGAGCAAGTTTGGGATTTACTACGCAGATCCTAATGACAAATACGCAACCATGTTTTTAGACTCCAGTCCTAACCGCATTAAGAGCGCCATTGAAGCGGAGTTTGAAACGCTTAAAAGTAGAATGCATTGATTTATACTACCAACACCGCATGGATACTAACACGCCCATAGAAGAAGTGGCAGAAGTTATGCAAGCTCTTATTAAAGAAGGAAAAATTAAAGCTTGGGGGATGAGTGAGGCAGGGTTATCTAGCATCCAAAAAGCCCATCAAATTTGCCCTTTAAGCGCGTTGCAGAGCGAATATTCCTTGTGGTGGCGCGAACCTGAAAAAGAGATTTTAGGTTTTTTAGAAAAAGAAAAAATTGGCTTTGTCGCTTTTTCGCCTTTGGGTAAGGGGTTTTTAGGTGCGAAATTTGAAAAAAATGCCACCTTCGCTAGTGAGGATTTTAGAAGCGTTTCTCCTAGGTTTAATCAAGAAAATCTAACCAAAAATTACGTCTTGGTGGAATTAATCCAAGATCATGCACACGCTAAAGGCGTTACGCCAGCCCAACTGGCTCTCTCATGGATTTTGCACACGCAAAAAATCATTGTCCCTCTCTTTGGCACCACCAAAGAATCCAGGCTCATAGAAAATATAGGGGCTTTGCAGGTTTCTTGGAGTCAAAAAGAATTGGAGATTTTCCAAAAAGAATTGACTGCAATCAAAATAGAAGGGGCCCGCTACCCTGAAAGAATCAATGAAATGGTGAATCAATAAAAGTATTGGGTATTTATAATTGCATTGGCTCTTTTAAAAGAGATTGAGCGTTATTTTCTGTTTGTCAGTGTGTTTTTATCCCCCTGACAAACTTTTTAAGCCATTTTAACAAGGCTTTGTTTTAATAAAAAATTGATTATAAAAATTTGAAAAATACCAAAAAGCGTTTTTTAAGATTGAATACAAAAGAGCTTGTCGTTAGTCAAGCGGAATTTCTTGTAAGGCGATTTATGAATTAGGGGATTTTTAAAGAGCATTGCTACAAAACACCCCCTAACCCCTTAAGAAAACGAATTCCACCATGAAATAAAATCTAAAACGATTAAACAAAGCAACCAAAACCCCATTTTTTAAAAAATTAAAAAATTTTAGTTACTCCTGTTTGACAAGAATAGAGCCAGAAGTCAATTTTATAGCAAAAAAGGTAATTAGAGAGGTAAAAAGGGATAAAAACACTCAAGAAGTCTTTTTAAACTCAAAAGAGAAAAAGTTTAAATAGCGCCTATAACACCCTCTCACAAGAGAGCGTTATAATCAAATCAGCCCTTACGCTTTTCTACAATTTCCTTAGCGATATTGCTAGGCACTTCACCATAATGATCAAACTCCATGGAGTAAGTCCCACGCCCTTGAGTGGCTGATCGTAAATCTGTGGAATAACCAAACATTTCCACCAACGGCACAAAAGCGTTCACGATTTTCAAGCCTAATCTATCGTCCATAGAATTGATTTGCCCTCTTCTTCTATTCAAATCGCCAATCACATCGCCCATGTATTCTTCAGGGACTTCCACTTCCACTTTCATCATAGGCTCTAGTAAAACCGGGTTAGCCGCGCGACTCGCTTCTTTAAACGCCATAGAGCCAGCGATTTTAAACGCCATTTCTGAAGAATCCACATCATGGTAGCTCCCATCATAAAGGGTAACTTTAAAATCCACCACTGGATAGCCCGCCAAAACGCCATTTTGCATCGCTTCTTGGATACCCTTATCCACCGCAGGGATATATTCTTTAGGGATCACGCCCCCAGAAATTTCATTCACAAATTCATACCCACTGCCAGGCTCTTTAGGTTCAAGCTTGATAAACACATGCCCGTATTGCCCACGACCACCGCTTTGCTTAGCGTATTTATGCTCTTTGCTCACGCTTGAGCGGATAGTTTCTCTAAAGGCGACTTGTGGCTGACCGATTTCAGCTTCCACCTTAAATTCTCTCTTCAATCTATCCACGATGATTTCTAGGTGCAATTCACCCATGCCACCGATAAGGGTTTGCCCGGTTTCTTCTTGAGTCATCACCCTAAAGCTTGGATCTTCTTCAGCAAGCTTGCCTAACGCTACGCCCATTTTTTCCTGATCTGCTTTCGTTTTAGGCTCCACAGCGATGTGAATGACCGGCTCAGGAAATTCCATCCTTTCTAAAACTACCGCATTTTTTTCATCGCAAAGCGTGTCCCCAGTTAGCGTGTCTTTCAAACCCACAAACGCACAAATCTCACCCGCATAAACTTCTTTAATGTCTTCTCTCTTATTGGAGTGCATTTTAAGCAGTCTTCCCACGCGCTCTTTTTTGTCTTTGGTGGAGTTATACACATAGCTACCGGACTCTAGCTGGCCACGATACACGCGCACAAAAGTGAGTTGGCCCACAAAAGGATCCGTCATGATCTTAAACGCTAAGCCGGCAAACTCACCATCATCGCTGGATTTCACAAAAACTTCTTCTTCGCTCTTTGGATCAATCCCTTTAATATCCACAACCTCCGTAGGCGCTGGCAAGTAATCAATGACCGCGTCTAATAAAGTCTGCACGCCTTTATTTTTAAAAGAAGAACCACAAAGCATAGGGATAAGGCTCATGTTCAAACAACCTGTTTTAATGCCTTTTTTGATTTCTTCAACGCTTAATTCCTCACCACCCAAATACTTTTCCATTAAGGCTTCATCTTGCTCAGCTACGGCTTCTACAAGCTTTTCTCGGTATTGTTTAGCCTTTTCTAACAAATCGCTAGGGATTTCTTCCACATCGTATTTGGCTCCCATGGTTTCATTATTCCAAACAATCGCTTTCATTTGGACTAAATCAATCACGCCAATGAAAGTAGTCTTCAGCCCCAATAGGGATATTAATAGGCACAGGATTAGCTTTCAAGCGAAGCTTAATCTGGTTTTCTACATTATAGAAATTCGCCCCAATCCTATCCATTTTATTGACAAAAACAATCCTAGGCACGCCGTATTTGTTCGCTTGACGCCACACGGTCTCGCTTTGAGGTTGCACGCCCCCCACCGAGCAAAACACCGAAACCGCACCATCTCAGCACGCGCATGGATCGTTCCACTTCAATAGTGAAATCCACATGCCCTGGAGTGTCAATCAAATTGATTTGGTGATCCTTCCAAAAGCAAGTCGTTGCCGCAGAAGTGATAGTGATCCCTCTTTCTTTTTCTTGCTCCATCCAATCCATTGTCGCCGCGCCGTCATGCACTTCGCCAATCTTATGGCTCACGCCTGTATAGAATAAAATCCTTTCAGAAGTGGTGGTTTTCCCAGCATCAATGTGAGCGGCGATACCGATATTCCTGATCCTATTTAATGGGGTTTTTCTAGCCATTCTAACTCCAATTACCAGCGGTAGTGCGCGAACGCTTTATTCGCTTCTGCCATTTTATGCAATATCTTCTTTTTTCTTAAAAGCCGCACCCTTATCGCTAGCCGCATCCATAAGCTCATTAGCCAATCTATCCACCATCATCCTTTCATTGCGTTTTCTGGTCGCTTCTAAAATCCAACGAATAGATAGCGACTGCTGGCGGCTCGCTCTCACTTCTACCGGCACTTGATAGGTAGCCCCACCCACTCTTCTGCTGCGCACTTCCACTAAAGGACGCACTCTTTCTAGGGCTTTTTCAAACACTTCAATCCCTTTTTCACCGCTTTTTTCTTCAATCTTATTAAAAGCTTTGTAGATGATTTTTTCCGCTACGCTTTTCTTGCCGTCGAACATCATCTTATTGATAAACTTGGTAACCACTTTGTTCCCATAAACAGGATCGCCCAAAACCTCCCTAACGGATGCTTTTCTTCTTCTCATGTTTTTGTTTTCCTCTTATTTTTTCTTGCTGTCTGTTGCTTTCTTGTCGGTTGCTTTAGCTTTTTTAGTCCCGTATTTAGAGCGTGAAACCGTTCTTTTATTGACCCCTGCAGTGTCTAAAGCGCCACGAACAATGTGGTATTTCACACCGGGTAAATCCTTAACCCTACCCCCACGCACTAACACAATGGAGTGTTCTTGCAAGTTATGCCGCTTCACCAGGGATGTAACTGATCACTTCAAATTTACTGGTCAAACGGACCTTAGCGACCTTTCTTAAAGCCGAGTTAGGCTTTTTAGGGGTAGTCGTATAAACCCTAGTACAAACCCCTCTTCTTTGAGGGCATTCCACTAATGCAGGTGATTTCGTTTTTTTAACCACCTTTTTCCTTTCTTTTCTAATCAACTGATTGATAGTAGGCACTATTTTTCCTTATTCTAAAAATTTAAAACTAAAAGTTCCCCCATTTTACCCTAATTTTTCTTTTAAAAATCTTAACCGATTTTTTATATCAAAATTTAGGGCCATCTTCAAGCGCTCTCAGCACGATTTTTTTATTCTTATACATGCCTGTTCCCACAGGGATCATCCTCCCCAACACCACATTCTCTTTCAAATCCTCTAAAAAGTCTTTTTTCATAGCGATACTGGCTTCTGTTAAAACTTTAGTCGTTTCTTGGAAAGAGGCTGCTGAGATGATGCTATCGCTCCCAATAGCCGCTCTAGTGATCCCTAAAAGCACCGGTTCAGCAATCGCTGGCTCGCCTTTTAAAGCGATCACACGAGCGTTTTCTTCTTTGAAGAGTTTTTTACTGACTAAATCCCCTTCAATAAACTTGCTATCCCCGCTGTCTAAAATACGCACTTGCCTTAGCATTTGAGAAACAATGATTTCAATGTGCTTGTCCGCAATGCTTACCCCTTGCCTGCGATACACTTGCTGGACCTCGCTCACAATGTATTTATAAAGCTCTTTTTCGCCACTGATCCTTAAAATATCATGGCTTGAAACCACCCCATCCGTCATCGCCTCTCCTGCATGCACAAATTCATCGGCATGCACTAAAATTTGCTTGCCTTTATCCACAAAATAATCTGTAAGACGACCATCTTTGGAAGTTACGATGATGTGTTCTTTATTGCGAATGGGTTTGCCAAAACTCACAATCCCATCCACTTCAGAAAGGATCGCCACATCTTTAGGCTTGGGTTTTCTCGCTTCAAAGAGTTCAGAAACCCTTGGGAGACCCCCAGTAATATCCCTAGATTTAACGGTCGCTTTAGGGATTTTCGCTAACACTTCAGCCTGCTCCACACTAGAGCCATCGCTAATGGCGATAGAAGTTTTTGGCTCTAGGAAATAACGCGCTTCTTCGCCATTAGCCCCCTCTAAAAACAAGCTTGGTTTGTACCCGCTTGGAATGTAATCATTCACCACTAGGCTTGTGATACCGGTATTTTCGTCTTCTTTTTCAGCGACCGTAACCCCTGCGATAATATCCACAAAACTCACCTTACCCTTAAAGTCCGCAATAATAGGGGTGTTGTAAGGATCCCATGTGGCGATCGTTTTGAAAGTGTTAGTCATGGGTTTAGAAATCACGCTATTAGCGCCCACTTCACTATTATCATCAATCAAGATCTCAGAACCCCTAGCGATATAATGGCGAGCGGCTTCCCTACCATTATCATCAGCTACCACCGCAAACAAGCCTTTTTCGCCCACAATATCGCCCTTTTTGATCCCATGGGTGCGCTCTAAATGGTTAGCCTCTAAAACATAGTATTTGATTGCCCCTTTTTCTTTGGCATACACATCTTGTGCGATAGGGTCGTTATCCTTGACCAGCAATTCGCTCGCATAAGGGATGCGATTAGGCACATTCCAGCCCTCTTGGATAATATCAGCGATACTTCCCCCTTATGCACCTTATGCCCGCTAGCATAAGGCAAATACACTTTCCCCTCAATCTTACCGCCAACGCCGGCTAATTCGCTTGGCTTGACAATATCGCTTCTTCTTAAAACAAATTTAGCTTCTTGATCGCCATTTTTCACGCTCACAACGACTTCTTCATAGACCGTTTCAATGCGTAATTCCCCATCAAAAGGCACTTTAATCTTAGGCTCTACCACTAAAATAGAAGCGTTACGGCGGTTAGCGATAATGTTTTTACCCTCTTTGTTCGTGTAAGTCCTAAGGTTATAAAAACGCACAAAACCTTCTTTGCTCGCCACGATTTCACGCTCATCCTGACTCCTGCTCGCTGTCCCGCCCACATGGAAAGTCCTTAAAGTGAGTTGCGTTCCAGGCTCCCCGATAGATTGTGCGGCTACCACGCCCACCGCTTCACCTGGGTAGCTCATCTTGCCTTCTGCCCAAATTCAAGCCATAGCATTTCGCGCACACGCCCTTTGGCGCTTTACAAGTTACTGGGGTGCGGATCGTAATGGATTTAATCCCAGCTTCAACCACCTTTTTAGCGCCCTCTTCATCAATCAAAGTGTCCGCATAAAGCAAGATTTCATTCGTAATGGGATCGATCACATCTTCTAATAAAACGCGCCCAAAAATACGCTCTTCTAAAGGTTCAATCAGCTCACTCCCCACCGCAATATCCGTGATTTCAATCCGCTCCATGCGTGCCGCAATCATCAGACACCACCTTGACATTTTGCGAAACATCAATGAGCTTTCTTGTCAAATACCCCGCATTGGCTGTTTTTAGCGCTGTATCCGCTAAGCCCTTTCTAGCGCCATGCGTGGAGTTAAAGTATTCTAAGACATTCAACCCCTCTTTAAAGTTAGAAATAATGGGCGTTTCAATGATACTGCCATCCGGCTTTGTCATAAGACCCCTCATCGCTGAAAGCTGACGGATTTGCGCCGCGCTACCCCTTGCGCCGCTATCTGCCATCATATAAATAGAGTTAAAGCCCTCTTTATCTTGTGCGATAGCGCTCATCATTTCTTTACTCATTCTGTCATTGACTTCAGTCCAAGTGTCAATGATTTTATTGTAACGCTCTTGGTCAGTGAGCAACCCTTGATCGTATTGTTGCTGGATTTTTTTAACCTCTACTTTGGCTTTTTCCACCATTTTTTGCTTGTCTTTTGGCGTGATAATATCTTCCATAGAGATAGAAATACCAGCCTTAGTCGCATACCTAAAGCCAAGCGTTTTCAAATGATCCAAAAAGGTTGCGGTAATACCGATACCGCCCACTTTATGCACATAATCCACAAGCACGCCAATATCTTTTTTCTTCATGGGTCTGTTCCACAAATCCGTAGGGATAAAATCAGGCAAAATAGACTTGATGATCATGCGCCCCGCGCTCGTAGCGATAATATTCCCTTGATCTAAAACCCTAATCTTTGCGTGGATGTCTAATTCTTTCGTGTCAATAGCGGTGATGATTTCATTCACGCTAGAAAAAAGCTTATGCTCGCCCTTGACCCCACTCTTTTCTAAAGAAAGATAATAAAGCCCTAAAACCATATCCTGGCTAGGAATGGCTACGGCTTTACCACTAGCAGGCAAAAGGATATTCATAGAGCTTAGCATGAGTACCTTGCATTCAGCGATCGCTTCTTGGCTTAAAGGCACATGCACCGCCATTTGGTCCCCGTCAAAATCGGCGTTGAACGCTGAACACACTAACGGGTGCAATTGGATCGCTTTGCCATCAATAAGCTTTGGATGGAACGCTTGAATGGATTGCTTGTGCAAAGTAGGAGCGCGGTTGAGTAACACCGGATACCCCTCTGTGATTTCTTGCAAGCACTCCCACACTTCATTGCTTTTTTGCTCAATCATGCGTTTAGCCTGTTTGAGCGTGGTGGCATAGCCTCTCTCTTCAAGCTTGGATAATAAATGCGGTTTGAAGAGTTCCAACGCCATGTTTTTAGGCAATCCGCACTCGTCCATCTTGAGGTTTGGCCCAACCACAATCACGCTTCTGCCTGAAAAATCCACGCGCTTACCTAAAAGGTTTTGCCTGAAACGCCCTTGCTTGCCTTTAATGATTTCACTGAGCGATTTTAAAGGGCGTTTGTTAGCCCCTTTAACCGCATTGGTGCTGCGGCCGTTATCAAAAAGCACATCCACGGCTTCTTGCAGCATCCTTTTTTCATTGCGCACAATGATTTCTGGCGCCCCAAGCTCCATTAGGCGTTTCAAGCGTTGGTTACGATTAATGACACGACGATACAATTCATTCAC
This sequence comes from Helicobacter pylori, assembly GCA_047430845.1. GTDB lineage: Bacteria > Campylobacterota > Campylobacteria > Campylobacterales > Helicobacteraceae > Helicobacter > Helicobacter pylori_DG. Next base: position 3,459 of record JBLDXK010000023.1, on the reverse strand, counting down.
ATCGCTGACCGCAAACTTCCCGCCATCTAGCGCGACTAAAGGCCTTAAATCTGGTGGCAATACAGGTAACACCGTGAGCATCATCCACTCAGGCCTGTTACCAGAATTTAAAAAGCTCTCTACCACTTTCAAACGCTTAATGAGTTTTTTCTTTTTCGCATCAGAATTGGTGTCTTTCACTTCTTCTTTCAAACTCTGCAATAAGGTGATTAGATCAATTTCTTCTAACAAATCCTTGATCGCTTCGCCACCCATTTGCGCTACAAATCCCCTATCTTCGTATCTTCGTGAGATATTTTGATACTGCTCTTCATTCAAAATATCGTATTTCATCACAAGCTTAGTGCCTTCATTGTCATAAGCGGCTTCGCCTGGCTCTTTAACGATATAAGCTTCATAATACAGCACGCGCTCTAAGTCTTTCATCTTAACGCCTAAAAGCGTGCCGATACGGCTAGGCAAGGAATTGACATACCAGATATGCGCTACAGGAGTGGCCAATTCAATATGCCCCATTCTAAAACGCCTGACTTTGGAGTGCGTGATCGCCACGCCGCATTTTTCGCATGTGCCAATGTCTTTGAAGCGAGGCTTTTTGTATTTACCGCACAAGCATTCATAATCTTTAGTGGGGCCAAAGATTTTCATGCAAAACAAGCCGTCTCGTTCAGGTTTTAGGGTGCGATAATTGATCGTTTCTGGCTTTTTAACTTCCCCATAACTCCAAGAATGGATTTTTTCAGGGCTGGCTAGAGTGAGCTGGAAAGAGCTAAAGTCTTTAGGCCTGTCATCTTCTTTAATGACAATGGGTTTAGGCGCTCCATCTTCATCCACATCGTCCCCAAAAATATTAATATCCAAAGCGAGCGATTGCAATTCTTTAGTCAAAACATAGAAAGTCTCAGGGATTTCACTCTCACCCACTTGCTCACCTTTAGCGATAGCCCTATAAGCGTTCTCTCTGCCTCTAATATCATCGGATTTAATGGTAAGCATTTCTTTTAGAGTGTGCGCTGCACCATAAGCTTCCAAGGCCCACACTTCCATTTCCCCAAACCTTTGACCCCCAAAGAGCGCTTTGCCCCCAACAGGCTGGTGCGTTACTAAGCTATAAGGGCCTGTGCTTCTGGCATGGACTTTTTCATCCACTAAGTGGTGGAGTTTGATCATATACATATAGCCCACATTCACGCGCTCCCTCATTTTCTCGCCTGTGCGCCCGTCATACAGATCCATTTTGCCATCCATAGCGATTTTGGCTAACTCAAATAGCTTGTAAAATTTTTCTTGCGAGATGCCTTCAAACACAGGGATAGCCATCTTAACGCCCTTGCTCCAATCTTTAGCGTATTCCAAAAGTTCTTTCATCAGAACAATTCTCAAGGACATGGATTGTCAAGGGGTCTTTTTCATTAATGGCGTTAGCGATTTCTAGCATTTTAGCGCCGCAATTCTTTGGCAAAGTCTTTGGTTTTATCCTCTAGCATGCTAGCGATTTGTTTCCCAAACTCTTTCCCCACTAAGCCTAAATGCATTTCTAAAATCTGCCCGATATTCATGCGGCTTGGCACGCCTAAAGGGTTTAAGACAATATCTACAGGCTCGCCATCAGCGGTATAAGGCATATCCGCAACCGGCACGATATTAGACACAATCCCTTTATTCCCATGCCTTCCTGCCATTTTATCGCCCACTTTAAGCTTTCGTTTTGTAGCGATATAGAGCTTGACTTTTTTGATCACGCCATTAGGCAAAATATCATCTTTTTCTAAAATAGAGAGCTTTTCTTCATGCTCTTCGCCCAAAACTTTCTTTTGCTCTAAAAAATTGTTTTTAGTGATTTCATAGTGGTTTTGCACTTCTTTAGAATACTTTTTGACTAAACTAGCCAAAGTGAAGCGGTTGATTGAAGCGATTTCTTCTTTAGGGATTTGATCGCCTTCTTTATAGTCCTTACCATTATGGCTGAAAGGCTCTTCTAAAATCGCTTGAGAAAGGAGCGAACTAACGCGCAACAATTCTTCTCTATTGAGCATGGTCAAGCGGTCAAAATGCTCCATATCAAGCTTGGCTTTTTCTTCTTCATACGCGCTCAAAACTCGCGCGTCTTTCTCATAGCCTTTTTTAGTGAAGACCTTCACGTCAATCACCGTGCGCTTCCAAACTGGGGGGGCAATACAAACTCTTATTGACCACATGACCGGCTTTATCCCCAAAAATCGCCCTTAAGAGCCGCTCTTCAGGCGTGCTTTTAATCTCGCCTTTAGGAGAAGTTTTGCCCACTAAAATCATGCCAGCGCTCACATAAGTGCCGACTTTAACGATCCCGCTTTCATCAAGATGGGCGAGCGCTTCTTCTTTCACATCAGGAATGTCAGCTGTAAATTCTTCCGCGCCATGCTTAAGCTCCCTAGCGTCCACTTCTTTTTCATAAATGTGGGTGGAAGTGAAAATATCATCTTTAGTGATGCGCTCACTCACCACGATCGCGTCTTCAAAGTTATAGCCATTCCAAGGCATGAACGCCACGCGCACGTTTTTCCCTAACGCTAACTCGCCCCTATCCATGCTAGGGCCATCAGCGATGATTTGCCCGGCTTCCACTTTATCGCCCACTTTAACGATAGGGACTTGATTGAAGCTGGTGTTTTGGTTGGTGCGCAAGTTTTTTTGCAAAGAATACGCATCAATATAGGCCTCTTCTTTGCGCTTCGCCTAAAATGTAAATGTTTTTAGAATCAATTTTTTCTACAACGCCTGCGCGATTAGCCTTGATCGCTCCCCAAGAATCCCTAGCGATAATTTTTTCAATCCCTGTGCCTACAATGGGGGTGTCGCTTCTTAACAAGGGCACCGCTTGGCGTTGCATGTTAGTCCCCATTAAGGCGCGGTTGGCGTCATCATGCTCTAAGAAAGGAATGAGCGATGCAGCGACCCCTACTAGCATGCTAGAGCTTAAATCCATTAAGGTTACTTTGCTTTTTTCGTTTAAAACGATCTCGCCTTCCACGCGCGTTTCAATCAAATCGCCCAAAATATTACCCTCTTCATCAATGGGGGTGCTTGCGGGAGCGATGATGTGGTTGTCTTCTTGAATAGCGGTCAAATAAATCGTCTCGCCCACCACTTTGCCATCCACAACCTTTTTATAAGGGGCTTCAATAAAGCCTAAATCATTCACTCTTGTGAAAGTGGAAAGGGTGTTGATCAGACCGATATTTTGACCTTCTGGGGTCTCAATGGGACAAATTCGGCCATAATGCGTGGGGTGCACATCCCTAGCTTCAAACCCTACCCTGTCTTTCACCAATCCCCCTTCGCCGAGCGCTGAAAGGCGGCGCTTGTGCGTAACCTCACTCAAGGGGTTGGTTTGATCCATAAATTGCGAGAGCTGACCGCCCATGAAAAATTCCATGATGGTGCTTGTGATCATTTTAGAATTGACCAAGTCATGGGGCA
>JBLDXK010000022.1:0-331542 GCA_047430845.1 Helicobacter pylori | reverse complement strand
TATAAGAAATAGAGAATTTTTTACAAAAGAAATTGAAAGTATTTCTAGTGCTGAGTGTTTTAAGCTCTATAACAAGCTGCCTTTTGAATCAATAATGGACTATAAAGAATTACTAGAATTTAACGATTACGCTATGGATTTGACTATTCGCATGGCTCATCATAGCACTGCTATTGAAAACAATCCTTTGAGCCTTGCTGAAACTATAAGTATTTTAACCACTGAATACATTCCTAGAGAAATGCCCCAAAGAGCTTTCTTTGAAGTGAAAAACTATCAAAACATGCTCTTCTTTCTATTAGAAAATCTGAATAAAGGACAAAGCGTTGATAGTTTTTTTATAAGAGAGTTGCATGGGATTTTAATGAATTTTTTACTCCCTAATAAGGAGGTTTTCAAAACGACTGATAATACCATTTTAGGAGCTAGTTTTGAAACGACCCCTCATTTTCAAGTGCCTATGGCTATAAAAGAATGGTGCGATAATCTCAATTATAAGATGAAAACCTTACAAGATAAAGAAGAAAAAACTAAAAGCTATTTTAGAACAACACATTTTGTTTGAAAGGATACACCCTTTTAGCGATAGTAATGGTAGGGTGGGCAGAATGCTAATCTTTTATAGCGTTTTAGAGCAAAACTTAATACCATTTGTGATCACCAAAGGACAAAAAGAGGCTTACATTAAGGCTTTAGACACGCACAATACAGAAATCTTATACCAACTCGCCAAAGTATCCCAAGAGTTTGAACTCACACGCATACAAGGGCAAATGATACTCAATAAGAATAAGCCCTAAAATCATGGTTTTCAAGCACGCATCAAATAGAGCCTTTTCCTCTCGCTTGAAGAAGCGATGTTGAGCAATTGGCGGTATTTGGTGATCGTTCTTCTTACCATTTTCAAATGGAATTTTTCTTCAATGAGTTCTAAAATCTTAGCGTCGCTCAAAGGCTCTTTTTTGTCTTCGTTTTTAATCAATTCTAAAAGATAGTCTTTAATCACAGCGTTTGAAGTCTCGCTATTGTCTAAGGCGATGCTAAAGAAATGTTTAATAGGGAAAACCCCCTTTCGCATGCCAAATATTTATTAGAAATGGCCCTTGAAATCGTGCTTACAGAGTGGTTAAACTCATTGGCTAAATCCAATAATTTTAAAGGGCGCAATTCCTTACCCTTAAAAAAATCGTATTGATACTCTAAAAGCATCAGACCGATTTTATAAATCGTGGCTTTTCTCAAATTTAACGCATCAATCAAATCTTTAGCCTCTTTTAATTTTTCTTTCAAATAATCGCTATCCTTAAAGCGATTTTCTTCTAAACTGATCGTCGGGTAGCTCTCATCGTTCAAACGCACAATCATTTCATTATCCACTTCTAAAATAAAAAGCTCAGGAATGACTTCTATTTCTTTTTCTAAAAACTCAATAGCTGGGGGGTTTTTAAAGGATTTTAAAATCTTTAAAGCCTTTTCATAATAAAAATCTTTAGAAAATTCATGGTGTTTTTCTAAATTTAAAATGATTTTTCGCGCTTCTTCATAAAGCTCATTATTGTCTAATTCCCTACCCTCTAATTGGAATAAAAAGCTCTCTTTCACGTCTTTAGCGCCAATGCCAGCGGGATTAAGGCAACTAAAACGCTTGCGCACTTTTTCATAAACTTCGCTCTCCACCCCTAAAATTTTAGCCCTTTCTTCAATGTTTTCTTCAAAATACCCTTCACTATCCAGCCCGCTGATAATATCCATAGCGATTTTTTGAGAGGTTTCAGTGGGAAAGATGGGGGGAATGATTTGAGCTTCTAAGGTTTCAAAAAGGCTTTTAGATGCGATTGCGAAATTTTCTAAATGATCGCTATTCTTTTTAGGATTAAAGCGATCGCTAAAATTTTTGATGCGTTTGTTTTCAATTTTGATTAAGGGATTATCTAAAGCGTTTTGTTTCAACACTTCTTCTAAATCTTCAAGCTCGCTTTATAAAATAGGTAGCCACCCTTTTAAGGTAGCGTTTAATTTGTTTTTAGGGCTAAGGTTTGCGCGTAAGATCGCCATGTCTATACCTTAAAATTTTCCCCTAAATAATACTTACGCACCAAAGCGTTTTCATAAATTTCATTAGCGTTCCCGCTCGCTAAAAGCGTGCCGCTTTTAATCACATACGCCCTATGGCACACGCTCAAAGTCTCTCGCACATTGTGATCAGTGATCAACACACCAATGTTTAATCCAATCAGGCTTTCAATGATTTTTTGAATATCAATCACCGCGATCGGATCCACGCCCGCAAAAGGCTCATCTAATAATACGAATTTAGGGTTTTTCATTAAAGCCCTAGCGATTTCTACGCGCCTTCTTTCTCCCCCACTCAAGCTCATGCCCTTGCGCTCTCTTATGGCTTGGATATTAAAAGCGTCCAACAAGCTTTCCATTTTCTCTTCGCTCTCTTTAGAGTTTTTAAAAGTGCTCTCCCCTGCTAGGGCCAGATTCTCTTCCACGCTCAATTCTTTAAAAATGCTGGATTCTTGGGGCAAGTAGCCTATGCCTAAGTTAGAACGCTTGTGTAAGGGGTATTTAGCTAAATTGACATCGTTTAAATAAACGCTCCCCCCACTAGGCTCTAAAAGCCCGCATATCATATAAAAGGTGGTGGTTTTACCCGCCCCATTAGGCCCTAAAAGCCCCACCACTTCGCCGCTTTTCACTTCTAAAGAAACATCTGAAACGATTTTGGTTTTTTTAATCTGTTTGTTCAAATGCTCTGCTTTTAAAATATCCATTCAAGCGACCCTTTAAGCGATCTTTATTGTATAAAAACGGCTAGTTGATTCGGTTTTGATTTCCACAACCTTAATAGCTAAATCGTATTTTTTTAAAATTTTTTCTAATTTTTCATCGCCCCATTCCACAAAATGGATCCCCTTTTCTAACAAGCACTCCAACATGCCAAGCTCCAAGCAAGCCTCTAAATCGCGCATGTAAAAATCGTAATGGAACACGCTCTCGCTATAAGCATGCATCAAGCTAAAGGTGGGCGAAGTCGCTTGAATGTCTAAACCCAAGTGTTTCAAGCACGCTTGAACTAAGGTCGTTTTACCGCTCCCCACAACGCCTTTTAAAAGCACCACCCCTTTAAAATCATCTTTTAAAATAACAGCCGCCACTTTGTCCAACTCGTCTAAATTCGCCCTCATAACAATTCCACGCTTTTGATTTCAAACTCGCTCTTAATTTCTTCAATCAGCTCAGAGTGGTTAGCCATAAATTCTTGCAACGCTGTAGGGGCTTCTTTGGGTTGGGTTTCTTGAACCTCTTTAGTTTCGTTTTCTTTCGTTTGAAGCGCTTTTCCAACCGTTTCTTTTCCATTTTCTTTCGTTTCAGCCGTCGTTTCGGTGGTTGGTTGGGGTAAGATTTTTTCCCTTAAAGAAGAGATTTTAAAATCTTTAACCTCTTTAGTTTCTTCTCTAGCGCTTTTATTTTCCAAATGATGTTTTAAAGCGATTTTGATGCTTTCGCCCTTGCCAAAAACCCCATCAACGATACTTTTCACGATTTTAAATCGTTCTCTTAAAAGCTCTTTATCCTTATCAGTGGCTAAAGACTCCCAAGTCAAGGTTTTAGTCTGGCTGTCAAAATCAATGAAACGGATATTTTTTTCAAACACCGCCCCTAATTCATAATTGCGCTCATAAACCAATGTTTGGACTTGTTTGAAAAGGTTGTGAAAAATGCGATCTTTAGCTGAAAGCATGGGAGTTTGCGGAGTTTCTGTGTTCTCTCTTTTTTCTAGCTTTTCTCTTTTTTCTGTTCCCTCTATTCTTTCTGCTTGTTCTATTTTTTCTGTGCTTTTAAATTCTTGTTTAGGGGCGTTATAGCTTATGTTAGGGTTTTGATTGAAAGGGGTTTGCTCTAATTCTACAATCGCATCGTCTAGGGCTTTGAGTTTCAAGGCTTCTTTGAATTTCATTTTCAATAACAACAGCACAAAACTGGCATTTGCCCCTTCTTTTAAAAGGCTGAGACTACTCATAATGATTTTAAAAAAGCGCTCTATTAAAAGGATGGAATACGAATCAGGGCTTAATAATTTCGCTTTCAAAAAAAGCATCATTTCTTCTAAAACGCCCTCGGTTTCATAATTTTCTAAAATGGCATAACGCTCCTGTAATCGCGCTTCATCTTGGTTGATTAGGCTTTGGAAAAAATCTTCTAAAACACTCCTATCAATCGCTCCTAACATTTCAGCCACTTTGCTTTCTGTGATAGCGTTATCGCAATAATTGATGGCTTGCTCTAAAAGAGTGATCGTATCCCTCAAACTCCCTTGCCCGCTGTGAGCGAGTTTTTCTAACGCGCTTGCTTCATAGCTCACTTGTTCTTTTTCTAAAATGGTTTTTAAATGAGAAATAACGGAATTTTCAGGGATTTTTTTAAACCTGAAATGCTGGGTGCGGCTGAGTATGGTAGCGGGCAATTTCAAAGCGTCCGTTGTCGCTAAAAGGAATTTCACATGGCTAGGAGGCTCTTCTAAAGTCTTTAAAAGCGCGTTAAACGCTTCGGTAGTGAACATATGCACTTCATCAATGATAAAGATTTTATAGCGCCCAAAGCTTGGTTTGTAACGCGTTTGCTCTATAAGGTTACGGACATCATCAATCCCCCTATTAGACGCCCCATCCATTTCTATAATATCTATATGGTGGTTGTTTAAAGCGCTCTGGCATTGGATGCAAGTATCGCAAGGCACAGCCTTTGGCCCTGTTTCACACATTAAAGCCCTAGCAAAAATCCTAGAAGAGCTGGTTTTCCCTGAACCTCTTAACCCGCTGAATAAATAAGCGTTAGCCAAACGCTGGTTGTCTAGGGCTAAAGAAAGCGTTTTAGCCACGCTCTCTTGACCGACTAGCTCGCTAAAATGTTTGGGGCGGTATTTTAACGCTAAAACTTGCATATTGATTGTAATCCTTAAAACTCATTTAGGAGTATTGTAATGCAAAATGACTTAAAACTAGCCCCTTTTTAGGTTTTACTCAATAGCGCTAAAAAATCTTTAAATAAATTAATACTAAGCGTTCCCATGATAGCGGTTACAAAGAGATTCACGCCCATAAAAATTTTTTGGTTGTTTAAAAGTTTAGAGCCATAGCGTAAGGACATGACGCATAGGAGTAAAAGCCAAGAAAAAGCCGCCGATAAAGTGCCAGCTAGAAAGACAAATTTTTGCACTAAATCAAAAGACAAAGCGCTCGCGCCAATTAAAAACACCATTTCCAAATACACTTGAGGGTTGAGTAAGGTAACGCCTAAAGTGAATAATAAGGTCTTTTTTAAGGATAATTTTTTAGGGGTTTGGACTTGCTTTTTTTTAAAGGTTTGAAAAAGGGTTTTTAAAGCTAAAAAAGCGTAAAATCCGGTAAAAACCGCCCCAAATAAATTCAAAAACAAGCTCAAATAAAGGTTTTTAGCGAAATAAGCCCCCACGCCAAACACGCCCATGCTCATTAGCACAATATCGCACATAAAACACAAAGCACAAATCAAAAACACATAATTCCTAGCCATGCCTCTTTCCACAATAAACAAGGATTGCGCCCCCACCGCCGCGCACAAAGAAATCGCTAAACCAAAACGCTTCTATAAAAACCACAAACATCTTGCTTAAATCCTTTCACTCACAATAAGCCAAAAACTACCAACGCTATACAAACTAATCATTCAAAATGGTATTTTAAAATTTTAGGGTTTAAAACGACCTTTATTTATAAATAAAAGTTAAATGATGACACAATGGCTATATAAATTTAAAAACCCATTTTTACTATTCTTAGCGGTGTTTGAGAATAAATTAAAATTAACATGGTAGAATGCCAAAATTTGCTGTCGTCATGTGGCAAAAATTTAGAACAAGGAATTGGGAATGAGAAAGAGTTTGGCTTTTTGCCTATCAGCTTTGCTTGGATTTCAGGTTTTAGGCGCTAGGGATTTTTCGCAACTCAAAGATAAGGAGCTTTTGGAATTAGCAGGCACTCTGCGCTTCTAATGAAGCGATCGATTATCGCATGGAAGTGTCTAAACGCCTTAAAGCTTTAAACGCTGAGGACGCTAAGAAATTCCGCGCGAATTTCAGCCGGATCGCTAGGAAGAATCTTTCCAAAATGAGTGAAGAGGATTTCAAAAAAATGCGTGAAGAGGTGCGTAAAGAATTAGAAGAAAAAACCAAAGGTTTGAGCGATGAAGAAATTAAGGCAAAAGGGCTTAATGTGAGCGTTTGCAGCGGCGATACGAGAAAAGTTTGGTGTAGGGCTGTTAAGAAAAAAGACGAACATTGTTCTCCTAAGTGAGATAAAATTTAATTTAAAAGGAAAAATATGAAAAAAGCGTTGAAAATACTTTCTGTTGGTGCGTTGTTATTTGTGGCGTTAAACGCTAAAGATTTCAGTAAAACAAGCGATGAAGATTTGGCTAAAATGGCTGGTGTTGTCGCTCCTCAGGATATTGTGGATTACACAAAAGAGTTGAAAAAGCGCATGGAAAAGATGCCTGAAGACAAGAGGAAGGCGTTCCATAAACAATTGCATGAATATGCGACTAAAAACACAGACAAAATGACCGTGGCGGATTTTGAAGCCCGCCAGAAAGCCGTTAAAGAAGCGCTTAAAAAAGGCAATATGGAAGACATGGATGATGATTTTGGGTTGAGATCATGCAAGCATGGGAAAAAGCACAAACACGATAAGCATGGCAAGAAGCATGGCAAAAAACATGACAAAGATCATGACGATAAAGACCATGACCACCATGATGAAGATCACAGCGATAAGCACTAAAGCTTAAACCACACCACTTTTTCTATCAAAGCTTCAAATTCTTTAAGCAGAAATCCTAAACGCTCTGTGGCGTTTGGGATAAATGCTTAAGCGTTATCAAAATTCTGTTCCCATTAAATATTGCTTATAAAATTCAAAAGATGGTTTCATTATTACAAAAATTAACACTCTAAAGATAAATAGTTAAAAAACACCCCAAAATCTTTTTTTTTTTTTTTTGAAATCCAAAAAATTTATGGTAAAGTTAAACATATTGTAAATAAATTTTCATTTCTATTCATGTTTACAATAAAAACATTACTTTAAGGAACATTTTATGAAAAAACAATTTTTACTCTCTCTCTCTCTCGCTTCATCGCTTTTGCACGCTGAAGACAACGGCTTTTTTGTGGGCGTGGGCTATCAAATCGGCGAAGCGGTGCAAATGGTCAAAAACACCGGCGAATTAAAAAACTTGAACGACAAATACGAGCAATTAAGCCAATCTTTAGCCCAACTGGCTTCGTTAAAACGAAGCATTCAAACGGCGAACAACATTCAGGCTGTCAACAATGCTTTAAGCGATTTGAAAAGCTTTGCGAGTAACAACCACACAAACAAAGAAACATCGCCCATCTACAACACCACGCAAGCCGTTATCACTTCAGTATTGGCTTTTTGGAGTCTTTATGCAGGGAACGCTCTCAGTTTTTTTGTGAACGATTTGAATGATGGATCTAATGCTCCTCTTGGAAGAATCCATAAAGATGGGAACTGCACAGGACTACAACAATGTTTTATGAGAAAAGAAACTTATGATAAAATGAAAGAGCTTGCCGAAAACCTCCAAAAAGCTCAAGGCAATCTCTGTGCCTTATCAGAATGCTCTAGCGATCAATCAAATGGAAACAAAACTTCCATGACTACAGCTCTTGAAACCGCGCAAAAGCTTATGGATTTAATCGAACAGACCAAGGTTTCTATGGTGTGGAAAAATATAGTCATCGCAGGTGTTACAAACAGACCCGGTGGTGCTGGTGCTATCACATCCACTGGTCCTGTAACCGACTATGCGGTGTTTAACAATATCAAGGCGATGCTACCTATCTTGCAACAAGCGCTCAAACTAACTCAGGACAACCACACCCTATCCACTAACTTGCAAGCTCGAGCTATGGGATCTCAAACAAATCGTGAATTTGCTAAAGACATCTACGCTTTCGCTCAAAACCAAAAGCAAATCCTTTCTAACGCTTCAAATATCTTCAATCTCTTTAATTCCATTCCTAAAGACCAACTTAAGTATTTGGAGAACGCTTACTTGAAAGTGCCACATTTGGGTAAAACCCCTACTAACCCTTACAGACAGAATGTGAATTTGAATAAAGAAATCAATGCGGTTCAAAACAATGTGAGCTATTATGGCAATCGGATTGATTCGGCTTTAAGCGTGGCTAAAGATGTTTATAACCTGAAATCCAATCAAGCAGACATTGTAACAGCCTATAGCAACGCTAATAATCTAAGCCAAGAGATTTCTAAACTCCCGCATAATAAGGTCAATGTAACAAACATCGTTATGTCGCCTAAAGATTCTACAGCGGGCCAATACAACTACCAAATCAACCCAGAGCAGCAATCCAATCTTAACCAAGCTTTAGCGGCGATGAGCAATAACCCCTTTAAAAAAGTGGGCATGATCAGCTCTCAAAACAATAACGGCGCTTTGAACGGGCTTGGCGTGCAAGTGGGCTATAAGCAATTCTTTGGCGAAAGCAAAAGATGGGGATTAAGGTATTACGGATTCTTTGATTACAACCACGGCTACATCAAATCCAGCTTTTTTAATTCGTCTTCTGATATATGGACTTATGGCGGTGGGAGCGATTTGTTAGTGAATATTATCAACGATAGCATCACAAGAAAGAACAACAAGCTCTCCGTGGGTCTTTTTGGTGGTATCCAACTCGCAGGGACTACATGGCTTAATTCTCAATACGTGAATTTAACAGCGTTCAATAACCCTTATAGCGCGAAAGTCAATACTTCTAATTTCCAATTCTTGTTCAATTTGGGTTTGAGAACCAATCTCGCTACAGCTAAGAAAAAAGACAGCGAACGTTCCGCGCAACATGGCATTGAACTAGGCATTAAAATCCCCACCATTAACACCAATTACTATTCTTTTTTAGGCACTAAGCTAGAATACCGAAGGCTTTATAGCGTGTATCTCAATTATGTGTTTGCTTATTAAATGGTTTAGGCTCTCTTTTTTAAGGGGGTTTAGAAAAAGCACAACATCAAGCTTTTTATCGTTGATGATAAAAGCTACAAAACTAACGGCGCGATAACAAACCCTAACGCCACGCTCAAAAACACGACTAAAACCCCAGGGATCAAAAACGCATGATCAAACACATAACGGCCCATTTTAGTGGTGCCGGTATGATCCATAGCGATCGCTCCTAGTAAAGTGGGGTAAGTGGGTAACACAAACAACGCCGAAACGCTCGCAAAAGAAGCCACGATAATATACAAATGCTCGGTATGGTTGGCGCTAATGCCTAAGGCTGTGATCACGCTTGGGATGAGCGCTTTAGAGGTGGCAGCCTGCGAATACAAAAGCATGGAAGCCAAAAAGAGCGCTACGGCTAATAAAAACGGGTAATCTGCGATCAAAAACGAAGCGTATCGCTTGATTTCATCTATATGATTGCTCACAAAAGTATCGCCTAACCACGCCACGCCCAACACGCACACGCACGCTTGCATGCCGGATTTAAACACGCTTGAATGGGCGATTTCATTAGCGTTAATTTTGCAAAAAATCGCAATGAGAGTCGCCACGCTCAGCATGAAAGACACGATCGCTTGATCTCTGCCTAAAACCACCGGGCTAATCAAAGCGATATTTTTAGAAATCGCGCTCGCATAAAAAACGATCGCTACAACCCCGCCGATAAAAATCCATAACGATAATTTCGCGCTTTTTGAGGTTTCTTTTTCTTCTTTGATTTTAGGGGGCGAGATTTTGCCCTCTTTCAAACGCTCTAAATAATGCGGATCGCTGTCTAATTTCAAATCAGTAAAACCCATAATAAACGCCGTGAGCATGCATGCTAAAAAAGTCGTAGGGATCCAAACCATTAAAAGGGTCAAGTAATTTGCTCCTAAAGGCTCTAAAATGCCGCTCATAAACACCACCGCCGCGCTCACCGGGCTTGCGGTAATAGCGACTTGGCTAGAGACCACCGCTAAGCTTAAGGGCGCTTTGGGTTTGATGTTTTGGCTCTGGCTCACTTCCACAATCACCGGGATCAAGGAAAAACCGTATGCCCGGTGCCGGCTAGTATCGTTAAAAAATACGCCACGCTTGGCGCGAGGTAATTGATTTGCTTGGGGTGTTTCCTTAAAATTTTTTCAGCGATTTGGACTAAGTAATCCAAGCCCCCCGCTTTTTGCATGGCACTGATAGCGCTAATGACTGCCATGATGATTAAAATCACATCAAAAGGGATTTTGCCCGGGTTTAGTCCCAAAAACAAGCATAAAACAAGCACGCCCAAGCCCCCCGCATAGCCCACTCCCAAGCCCCCTAGCCTTGCCCCTAAAAAAAGCGAAAAAAGTAACACGATAATTTGAAAAAAGGCATCCACCATTAACCCTTTTTAAATTTATTTTAACAACGATTCACTATACTATAAAATCTTTTAATTTCAAAAGGTAGTCTATAATGAGAATGTTTTTGAAATTTTTGATTCTTTTACTTTGTTTGAAGGGGCAAGTCATGGCTCAAAATTTACCCACCATTGCTTTACTAGCAACAGGGGGGACGATTGCAGGGAGTGGTGCGAGCGCGAGTTTGGGTAGTTATAAAAGCGGTGAGTTGGGCATCAAAGAGCTTCTTAAAGCTATCCCTAGTTTTAACAAGATCGCTCGCATTCAAGGGGAACAGATTTCTAACATCGGCTCACAAGACATGAATGAAGAGGTATGGTTTAAACTCGCCAAACGCGCCCAAGAATTGCTAGATGATAGCCGTATTCAAGGCGTGGTCATCACGCATGGCACGGACACTTTAGAAGAGAGCGCGTATTTTTTAAATTTGGTTTTACATTCCACAAAACCGGTCGTGCTAGTAGGAGCGATGCGTAACGCTTCTTCTTTGAGCGCGGATGGTGCTTTGAATCTGTATAACGCGCTGAGCGTAGCAGTTAATGAAAAAAGCGCGAATAAGGGCGTGTTGGTGGTCATGGACGATACTATTTTTAGCGCTAGAGAAGCGATTAAAACGCACACCACCCACACTTCCACCTTTAAAGCCTTAAACAGCGGCGCGATAGGGAGCGTGTATTATGGTAAAACACGCTATTACATGCAGCCTTTAAGAAAGCACACCATAGAGAGCGAATTTTCTATTTTAGAGCTAAAAACCCCCTTACCTAAAGTGGATATTATTTACACGCATGCTGGCATGACACCCGATTTGTTCCAAGCGAGCCTGAAATCGCATGCAAAAGGCGTTGTGATAGCCGGGGTGGGTAACGGGAATGTGAGTGCTGGATTGTTAAAAGCGATGCAAGAAGCGAGCCAAATGGGGGTGGTTATCGTTCGTTCTAGCAGGGTAGGCAGTGGTGAGGTTACTTCAGGCGAGATTGATGACAAGGCCTTTATCACAAGCGACAATTTAAACCCCCAAAAAGCCAGGGTGCTTTTACAACTCGCTCTAACTAAAACGAATGATAAGGCAAAAATCCAAGAAATGTTTGAAGAGTATTGAACGATTCTCTTAGATCACCCAATTATCAAAGATAATTGGGTGATCTAGTTTATTTTGTTTTTGACTTTATTTTCATCAAATATTGATAACTATCAAAATAGATTTGATGAAGCTCCCCCTATTTTAAAAAAGAGAGCGTTTAATAAGCGAACACATAATTGAGATACACGCTATAGAGCCTTCTGTATTGCAATTGAGTGCCTAAAAAAGAATAGTAATTGGTGTTAATGGTGGGGATTTTAATGCCTAGTTCAATGCCATGTTGCGCGGAATGCTCGCTGTCTTTTTTCTTAGCTGTAGCGAGATTGGTTCTCAAACCGAGATTGAACAAAAATTGGAAATTGGAAGTATTGACTTTCGCGCTGTAAGGGTTATTGAACGCGGTTAAATTCACGTATTGAGAATTAAGCCATGTAGTCCCTGCTAGTTGGATACCTCCAAAAAGACCCACAGAAAGCTTGTTGTTCTTTCTTGTGATGCTATCGTTGATAATATTCACTAACAAATCGCTCCCACCACCATAAGTCCATATATCAGAAGACGAATTGAAAAAGCTGGATTTGATATAGCCGTGGTTGTAATCAAAGAAGCCGTAATACCTTAACCCCCATCTTTTGCTTTCGCCAAAGAATTGCTTATAGCCCACTTGCACGCCAAGCCCGTTCAAAGCGCCGTTATTGTTTTGAGAGCTGATCATGCCCACTTTTTTAAAGGGGTTATTGCTCATCGCCGCTAAAGCTTGGTTAAGATTGGATTGCTGCTCTGGGTTGATTTGGTAGTTGTATTGGCCCGCTGCCGGAGCGTTTTGATCGTGAGGTAGTGTAACAATGTCTTTTGTATTGACTTGGTTATAGGGGAGTTTAGAAATCTCTTGGCTTAGATTATTAGCGTTGCTATAGGCTGTTACAATGTTTGCTTGATTGGATTTCAGGTTATAAACATCTTTAGCCACGCTTAAAGCCGCATCCACCCGGTTACCATAATAACTCACGTTGTTTTTAATCGTCTGAACTTCTTGGTTTAAATTCACCTCCTGTCTGTAAGGGTTAGTAGGCGTTTGACCCGCATTGGGTATTTTCAAATAAGCTTTCTCTAGATACTTATACTGCTCTGCAGGGATAGAACTAAAGAGGTTGAAAATATCTTGAGCGTAAGAGATGACTTGCTTTTGGTTTTGGGCGAAAGCGTAGATGTCTTTAGCGAAATTAGGGTTTGTTTGAGATCCTGTAGCTTGAGCTTGCAAACTAGCAGATAGGGTGTGGTTGCTTTGAGAAAGCGTAACCGCTTGTTGCAAGATAGGTATCATCGCCTTGATGTTGTTAAACACCGCATATTGCGTTGGGTAGCCAGTGGAATTGATAGCGCCGGACGCGTTTGAAACGCCACTGATGACGATATTTTTCCACATCATAGCGGTCTTAGTGCTTGCGATTAAATCCATAAGCTGTTGCGCCAAGTTAAGAGCGTTGCTTACGGTTGAGTTTGGGGTTTGGCCTTGTGTTGTAGCGCATCCGGATAAAGCGCAAAGATTGTTCGCTTTAGTGGTAGCGTTTTGTTGGGCTGCTTGGAGGCTTTCAGCGAGCTTTTTCATCTCATTATAAGTGGTTTCATTCATAGCGCAATTTTCAATTCCTGAGCAGTTCTCTATAATCGTTTTAAAAGGAGGGTTACCATTGACATTAGCGGGTTGATTACTATCCTTATTACCCACAAAAAAAGTCAAGTAGTTCCCCGCATAAAGACTCCAAAAACCCAATACCGAAGTGATAACGGCTTGCACGGCGTTGAAGATGGGCGATTGGGTGGTGCTGTTGTAGTTGTTGTTGGTGAAGCTTTTCAAATCGTTTAAAGAGCTATTGACCAGCTCAATGTTGTTGGCGTTTTGAATGCTTTGCTTCAACGAAGCCACTTGATTCAAATACTGGTTTAATTGCTCGTATTTTTCGTTCAAGTTTTTCAATTCGCCGGTGTTTTTGACCATTTGCACCGCTTCACCGATTTGATAGCCCGCGCTCACAAAAAAGCCGTTGTCTTCAGCGTGGAGCGATGATACCGCAAACGAGAGAGAGAGAGAGAGCAGAATTGTCTTTTTCATAAAATGTTCCTTAAAGTAATGTTTTTGTTGTAAGAATATCATGAAGTGATAATATATTTACAATGAACCTAATTTTACTATAAATTGATTGGATTTCAAAAAAAAAAAAAAAAAAAAAGATTTTGGAGTATTTTAACCTATTTATCTTTGGAGCGTTGATTTTTGTAACGATAAAATGATTTTTTGAATTTTATCAGTATTCAATGGGAATAAAGCCTAAAACAAGAACGCGTAGCTGACAAAAACTTCTCTATTCCTAAAAACGCTGAAGTTTTGTCGGATCGTTTGTTGTTGCCACACATTGCTAGAGCCAAAGTTTTTCCAACTTTTGCATGCTCAAGCTATAGTAAGGGATTTTTAACCCCACATTGAAGCGGTTGCGCTTGCCTATATACAAAGAACCCCCAAAATTCACAAAAAACCCCCCACCCGCTGCAAAAAATTTATCATCTTGATTCGTGTTTTGGTTTTTATATTGAGAACTCCACAATATGGCGTATTCCACCCCACCCCCACCAAACACGCCTATTTTAAAAAACAGCATTTTTTCCGTTTTTAAAGCGAGTTTTAAAAGGGTGTCTATAGGGAGATTAACAAACACATTCACGCTCAAACCAAACGCCATGAAATGCCCATTATTGAAAAGGAAGTTTTGAGGGCTTGGGGTTTTTTGCAAAACTAAAGGGCCTTGAGTATTTGAAGCAATATCGTAGGTTTTAATCGCGCTTGGGTTATAATTCGCTTGGGATAAAAGGGTGTTACCCCCCACTTTTTGACCCAATTGCGCTTTAGCGTATTCTACATCCCCCCACACCCTTAAGCCTAAAATATGGTATTTATCAATAGCGATTTCATCGCCTATTTGCCCGGTATAAGACAAATTTTTACCCCCCTTATAATGGGCTTCTAATTTCTCACCATAACACACGCTGCTAGGGCAAGTGGGGTTGTCTTTATAGGCTTGTTGCCACATGCTTGTGCGCGTGCTAGCCCCTGTGCCTAGCCTAAAACCCAAATAAATGTGGTTTTTGGTTTTAAAAAAAGGCGTTTTTTCAGTCGTATTGCCCCACAAAACCCCCAAACTCGCTAAAAAAATGAACGCTTTCAAACGCTTTTTTGATTCAATTCTACCCATAATGGCACTTCACTTTGTAACGTTTCTTGATTAAAAAATTCCTCTATGCTCTCTCGCATGCTCTTTATTTCTGTAAGGGTATTGACGCAATTGCGAAACGCGCTCGCTTGCATTTCACCCTTAGCGTAAGCATGCAAGTTTTTCCTAAACATCACTACCCCCCTATCCCCATAAAACTCCACCATTTTATCAAAATGTTCTAAAACCAAATCTTTTTTCACGACTGCGGGCAATTCGGTGGTGTTGTTTCTGATTTGCCAAAATATCCATGGGGCTCTTAAAGCCGCTCGCCCTATCATTAGCCCATCCGCTTGCGTGATTTGCAAAACTTCAAAGGCTTTTTTCACGCTGTCAATTTCGCCATTGGCTATCACGGGCTTTTTTAAAATCTTTTTCATTAAAGCGATGCTTTCATAATCTATTTTGTCTTTTTGATACCTATCGCTTCGTGTCCTCCCATGCACCACCACATAATCCACCGGCGCGTCATTTAGGGCATGAGCGATTTCTTTAGGGATTTTTTTTCAAAACCTAAACGCACTTTCACGCTTGTGATTTTTTTATTGGTGTTTTCTCTGATGATTTTCAAAAGCTTCACCAAGTGGTTTAAATCCTTCAATAGCCCGCTCCCGTTACCATGATTAGCCACTTTAGGGGCAGGACAACCGCAATTAAAATCAATCCCACTCACATGCTCTAAAGCGTTGATTTTCTCCACCGCTTCTTTGACTACGCTCTCTTTAGAGCCTGAAATTTGTGCCATGAAATGATCTTCTAAAGGGGATTTTTCTAACATTTTAGAAGTTTTATCAAACGCATACACCAACGAATGCGAGCTCACCATTTCGCTTGTGGTAACATCCACGCCAAATTTTTTCACCACGCTTCTGAAAGGCAAATCCGTATAGCCTGCTAGAGGGGCTAGAAAAAGCCATTTTTTATTTTTAAAGTCCATCCGCTCTCATATCAAAGTTTTTTGCTGTATTTTGACACAATCAAGGTTAAAAAGCGCTTTAAAACTTATCGCTTGATTAAAATTAAGCTCTTTTATAGATCCATTAAACTCTGTTTGAAACGGGTTAAAAAATCATGCGTTGGTTGTTTTAAAAACTCTGCGTATAAAACAGGCCGTAAGCGTTTAGGGATATCCAACCTCCTAGCCCTGTCTTTAAAATCCTTTGGCATGCTTAAAGTTTTTGGGGGTTTAAAAGCAATAAACACACACTCTTTATCGCTTTCAATAATGAATTTTTGAGCGATTTCTAGGCTAAAAAAATGGCGTTTGATTTCTTCTTTTTGAGAAAAGCTCAACACATACCCCTTTTGCTTTAAGATTTTATCCACCATAAAAAGCGCGTTTTGCGAACGCTTAAAAAAAGTGATCCCATGCATTTGTGAAACGGGCATCAAAGAATAAAGCCGCTCTTTTTCTTGATCCAAAAATTTAAAACTTTGGATAATGCCCTTAGAATAATGTTGCATCAAGGCGTTAGCGTAATGTTTCCTGAAAAAATTGCGTTTGAATTTTAAAGAAGAATTAGAATCGTCTTCAAAAAATTCCCGATCTTTAGCGAGCGTTTTAAGGGTGTCTTTAGGGGTGTAGAGCAAGGGGCGAACAATCGCATAAAACCCTCTTTTTTCATAGGCTTGAAAGCTTAAAAGCGTGTTTAGTCCGGCGCCCTTGCTTAATTGCATCAAAAACCATTCCAGTCTGTCATTCAAATGGTGCGCTAAAATCAAATGCTTGTAAGAATGCTCTTTGATTAGGGTTTCAAAAAAATCATAACGAACTTTTCTCGCTTGCATTTCAAAATTGCGCGCGATTTTTGGAGCGTAATGGATGTAGCATTTTTTATGGTGTGTTTGGGCGAGTTTTTGAGCGTGTTGGATGATTTCAAGGCGTTGTTTTTGCGTGTTATAATCCACTAAAGCGATGTCAAAAGCGATGTTTTCTCCAACTAAAAGAAAAAACAAGCAAGTGGAATCCAACCCACCCGAAAAGCCCAATAAATTTTTGCTCTCCTTTAAAGGCTCTAAATAATTTTTAAAATCTCGCGCTATCAAATCGGTGCTAAACGCATGCTGAATGGGTTGCACTTTTATGAAGTTTCCTTGTGGGTTAAAACGCCTTTGAGTAAGCTTGCGCCTTCTATGCCTAAAATTTCATTCCTGAGTTTTTCCACTTCATTCAAACCTGGAGCTTTTTTGTGGACGGCTTCGTTGCGGATGTTTTGAATAAGGCTTAGGCTTTTTGAAAAAGGATAATTGATGAATCTTTTTAAGTTTTCTTCTAAATGGTATTGGACTTTTTCGTGTCTGAGTAAAAATTTAACGCTCCCAAGATTGGGCTTTTGAGTGAAAAAATCTTTCAAGTATCAAAGATTTTCCTTGGACTTTATAATCTAAATCATAGAGGTTAGAATCTTTTGCGCAAGCCTTTAAAAGAACTTTTTTAGCGAAAAGATAAATTTCGTATTCTAAGGTTTTGGTGTATTTGACGATGATGCTTGTAAAATCATTCAAAAGATCGTTTTCGCTTTGTAAAAGCTCTAATTCTGCATGGATGATGTTATTGATTCTGTCAGGGTGTAAGAGGTAAAAAAGCCTTTTGCCAAAAACAAAACGCATGAAATTTTCTTGCATGGTTAAATATTCTTTGCTTTTATACACGCTCAAATAATGTTTTTCATCGCCTAAAAAATAAGAACGCTCTTCTTTCAATCTCACCGGCAAAGGATAAACATAATTATTCCCATAAATGGCGTAAGTGTGGTTGTTGGGTGCGATGGAATTGGCTAAAAACTGATCCCTTAAAAGGCTAAAGTCTTCCCTGACTAATTCCCTTAAATCGCTGATAATAAAAAAGTCTTCCACTTCCAAATTTTTTTCTTTATAATAGCTAGGGATCAAGCCCTCATCAATCTCTTTAGAAACCTTTATCACCTTAGCGGCAAACAAATTAGCGTAATCGGTCAAAAAAAGCTGCAAAAAAATTTTTTTCATTAGTGGCTTTGTAAATCTCTTCTAAAGAGTCGTGCTTTTCTTGATCGTTGAGCTTTGATCGGATTTTACCAAAGCCCACTTGGGATTTTTCCTGTAAAACGCTTAAATGTTGTTGGATAACATCTTGTTGGTAGTAAGGATTGTAGAGGATTAAAAGGTGGTTCATGCCCTGTCTTATTTTAGGATTTCTTTGAGATTTTGTTTGATCTCGTCAGGATTTTGCTCGTACTCTTGAATAAGATCTTTTAAAATTTCAAACAATTCGTTAAAGTCTTGCGGGTGCTCTTTCTTAAACTTCACTACCAAATCCAAAGCTTCACAAGCGTTATCCAACGGATCTTTACCGTCATTGAAAGCGTCTTTTATATCCAAAACCATCTTGGTAATGCGAGCGCTTTGCCCAGGGCTTGAAATGCGTTTGAATAAAAAACCCTTAAGCGCGTTGGCGAGCTTAAAAGATGAGCAAATTTTAGAAAACATCGCCTTTCCTTATTGAAACATTTAAAATACCGCTTGTTAGCTTAGCCCGTTTCAAGCTCAGCCAAAAAGCCTTTTTGATGCGTTTTTGAAATTTTAACACAATTTTAGTTCATTCCTCTTCAGGCTCAACATCTATAAAATCTTCGCCCTTGATGAAATCTTCGCCGGTTTGAATCCATTTTTCCAAACCTTGAGCACACTCTTGCGTTTTTTTAACGCTTTCTTCGCATGCTTGAATGCATTTTTCCAGTTCCAACGCCATTGGGAAACATGTTTGTTTGAATCTGGTTTCATCGTTGATAAGATCCAAGATTTCTTGTTTTTGATTGTTAAAATCGGATTCCATTTCTCTTTTAGCTTTTTCAAGTTTTTCTATTTTTTGGCTTTCTTTCCAAGAATCCCACACTTCAAAAGCAAGACCGATAAGCGGTAAACCTTTGTTTATGCTGCCTGCCAAGTTTACAGCGCCCCAAGGTTTGAATTTAAAAGCCAAATCTATGCCCACAAATTTTGCCACAGCCACTATCCCGTCTCTAGCCAGTTTAATGTTAGTTGCATTGATAAACCCGCTTTGATTTAAAAAATTGATTCCAATTTTTCCAAACGCTCCGGCATGCTTTTCAAAAAAACTCATATCGGCATTAAAACCGGTTTCAATTTTAGCGATTTCATTTACAATCCCTTGCGTTTGTTTTTCAAATTCATTTTGGACTTTTGTGTCTATATTGATACCTTTATCACCTATTTCTCTAATAACAAAATCATTAAAGGTTTCTAGGCTGGTTCCAGAAACTTGACGGCTGAGATCGCTGAAATACCTTATTATAAATTCTCTTAAATGAATGCGGGCTTGAGAAATTTCTTTATTTAAATCTTGAATTTCCTTTCGCCTTTTTTCAAGCGTTTTATTCAAATATTCCATTTCTCTATTAATATCTTGCAACGCTTGTTTTGCGGGTGGCATTTGCCTATAGATAACATCTTGAATGACGCTTTTTTTGGCTTCTTCTATGATGGTTAATTTCCCGCCATTTTCTTTAATCTTTTTTTGCGTCGCATCTTGCAAAGTTTTGATGTGCGAGAGTTTTTGAAACTCTTCTTGATGCTTTAGCCAGTGTTCCACCCCCAAATCAAAAGGGTTTGCCGCAACAGCGACAATAATCAAACTTTCTTTTTCTTCTTCGCTTAAAGAAATCAGCTCATTCAGTCGGTTTTGAATATTTTCTTTTTTGATCTTAAATCTTTTATTGTAATCTTCTTTCATCTTCAATATCCGCTTCTTCATCAAAACGGCTGATGACAAAGATCGTCCTGGATAAAAGATTGAGCGTCCTGAACAACCAATTCAAATCGTCCTTATGGCTTTCTTTGATAGGGTTTGACGGGTTGAGCGCGTATAAAATGAGGTGGGCTTCGCTGATATATTTTTTCGTAATATCTTTATAGCGTTCTATTTTGCCGCTATCGGTTATTTTTTTTAAACCCGAATAGTCCCGGGGTATCAACCAACTCCATTTCATTGTCTATGTCATAGATTTTAACTTCATCGCTGGATTCTTGATGGTCTATATTCATGCTCTTGTCTAGCCGCTCGATCCAAGCTGCCGCTATGGAGGTTTTCCCGCAAGAAAAACCTCCCACTAAAGCCACTTTAAGTTTTTGACCGGCAACATTTTTCATCGCATTACGGATCTTGTCTTTGAGAGACTCTTCAACCTTGATGCCGTATTCTTCCCCGGTATGGACAAAATCAAGTAATTTTTTAAGATTTTCTTGATTCCTCTTTTGATTTTTTTTAAATTGTTCTAGCGTTTCATTTTTCATTGCATGCTCCTTGTTTTGATGTCATTAGAGATGTATCCTAATCTTTCATGGGCTTCTTTCAATTGTCTTTTCATGCGTTTGTAATGATCAACCAATTTGTTAAAACCGGCGTTGAGTTCTTCAATCATTCCCAATGCGCCTTTTTTATAACTTTCAATGCGGCTTTTCACAGCCTCTGCAATTTTTTCACAAGCTTTATCTAAATTCTTATTCATTTCTTTTCTTTGTTGGGATTTTTTATAGTCTGAATCAAAAAAACTCCACACTGATTTAACTATCCCAATTGCTCCTAAAACCAATCCTCCAAATAGTGCAAACTCACCTAATACAGGTGCCGCTAAAAGCAGAGCCAAACCTCCTATTGAAGCGAATAAGCCTATTTTATTAATACCGCTATCAATATTGAAACTAAAATCAAAACCACTATTAAAACCACTATCAATGTTGATGCGATCTAACATTATTAGAGAATCTTTAATCCTCTCTTCAAATTGTTCAATATCTTTTTTCATCTCTTCAATGAATCGTTCCTTGCATTCATTAAAGTGCCGTCCTGTGTTTTTACGCAATTTTTCAGCTCTTTGTTTGTGCTCATTTTCAAAAATTTCTTCACATTCTTTATTTTCAATGTCGTCATCAATGCGCGCATGCATTATCTTCTCTAAAATCAGATTTGAATCGCTGTTTCTGTGAATACTGAATTTGTTAAATTGGATATATATTTTTCTTTAGAACGATCCAAATTATCACAAACCTCTCGGTGGTGGTTCTTTATTTCTCTGATGGTTGGATCTATCTGTCTGTAAATCGTGGTTTTGATCGCTTCTTGTAATTTTTCTACCACTTTTAAGGCTTTATTGCAGTTTGATTGAATGATTTTGGCGCGCGAGTTTTTAAGAAGCTCTTCGGCTATAAATTCTCCTAATGGTTTGAAATGGGATTGATACAATAATTCTCCTGCTTTAAAATCTTTTAAAAATTTTTGTTTCTTTTCATAAAAATCAGTCCCTGGGATCAAAGCCTGTGAAAGGCCATAGAAAGCCATTTGAGCGCTCACTGCTTTATAGCCCATGTAGTGTTTTCCTAAAATACCTTTCATTTTTTCATCTAAAATTTTTAAGCTTTCTTTTTCGCTTCCATCAATAAGCCCATCTTTAAAAGCTCTTGGGCTATTAATCGGTTTGTTGTAAATCGTCCATACCTCTGTTTGCAAACCGAGTTGTCTTTGGATTTTTTCAATCGTCCCTTCTTTTCCCTCTTCTCCTTTTTGCGGAGGATTAGGCGTTTTGGTAACATAAAAAATAGCATGGGCTTTTTGCGTTGCGTTAGAAATCTGATCAATCACTTTTTGTTCGTCGCCTTCTATCCCTGGAACATCCAGCAAAGTAAAGGTTTTGTTGCCGTGCTTGAGGGTGTAAGATTTGGTTTCTGTAGTGAAATCGCTCCTCCCATCGCCTATGATCGCTCCATCTTGGAATTTTTCTAGCTCCAAAAGAGCATGCCCGCTGCCTCTATGATTTTTCTCTGAATAGAGTTGCCTGAAGCACTCTTGTTGATCCATTTTACTTCGTTCTTTAAAAAACAGCCTCAAACATTACAATAAGGGTTGATTTCCCCGCACCGGTTTCCCCATAAAAAGCAATGGTAAAATTTTCCCACTTCTTCATTATTTTTCAAGCTTTCAAGCTCTTTTAAACTTTCACGCTCTAATTTTTGAAACAACTCCAACGCTTCTTGGTTGAATCACTTTAGTTTTTCATCTTTGTCATCAGCGTTTTTGAAGATATTTTGAAGATCTTTAATGCTCTTTTCTACGCCAAGATAAATGCTTTCATTTTGCCTGCCTCAAGCGGATTTTTCTCGTGCATTTTAACAAAAAAAAAAAACGCAAACCCCCACGCTCTAACTACGCTCTAGCCGCGCTTTTAGCCTTATGGCTAGCTTTTAAAAAGGGCTTAAAACCTTAGCGAGTAAGATATTGTCTTTAAACGCGCTAGGCACAATCGTGTAATGCCCGGGTTTTAAAGGGGTGGTTAAGGCGCTGTCATTGATTAAAATTTCCCCATCCACTTCAGGTGCCCATCTCAAATCCCTTGCTTTGTAAAAATACTCGCTCTCTTTATGTTCCACTAACGCCTTAATGGGCTTATTCAACAAAGCCTTAAAAGAATGGTTTTGGTGTTTTAAAGCGATTTTATTCAAGGCTTTAATGCGGGCGTTGATAATTTTTTTAGGCACTTTTTCTAAAGAATAGGCATGCGTGTTTTCTTCCGCGCTGAAAGCAAAAATATTCAATCTATCAAACTGGAACTCGTCTAAAAACGCGCTCAATTCTTCAAATTCGCCCTCATTTTCTTCTGGATGCCCTACAATGATCGTGCTTCTTATAAAGCTTTCTTTAACCTGTTTCATGGCGTTTAAAAGCTTTAAATGGTGCGCTTGGCTGGAGTTGCGCCGCATCTTTTTAAGCATGGAATCACTGATATGCTGGATGGGCATGTCAAAATAATTTTGAAAAATAAGCGAGTCTTCAATCGTGCCAATCAGCTCTAAAGTGGTGCTAGAGGGGTAGAGGTATAAAATACGCGCGCTCTTTAAGGCTTGTTGTTTGTCAATCGCTCTAATGAGCTGGATCAAGCCGTCTTTTTGCCCCTTGTCGTATAAAAACGAGCTAGAGTCTTGAGCGATAAAAGTCATATCCTTATAGCCTTTAAGGGCCAGATCTTCCACTTCTTTTAAAATGGAGTCTAATTCCCTGCTTTGTAATTTCCCCTTAAAGCTAGGGATAGCGCAAAAAGAACATTTTTGGTTACAGCCCTCAGAAATTTTCACATAAGCATGCACGCTAGAACCGGTGATAATGCGCGCGTTATAATGCTCGCTTAAAAACACTTGCTCGCTGAATTGGTTTTGTTTTTTAGCGATCAAAATATCAATTTTGTCATAATCCCCCACGCCGGTAAAAATATCCACTTCAGGGATCAATTCTTTGATTTCATCTTTATAGCGCTCGCTCAAGCACCCACTCGCAATCAAAATCGCTCCCTTTTTTTTGTCTTTAGCGGCGTTGAGAATGGTTTGGATACTCTCTTGTTTGGCGCTTTCAATAAACCCGCAAGTGTTGATCAAAATCACATCAGCGCTCTTAGCGTCATTAGTAAGCGTGTAATTATAAAGCTTGCCTAACATCACTTCTGAATCCACCAAATTTTTAGAACAACCTAATGAGATCAAGCAGAGTTGTTTGTTTTCTTTAACTTGCATGTTAATGGCTTTTTAAATTTTTCAAATCCACTTCCCAAAAGAAATCAATCCATTCAGGAGCGTCTTTTAAAAACGCATCGGCTTTGTATTTCGCGCTTGTTTTTTGGAACAAACTCGCGCTATAAAACTTTTTATCAGGGTGTCTTTCTTCTAACACTTTAAGCACCGCTTCTAAAGAATTACCGCTATCTACGATTTCATCTACCACCAAAATGGTTTTTAGACGCTCTTTGATCGTGGGGATATTTTCAATTTTTAGGGCGTTTTGTCGGT
Source organism: Helicobacter pylori (assembly GCA_047430845.1). Classification (GTDB taxonomy): domain Bacteria; phylum Campylobacterota; class Campylobacteria; order Campylobacterales; family Helicobacteraceae; genus Helicobacter; species Helicobacter pylori_DG. The sequence goes on along the minus strand of JBLDXK010000022.1, from coordinate 307,882 downwards.
GGGTGGTGTCATAAGAAATCGCATTGATTCCATAAACTTCCCTTAAATTCCAGTGCAAGCTCAAAAAATGCGTCAAAGTCATGCCCCCTCGCATCACGCACACAAGGGCTTCTGGGATACCGCAAATTCGCTCCACTTGTTTGACTAATTCCAGGCTGTCTTTCAAAAAGGCTTCATAAGAATAATGCATTGTGATCCTTAAATTTCGTAATATTGCTTCAAAAAGGTTGTATTCGCCGCGCCGTCAAACTCCCTTAAATCCAAATCGTTTAAGGCTAATTCTAGGGCGTTTAAGGCGTAAGCGCTTTTATAAACAGGAATGATCCCCATGTGGTTGATGCGAATGAGCACATCTTTATAAGGCTCTTGACCGCCCGCAAATTGCACCTGGTATTTTTCTTCTAAAAAGTTTCTCAATTCTTTGGCATGCTCATTAACAATCGTTGTCATGCTCAAGCTCGGGCTTTTAGGGAAAATCTTTAAACCCAAAGCTAAAACGGCTTTTTGAGTGGCCAAAGCGACTCGTTTAGTTTCCTTATAGAGCACTTCAAAGCCCCCTAAATTTTGCACCAATTCAAAATAGCGTTGCAACCCTAAAGTGTGCAAAATAGGAGCGGTGTAGCTTGTGGTGTTATTCCTTTGGTTTTTCAATTCGCTCTTTAAATTGAAATAAAACCCCACATCGCGTTCTTCTATGCATTCAATTGCTTTTTGGCTCAATGCGATTAAGCTCATCGCAGGAGGCAGCATGAACGCTTTTTGACTCCCCCCAATGAGTGCATCAACATGCGTTATTTCTAAAGGCTCAACCCCTAAAGCGGTGATCGCATCTACAATCACAAAAACATTCGGGTTAGTTTCTTTGATCGCTTGAGCGATTTTTTCTATAGGGTGTCTTAACCCCCCACTAGACTCGCATGCTTGAATGCAAAACGCATCAATGTTGGGGTTGGCTTTAAGCGCGTTTAATATTTCATCCACTTGAGCCGGTGTGTCCCATTCATAGGCTAATTCATGGGCTTTGATAAAATGGGCTTTAGCGATCTTGCCAAACCTTTCGCCAAACTTGCCCGCATTAACAAAAAGCAACTCTTTTTGACATAAGGAAACCACGCTCGCTTCCATAGCCCCCGTCCCGCTGCTGCTTAAAAGCAAAACTTCTTCTAAACCGGTCATTTTTTTCAAATTTTCTCGCACGCTTTGGAAAATCTTTTCAAAATCTTTGGTGCGGTGGTGGGGCATTGGCTGAGAAAAGCTTGAACGCATCTCTTCATTAATGGCTACAGGGCCTGGAGTGAAAAGCAACATTAAAATTAACCTTTAATTTTTGAGAGAATTTAAAAGTTATCATACTAAAACGCGCTTAAAATTAAGCCTTATTGTTTAAGAAAATCGCTTTTTAATCCAAATAAAATGCTAAAATGCCATGATTTTAAAAAGAATTTAAGGCAATAATTGGATAAATTTGGTTGGCGTGCGTGTTTTTTAACCCTTTTTTTAGCGGGTATTCTAAAAAAGCTCCTGGAACGATAGGGAGTTTGGTGGCGTTGTTATTAGGCTTACCCATTTTAGCTTTTTCGGCTAACACTTTGTTTTTAGGGGCGATTTTTGTTGGGCTTATCGCTATTACTCAAATAGACAAGGAAGAAGAAGAGAGTAAGAGGCATGACAGCTCTCACATTGTGATAGACGAGTTAGTGGGCATGTGGCTTGCGATGGCGATTAGCGGGTTATCGTTAGCGGGTGTGGTTTTGAGTTTTATCTTTTTTAGGATCTATGATATCACTAAACCCTCACTCATTGGCAAAATAGACAAAGAAGTTAAAGGGGGTTTAGGGGTTGTGGCTGATGACGCATTAGCGGGTGTTTTAGCCGGCTTGAGCGCGTTATTAGTCATCAGTGTTTTAGGATTTTTTAACATTAAACTTTAATTTTAAGAAAATTCAAAAGCCTTTTTTTAGGTAAAATAGATAGACTTGATTGCAATCGTTTTTAGGGAGTTTGATCGTGGAGTTTTGCGTTTTATTTGGTGGGGCGAGTTTTGAGCATGAAATCAGCATTGTGAGCGCGATCGCGCTTAAAGGAGTGTTAAAAGATAGGATTAAATATTTTATTTTTTTAGATGAAAACCATCATTTTTACTTGATTGAAGAATCTAACATGCATTCAAAATACTTCGCTCAGATCAAAGAAAAAAATTACCCCCCTAATCCTTACGCGCAATGGCTTGCTTAAAAACTCGTTTTTAGGCGCTAAGATTATAGAATTGCCTTTAGTGATTAATCTTGTGCATGGGGGCGATGGCGAAGACGGGAAATTAGCGAGCTTGTTAGAATTTTATCGTATCGCTTTTATAGGCCCTAGGATTGAAGCGAGCGTGTTGAGTTATAACAAATATTTAACCAAGCTTTACGCCAAAGACTTAGGGGTAAAGACTTTAGATCATGTTCTTTTGAATGAAAAAAACCGCGCTAACGCTCTAAATTTGATTGGCTTTAATTTTCCTTTCATAATCAAGCCCAGTAACGCCGGGAGCTCTTTAGGGGTGAGCGTTGTGAAAGAAGAAAAAGAATTGATTTACGCTTTAGACGGCGCGTTTGAATATTCTAAAGAAGTCTTAGTAGAGCCTTTCATTCAGGGAGTGAAAGAATACAATTTAGCCGGTTGCAAGATCAAAAAGGATTTTTGTTTTTCTTATATTGAAGAGCCTAACAAACAGGAATTTTTAGATTTCAAACAAAAATATTTGGATTTTTCACGCAATAAAGCCCCTAAAGCGAACCTTTCTAACGCCCTAGAAGAACAACTAAAAGAGAATTTTAAAAAACTCTATAACGATTTGTTTGATGGTGCAATCATCCGTTGCGATTTTTTTGTCATAGAAAATGAAGTGTATCTTAATGAGATCAACCCCATTCCTGGCAGTTTGGCTAATTATTTGTTCGATGATTTTAAAACAACGCTAGAAAATTTAGCGCAATCATTACCCAAAACCCCTAAAATCCAAATCAAAAACTCTTATTTGTTGCAAATCCAAAAGAATAAATAAATGGCCAAACGCAGTATCGCTTATTTGGATAGCGTTTTTGACATTTCCTACACTTTTATAGACCACCATAGCCCCTTAAACGCCTTGTTTTTGCATGGTTGGGGGAGTTCTAAAGAAATCATGCAACAAGCGTTTCAAGGCTGTTTTTTGAATTACAACCATTTGTATGTGGATTTGCCCGGCTTCAATCAAAGCCCTAACGATGAAAAAGTCTTAGAGACTAAAGATTATGCTAATATCATCAATTTGTTCTTAAAAAGCGTGGGTAAAAAAGCGCATGTCGTTTTTGGGCATAGCTTTGGAGGGAAAGTAGCGATCTTGTGTGAAAACGAACGGATGGTTTTATTGAGCAGTGCGGGGATTTTAGAGCCAAAACCCTTAAAAGTGCGTTGTAAAATCCTTTTAGCTAAAATCTTTAAAAAATTAGGTTTGAATTTAGGGTTTTTGAGGAGTAAGGACGCTATGGGGCTTAATCAAGTCATGTATGAAACCTTTAAAAAAGTGATTAGCGAAGACTTTAGCGAGCATTTCAAACGATGCGAGAAAGAGATTTTATTATTTTGGGGTAAAGATGATAAAGCAACCCCCTTAAGCTCCGCTCAAAAAATGCAAACCTTATTGAAAAAGAGCGAATTATTTGTATTAGAAGGGGATCATTTCTTTTTTTTAAACCAAGCAAAAGAGATTGAAAAACTAGTGGAGAATTATTATCATGCAAAGTCTTAGTTGGCTGAATTTAGCGTTTCGTTGGCTCTTTATAACAGGGCTTGGCTATTATATAATGACTTTATTGCAATGGTATCATTACAGCGTGTTTAGGATCTTAACCAAGCACCACAAAATGCGTTGGCATGGGATTTATTTTTTATTGCCTTTAGGGGTGTTTATCCTATCGTATGCTTTCAAAATGCCGTTTGTTTTTGATTTCTTTTGCGGCGTGATTCAAATGCCCATGCTCATTGTTTGGGCCAAACGCAATGACAAGCCTTTAGTTTTCACGCCAAGGGTGAAGCGCTTTTTCATCTTCTTATTCCTCTTTTTAATCTTGCATGAAATCTTAAACACAGAATTAGCCCCTTTAAATGGGATTTCGCTCGCGCTGGGCTATTTGTGCTTGTTCATACTCGTTTTGAGTGCTTCTTTAATCTTTGAAAAAGTCCTATCCAAGCAGTATTTGCAAACCGCTAAAGATAAAATCGCCTCTTTAAAAAATTTAAAAGTCATCGCCATTACCGGAAGTTTTGGGAAAACCAGCACTAAAAATTTCTTGCATCAAATCTTACAAACCCAATTCAACGCGCATGCAAGCCCCAAAAGCGTCAATACCCTTTTAGGGATTGCGAATGATATTAACCAGAATTTAGACGATAGGAGTGAAATCTATATCGCTGAAGCCGGGGCAAGGAATAAGGGCGATATTAAAGAAATCACCCACCTCATTGAACCGCACCTTGCCGTGGTCGCAGAAGTGGGCGAACAGCATTTAGAATATTTTAAAACTTTAGAAAATATTTGCGAGACTAAAGCGGAATTAGTGGATTCCAAACGCTTAGAAAAAGCCTTTTGTTACTCTGTAGAAAAAATCAAGCCCTATGCCCCTAAAGACAGCCCTTTAATAGACTATTCTAGCCTGGTTAAAAACATCCAATCCACTTTAAAAGGCACTTCTTTTGAAATGCTTATAGGTAGCGTTTGGGAAAGATTTGAAACAAAGGTTTTAGGGGAGTTTAGCGCTTATAATATCGCTTCAGCCATTTTAATCGCTAAGCATTTAGGCTTAGAGACAGAAAGGATCAAACGGCTTGTTTTTGAGCTTAAGCCTATTAACCATCGTTTGCAACTGTTGGAAGTGAATCAAAAAATCATCATAGACGATAGCTTTAATGGGAATTTAAAGGGCATGTTAGAGGGCATTCGTTTGGCGAGTTTGTATGAAGGGCGTAAAGTCATCGTAACACCGGGTTTAGTGGAAAGCAATACAGAAAGCAATGAAGCTTTAGCGCAAAAAATGAGACGAGGTTTTTGATGTCGCTATCATCACAGGGGAGTTGAATTCCAAAACGATTGCTTCCAAATTGAAAACCCCCCCAAAAAATCTTACTCAAGGATAAGGCGCAATTGGAGAATATCTTACAAGCCACCACGATTCAAGGCGATTTGATTTTATTCGTTAATGACGCCCCTAATTACATTTAGGAAATGAACATGCAACATTTATACGCCCCTTGGCGCGAAAGTTATTTGAAAGAGAAAAATAAGAGTTGTGTCTTTTGTGAAATTTCTCAAAACCCCACAAAAGATTCAGAAAACAGAGTGCTTTATAGAAATAGCGATCTCTTTGTGGTGATGAACGCCTACCCTTATAATCCGGGGCATTTGTTGATCGTCCCTCATGCGCATCAAGCGAGCGTTGAACTTTTAGATCTTAACACCTGGCTGAACATGAATGCTTTAGCGCCTAAAGTGTTAAAAGCGTTGTATGCTTATGGCGCTCAAGGGATTAATTTAGGTTTGAACTTGCACAGAAACGCCGGAGCAGGGATTCCTGAGCATTTGCACATGCATTTAGTGCCTAGGTTTTTAGGCGATAGCAATTTTATGAGCGTTATCGCTCAAACCAGGGTGTGCGGGATTGATTTAAATGAAACCTATCTTACCTTAAAAAACTTATTAGAAAAGGAGCTTCATTGAAAACAAACGCTTTTAGTTCGGGTGCGCTACAATTGATTTTAATTCATTTTAGGGAGTGTCAGCGATGAAGGCGCGTGGGTTTAAGGCAAAGATGCGTGGTTTTAAGATTTTTTCAGGGAGCGCTCACCCTGCATTTGGCAAAGAAGTGTCAAAGCATTTAGGCTTTCCCTTATCCAAAGCGGTGATAGGCAAATTCAGCGATGGCGAAATCAATATCCAAATCAGCGAATCGGTGCGCGGTAAGGATATTTTTATCATCCAGCCCACTTGCGTGCCTGTCAATGACAATTTAATGGAATTGTTAGTCATGGTAGATGCTTTAAGGCGCAGTTCGGCCAATTCTATCACAGCGGTGTTGCCGTATTTTGGCTATGCCAGACAGGACAGAAAAGCGGCTCCAAGAGTGCCTATTACGGCTAAAATGGTCGCTAATTTGATGCAAGAAGTGGGGATTGAAAGGATCATTACGATGGATTTGCATGCCGGGCAAATCCAAGGCTTTTTTGATGTGCCGGTGGATAATTTATACGGATCTATCGTTTTTAGAGACTATATCCGCTCTAAAGCGTTAAAAAACCCTATAATCGCCAGCCCTGATGTGGGTGGGGTTACAAGGGCTAGGTATTTTGCCAATCAAATGGGGTTAGATTTAATCATCGTGGATAAGCGCCGTGAAAAAGCTAATGAAAGCGAAGTGATGAATATTATCGGCTCAGCCAAGGAGCGCGATGTGATTTTAGTGGATGATATGATTGATACTGCAGGCACGATCTGTAAAGCCGCTTTGGCCTTAAAAGAACAAGGGGCAACTTCTGTGATGGCGTTAGGCACGCATGCGGTTTTGAGCGGGAATGCGATCAAGCGCATTAAAGAAAGCGCGTTAGATGAAGTGGTGGTAACTAACTCTATCCCTTTAGTTCAAAAATGCGACAAGATTACCACCTTAAGCGTAGCGCCCTTATTTGCGGAAGTGATCAGAAGGATTTATCATAACGAAAGCGTCCAATCGCTTTTCACTTAAAAAAGGAATAAAAAAAGCGGGAGTGGTGGATTCTGTAGGACTTGAACCTACGACCAATCGGTTATGAGCCGAGCGCTCTGACCAGCTGAGCTAAGAATCCAAAATTCCCAAAAGATGGTTTGCTATTGTATCCAAAAATATAGCGAAAAGCAAGCAGGTTTTCTAGGATTGCAAACAGGATCATAAAGGTGATAAAACTGCTCCCCCCATAGCTGAATAAGGGTAAGGGAATGCCTACCACAGGGGCTAACCCTAAAGTCATGGCGATATTCACGCTGGAATAAACAAAGATTAAAATAGAAATCCCAAGGGCTACAATCTTTAAAAACCAATCGCTGTTGCTCTCAAACAGATAAAAAAATAAATGCAAACTCAAGCCTATATAAATCGCAAAAAGCAACATAGCCCCTAAAAACCCAAAACGCTCCACGAAGTAAGCGAAAATAAAATCGCTCGTTGCGATAGGCAAGAATTTGAATTTGGTTTGGGTGCAGGCTTCTTTGGATTTGCCTAAAAACCCGCCCGATCCTATGGCGATAATGGATTGCATGACATGGTAATTGGGCTTTTCAGAAAGAAAGTCTGCGATGCGCTTTTTTTGGTAATCATGCAAGAAATGATAAGCGATAGGCGAAGCCACTAAAAGAGCGATAAAAAGAGGGAGCCACACCCTAGTCCTTAAGCCCACGATAAGTAAAATCCCAAAACCCATGATCAGCACAATAAGAGCCGTGCCTAAATCAGGCTGTTTTAAAATCAAAGCCGCTGGTAAGCAAATGTAAAAACTGAGCTTTAAAAACATGCCCCAATCATAGCCCTTAAAAGGAGGTGGGTTTATTTTAATCAAATGCGCCAATAACAAAAGGATAGCGATTTTCACGGGTTCGCTAGGCTGTAAAGTGATAGAAGTGAAAGGAATGACTAGCCATCGTTGCGCCCCAAGCTTACTAGACCCCATAAAATCCACTAACGCTAATAAAATAACGCACGCCCAATAAAACACAAAGAGCCAGCGATCGAGCTTTCTGAAAGGGATAAAAAACACGATCCAAAAGAGAATAAACCCTATCGCATAATAAACCCCTTGTTTCAAGCTCAAAACCGTGCTGCTCTCAAAAATCAACAAAAAAGAAACCACCAACAAGGGGATAATAAACACAAAAGGCAAAAGATCAAAATGCATCCAAATCCTTTTGTCTAATGCCATGCGTTTTTCATAACCCCTAATCTTATTGTGTTAATTTCTTGATTGTATCCAAGTTGAGATAATTCTCCTTAAAAAGAGAAGTTATCATGCCAACTTCATCAGGCAAATTGACTTCGCCCGTCTCATCATTAAAGCACTTTTCTAGCACTTTCAAATACGCAAACCCAATGCCTTCTGTGATAACAGCAGCGGTTGCGCCCCTGCAACACTCCCCACAACAGGAATAAATTTAAGGAAACCATTAACGAGCGTTCTCCCCACTTGCGCGACAGCGGTTACGCTTAACAATCCTGCGATCAAACTCGCGCCCACAGATTTATCCAAATCCATTCCAAAAGCGTCATTCATTTTATAGATCATTCCTGCTTGAATGGGTGCAATAGCGAACGCATCACTAAAGGGTATGGGGATAAGCCCAGCCGCTCCTGCAGCACCGGATGCAACATGGATAATGGTTTTACATTCCTCTATCATGGCCTGTTTTCTTTTTTGAATATTAGCTTTTTGAATACTCAAGAAATGCTTTTTCTTATTTTCTTTAGCGTCTGAAAGACATTTTTCTGTTTCATCTACCAATTCTTCTAAACGCTTCAACAGGGACTTTCAACCCCCTAAACGAAAAGGCAACCGAATTGACCCTCACATAGGTTCTGACAAAACCTTTAAACCCCCATTCTTCGCCTATGATCTCTTTAGTTTCTTGGACAAACGCCTCGCCGGCTTCGGCTTGAGTGTTTGTGAAAACGACAATCGTTGGGATATTCCAATTTTTAGCAAAGCTTAATAACTCTCTCTCTCTCTTGAATCCTACCAGAAGTCTCTTTAACGCACAAATACGCCACATCAATGGCTTCTTTTTCATCAAGCGTTTTAAAAGAATCTTCCATTTCTTTTTTAATGCTTTGCATGGTGTCGTGGTAATCTTTATCTTCAATGCCTTTGGTGTCCCACAAAATCAAGCCCTTCTGTTCATCAATGTATTTTTCAAGATGCTGAGTGATGGGCTTTCCTACGCCTGCTTTAGCGATTTCTTTACCAAATAGAGCGTTAATGAGCGAGCTTTTACCCACCCCAGTAGCCCCCATGAGCAAAACATTCATCTTGGGTTTTTCTTTTTTGATGTGTTCAAGCATCTTGCTCATGTTCAATCCTCCCTCTTTCCCATCAAGCGTGAATGCATCGCCTAAAAAACCACGCAAAATGCCGTTCAGTTTATCATGCCCGTTATGTTCCATTAGAACCCCTTTAAAAATGATTTGAGCCATCCAATGTTGTCGCACCGATTATAGCGTATTCAAATAATGAAATAGGATTTTTTTAAGGTTTTGAGTAGAATAATGGTTTTTAAAAATGCAAAAAAAAAGAGTTTGAATGCAAAAAGTTTTCATCGCCCCTACCCATTACAAACGCCTTGATGAATTTTTAGCCAAAGAATTGCAAATTTCTAAAAACCAGGTATTGAATTTGATTAAAGAGGGGCTGGTGTTTTGTCAAAAAAAGGAGGTCAAAAAAGGGGGACTAGCCTTAAAAGAGGGCGATGAAATCACGCTTTTAACGCCCAAAATCGCGCCCAAACCCTTAAAAAAAGAGCTTGATTTAGAAATAGAAGTCATTTTTGAAGATGAAGACTTGTTGGTATTGAATAAGCCCCCTAATCTAGTCGTCCATAAAGCCCCAAGCGTGAAAGAGCCTACTTTAGTGGATTGGTTGGAATTTAAAAATTACGAGCTTTCCAATCTAGGCTCAAAAGAGCGCTATGGGATTGTGCATCGTTTGGATAAGGACACGAGCGGAGGGATTGTCATCGCTAAAAACAATTTTACCCATGTCCATTTGAGCGAGCAACTCAAAACTAAAACAATGGGGCGCTACTATATCGCCTTGCTTTCAACGCCCTTAAAAGAAGAAAAAATGAGCGTGGAATGTTATTTGACAAGAAACCCTAATAACCGCTTAAAAATGATAGCGCTCAAAGCGGCTAAAAAAGAAAAAAGCCGTTATTCTAAAAGCGAATTTACTAGCTTGCTGACTTCTCAAAATGGCATGGATTTGATAGGGGCTAAACTATTCACTGGGCGCACGCACCAAATCAGAGCGCATTTAGAATATTTGAACAGACACATCATAGGCGATAATCTTTACGGGCTTAATGGAGCGCTTTTTAAAGAAGAAATAAGAATCATGCTGCATGCCTATTTGATAGAGTTCAAACACCCCAGAAGCGAGCAAAAACTGTGCTTTAAAGTTCCCCTATTAAAGGATATGTTAGAATATCTTAAAAAAGTTTTTGACAAGGAGAATTTAGATGAGGTCTTGGATGAAGAAAAAATACTTCACGCTTTTATTGCAAAGTAGTGTGGTATTAGCGGTTTTTATAGGGTGTTCTTCTACCAGGAATCATACTTTTTCAGCCCTTAATAATCAAGAAAATATAGACACTAAGCTTCCGGTAGTCCATTCTATTAAAACCATTAACGATGTGAGTTCAGTGGGTTTTGAATGGCCTAAAATCGCTGATACTTATGACATTGATGGGTTTATTTTGTATCGTTTGAAAAAAGACTCCAAGCTTAAAAGAATCGCCACGATTAAAAACCCTTATGCGACCCACTATTATGATGAGGGGCTAGAAACAGAGAGTTCTTACACTTACCAATTAGCCACTTACAAGGGCGATAAAATCTCTAACCTTTCAGACCCCATTCTAGTAAAAACCTCTTTTATCAATCCTGTAGAAAGCGTGTTCGCAAGTCTTGAATACCCTAAAAGCGTGAAAGTCTTTTGGAGCCCGCACCCAAATCCCAGCGTTTCAAGATACATCATTCAAAGGCAGAATAAAGAAGGCAAATTTTTGAATGTAGGGGCTGTAAAAAACCGCTTGTTTGTGGAGTTTTTTGATAAAGATTTAGAGGATGGGAAAAAATACCGCTACCAAGTCATCGCCGAAAATTTCATGGGGGATAAATCCAGGCCTAGCATCATAGTGGAGGGGAAAACCAAAGATTTACCCAAAGAAATCACTAATATTAGAGTGAGCCAAAACCTCACACGACACATTGAATTGAGTTGGGACAAATCCCCCGAAGAAGATGTGATAGCTTATCGCATTTACGCTTCCAACAACCGCAACGATAAATACAAATTCATCGCTCAAACCACCAACACTTCCTATGTGGATAAAATAGAAAAAGACAACCTCACTCGTTATTATAAAGTCGTCGCCCTTGATAAAACGCATCTTGAAGGAGCGTTACCCAAAGAGCCTGCCATGGGTGAGACCGCTGACAGGCCCGAAGCCCCTATCATCACTAAAGGGACTATTCAAGACTCTTCAGCCCTCATTCAATGGGAAAATAACCCAAGCGCTAAAATAGCCACTTATGCGGTGTATCGTTTTGAAGCCAATTCTAAAACCCCTTTGCGTTTTGGGAATATCACCAAAAACCAGTTCGTGGATAAGGACATGAAAGTGGGCGTGGCTTATCGCTATCAAGTGGTGAGCGTGGATAAAGATGGTTTAGAGTCGCACCCAAGCAAAGAAGTGCGTTTGTTTTTAGAGCGCTAAAAGGGTTTTAATGCCCCATTTTTTAGCCAAGCTAGATTCCAAGCCTTTAGAATACCCCATAATCAAAGGGGATTTTTGTTTCCATAGGGAATTTTTAAGCTTAAAACACCCCACTAAAAGCTGTGTGTATGCGAGTTTTAAGGATCATATTTTTTTATTGCAAAAAATCCGGCGAGCGGATGATTTTTTGATCAAAAGCGAAAAAGCAACGCCCTTAAAACGAGAAATTTTAAAACAAGCTTTAAGGATTTATTCGCAATCTTTTGAAGTCATTTCGCATAATTTGCAAGAAAATTCTAAACATGCGAGCAGAAAAAAAACCCTTGATTTAGAGGCTTTTGAAGACTTTATCCAAAACAATCAAGCCCCTATTTTAATAGAAATTGGTTTTGGGAGCGGGAGGCATTTGATAGAATTAGCCAAAAACAACCCCACTAAAACATGCTTAGGGATAGAGATTCACACCCCATCCATCGCGCAAGCGTTAAAGCAAATTGAATTGCTGGATTTAAAAAATCTGCACATCTTGCAAGGCGATGGCCGTTTGGTTTTAGAAAGCATGCCAAATCACAGGTGCGAGAAAATTTTTGTGCATTTCCCTGTGCCATGGAATGATAAAAAACACCGCCGGGTGCTAAGCGAAAAGTTTTTAAACGAAGCTTTAAGGGTTTTAAAGCCTAGAGGGTTTTTGGAATTACGAACCGATGATAGTCTTTATTTTGAAGACAGCCTAAAATTAGCCCTAAAAAACTTTCAATGCGAGGTAGAAATCAAAAAAAACGCTCAAATCCCGGTTGTCAGCAAGTATGAGGCGCGTTGGAATAAACTCAAAAAAGATATTTATGATTTAAGAATTTATTCTTTAGGATTGGATGAAAACCCTACTCAAAACCATGCATTGGATTTTTCTTTTGATACAATAACAATTGATAAAGAAAGCGTTGGAGCGATTTTAAAAACCCCAAAAATCATCCAAGAGGGGTATTTTGTGCATGTTTGTAATATTTATGAAAATAAAGGGGATTTTTTAGTGGAATTGAGCATGGGGGATTTTGATTGGCCTGTGCGTTTGTTTGTTTTACTGACAGAAAATCAGCTTTTTTACCTCAATAAAAGCCCCTTAAAAACCTTAAACAACCACAAAGCGCATCTTTTACTTCAAAATATCCTAAGCCAAAAGGGAATTGGATGAGTGTGATCATCGCAGCGAATAATCTATGCTTACAATACCAGCAAAACGAACCGGTCATTAAGCATGCTAATTTACGCATCAAACGCAAGGACTTTGTGTTCATTTCAGGGCCTAGCGGGAGCGGTAAAAGCACGCTTTTGCGATCGTTTTATGGGGATTTAAAACTTTTTAGCGGTAAATTAGAAGTTTGCAATATCAACATGAGTAACGCTTCAAAATCAACGATTTTAGATTTGCGTAAAAATATTGGCGTGGTTTTCCAAGATTATAAATTGATCCAAGATTACACGATTGAGCAAAACATCAAACTGCCGATGATTATTTGCGGAATCAAAAAAGAAGAATGCCATTTGCAGCTGGAAAAACTTTTAGGGCATATTGATTTACGCCATAAGGCTAACCGCTACCCCAAAGAACTCAGTGGGGGCGAACAACAGCGAGTGGCTATGGCTAGAGCTATGGCGAACTGCCCTGAACTCATTTTAGCCGATGAGCCTACCGGGAATTTAGACGATTATTCTAGCGATAAAATCTGGAGCCTATTAAGGGGCATGAACACGCAATTAAACGCTACGATCGTGGTGGTTACGCACAAATTCCCTAAAAATTTTAGCGCTTATCACCGAAAATTTTACATAGAAGATGGGGAAGTTTATGAATACTCTTAAAAAGCATTTAGCCTTTATCATTCCCCTAGTGGCGTTATTGTTTAGCTTGGAGTGTGTGTTGTTTATCAATCAAGCGATCGAACAGAAAGAAAAAAATTGATTGAAGATTATTCAGTCGTGTTAGCCAGCACGCAAAAATTAAGCTTGGAATTGTTGCGTCAAAATTTTAACGAAATCATAGCGTTAAAAGAAATTGATCCTAATTATTCTTTAGAACCTCTTCAAAAAACTTTAGGCACAGACGGGCTTAAGGAATTAAAAAAAAATTTACCCTTTTTTTATTCTTTACAACTTTCCACATTCCCCACTCAAGAGCGTTTAGAAAACATTAAAGAAAAATTGCTCAAAATCCCTGGCGTTCAAAAAGTTGAAGTCTTTGCCAAAACTTACATGCAAGTGTATGATCTCTTGAGTTTTATTAAAGCAGCAGTCTATATCTTTGCGTTAGTGGTTTTTGTTTTATCGGTTTTATTGATGTTCAAGCAAGTCCGCATCTGGATCTATCAATACCATGAGAGGTTAGAGATCATGGATTTATTAGGGGCTTCAGTGTCTTTTAAAAACGGGTTTTTGTATAAAATAGCTTTAATGGATTCTTTAATCGCTAGTTTTTTAGCCCCCATGCTCATGCTTTATATCACTTCGCAAAAAGGTTTTGAAAAAACGATGGATACTTTGGGTATTATAGGAGGCGCGTTTGTTTTAAACCATTTTTTATGGGGACTGCTTTTTAGCCTTGCGGTCTCATTTGTTTCTGTTTTACTTGTAGCTTGGAGGACTAGACATGTATAAATTAGGGGTGTTTTTGTTAGCCACCTTACTATCAGCTAACACGCAAAAAGTGAGCGATATTGCTAAAGATATCCAACATAAAGAAACCCTTTTGAAAAAAACCCATGAAGAAAAAACCAACTAAACAGCCGTTTGAGTTCTTTAGGCGAAGCGATCCGCTCTAAAGAGCTTCAAAAAGCTGAGATGGAGCGCCAAATGGTCGCCTTAAAAAAGAGTCTTGAAAAAAATCGTAACGAAAGTTTGGCGCAAGAAAAAGTCCTAACCAACTACCGCAAGTCTTTAGATCATTTGCAAAAACAACGATCATTTTTACAAAAGAGGGTGTTTGATACGCTTTTAGAGGATTTTCTTTTCTCACAAGCCTTAAAGGGGCAGAATTTAGCCTCTTCTAATGATGTGATTTTACAAGTAGCGTTTGAAAACTTGCACCAAAGCACTCTGTCTAAAATGTCGCAACTAAGCCAAGAAGAAAAAGAACTCAATGTGCAAGCTTTAAAAGTCAAAAGCAGCATTCAAAAAATCTCATCTGTCATAGATGAGCAAAAAAATCGTGAAGTAACCTTAAAATCCTTGCAAACCGAACAAAATAAACTCATTTTGAGCATGCAAAAAGACTATGCGATCTATAACCAACGGCTAACCCTTTTAGAAAAAGAGCGTCAGAACTTAAACGCTCTTTTAAAACGCTTGAATATCATCAAACAAAATAGAGAAAATGAAGAAAAAGTCAGTTTGAAAAAATCTTCTCAAGCCTTAGAAGTCAAACAAGTGGCTAGCTCTTATCAAAATATCAACACCACGAGCTATAACGGGCCAAAAACGATCGCTCCTTTGAACGATTATGAAGTGGTGCAAAAATTTGGCCCCTATATTGACCCGGTTTATAATTTAAAAATTTTTAGCGAATCCATTACGCTAGTGTCAAAAACCCCAAACGCTTTGGTGCGTAATGTTTTGGACGGGAAAATCGTGTTCGCTAAAGAAATCAACATGCTTAAAAAAGTCGTTATCATTGAGCATAAAAACGGCATCCGCACGATTTATTCTCAGCTGGATAAAATCGCCCCCACCATTAAAAGCGGCATGCGGATCCAAAAAGGCTATGTTTTAGGGCGCATTGATCAACGCTTGGGCTTTGAAGTTACTATGAGAGAAAAACACATTAACCCCTTAGAACTCATCGCACGCAATTAAACAAATCATTTTTATTGCCGATATTGGCTAAAGAGCTTATGCAAACAAATAAATCATTATACTTGTAGGCATGGAAAAATTTGGAGGTTTTTATGGTCAATGAAGTTCAAGGGATTGGGATTCCCACATCTCACACAAGCGTTCAAACAACCCCCACAAAAGAGATCAGTCGCGCAAACACTATAAACACTGTTGATGAATCTAAGACAACAATAGACCCTGATCAATACAAACCCAAACTAGAATTATTGAGCGAGCGTCTGAATGAAGAAATGAAACGCATTGGCACGGATATTAATTTTAGTTATAACGATACGATCAAAGGGTTAGTGGTTTCAGTCAAAGACGCTAATGGGGATAAGGTGATAAGAGAAATACCCTCTAAAGAAGCCGTGGATCTTATGCAAAGAATGCGCGATGTGATAGGCATTATCTTTGATAAGAGAGGCTAAACATTAGAGGTAAAACATGGCAATAGGTTCATTAAGCTCATTAGGGCTTGGCAGTAAGGTTTTGAATTATGATGTGATTGACAAGCTTAAGGACGCTGATGAAAAAGCGTTAATCGCCCCCTTAGACAAGAAAATGGAGCAAAATGTTGAAAAACAAAAAGCCCTTGTGGAAATTAAAACGCTCCTTTCATCTCTAAAAGGCCCGGTTAAAACGCTTTCAGATTATTCCACTTATATCAGCCGAAAAAGCAATGTTACAGGCGGTGCGTTGAGTGCGAGCGTGGGGGCTGGCGTGCCTATCCAAGATATTAAGGTGGATGTGCAAAATTTAGCGCAAGGCGATATTAACGAATTAGGGGCGAAATTTTCTTCAAGAGATGATATTTTTAGCCAAGTGGATACCACGCTCAAGTTTTACACGCAAAGCAAAGACTACGCCGTTGATATTAAAGCAGGAATGACTTTAGGCGATGTGGCTCAAAGCATCACGGACGCTACCAATGGCGAAGTGATGGGCATTGTGATGAAAACAGGAGGGAATGACCCCTACCAATTAATGGTGAATACCAAAAACACCGGCGAAGACAACCGAGTCTATTTTGGCTCACACCTCCAATCCACGCTCGCTAACAAAAACGCCCTTTCTTTGGGGCTTGATGGAGCCGGGAAAAGCGAATTGAGTTTGAATTTAAAGGGGGCTGATGGGAGCATGCATGAAGTCCCTATCATGCTAGAGCTCCCTGAAAGCGCTTCTATCAAACAAAAAAACACCGCAATCCAAAAAGCGATAGAGCAGGCTTTAGAAAACGACCCTAATTTTAAAGACTTGATCGCTAATGGGGATATTTCCATAGACACTCTTCATGGGGGGAATCTTTAATCATTAATGACAGGCGTGGGGGAAACATTGAAATTAAAGGGAGTAAGGCTAAAGAGCTTGGGTTTTTGCAAACCACCACCCAAGAAAGCGATTTGTTAAAAAGCTCTCGCACGATAAAAGAGGGTAAATTAGAAGCGGGTAATTAGCTTGAATGGCCAAAAACTGGATTTAAAAACCTTAACCAAAGAGGGCAACACCAGCGAAGAAAACACAGACGCTATCGTTCAAGCGATCAACGCTAAGGAAGGCTTGAGTGCGTTTAAGAACGCTGAAGCGCAAGCTTGTGATCAATTCTAAAACCGGAATGCTAACGATTAAGGGCGAGGACGCTTTAGGCAAGGCCAGTTTGAAGGATTTGGGTTTGAACGCTGGCATGGTGCAATCTTATGAAGCTTCACAAAACACGCTTTTTATGTCTAAGAATTTACAAAAAGCGAGCGATTCAGAATTCACTTATAATGGGGTGAGCATCACACGCCCCACTAATGAGGTCAATGATGTGATTAACGGGGTTAATATCACTTTAGAGCAAACCACAGAGCCTAATAAGCCTGCCATTATCAGCGTGAGCAGGGACAATCAAGCCATTATAGACAGCCTTAAGGAATTTGTCAAAGCCTATAACGAGCTTATCCCTAAATTAGATGAAGACACGCGCTATGACGCTGACACTAAAATCGCTGGGATTTTTAACGGCGTGGGCGATATTCGCGCGATCCGCTCTTCTCTTAATAATGTGTTTTCTTATAGCGTGCATACGGATAATGGGGTAGAAAGCTTGATGAAATACGGGCTTAGTTTGGACGATAAGGGCGTGATGAGTTTAGATGAGGCTAAATTGAGTAGCGCGCTAAATTCTAATCCTAAAGCGACTCAAGATTTTTTCTATGGGAGCGATAGCAAGGATATGGGGGGCAGAGAGATCCACCAAGAGGGCATTTTTTCTAAATTCAATCAAGTCATCGCCAATCTCATAGATGGAGGGAACGCTAAATTAAAGATTTATGAAGATTCCCTAGACAGAGACGCTAAAAGCCTGACTAAAGACAAAGAAAACGCTCAAGAGCTTTTAAAAACCCGCTACAACATCATGGCGGAGCGTTTTGCCGCTTATGATAGTCAAATCTCTAAAGCCAATCAAAAATTCAATTCCGTGCAAATGATGATCGATCAAGCGGCGGCTAAAAAGAATTAAAAAAACAGAGAGTTATCAATTTTAAAGGATAAAGGAACATTATGCAATACGCTAACGCTTATCAAGCCTACCAGCATAACCGAGTGAGTGTGGAGTCCCCGGCAAAACTCATTGAAATGCTTTATGAAGCGGATTTTAAGATTTTCTTCGCAAGCCAAACGCTGTATTGAAAATGAAGACATTGAAAAAAAGATTTATTATATTAATAGGGTTACGGATATTTTCACGGAATTGTTGAATATTTTAGATTATGAAAAAGGGGGGAAGTGGCGGTGTATCTTACAGGCTTATACACCCATCAAATCAAAGTTTTAACGCAGGCCAATGTGGAAAATGATGCGAGTAAGATTGATTTGGTGTTGAATGTGGCTAGGGGGTTGTTAGAAGCATGGAGGGAAATCCATTCAGATGAACTCGCCTGATGCGTTATTAGATTCCTTTAAAATCGCTCTTGTTAAAAAAGATTCTAAGCAGGCCTTTTCATTGATAGAGCGCCTTTCTTTAGAGCAAATAAAAAGCTTGGATTTAGACACGCTTTTAAGCCTTAAGGAAATGATAGCCCAAAGCATTGAATTATTGGAAAAAGAAAAAGAAGAACTGCAATCACAAATGCATAAGGCTAAGAAGGTTCAAAAATTTTTGTCTTAGGTTTTTTAAACTACGATACAATAAAAGCACTATTTTTATTGAAGGCTAAAGATTGTCTGAACCCGTAGATAGATTCACGCGCATAAGGTGGTTGTTTAAAAACGATTTTGAAAAAATCCGCCGACAAAGGGTTTTAATCTGTGGCGTGGGGGGCGTTGGGGGCTTTGCGCTAGACGCTTTGTATCGTGTGGGGATAGGGCAAATCACTATTATTGATAAAGACGCGTTTGATGTTACCAATCAAAACCGCCAGATTGGATCAGAAAGGATAGGAGAATCTAAAGTGTTGGTGTTGCAAGATCTCTATAAAGGCATTCAAGCTTTGAATTTGCATATAGATGAAGCGTTTTTAAATTCATTTAATTTTAGAGATTATGATTACATTTTAGATTGCATGGACGATTTGCCTATTAAAACGAGCTTAGCGATCAAATGTCAAAATTTCGCTTACGGGAAATTTATCAGCTCTATGGGGAGCGCGAAACGCTTGAACCCTAAACACATCCAAGTGGGGAGCGTGTGGGAAAGCTATGGCGATAAATTCGGGCGTAAATTTAGAGATTTTTTAAAAAAACGCCGTTTTAAAGGGGATTTTAAAGTGGTTTTTAGCCCTGAAGTCCCGCATTGCATAGAGCTTGGGAGTTTTAATGCGGTTACGGCGAGTTTTGGTTTGCAAATAGCGAGTGAAGTCGTGCAAGACATTATCAAATAAGATATTATCAAAAATGAAAGGCAGTGAAATGAAAGATTACGAAGACGAATTGGAAGATTTTGAAGAAGAAGAATTAGAGGGCTTTGAAGAAGAAGATGAAGAGTATAATGATTATAAGAATGTCTATGATGATGACGATTATGAAGACTATAACTCTGATTATGAAGAAGAGTGAAAAATGATTTGTGCAAGCATCCTCCAGCATGCTTATTGCGGCTCTAGAAAAAAAACCATAGAGCATACAGCAAACTTGCTTGAACAAGCGCTAAAAAAACATCCTAAGACCAATTTAGTGGTGTTGCAAGAATTGAACCCTTATAGTTATTTTTGCCAGAGCGAAAACCCTAAATTTTTTGATTTGGGCGAGTATTTTGAAGAAGATAAGGCTTTTTTTAGCGCTTTAGCCCAAAAATTTCAAGTGGTGCTGATCGCTTCTTTATTTGAAAAGCGCGCTAAAGGGTTGTATCACAATAGCGCTGTTGTGTTTGAAAAAGACGGATCAATCGCTGGGGTGTATCGCAAAATGCACATTCCTGATGACCCGGGGTTTTATGAAAAATTTTATTTCACGCCGGGGGATTTGGGCTTTGAGCCTATTGTTACAAGCGTGGGCAAATTAGGGCTTATGGTGTGCTGGGATCAGTGGTATCCTGAGGCGGCTAGAATTATGGCTTTAAAAGGGGCAGAAATTTTAATCTATCCTAGCGCGATAGGGTTTTTAGAAAGAAGATTCTAACGAAGAAAAAAGCGTCAGCAAAACGCATGGGAAACGATCCAAAGAGGGCATGCGATCGCTAATGGCTTGCCTTTGATTGCGACTAATAGAGTGGGCGTGGAGTTAGATCCTAGCGGCACGATTAAGGGGGGTATTACTTTTTTTGGCTCTAGTTTTGTGGTGGGGGCTTTGGGCGAATTTTTAGCTAAAGCGAGCGATAAAGAAGAGATTTTGTATGCGGAAATTGATTTAGAACGCACCGAAGAAGTGCGCCGAATGTGGCCGTTTTTAAGAGACAGACGCATTGATTTTTATAACGATTTGTTAAAACGCTATATTTAATCAGTCAATCAGTTTAAAATTTAAGGTTAGAAAGGATTAAACATGGTAGGTGTGGTTTTTTGCGCTAAACAAGCGCAAAAGTTCTATCATTTTTGTGCGGTATTTTCATTTTAACAAGGAGCAAAAATGCTAGAAAATAGCTCTATATGGAGCAATCCTGCCTTTGTGGCTATCATTTGCATGTGCGTTCTTAGCCTTTTAAGACTCAATGTCATGCTTTCTATGATTAGCGCGACTCTCATAGCAGGACTTATGGGAGGGCTTGGGATCACGGAAAGTTTTAATGCAATGATAGATGGCATGAAAGGCAATTTAAACATCGCTTTAAGCTACATCCTTTTAGGGGCTTTAGCGGTAGCGATCGCTAAAAGCAATCTCATTAAAGTCGCTTTGAGTAAATTAATAGGCTTAATGAACTACAAGCGATCCACTTTTTGCTTTTTGACCGCTTTCATCGCATGTTTTTCGCAAAATTTAGTGCCGGTGCATATCGCTTTTATCCCTATTTTAATCCCCCCTCTTTTGCATTTAATGAACCGGCTAGAATTGGATAGAAGAGCGGTCGCTTGCGCTTTAACCTTTGGTTTGCAAGCCCCCTACTTGGTGCTTCCTGTAGGGTTTGGCTTGATTTTTCAAACCACCATTTTAGAGCAATTAAAAGCTAATGGCGTTAGCGCTACCCTAGCGCAAATCACAGGAGTGATGTGGATAGCGGGGTTAGCGATGGTTGTTGGGCTATTTGTCGCTGTATTAACGCTATACAAAAAGCCCAGGCGCTACCAAGAAAAATCTTTTAACATAGAAAATTACGACTCGCTTAAATTAAACTACCATGACTACTTGACTTTTATAGGGATTATCGTGGCGTTTGTGATCCAATTAGCCACCGATTCGATGCCCTTAGCCGCCTTTTTAGCGTTAGCGATCATCTTATTAGGCCGTGGCATTAAGTTTAAAGAAACAGACTCTTTAATGGACGATAGCGTAAAAATGATGGCGTTTATCGCTTTTGTGATGTTAGTGGCTAGCGGGTTTGGAGAAGTGTTGCAAAAAGTGCATGCGATAGATGGCTTAGTGAATGCGATCACAAGCGTGATCCAAGGGAAGCTTTTAGGGGCTTTTTTAATGCTTGTTGTAGGGCTTTTTATCACTATGGGGATAGGGACTTCTTTTGGCACTATTCCTATCATCGCTGTGTTTTATGTCCCTTTATGCGCGAAATTAGGTTTTAGCATAGAATCTACGATTTTACTCATCGGCATAGCCGCAGCTTTAGGCGATGCAGGCTCACCGGCTAGCGATAGCACCATGGGGCCCACTTGCGGGCTTAACGCAGACAACCAACACAATCATATCTATGACACATGCGTGCCGACTTTTTTAGTCTATAATCTCCCTTTGATTGTTTTTGGAGTGGTTGGAGCGTTACTATTAGGCTAATCTATCAAGTTAAGAAAATCTTTTCTTTAGCCTTACCCTCTGGGATCAACGCTTTTTTAGATGTGCTAGTGGTCGCACTCTCGGTTTTTTTTGTGGGCAAGATTTCGCACCATCACATTGTGGCTTTAGGGGTGGGCTTGCAATTTTTGATGCTTTTTTATGGCATCAATACGATTTTATACACCGGCACTAACGCCATTCTTTCTAGGCTTGTGGGAGCTAGGGATTTTACTCAAATCAATCACGCTTTTTCAAGTATTTTTATAGGGGCGTTTGTGATTTGTTTGGGCGTGCTGTTTGTTTCTTATTTTTTGATTGAGCCTTTTTTAAATTGGATGCGATTGCAAGATCCTTCGCGCCAATTGACGCAAGATTATTTAGAAGTCTTAGTTATTGCGCTACCAAGTATTTTTTTAAAAAATGTTTTAGTTTCAGCGCTCGCTAGCTTTTCAGACACCCTAACCCCCTTTATTGTCAAAATCATCATGGTCATCGCATGCATTTTCTTGAATCAAGCCTTGATTTTTGGGGATTTTGGTTTTAAAGAAATGGGGATTGTAGGCTCTGCTTTAGCGAATGTGATTGTTTCTTATTTGGAATTACTCGCGCTTGGCGTTTGGATACAAATCAAAAAAATCCCTTTAAAATTCAAAATAACCTTTCATTTTTCTTTTTTAAAAACCATGTTTAGAGTGGGTTGGCCGGCCGGGTTTGAGCGCTTATTGAGCTTATTTTCTTTAATCCTCTTATCCAAATTTGTAGCGAGCTATGGGGATAAAGTGTTAGCGGGCATGCAAATAGGCATTAGGGTTGAAACCTTTTCGTTCATGCCCGGATTTGGGTTTATGATCGCAGCAATGGTTTTAACGGGGCAAAATTTAGGAGCGAACAAGCCAAAAATCGCCACAGAATACGCGCATTTGATTTTAAAAATCTCTATGGGTTTAATGGGGGTTTTAGGGGTTATTTTAGTCTTATTCGCTAAAGAATTTGCGAGCCTTTTTTCTCAAGATGAAGAAGTTTTGGAAGTGGCGCGATCTTATTTGATCGCTGTGGGTCTTTCTCAAGCCCCCTTAATTGGGTATTTTGTGCTGGATGGAGTTTTTAGAGGGGCTGGCATTTCTAAAGTCTCACTGTATATTAACACCCTAAGCTTATGGGGGTTAAGGATCATGCCCATTTACTTGCTTTTAATGTATCATTTTAAGGTGGAATTTATTTTTGTGGTGATTGCATCAGAAACTTTTTTGCGCTCATTCATCTATTATAAAGTTTTTTCTAAAGGCATTTGGAAAAGGTGCGGGAAAAAGGCTTGATTATTGCTTGAGCGTAGCGGTCGTTTTGAAACGGCTTTCTCGCACCACTTGCACGCCCACTTCACCCACATACTGAGCGCTCTCTTCTATCTTTTTAGCGATCTTTCTGGCAATAATAGGCACTTGATTGTCCCTGACTTGGTTGGATTTGACAATCACTCTTAGTTCTCGCCCGCTCTCCATCGCATACGCCTTTTCCACCCCATCAAATTCTAGCGCGATCTCTTCTAAAGCTTGCATGCGTTTAGCGTATTCTTCATCGCTCTTTCTCCTAGCCCCAGGACGCCCTGCTGAAAGCACATCAGCCGCGCACACGCTCGCGCACTCTACGCTCATGATCTCTTCATGCCCATGGTGGGCATAAATCGCATTGATCACAACCGGGTCTTCTTTATGGCGCTTGCACACCTCAACCCCTAAATTCACATGATCTCTCCCAAGCTCTTGGGTGAGCGCTTTACCAATATCATGCAAAATACCGGCTCTTCTGGCGAGTTTTTTATCCCCCTCAAGCTGTTCTGCAATCAAGCCGGCTAAAAGAGCGACTTCTTTAGAATGCTGTAAGGCGTTTTGCCCAAAACTGGAGCGATAACGCATTTTGCCTATTAAAATTTTAAGCTCATCTTCCATAGCCCCAAGCTCTAATTCTAGCACCACGCTCTCCCCTTCAGAAAGCAATTCTTTTTCCATGTTGCGCGCGACTCTATGATAAACTTCTTCAATCCTGTTAGGCTGGATACGGCCGTCTTCTATTAAAATTTTAAGCGTTTCGCTCGCTACTTCACGCCGATAAAGATTGAAACTGGACAAATACAATTCGCTGCTACCTTCGCTAAATTCTATATCCACCCCACTGACTTTTTTAAACGCTTCAATATTTTTCCCGTCTTTGCCTATCACACGACCGATATAATCTGAGCAAGGCAAAGCAATGCGAGTCGTTAAATTCTCTGCCGCATAATTACCCGCAAAACGGGCTGTCGCTTCCGCTAAAATGGCATACGATTTTTTCTTGCCCTCTTCTTTGGCTTCTTTTTCATAACGCTTGATTAACGCGCTTTTTTGCGCTTCTAATTCTTCTTCTAGTTGCTCTAAAACCATGCTTTTAATTTCATCTTTGGTATAAGCCATGTAATTGAGCATCGCATCTAGCGCTTTGGCTTGAGCTTCTTTGCAAACAGCGCGCTGTTTTTTAAAATTTTCTTTTTCTTGCTCTAAAATTTGGCGTTCTTTTTCAAGCTCTTGTTTTTCCTTTTCCAAATAGCGTTTTTCATCTCTTACAAATTCTTTGTGCTGCGCTTCTAAATGCTTCAAATGCGCTTCTTTTTTTTCAAAATGGGTTTTGAGTTGCAAGTTCTTGTTTTCATATTGCTGTTGCAATTTGCATTCTTGGCTCTTCATGCGCATCTCTTCAGCTTCCACAAAAGATTTCGCTTGAAACTCCATTAATTTGGCTTTAGCTGAAGCGCCTTTTAAAATGGTTTGCCCTCTAGCATAATAGATCTTTTTCATCACATAATACATGACTAGAGCGGTAATCAAACACGCTACTAAGACTTCTAATGAAACGTAAATTAACCTGCTGCTCATAATGTTTCCTTTTATTATTCTTCATAACGATACGAGCATTCATGTAAAGATTCGCTTCAATGTCATAGGCGTCTGTAAGAATACCATTAGCTAGCACTAATTCCCTACTCACAAACACGATTAAGGGGCGTTTTAGTTGCCTTTTGAGCAATTGGGGCAAACTCCTATCATACATGCCTAGCCCAAAACCCACGCGCTTAAAGCTTGTATCCATTCCTAAAATCGGCACGACAATACAATCTAATTCCCGCTTATAACAGCGCGACAAACTCGGCTCATCAAACCACCCCAAACGCTTTAAGGGCAACCTAAAGGGCGCGATAGTAAAACCCTCTTTAGAAAAATTAGCGCCTTTTTTGATGCTTTTAGGCAACCACACGCGCTTATTTTTTTGTCTTAACTTCAAAATCAAAGGCCTAATGTCAAGCTCATGCCCTAATGGGCTATACAATAAAATATTTTGATAATCTTTGAGTTTCCAAAATAAAAGCTTGCAAGCCAGTTTATCCCTGACTGCTTTATCTTTTGCTTTAGCCCTTTTCAAGCGTTCTTTACAAAAATCTCTAAAAATCGTTTTAATGGTTATAATCCTTAAATTTTAGACTTACATTATAGTATAATTTTAGGTTATTAAGTTACCATTTTATTATTCTTAAGGATGTGTTTATAATGAGAATTAAGGCTTATTTTTTGCGTTTTATCGCGCTGGTTTTGATCGTTTTGTTAGGTTTTAGCGCTTGTAAAAATTCTCAAAAATCTCAAGATTCTCAAAACAATACCACCCAACAAGATAGCCCTAAAACCTACACCGCTATGGATTTGAATAACCAGGAATACACCATCACAGGCGATTTAGATTCTCTAAATATCAGCCCGGATTCTAACGCCCCTACCCTATTAGTTTTAAGTGCTTTAGATGATTCTTTAAAAGATTACGCCCCCACCTTTAACATCTTAAAAAAAACTTTTAAAGATCGTTTGAGAGTGCTTATTTTACTCAATCAACCCTATTCAAGCGATGCAATCAAAGACTTTAGCGCGCATTTTCAAGCTGATTTGGTGATTTTAAACCCTAAAGATACCGCTCTTTTTGATCATTTAAAGTATGATATTTTAAACCATTCTTTTAACATGCTCTTATATGACAAACACCAATTGATTAAAATGTATCAGGGGATTGTGCCAGCAGAAATGCTCCAATTTGATATTTCTAACCTAAAGGATTAAAAATTATGTTTAATTTTTTCAAAAAAATTGTCAATAAAATTAAGGGTGAAAGAGACTAAAGAAAGAAAGCGTGAAAATATCCCTAAAGAGGAATTAGAAGAAATTTTGATTGGCTTTGACATCCAATACGATTTGATAGAGAGCTTGTTAAAGCATTTAGGCGATTTGGTTACGCCCAAGCAATTAGAAGTCGCTTTGTTGCGTTTTGTGCGTGGGGAAAGCTACTATGATAAAACCCGCCTAAAGACCATCACCACAAAACCCTTAGTGCATTTGATCGTTGGGGTTAATGGGGCGGGTAAAACCACAACGATCGCTAAATTAGCCAAGCTCTCTTTAAAACAGCATAAAAAAACGCTTCTTGGGGCCGGCGATACCTTTAGAGCGGCCGCAGTCAAACAGCTCCAATTATGGGGTGAAAAGCTTAATATTCAAGTCATTAGTGCTAAAGAAGGGAGCGATCCAAGCTCTCTAGCTTACAACACCATAGAAAGCGCGATCGCTAAAAATATAGATGAAGTTTTTATAGACACCGCCGGGAGGCTGCACAACCAGACCAACCTTAAAAACGAGCTTTCTAAAATCGCGCCGCACCTGCTCTAAAGTTTTAAAAGACGCCCCCTTTTATAAATTCCTTATTTTAGACGGCACGCAAGGGAGTTCTGGGCTCACGCAAGCGAAAATTTTCCATGAGACTTTGGCGCTAGATGGCGTGATTATGACTAAGCTTGATGGCACTTCTAAAGGCGGAGCGATTTTAAGCGTGCTGTATGAGTTGAAATTACCCATTCTTTATTTAGGAATGGGCGAAAAAGAAGACGATTTGATCGCTTTTGATGAAGAACGCTTTATAGAAGATTTGGTTGATGCGGTGTTTGTGGAACAATAAGCTAAAAACCCCTAACCCCACTAACCCCAAAAAAACCGCTTTTTTAAAAGCTACCGCTTGTTTTTTCAAACTCTTTTATTATTGATTATAAAAAACGCTTTTTAACATTTTTATAAGGGGTAATTCGCTTAATTTTTGGCTCAAAATTGGGGGGTAAAATGGTTAATTTAGCTTTATTTTCTCATTTTTAACTAATTTTAAAATATAACCCAACTCATTCTTTTTGATTGTAATCAGATATTTTTGCGAGCCATAGCGATCAATTAGCTAAATTTCTAAAAACTATGTTATTTTGTAATAATAACCCTAAAGCTTATATCCATGTGGTTTGCTTCTTGTAAAGCGTTACAAACCTCTGCGTTTTTGGCATAAAACTCCTTCAGCGGGATATGGGAATAAAGCTTTTTGTGCGCTTCATCAATCCTGCAAATTAACGGGCGCGATTCATAAATCTTGCACAGATTCGTTTCTAAATCCAAAAACTTGCACACCCCATTGCCAACATCAAACCCAATAAGCTCAATAATTCCGGTGATATTTTTACAGCAAAGCCCACAAGAGGTGCAAGGGAAGCGATCAGGCTTTTCTTGTGATCCTTTCATCTTTTTATATTCTCACCTTTAAAGCCGCTTCATCTTTCAAGCCCCCAAGCGATCCCTTTTCGCAAGTTTTTAAGACCTTTTTGATTGGATTGGATCATCGCCACATCATAATGCCTGCTTTTTTGCCCGCTTTCTAGGGCATTTATCTGATTTCGCATGAGATTGAGGGCGTTTTGTGCTTTTTTATTAAGTTTTTGGTGTTTGTCCATGATAGGCACTTTCAAAAAGCGCTCAAACTAGAGAGCGTTGAAACGGTAACGCAGAACTGATCTTTTTCTTTTTGATTGTAACGAGAGGTATCGTAGTGATGCTTTTTCATCGTAGCGATGGCCTCTTGAGAAAGCGAGAAAAACAGTGCGTCAAATTTTGTGATCTGCCTAGTGAAATACATCGCCATTTTTTCAATAGCTTGAAACTGATCAATCATCACAACCGCTTCCTCAAATCTCACTCTGATCTCTTCGTAGCGAGCCTTAGCATTTTCTAGCTTTTCTTCCATTTCAGCGGCTCTCAAAGCTCCAAAAATAGCGAGTGCGGGTCCGGCAACAATCCCTCCAAGCACTGCCATACCTGCAAGACCACTCGCAGCGAGCCCTCCACCCAAAATAGCACCAGTAGTAAAACTAGAAATACCTAAACTACCAAAGCCTGCAATCACTCCTGGAGCAGAGTCTCCATCAATACCGTTGGCATTAAGTTGGTTAAGGAGATTTCGCGCGTCTGAAACCTGGCGTTGAATGTCTTGCATGTTGATACCTTCAATAGTAATCGTGCTGCGTTTCAATCGGTGGAAATGATTCAAAAAGTTTGAAACGCTATGGCTTAAAACATGGAGTTTTTTCTTGCCAAATCTCATAAAAGCACGCCTGCAGTCAGACTCCGCAGACTCAGCCTTTTTAGTTGATTCCTCTTTTAAATTCTCTGCCTTTTTGATAAATTCATCAGCTTCACAATCGACATCGAGCGCATCAATCCCTTTTTTGACTCCGTATCCTGCTGCCACTAGGGCTAACCCTCCTAAAATAAATGGTAATGGCATGTTTTCTCCTTTACATTCTTATGTCTTTATTACTGGTAATCAATTCCCAAAATTCTTGGGTATTATTAAACAACGGCTTTTGGCCTATTCTCTCTTGAATCTTATTATTGACTCCTATGGCCAAATCCGCATCGCCTGCATAAAGCGCCCTCTCAAGCTCATCAAGATTCTGATTGAAAAACTTGGTGGTTTCATGAAAATATCGCTCAAACACCTCCTTGAATTGATTTTGATAAATCTCTAACAGCTTGATGATTTCACGGCATTCTCTTTCAATCTCAATACGCCTTTGGCGTGCCAATTTAGCCTCTTCACGAGCCTTTAGAAGGGCGTTAAAACAAGTTTCGCTCAGAATCGCACCCACAAAGCCCCCAATCAGCGCTCCAACCACAGGAATGGGGATGAGCGTTTGACCAACAACTGCCATAGCCCCACCACTTATAAGAGTGGCGTTAGCTTTCCCAAGCCGTTTAAGAAGCTCTGCCTCATCAATCTTTCCACGAAAATAATCAATAAAAACTTTGCAATTTGCCACACAAGCACCCACAATCATTGCAGGTAATGAACCCTTGCCAAGGCTTTGGATAATTTTATTAGCGCTGCTTTGCATCCAACCTCCCAAAGAGGAGCTTGCAAACGCACTGCCATAACTAAGCGCTCCACCCTTTAGGGTAGCAATGGCGGTGTGCTTGATCGCTTTTATAGGATCCTTGCCATTTGCGACACATTCATAAACATTCGTTACGAGTGAGACCCCACCACCTATCAACGCACCGGTTTGTGCGGCGTTCATTCCTGATTGATGCGAAATGCTGGTAACATCTTTGGCAGTGGAGAGATTTGGGTTCAATCTGGCTTCAATCGCCTCTCTTTTAGTGGCGCTCGCAGGCCTTGTATGGGCTTTGATTGTTTTGCATTTTTTGGAGTTTTTCCTCTAAATGAGCGGCTTTTTGAAAATCGCCAAGCCCCTTTTGTTTAGCGATTTGAGATTCTAGGCTCTTGATCCTAGTATTGACCGCTCTTTGAAAATCCCCATAATGATTCCTAGCGATTTTCATCTTCGCACCGTTTTTAAAGTATTTTTCATAGTCTTTAGATAAGAGTTTTTTAAAACACTCCTCACCATTTTTGCCAACAAATTTACTCTGCACAGCCGTGCCAGGAATGACATTCCCCTTTTTATCCACACTGACATAATCCACGATTTCGTGGTTCTTACTGGGTGCGGCATAGTTTGGGTAAAGATTCTTAATCTGAGCCTTTTGCTCGTTAGAAAGATTGTCATACTGCACTATCCTTTCTCTTTTTCCTGCAAGGATATTATGATCATTAACATGGGCTTGCTCTTTGATTTCAGCAGAATATCCCGCCTGTTGGTTGATATTTTGATTAGTATAGTTAGGGTTTATCTTTCCTTTTTGAGATCTCTTCTAATCTATCAAAGGCAGAAAAATGCTCTCTATTGGCACTAGCATGGAGTGCACTTTCTTCGCCAGTTGAACCCATGATGGTTGCGTCTGTAATGTTGTTGTATTTTTGTTTTTTCTTTCGATCTTTTTTCATGACTCAACTCCAAAAAAGAAAGATTTAAAAAAAGCGAGAAATTTGGGGGCTTCTAAAAGGTTTAGGGAAGGTTTAGGGTAGGCTTATAGTAACCCCCCCCCCCCCAGAAAAGCTAGAAATAAAAGACTAGGACTAAAAAACGCTAGGACTTTTTCCATAAAGACCTCCTTATTGTTCAATCCTAGCCACTATAACCAAAAATCCTAAGCAAACCGCCTTATTTTTAATAAAAAGGTTTAAAATAATAAATATTTTCCCTACCCCCCTGTGTAGTAAAACGCCCTTGTGGGAGTTTCGCTGTTTTTATCATTCCACATGTTTTTTTCTGGTTTATTGATGACAGATTGTTTTAAAAGCCTTTTCATCATTTTTGTATCTTTATTTATAATCGCCTCTTTAGCGTCTATGGCGTCTTGATAGTATAAACATGGGCAGATCTTGCCATCAGAAGCCAAACGGATACGATTGCAAGATTGGCAAAAATCATCACTATGCGGAGCGATAATGCCAAATTGATAGCCATTTTCCAGCGTGTAGATTTTAGAAGACCCTTGTTTGGGTTTTTCTGTCTCCATTATTTTGTATTTTTGAGCGATCAAATCTAAAATTTCTTCCTCTTTCAAGCCTTTAACCAAATCCTTAGCATGCGTGTTTTCCATAAATTCAATGTAGCGGATTTGTATGCTTCTGTTTTTTGCGTATTCTAAAAGCTCTAAGATTTCATCATCATTAACGCCTTTCATCACAACCATGTTTAATTTGAGTTTTAAACCCACCTTTAAGGACTCTTCAATCCGCTTCTAGCGCATTTTTAAGAGCGTCTTTTTGAGAGATTTTTAAAACCCTATCGCTTTTTAAAGAATCTAATGAAACATTCACCCGTGATAACCCGGCATCTTTTAAACCCTTAGCCATTTTTTTGAGTAAAAAACCATTAGTGCTTAAAACTAACGCCACTTCTTTATTGTAAGCGTGTAGTTTGGCGATAAATTCATCTAAACCCTTGCGTAATAGCGGCTCCCCACCCGTGATTCTAATTTTTTTAACGCCCTCATCAATAGCGATTTTAAGAAATTCTAAAACATTATCCAAAGGCAATAATTCTTCATCATCAAAAAAATCTAATGGCGTGGTAGGCATGCAATACTGACACCTGAAATTACATTGTTTGGTTACAGACACCCTAATATAATCAATAACCCTATTAAAACTATCTACTAACACTCCCTTTGTCCCTTATGCTCTTTATTTAAGCTTTTAGTGTAACATGATAAACAATGACTTAACAACATCAAAATGGATAGAACTTTTGAAAAACCCTATCATTGATAACATTCCTTGCGTTTTATTAGCTGGGGGCAAAAGCTCTCGTTTCATCATCAATAATATTCAAATCAATAAGGCTCTCATGCCTTTAAAATCGTATCCTAGCCTTTTAGAATACCAATACTCGCGCCTTTTAAAACTTTTCAAACAAGTCATTATCAGCGCGAAAAAATCTTACGCATTAAACGCTCCCTATCTTTTAGAAAAAGAGAGCGGTCTTTTTTCACCCCTTTTTGGCATTCATAATGCTTTTTTAACGCTGCAAACCCCTTATATTTTTTTTATCGCCATAGATACGCCTTTAGTGTCCTTTGAAAGCATTAAGGCTCTTTGTGGGATTCAAAACTTTAGCGTAGTCTATGCTAAAAGCCCCACAAAAGAACATTATTTGATTTCTTTGTGGCATCAAAGTATCCTTAACGCCCTTAATTACACTCTTAAAACGCAAAATTATCGCTTAAGCGATCTTATCAAAAACGCCTTTTCAACCACTATCCATTTTGATAAAGAAGAAGAATTTTTAAACCTCAACACCTTAAAAGACTATGAATTAGCCGTTCAAATTTTAAAAAAGAGGGCCAATGGCTGAAGAAGAAAAAACCGAACTCCCTAGCGCGAAAAAAATCCAAAAAGCCAGAGAAGAAGGCAATGTGCCTAAGAGCATGGAAGTGGTGGGGGTTTTGGGGTTATTAGCCGGGCTAATGAGTATTTTTGTTTTTTTCATATGGTGGGTGGATGGCTTTAACGAAATGTATCGCCATGTGTTGAAAGATTTTTCCCTAGATTTTAGCAAAGAAAGCGTTCAAGAGCTGTTTAACCAGTTGGCTAAAGACACTTTTTTATTGCTTTTACCGATTTTAATCATTTTAATGGTAGTGGCGTTTTTATCCAATGTCTTGCAATTTGGCTGGCTCTTTGCCCCTAAAGTCATTGAACCCAAATTTTCTAAAATCAACCCTATCAATGGCGTCAAAAACCTTTTTTCTTTAAAAAAGCTCCTTGATGGGAGTTTGATCACCTTAAAAGTTTTTTTAGCTTTTTTTCTGGGGTTTTTCATCTTCTCCTTGTTTTTAGGGGAATTAAACCATGCGGCTCTTTTGAACTTGCAAGGCCAGTTATTGTGGTTTAAAAATAAGGCGTTATTACTCATTTCTTCGCTTTTATTTTTATTTTTTGTCTTGGCTTTTATAGATTTAGTGATCAAGCGCCGCCAATACACTAACTCTTTAAAAATGACTAAACAAGAAGTTAAAGACGAATACAAACAGCAAGAAGGAAACCCAGAGATCAAAGCCAAAATCCGCCAAATGATGGTAAAAAACGCCACGAATAAAATGATGCAAGAAATCCCTAAAGCCAATGTCGTGGTGACTAACCCCACCCATTACGCCGTCGCTCTTCAATTTGATGAAGAACACCCTGTGCCTGTGGTGGTGGCTAAAGGCACGGATTATTTAGCCATTAGGATTAAGGGCATCGCCAGAGAGCATGACATAGAAATTATAGAAAATAAAACGCTCGCTAGAGAGCTTTATAGGGATGTGAAATTAAACGCCGCCATACCAGAAGAATTGTTTGAAGCCGTGGCGATAGTCTTTGCTCAAGTGGCTAAATTAGAGCAAGAACGCCAAAAACAAAAGATCATTAAACCTCTTTAAGATTTTTGTAAACCCGCTTTTAAGCCCCAAAAAAGACACTCAATCAAAGACACTCAAAAAACTTTAACAATCCCTACTTGAGCTTTAAACTTGATGCTCCAAGCGCCTTAAAGTGTTATGGATGTATTCTAAAAGCCACCCCAACAAGCCTAAAAAATAAAAACCCAACCGCATGCCATAATATTCTTTAGTTTGAATGAACATGCTAGAACACAGCACCACCACGCTAAGCCCCACGATCAAAATAAGCGTGTTAGCGTATTCATACAACCCAAAAAGGCGTTTGTGATAGATTAAAACCAGTATCAATAAAATAAGAGCGAGTGTAAAAAGGGAAAAATCCACGCAATCAGACACGCTTAAAAACCTAAAACTCTGTAAAGAAGAAGCAAAAATCCACACGATGCAAATATTCATAGAGGGCAAGAAAGATTGCTTCATGCTAGCCCCTAAAAAACGCCACAATAAAGTCGCTAACAGCGCAAAATAGAAAAGATAAAGCACGATTAAAGAATGTTTAACAGGAAAATTCCAAGCGTAGAAAGAAAGGCATAATATCCCTACGCAAGCGCATTTTTGGCGCGTGAGGGTGAAAGGCTTTAGAATAAGCACAAGCAGATAAATTAAAGAAACGCCTATTAACCCCAAGTAATCTAATTTGACAATGAAATCATAAACATGGTTTTCAAACAAAAAAAACAATTGCGAAAAATCATCGCTGAAATGCGAAAACAACAAAGTTTCCACATTGAACAAAAACAACAAAAAAAACAATGAAGAAAAAACGACTTTATGCGTGTATATTTTTTGATAAAAATTCATCTACAACCTAATCATTGCCTAATCATTCTTGCTGAAGAAACTATCAATGCCATCAGCAATGCCCTTAGCCAAGATTTTTTGATACGGTTTGCTTTGGATGCGTTTAGATTCTATCGCATGGGAATTATAACCAATTTCTATTAAAATTGAAGGCATTAAAGCCCCGGCTAACACCCAAAAAGGCCCCTCCCTAACACCCCCATCCACCACATCAGGGTAATTTTTGCGGACACTTTGGAGCATGCCGTATTGCACGTCAATCGCTAATTTGTTAGAGACGATCAATCGCTGCGTGTTCAATGAATTTAAAAACAAACTTTTAGAAAAATAATCCATTAAATTCACATCGTCTTTATTTTCTTGCTCAGCCACTTTCCTAGCCCTTTCGCTCCTTGCGGTGGATAAAAAATAAGTCTCTATGCCATGAGCGTTAGAGGTGGAGCGTTTAGGGATGGAATTGGCATGCACTGAGATGAATAAATCCGCCCCTTTTTTATTGGCTAATTCCGTTCGGGCCACTAAATCAATGTAAATATCCTTATCCCTTGTCAATAAAACGCTATAGCCTCTTTTTTTAAGCTCTTTGTGTAAAAACTTCACCACTTCTAAAACAATGTCTTTTTCACACACCAAATTCGCGCTCATCGCCCCGCAATCTTTCCCCCCATGCCCAGCGTCTAAAACGATCTTTTTGTGTTTTTTGTGCTTGGTTTTGATGAAAGTATCATTTTTTTCTGCTATAAAAATTGGGTTCTTGCTCTCATTTTCCGCTTCTTTTTTAGGAATTTCTTTTTTAGCGCTCCTTTCGTTCAATGGAGAGTGTGCATGCTTTAAGTGCGCGTGTTTAGTTGGCGTTTTTTCTTTAGCCTCTTTAGACTTTTTGGCCTCTTTTTTAATGGGTTTAGGGGCAGGTTTTGGCGCTTGGTGTTTTAGCGTCCGGTGTTTGGGTGGTTTTAGCGCCTGGTGTTTTGGCGCCATTTGATGCCTGGTTAAGGGCTTTTTCTCCACGATAGAAACATAGAGCTTGTTTTTAAGGATTTTAACTTCATAAGTCATCTTAGGGGCATGGCTAATGACCACTCGCGCTAATTTAGGGCTGAATTGCGCGATCGTGATGAAAGATTGCTTGGAAAATTGGTAATGCTTTTTAGGAATGGTTAAAACGGCTTCTAATTCCAAATAGCTCTTGAAATTTTTGAGCGGAACTTCTTTGAATTTTTTAACTTCTTGATTGAATAGAATTTTAACACTGCTAGAACCAAAAGGCACAATGTTGATAATTTTAAGGGTTGTAGCATAAGCAAAATGCAACCAAAAAAGATATGCAACAACCCCTAACCTCACAAGCACTACAAATTAACCCTCTGTAAGCTCTTTAATCAATTCATGCACGCTGATAATCTTATCCACTCTATAGCCA
This sequence comes from Helicobacter pylori, assembly GCA_047430845.1. Classification (GTDB taxonomy): domain Bacteria; phylum Campylobacterota; class Campylobacteria; order Campylobacterales; family Helicobacteraceae; genus Helicobacter; species Helicobacter pylori_DG. The sequence goes on along the minus strand of JBLDXK010000022.1, from coordinate 272,667 downwards.
TTAGCCCCGGTAAAATAAAGCCCCTCTTCTCTGTTCCCTAAATAACTGCGCCCCAAACCATCAGCGATACAATAGCCCACTTTTTTAGCCTCTTCACCCCTGTTACAAGGCGCTACACAATTGCTCACGCATGCGATTTTGGGCGCATTACCCTCTTCAATGCGCTTGATCACCCCCGTATTAATAGCCCTAGCCGGATAGCCTACAGGCGATTTAATGAGTAAAATATCTTCTTTTTTGAGCGTGGGCAAAAGATCGGCATACGCTTTAGCGTCGCATTCTTTCGTGCCTAAAAAACGAGTCGCCATCTGCACCCCACTCGCTCCAAGGCTTAACATGGTGTCTATATCTTTCCTGTCCCAAATCCCCCCAGCTGCGATGATAGGGATATTCCCCCATTCCTTAGAAGCTTCCACGACTTTAGGCACTAAGTTTTCTAATCGGAATTTTTCTTTGAAACAATCTTCGTATTTAAAGCCCTGATGCCCCCCACTCAAAGGCCGCTTCCACAATGAACGCGTCCGGGATTCTTTTATAGCGATCGCTCCATCTTTTGCAAAGGATTTTTAAAGCCTTCGCTGAAGAAATGATAGGGATGAGCGCCACATCGCTAAAATCCTTAGCGAATTCAGGCATGTTGGTGGGCAAACCAGCCCCTGTAATAATGATATTCGCTCCCGCTTCACAAGCGTCCCTTAAAACACGGCCATAGTCATTGATAGCGTATAAAATATTCGCTCCTAAAGGGTTGTTCCCGCAAATCTTCCTAGCGTTTGCAAAAATCTCATTCAACGCTTTTTTGGAGTAAAAATTCAAAGCTTCAAAGGGTTTTTTAGCCACAATCCTTTCTACAAAACGCATGTTTTTATAATAACCAGTCCCTACGGCTGAAATCACTCCTAAAGCCCCTTCTTTGGCAACATTTCCAGCTAGTTCATCCCAGCTAATCCCCACACCCATTCCCCCTTGAAAAATAGGGAATTTTATGGTGTGCTTACCGATTTTTAGCGGTTTGAGTGTTGATACCATAGCTCTTTCCTTAATATTAGTTAATATTTAATTTCATAAATCTTTTCTTACCAAGCTGTATAACATAATTTCCTTTAACAAAACGATAACTCTCATTTTTTATCACTTCTTGATTAATCTTTACCCCTCCCCTTGAATATCGCGCCTGGCTTGTGAAGTGGATGGGCAAAAGCCAATCTGTTTTAAAACATCTAAAATCCCAACCCCTTCATCAAAATCGCTCTCTGATAAAATTTCGGGCAAAAGGTTTGCGCTAAACACTTTAGAAAATTGCTCTTTCGCCTTGAAGGCTTGATCATTGTTATAATAACGAGCCACGATTTCACCAGCGAGATCCTCTTTAACGGCTTTAGGGTGCAAGGTTTGGTTTAAAATACCATGTTTTAAGTCTTCAATTTCTTCTAAAGTCTTAGCGCTCAAAAGGATATAATAGCGCCACATGAGATCATCGCTCACGCTCATGATCTTCCCAAACATCGCGTTAGGCTCTTCAGTGATCCCCACATAATTCCCCAAGCTTTTACTCATTTTTTGCACCCCATCAAGCCCCTCTAATAAAGGCATGGTGATGACAGACTGCTCTTTGTTCAAGCCGTAAGATCGTTGCAAAAAGCGCCCCACCAGCAAATTAAACTTTTGATCATTGCCCCCAAGCTCAATATCCGCATCCATCGCCACTGAATCATAGCCTTGCAACAAAGGGTATAAAAATTCCACGATGCTAATGGGGCGGTTTTCTTTATAGCGTTTAGCAAAATCGTCCCTTTCTAGCATTCTAGCGACTGAAAACTTCGCGCACAATTCTATCATGCCCTTTGTGCCTAAAGTATCCAACCAAGCGGAATTAAAGCACACTTCGGTGTGTTTTTCATCTAAAATTTTATAGATTTGCTCTTCATAAGTTTTAGCGTTTTCTAAGACTTGCTCCCGGTTCAGGGGTTTTCTCGTTTCATTTTTCCCTGTAGGATCGCCTATTATAGCGGTAAAATCCCCAATCAAAAACTTAACCCTAGCCCCATATTGCTGCAACAAGGCCAATTTTTGGATCAAGACCGTATGCCCTAAATGCAAATCGGGAGCGGTAGGATCAAACCCGGCTTTAACGATAAAGCGTTCATTGGTTTCGTAATATTTTCTCACCAGCTTTTCAATGTATTCTAATCCAATGATTTCATTAGTGCCTCTAGCGATCTCTTTTAAGGCGGTACTGATTTTTTGTTCCATGTTCATTCCTTAATTAGGGCTTATTATGACTCATAAGCGTCATCTAGACTGGATAATTCTACAATCCTATCCTGATATTTGCGATTGATTAAGGCTCTGATCCAATCCGCCTTATCCGTAGCTATTTCAAAACTCACTTCGCAATGGCTAGAATATTTGTCTTTATAGCCCAAGTAAGACACGCCCACAATATTGCATTCATTCCTGTTTAAAAAAGTCAATAAACCCGCTAAAACCGACTTTTTTTCGCCTAAATAAAACATCATTTTATAAATCGTTCGATCCCGCTTGTGCCATTCTATATAAACCATAGGCGCTTTAGCATCCACTTCCGCTATCGCTTTTTTGCAAAATTTATGGTGTGCAACCGCCTTTGGATCTTTTAAATCCGTTACAATCGCAATGATTTCATCGCCATATTTAGGGTAACAACAATCATTCAACAACACCTGTTTGATTTCTAAAGCGTTGCTTGAACAAACGCTAAAATGTTCTAATTCCTTACACTGCCACTGCCGATTTGGGGTTAAAAAATTCAAGACATTAGTTTTAAAACCCAAATACCTCAAACCTCGAGTCCATAAACTCATCTCTTGGTATTCTAAAATCGCATCTTCTTTTAAAGAAAACACCTTATTTTCAATTTCTTCAGTGAGTTTGGCTAAATTCTCAAAGCTTTTCATCGCTTCTGTTAAGGTAATCTCCACCCCACAATCTGTTAATTTTTCTTCAAAGTTTTTATAATCTTTTAAACCCACGTCTTCAAAAACAGAGCGCCCAAAAAAAGTCGCTAAGATATTGATCATGCTCTTAGTGTCAATTTCTTTCAAGCGGTTTCTTCTTTGGATGCGCAAATGGTTTTTAGCCTTAGAAGTTTTAAGCTGATCCATCCAAATGAAACGAGGTATTATTTTATCGCCTTTAATAATTTTAACCACATCCCCGCTTCTTAATTCCTGATTGAGTAAGGCTTTTTTACTATTGATATAAGCGTCCGTGGCTTTATCGCCTAAATCGCTATGCACCATGTAAGCAAAATCTAAAGCGATCGCTCCCACCGGTAAAGTGTAAGTGTCCCCATGAGGCGAAAAAACGACAATATCTTCACGATACAAATCGTTCTTAGCGAGTTCGTAAAATTCCTTAGGGTCGTTTTTCAAATCGCTGTCATGGTATTTAAAATTTTGCAACCACCGCATGCCCTCATGATGTTCTTCATGATCCACGCCCCCAGCTTTATACTTCCAGTGGGCTGAATTACCATACTCCGCCCCCATATGCATATCAAAGGTGCGGATCTGCACTTCATAAACAGAAGATTCATCAAAAATGGTCGTGTGTATCGTCTTGTAACCATTTTCCTTGGGCAAAGCGATGTAATCTTTAAAACGAGAGACAATGGGTTTGAAATTCAAATGGATAATCCCTAAAACTTTATAGCAATCAATCGGGTTTTTCAATAAAATCCTAATGGCTAACAAGTCTAAAATTTCATCAATATTGACCGCGCCTTTTCGTTGCATCTTAAGATAAATAGAATAAGGGCGCTTCACCCTTGTAACGAGTTTGAAATCCGAATGGCTAAACCCGCTGTCAAAAAGTTTTTTTTCTAGCTTGCTCGCAAAAGCGTTGAGTTTTAAGAGTAAAGACTGCTTGTTTTTGTGCAAATATTCCTTGATATTTTTATACTCTTTCTGGATAAATATAATAAAAGCTCTTGTCTTCTAATTCATTTTTGATTGAAGATATGCCCAATCGGCTCGCTATGGGGGCATACACCGCTAGAGTCTCTTTAGAAATACGCACTTGCTTGTCATGAGGCAAGGCGTCTAAGGTGAGCATGTTGTGCAACCTGTCGCTAATCTTCACCACTAAGGCTCTTGGATCTTGTATCGCGCTAATAAGGATCTTTCTAAAAGTGAGCGCTGAAACCACCATTCTGGGATCTTGAGAGCTCACGCCTAATTCTTCTTTCCTGATTTCAGTGATTTTAGTGAGCGCATCCACTAAATTAGCCACATCTTGCCCGAATTCTCGCTCAATCGTTTCAATCTCACAAGGCGTGTCTTCCACCACATCATGCAAAAGCGCAGCGCACACCATCGCTTCATCGCCCCCACAAAACGCTACCAAGCTTGCCACACAAATAGGATGGACAATATAAGGCTCGCCGCTTTTTCGGTATTGCCCCTTATGGCTTTTGGTCGCTAAATTTAGGGCGTTTTCAATTTTGGGCGTGAAATCAATTAAAGTCCTTAAGATTTCAATGCCACCCTTTGGGGTCGTAACTTTTTTAATAACATCCAAAATCCGTAAGAATCCGATATCAACGGATTTATCAATTTCGTTCATCTATCCTGTCTATATCAATTTTCCCTTCAGCGATTTCTCTAATGGCAATATCCACTAATTTATGGCGTTTAGGGTCCATATTCACTAAAGTTTTGGCTCCGGCGTTTAATTGCTTCACCCGAGCGAAAACTAAATTATCTAACATGTAGCGGTCGTTCCCAATATTTTTTAAGGCTTGAGCGACTAAACTCTCTGTTCTCTCTTTTTTCAAATTGATCCTTTTATTTTGAATTCTATCCAATTTTAAAGGGCTTATTTTACCATAGAAAACACGCCTTGTTGGTGCTTAATCACTTGCAACAAATTCCCTTTTTTGAACATGTTACACACCACAATGGGGAGCTTATTGTCTTTAGCTAAAGAAATAGCGGTATCGTCCATCACTTCAATATCCCCTATCAAGGCATCGTTATAGCTTAAAGTGTCTAATTTTTTAGCGTCTTTGAATTTGTTAGGGTCTTTATCATAAATGCCATCCACTTTAGTCGCTTTAATGATTAAATCCGATCCAATTTCAATCGCTCTTAAAGTGGCGGCTGTATCGGTGGTGAAAAACGGGTTTCCCGTGCCAGCGCCAAAAATCACCACCCTACCCTTTTCTAAATGCCTGATCGCTTTCCTATAAATATAACTTTCACAAATCTCTTTAATTTCAATGGCGCTCTGCACTCTTGTGTCTAAACCGATATGTTCTAAAGCTTCTTGCATCGCTACCGCATTAATCACGGTGGCTAACATGCCCATATAATCCCCACTGGTGCGCCTGATAATCCCCCCTTGAGCCGCGCTAACCCCCCTAATGATATTGCCTCCACCAATCACAATACCCACTTCAATATCGTTTTCCACTAAGCTTTTGATCTCTTTAGCGATGTGATCTAACACATGAATGTCAATCCCAAACTGGTTGTCCCCAGCTAACGCTTCCCCAGAAAATTTCACCAAAACCCGTTTGTTTTTTATCTTTGCTTGCATGATCCCTTCTTAATTAATTAATAAAATTTTAATAAAACTTGTGATTGTAACCTAATCTTGCTTAAAAACACCCTTTCTAAATTTTAAGCCTGCATTCTCAGCGAATCGCTAAAAACGCTTGGGTTTTTGAATGCGTTTGAATAACAATTCACGATAGAACGCTTTAAGGCCTAGTTGTTCCTTTTTGCCTAAAGTGTAGTAAATTTTTTGCAAGTAGTTTAGAATGTCTTGGCGTTTTAGGTTGGTTTTTAAAGCGGCTTCTTTAAGGATGTAGTAAGGGATTTTTGTTTTTTTGTGTTTGAAAGCTAAAGACAAACGCTTGTAAAAATCCTTGTTTTGATAATAGCACAAACGCCCAAAAACAAACGGCAAGCGTTTTTTTTCATACCAAAGAGCGGCTAAATCTATAAAATCTTTTTTGGGGTTGGAATAATAAAATTGCAACGCTTTATTGCCGATTAACACTTCGCCCTTTAACCCTAGTGCTTGAGAGAGGGCGTTTGAAGAAGCGCTTTCTTTGTCAAAAGCGTTTTTTGCATCCACAACCAGCACGCTTAAAACTTCCTTATAAGCCACAATACCTAGAGAATAAGAACAAAGAGCGAATTGATGACCGGCGATAGAAGAAATAAACCCCGCATCAATACGCCTGAATAAAAAACTCTCATTGAGTTTGGAGGGGTAGGTTTTTTTAAGCCGTAAGAATTGTTTGAAATAACAAGGGGTGGGGTAGGATTTGATAAACACATCAAAAGGGAGCATGTTCAAATAATCAATTTTACCAAAACGCACTTAAAATCCTTTTTTGCATCGCATGGTAGCTAAAGTTTCTTACAACTTAACTAAAAGTAAAAAGAGTTTTGTTATCATGGGGCAAATGATTAGGGCATTAGCCAATAATGCTATTAAAAAAGGAGAAATAATGAAAGATTTTTTAGAAGATTACAAAAAAAGCGTTTTAGAAAGAGAAAGTGAGGGTATTCCGCCACTCCCCTTAAGCGCTAAACAAGTTCAAGCCGTCGTTGAGATTTTAACAAAAGATCCTACAAACGCCGCTTTTGCTAAAGAATTACTCATTCACAGAGTGAGCCCTGGGGTTGATGAGGGGGCGAAAGTCAAGGCGGAATTTTTAGCCCAATTGTCTCAAAAAAAACTAGAATGCGCGCACATTAGCGCTTTAGAAGCGACCACTCTTTTAGGCACGATGCTTGGGGGGTATAATGTAGAGCCTTTGATTGCGGGCTTAGAAAGTCAAGACAAAAACATCGCTAAAGAGAGCGCGAAAGCTTTAAAAACCACCCTTTTAGTCTATGGATCGTTTGATAAAATCGCCGCAATGAGCAAAACTAACGCTCTGGCTAAAGAAGTGCTAGAGTCTTGGGCGAATGCCGAATGGTTTTTGAATAAAGAGCCTTTAAATGAATGCATTGAAGCGTGCGTGTTTAAGATTGATGGCGAAACCAATACTGATGATTTAAGCCCAGCGAGCGATGCTTTCACACGAAGCGATATTCCTTTACACGCCAAAGCCATGCTAAAAAACCGGATTGAAAATTACGAACAACGCATAAAAGCCATTAAAACTAAAGGCGTTCCTGTAGCGTATGTGGGCGATGTGGTTGGCACAGGAAGCTCTAGAAAAAGCGCGACAAACTCTATCATGTGGCATTTTGGTAAGGACATTCCTTTTGTGCCTAATAAAAGGAGTGGGGGCATTGTGATTGGGGGGGTGATCGCTCCGATTTTCTTTGCGACTTGTGAAGATAGCGGGGCGTTACCCATTGTAGCTGACGTTAAGGATTTAAAAGAGGGCGATTTGATTAAAATCTATCCTTATAAAGGCGAAATCACGCTGAACGATAAGGTGGTTAGCACTTTTAAGCTAGAGCCTGAAACTTTGTTAGATGAAGTTAGGGCTTCTGGGCGTATCCCTTTAATCATCGGTAGGGGTTTGACGAATAAAGCGCGTAAATTTTTAGGGCTAGGCGAATCGGAAGCGTTTAAAAAGCCAGCCGCTCCTAAAAGCGATGCTAAAGGCTACACTTTAGCCCAAAAAATTGTAGGCCATGCTTGCGGGGTAAAAGGGATCTTACCTGGCGCTTATTGTGAGCCAAAGGTTACCACCGTGGGCAGTCAAGACACCACAGGGGCGATGACCAGAGATGAGGTTAAAGAATTAGCGAGTTTGAAGTTTGATGCACCTTTTGTGTTGCAGAGTTTTTGCCATACCGCCGCTTACCCAAAACCTAGCGATGTGAGTTTGCATGCAACCTTGCCTGGCTTTATCACTCAAAGAGGCGGTGTGGCGTTGCATCCGGGCGATGGCGTGATCCATACATGGCTGAATCGCATGGGATTGCCTGACACTTTAGGCACGGGGGGGGATAGCCACACCCGTTTCCCTTTAGGCATTAGTTTCCCGGCAGGGAGCGGGTTAGTCGCTTTTGCAGCCGTTACAGGCACGATGCCCTTGAACATGCCAGAATCCGTGTTAGTGCGTTTTAAAGGGGAAATGAATCCTGGGATCACCTTAAGGGATTTAGTGAATGCGATCCCTTATTATGCGATTAAAAAAGGGTTACTCACGGTGGAGAAAAAGGGTAAGATCAATGTCTTTAACGGGCGTATTTTAGAGATTGAAGGCTTGCCTGATATTAAAATGGAGCAGGCTTTTGAACTAAGTGATGCGAGCGCAGAAAGGAGTGCGGCAGCTTGCGTGGTGCGTTTGAATAAAGAGCCGATGATTGAATACTTGAAATCCAATATCAAGCTGATTGATGAAATGATTGCAAGCGGTTATGAAGACAAAGAGACTTTGAAAAAACGCAAAGATGCGATGCAAGCTTGGGTGGATAATCCGGTTCTGTTAGAGCCAGATAGTAACGCTCAATACGCCGCTGTCATTGAAATTGATGTGGCAGAAATCACGGAGCCTATTTTGGCATGCCCTAATGATCCTGATGATGTCGCTACTTTGAGCGAAGTTTTAGCGGATACGACCGGCAAAAGACCGCACGCTATTGATGAAGTGTTTATTGGATCTTGCATGACGAATATCGGGCATTTTAGAGCCTTTGGCGAAATCGTTAAAAACGCTCCTCCCAGTCAAGCGCGTCTTTGGGTAGTGCCACCCAGTAAAATGGATGAACAAGAGCTTATTAATGAGGGCTATTATGCGATTTTTGGGGCTGCTGGGGCAAGGACTGAAGTCCCAGGCTGTAGCTTGTGCATGGGCAATCAAGCAAGGGTTAGGGATAATGCGGTCGTCTTTTCCACTTCCACGCGCAATTTTGATAATCGTATGGGTAGAGGGGCTAAAGTGTATTTAGGCAGCGCGGAGCTTGGGGCGGCGTGCGCTTTACTAGGGAGAATCCCCACTAAAGAAGAATACATGAATTTAGTGAGCGAAAAGCTAGAAAGCCAAAAAGACAAGATCTATCGCTACATGAACTTTAACTTAATGGAGAATTTCAGGCTCTAGTTTTGTTTTCATTAAAAGGGAATGATCCCTTTTATTTGGCTATGGCTGAGTGTTGGGAGAGGATAAAAGAGGAGAGCGGTGATGAAAAAAGTCGTTGTGAGTTTATGCGTGGCGTTGGCTTTTTTAAGTGCGGATCCAGCACAAGCCAATAAAGCGATCAGTAATGCGGATTTGATTAAAGAGATAAGGGATTTAAAAAAATCATCAGCGCGCAAAACACGGAGATTAACCAATTAAGAAAAGTGCAAGAAGTCTTATCTGGGCAATTAGTGGACATGCGTAAGGATATATTAAGCACTAGAGATTACTGCATTAGCTTAAGGCCTTATATTTATAATTGGCGCTAGAGGATTCAAAGCATGAAAGCATGCGCCATTCAATGATGCAATCCTTTAATGGTTGAAAAATATGGTTGAAAAATATGGTTGAAAAATTAAAGTTGGGGGGTTTGGTTTTCGCTTTGTGTCCTTGTAATGGGGATTTTATAGGGTTTGAGTGTTTAAAAGCGCGTTTGATCCCACACGCCTTGAAAAAAGTCCTCTTGTTGGATTATAGGGGTAAAATTAATCCCCTTGTTAGGGCTAAATGTTCTATAATAAGGTTTTAGGAAATTCATTTTAAAGATATTAAAAAATGCCATACGCCTTAAGAAAAAGATTTTTCAAACGCCTTTTATTGTTTTTTTTAATTTTTTGTATGATAAATTTGCATGCCAAAAGCTATCTGTTTTCCCCTTTGCCTCCAGCACACCAGCAAATCATTAAGACAGAGCCTTGCTCTTTGGAGTGCTTGAAAGACTTGATGCTGCAAAATCAAATCTTTTCTTTTGTGTCTCAATACGATGACAACAACCAAGATGAAAGCCTTAAAACTTATTACAAAGGCATTTTAAACAAACTCAACCCCGTATTCATCGCTTCTCAAACCCCAACCAAAGAAAGCTATGAGCCTAAGATTGAATTAGCGATTTTACTGCCTAAAAAAGTGGTGGGCCGTTATGCCATTTCAGTGATGAACACCCTTTTAGCGTATTTGAACACCAGAAACAACGATTTCAATATCCAAGTCTTTGACAGCGATGAAGAAAGCCCTGAAAAATTAGAGCAAACCTATAAAGAAATTGAAAAAGAAAAATTCCCTTTTGTAATAGCCTTATTGACTAAAGAGGGCGTGGAAAATTTGCTCCAAAACACGACTATCAATACCCCTACTTATGTGCCTACGGTGAATAAAACGCAATTAGAAAATCATACCGAGCCTTCTTTAAGCGAACGATTGTATTTTGGGGGGATTGATTATAAAGAGCAATTAAGCATGCTCATTTCTTTTATCGGTCATAATTCGCCCGTGATTGAATACGATGATGATGGCTTAATAGGCGAACGCTTGAGGCAAATCACGGAGTCTTTAAACATTGAAGTCAAACACCAAGAAAATATTTCTTACAAACAAGCCACCAGTTTTTCTAAAAATTTTAGAAAAAACGATGCGTTTTTTAAAAATTCTATTTTGATTTTGAACACCCCTACCACTAAAAGCGGACTGATCCTTTCTCAAATAGGGCTTTTAGAGTATAAGCCCCTTAAAATCCTTTCCACACAAATCAATTTCAACCCCTCTCTACTCTTACTCACCCAGCCTAAAGACAGAAAGAATTTATTCATTGTCAATGCCTTGCAAAATAGCGATGAAACGCTTACAGAATACGCCTCCTTATTGGAGAGCGATTTAAGGCATGATTGGGTGAATTATTCTAGTGCAATTGGGCTAGAGGTGTTTTTAAACACACTGGATCCGCATTTTAAAAAATCTTTTCAAGAAAGTTTAGAAGACAATCAAGTCCGTTACTACAATCAAATTTATCAGGCTTTAGGGTATTCTTTTGAGCCGATAAAAAATGAAAGCGGAACAAAAAAAGAATAATATTTAGATAATTATTTGAATACTTTCATTTTTAATGGGTTTTTTAATAAAATTGGAATATGATGCGAGCGAAAATTAAACAAAGGTTATTCTTGTTAAAATTTCAAAAATTACCCTTATTGTTTGTTTCCATTCTTTACAATCAAAGCCCTTTATTGGCTTTTGATTATAAGTTTAGCGGGGTAGCAGAATCTTTTTCTAAAGTGGGGTTTAACCATTCCAAACTCAATTCCAAAGAAGCGGATTTTCCCTACAGCCACTTTTGTAACCGCCACGATAAAGCTTCAAGTCGATTCCAATCTGCTCCCTAAAAACATAGAAAAACACAGCTTAAAAATAGGCGTTGGCGGGATTTTAGGAGCGCTCGCTTACGATTCTACCAAAACGCTCATAGACCAAGCCACGCATCAAGTCTATGGCTCAGAACTTTTTTTCTTCATAGGGCGTTGGTGGGGGTATTTAGGCGACGCTCCTTGGAAAGACTCCCGCATAGAATCTGACGCTCACACCCGTAATTATGTGCTGTATAATTCCTATTTGTTTTATTCTTATGGCGATAAATTCCACCTAAAATTAGGGCGTTACCTTTCTAACATGGATTTTATGAGCGGTTATACGCAAGGCTTTGAACTGGATTATAAAATCAACTCTAAAATAGCGTTAAAATGGTTCAGCTCTTTTGGGAGGGCTTTAGCTGCGGGGCAATGGATACGAGATTGGTATGCCCCTATTGTTACTGAAGATGGCAGAAAAGATGTTGATTATGGCATCCATGCCGCACAACTCTATTTTTCTAGCAAACATGTTCAAGCCACGCCCTTTTTTTATTTTTCACCTAAGACTTACGAAGCACCCGGGATTAAAATCCATATTGACAGCAACCCGAAATTTAGAGGTTTAGGGTTACGATCTCAAACCCTTATCAATGCGATTTTCCCCGTTTATGCTAAAGATTTATACGATGTGTATTGGCGTAACTCTAAGATTGGCGAATGGGGTGCATCGCTTTTGATCCACCAACGCTTTGACTGCAATGAATTTAACTTTGGCTTTGGTTATTACCAAAATTTTGGCAACGCTAACGCAAGGATTGGCTGGTATGGTAACCCGATCCCTTTTGATATAAGAAGTAACAGCATTTATGGTTTGGTTTTTAGTAACGCTGCTACCGCAGACTCTATTAGCGGATATGTCTTTGGTGGGGGGGTGTATAGAGGGTTTTTATGGGGGATTTTAGGCAGATACACTTACGCCACCAGAGCGAGCGAAAGATCCATTAACTTGCACTTGGGCTATAAATGGGGTTCTTTTGCTAGCGTTGATGTGAATTTACAATACTATGCGGTAAGCATGCACACTGGCTATAAGGTTAATGATCTCACTAGCCCTTTTGATAAAGCCTTTAAGGCGAACACACAAGACAGGAGCAACCTTATAGTTAGCGTGAAATTCTTTTTTTAAATCCTATCAATTAGGCTTGGTAGAATTGAGCCATTGTTTTTGGAAATTAATGGCTTTTCTCAATTCGGCTTCTAGCTGGGCTAAAACATCTTTTAAGGGCTTAACATCAATCAAATTGTCTTGCTTGAAGGAATCTAGCTGTTTGTCAATTTGCAAAGCGGCGTCTAGCGCGTCTTGGGGGAATACCGGCTCGCCTAAAGCCTTCTTAATCGCTTCGCCGATTTCAATCGTTTCAGAGCCTTGATGATCTTTTAAGTTAGGATTATTTTCTTTATCCTTAGGCTTAGGCTCTAAGATCAAGCACAAATGTTTGATTTTTTCATGCAAATCGTTAAGATCTTTTAAGTGATCGGTATTGCGCCCCCTATCCACCGCTTTTTCTAAAAGCTTATCGCTCAGGCTTACTAACTGATCGCTTAATTTCACGCTGTTAGCTTGAGCTTCTGTCACTTCATCAATATCAATCGCTGCTAAAGCGCTCACAAAATAAAAGGGCAACGCCCACCTTCTAAAACGAGAGAAAAACTTCTGCATTCACCTTCCTTAAATACGCTATAAAAATGATACTTTTTAATATGGTGGAGCTGTGGGGAATCGAACCCCAGTCCAAAAATCTTGTCCTAAACACAAACTTCTACAATGCTTAGAAAATTGGTTAGCTTTTTAGCCTTAAAACTAGCTCTGGTCCAACTTTCTAAAACCTTGAGGTAGTTTCAAGAGTTCTTGTTCTTATTTTAAAAGGCGAACCACCTTTTAAAAGCGTCTAGCTTAAGGTTATGGAGTGATTAAAACGCTAGAAATTTCAATCAGTCCAGCTCCAAAAGGAGATTAACTCACGCAGCTTTAGCGTAAGCTGGAGCGTAATCTGCGTTGTTTACAGTTATTTTTGTTGCTGTTTTACAAGCAGCACTTGGCATGCTATCTGCGCGACAAGAAATCTGTCGAAATCCAAGTCAGCCCCATAATTTTCAAAAGCTTGTCTATTTTAGCTAACTTTTGCTAACAAAACGCAATGAATCATCAAAAATCATTGGCGCACAATATCAATATTTTCATCTTTAGGCTTAAAAACAAAGATTTCATCAGCAATGGTGGGGTTGATTTCTGCTTGAGAAAAAGTGATCGTTACAAGATTATTCATTTCATCTTTAAATTCTAGCGAAAAAGGCTTGCCGTCTTTAAAGACCAAACGATAAGTGGTTTTGTTGATAGTCGTTTTAAAAGATCCGTCATCTTGCTTTTTTAAACGCTTGAGAATGGTGAAAAAATCCGTCTTGTCTTTTAAAGGCGTGATGGTCGCTTGAAACAAATTAGGCTCATAAACCACCACTTCCTTATCGTTCATGTAAATTTCTTTTTTTAAAGGTTTTTCATAAACCCATAAAGCCCAATTAGGGGCTTTAGCCTTTAAAACCCCATAATAAACTAAGGGTTTTTCATTTTTTAAAACCTGCTTGAAATGCGCGCTAAAACTTTGCAAATTTTGTAAAACCTCTTCTTCTTTAGAAAGGGTTGGAGGATTTTTAGCACAAGCGACGCTCATAAAAATCAAAACCATTACAATCTTTAAAAAAGCTTTCATTAATCAAACCTTAAAACAATCTCTCATCTTTAATAAAACCCTTTATTTTACAAGACTTTTATTTTATCCATGCTAAAATGGGATTAAAAACTGGCGCTTTAATCAAATAAATGGGATTGAAGCACTCTTAAAAGGTTACTACTACCATGATAAAAGCAATCATTGGAAAAATCATCGGCACCAGAAACGATCGCTGGATCAAACAATACAAAAACAAGTCCTAACTATCAATGCTTTAGAGCCTACTTATGAAAAAATGAGCGATGATGAGTTGCAAAACGCTTTTGAAGAGTTAAAAAAACGAGTGCGATCCACAGAAAAAGATTTGCAAGAAAAAACCCTTTTAGAAGTCCTGCCTGAAAGTTTTGCTATCACTAGAGAAGCGAGTAAAAGGATCTTAAAGATGCGCCATTTTGATGCGCAACTCATTGGGGGCATGGTCTTAAACGATGGCAAAATCGCTGAAATGAAAACCGGGGAGGGTAAGACTTTAGTCGCTACTTTAGCGGTGGCTTTGAACGCTATGAAAGGTGAAAGCGTGTATGTGGTAACCGTTAATGATTACCTAGCCCATAGGGATTCTAAAGAAATGGAGCCGTTGTATCAATTCTTAGGTTATAGCGTAGGCACGATCACCGCGAGTGTGCGCGATGATGATGAACGCTTAGAAATTTATTCTAAAGACATTGTTTATGGCACTAATAATGAATTTGGCTTTGATTATCTAAGGGATAACATGAAATATTCTTTAGAGCATAAGGTGCAAAAATCCCATGCGTTCGCTATTGTTGATGAGGTGGATTCTATTTTAATTGATGAAGCGAGAACCCCTTTAATCATTTCAGGGCCTGTGGATAGACGCATGGAAAATTACAACAAGGCTGATGAAGTCGCTAAAAGCATGCAAGTGGAAGTGGATTTCACCATAGACGAAAAAAACCGCGCGATTTTAATCACTGAAAAGGGATTAAAAAAGCCGAAAACCTCTTTGGCGTGGATAATTTATACAAGATTGAAAACGCCGCCTTATCGCACCATTTAGACCAGGCTTTGAAAGCGAATTACCTCTTTTTTATTGATAAAGATTATATTGTAGCCAATAATGAAGTGGTGATTGTAGATGAATTTACCGGCCGCTTGTCTGAGGGGAGGCGCTTTAGTGAGGGTTTACACCAAGCTTTAGAGGCTAAAGAGGGCGTGAGCATTAAAGAAGAGAGCCAAACCTTAGCCGATATCACTTTCCAAAATTATTTCAGGATGTTTTCTAAACTTTCAGGCATGACAGGCACGGCTCAAACCGAAGCCACAGAATTTTTAGAAATCTATAATTTAGAAGTGGTGTCTATCCCTACTAATCTAGAGATCAAGCGAAAAGATTTGAACGATTTGATCTATAAGAGTGAAAAAGAAAAATTTGACGCTGTGATCCTTAAAATTAAAGAATTACACGATAAGGGACAGCCCGTTTTAGTTGGCACGGCCAGCATTGAAAAGAGTGAAACCTTGCACGCTTTACTCAAAAAAGAACGCATCCCTCACACCGTTTTAAACGCCAAGCAACACACTAAAGAAGCTGAAATCATCAAAGACGCCGGGCTTAAAGGGGCGGTTACGATTGCGACTAACATGGCAGGCAGAGGCGTTGATATTAAGCTCACCGATGAAATTAAAGAGCTTGGGGGGCTGTATATCATTGGCACTGAAAGGCATGAGAGCCGTAGGATTGACAACCAATTAAGGGGGCGAAGCGGGCGCCAAGGCGATCCGGGAACAAGCCAATTTTATTTGAGTTTAGAAAGACAATCTGTTGCGCATTTTTGGGAGCGATAGGATTAAGGGGGTGATGGAAAAATTAGGGCTTAAAGACGGCGAACACATTGAATCCAAGCTTGTAACAAGAGCGGTGGAAAACGCGCAAAAAAAGTGGAAAACTTGCATTTTGAAAGCCGTAAGCATTTGTTAGAATACGATGATGTGGCTAATGAGCAACGAAAAAGCGTGTATAAATTTAGAGATGAATTATTAGATGTCAATTACGATATTAGCGCTAAAATCGCTGAAAACAGAGAATACGCGCTCAATCAAATCTTTTCTAAACTCAAAGCCTTTGACCATCAAAACCTGTCTGAAGAGGAACTTTTAGGGCTTAAAAACATCTTAAAAGAAAGATTTTAACGCTCATGTTGCATTAGAAGATTTAAAAAAAGCCGCTCCTATTGAAAATTTTGTCGCTGAAAAACTCAAAAGCGATTATGAAAATAAAATGAAAGTTTTGGATAGCGAACAAAGAAGCCGGATCGAACGCATCGTGTATTTGCAGATTTTAGACAACGCATGGCGAGAGCACCTTTATACGATGGATAATCTCAAAACCGGTATCAATTTGAGAGGCTATAACCAAAAAGACCCCCTTGTAGAATACAAAAAAGAGAGTTACAACCTTTTCTTAGAACTCATTGAAGACATTAAAATGGAAGCGATCAAAACCTTTTCTAAGATCCAGTTTGAAAATGAGCAAGATTCTAGCGATGCGGAGCGTTATTTGGATAATTTTAGCGAAGAAAGAGAGCATGAGAGCGTAACTTACCGCCATGAAGAAGCTTTAGATGAAGATTTGAATATGTCCATGAAGCGCTTTCGCTAAAACCCCTAAAAGAAACGAGCCTTGCCCTTGCAAGAGCGGGAAAAAATACAAAGATTGTTGTGCTAAAAGCGGGCCTAAAAAGGGCTTATTTGCCAAATAGATCCTTAATCTTTTTCCTTATCAAGCGTTATTTGCGTTTTGATAAAAGCCAGCCATTTATCAGCATCACCGCTTTGTTAGCCTTTTTTGGCGTGGCGGTTGGCGTGATGGTTTTAATTGTGGCTATGGCGATCATGAACGGCATGAGTAAGGAATTTGAAAAAAAGCTTTTTGTGATGAACTACCCCTTAACGCTCTATACCACAAGCCCTTATGGGATCAGCGAAGAAGTGGTTCAAGCTTTAGAAAAAAAGTTCCCCAATTTGCTTTTTAGCCCCTATTTGCAAACTCAAAGCCTGATTAAAAGCGTGCATTCCATGAATGGCGGCGTGGTGTTTGGGGTTGATTTTTCTAAAGAAAGGCGCATCAATGAAGTTTTAAACGACGCTTTAAAAAACACCAATACAAACGATCTTTTTAAAAACCCTTTTAATTTGATCGTGGGGAAAAGCTTGAGATACAGCTTGAATTTAGATCTCAATCAAAAAGCCGATTTGTTTTTCACCGAGTTAGAGCCAACAGGTCTCACGCTCTCCCCTATCATGAAGCGTTTTACTATCAAAGGCAATTTTGATTCAGGGCTAAAATCTTATGACATGAGCTACATGTATGCTAGCCTTCAAGCTATAAGCGCGATCAGGAGGTTACCCTTAGGGCTTTATGATGGGGTGCATGTCTATTCTAAAACGCCCATGAAGGATATTGAAATTTTACGCAACGCTTTAAAAACCATCAACCATCATGGCATAGGCATTGAAGGGTGGTGGCAACAAAACGGGAATTTTTTCTCGGCGATGGAATTAGAAAAAAGAGCGTTATTCATTGTGCTCATGCTCATTATTTTAATGGCGTCTTTGAATATCATCAGCTCGCTTTTAATGGTGGTGATGAACAGGCGTAAAGAAATCGCCCTACTCTTTAGCATGGGGAGTAGCCAAAAAGAGATTCAAAAAACCTTTTTTTATTTGGGCAATATCATTGGTTTGGGCGGTGTGATTCTTGGGGTGGTTTTAGCGTTTTTAAGCATGTATCTTTTAAGCGTGTTCCCTATCATTTCGCTCCCGGCAGATGTCTATGGCATTAACACTTTGCCTTTAGATTTGTCTTTAATGGATTTTACGCTCACTCTAATAGGCTCTGTGATTATCGTAGGGCTTTCTTCTTATTACCCGTCTAAAAAGGCTTCTGCTATTGACGCTTTAAGCGTGTTAAGGAATGAATAAATTAAAAAAATAAATAATATTGAGATGAAATAAGGCTTTGAGTGTCTGTATTTGACTAACAAAGAAAAATTTTATTCTCAAAATTAAAAAAAACCATAATATTATGCTAGTATTAACGCACGACTTAGTTAAGAATTAACTTTGTAAGTCGGACTTCGTAGAAAAAAGGACGGAAGATGAACAGACTGATTAGATGTTTAAGATCTGTAAGAAAAAATTTTCTTTGAACGGTGTTGGCTTACTCTATTTAGAATTTTTGGTTTATACTAAAGGTTAAACACATGAACTATAAGGTTGCATCTGCTAAAAATATCGCAACGCTTCTTTTCTTATTCTCTTCTCAAAGTGAAGCTCTTGATTTGGGTAAAATCGCTAAAATCAAAGCGGGTGCTGAAAGTTTCTCTAAAGTCGGTTTCAATAACAAACCTATCAACACTAATAAAGGGCTTTATCCTACCGAAACCTTTATGACGGTCATGGCTTACATGCAAGTGGATTTTACGGAGCTCTTGCCCAAAAGCGCTACGGCTAACGGGCACCATTTAGACGGGAGCCTTGGGGGTTGGGGGGTGCTGTAATTTATGATAGCACTAAGGATTTCATTAACGAAGTTACAGGAAAACCCTATGGGGCTATGACATGGAACTATGTGGGCTATTGGGGCGGTCTTGTGGGGCAAAAACCATGGGCTAGTTGTGGGTTAGCCACAGGGAATTTGACCCAAGGCCAATACGATAAGATGACTCAAGCCCAAATGACACAATTGTCCAATCAAGAGGCTTTAGAGGCTTCCACTTGCGCAAAATCTTATGCCGATCACACCAGAAACTATGTGATTTATAACGCTTACTTGCGCTACAACTACAAGGATATTTTTGAAATTAGAGGCGGGAGATACGAATCCCCAGCGGATTACATGAGCGGTTACAACCAAGGCTTGGACATGACCTTAAATTTAGGGAATTTCAAATTCTGGTGGTTTAGCTCGTTTGGTCGTGGCTTTGCCTATAATGAGTGGCTTTATAATTTCTATTCGCCTAAAACCTACACTCTTAAAAACGGGCAAACCATAAACCCAGGGGTGCATGCCTTTTATATCATTTGGAATTACAAGGGTTTCAGCATTCAGCCTTTTGTCTATTTTTCACCCTTTAACGAATACGACCCTAACTTTACGATCACTTATGATAGTAACCCCACTTTTACCGGATTAGGGTTTCGCTCTCAAACCGATGTTACCGTGCTTAATCCCTTTTATGCTAAAAGATTTTGGGACACCTATCAATTTGGCATGCCAGCCGGTAAGAACGCGCACAGCTTGATGATCAAACAAAAGTTTGAATGGAATGAATACAATTTTGGTTTTGGGATTTATAAATCCTTTGGGAACGCTAACTGGATGATAGGCTACCATGGTAACCGCTTGGGCTTTGACTTTTGGACGAACACCGTTTATGCAAACACCCTTAACTCTTTGTCTTATATGATGGACGCGAACGCTTTTACCGTGTTTGCCTTTGGCGGTGGGGTGCATAGGAAATTCCTTTGGGGCTTATTGGGGCGTTTGACTTATGGGCCTAGGGCGAACGAACAAGTCCTATCGCTCAACTTGGGCTATAAATTCACTAAAAATTTCTCAGCCGACATTAAATTTGAATATTATAATGTGTTGATGCATCAAGGCTATAAAATGGGGTGGAACGGGCCAAAATTAGACAGCCAGCCTGCCACCGATCAAGACAGGAGCCACATTTTCACCGAAATCGTGTGGAAGCTTTAAACCTCTTCAATAACGACCCTTTTAAGGGTTTGTTAAAAACGCCTAGCCATAAAACAGCCATTAAAAACCATTTTATCGCCTATTTTAGGGCTTGTTTTTAAAAAGCGTTAGAATTTTTGAATTTTTTTATTACGCTATTTTTGGCTCTCTTATACTAAAACTTTTATTTTTAAAAACGGGCTTTTTTTGCTTTGTCATTTTAAAACTCATTTTAAAAATATTTCAAATTCTTTTTATAAGGGGATAGTGGGGTATTTTGAAATAATTCTCCCCCTACAACCCCCTTAAGATCCCCCTAACCCAAGAAGACCGCCTTAAGAAATTATCGCTTGATTAAAATCAAGCTCTTTTATTATTGATTGTAAAAAATACTTTTTAGCCTTTTTTAGGTTTTATTCTTGTTGTAAAACTTATTTTTTTAAAACCCTGATTTTAGCGCTCATTAAATCGTGGTTTAAGGTTTTTTTAATGTTTTCAAATTGGCGTTTTTTGTTTTTAAGGCTAATGATTTCACTATCCAAATCGCTTAAAATGTTAGCGATAGCGATTTGTTCGTTTAAATCTTTAGGGTAAAAAACTTCTTTATTTTTAATTAAATCTACATTTAGATTCACTTGTGAGCCTTGTTGCCCACTTTCTAGCCATTCTTTTTCTATACAACATAAAAAATAATATAAGTAATTTAAGTCTATTTTTGGATTTTCAAAAACTACAAAACCATCATGAATGCAAGTATCAATTTTAGTGATAATAGGCTTACCAATTGTCGCGCACATGCTCATAATCAAACTATTTTGTTTAATAAACCTGCTTTTTTCAATGCCTTTTTTAGAAAGTTTTTGGGCTGTTTTGTATAGAAAACGGCTATTTTTTGAAATGTCTGAAATTCTTACCCACCCTACATTAGAATTAGCGCCAAAACCATTTAGGATTTTCAATAGGTCTAGGCGATGCTCCCCTTTTAATCTCGGCAACATCCCCAAGCCTTACTTTTTTCCAAGCTTGATTGAAGCCTTTCAAGCGTTTTCTTTGGCTCAATAGTTCAAAGCTTAAAGCTTTTTTAACGCTCTCTTTTTTAAGAATGAGGGCGTCTAAAGAATAAAGATAGTGATCCACATCGCTTAAAATGTTAGCGATAGCGATTTGTTCGTTTAGAGGGGGTAAAAAAATAGTCTTTTCTTTATAATCTTTAAAATAAATATGCGGTATTATGCTACCGCTTGTGAAATTTTTAAAATCAAAATTAGATAACAAATAAAATAAAAACTCTATTGTTGTCTTATGATTAGCAATTAACGCTCCCATAGTAGATAAAATATTTGTTTTAGGCGGCAAAATCCTTACTCTGCCTACACTTCCATCTTTAACAATAGAAATATAAGGCTTATCACTAATGAAAGTTGTATTTGTATAGCCTATGAAATTATTCACATCATAGACTT
This sequence comes from Helicobacter pylori, assembly GCA_047430845.1. Taxonomy (GTDB): domain Bacteria; phylum Campylobacterota; class Campylobacteria; order Campylobacterales; family Helicobacteraceae; genus Helicobacter; species Helicobacter pylori_DG. Next base: position 251,452 of record JBLDXK010000022.1, on the reverse strand, counting down.
TAATTTTTCCTTGTTGCGTGATTTGTTCTGCACTTAAATTTGATGTTAAATAGTTGGCAATATCCCCAAGCTTTACTCTTTGCCAATTTGAGGGCGTTGTCAATGCGTCCATGCGTTCTCCTGAATAATCTTAAAAAAGATAACGTGCTCTATTTTGTTCATTTTGCCCCCTTTAAATTTCTAAAACGCTAGCGATAAAAAGACTCTTTCTTAAGCCCTCATCGCGCCGCATGGAATTGGCTAAAGCTAAAAGCGTAACCCCCACATCGCCAAAGACCGCTTCCCACAAGCTCGCTACCCCCATAAGCCCTAGCACGATAAAAACCGCCTTAATCCCTAAAGCGAACAAGATATTTTGCCAAATAATGCTTTTAGTTTTTTTAGCGATCGCTAAAACTTTGACCAAAGAGCTTAAGGAGTCATTAGTGATCACAATGTCCGCGCTTTGCTTGCTCAATTCTGAGCCTTTCCCCATGCCAATCCCCACATCAGCGCTCGCTAGAGTCGGAGCGTCATTGATGCCATCGCCTACAAAAATCGCCGGGGCTTTATAGCGTTCTTTAAAGGTTTTAAACACGCTCGTTTTTTCTTCAGGCAATAAGCTCGCATAATATTCACAGCCTAGAGCTTGAGCGATGCTTTCAGTCGCGCTTTTTCTGTCCCCGCTCAAAATGCAAAAATTTTCTATCCCTTGTGCTTTTAAATCCCTTAAGCACTCTATGGCGTCATCTTTAATCTCATCGCTAATGACGATATAGCCGATATAAGTTTGGTTAAAAGCCACATGCACGATCGTGCCGTTTTCTTTTGAAGCGGCTGTGCGCGATATGGAATTGATCGAGCATTTTTTCATTCCCTGCGATGATTAGATCCGTATGGCATTGCGCTTTAACCCCCATCCCGCTCAATTCTTCGTAATTTTTAATGTCATGCTGGTGCTTATCGTCCTTTAACATTTCTTCGCATGCTTTTTGAATGGATAAAGCGATAGGGTGCGTGGATAAGAGCTGCGAACAAGAAGCGTAATGCAAAACTTCTTCTTTAGAATGCCCGTTTTGCGGCACAATATCTGTTACTTTAAAAACGCCTTTAGTTAAAGTGCCGGTTTTATCAAAAGCGATGCTTTTAGCTTGGGTAAGCACCTCTAAAACATGCACGCCTTTCATTAAAATGCCCTTTCGGCTCGCCGCTCCCACGCCTCCAAAATACCCTAAAGGCACAGAAATCACTAACGCGCAAGGGCAGCTCACCATTAAAGCCACAAGCCCCCTATAAATCCACTCATCAAAGCTCCCCATAGAAAACAAGGGCGGTAATATGGCGATCATTAAGGCGATGAATAAAACGCTTGGGGTGTAGTAGCGTGAAAATTTAGTGATAAATTTCTCCGTTTCGCTCTTTTCATTCGTAGCTTGTTGGACTAAATCCACCACTTTAGCGATAGAAGAATCTTTATAAAGTTTCTCTACTTGGATTTCAAGGACCGCCTTTAAATTCAAGCTCCCCCCTAAAACTTTGGAGCGTTTGCTGACATTAATGGGCATGGACTCCCCACTCAACGCCCTTTCATCTAGCAAACTTTCACCCTTGATCACCACGCCATCAACAGGCACTTTTTCGCCGACTTTCACCACCACGATGTCATTAATTCTTAAATCTTCAGGCGCAACGCTCACTAATGTATCGCCCTTTTTCAAATAAGCCAGATTAGGAGCGACATCCACTAAAGCCTTAAGGGATTTTTTAGAGCGAGCGATAGCGAGTTTTTGCAAAAATTCGCCCGCTGAATAAAACACCATGATAGAGACGCTCTCTTCATAAGCCCCCACGCAAAAAGCCGCAATAGTCGCAATGAGCATCAAAGCGTTTTCATCAAAAAATTGCCCCTTTTTAAGCCCACGAAACGCCCCTAAAATCACATCTTTACCGCTTATGAGATACACTAAGGCTAGCACCACAAACACCGCTTTTTCAATCAAAGGGCTAGGCTCAAGGTGTAAGATTAAAATCGCGCCTAAAAAGACAGCGATCGTAATGATGAGTGGGGCAAAACTCAAAGGCTTTTCTGCGGCTTCTTTAAAAGACAGGCTCAAATGCGGTTCATTTTGCTTGATGAAAGCCTTAACCTTTTCAAAATCGCTCGTATCCAAAAACAGCTTACTGGTGCTGAAATTGATTTGAGCCTTTTTCACATAGTCCAGTTTGTTTAAATCCCTTTCTAATTTAGCCGCGCAATCAGGGCAATCCAAATTGTGAATGTGGTATTCTTGCATTTTCTCTCCCTTATAAAAATCCTTTTAAGAAATCTTTCTAAAACTCAGCGCTTTAAGCATGTGAGATTTTTCTATATTCTCGCAAGCGTTTAAATCCGCAATCGTCCTAGCGACTTTTTTGACCTTATTGACAGAACGCATGGACAGATTAAACCTTTCAACCGCCTGCTCTAACAACTTTTGCGCTTCAGTATTTAAAGGGCAAAATCGTTCGATCTGCTCTTTCGTTAAGCTTACCATTAAAAGCGCTCTGCTTCCTTAACTTTTGCTGTTTGAAAGCTAATAACACTAATTCATGCATCTCTTTTGAAGTCCAAGAATGCGACGGCGTGTCTTTATAATTCCCCTCTTCCATTTGCACGAACAAATCAATCCTATCCAAAAAAGGCTCGCTCAAGCGGTTTTTATACTGCGTGATTTCTCTGTCTTGGCAACGGCATGCTTTGGTGGCGCTGAGTAAATTCCCACACAAGCAAGGGTTTTGAGCCCCTACAAATAGAAAAGAGGTTTCGTATTCAATCTTGCTGTGCACTCGTGAGATCACTAATTTATTGTTTTCTAAAGGCTCTCTTAAAGCTTCCAAAATATCCTTTTTAAAATGGGGCAATTCATCAAAAAAAAGCATGCCGTTATGCGCTAGCGCGATTTCGCCGGGTTTTGGCTCTCTTAAAGAGCTTGAGCCTAAAATGCTGGATTTTGAAGCGCTCTGGTGAGGGTTTCTAAAACTTCTTAAAGGGTAATAGGCGCTGTCTTGCTCGCTTAAAATGCGTAATTTTGTCGCTTCTAAGATTTCATTCAGGCTTAATGGAGGCAAGATATAACGCATGCGATTAATAATCATGCTTTTCCCACACCCTGGACTTCCCTCTAAAATCAAGTTATGAAACCCAGCGCTAGCGATCAAAGCGGCTTCTTTAGCGACAGCTTGCCCCTTAACTTCTTTAAAATCTAAGGCATAGGCGTCTGAAAAATAATACTCTTTATCGTTCAGTTCTATCGTTTTAAAGGGTAGTTTTTTCGTGTGGGTGTCTGCTTTGATTTCAGGGTTTTGCAAGATTTCTAACGCTTCTTTAAAATGCTCCACAAAAAAGCATTGCAAATTAGGGATGAGCGAAAAAAGTTCCTCATTCGCCTTAGGCGCAATGATTTTGGCATGGGGGCGTTTAATGGCAATGTCTAAAAGCATGGGGAAAATGTTAGGATTGGGTTTGATCTTGCCATCAAGCCCTAACTCCCCAAAAGCAAACCACTCTTTAAAAGCCAATTCTTGTTTTTGCAAAGCGATTAAAAGAGCGATAGGCAAATCAAAATGGCTCCCGGATTTAGGCAAATCTGAGGGGGAAAGGTTGATGGTGATTTTTAGAGGCGGGAAAGTGAAATCGTTATTCTGTAAAGCCGATTGAACCCGTTGCTTGGCTTCTTGGATAGAGTTATTAGCCAGGCCCGAAATCACAAACGCCGGCAAAGCCCTTGTGAAAGTCGCCTCCACAGCCACGATTTCTGCCACCCCCTTTGCATGGTCGCACAAAATATCGTGTTGATCATGATTAGGACTTGCTTTTGGGATTTTTATTTAATTCTTTTAATTCTTTTTCAAATTTCTTACGCTTCAAAATGGATAATTTATCCACGAATAACACGCCATTAAGGTGATCGATCTCATGCTGAATGGCTACGGCTAATAAAGCGCTCGCTTCTAAGATTTTCACTTCAGCGAAGCGGTTTTGATACTCTATCTTAACCTTTTCAAAGCGCTCCACCTCTTCATAAAACCCCGGCACAGACAAGCACCCTTCTTTATACATTATTGAACCCCCCGTTTCTATCCATTTAGGGTTAATGATTTCTAGGCAATCCTCTTTGTGTTGCACGCCGTCTTCTTGCGGGAGATTGATAATGAGCATCCTTAAGGGCAAGCCCACTTGAATAGCGGCTAAGCCTATCCCCTCACTAGCGATCATGGTTTCATGCATGTCGTCTAATTGCTGGTGGAGTTTTGAATCAAAAGAAACGACCTCTTTAGAAATCGTTCTTAAGATTTTAGAAGCGGTAATGGATAATCTCTAATAACGCCATGCAATCACTTCACATTTTTCTGTAACACTTTATCAATCAAGCCATACTCTTTAGCTTCTTTAGCGCTCATGTAAAAATCCCTGTCCGTGTCTTTAGCGATTTGTTCCAAACTCTGCCCTGAGTTTTGAGCCAAAATAGAATTCATCAAACCCTTAAGCCTAAGGATCTCGTTAGAAATGATTTCAATATCGCTCGCTTGCCCTTGAGCCCCCCTAAAGGCTGGTGGATCATAATCCTTGAATGAGGCAATGAAAAGCGCTTGCCCTTAGCCCCACAGCTTAATAAAAACGCCCCCATAGAAGCCGCTTGACCGATGCAAATCGTGGAAACATCAGGGCGGATAAAATTCATCGTATCATAAATGCTAAGACCGCTTGTTATCACCCCACCGGGAGAATTGATATACAAGCCAATGTCTTTTTCAGGGTCTTCAGCTTCCAAAAACAAGAGCTGGGCCACGATAGAAGACGCCACGCTGTCATTAATCTCACCGCTCAATAAAACAATACGATCCTTTAAAAGACGCGAGTAAATATCATAACTGCGTTCGCCACGCTCTGTATTTTCTATTACATAAGGAATGTATCCCATCATTTTTCCCTTTTAATTGTTTAACCCACTTGAGTTTTTTGAGCGTTAGGCCTCATTTTTTCCAAAATTTCTTGCTGCTCTTTAGGCAGGTTTTTATCTAACAAATAAGTCAGCACCCGATCTTCAATCATCGCCATTTTCACCGCCGCTAACATGTTATTTTTGCGGTATTGTTCAATGAGACTTTCTGGGTTCTGCCCTGTCATCATCGCTTCCATAATACAAGGTTTGAAAGACTTCATTGTCATGCACGCCAATCTTTTCTTCCTTCGCTAGAGCGTCAATGATGAAAGTGATTTTCACGCTTTTTGTCGCATCATTCCTAAAACTTTCACGCTTTTCTTTGGCTTTTTCTTGACTTTCTTGTAAGGATTTGACTTCTTCGGCTTGCATGGAATAAAGAGCGTTCCTGAACAACAAATCCATTTCTTGCTCTATGATCGTTTTAGGCAAATCAAAAAGGATCTTTTCATCTAAATTTTCAATCAATTTTTCTTTCAGCTCTTCATTATAGAGCCTGGCTTTATTTTCTAAAAACAACTGCCCTTTAACCCTTTCTTTTAAAAGCTCTAAAGTCGCATTTTCTTCATTGGCTAAGACGATTTTAGCGAGTTCGTCATTGATTTCTAACGCTTCACGCACTTGAATCTGGTGCAATTTCACTTTAAAAAGGGCTTCTTTGCCGGCTAAATGCTCTGCGTGGTATCCGCTAGGGAAAGTCAAAGGGAATTCTTTTTCTTCGCTCGCTTGCATGCCTAAAAGAGCCTTTTCAAAATCTTCTAGCATTTGCTTATTGCCTAAAATCAAACTGAAATTCTCAGCCTTGCCTCCTTCAAAAGGCGCATTATCTATAAAGCCTTCAAAATCAATCGTCAATTTATCGTCGTTTTGAGCCTTTCTTTGAGCGTCAGTATCCACAAATTTCGCATAATCTTTAGCGAGCTGTTTCAAACGCTCATTAATTTTTTCTTCATTTGGAACTTCCACTCCCACGCTAGGCACACACTCTTCGATCTTGTCTAAAACAATCGTGGGTTTTAAGCCGATGTCCGCTTCTATTTCAAAATGCGTGTCTTTTTTTCAAATTTAGTGAAATTGGGGCTACCGATGAGATCCTTAGTTTCAATCCCTAATTCTTTAAGAGCGTTTTTTAAAACCTCTTGAATCATCTCTTCTTGAGTGTCTTGTTCAATTTGGGCTTGATAGCGGGTTTTCACTAAACTAAGGGGGACTTTACCTCTCCTAAAGCCATCAATCTTAACTTTTTGGGCGATTTTTTGAGCGATTTTATCATAACGCTTTTCTAAATCTTCAACAGAAGGTTTAGCGCTCAAACGGGCGTTAGCGGTGTCAATCTTTTTCACTTCAAGATTCATTTCTTTCCTTAATGGTTAAAAAATTAAATTTTCGTGTCATTATAGCTTAATTTGTTTTAATTCCGGTTGATAAAAAGCGGTTTTAATTCTAGTTTTCAAAAATTGAAAAAACTAAAAATCATAAGTTGAAGTGAGATAGACAGAAATATTGCGCTTGAAATGAAGCGGTGTATAAAGGGGTTTTAAAATAATCATTGGTTAAAAAAGGGATGCGCGCAGCCAAATTCTATCGCCCAATTCTTATACCTTGAAAAGCGGTAGCGATACCCTATATTTAACATCACTTGAAACATGTAAGGGTGATAAACGCTTGAAGGATCTTTAGCCCACTTTTTAAAAATCTTTGTTTCATAAAACCAGGTTTCTCCCACGAAATTCACCCCTAAAATCAGCGTCCCGAAAGCGCGTTTGTATAAAAAGTCAGCCCCCACGCCATAAAAAATAGCGTTAATAAAAGTCTCTTTTCTTTGTAATTTTTCTCTATAGCTTTTAGGGATCTGCGAACTCGCCCTCAAACTATCGCCTAAAACGCCTTTATTTTTAAGAAAAAACCCATAAGCGTAATCCAAAGAGACATAAAAACGGAAGCCGTAACGCTCTTTTTTAGGAAAAAATTGTTTGTAGCCATAAATCAAACTGACTTCAGCAAAAGGAATGTCTCGGTATTTTGAATGGTTTTCAAATTTTTCCCTGCTCTGTAGCCATGACATTTGCACCACGCTCGTGCCGTAATAATGGGAGCTTTTGTCTGTGTTAAAAGGTTTTCTTTTGGGCTTTTTAGGCTCAGTGAAACATGGGGGGTGGGTTTTACCCCTTAAACACTTCTTGGCTAAAAACCGCTGGTACCCTAGATCTTCTTTTTTGGCGATCGTATAAGTAACCAGATCATCAGCCCTTAAATACACGCTTAAAAAGAACGCCAAAAAACCCCCTTTTAAGCAGTTTGTTCAAGCGTTCTTTTCTTATTTGTTTTTATCGGTTTCTCTTGTTTTTCAATTCCTTGGCGTCTTTTTGATAAGATTCTAAATTCCTTTGAGTGAGTTTCTTATCCATTTCTTGCATGATACTTGCAAAAATCTTATTCAAAGCACTCTTAATCGCATCATTAGAATTATCCGTTCCCTTAACCATAGTGCTAACTAACCCTCCGCTATGGCTTGAATGGGTGGTTTTTAAGAATTTTTCTTGAATGTCTAACTCGCTCAAATCCATCGTAAAGGAATCTAAAGATTCCCCACTCATAGGCTCTAGTATGGTAACCTTGACAAAACCGGCCGGGATTAAAACCCCTTCCATTTTATCCAAACCAGTGGAGAATAATAACCCGGGTTCTGATTTTTTCTGTATGGTTCTTTTAGGATCGGGGCGTAAAACAATTTCGCCATTCATAGCGACAGCCAAATACCGCTTCTTTTTTTGTGCAAAAGAAAAATCGTCTTTATCGCTACTATCCACATTGATAACCTTGTAGCCCTGATTTTGCAAGATCTCTTCAACCTTAAGCGTGGTTTGATTCTTGAATTTATTTTCATACTCTTTAGCAATGTTATCGCTGTATTGGAAAGCTGGCTTTAAAAGTAAAATCTTTTCATCTAACGCTTGAACCTTCTCGCTAGCTGGATGGTAATTCAATTTCAAAGCGACTTCATTGGTTTCAATAATATGCGGGCTGCACCCCACTAATAAAGCCGCCACGCTCGCGCCTAAAAGGTATTTTTTCCATGCAAAATCCTTAAAATGACCATTTGTTTTCATCGTTCTATCCTTGATTGTAATATTTCAGACTTCCATAACAACAAACACGAAGCAACCAACACGCTTTTGTTGTCAAAATGTTATTTTACCCTAACATCTTTAGATTATTAGTTTTTTTCTATTTTTTAGCGTTATAATCCCCGCTTTTGCCTCCACTTTTATGTTCCAACATCACACCGCTAATTGTCATGCTCTTATCAATAGCTTTCACCATGTCATAAATGGTTAAAAGCCCTACGCTCACACTCATTAGCGCTTCCATTTCTACGCCCGTTTTAGCTTGAGTTTTGACTCTCGCATAGAGTTTAAAGCTGCAAGTCTCTTCTTCTTCTAAAATATCAATATCCACCCCATTGAGCATGATTGGATGGCACATGGGAATGAGTTCGCTTGTCTTTTTAGCCCCCATAATCCCAGCAATAATAGCAGTTTGTAACACCGGACCCTTTTTGACGCCATGATTGATAATAGCGTCATAAGCCTCTTTATTCATGCTGATACGACCGCTTGCTAGAGCGATTCTTTCAGTGGTTTCTTTATCCCCTATATCCACCATTTTAGGCTGGTTTTCTCCATTCAAATGAGTGAGCGGCATTTTTTTATCCTATTGTTTGGGGCGAAACGCTTGAATGTTTCTTTCATTCACTTGCATGTAGTTCCCTAAAATCAAATCCACGCAATAAGGAATTGCTGGAAAAACCGCCTCTAAGCATTCTCTAATGCTTTTTGGCTTACCAGGAAGATTAATGATCAAACTCTTATTCCTAATGCCAGCGCTTTGGCGCGATAGAATCGCTGTAGGCACATATTTTAAGCTAGTCATTCGCATAAGCTCTCCAAAACCAGGAAGCATTTTTTGGCACACTTTTTCTGTGGCTTCTGGGGTTATGTCTCTTAAAGCAGGGCCTGTGCCTCCTGTAGTAACGACTAGATCGCATTGGTATTCATCGCACATTTTAATGAGCGATTTTTCAATCAAATCCCTTTCATCAGCGACAATTTCATAATGAAATTCTAAAGGATTGAGCAGGTATTCGCTCAACACTTCTTGTATCGCTTTCCCGCTTAAATCTTCATAAATCCCTTTTGATGCCCTATCGCTCGCGCTCAAAACGCCTATATGAATCGTTTGCATTTTAACTCCTTTTTAAGCTAAAAGCCCACTCCCTTTTAAAGGGTGGCTTCTTTCTTTAGCGTAAATGCGTTTATTATCAATCAAATCGTATTTCCAAATAGGGGCGCTATGCTTAAAATCTTCAATAAAATCTTCGTATAGTTCTAAGGCATTTTTTCTATTCTTTCCCATTAAAACGCATAAAAATGAGCTTTGTCCTATCAAAACATCGCCCAGGCTGTGCGCCATTTTTAACACCACGCCCAAATCTTTGGCTTTATGGTGCCATTTTTCAAACCAAGTCTTTAATAACGCCTCATAAATATCAAAACTCAAGCCTTGAATGTTACCCTCTTTTCTCACAATCCCCACAAACACACAAAACGCTCCAAAGTTTTTCGTGCAAGATTCCTCTTGATAGGCTTTTAAAAGCTCGCTAGTATCTAATGCCCCTTGAATGATTTTTAACACCTAGCCCCCACAAACCGGTGGCAACAAACTTATTACATCGCCATCTTTTAAAGGGGCATCTAAATTGTCTATCAGGTGATCATTAAGGGCTATCGCGCAAACGCCCAACCACTCTTTTAAGCCCTCTTTTTCTTGTAAAATCGCTCTTAATTCCTTTAAATCACTCGCTTTGACGAAAAAATTTTCTTCTTTTATGGGTCCAAAAAATCGCACTTCCACCATCATTTACCCTTATATTCAATCTTTTAAAGCATGATTTTAATATTTTTAAAACCTCTTTAAAGCGCTCATAATTTTCACAATAAATGCCCCATTTTGAGCTTTTTGACTTCCAAATACCCTTGATTGTGTTCGTTAGCGCACACGATCAAACTCTCTCTTGTTACCTCAGCGTATTTTTCTAAAGCGGCGATTTTTTTAGGATTGTTTGTGAGTAAGCGCATTTTTTTAATATGGTAATATTCTAAAATCTCACCCGCAACACTATAATCCCTTTCATCGTCTTTAAACCCTATCATTTCATTGGCTTGAATGGTATCATAGCCCTTATCCTGTAAAGCGTAGGCATTGACTTTGTTAAATAGCCCTATCCCACGCCGCTTCTTGGCGCAAATAAATCACTAGCCCCCCTTCTTTAGAAATCCTTTCTAACGCCATTTGCAACGCCCCTCCGCAATCGCATTTTTGAGAGCCTAGAGCATCACCGGTTAAACATTCTGAATGCAAACGCACTAAGGGGTTTTGAGAAAAATTAGGGGTGAAAATGACTAAATGATCTTTAGAGCCATTAGAACCCTTTTCTCTAAAACATTGGATATAAAACTCCCCAAATTGAGTGGGTAATTTGGCTTGGTTAGAAACTTCTAATCGTTTCAAGGATACTCCTAAAATTAGTTTTAAAACGCGTCTTTTAAAAAAAGGTATTCTATCAAAACTCTTTATAATTTTCTTAAATTTTAAGCTCTTAAAATTTGTAAGTCAAATTCAAACCATTGGGGCTTAAGCTGGAACGGATTTCATGTTTATTATAAATCCCTAAAGCTTCCCCAAGCCCTAAATCTCTAATGATAAAACCGATAGGATCCATAAGAGCGATAACCAAACGCCCTAAAAATAAAGAGCCAAAAAGCTTGCCTTCGTTGCGTTGGATGTAGCGCGTGAGCTGATAAAACCCTTCCCCTAAAATGGAGCCTAATAAAGGCGTGATCACTAGATCCTGCCAGCTAGGCACTTCCACAAACGCTTCCAAGCCATATTCCCAAAAAAGCGTGGAAGTGATAAAAGAAAAAAACGCTGATGCCATCCAACCAAACCCAGCCATGCGCGGTTGCATATAATACATAGCCCCAAAATAAGGGTGCAAAATTTCATTAAAAATAAAACTATCGTTGTCCAGTTTTGGCCCCATGCGGACATTTTCAAACCAACTTTTGATCCCAAACTTTTCTCTATCCCAATTCGTTACGCTCTCTGGCATGAGATACAGCCCCACAATCCCTATCACCAAAGACACGCCTAAAATCCCTATGCTCGTGCCTAAATATTTCCAACGGCTATTAGGGGCATAAGGGATCGTGTTGCTCTTTTTAAACTTCTTTTTAAAATAATGCCATGAGAGATTTTTAGAAGGGCGTCTCAGCGTTTCTTCTAATTGAACGCTATTAGCGTTTAAAAAACTACAGCCTAACCCCCAAATAATAACGCAAACCATCCAAATCTTTTGGAATGTTTTTAGGAATATTTTCAATAATATTTTTAGGAATGTTTTTAATGAAATCAGCATAAACTTTATTATTACTCTCATTAGGTTGCAAACTTTATCGCTTGACTTAAAAAGAGTTTATTATACCTTAAAAACATTACAACACATTCAATAAAACTTAACAAGCCTCTAAAGGCTAATCGTTTCTACAAGCTTAAGCCCAAACCCGCTCAAAGCCTTATACTGCCTGTCTTCACAAGAGCTTAAGAGCCTGAAATCCTTTATCCCCAAATTTTTTAACACTAACGCCCCGATCCCAAAATCTTTAACGATATTGTTTTCTTTGGAATGCGTGTTCATAAAGATCAAATAGCCCCCTTCGCGCTTCAAATATTCTAAAGCCTTAAAAAACACTTCAAACGCATCAGTCGTTAAAAAATCAAAATCCTCTTTGATAGGGTGGAAACGCACTAAAGGGGCTAAATCGTTGGTTTTTGCACCTTTAAATTTAAAAGCGTAATGGTTTTTTTGCTGGTGGTCTAAAAAAGTGTAGCATTGCGTTTGGTGTTTTAAAAATTCTCTTTCTTCTTGGCAAAACATTTTCAATAAACTTTCATTTTCCAAACGATAGCTGATCAAATCAGAGACGTAGAGGGTTTTAAGGTTGTGCTTAAGGGCAAAGTCGCTCAAAAATTTATCCCCTCTCCTCGCCATAGAGCCGTCTTCTTTCATGATTTCACAAATCACGCTCACGGGCTTTAATCCAGCTAATTTGCACAAATCCACGCTCGCTTCAGTATGACCGGTGCGCGCTAACACGCCTCCATCTTTTGCGATCAAAGGGAAAATATGCCCCGGGCGCACAAAATCGCTCGGTTTAGTGGTGTCTTTACACAATAATTCAATCGTCAAATGCCTTTCAAAAGCAGAAATCCCGGTTTTGGCTTCTTTAGCGTCAATGGAAACCGTGAAAGCGGTCTCATGGTTAGAATCATTCACGCTAACCATAGGGGGTAATTCAAATTTTTTCGCTAAATCTTTGGTCAAAGACACGCAAATCAACCCCCTAGCATGCGTGGCCATGAAATTGATCTTCTCAGGGGTGGAAAAAATCCCAGCTAAAACCAAATCCCCCTCATTTTCTCTGTCTTCATCGTCCATGACAATGAGCATTTCGCCATTTTTATACGCCTCTAAAGCTTCAGTAACTCTTCTTAAGATCATTCTAACTCCCTAAAGTCTCATTCCCCCTAGTCTAATTCAAATTAAAACTTAATTTAGATTATAAAAACAAGAAATATAGCATGTTTAATAACGATTATTACTTGATTATTGATTAGGAAAAAACGATTTCAAAATATTCCATTGTTTAATTGCACCCTTATGCAAAAAACGGCCAATCCTAATACTTAAAGGTAATTTTTTAGGCCTTTGTTTTTCTGTGTTGGAGTTTTGAGCGTTCATCTCATCGCAAGCGATCGCAAATTCTTCTAACACATAATTTTTGACCCCATGCCAATAATGCCTATCCATCACGCAATCTATAGGCATCACCCATTCTTTTGCGCTGTATTTCAATAATTTTTGCGCGGCTTTTGGGGCTAAAACATACCCTTGAGTGCCAATGCCATCTTTAAAATTTAAGATTTGAGAAACCCCTTTAACGGGAGTCTTTTGTTTAGCCACATTTTCTTCTAAATGCATCAAGCGGATATAGCCTAATTCGTTGATGTGTTGGCAACAAAACTCTAGGCTCTCTTTAAAACGCTCTTTTACAATAATATCGTCTTCTAAAATACAGATCGCCTCATTGAGTTCTATGCATTTTTGCCACAATGAATAATGGCTCGCATAGCACCCAAGCTCCCCAAACCCCATCCTCTTCCCGCAATGCTTGAGCGCGTAAAAGAAATTTTTTAACGCGCAAGGGGGGTGTTTTTTATTTTTACAAAAAGCCAATAAATCTTCAACCATAAAAGAAGGGTGCAAATGCTCTAAAATCAAGGGGTGTAATTGAGTGGGAGAGATTTTAGAATAGATCGCATCAAAAATTTCATAAGAGATCCCTTGAAGTTTAAGGCTCTCTAAAAGGGGGGTTATATGAGTTTCTTTTAAAGAAAAATTGTGACAGGTTTTGGGGCTTAAATGAATAATAAAAACACGCATGTTAGCCTTAATTCTTAATACAAATAAAATCAATATCAAACAGACTTACATTCTAGCGCAAATTTTAGTAAAATACGCACCATGTTAGAATGATGTTCCTATTACCATTCAAAAAAGTAAAAAAATCAAAACCCTAAGCTTGAATATCACGCCCTCTTTAGAAGTGATTCTAAAAATGCCTGATTCTTGCCCTCAAGTTAGGGCGAGCGCTTTTTTAAAAGAACAAGAAGCTTGGCTAAAAAAAACCTTTTTAAGCATGCAAGAAAAACACTCGCTCTTGCGCGCTAACCTAGAAAAATATAAAAATAAAATCCTTGTGTTTGATGAGATAAAAAACGCCAACGATTACACCCTAACAGATCTTAAAAAAATCTTAAAAACTTATTTAGAGCGAAAACTCCCCTTGATCGCTCAAAAAATGCAAACTTCATACACCGGTTTTAATATTAGAAACAACGCTAAAGTTTTAGGGAGTTGCTCTTATCATAACCGCTTGAGTTTTGCATTATTATTGGTTTGCGCTCAAAAAGAAGCGATTGATTATGTCATCATTCATGAACTCGCCCACACGATCCACAAAAACCATTCCAAAAATTTCTGGCGTTGCGTAAAAATCTTTTGCCCTAATTACCGCGCTCTAAGAGAGCATTTAAAACAAAGGGTTGTTTTTTACACCCAACTGCTTAAGCAACTACAGCCCTAAAGATTAAGCATTAAAAATGATAGCTCACATACGCTGCGATGCTTCTAGGAGGCGCGGCTTCTTTACCATTAGGGCTAGTGCCTATCCCGCTAAACCAATATTTCATGTTAAAAATGTTATTGATTTGCAAGCTCGCATTAACGCTTTGATTTTTGCGTTCCCACAAAGTGGTAGAAATTTGCAAATTCCACACCCAATAGTACGGCGTCATGCCCGCTGTTTTGGTGGTAATGGCCCCGTTTTTAATCGTGGGCGCGTATTCTGTAAAAGGCACGGTGTTTAACACATCGCTATAAGCGCGGCTATAAAAGAAAGAGCTTAACCCAATCGTGGTTTTAGCGTAAGTGTAGCTCGCGTCTAAAATGAATTGGTGCGGGCTGGCAAAAGGGAGCTTTTTGCCAAAAATATCTTTTTTAGGCCCTTTAGGATTAGCAGGGTTAGTAACCATCGTGTGGCTGGTGATATTAGCGTCTATGAAAGTGTAAGCCGCATGGAAATTAAGCCCTCTAATAGGCGTGTAATACAACTCTAGCTCCACGCCTTGCGATCTCGCATTGACTGGTTCTTTATTATCCCCATAGCGCCCAGTAAAATAGTGGTTCGCAAAAATCACAAAATAATTCGCGTTAAAACTCACTTGATTGTTGAAATAATATCTTGAACCGCCTTCCATGACATTAAAGATTTGAAAATAATCCGTGCTTGTGCCTACAAAACTACCGATATTGCTGAATTGGGGCGGGATATAGCTTCTTTGATAGTTGAAATAAAACAACCAATCCTTAATGGGTTTATAGCCGACATTCAGCGCCGGATTCCACTGGTTATAACGCTCTTTCGTGGTTTTTGGGACTTGGCCTTCTTTAAAAGGGGGAGCGTCTTTTTTTCATAATTTAAAAAAGTGTATCTCAAACCCGGCGTGATCGTTAACATGCCGTTATTGAAATTGATTTCATCGCTGACATACACGGCGGTATAATTGTTGAAATTATTGAGTGAAGTTCCTGCATCAAACCCACTCCCATTATTAGGCATGCTAGGATTTTTCCTGGTAATGGATCGGCGGTATAAATCTTCAGTTAAAAAGCGCATTCCCATATTAAAAGTTTGTTTGACTTTACCGGTATTGACGATGAGATTGAGTTTTGGTTCAAAAGCATTCACCACGAAGCGGCGGATATTATCAAAAAATTGCCAACAAGGGCTATTCGTATCGCTATAAGAATACAGACCGCAATTAGGGTTAGTCGCGCTAATTTTTCCTTTTCCTTTAAAGGGTAAAATCTTGTTTTGACTGCTCATATACACGCTTTGGTATTGGTTGGAAAACCCAAAATCCCTACTCATGTCATGCGTGAAATAAGTGAATTTAAAATCTCCCCCCACTTTCCTATCCGGATCGCCAAAATAATTTTGATACACGATCCCAAAGCGTTTGGCTCGCCCTCCATCTTGATTGTCAGGGCGCTCGTTGATGAATCGGTTATAGGCGTAATCTTGCGCGCTCAAAGTGCCTGGATGGTAAGAGTTGTATTGATAATACTGGTAATAAGCTTTAAAAGTATTGGTCGCATTAATCTTATAAATCGCATCCAACAAGTAGTTTTGCACCTTTGTAGGGCTATTTTGCCTGAAACCTTGCCCATTAATCCAATTGCCTTGAGCGCTAATTCCTATATGCTTACCCAACATCCCGGCCGTTCGCCCATAAGTGTTAAACAGCATTTGGTTTCCTAAAGTTTGGGCTAAGGGCTTGCCTTTTTCCTCGGGATCTACAAAATTCCCATTAGAGGAGCGCCCCCAAAAAGTGATCCTTTCAGCCGCTTGATTTTCCCATTCTTTTGGGATTTCTTTAGTGATAACATTCACCACGCCTCCAAAAGTGTTAGGCCCATATTGGACGCTCGTTCCCCCTTTAATTACATCAATCCTATCCACTGACTGGAAAGTTACAGGGAAAATCGCCAGTTCAATATTAGAATACGGCGCGCCATAAATGGGGATACCATTGACTAAAATCATGCCCGTATTGCTATGCCCGTTACCGCCCCCACCAAAACCGCGCACCGAAATTTTAGGCAACACGCCCGTGCCTGTAGCGTCTCTGATTTGAATCCCTGGCACATTTTGCAAGGCGTTTTCAATATTCAAATTCCCCGTTTTTTTGAGTTGTTTGTTGGAAATCACCGTGCGAGAGCTTGTGGAATTACGCACTTCTTCGCTTTGCCATGAAAGCGGCGCGCTGGAACTGAATTTTTGCTCGGTGGTTGTAACTTTTTTTAAAAAATGGTGCTTATCTTTCGCGCTCATAAAAGAATTAAAAGCCCAAAAAGTCAAAACGACCGACGCTAAAAAATACGGGGTTTTTACCCTCAAATAACCATTCATTATGATAACCTTTCTCATTTAATTCAAACCGATGCATATTATAAAAATAATTATTATAATTAACTTAAATTTTGAAGTTTGATTTTTTTAATTTACAATTTGTTATCAAAACGATTTGAAAAAGGTTTTTAGTGTTTTTTAAACAGCCACTAAGCGTTTTTTAAAACAGAATGTTAGGGGGTTTTAGAATGCGTTATTTATCTATTTGACGAAGAAACCATCACAACCGCTATCGCAAAACCAGCATCATGGCTGATGCTCGCGCTCAAGCTTTGGATGTTAAAATAATCCATTTTTTCTTTGGAAAGGGTGATTAAGGGGGCGTTTTTAGGGCTTTTAGAGATTTTTATATCCAAAAAGCTCAATTCCTTACCAATGCCTACTTGAAGCGGCTTTAGAGCAAGCCTCTTTAAGCGCGAAAAACCCGGCGATGCTGCTAGATTTATCCTTGCATAAAACAATCTCACTTGGCGATAAAAAACGCTCTAAAAACCTCATTTTAAAGCGTTTCACGCACTTTTCTATCCTAGCAATAGAGACAATATCTATGCCAATCATTTAAAATTATTGGATAATGAAATCAGTAAAAAAGACATTTTTAATAAAGCCATCAATCAAAAACGAATTCAAATGGCTCTTAATCTCATCTTTAAGCTTGTTTTTGCCTTTGTTAGTAACCACTTCTTCCACGCTTTTAGACGACAGAATTTCTATAATCGTGTCTTTAATCGCTGTGTCCTTAACCTTGACTTCATTCAAAAGCTTTTCATTACTCAATTCTAACGAAATAGAAGCCTTAAGGTAGCGTCTGCCATTTTGAGAGACCAGATTCACCGCAAAAGGCGCATCAATCGCATACAAAGGCCCAAGCACCAAATATTGCTGGATATTAGAGCCTTCTTTAGCTTCTTGATTCTTATTCGCCATAGGATTAGCTTGGACTTCTTGGGTGTTTTTAGAAGCGTTTTCTTTAGATTCTTCCTTATTCCCCATAAGCAGCATGATAATCACCCCCACCAACAAAAGCATCACCAGCACGCTTCCAATGATGACAAATAAAAGGGCTTTGCTTTTTTTTTGGGGTTGTTGCGCGGTATTTTCTTGTTCTTCTGCCATGCCTATTCCTATTGAAAATAAGTTAAAGTGGTTTTCCCAAATTTTTTCTGTTTGATTATAGCTAAAGTTACAAGACTTTTAGGCATTTCATGCAGGCTTTCATGCTCAAAAACTGCTAAAAGATTTTTTGGATTAAAGCGTTTTAATAACCTTTCTAAAGCTTGAAAACATTTTTCATAAATCCCTAAAAACCCGCTCGTTTCAAAAGGAGGATCTAAATAAATAATATTCAAAACGCCATTTTTTAAACACAGAGCGGGCAAAAGCTTGAAAGCGTCATCTAAAAAAGTTTGGATTTCAATTTCCTTTTTCAAGCGGTTTTTAAAGAGAGCGATATTTTCTAAAAGCGTTTTATAAGCGCTTTTATTTTGTTCAAAAAACACCGCGCTTGTTGCCCCCCTACTCAAAGCCTCTAAACCCATAGAAGCGCTGCCTGAAAACACTTCTATAAAATGCGCTCCTATAATTTCTGCTTGCAAGGTGTTAAAAAACGACTCTCTTACGATCGCTTTGGTGGGGCGCGTGCTAGAAACGTTAGGCAAATTCAAGCCCAATCCCTTACAAGCCCCCCCAATGATCTTAAATTTCTTTACTGGCTGATGATTTGGCATAATTTTTGGGTGTATTCTTCTAGCAATTGCTTAATCTTTTGCTCTTTAGAAAATTGGATTTCTTCGCAAGGTTTTTCGCTCGTCTTTAAAGCGCGATAAAAATTTTTGATATCTTCTTTCACGCTTTGTTTAGTGAAAGGCTTTCTTAAGCGCTCTTCTATAAAGCATAGAGGCTTATTAATCTCTAGCGTTTCATCATCGCTTAAAACAAAGTCGCAAACTTCCACAGAAGAGAGGTAATCGCTCAAATAAAATTCCAAACTCCTTTGAATCAACAAAGACTTGCAAGAAAGAAAAATTTTCAAAAAACCCCCTTTATCCCATCAATAGGCTTAAATTGTTTCAAAATTATAGCGATTCTTTCTTTTAAGCACCAATATTAAATAAATAAACAAACTCAAAAAGTATTTCATTTTATAAAAAAGAAAAACAGAATGTTAAAAATAAAGCTCAAATAACATCTTTTTTTTTTTTTTTTGGTATAATGCCGCTTAAGGTAAGAGCGAAAGGCGTATTATATTCCTTCCTTCTTTACTTTAGCATTTTAATCAACTTTTTCATTAAAATGTCCTGACGCTCTTACCTTTCCCCCTTTAAAAACACGCAAACTCTTTATTATATATTAATTATTATTAGATTGTCAAAACGCTTTTAATTTATATTTTATTTTTTTTCACAAACTCTAACGCTTTGAAACGCTCCCCCAAGCCCCCAGGGCTAATTAGGGGCTTGATTTTAGCCGCTTCTTTCAAATACCTTTCATAACTCACGCTCTTTGAAAATGTTTCTAACAATCCCATAAGCCCCATATCCAGCAAAGCGTTAGCCTGCGATTTAAAGAATGAAAATTGTGCATGGTGTTTTTCAAACAAAAAACGCACCAAAGAAAAATTGACATCATAAGTCAAATCGCTTTGCTGATACAAAGAAGCCAGATGGTTTAAAATATCCTTAAAATCCAGCGCTTGGTGGTTTTTAAAAGCCCTTAAATGCATGTCTTTTCTCTCTACTTCATCGCCATAATCAAAGCTCAAAAACACCCAAGAAGAAGCCTCATTCAATTTCTCTAACAAACCCTTAATAAAAGCCTCTAAAAATAACGGCGCGCACCCTTGTTTTAAGTTCAAATTTTTAAGAAGTTCTTTAGTGGGTTCATCAATACCGCCCCAAACACCCTGATGATCATGGGTAATAAAAAGCATTTGGTTATCTTTAATGATCTCGCAAGCGAACGCGTCAAACAATTCATTAGAGACAACAAACGCGCTTTTTTTCTTTAAAATCAAGCTCTTCTAAAGTGCAACTGATTAGATCCAATTGCGTGGCTTGTTTGAAAATAGTTCGTTGGAGTTTTTGCAATTCCTTTAAAGGTTCGCAGCTGACAAACTCGCATTTTTCCATTACGCCCACGCTCAAAGCGTTTAAAAAACTGGCTATATCGCTCAAAAAATGCCCATGATGAGAGCCAATTTCTACAATCTTTAAAGGCAAAAATAATTTTTCTTCTTCTAAAAGCTTGATGATATAAAACGCCATAGTGCCACCAAAAAACTTACTCAAAGACACCGAAGTGTAAAAATCCCCTTTTGGACCGATTAGCGCCTTTCTGTAATACCCTTTTTCGCCATAAAGCCACTCTTGCATGTAATTCCCAAACGAACGCACGATTTTCCTTTCATTCAAACTCATCTTAACCAACAATAATAGAAGCGCTATTCTAGTCAAAATCGCCTTATTTTTGCGCTATGATATTCAATAATAAAGACTTTTTAAGCTAATTTAGTAGGGAGTTAGTGGTGTGGAAATTTTAAGGCGAGAATGCGGGGCGGTGGAAGAAAACGCTTATATTGTGGAAGCTTTCTAGTGGGATAGATTTTATCATTGATCCCGGATTTTCTAGCAGCGAATGGGTGTTAGAAAACGCCAAAAACCCTAAGGCGATTTTAATCACGCATGGGCATTATGATCATGTATGGGATAGCGCTCAATTGTCAAAAGCCCTTAAAGACACCCCCATTTACGCCCCAAAAGACGATGTGTTCATGCTAGAAAATGATATTTTTCATTTGGGCATGCCGGTTTTTAGCCCCAATTTTAGCGTGCCTTGTAATAAGGGTTGCACCACTTTAGAGATAGAAAACACTACCATTAAATACTGGCATTTTCCCGGACACACGCCCGGTTGTTCTATCATAGAAATAGAAGGGGTGATTTTTAGCGGGGATTTTATTTTTTATCGCAGCATTGGCCGTTATGATTTCCCTTATTCTAATGAAAAAGACATGAAAGAGTCCCTATTAAGGTTTCAAAATTTAGATTTCCCTAAAGACATAGAGATTTATCCAGGGCATGGGGATAAAACGAGTTTTTTTGCTGAAAGAGAGCATTCTAAAATTTGGGTTTCAAGGATGGCTTAATTGTTAAGCCGGCTAGAAAAAGAGCGTTATTTGCGCCATATCATGCTAGAAGATGTGGGCGAAGAAGGCCAATTGAAGCTTTTAAAATCCAGCGTTTTAGTCATTGGGGCTGGGGGGCTTGGATCAGCGGTTTTGATGTATTTGTGTGCTGCTGGGATAGGAAAAATAGGCATTGTGGATTTTGATTCAGTAGATATGAGTAATTTGCAACGACAAATCATCCATTCACAGGATTTTTTAAACCATTCTAAAGTCTCTAGCGCGAAAGCCCGCTTGAAACAACTCAATGCTAGCATTGAAATAGAGGCTTTTGAAGAACGCTTTAAGGCTCATAACGCTCTTTCTCTTATAGAGCCTTACGATTTTATCATAGACGCTACAGACAATTTTAACGCTAAATTTTTGATCAATGACGCTTGCGTGTTAGCCCAAAAACCCTATTCGCATGCCGGGGTTTTAAAATATAGGGGGCAAAGCATGAGCGTTTTACCCCATAGTGCATGCTTAGCGTGTGTTTTTGATAAGCCCCCTAAAAAGGGATTAAATCCTATTTCAGGGCTTTTTGGGGTCTTACCTGGAGTTTTAGGGTGTATCCAAGCGAGCGAATGCCTTAAATATTTTTTAGGGTTTGAAACTTTACTTATAAATACTTTACTTATAGCCGATATTAAAACGATGGATTTTAAAAAAATTCAAGCACCCAAAAACCCTGAATGTAGGGTTTGTGGCACGCATAAAATCACGCATTTACAGGATTATGAAATTTAGATTAAGGGGTAAGTTTTGGATTTATCAACCATACTAGGCTTGGTATTGGCGGTCGCTTCTATTTCGTTAGGCGATATTTTAGAAGATGGCAACCCGTTGCACATTATCCATTTGAGTTCAGTCATTATCATCGTGCCTACTTCGCTTTTTGCCGCCATGACAGGCACGCATGCTCGTTACGTGAAAGCCGCTTACAAAGAGATAAAAATTGTTTTTTTAAACCCTAAAATCAATTTGAACGAAACCATTAAAAATTTAGTGGAATTAGCCACTTTAGCCAGAAAAGATGGGGTGTTGAGTTTAGAGGGGCGAGTGGCGCAAATTGAAGACGATTTCACCCGTAACGGCTTGTCTATGATCATAGATGGCAAGGATTTAAAATCCGTTAAGGAAAGTTTAGAAATCAGCATTGAAGAAATGGAAGAGTATTACCACGGCGCCGCTCATTATTGGGAGACTGCCGGTGAGACCGCTCCTACTATGGGGTTAGTGGGGGCGGTTATGGGGCTTATGTTGGCCTTGCAAAAATTGGACAACCCGGCTGAAATGGCAGCAGGGATCGCTGGGGCATTTACGGCCACTGTTACAGGGATTATGTGCGCTTATGCGATTTTTGGCCCTTTTGGGCATAAGCTCAAAGCTAAATCTAAAGACATTATCAAAGAAAAAACCGTTCTTTTAGAGGGGATTTTAGGCATCGCTAATGGGGAAAACCCAAGGGATTTAGAAAACAAACTCTTAAACTACATCGCTCCCGGTGAGCCTAAAAAATCCCAATTTGAGGGCTAAAGATGGCTAAGAAAAACAAACCCACCGAATGCCCTGCCGGCGAAAAATGGGCGGTTCCTTATGCTGACTTTTTATCGTTGTTGCTCGCGCTTTTTATCGCTCTTTATGCCATTTCAGCGGTCAATAAATCCAAAGTGGAAGCCTTAAAAACCGAATTTATTAAGATTTTTAATTACGCTCCCAAGCCAGAGGCGATGCAGCCGGTTGTAGTGATCCCGCCTGATTCAGGGAAAGAAGAAGAGCAAATGGCGAGCGAAAGCTCCAAACCGGCTTCGCAAAATACCGAAACAAAAGCCACTATCGCTCGCAAAGGTGAAGCGCAGTGTTTTAGAGCAAATTGATCAAGGCTCTGTTTTAAAGCTCCCCTCTAGTTTGCTGTTTGAAAACGCTACATCAGATGCTATCAATCAAGACATGATGCTTTATCTTGAACGGATCGCTAAAATCATTCAAAAACTCCCTAAAAGGGTGCATATCAATGTAAGGGGTTTTACAGATAATACGCCTTTAAATAAAACCCGTTTTAAAAGCCACTATGAATTAGCCGCCAATCGCGCTTATAGGGTGATGAAAGTCCTTATACAATACGGCGTGGATCCTAACCAATTGTCTTTTTCTTCTTACGGCTCTACAAACCCTATCGCGCCTAATGACTCCCTAGAAAACAGAATGAAAAACAATCGTGTGGAAATCTTTTTTTCAACCGATGCGAACGATTTGAGTAAGATCCATTCTATTTTAGATGAAAGAATTCAATCCCCACAAACAGCAAGAATGAATCGCATGAATAAAAATTATCTTTTAATCTTTTTGTTGTTAGCGAGTCTTGTTGCTAGAGAAAAGGACGCTTCTTCAAACCTTTTTGATTTGATTGATAAGGGGATCAACAGAGAACAAGAATTAAAAGAGCAAGAGCAAAAAACGCGCTTGAAACTGGCTCAAAGCCCTTTAGTGGCTTTAGAGATTGTCCCCCAAGAAACGCCCTATTTAGAATGGCAAGGGGCTAGGGAGTCGTATTATTTGAAAGTGAGCGCTGTGGTAGAGAGCGTGGTTATTTTAAAGATTGACATCAATCAGGGGCGTTCTTGCTCGCTCTACCCCACGCCTAAAAGCGTTTCTTTAGTGAGAAATCAAAGCGTAGCCTATGAAATTTTATGCGAAAACCAACCCCTATGGATAGAAGTGAGTACCAATTTAGGCAAACGCACCTTTCAGTTTTAACCTACAACCAACATTAAAGAATGCCTTTAGCATTTTAAAACCCCTTTATTCAAATAAGTTTGGTTATAATGCTAGGCATGGGCGTTTTTAAACAATTGATCAAAGAATTGTATGAATGGTTGCTCCATTCTATAGATGTGGCTACGCAGCATTTAGTTGCTATGGCGTTAAAAATAAGCGTGGTAAAATATTTGATAAAAGAATTTCATGATCGCTTCATTTACTTTATAGATTTGATTGCGCAACATTTTATCATCGTTGCGCTTTCTGGTCTTCTCGTGTTGGTGTTTGGGGTTTTGATTGGGGTTTTTGTGTTTTATAACTCAAAGGCTAGAGCGTTCTTGCTCCCTGTGGTGAATTTCCTCTACACCATCCCATCGCTAGCGTTATTCGCGTTATTCATTCCTGTGATTGGGGTGGGGTTAAAAAACGCGCTTTTAGTGTTGGTCTTATACGGCTTATTACCCATTGTCCATAGCACTTATAACGCTTTAAAAGAGGTGAGAGAAGAGGTGATTAAGGCCGCTATTGGGCTAGGGTGTAACCCCAAAGAGTTGTTTTTTAGGGTGCACTTCTTGCTCGCTATCCCACAAATTTTAGCGGGCTTAAGGATTGCGGTGGTGATGCTAGTAGCGATGGCTGGGATTGGGGCGCTCATTGGGGCTGGGGGCTTAGGGCAGGCGATTTTTAGAGGGCTAAACACGCAAAATACCACGCTTTTAGTGGCTGGTAGTTTGATTATTGCTCTTTTTAGTGTTTTAGCGGATCAATTTGTGAGCGTGTTTCAGCATGAAAACGCCTTGCAACGCCTATTTTCTCAAAACGCCACCAAAAAACAAAAAAGAAAAGTTTATCTTAATTTAGCGGTGTTCCTTTTTTTATTGCTAGCGAGCGCTTTGTGGCTCATTCCTAGAAACGCCATAGAAGAAAAGCCCTTAGTCGTGGCGACAAAACCTAGCAGCGAGCAGTATATTTTGGGCGAGATTTTAAGCCTTTTGTTAGAAAAACACCATATCCCTATCAAGCGAGCGTTTGGCATTGGTGGGGGGACGATGAATATCCATCCGGCATTGATTAGGGGCGATTTTGATTTGTACGTGGAATATACCGGCACCGCTTGGGTGAATACGCTCAAAAACCCTTTGACTCAAAAAGTGGATTTTGAAACGATTAAAAAGCGTTATGAGAAGGAATTCAATCTTTTATGGGTGGGGCTTTTGGGCTTTAATAACACCTATTCCTTAGCGATTTCTAAAGAAGACGCTCAAAAATACGCTATTGAAACTTTCAGCGATTTAGCCTTTCATAGCCCAAATTTTGATTTTGGAGCGGAGTTTGACTTTTTTGAAAGAGAGGACGCTTTTAAAGGCTTAGTGAAAGCCTATCCATTCCATTTTAGAAGTTTGCATGAAATGGATATTAATTTGCGCTATAAAAGTTTTGAATCCCATAAAATCAACGCTTTAGATGTCTTCACTACAGACGCTCAAATCAAAGAGCTGGATTTAAAGGTGCTTAAGGACGATAAAGGGTTTTTCCCCAATTATCAGGCCGGTATTGTTATGAGAAAAGAAATTGTAAAAAAGTATCCGGAAGCGTTAAAAATCTTAGAAAAATTGGATTCAAAATTTAGCGATGAGGTGATGCAAGATTTAAACTATCAGGTGGAAGTGTTGAAAAAAGCCCCCAAATAGTCGCTAAAGAGTTTTTAGAAAGATTAGGGTTATAGCATGAAAGAAATCGTTACAATAGAGAATGTGTCTTTTAACTACCGCAATCGCGTTGTTTTTAAGGATTTTAATTTAAGCATTGAAAAAGGGGATTTTTTATGCGTTTTAGGGGAGAGCGGGAGCGGTAAAAGCACGCTTTTAGGCTTGATTTTAGGGCTTTTAAAACCCAGTTTGGGGAGCGTTAAAATCTTTAATGAGACCCTTTCAAATAACGCTTTTTTACGCCAAAAAATAGGCTATATCGCTCAAGGCAATTCCTTATTCACCCATTTAAACGCCTTACAAAACATGACCTTTTGCCTTAATTTACAAGGCATAAACAAACAAGCCGCTCAAAAAGAAGCCAAAGCCTTAGCGTTAAAAATGGGGTTAGACGAGAGCCTTATGGATAAATTCCCCAATGAATTGAGTGGGGGGCAAGCCCAAAGAGTGGGCATTATTAGGGGGATTATCCACAGGCCAGAACTCATTTTATTAGATGAGCCTTTTAGCGCTTTAGATAGTTTTAATCGTAAGAATTTACAAGATCTCATCAAAGAGATACACCAAAATTCTCACGCTACTTTCATTATGGTAACGCATGATGAGGGCGAGGCGCAAAAGTTAGCCACAAAAACCCTAGAAATCAAAGCTCTTAAACAAGAGCGATGATTTTAAGGCTCGTTTAAAAATTCTGGCGTGGTGTTGTTGGTGGGCGTTTGCATAGAAGAATTAGAGCTGTTTGAAGTTTTTTTAGCGGGTTTTTCATTGAATGGGGGGGCTTTATAGCCGCAAGCTTGAATCGTTATTGCCACAAGCGTTAAAAAGCATGTTAAGATCAGTTTATGGAACAAAATATTTTCTCCTTACTCATTCAAAAAAAGTCTTATAAAAAGCTTGAAACTCTTTTGAAACTCAAAAAGCTTAAGGTTTTTATGCCTTTAAGTTTACAAGAAAATTTGCTTTTTATCTTCATCAAAGACTCTAAATTGCTTTTTGCGTTTAAAGATCTTTGGGCTTCTAAAGAATTTAACCAACGATTTGCTAAAGAAATCAGCCATTTTTTAAACACGCAAGGGCATGCTTATGGGTTTGATGAGTTAGACGGGTTAGAAATTTTAGGTTATGTGCCTAAAGATTCCTTAGAAAAAGCCAATTTTTATGCCCCCATTAAAAAACAAGCCCAATTTTATCGCCCTAGCGCTTTAGGGTTGTTCCATAACCCCATTAAAGACGCTCGTTTGCATGAATGTTTTGAAAAAGCGCGCGCTTTGATCCACTACCAACGCAGTTTTTTTGAGGAATGAATGGCTGATTTATTGTCCAGTTTGAAAAACCTTTCTAACAGCAGTGGGGTGTATCAATATTTTGATAAAAACCGCCAATTACTCTATATCGGTAAGGCGAAAAACTTAAAAAAACGCATCAAAAGCTATTTTTCTATCCATAATAATGAAATCACGCCTAATCCTCGCGCAAGCTTACGCGTCCAAATGATGGTCAAACAAATCGCTTTTTTAGAAACCATTTTAGTGGAAAACGAGCAAGACGCTTTGATTTTGGAAAATTCTTTAATCAAGCAGCTCAAGCCTAAATACAATATTCTTTTAAGAGATGATAAAACTTACCCTTATATTTACATGGATTTTTCCACTGATTTCCCTATCCCTTTAATCACACGAAAAATTTTAAAACAGCCTGGCGTTAAATATTTTGGCCCTTTTACGAGTGGGGCTAAGGATATTTTGGACAGCTTGTATGAATTGCTCCCGTTAGTTCAAAAGAAAAATTGCATTAAGGATAAAAAGGCATGCATGTTTTATCAAATAGAGCGTTGTAAAGCCCCATGCGAGGATAAAATCACTAAAGAAGAGTATTTAAAAATCGCTAAAGAATGTTTAGAAATGATTGAAAATAAAGACAGGCTCATCAAAGAGCTTGAATTAAAAATGGAGCGCCTTTCTAGTAACTTGCGTTTTGAAGAAGCCCTAATTTACAGGGACAGAATTGCAAAAATCCAAAAAATCGCCCCTTTCACTTGCATGGATTTGGCCAAACTCTACGATTTGGATATTTTTGCTTTTTATGGCGCAAGCAATAAGGCGGTGTTAGTGAAAATGTTTATGCGTGGGGGTAAAATCATTTCTTCTGCGTTTGAAAAAATCCACTCTCTCAACGGGTTTGACACTGATGAAGCGATGAAACAAGCCATTATCAATCATTACCAATCGCATTTGCCTTTGATGCCTGAACAAATCTTATTGAGTGCTTGTTCTAATGAAACACTTAAAGAATTGCAAGAATTTATCTCTCATCAATATTCTAAAAAAATCGCTCTTAATATCCCTAAAAAGGGCGATAAACTCGCTTTAATAGAAATCGCTATGAAAAACGCTCAAGAGATTTTTAGCCAGGAAAAAACCTCTAGTGAAGATCGGATTTTAGAAGAGGTGCGATCGCTCTTTAATTTAGAGTGCGTGCCTTATAGGGTGGAAATCTTTGACACAAGCCACCATTCAAACAGCCAATGCGTGGGGGGAATGGTCGTGTATGAAAACAATGCATTTCAAAAAAACTCTTATCGGCGCTACCATTTAAAAGGCTCTAACGAATACGATCAAATGAGCGAATTGCTCACCAGAAGGGCTTTAGACTTTGCTAAAGAGCCACCGCCTAATTTGTGGGTGATTGATGGAGGGAGGGCGCAATTAAACATCGCTTTAGAAATTTTAAAAAGCAGCGGGAGTTTTGTAGAAGTGATCGCTATTTCTAAAGAAAAAAGGGATTCTAAAGCTTATCGCTCTAAAGGGGGCGCTAAAGACATTATCCATACGCCTAGCAATACTTTTAAATTGCTCCCTAGCGACAAACGCTTGCAGTGGGTGCAAAAATTGCGCGATGAAAGCCACCGGTATGCGATAAACTTCCACAGATCCACTAAACTTAAAAACATGAAACAAATCGCTCTTTTAAAAGAAAAGGGTATAGGAAAAGCTAGCGTGAAAAAATTGTTGGATTATTTTGGGAGTTTTGAAGCGATAGAAAAAGCGAGCGATCAGGAAAAAAACGCCGTTTTAAAAAAACGAAAATAAAGGAAAAAACATGAAAAAAAATTGAATATAGGGCTTGTGGGTTTAGGGTGCGTGGGGAGCGCGGTCGCTAAAATCTTACAAGAAAATCAAGAAATCATTAAAGACAGAGCCGGCGTGGGAATTAAAATTAAAAAAGCGGTGGTGCGAGACGTGAAAAAGCACAAAGGCTATCCTTTTGAAATCAGTGATGATTTAGAAAGCCTAATAGAAGATAAAGAAATTGATATTGTTGTGGAGCTTATGGGTGGGGTGGAAGCGCCTTATCTTTTAGCTAAAAAAACTTTAGCCAAACAAAAAGCTTTCGTTACAGCCAATAAAGCCATGTTAGCGTACCACCGCTATGAATTAGAGCAAACCGCTAAAAACACCCCCATAGGTTTTGAAGCGAGCGTGTGTGGGGGTATCCCTATTATCAAAGCTTTAAAAGACGGCTTGAGCGCTAATCATATCCTTTCTTTTAAAGGGATTTTAAACGGCACGAGCAATTACATTTTAAGCCAGATGTTTAAAAATCAAGCGAGCTTTAAGGACGCTTTGAAAGACGCGCAACATTTAGGCTATGCGGAATTGAACCCTGAATTTGACATTAAAGGCATTGATGCGGCGCACAAATTGTTGATTTTAGCGTCTTTAGCGTATGGCATTGATGCGAAATTAGAAGAAATCTTGATTGAAGCGTATTGAAAAGATAGAGCCAGACGACATGGAGTTTGCTAAAGAGTTTGGTTATAGCATCAAACTTTTAGGCATCGCTAAAAAACACCAGGATTGCATTGAATTAAGGGTGCATCCAAGCATGATTAAAAACGAATGCATGCTCTCTAAAGTGGATGGGGTGATGAACGCTATCAGCGTTATAGGGGATAAGGTGGGCGAGACTTTGTATTATGGGGCTGGGGCTGGGGGAGAGCCTACCGCAAGCGCGGTCATTAGCGATATTATAGAAATCGCAAGGAAAAAAAGCTCTCTAATGCTAGGCTTTGAAACCCCTCAAAAACTCCCCCTAAAACCCAAAGAAGAAATCCAATGCGCTTACTATGCGCGCTTGTTAGTGAGCGATGAAAAAGGGGTTTTTTCTCAAATCAGCGCGATTTTAGCCCAAAATGATATTTCGCTCAACAATGTCTTGCAAAAAGAAATCCCGCAATCCAACAAGGCTAAAATCTTATTTTCCACGCACACCACCAACGAAAAATCTATGCTGAACGCCCTTAAAGAGCTTGAAAATTTACAAAGCGTGTTGGATACCCCTAAAATGATCCGTTTGGAAAATTGAATGCGATTTTTGAACAACAAACACAGAGAAAAGGGCTTAAAAGCTGAAGAAGAAGCTTGTGGGTTTTTAAAAACGCTGGGCTTTGAAATGGTGGAGAGGAACTTTTTTTCACAATTTGGCGAAATTGATATTATCGCTTTGAAAAAAGGGGTTTTGCATTTCATTGAAGTCAAAAGCGGGGAAAATTTTGATCCCATTTATGCGATCACGCCGAGCAAATTAAAAAAGATGATTAAAACGATCCGCTGTTATTTGTCTCAAAAAGATCCCAATAGCGATTTTTGCATTGACGCCCTTATTGTGAAAAATGGTAAATTTGAGCTTTTAGAAAATATCACTTTTTAGATTTTTATCAAAAATCAATGCGATTTCATTAACATTCTTAGGATAAGATAGTTCTCGTTAATCAAAATCATAGAATAATTAGGAGTAACCAATGAGTCACTATATTGAATTAACTGAAGAAAATTTTGAAAGCACCATTAAAAAAGGGGTTGCGTTAGTGGATTTTTGGGCGCCATGGTGTGGTCCTTGCAAGATGCTATCCCCTGTGATTGATGAATTAGCTAGCGAATATGAAGGTAAGGCTAAGATTTGTAAAGTCAATACCGATGAGCAAGAAGAATTGAGCGCGAAATTTGGTATCAGGAGCATCCCTACGCTTTTATTCACAAAAGATGGCGAAGTTGTCCATCAGTTGGTGGGCGTGCAAACTAAAGTTGCTTTAAAAGAGCAATTGAACAAACTTCTAGGCTAGTGGCCATGATAGATTGCGCGATTATTGGAGGTGGTCCTGCAGGTTTGAGTGCGGGGCTTTACGCCACTAGAGGCGGTGTTAAAAACGCCGTTTTATTTGAGAAAGGAATGCCTGGAGGGCAAATCACTGGCAGTAGTGAGATTGAAAACTATCCGGGCGTTAAGGAAGTGGTGAGTGGGTTGGATTTCATGCAACCATGGCAAGAACAGTGCTTTCGCTTTGGCTTAAAGCATGAAATGACCGCTATTCAAAGGGTTTCTAAAAAAGGCTCTCATTTTGTTATTTTGGCAGAAGACGGCAAGACTTTTGAAGCTAAAAGCGTGATCATCGCTACCGGTGGTAGCCCTAAACGCACAGGCATCAAGGGCGAGTCAGAATTTTGGGGTAAAGGCGTTAGCACTTGCGCAACATGCGATGGCTTCTTTTACAAAAATAAGGAAGTAGCGGTGCTTGGTGGGGGCGATACCGCCGTGGAAGAGGCGATTTATTTAGCCAACATCTGCAAAAAAGTCTATCTCATCCACAGAAGAGATGGTTTTAGGTGCGCACCTATCACTTTAGAGCATGCTAAAAACAATGATAAGATTGAGTTTTTAACCCCTTATGTGGTGGAAGAAATCAAGGGCGATGCTTCTGGCGTGTCTTCTTTAAGCATTAAAAACACAGCCACTAATAAAAAAACAGAATTGGTCGTGCCAGGGCTTTTTATTTTTGTGGGTTATGATGTGAATAACGCCGTGTTGAAACAAGAAGATAACTCCATGCTATGCGAATGCGATGAATACGGCTCTATTGTCGTGGATTTTTCCATGAAAACGAACGTTCAAGGCTTGTTTGCGGCAGGAGATATTCGCATTTTTGCCCCCAAGCAAGTGGTTTGCGCTGCAAGCGATGGTGCTACGGCAGCCTTAAGCGTGATTTCTTATTTAGAACACCATTAAATCAAGCTTATAGCCCTAGATTTTAGGGTTATGAGCTCTCGCTTCAAACATTCATTGGATTTTTAAAACTTGTAAGGTATTTTGGGTTTCTTGTTATTTTAATCTTATTTCAGCCGCAATATCATTTCGTTCTCTTGCTTTGTTTTAATTAAATATTGATCACAGCATTTAAAAAATCGCTTGTTAAAATAAATATTGTTAAAATAAATAATAAGGCTTGCAAAAAGCAAGAGCGGCAGTTTCTA
Organism: Helicobacter pylori; assembly: GCA_047430845.1. Lineage (GTDB taxonomy): Bacteria > Campylobacterota > Campylobacteria > Campylobacterales > Helicobacteraceae > Helicobacter > Helicobacter pylori_DG. The sequence goes on along the minus strand of JBLDXK010000022.1, from coordinate 219,895 downwards.
AAAAAAGCGGTTTTTGGGGGTTAGTGGGATCTTAAGGGGGAGGGTTGTTTCAAAATATCCCCTATCCCCTTAAGAGTTTTATGATAAACAGAGCCTAAAAACGATATACTCTATTAAAAATTATGGGAGTTTAGCTTGCGTGTTTTTATCATTTCTTTAAATCAAAAAGTGTGCGATAAATTTGGTTTGGTTTTTAGAGACACCACAACTTTACTCAACAATATCAACGCCACCCACCACCAAGCGCAAATTTTTGATGCGATTTATTCCAAGACTTTTGAAGGCGGGTTGCACCCCTTAGTTAAAAAGCATTTACACCCTTATTTCATCACGCAAAACATCAAAGACATGAGGATTGCAACCAATCTAATCAGTGGGGTTTCTAAGTTTTATTACGCTTTAAAATACCATGCGAAGTTTATGAGCTTGGGAGAGCTTGGGTGCTATGCGAGCCATTATTCCTTGTGGGAAAAATGCATAGAACTCAATGAAGCGATCTGTATTTTAGAAGACGATATAACCTTGAAAGAGGATTTTAAAGAGGGCTTGGATTTTTTAGAAAAACACATCCAAGAGTTAGGCTATATCCGCTTGATGCATTTATTGTATGATGCCAGTGTGAAAAGTGAGCCATTGAGCCATAAAAACCACGAGATACAAGAGCGTGTGGGGATCATTAAAGCTTATAGTCATGGGGTGGGGACTCAAGGCTATGTGATCACGCCCAAGATTGCCAAAGTTTTTTTGAAACACAGCCGAAAATGGGTTGTTCCTGTGGATACGATAATGGACGCTACTTTTATCCATGGCGTGAAAAATCTGGTGTTACAACCTTTTGTGATCGCTGATGATGAGCAGATCTCTACGATAGCGCGAAAAGAAGAACCTTATAGCCCTAAAATCGCCTTAATGAGAGAACTCCATTTTAAATATTTGAAGTATTGGCAGTTTGTATAGTCAATAATAAAAATACTAAAGAGCGTTTTAAAGTTGTCCCTATTTGATTGGAACAAAACCAGTTTTTAACCGCTTTTAAGAATGGATTGAATTTTTAAATGGATTTCAAAAGAGTTTGTAGCCTCTTTTAGTTTCTATGTGCGATCTAGATAAGACGCATTAAAAGAATGGAGTGCATTAGAAAACTATTTTCTAATTTTCTAATGCTTTAAGATTAAGACTTTTTAGGATTGGCTTCGGTTACCCTAATCGTTCTGCCCATAAAATCCGTATTATCCAATTTAGCAATCGCTTCGCTAACGCCCTCTTCTTGCATTTCTACAAAGCCAAAACCTTTAGATTTCTTCGTTTCTCTGTCATAGATCAGCTTGACATTAAAAACTTTGCCAAATTGACTGAAAAGCTCCTTGACTTGCTCACTGGTAGCGCTATAAACCAAATTCCCTACATAAATGTTTTTCAAGATAAAATTCTCCGGTAAAAAAATGACAACATACCCATAAGAATATGAAAAAGTTATAAAAAAGTAACACTTCTAAAACCCAAACACATCCAAAACAGAAGTATGGTGGATTTTATCTAATGATTGCTTAAAAAATTATAAAAGCTATTAAAATTGGGTATTGATAATAAAATAGAGCTTACACACGCAAGCGGTAATTTTAAAAAGCGTTATTAAAGAATAAGGGGGAGCATGGTTTCAAAATCACCCCATATCCTTTTAAAAACTTTACCATAAAAACAAAGTTTTAAAACACCATATCAAAGCCAAACAAGAACGCTTTGTTTAATGCCCTTCATCGGTTAAAACAGCCCCTGCCAAATACACATAAGTGAGAATCATAAAAACAAAAGCTTGTAAAATCCCCATAAAAAACAACACCATAAAAGGCGCTACAGGAACCGCCCAAGGCACTAATAAAAGCATGATGAGCAAGAACATGTCATCGCCCTTGATATTCCCAAACAAACGAAACGATAAAGACACGATCCTAGAAAAATGCGAGATGATCTCAATGGGGAACATGAAAGGGGCGAGCCATTTCACAGGGCCTGCAAAATGAGCGAAATACTTAAAAAAGCCCTGCACTCTAATGCCTTCAAAATGGTAATAAAAAAACACAATCAGCGCTAAAACCAGCGTAAAACTCCAGCTAGCTGTAGGGGATTCAAAACCAGGAATGATGCCTATCATGTTAGAAAAAAGACATACAAAGCGATCGTGCCTGCTAGGGGGAAGTATTTGCGGGCCAATTCTTCGCCTATAATATCCTTAGCCACGCTCAAAATCGCGCTAATGATACTCTCATACACATTCTGCAAACCCATAGGCACCATCTGCATTTTGCGCGACGCGCCAAGCGAGATTAAAAACATCAAAACCGCTGTCAAAACAACAAAAAACCCGGTGATAAAATCATGATTGGAGCTAAAAAAATTAGCAATAGTAAATACTCTGTGTTCCATGAAAAAGTTTCTCTAAGCCTTATTGAAAATTTCCTTAATTGTAGCAATTAAGTTTTAAAAACTCATTAAACCAAGCTTTTTAACGAGTTTTTTAACGATTTGTCTTGTTTTCTTTTAAAATTCACCCATAATAATTAGGGGCTTCTTTAGTAATATCCACGCCATACTACATGGCTTTCTTTTAACCCCGCGCTAGTGATTTCTACAAATTCAGCGTTTTGATACAATTCCAAAATATTTTTCGCCCCCTGATACCCCATAGAAGAGCGCACGCCCCCTACTAATTGGAAAATCATATCCGAAACCTTACCACGATAAGGCACACGCCCTTCAATGCCTTCTGGGACTAATTTTTCACTCGCCACGCCCTCTTGAAAATACCGATCAGAACTCCCTTTTGTCATGGCCCCAATGCTGCCCATGCCCCTATAGCTTTTATATTGCCTCCCTTGATAGATCATAAAATCCCCCGGCGATTCTTCTGTGCCAGCGAGTAAAGAGCCTATCATCACGCTTGATGCCCCCAAAGCCAGAGCCTTAGCCACATCGCCTGAATAGCGGATCCCTCCATCTGCAATCACAGGAATATCAAATTTAGACGCCACTTCTACGCAATTATCAATCGCGCTCACTTGAGGCATTCCCACCCCAGCCACAATCCTAGTGGTGCAAATGCTTCCTGGCCCAATACCCACTTTAATAGCGTCCGCTCCCGCGCTAATCAAATCGCTTGTGGCTTCTTTAGTAACCACATTCCCCACAATCACATCCACCACCAAGCTTTTTTTAATCTCTTCTAAAGTGTGTAAGATATTAGCTGAATGCCCATGCGCCGCTGTCTAGCACCAACGCATCCACCCCAGCTTTAACTAACATTTCAGCCCTATCCAACTGCCCCACTCCAATAGCCGCCCCCACTCTCAACCTCCCAAAATCATCTTTATTAGCCTCAGGGTATTCAATGCGTTTTTGAATGTCTTTAATCGTGATCAAGCCTTTTAAGACATTATCTTTATCCACAATGGGCAATTTTTCAATCTTATGCTTGTGCATCAAATCGCTCGCTTCATCCAAGCTAATACCCACATGAGCGGTAACTAAAGGCATTTTAGTCATCACATCGCCCACTTTTTTACTCAAATCGGTTTCAAAGCGCACGTCTCTGTTGGTTAAAATCCCAATCAACAACCCCCTATCATCTACCACAGGCACGCCTGAAATCTTGTAATTATCCGTTATGACTTTAGCGTCCGCTAGCGTCCTGTGCGCTTGGATAAAAATAGGATCATTAATCACCCCACTCTCGCTTTTTTTAACCTTAGTGATTTCTTTAACTTGCGTTTGAATATCCATGTTTTTATGCACGATGCCAATACCCCCAAGGCGCGCCATAGCAATAGCGGTTTTATGCTCTGTAACCGTATCCATAGCCGCGCTAATAAAAGGGATATTCAAACCAATATTTTTGGTTAGGCGAGACTTTAAGCTCACATCTTTAGGTAAAACGCTGGATTTTCTAGGCACCATCAACACATCTTCAAAAGTCAAAGCCCTTTGTAAAATTCTCATTTTCTATCCTTAATCTAATTTTAAATCCAATTCTTGCTCTAAAGCGTAAGAAACATCTAAAAGGCTTTGCTCATCAAAAGCCTTAGCAATGAATTGCATCCCTATGGGCAAGCCTAAAGGATCTTTAGCGACCGGCAAGGCAAGGGCTGGCAAACCGCTCAAATTCGCCCCAATCGTGTAAATATCGCTCAAATACATTTCTAAAGGGCTTGCATGGTAGTTGAATAGATGAGCGGTCGTAGGGGCTACAGGGGTGAAAATCAAATCCACTTCTTCAAAAATCTTGTTGTATTGCTCTTTAATTATCAAACGCATTTGCTGGGCTTTCAAATAATAAGCGTCATAATACCCACTGCTTAAGACAAAATTCCCTAACATGATGCGCCGTTTCACCTCATCGCCAAAACGCTTCACTGCGGCTTTTGAGATACAATTCTTTCAAATCTTTAATATTTTGAGCCCTCCTCCCATAACGCACCCCATCAAATCTGGCCAGATTCGAACTCGCTTCAGCCATGCTGATAATATAATAGATAGAGATTTGATAATGCGAATCTAGCATCTTTTTTCCACAATCTCATGCCCCATTTCTTTCAAGGCTTTAAGGGTGTTTTCATAAGCAAGTTGCACTTCATTGCTCGCGTCTTTAATGTGATCCCTTAAGATAGCGATTTTAAAGCGTTTGTCTTTATTAAGGTTTTTAAAGGTTTGCGTGGGTTTGAGATTAGCGCTCGTGGAATCCTTGCTATCATACCCACTAATTGCGTCAAATAAAATAGAAGCGTCTTCTACATTTTGCGTGATAGGCCCGATTTGATCAAAACTAGAGCAATACGCGATCAAACCATAACGGCTCACCCTCCCATAAGTGGGTTTTAACCCCACACACCCGCAATAGCTCGCCGGTTGCCTGATAGACCCGCCCGTATCGCTCCCTAAAGCCGCCACCGCTAAGCCGCCCGCCACGGCTGCTGCACTCCCTCCGCTACTCCCTCCAGGCACTCTGTTTTTATCTCGTGGGTTTTTAGTGATCCCATAGCAACTAGACTCCGTGGTGCTTCCCATCGCAAACTCGTCCATGTTAGAAAGCCCAAACCCTGCCATGCTGTTTTGGTGCAAGTTTTCAATCACGCTCGCATGATAAGGAGCGATATAGCCTTTTAAAATCTTACTGGAGCAAGTGATTTCCCACCCCTTAACGCTGATATTGTCTTTAACAAGGATCGGCACCCCTTTAGCGCTAGCCCCATTAAGGCTAGGGGCTTTAATATAAGCGTTCAAATCTGAAGCTCTAACCTTAGCGTCAATTTCGTTTTTAAGGGTTTCTAATTCATCTTGAGATAAAGAAAGGGCTTGTTTTAAAGTGATCATGTGTTTAGCCTTACAAAAAATTTAATGGTAGTTTAACATGCTTAGAGACAAAACGAGCTTATAAGAGCGTTTTTAAAAAGCGTTCAACTTGCTTATTTAAATCTTTTAAACTGGAGCTGTTGTCTATAACATAATCGCTCATGGCGCGTTTTTGCTCTATATCCATTTGACAAGCTAAGCGCTGCAAAATTTCAGATTCTTTGAGTTTGTCTCGCTCTAAAAGGCGCTCAATTTGTAAAGTTCTGGGCGCATAGATTAAAACTACCTTACTCACAGGATAGCGTTTTTTACCCCCCACTTCAAAAAACAAAGGGATGTCTAAAAAATACGCTTGATGATTCTTTTCTAATTCATAGGCTTTTTTAAGCATGCATTCACGGATTAAGGGGTGTAAAAAATCCTCTAGCCATTTTAACTCATTAGCATTTTGAAACACGATCGCACCAAGTTTTTTCCTGTTAAGAATATCTTTTTCTAAAATCTCTGATCCAAAATGTTGGGCGATTTTAAACCGGTACTCTTGCAATAATTGATGAGCGATCTTATCCGCATCTAAAATTTCATAGCCTTGCGATTCCAATATTTTAATGGTGGTGCTTTTACCAGTGCCTATCCCCCCTGTGAGAGCGATAGCGTTTTTTAAGATCATTTTAAGATTTGATATTGTCTTTAAAGACTTCTTGTAAATTTTTAGGCAAAGCGAATGCGGCCTTATGGATGTCTTCGTTATAGTATCTCACGCTTGTTAGCGCTTCTATTTTTGGCGTCATTAGATCTTTTAAGGGGTGGGTTTTAAAAGAAGCGTAAATATAACCCTTATTGCTCAAAATCCTTAAGGGCGCTACAAAAGGCATGGCAACAGCAAAAAAGTCGCCCATGTTTTTAAGAGCGTTTTGCATGCTCACATGCTCTAATAAGGGGTGTTTGGTTACCGAAATAAACACCCCATCTTCTTTAAGCATTCTTTTTAAACCATCCACTTTATGAATATCCGGCTCTTGCAAGCAAAGGATCAAATCGTATTTTTTAATGTCTAAATCTAAGAGTTGTTTAGCGTGCGTGAAATTCTTATTATTTTTCACTTCATGGAAATGGGGGAAAAAACTAATGAAGCTATCCAAAATCTTTTCATCCGCTTGCACAAAATCTATATGCGTGTCGTATTTAAAAAGCTGGTGGGCTAATTCCAAATCAAACCCATCCACGATTAAAACCTCTTTAAGCTCCTTTTTAGTGCAACCCCCATATGAGCGAGCAACTCGCTTTCAATGTGCAAAAATTCTTGAATAATAATTGGCGGTTAAGCATCGCAATTTCACCAAAATCCTTAGATTTAAAAATCTCTAAGATATTATGCTCGCTTCTAACATCTAATAATTTCGCTTCTATGGTGTATTCTTTACGCAAATACGGCGTGATTTCTTGGGTGATCCACATAAACATTCCTTAGCTTACTTTTTAATAATATCCATGCCTTTGAAACGCTAACATGCTAGCTAAAAAATCTAAATTGTCGTAATAAACGCCCTAACTTTGGCATTCTAAAAAAAGTTCCGTATCGCTCTTAAAGCGCTCTTTTTTAAAATCCAAATCAATACTGATGGCTTTATGCTGGCTGTCTAATTTATCGGTTGAATGCTTTTTTAACACCATTTGACACTTTGAAACCTCAATGGCGTCTAAAGCCTTATCCCCTATCGTATAAAGATCATCGCTCTTTTTTTCTAATAAAAAGGATTCATAAAAAGGCCTTAAACTCAAATCGCTGTCATTGGTGGTATAAACATACGAAGAAATCTTGCCCTTAAATTGCGCGATTTGCGTTTTAGTGTCATTAAAAGTGAAAGTTTGGATCTGGCGATCTTTATTGTTTTGATCTTTTAAAAAACGCTTCAAGGCTTTGGATTTGATTTCTACCAACCATTGATCCCCTTCTTTACTCATGATAATATCCCCATCCTTTAGGGGGTAGAAATTTTGTTGGGAATATTCAATGAGTTTTGGATTTTTTGTTTTTCTTTTCGGTTTGTAAAGGAACGGGTTTTTTGCATCGTTATTGGCAGCGTTGTTATTAGACTCATTTTGGTTTAAGGGCGGGTTTTTTGTATCGTTATCGCTTGGTTCATTCAATAAAATCACAGAAGTTTCAGGGTTAAAAGAATCGTTTTCATCTTTAGTCAATTGGGCGAAAGAATCTCTTTCTTCTGTAGGCTGATACACCATGTTTTGTAAAAAAATCGTTTCGCTAAAGACTTCATAATCCGAATCCACATAGCTAGGGCGTTTAGAGCCGTCATTTTCTTGCTCTTGGGCTTTTTTTGCAATTGGATAAACCTCTCTTGCGAGCAAGCTAAAAAGCATATTAAAATCATTATTACCACGCCTATTTTTTTGACTAAAAACAACGCTAGACCCTTATTTAAGCTTTAAATAATTATAATATTGTAATCTAATTTTGATTAAATTGAAGCGATAAAAAAGATGAATACAAGCCATAAAACTTTAAAAACCATTGCGATTTTAGGCCAGCCTAATGTGGGGAAAAGCTCGTTATTTAACCGCCTGGCTAGAGAAAGGATCGCTATCACTTCAGATTTTGCAGGCACTACACGAGACATTAACAAACGAAAAATCGCATTGAATGGCCATGAAGTGGAATTGCTAGACACAGGAGGCATGGCTAAAGACGCTCTTTTGTCTAAAGAAATCAAAGCCCTTAATTTAAAAGCCGCTCAAATGAGCGATTTGATTTTATATGTTGTGGATGGCAAGTCTATCCCTAGCGATGAAGATCTTAAGCTTTTTAGAGAGGTTTTTAAAATCAACCCTAACTGCTTTTTAGTGATCAATAAAATTGATAACGACAAAGAAAAAGAGCGAGCTTATGCGTTTTCTTCTTTTGGCATGCCAAAGAGTTTTAATATTTCCGTTTCGCACAATAGGGGCATTAGCGCCTTAATTGATGCGGTATTGAGCGCGCTGGATTTGAATCAAATCATAGAGCAGGATTTGGATGCGGATATTTTAGAAAGCTTAGAAACCCCTAATAACGCTTTAGAAGAAACTAAAGAAGAAGAAATCATTCAAGTAGGCATCATTGGGAGGGTGAATGTGGGCAAAAGCTCGCTCTTAAACGCGCTCACGAAAAAAGAAAGGAGTCTTGTCTCTAGCGTGGCTGGCACGACCATTGATCCTATAGATGAAACTATTCTCATAGGCGATCAAAAAATCTGCTTTGTGGATACCGCTGGCATTAGGCATAGGGGTAAAATCTTAGGCATTGAAAAATACGCCCTAGAACGCACGCAAAAAGCCTTAGAAAAATCCCACATCGCGCTTTTGGTGTTAGATGTGAGCGCTCCTTTTGTGGAATTAGACGAAAAGATCAGCTCCTTAGCGGATAAACACTCTTTAGGCATCATTCTTATTTTAAACAAATGGGACATCCGCTACGCCCCTTATGAAGAAATCATGGCAACTTTGAAAAGGAAATTCCGCTTTTTAGAATACGCCCCTGTGATCACAACCAGCTGCTTAAAAGCGCGCCATATAGATGAAATCAAGCATAAAATCATAGAAGTCTATGAGTGTTTTTCCAAACGCATTCCCACGAGCTTGCTCAATAGCGTGATTTTTCAAGCCACCCAAAAACACCCCTTGCCAAGCGATGGTGGGAAATTAGTGAAAGTGTATTACGCCACGCAATTTGCCACCAAACCCCCTCAAATCTCTCTTATCATGAATCGCCCTAAAGCCTTGCATTTCAGTTACAAACGCTATTTGATCAACACCTTAAGGAAAGAATTTAATTTTTTAGGCACGCCTTTAATCCTTAACGCTAAAGATAAAAAAAGCGCCCAACAAAATTAAATTTTTTATGCATTAAACCCCCTTAAAAAAGCGTTTTTGCTTGATTTATCTTTAGGATTTGATTATAATTACCGCTCAATCAGTCAAGCTAAGCGATTGAACGCTTGGTTTTAGCATCTATTAGAAAAGGGGTTATCCACATGAACAAAGCGGAATTTATTGATTTGGTTAAAGAAGCGGGTAAATACAACAGCAAAAGAGAAGCCGAAGAAGCGATCAGTGCCTTTACTCTAGCGGTAGAGACAGCTTTAAGCAAGGGTGAAAGCGTGGAGTTGATTGGTTTTGGCAAATTTGAAACCGCAGAGCAAAAAGGCAAAGAGGGTAAAGTTCCAGGAAGCGATAAAACTTATAAAACCGAAGACAAACGAGTACCTAAATTCAAACCCGGCAAAATCCTTAAACAAAAAGTTGAAGAAGGCAAATAAATCTGATCCACTCAGCAAGGGGCTTATCAATAAAGTTTCTTGCTTTCTTATGTCCTTGTAGCTCAGCTGGATAGAGCGTATGATTCCTAATCGTAAGGTCGTGGGTTCGAATCCCGCCAAGGACACCACTCGCATTATTTTTATTATCATAGGAATTTAAAAAAAAATTTTATTTTATTTCTCATCTTATTTAAAAAATATTCAAAGCGTTTTTTACAATTAAAAAGATTTTGCAAAAAGCAAGCCATAACCTCTTAAAAAGCGCTCTTTAAGGGGGTTTTAGTTGTGGGTTGTAGGGGAGGATTTTTCAAAATGCCCCCTATCCTATTAAGAAAATGGGTTTAAAAATCAAACTTAAAAAATGAGTTTTATCGTAAAATAAAACCTTAAAACGATAAAATCAAGCCATGAAAATCCCTTTTTTTAAAAAATTGAGTGATCCCTATTAAAAATTTTAGGAAAGCCAAAAAATAAATCATAACCCCCTAGACTTTAAACTTAAAGCTCACTAGCCTTATAAGATTAGTTAAGAATATCCGCATGACAAATCCATTCAAAAATGATATAATACCCCTTAATGAATTCATTTTAAGGAAAATGCCCATGCGTTTGCACACTGCCTTTTTTGGTATTAATTCGTTGCTTGTCGCCACTCTTTTGATAAGCGGTTGCAGTCTCTTTAAAAAGCGTAACACTAACGCCCAGCTAATCCCCCCTTCAGCTAATGGCTTGCAAGCCCCCATTTATCCCCCAACCAATTTCACTCCCAGAAAGAGTATTCAGCCTCTCCCAAGCCCTCGCCTTGAGAATAACGATCAGCCCATTATTAGCTCTAATCCCACTAACGCTATCCCTAACACCCCTATTCTCACGCCTAATAATGTCATTGAGTTGAATGCGGTGGGCATGGGCGTGGCTCCAGAATCCACCATTTCGCCCTCTCAAGCCCTAGCTTTGGCCAAGCGAGCGGCTATTGTTGATGGCTACCGCCAGTTGGGTGAAAAAATGTATGGTATTAGGGTGAACGCTCAAGACACCGCCAAAGACATGGTTTTACAAAATTCCGTGATTAAAACGAGGGTGAATGCTCTCATTCGTAACGCTGAAATCACTGAGACTATCTATAAAGACGGCTTGTGCCAGGTGAGCATGGAGCTTAAATTAGACGGCAGGATTTGGTATCGTATTTTGAGCGGAGCGAGAGGATAAACCCTCTCACTCTATAATCATGCGGTATTTTAGAAGCGCTTTTTTATTATTTTTCATGACGCTTTTTTTTGTTTCTTGCTCCAAGCACCCTTTTTCTAAGCAAACCCCCAAAACTAGGGAGCAGATCAGACAAGAAGAAGCCAATAAAAAAAGAGAAGAGACTTTAAATGCCTTGCGCCAATTCAGACTCATTTACATTAACACGCCGGTTTTTCGCTTTTATGATTACGGCACGATCAAAACCGATAAAGACCACAATACTGAAGTAACCCTTTATAAGCTCAGTCAAAAAGTGGGCGATATTTACATGACTAAACGAAGCATTTGTTTTAGCCAAAAATGTTCGGCCAAATGGATTGCTGCAAGGGATTTGTTTGGTAAGGTGAGCTATGGGGATTTGTTTGATGACATTGTTTTGGGGAGGGATATTTTTAAAGGTTTAGGGAAACGCCACCTAACCCCTGAATACGTGATCCAAAGGTTTCAAAAAAGCGGGGAAATTATCCTTTATGAAAGAAAAAATGGCCTGATTTCTTTCCAGAATTTGACGCAAAAAATTGCTATTAGGATCGAACCCTATGAGCCTTCTTTACAGGATTTAGAAGATAATGAAAACGCTGACAGCGAGCTCCAATGAAAAACTTTTCCCCACTTTGTTGTTTTAAAAAGCTCAAAAAACGCCATTTAATCGCTTTGAGCCTGCCCTTGCTTTCTTATGCCAATGGCTTTAAAATCCAAGAACAAAGCCTAAATGGCACGGCTTTAGGCTCGGCGTATGTCGCTGGGGCTAGGGGCGCTGACGCTTCCTTTTACAACCCGGCAAACATGGGCTTTACTAACGATTGGGGCGAAAACAGAAGCGAATTTGAAATGACCACCACCGTGATCAATATCCCGGCCTTTAGCTTTAAAGTCCCTACGACCAATCAAGGCTTATATTCGGTAACGAGTTTAGAAATTGATAAAAGCCAACAAAATATTTTAGGCATCATCAACACTATAGGGCTTGGCAATATCCTTAAAGCGCTTGGCAATACGGCCGCTACCAACGGCTTATCACAAGCAATCAGTCGTGTTCAAGGGCTTATGAATCTAACCAATCAAAAAGTCGTAACCCTCGCTTCAAATCCTGATTCTCAAATCGTGAATGGCTGGACGGGCACGACTAATTTTGTTTTACCCAAATTCTTTTATAAAACGCGCACGCATAACGGCTTCACTTTTGGAGGGAGTTTTACCGCTCCTAGCGGGTTGGGCATGAAATGGAATGGTAAAGGGGGGAATTTTTGCATGATGTTTTCATCATGATGGTAGAGCTTGCCCCTAGCATGAGCTACACTATCAATAAGCGCTTTTCCGTGGGCGTGGGCTTAAGAGGGCTTTATGCGACCGGGAGCTTTAATAACACCGTTTATGTGCCTTTAGAGGGCGCTTCGGTTTTGAGCGCGGAGCAAATTTTAAATTTACCCAACAATGTTTTTGCCGATCAAGTGCCAAGTAACATGATGACTTTATTAGGCAATATTGGCTACCAACCAGCGCTCAATTGCCAAAAAGCCGGTGGGGACATGAGCGATCAAAGCTGTCAAGAGTTTTATAACGGCTTGAAAAAAATCATGGGTTATAGCGGTTTAGTGAAAGCGAGCGCGAATCTTTATGGCACGACTCAAGTCGTGCAAAATCTAACGGGCAAGGCGTATCAGGGGGGTATAGAGTGGGTTCGAGTTTGCGCGTCTTTGATCATGGCATGTTTTCTGTGGTGTATAATTCTTCAGTTACTTTCAATATGAAAGGCGGTTTAGTGGCTATCACAGAGCTTGGCCCTTCTTTAGGGAGCGTTTTGACTAAAGGCAGCTTGAATATCAATGTTTCACTCCCCCAAACCCTAAGCCTAGCCTACGCCCACCAATTTTTTAAAGACCATTTAAGAATAGAAGGGGTGTTTGAACGCACTTTTTGGAGTCAAGGGAATAAATTTTTAGTAACCCCTGATTTTGCAAACGCCACTTACAAGGGCTTGAGCGGAACGGTGGCTTCACTAGACTCTGAAACGCTTAAAAAAATGGTAGGCTTAGCGAATTTTAAAAGCGTGATGAACATGGGGGCTGGCTGGAGGGACACCAACACCTTTAGATTAGGAGTCACTTACATGGGCAAAAGCTTGCGTTTAATGGGCGCTATTGATTATGACCAAGCTCCAAGCCCCCAAGACGCGATAGGCATTCCGGATTCTAATGGCTATACCGTGGCTTTTGGGACTAAATACAATTTTAGGGGCTTTGATTTGGGCGTAGCGGGGAGTTTCACTTTTAAAAGCAACCGCTCCAGTTTGTATCAATCCCCAACCATTGGGCAATTGAGAATCTTTAGCGCTTCCTTAGGCTATCGCTGGTAAAACATGCCAAATCATCAAAACATGCTAGATAACCAAACGATTTTAATCACCGGAGGCACTGGGAGTTTTGGCAAACGCTTTGTGAGTAAAGTTTTAGACACCACCAACGCTAAAAAAATCATCGTTTATAGCCGAGACGAATTAAAACAAAGCGAAATGGCCATGGAATTTAACGATCCTAGGATGCGTTTTTTTATCGGCGATGTCAGGGATTTAGAACGCTTGAATTACGCTTTAGAGGGCGTGGATATTTGTATCCATGCGGCCGCGCTCAAGCATGTGCCTATCGCTGAATACAACCCCCTAGAATGCATTAAAACCAATATCATGGGGGCGAGCAACGTGATTAACGCATGCTTAAAAAATGAAATCAGTCAGGTCATCGCCCTAAGCACCGATAAAGCCGCTAACCCTATTAACCTCTACGGCGCGACGAAATTGTGCAGCGACAAACTCTTTGTGAGTGCGAATAACTTCAAAGGCTCTTCTCAAACGCAATTTGGCGTGGTGCGTTATGGTAATGTGGTGGGGAGTCGTGGGAGCGTGGTGCCGTTTTTTAAAAAACTAGTCCAAAACAAAGCGAGTGAAATCCCCATTACAGATATTCGCATGACACGATTTTGGATCACCTTAGATGAGGGGGTTTCTTTTGTGCTTAAAAGCTTGAAAAGAATGCATGGGGGTGAGATTTTTGTGCCTAAAATCCCTAGCATGAAAATGACTGATCTCGCTAAAGCCCTAGCCCCCAATACCCCTATTAAAATCATCGGCATTCGTCCGGGCGAAAAACTCCATGAAGTGATGATCCCTAAAGATGAAAGCCATTTAGCCTTAGAATTTGAAGACTTTTTTATTATTCAGCCCACTATAAGCTTCCAAACGCCTAAAGATTACACGCTCACCAAACTCCACGAAAAAGGCCACAAAGTCGCCCCTGATTTTGAATACAGCAGCCACAATAACAGCCAATGGCTAGAGCCTGATGATTTATTGAAATTGCTATGAATTTTTTAGAAGATTTGTTTTACCCCTTAAGATTATTAGAAAACAAGCGCGTTTTATTGCTTGTGAGCGGCTCTATTGCGGCGTATAAATCCCTAGAATTAGTGCGTTTGTTGTTTAAAAGCGGGGCTAGTGTTCAAGTGGTGATGAGTGAGGGCGCAAAAAAATTTGTTACGCCCTTAAGCTTTGAAGCCTTGAGCCATCACAAAGTCTTGCATGATCATAATGAAAAATGGTATTACAACCACCAAAACGCCTTGCACCATAACCACATCGCATGCGCTGCTAGCGCTGATTTACTCATCTTTGCCCCTTTAAGCGCTAACAGCCTGTCTAAAATCGCTCACGCTTTAGCGGATAATACCATCAGCGCGACTTTTTTAGCTTGCACTTCCCCTAAAATCCTAGCCCCTAGCATGAACACCAACATGCTCAATTCCCCTATCATTCAAAGCCATTTAAAACGCTTGAAAGGTTTCAACCATATTATTTTAGACACGCAAAACGGCCTTTTAGCATGCGATACTAAAGGCGATGGGGCGATGGCTGAGCCTTTAGAAATCCTTTTTAAAGCCGCTCAAACGCTCTTAAAAGACGCTTATTTTGAAAACAGAGAAGTCATAATCATGGGCGGCGCGAGTATAGAAAAGATTGACAGCGTTCAGAACGATCAGCAATCTTTCTAGCGGGATCCAAGCGAGTGCTTTAGCTCTAGCGTTGTATTTTAAGGGAGCGAAAGTAACTTTGATCGCATCAAACTTCCCTACCCCCTTGCCTAAAGAAATCGCAAGCGTTCCCGTCAGCGATACCGCTTCTTATGAAAACGCCCTGAATAACGCCACTAACAACCTGCAAAAACATGCCTTAAAACCCCTGCTCTTCAATTTAGCCGCCATTAGCGATTATGTGCCTAAAACTTCTTTTAACCATAAGCTTAAAAAAAGCGAACTGGGCGAAACTCTAAACATTGAATGCGTTCAAAATAAGGATTTACTGGATTCTATCAATCCCAATCAATTCGTTAAAATCGGCTTTAAAGCCGAAGACGATCAACAAAACGCCATCAAAAACGCTCAAAATCTTTTAAAACCTTCTCAAGATAACGGCAAGGATTGCTCTGTGGTCGCTTTAAACCTCATTAAAGATTCACGCCCTTTTGGTTCGTTAGAGAATGAATTGTGGCTTTTTAGCCATAAAAAAACCCAAAAAATCCCTTCCATGAACAAATTAGAAGCGAGCTTTAAAATCCTTGATTTTATCAAAGACAACGCCCTTTAATGCTAGAAGCCCTAAACGCCCTAAACCAGCTTAACGCCCTTCATTCCAAAAACGTCGCGCACCATTTTAACGCTACTTTACCCATTCTTTTAAAGGTTTTAGAAAAACAAGATAAAGATCTTTTTCTTTTGCAAGTGGGTAATAAAATTATCCCCACCAAAAGCGAACAGGAATTAAAAATCAATCAGCCTTATTTTGCGATCATGCAAAGAAATCAGCTGGGCGATATTGTGCTTAAAAATTTAGTGCCTGCCCCAAAAATCTTAGACGCATTGGACGATTTGCCCGCCCTTGAAATGAAAAAAATAAAAGAAATATTGAGCGCTAAAGACAATACCCCTTTAAAAGAATACAAAGAGTTTTTGAGCGAAAAATTAATCCATGCTAAAAATTCGCAAGAGTTTTTGAATACAGCCAACATGCTTTTAAGCTTGCAATCGCAGGTTTTAAGCTTTGTGGTTGAAAACGAACGCAAAAAAGCCTTTTTACAGATGAAAGCCAAAAAACAAAGCGTTGATTTTTACGCTCTGTATCCTAACTTGGGCGAAATTGGCGGCGTTATTTATTTAAAGGAAAAAGAGAAACAGCTTTTTTTAAAAACCACCCTCCAAAGGACCAAAGAGGTTTTAAAAGAGGCTCAAAACACCCTTTTAGGCTTTTCTTCTGTGGAAATCGTGTGCGAAAAAACCCCCATGCTTTTTGCCTTTGAAGATCGCTTATTGGACACGATAGGGTAGGATTTTAGCGTTTTAAAACGCCTTTATGATGGATTTCAGCGCTTTTAAATCCAATAAAAGAGCGAGACTCTCTTTTTACTTTAATCCATGCGGAATTTTAGAATTCCTCACGCATTTTTAAAAGTGTTTCAACCACTAGGCCTTTATCTTTGGCTTGTGTGATCGCGCTAATGACTGCGATACCCCCATATTCGCGCAATTTTGAAGCGTTATGCATCGTGATGCCCCTAATCGCTATGAGGGGTTTTTCTACCCCACTATCTCGTATTTTTTTCAAAAGCTCTACGCCTACAACTTGTTTGTCTTTTTTAGATGGTGTGTGGAAAATAGGGCCTACCCCTAAATAGGCTACGCCATCTAAATGGCACGCTTTTAGGACTTGCTCTAAAGTATTGACGCTCAAACCGATAAAAAGGCGCTTTTGGCATAAAGTTATTACCTCTTCTATAGCCATGTCTTCTTGCCCCACATGCACGCCATCAGCCTTTAATTCTAGCGCGAGTCGCACCTCATCATTAATAATAAAAGGCACGCCGTATTTTTTGCATAATTTTTGACACTCTAGGGCTAATCGTTTGATTTGAGTAGGATCTTGTAAGGCTAAATCGCCTTTTTGGCGGAATTGAAACGCTGTGATTTTGGATTCTAAAGCTAATTCTAAAGTCTCTAAAAGCGCGTTTGTCCTATCGCCTTTTATATGGTAGAAATCTTGCGAACCAGCCACAAACATGAGTTTCAAACAATTCGCATCAAACAAGCTTTTTGATACTCCATAAATTCAAAGGCCCATGCCCATGCCCAATGTTTAAGGGGTTTTGAATGATGATAGTTAAAAGCTCTTTAGCCTTTGTGATAGCGTTTTTTAAATCCAACCCTTGAGCGAGTAAGCCCACAATCAAGCTAGACAAAGTACAACCCGTGCCATGCGTGTTTTTGGTGTTGAATCGCTTGGCGTTTAAGATAAATTCAGCGTCTTCTAAAAACACCCAATCGTTGCTAAATTCCCCTTGAAAACATTCTGTATGCCCCCCTTTAATCACGGCGTTTTTAACGCCTAAATCCCTTAAAACACCCATCGCTTTTGAAGCGCTTTCATCGTCTCGCACTTGAACGCCTGTGAGCGCATAGACTTCAGGGAGGTTAGGGGTTAGTAAATTGGTTTTAGGTAAAAGGCGTTTTTTTAAGCTTAGAATCGCCTCTTCTTCTAAAAGCAAAGCCCCATTCTTTGCCACCATCACCGGATCTAAAACGCACAACCCAAAATCACAAGTTTCTAAAGCGTCCGCTACGCATTCAATGATTTTAGCGTTGCATAACGCTCCCATTTTGAACGCTTTGATAGAAAAATCATCTCTAATGGCTAAGATTTGCGCTTTCACGCTCTCTACGCTCAATGGATAAACCCCATGCACGCCCTGTGTGTTTTGAGCGGTGATGCAAGTGATCACGCTTGTCCCAAACACGCCCAAAGTTTGGAACGCTTTCAAATCGGCCTGTATCCCAGCGCCCCCACCGCTATCGCTGCCAGCAATGCTTAAAACTTGCGGATAAACTTTCACAACTCTTCCTTAATAAGACTATTTTCTAACTTTATGGGCAAGCTTAGAGCGTCTAAAAAATAAAACAAGAACGAACCATTAGAGCCGTTATTTTCTAACGCTTTTTTTTGCGCGTTAAAAGCGGCTTGTTTATAGAGCGCGCAAAGTTGCACCATAGAATCTAAGGGGTCTTTTTTCAAACTCAAAAAGCTCGCGCATGCTGCTGCATGCAAACACCCAGCCCCAGTAATTGCAGTCAAATACTCGCTCCCCCCAGTAATGCTAAAAACTTTTTTCCCGTCGCTCACGTAATCTATTTTACCCGTCATTACCGCTATCACAAAATATTTTTGAGCCGCTCGTTTGACTATTTCTACAGGCGTGGTGGCATCATGAGAGTCTAGCCCCTTACTTTCGCAAGAAATACCCACTAAAGAGCCTAATTCTGCAGCATTGCCCCTAAGCGCGCTAATCCCTTCGCTTTCTAAAAGCTCTAAACTTGTGTCATGACGCAAAGCACTCGCTGAACACCCCACAGGATCCAACACGATGGGTTTGTTCAAAGCCTTGTAACATTTAATAGCCTCTTTAGCGCATAAAATAGCGCGTTCATTGAGAGTGCCAATATTAATAGCGAGCGCGTCAGAAATTTTTGCTAGATCTGGCATTTCAGCAATGGCATCGCTCATTAAAGGCGATGCCCCTAAGGCTAACAAACCATTAGCCACGAATTGCGCCGCCACATAATTGGTGATATTATGCACTAAGGGGCGTTTTTGGCGTAACTCTTTTAACATTATGAACCTCCTCAAACTTTCTTTTATTTTACAAAAAAATCCATTAAGCGGCGCTTGTCTTGAAATTGAGTGTGAAAGCGTTCAACAATGAACTATTTTTCATCAATCTCATCTTTTTTAACCCCATTTTTCTTAAATATAGAACTAGTGAGATCACAAAAGCGGTGGAAAAAACGAGAAAGGCTTGCAGCGACTTTTTCTTTCACCTCTTGATAGCGCGAATTTTTGTCAAACCTAGAGGGTTTTTCTTCAATGATTTCAGGGAATTTTGTCCCGCTGAAATCAATTTCGCCCCCTTTAAAGGCATGCTGCATGAACAAATAGGCTTTTTCTTCATTTAAGCGGTTTTCTTCTATGATATTTTGAAACTCTTCTTCTCGTTTTTGGTGGATATAATCTTGAAAATACGCATGGACTTCTTGGTCTTTGTTGTATTTGTCAATGAAATCCATGATCAAATCTTTTTTATTCCTTAGCTCTATGCTGGAGTTAAGGATCGGCTCTATTTTGGTTTTAACGCCTTGAATTTCCACCCCATGCTCTTTAGCGAATTTTTCAATCAAATTCAAAATATAGTCAATATTGACTTCCACTTGCTTAATGAGTTCAATTTCAAAAATCAAATCGTCGTTAATCTCTTCTTTATCCCTCCCTTTTTCTGACCTCATTTCATCGTAAAAATCAAGGTATTTGCTTTGATAATCTTGAAAATCCCTGGGATTGATGTAATCGTCTTTTTTAAAATTTTCAAAGCTGTTTAAAATATTTTCCAATTTCAAAATCTTGCCAAAAAGCTTAATGAAATCCTTTTTCTGGCTTTCTGAAACGATTGGCTCTTTTAGGGGAAATTCTGTTAAAAGCCTTTCAATCAAACCCTCATAACCCTCGTATTCTTTATGATTATCCGTGTAGCCTTTCAAATAATCTTCATATTTTCTTAATAGCGCAATAGATTTAGCGTCCTTGTTGCCAAAAGCATGAGAGCGTCATTTAAATCCTGCTCCAAATCCCTAAAACACACGATATTCCCATGCGTTTTAACGCTATCTAAAATGCGGTTGGTGCGTGAAAAAGCCTGAATTAGCCCATGGTATTTGAGGTTTTTATCCACCCAAAGGGTGTTGATCCTTGTAGCGTCAAACCCGGTCAAAAACATGTTCACCACCATTAAAAGATCGATTTTACGCTCTTTCACTTTTTGAGAAAGATCCTTATAATAGCTTTGGAATTTTTGATCCGAAGTGTCAAAAGAAGTTTTAAACATCCCGTTATAATCCGCAATCGCGCCCTCTAAAAAATCCCTTGAGCTTTTGTCTAGCCGGCAAGCGCTTTCATTGTTTTCATCTTCTAGCGCTTCAATTTCTTCATTAGCGCTATAACTGAAAATGGTAGCGATTTTAAGGTCGTGTTTTTCTTCTTTAAAGGCTTGGTAGTATTTTTTCAGCGCTTCTATGCTAGAGCATGCCAGAATGGAATTGAATCTTTTATTTTTAGTGGCTTGATTGAAACGCTCTACAATGCATTTAGTGATTTCTTTGATCCTCCTACTATCTAAAAGCGCGTTTTTTTCATCAACCGCTCTAACCTTATTATCTATAATGCCCTCTTTAGCTTTAATGGTGTTGTGGTATTCCACTCTAAAGGGTAAAACATTTTTATCCCTGATCGCATCAATAATGGTGTATTGGTGGAGGCATTCCCCAAATTTCTGCTTTGTCGTGCCTAAAGGGTTGTTTTTATCGCAATTCTGTGCAAAAATGGGCGTGCCTGTGAATCCAAAAAGGTGGGTTTTTTTAAACGCTTTAGTGATGGCTTGATGCATTGAGCCTAGCTGACTCCTGTGGCATTCATCAAAAATCATCACAACTTCTTCATTAAAGATCGCATGCCCTTTAAGGTGGGATTTAACGAATTTGTCTAATTTTTGGATCGTGGTGATAATGATTTTAGCGTTAGAATCTTTCAAGCTGTTCTTTTAAAATCTTAGTGCTTGTGTTGGAATTGGCGTAATCTTTTTGGAATTTATCGTATTCTTTCATGGTTTGATAGTCCAAATCCTTCCTGTCCACTACAAACAAAACCTTTGAAATGCCTTCTAATTCTTTAGCTAAAGCCGCGCTTTTAAAGCTCGTTAAGGTTTTACCGCTCCCTGTCGTGTGCCAGATATAGCCTCCGCTCTGGCTTTTCTTATAAGTTTTACTATCATGCGTGGCTTTGATTTTTTCTAAAATCCTTTCGGCCGCCACGATTTGATAAGGCCGCATCACCAATAAAATCTCTTCGCTTGTGAAAACGCAATAGCGCGTTAAAATATTCAAAAGGCTGCGCTTTGCAAAAAACGACTGGGCAAAATCCATTAAATCTTCAATATTATGATTCTTGCTGTCCGCCCAATAATTCGTGAATTCAAAAGTATCGGCTTTATGGTTTTTTTCAATTTGGGCTATTCTGGTGGTGTTTGAATAGTATTTAGAGCTCGTGCCGTTACTGATGACAAAAATCTGCACAAAATCAAAAAGCCCGTCTTCAGCGTTAAAACTATCCCTTTTATAGCGCTTGATTTGATTGAACGCCTCTCTAATCGCCACGCCTCTTTTTTTCAATTCCACATGCACTAAAGGCAAGCCATTCACAAGGATACTCACATCATAGCGGTTTTGATACTTCCCCCTTTATTGCTGTATTGGTGGATCACTTGCAAGGCGTTTCTATGGATATTTTTCTTATCAATGATTTTAATGTTTTTGGTTTTCCCATCCTCAAGCGTGAGATTAAAAATCGGATCTTCTTGGATTTTTCTCGTTTTAGCCTTATAGTCATCGTTTTTATTAGCGATGAATTGAGAATAAAGAGTGTCCCATTCTTTAGGCGTGAAATGATGATTATTAAGCTTTTCTAACTGCTCTTTTAAATTGTCTTTTAATCCTTGTTCTTTGTGGATTTTTTTAAATTCATAGCCTTGTTTTTACAAAGCCCAATAAACGCCTTTTCTAGCTCCGCTTCGCTCTCATAAGCGTTTTTCCTTTCATTATCGCTATGATACTCGGCCATCACGGTGCTTTCATTGCTTTCTGCGATAATCTCATAATTCATGGTTTATGCCTTGTTTTGGAGTGGTTTGAAAGTCAGTAGTTTTTCTCTGTAATATTCGTATTGCTTTTTCCTGGCTTCTATTTCAGCTGGGATACCGGCTAATAAATCGGTGGTTAGGGCCAAAAATTGATCCAAAATCTTAACGATCTCTTGTTGGATTTCTAGGGGTGGGACTGGCACCTCATACTCATCTGTATCAGACACGCTTAATTGAGGGAGTTTCACCGATGAGCTTTGTGCTAATTTTTGAAAATAATATTGGTTATTAGAAAGGTAGTAGTATAAAAATTTCACTAGCATTTGATTAGTTTTTGAAGAATACGACCAAATTTCATTTTTATGAGAAAATGGCTGATTGTAGTATTCAAATCCTATGTTACCCCTTGATTTAATAATTACGCTTTCGCAATTGATAATGTCTTTTTTGGAAATATCTTTATAATTTATGTCGGCTTTTGTTGCCCCACCTGCAAAAATTCTAACCTTACCAATATCTGAGTGCAGTTCTTTCATTTGTGCGGCTGTAATATTTATGCCCTTGTTTCTTTTGAATAATTCTCCAATTTTTTTAAACTCCACCCCCTTAGGCGCTAAAGTTTGGAGTAAGGTTTTTAAGCGTTTGGGGTAGGGTTTTTGCGCCAATCTTTCTTTGGCGTCTTTATGGCTTTGGTTAATATCGTTAAAGTCTAAAAGCATGTTTTGGTAATACTGGTATTGCTTTTTGCGCGCGTTTAATTCTGTGTTTAATTCTGTGTTTAATTCTGTGAAAGCGTCCAAAATCTTAACGATCTCTTGTTGGATCTCTAGGGGTGGGATGGGGATTGTTATTTGCATAATATTATTACTAGAAATGCTATAAGGTATAGCGCTTCTATTTGAAATAGAATATAAATAATTTTGCATGTTTGTTAATACATAATAAAGGTATCTATTGATTAGGGTTTCTTTTGGAATGACAGAAAAACAAACATCATTCGCCCAAAACTTTTGATTTTGCCAATTGACAAATCCGGCTGTTCCATATTGAGCTATAGTGATTGTATTTTCCTCTCTGTTATATTCATTTAAATATCCCATAAATCCTATTCCACCAGATACAACGGGATATTTTCCTTTATCTAGTATTTCTTTTTTTGTAACCCTTTTACCTCTAATTATTTCACACACCTCCCCCAACTTCCTAAACCCCACCCCCTTAGGCGCTAAAGTGTGGAGTAAGCGCTCTATTTTATGCATTTTGCCCCCTTTAAGCTTCTAACTCTTTAATAATAAGATCAAGGCGGTTTCGTAAAGCGCTTTGCTTTTCTACGATTTGAGCAATCTCAATATTAAGCGCTTTAATGTCAATGATTTCTTTCGTGTCTTCTTGCTCCACATAGCGGTTCACCGAAAGGTTGTAATCGTTTTCTTGGATTTTCTCTATATTGGCTAGAGCGCAAAAATGCTTGATCTCTTTTCTTTCAATATAGGTTTGCAAAATCTTTTCTCGGTTGCGCTCTTTGAGTTTGTTTTTCTTGCCTTCTTTGACAAATTCCTTACTCGCATCAATAAAAAGCGTAGTGTCGTCTTTTTTGTTTTTCTTAAGCACTAAAATGCAAGTGGCGATATTCGTTCCAAAAAAGAGGTTTTTAGGTAAAGCGATCACGCAGTCAATGAAATTTTCTTTCACTAAATACTCTCTGATTTTCTTTTCCGCACCGCCTCTATAAAGCACCCCGGGAGATTCCACGATCGCAGCAGTGCCGCTATTGGATAAATAAGAAAGCATGTGCATGGTGAAAGCGAGATCGGAGGCTCTTTTGGGCGCTAACACACCGGCTTTGCTAAAACGCTCGTCGTTGATTAAAAGGGGGTTGCTATCGCCCACCCATTTAGTGGAATAAGGAGGGTTGGAAACGATCGCATCAAAAGGCTCATCGTCTTCATGCTTTGGGTCTAAAAGCGTGTCCCCTAGCACAATGTGGAATTTAGAATAATTGATGTCATGCAAAAACATATTGATTCGGCAAAGGTTGTAAGTGGTCAAATTGATTTCTTGCCCAAAATACCCTTTTGAGACGTTTTTATCGCCTAGCACTTTAGAAAATTGTAAGAGTAAGCTTCCGCTCCCACAGCATGGGTCATAAACTTTATTAATGTTCTCTTGGTTGTGCAGGGTGATTTTAGCGAGTAATTCGCTCACTTCTTGGGGGGTGAAAAATTCCCCTCCGCTTTTGCCGGCATTGCTCGCATACATGGCCATTAAATATTCATAAGCGTCGCCAAAAACATCAATCCCGCTTTGTTGGTAGTCGCCTAATTGCATGCCCCCTATGGCTTGGAAGGATTTTAGTCAATTTTTCCACCCTATTTTTATGAGAGCTCCCTAATTTATTGCTATTGACATCTAAATCCGCAAACAAGCCTTTGACATTTTCTTCTGATGGAGTGCCAAGGCTGGATTTTTCTATTTCATTAAAAATATTTTGTAGGGTTACATTGAGATCCTCGTTACTAGGTGCGTTTTTTAACACGTTACAAAATAAAGCGCTTGGCGGGATGAAAAAGCCTTTTTCTTCAATGGTTGATTTTCTTACGATTTCAGCCTCTTCATCGCTTAATGAAGCGTAATCAAAGCTAGGATCAAGCTTTCGCTCGTATTCATTGTGGTGATTAGCCATGTTTTCTGAAATGTAGCGGTAAAAAAGAATGCCTAAAACGTATTGCTTAAAATCCCAGCCATCCACTGAGCCTCTCAATTCATTCGCCACTTTCCAAATGGTGTTGTGCAATTCGTTGCGTTCTAATGAAGAAGATGCATGCTCGTTGTTTTTCTCATTCGCTTGAGCGTTTTTGTTTTCCATGATAATAAGCCCCTTTTTTGTGTTTTGATTGGCGGTTTTTGTTTGGCGTTGTCAGCGTGCCCTTTAAAGGCTTCATTATAGCAAAGAATATTATTTTTTTATCCCTTGCGTTTGCTCTGTATTTGTGGGGTAAATAAGCTATAATCCCATTTTTCAAAAGACATTTTTAAAAGGAGTTTGAATGGTATTTGACAGAACGATAAGCGTGAGAGAGAAAAAAGCGGCTAAGGCGCTTGGGGTTGTTGGGGTGGTCTTTTTTATATTGTTTGGCATTGTGATAAGCGGGGTGGCTTTTCAAAAAGAGTGGGTGCAACAATTGGATTTGTTTTTTATAGACTTGATCCGCAATCCTGCCCCCATTCAAGGGAGCGCGTGGCTTTCTTTCGTGTTTTTTAGCACATGGTTTGCGCAAAGCAAGCTCACCACTCCTATAGCCTTACTCATTGGCTTGTGGTTTGGGTTTCAAAAACGCATCGCTTTGGGGGTGTGGTTTTTCTTTAGCATCTTATTAGGTGAATTCACCTTAAAATCCCTTAAGCTTTTAGTGGCGCGCCCACGGCCTGTAACCAATGGCGAATTGGTTTTTGCGCATGGCTTTAGTTTCCCCAGCGGGCATGCTTTAGCTTCAGCGCTTTTTTATGGCTCTTTGGCGTTGTTGTTATGCTATTCTAACGCAAACAATCGCACCAAAACTATTGGTGCTATCATCTTACTTTTTTGGATTGTTTTAATGTCGTATGATAGGGTTTATTTAGGGGTGCATTACCCTAGCGATGTTTTAGGAGGGTTTTTATTAGGGATTGCTTGGTCGTGTTGCTCTTTAGCGCTTTATTTAGGGTTTTTGAAACGCCCTTACAATCAATAAAGGCTTTATTTAACCAAACACTGACAACTAAAATTTTTAAAAATTCTATTTTTTTGATAAAACTCATTCTCTTAAGGGGATAGGGGGTATTTTGCGATAATACCCCCTTAACCCCCTTAAGAAACCCCCTAACCCCCAAGACCGCTTTTTCAATAAGCTATCGCTTGATTAAAATCAAGCTCTTTGCTATTTTTTACAAAAACGCTTGAAGCGTTTTTTAAAACCTCGTTTTTTAAAAAGAAAGCGATGGGTTAGGGTATAACTCCTCTTTCTTTTTAACCTCATCAAATTCATCTTTATAGCGTTGTGGGTGGTTTGGGTCATAATCCACAACGCTCTTTAAAAACCGCTGAATTTTTCATTTTTGCCGCTAAGCTCTAAAGCCACGGTGTAATCAATTTTTTCTTTGTATTTAGCGTTCAATAAAATCGCGCTTTTATCTTCATTAGTTCTCAAATCAATCACGCCAATCCCAAAACTCGCATGCAAACGCTTCAATAAATCCATGAGTTGGGGATTGTGCGTATCAATATGACGGCCCACCAAATACCCCTCATTAGAGCTGTTAGAAATCGCTTGAAAATAACACTCCCTGCAATTATGCACGCTGATTTCTTTTTTCAATTCAAAGCTCACCAATTTAACGGGCAAAGTGTCAAATTTCTTAGAAAAAGCGATTAAATTTTCATTAGATAATTCAGCATGCAAAAACCTAACCCCCACCATGTCCGGATAAAGCCACCTGTCCATGCCTTTTGGCGATTTCACACTCTCTTCATGAAAAATGGTTTTCGTGTAGCATTTCAAATTTTCATTACCAAAAGCCATGTAAGTTAAAAAGGGGTGCAAATCCCTTTCATGCATGATTTTATTATGCGCGATTTTAACGCTTGGAGCGCTTATTTTTTCAGCGCTTAAAACCGGCTCTTTAGCCGCGCCTTTTAAAGCGATTAAAACCGGTTTTTCTTGCGCTTTGAAAAAAGGCAGCTCTTCGCCCTTGTTTAAGGCTGTATAAATAAAGGCGCTAACGCTTCTATCTGGAGTGCTACCCCCATGATCAAACATGTTTGTAATCTCGCCTTTTTCAAAAAGCTCTTTGGCTTTATCATACACTTCAGTAGGGCTAATCGATCCTGTGATCTCTAAAACGCTTTGAATGATTTCAATATCTTGCGGTTTCATTTTTTACTCGCTAAATACTCTTCATAACTGCCTTTAAAATCAATGATTGAAGCGCCTTTAGGGCTTGGGACTAATTCAATGATCCTATTAGCATACGCATCAATAAGCTCTCTGTCATGGCTTATGCAAATCACTGCCCCATCAAATTTAAAGAGCGCTTCACCTAAAGCGATAATGGCCTCTAAATCTAGGTGGTTGGTTGGCTCATCTAAGACTAAGAAATTCCCCCCCTCTAGCATGAGCTTGGATAAAACCATTCGGTGTTTTTCGCCCCCACTTAAAGCGTTCACGCATTTTTCTTGCTCTTCGCCATTAAAAAGCATCCTCCCTAAAGCGTTTCTCACCTCAGCGCTTTCAATCTTTTTATTGAAATTAAAGAGCCATTGATACAAGGTCTCTTCCCCGCTAATTTCTTCGCTCACGTTTTGAGGGAAATAGCCTTTTAAAACCGTCGCTCCCCACTTCACCACGCCCTTATCCGGCTTTAACTCTTCTACTAGAATTTTACAAAGCGTGGATTTACCCACGCCATTTGGCCCTATGAGGGCGATCTTGTCTTTAGGCATCACTTTCAAGCTCACTTGATTTAAAACCATTTGGTCGTCATAACTTTTAGAGATATTTTCGCATTCTAAGGCTTCATTCCCAATGGTGCGTTTGGGTTTAAAAATAATGCTAGGATCCCTCCTACTAGATACCGCTAAGCTTTGAATGTCTAATTTATCCAATTGTTTTTGGCGGCTTGTGGCTTGCTTGGCTTTAGAAGCGTTAGCGCTAAAACGAGCGATAAATTTTTCCAGCTCTTCTTTTTCTTTGAGTTTTTTATTGCGTTCGGCCTCTTGCTGTTTAGCGATCAGAGTAGAAGCGATATACCAATCGTCATAATTCCCGCTAAATTCGCGCACGCTGTGGAAATCCAAATCCAAAATATGCGTGCATACCGCATTTAAAAAATGCCTGTCATGGCTGATGACTACCATCGTGCCTTCATGGCGTTTGAGGTTGTTTTCTAGCCATTCAATGGCGTTTAAATCCAGGTTGTTCGTAGGCTCATCTAACAGCAAAATATCCGGTTTAGGGAACAAGACTTGAGCGAGAAGGATTTTAAATTTATCGCTGCTTGGCAAGGTTTTCATCAAATCGTTGTGCCTAGAGCTAGGAATGCCTAAATCTTCTAGGATTTTTTCAATCGCCACTTCGCATTCATACATGGGATCTTCTTCCACGCAAATGGTTTCTAACTCCCCTAATCTCGCATTCACTTTATCATCGCTCAAATCGCCTTCAGTGTATAAGCGCTCTTTTTCTTTGATAGCGTCATACAAACGCTTATTGCCTATCAAAACCGCATCTTTAAGGCTCAAATCTTTCAAAAGCGTATTGATCCTGCCCTAAAACCCCCATCCTCATCCCGCTTGTGATAATGACTTCCCCACTGCTGCAATCAATGCTCTTGCTTAAAATCTTTAAAAAAGTGGACTTCCCTGCCCCATTAGCCCCAATCAGCCCGTAGCGCTTGTTTTTATCCAGCTTGATATTCACGTTTTCAAACAATTTTTTAGTCGCATAGCGTTGCGTTAAGTTGATGGTTTGTAGCATCTTATGATTTCCTTATTTTTTGTGATTAGAGAAAGTTTATTGTAGCGTTTTCTTTACAATATTGTAACCCTTGCTTATTATGGTTATTTATAAGGTCTTTGACGCCCAAAATTTGATCGAGCCTATATCATTTCCTCTTGATTTTTTATTCAATTTAAGGTAAAAATAATGTTTTAAAGCAAAAAAGGATCAAGTCATTGAAAGTGTTTGATTACGAAGATGTCCAACTCATTCCTAATAAATGCATTGTGAATAGCCGTTCAGAATGCGATACGACTGTTATTCTAGGCAAACATGCGTTTAAAATGCCCATAGTTCCAGCCAACATGCAAACAATCATCAACGAATCGATCGCAGAATTTCTAGCAGAAAATGGCTATTTCTATATCATGCACCGCTTTAATGGATCGGCAAGAATCCCGTTTGTCAAAAAAATGAAAGAACGCCAATTAATTAGTTCAATCAGCGTTGGGGTGAAAAAGGAAGAATATCTTTTGATAGAAGAGTTAGCCAAGCAAGGATTAACGCCAGACTATATCACAATCGATATTGTACTATGGCCATTCAAATTCTGTCATTGAAATGATCCAACGCATCAAAACGCGTTTTCCCGAAACTTTTGTGATTGCCGGGAATGTTGGCACGCCAGAAGCAGTCCGTGAATTAGAGAACGCCGGTGCTGACGCTACAAAAGTTGGCATCGGGCCTGGGAAAGTGTGTATCACTAAAATCAAAACAGGCTTTGGCACGGGTGGTTGGCAACTAGCGGCTCTTAGGTGGTGCGCTAAAGCAGCAAGAAAGCCCATTATTGCAGATGGCGGTATTCGCACGCATGGGGATATTGCAAAATCCATACGCTTTGGCGCGACAATGGTAATGATTGGCTCGCTTTTTGCAGGGCATGAAGAATCATCTGGAGAAACAAAAATAGAAAATGGTATCGCATATAAAGAATATTTCGGTTCGGCATCAGAGTTCCAAAAAGGTGAAAAGAAAAATGTTGAAGGTAAGAAAATTTGGATCCAACATAAAGGCTCGTTAAAAGATACACTGGTTGAAATGCATCAAGATTTGCAATCTTCAATCTCCTATGCAGGTGGGAGAGACCTTGAAGCGATTCTGAAAAGTGGATTATGTGATTGTGAAAAATTCAATTTTCAATGGGGACACGATCTAAAGAAAATCAATGAAAAGCGATTTGCTTTGACTTGGATTTTTGTTGTTTTTTGATCCTTTCTTTATTTTCATTGCATCTTGTTGGATCATTTTCTTTTTAAATTCAAGCGCATAGCCTTTGAATTCAATTTTTATGAGCGAAATGCCTTTCAATGCAGTCGCATAAGATGTGGATCATAAGAATGTGCATTTCTTGGATTCGTGGGGTATCATCGCTAGGGACAATCAAAGCCATATCGCTTAAAGGCTTCATTTTCCCCCCATCACGCCCCGCTAAACTAAGCGTTTTTACCCCTAAATCTTTGGCTTTTTCATAAGCTTTTAGGACATTTTTGGAATTACCGCTTGTAGAAATCCCTATCAAAACATCGTTTTTTACCCCTAGTGCTTCCACTTGTCTGGCAAACACTTCTTCATAACCATAATCGTTCGCAATGGCGGTAAGGGCTGAGGTATCGGTATTAAGGCTTATCGCACTCAAGCCTTTCCTTTCTAATTTATAGCGCCCGGTCAATTCAGCGGCAAAATGCTGCGCGTCGCTCGCACTCCCCCCGTTACCGCAAATAAGGATTTTCCCTTGATTTTCTAAAGTTTCTATCAAAAGATGAACGCTTTGCTTTAACGCATCTTGCAAACTTTCTAAACTTTTTTCTAACGCTTCCTTATGGGCTAAAAATTCTTTTTGAATCAAATCATCAATCATTGCATGTCCTTTTAATTTTTTCTATGATAGCGCTTGTGGAATAACCTTCTCCAAACTCCATCAAGCGGGTTTCTTTAGCAAACTCGCTCCCTATGACTTCTTTATTGAGATAGTCCGCTCCCTTGACTAAAATATCAGGCTTTAGGGCTTGAATTAATTTGATTGGCGTGTCTTCTTCAAACACCACGACATAATCCACGCAAGACAGACTCGCTAAAAGAAACGCTCTGTCTTTTTCGCTCACTATGGGGCGTTTATCCCCCTTAAGCCTTTTAACGGAAGCATCGCTATTTAACCCCACAATGAGAATATCCCCTAAAGCTTTAGCCTTTTGCAAATAACTCGCATGCCCTTTATGGAGGAGATCAAAACAGCCATTGGTGAAAACGATTTTTTGCTGATGGTGTTCTAAAGTTTCTAACAGCTTTTCTAAAGGGAGGATTTTGGGGTGCGTTTGGTTCAAAATCAAAGCGATTTCTTCTAAACTCGCTAACGCGCTCCCCATTTTACCCACCACCACCGCCGCAGCCGCATTGGCAAACTCGCAAGCTTCTTTTAGGCTTTTTGATTCTAATAAAGAAAGCGTTAAAGACGCTATCACCGTATCGCCTGCTCCCGTAACATCATAAACTTCTTTAGCGATAGTGGGGCAATTGACTAACTCGCCTTGTTCTAAAAAAGCGATGCCTTGTTCGCTCAAAGTTACTAAAGGCATAGCGATTTGATAAGTTTCTTTTAAGATTTGGAGCGCTTTTGATAAATTAGCATGGCTGTCTAATTTCAAATGGAGCGCTATGCTCTAATTCAAAACGATTAGGCGTGATCAAACTCGCATGAGAATATTTGCTATAATCTTTCCCTTTAGGGTCGCATAAAATGAGCTTGTGGTGTTGGTTGGCTAGCGTGATGATAGTTTGAGTGAGTTCAAAATCCAACACGCCCTTATTGTAATCTGAAAGGATCACGCCATCTATTTCTTGGATCTTTTCTGTGAAAAAATCTAAAAGTCTTTTTCTTAAATCAGCGTTTAAGGGATCTTTGATTTCCTTATCCACGCGCGCGATTTGCTGGTTTTGCGCGATGATGCGCGTCTTAAGCGTGGTGCAACGGGTTTTATCTATCAAAATACCTGAAGCGTCAATCCCTCTTGCTTTTAAAGCGCTAATGAAATGCTTGCCCTCTAAATCATCGCCCACTACCCCACATAAAAAGACTTTAGCTTTTAAAGAGATAAGGTTATTAGCCACATTGGCCGCTCCGCCTAAATTCTTGCTCTCTTTTTTGACTTCTAAAACAGGTACAGGGGCTTCAGGCGAAAGCCGTTCGCTCTTCCCCCACAAATAATAATCAGCGATCAGATCGCCTACGACTAGGATTTTTTTCATGCGTATTGTTCTTTAAAAATCGCATGGATATGGGGCAAATAATCTTTAATACCGCTTTCTAAATCGTATAAAGGGGTGTAATCTAAATCCAAAATAGTGGGTTCAATGTGCGCTTGGGTGTGCTTTTGGAAAAAAGTATAAGGGTTTTTAATATAGCTCACTTTAAAATCCCCTAAATGCTCTTTTAAAATGCTAACGATTTCATTATAACTCCTGGCTTGCGAATAACCCACATTATAAACCCCGCTTTTTTGAGCCTTCATCGCTTTCACATTCGCTTGAATCACATCTTCAATATAGACAAAATCCCTTAACTGCTCGCCAAATTCAAAAAGCTTGACTTCCTTAAACGCCATTGCACTTAAAGCGAGCTGCAAAACCATAGAAGCGGTTTTTTCTTTATAAAATTCTCTGGGCCCATAGACATTGAAATACCTTAAGCCCACAACATTATCGCTTGAATGCGATCGGACAAATTCGTCCATGCAAAGTTTGGAAAAGCCATAAACGTTTTCAGGGCTTTCGTTTGAGCCTACTATATTGGGGGCTTTGGTGTTGCCATAAACGCCCGCTGAAGAAGCGTAAATCACTTTAGCCTTTTTTGATCGAGCGATTTCTAAAAGGTTTAAAAAAGCCTGATAATTGGTCTTCATCACTAATTCTTGATTGAGCATGGTCGTATCAGAGACAGCCGCTTGGTGGAACAAATAATCAAAATGCAACTTTTCTAAACGCCTTAAATCTAAAGGATTATTAATATCAGCGATGATCACCTCGCCCTTAAAACCGATTAAATTCTTAAAATGCCCTAAAGAACTGGGGCGGTTATTACTAGAGAGCGTGTTACTGCGGAATTTATCCAAAATTACCACTTTAGCTTTAGGGTGGTTCTCTTGAAAATAAAAGGCCAAATTACTGCCCACAAAGCCAGCCCCACCGGTGATTAAAATGGTTTGATTTTCTAATCCATCATCAATATAACGCATGATTTATCCTTATTTAATCCAATCAATCATCTCTTTAAGATCTTTACATTGTATCCAAGAATGAGGAGTTTTTAAAGGGTTTTGAGTGAGCAAAAGGTTATTTTTAACTTTAGCGTTCAAGCCGGCTAACATGTCGCTCTCTTTATCGCCTATCATGAAAGATCGCTCCAAGCAAATTTGATGCTCTTTAGCGGCTTGTAAAATCAAAAAGGGCTTTGGCTTCCTGCAAGCGCAATTTTCTTCTGGGGCGTGCCTGCAAAAATAGACGCCATCCAAATTAAAACCTAATTCTTTGAGTAAGCTTTCTTGGAGATATGCGGTGAGATTTTCAAAATCTTTAAGGGTGTAATAGCCCCGGTTGATCCCGGATTGGTTGGTGATTAAAAGCAATTTGTAGCCTAAAGTTTTCGCATGCTTTAGCAATTCAAAAATCCCTTTTTGAAACTCAAAATCTTCGTTTTGACTCACATAGCCTTTATCAATATTGATAATGCCGTCTCTGTCCAAAAAAAGGGCTTTGTTAGTGGTGATCATGGAAGTGGCTCTCTTGCTGTGGTGTAGCGTTATTTTGATGGAGCATCATATCACTTTTGTGATGCATTGCATGGGGTGCTTGGTGGCTAATGAGCATGATCCCCATATAAAGGACATAAAGCCCAAAAACCCCCATTAAGCCTTTAGACAAAAGATTGAAAAATTTCCTATAAGAGGTAGAAATTTTGCTTAAAAAAACCCCCATTAAAAACAACGGCACGCTAGTTCCAAGCCCAAAAGAAAGGCCTAGCATCGCTCCCATAAACGCGCTATGACTGAGAATCACGCTCGCTAAAAACGAATACACCATCATGCAAGGCAAAAACCCGTTCAACACGCCCAAAAAATACAGCCCTAGAATGTTTTGAGATTGCAAGGTTTTTTCATCAAAAAAGAAATGAAAGGAATGGAAAAGCTTAATTTTTCTACTTTAGCTCCTAAGAGCGCTAAAAGGATTAAAACAATCCCCATGCTCATCAATAAAACGCCCCTAAAACCCATGCTCACGCTAAGACTACGCCCTAAACCTGCCGTTATAGCCCCTAAGAGCATGTAAGTGCTGATCCTCCCCACATTATAAAGGGCATGGCAAGTGAGCTGGTAAGAAAAGCTTGTAACTTTAGAAAATCTTATTTGACTAAACGCGCTCACAATCCCCCCACACATGCCCACACAATGCCCTAAAGACATGCTCAAAGCGGCTAAAAACATGCCCAAAAAACTCAAATTCTGCATCATTTGCATTCTAGTATCCCTGCTTTTTTAAGAGCGATTTCCATCCCGTCAAAAACCAAACGCTCCTTGCAAACAGAATGGGGTAAAAACGCGCTCAAATACTTCGCATCGCCCCCACAAAGATAGATTTTTTGATCTTTGGCTAAATGCTGGATACAAGCAATGACGCTCAAAACCATGCCGTAATTCACAGCGTCTCTGGTGTTTTTAGGTAAAACTTCTAAAGAATCCAATGCTTTGAAAGGTTGCTCTAAAATTTTAGCGCTTTTTTTATACGCATGAATATATTGGGCTAAACCGGGCAAAACACACCCTCCTAAATGCTTGCCCTCTTTGACTAAATCAATCGTAATCGCGCTCCCCGCATCCACCACCACGCCATTATTTACCGCCAAACACGCCATTTGCCGGTCTATCCCAAGCCCTACATAGTCGGTTTCTAAATGAAAAAACCCTGCAATATTTTTAGCGTTAGGGTAACAATTTAAAAGGGCTTTTTCATTTTCTTCATTCACGCTAATGTAAAAAATTTCCTTTTGAATACCCAAACGCTTTAAATCTTCTTTAGCACTTGAAAAGAGCTGATAATTTTGCGCGAAATGGATGCGCGTATTGCCTATATCGCATAAAACCAGGTTTTTCAAATCTGTAAAAGATCGCCCAGCTGGCATAGACTCACTTCTTATTCATTTCTAAAGCTTTTCTTCTTTCTTCAAGCTCTTTTTCATCTCTTTCTTGATGCTCTCTCGCTCTTTGTTCAAATTCTCTCGCTCTTTGTTCGGCTTTGGCTTTTTTCTTTTCTTCTTTCAAGCGGCGTTTTTCTTCTTTAGGGCTGAGTTTTGGCGCTTCTTTAAAAGCGTTATCCTCTTTTGAAATAGGAGCGTTTTCTGCGTCTTTTTCGTTACTCTCTTTTGAAGCAGGAGCGTTTTTGTTTTCTTGATTTTCTTTTATGCCTTTTTGGATAGCGTTATTTTGATCCTTAGTGGGCTCCATATCGCGCCTTCTGGTTTTAACTTCTTCTTCAAACCCGCTATTTCTTGGCTTAACTTTGTTTTCCTCTAAAGGCTTTTCTTTAGCTTTATGCCTTTCTTGCAAATAAATAGGAGCGTTCCCTTTTTCGCCTTTTTGAGATTTTTTAGATGCCGGTTTTTCCACAACGGGATAAAGTTTTGGTTTAAAATCATTATAATCTAAATAGTAGCGATCATAATACACCCGATTTTTGTCATAAAACACCCCTTTATCCAAACGATTGGATGAAAAAAACTTAAAACTGCCTATAGTTGGCGTTTTATAGACATTATACGAATCAAAATCATTCAAATCCACCTCTATCACATACCCACGCTTTTCTAAAGAATACAATTTATTATGGTTTAATACAATGGTATTGAGCGAAGCAAAGGGCAGTTTCACGCTGTTTAATTCCCTCAAACTCTTATCCATTTGCAAAATCTGCCCGTCTAAAGTCAGCACATATAAAGTACCCTTATCATAGAGCAAATCCACAATATCCCCATCATAGTTGAACTCTTGACCGCTCACGACTGAGAGTATCCTTTTCCCTGTAGAAGCGATCATGTTATTGCCATCTACAATAAGGTAGGTGATATTGTTAAAAAACTTATCGCTGCTGATAACAATGTTTCTAATAGGCGTAGGGTTTCCATGCACATAATCCACGACCAACAAGCGCCCATCTAGCATGGGGAACACCACGACCGTATCCATAAAAATAGGCATCGCCATTAAAGAATTGATCGTGGTGCTTGGGGAACCTTTTTCGCTAAAAAGCAATTTTTGAGAAGTGATGTCGTATAAATTCGCTGAATTGTCCGCTAACACCACCGCTAAAAGATTCCCTTTAACGCTCGCGCTCAAGGCAAAAGTTTCCAAAGGAATGACGATAGATTGTTGGCTGGCGTTAGGGTTATTGCTAATCAATTCCACTTGATGACAGACTTTATCTTGGACTTCCGCTTCAACGCCCTTTAATTTCAATTCCGTTTCTTCAGTCTTAGCCACCTTGCTTTTGCTTGTTTTTTTATCAATCTTGTTCAAACAATCTTGCGCAAGGATGAAAAACCCTTGACTCTCATTTAAAAAACTGCTTTCGTAATTGAAATTCTTACCGATTCTTAGCTGCGTTAAACCTTTATCGCCTATAACCGCTCCATTTTTCAAAATGGCTCCATAACGATTAGACGAAACGATACTTTCTTGCAAATGGTTAGGGAAATACGCTTCGCCTTTAACCTGGTGTTTAGCGGGTTTGAAGTATTTTCTCATGTTACAGCCGCTAAAGGCAATTAGGGCTATGAGTAAGATTAAAAATGGTTTATTCATCAAATCAATGCGTTCCTTGAATAGTTTCTTTCTTTAGATTAGTTGGTTTGGAAGCGGTTTTGCTGAATATCTTCTAACATTCCATAGTGTTTTAGAACAGAGATTATAGCATAGAGTGAAGAACTTAGAGGGATAGTGGATAAAATTTGATGCGCTTTTTTGATCGCGTCTTTAGAATTTTCTCCATACAACAAATTCACTTCTTGTAAAGCGCTCATTTCTTTAAGAATGGGGCTTTTTTCAAGCAAGTTTTTATCTTGAGAGAGCGATGCGTAAGAATATTTGGCGAAAATTTTAACGATTTCATTAGAAGATTGCGAAAGCCTTTTAAACTCGTTTGCATCGTTTCTTTCACTCGCTCTGGCGAACTGATACAAGTCATACAACTCTGGGGCGACTTCTTTCAATCTTTTTTGCAAGGCTATATTATTAGGGCTCTCTAGCACTTCATTGTAAATTTGAGTGATCCGCTCTTTAGTTTGCTCACGCTTATAATCTTG
Organism: Helicobacter pylori; assembly: GCA_047430845.1. Taxonomy (GTDB): domain Bacteria; phylum Campylobacterota; class Campylobacteria; order Campylobacterales; family Helicobacteraceae; genus Helicobacter; species Helicobacter pylori_DG. The sequence continues at coordinate 183,333 of JBLDXK010000022.1, read as the reverse complement.
CAATTTTGTATCCCCCAAATAAGCGATAAAAGCCACCACGATAAACAATAACACCCACTTGTAGCGTTTGAAAAACTTTTCTAATCTAAACGCTCCCTCTAAAAGCTTTTCATCGCTTTTAAATTCGTTTCTAACTTGTTCTAAATTTTCCTTAATACTCATGCCTTACTCACTCCTGTGCTGCCAAACCCCCCACTACCCCTTGAAGTTTCATCTAATTGTTCGCATTCTATAAATTCGGCTTTATAAGTTTTTTGAACCACCCCTTGAGCGATCCTATCCCCTACTTGAACTTTAAAATCTTTATCGCTCAAATTCGCTAAAATGACCTTAATTTCACCCCTATAATCATTATCCACCGTGCCAGGGGAATTTAACACCATCACCTGATGATTCAAAGCCAAACCGCTACGGGTACGCACCTGCAATTCATACCCCACTTCTAAAGACAAACAAATCCCTATTTTCACCAACCCCACGCCATGAGGTTTGATCGTTACTTCTTCTACAGCGTGCAAATCAAAGCCTGAAGAGCCTTCCGGTTTGGTATTTAGGGATAAGGGCGTTTGGGTGGATTTTTTGGATTTTAATTTTCATCAAAACAAATCTCTTTATAGTAAATGTCTAAAATTTCAAAATCGCTCTCGCCATTAGGCAATTGAATGCTCACCGCATCGCCCTTGCTCTTGCCTATCAAACTCTTAGCGATCGGCGAACCAAAAGAGATTAACCCTTTAGCCGGATCGCTCTCCACGCTCCCTACTATCGTGTAAGAAAACTCTTTATCGTTATCCAAATTAAGGATTTTAATCGTGCTGCCAAAACTCACTTTATTGTGGGCTAAAGCGCTCGGATCAATCACTTGAGCGTTAGAAATGATCTCGCTTAAATCCACGATCCTCGCTTCAATGAAGCGTTGTTTTTCTTTAGCGGCATGGTATTCAGCGTTTTCTTTCAAGTCCCCATGCCCTCTAGCAATATCAATTTCTTTCACAATATTAGGCCGTTCCACCTCTTTTAATTGCTTTAATTCCGCGCAAATTTTATTGTATCCATGCATACTCATAGGTTCTTTATTCATTTAATCTCCTAAGCTTTTCAGTAGAGATTATAGTAAAAATTAAGTTAAATTCAGCAAAAAAGCCATCTCTTCGGCGACTTTTCTCGCGCTCCCATGTTTTAAATATTCCCTTAATCTCAAACTTTCTTTAAAATAGTGCTCTCTGTCCATTTCTTCATACGCTTTTAACAAACCCTCTACGCTCAAAAAATGCTGGATCAATTCTGGGTGCAATTGACTCTCCCCAAGCCCTGGAGTTTCATCATTTAAGGCGTTATAAAAAATATTCGCTAAACCTATATAATGCAAATTGACCAACATTCTAGCGATCAAAAAATCCATCGTTTTAGCCCTATACGCTAACACAAAAGGCGTGCCAATCAAAGCGGCCTCTAAAGTCGCTGTGCCGCTGCAAATGAACGCAAACTCCGCTTCAAACAAACTCCTATGCGCATCATAAGAAATTTCAAATAGTTTAATGTCTTCCCCATAAAGGGCTTTCAAATCCAACCCCTTAAAGAAACTCGGTACCACCAACACACGCCTTTTAAACCGCTTCGTTTTGTTCTAAAATTTGAGCCACTTTAACAAATAAAGGGAACATTTTAGCGATTTCGCTTTTTCGGCTTCCTGGCATGAACACTAGAGTTTCGCCCTTAATATCTTTTTTATAGTATTTAATCTCATCTAATAAAGGGTGTCCCACATATTGGGCTTTTTTTTGGTAATAGCTCACTTCAAAAGGCAAAATCGCTCCCAAAAAATCGCAGTATTTTTCAAGGCTTTTAGCGCGCCATTTTTTCCATGCCCAAACTTGCGGTAAAATATAATACATGATTTTTTTATGCGGATCTTGTTTTTTGATTTTTTTGGCTAGGGGGATATTGAAAGAAGAAGAATCCATTAAAAGCACCATATCCGCTTGTTTGGCTAATTGGACCATTTCTTTATGGGCTTTGAGTAAAAACCCCAAACGGCCTATCACATCTCTAAAACCCATGACAGAAAATTCCCTAGGACTATAGAGTGCGTTTTTCCCTTCAAACACGCCAATAAAACGATAATCTTTAGGCAAATTGCGGCGTAATTCCTCTAAATGCGCATTAGAGCTCGCTTCTAAAGCGCTCACTAAAATCGTGGGCATTATTTGTCTTTCAAAAGGTTTTGGACTTGATAGAGCTTGATTTCTTTATGCAAATCCCTTAATTCAATTTTGAGTAACGAATTTTCAAAATCTTTTTTAGAGAGATGGTTTTTTAAAAGCCTGTTTTCGCGCCAAAACGCTGCGGTATTGCAAGTAAATCCCTTCATCAAACACGCGCTTACATGGTTTTGCCATGATAACCTGATTATCACTAGTGAAAACCTCCACTTCTTCAAGGGCTTTAGGGAAAATCACACTCTCTTCTGTATTTTGCGTTTCTTTGTTTGAGCGGGAGTTTTCTTTTTCTGATTTTTTTTGATAGATTTCTTGCTTCAAACCTTTTAAGGTGCTTTTTTCTTACGCAAGATTTCTTGGACTTGCTTCAATTCCAAACGGATTTTTTTTAAAACTTCCCTAGTGTCTTCAATTTCTTGCTGGTAAGCGTTCAATTCTTCTTGCATCAGTTATTCCGCTAACATTTCTAAAGACAACAAACGCATTTCATTGCCTTGAGTGATAATGACATTCTTGCTGTGGCATTTCTCACACACCCCATAATCTAGGGCGTTAGGCTTAAAAACATGCGAACAATCCTTGCATTCCAATTCAACCTTTTCATCTACAATGTCTAAAATAGCGTCTTTACACACCAAAGATTCTTCTCTAAAAGTCTCAAACGCGCTCACAAACAAGCTCTTATCCATAGCGCTTCTTTCGCCAATACCGACAACGACTCTTTCAATCTTATGGGCTTGATTCTTCTTCGCATGCTCTTCGCAAAGAGCGATTAAAGAAGAAACGACCGAGTATTCATGCATACTAAACCTTAATCTTTAAATTAGCCCCTATTATATTGTATTAGAGTGATCTTTCAGTTTATTGCTTGAGATTCAATAGGGTGTTAAGGATTTGATCGGATGTGGTTACCGCTTTAGAGTTCGCTTGAAACCCCCTTTGAACCACAATCAAATTCGTTAAACTCCGGCTCAAATCCACATTACTAGACTCCAGTTTAGATCCTGAAATTGAACCCCTACGCCCCGTATTAGCCGCGCCGATTAAGGCTTGCCCTGAGTTTCCGGTTTGAGAAAAGACATTCCCGCCTAAAGCCTGTAAGCCCGCATCGTTAGCGAAATTCGCTAAAGCCACTTGAGCGAGCGCTAAAGTCCTGCCATTACTGAACGCTCCCAAAAGCACCCCGTCTGAATCAAAGCGGACATCCATCAAATCGCCCGCCTGATAGCCGTTTTGCTCAATCGCATAAGTTTCAGAAATCTTATCCACGCTTGTCAATCCGTCAAAACTCCCTGAGGAACCAAAGGCTAAATTGATGCGTTGGGGGGCATCAGCGCCATTTTTAGGATCAAATTGCAAAAGAGGCGGGTTCATGCCTGCAAGCGATCCGTCGTTATTAAAATGCAAACGGCCTCCTTCAAACACATTAGGCCTAGCCGCTGACCCCCCTACTAATTCCCCAGGCTCAGGCACGATCACTCTAAAATTCCATTCCGCTCCCCCACTCCTATAAAACTCAATGCGCATGGCGTGTTTGGTGCCTAAGCTGTCTATCACATCAATGCTTGTCGCATGCGTAGCGTGGGTGAATTTAGAACTGCTCGCTGACGCTCCCCCTTCCAATTAAAGAAGCGGTATTAAGCCCTTTCATCGCGTTTTTAAACAAAACATTGTTCGTTACGCTGTCTGAAGAATACCCGCTCACAAAGATATTGAGATTTTCTTTAATGACATTTTTATTGTCTTTATTGTTGATTTCAAACATGCCGTATTGATTGACAGTAACCCCTATAGAAGCGGCTGAATCCTGGTAATTGTCCGCTAAACTAGGATCTTTTACGATATTAGCGTCATGCTGGATTAAGGCGCGCAAGTCTTCAGTGGTCCTAAACTGCCCAATATCCGCATTAGGGCTAATAGAATGCGTGTAGCTGTATTTGAAAGCCGTTACATCTTTATCGCCGTCTAAAAAGTTAGCGAACGCCCCGGTCCCAGCTTGAGTAACCACAATGTTTTTAAGCTTTTCATCGCCGTCTAATTCATTGGTGTTTTCCAAACGCAATTGCTTGCCGTCCAAATAAGCTTCAATCCCTGTTTGGCTTTTGACCGCATTGATCGCATTTTTCGCTGCCACTAAGCTTGAAGTCCGGCTCACCGCTGAATCGTTTGTGAAAGAAATCTTAACCCCATTCAATTCAAGCGTGCTGTTTTCTGCAGAAGGGAGGATGTCTTTGACCATTTTTGCACTCTTATAGCTCACCCAAATCCCTTGGTTTTCATTCAATAAAAGAGCGTCGCCATCTTCATTGTATAAAGATCCCATGTCTTCGGCGACTTGAGCAAGATTCGTGCCTGAATCATACACCGGATTAATGCCATCTGAAGGGGTTTTGGCTGAAGAATCCAAAGCGAATATCGCCGCTGTTTGATCGGCATGCCTTCCAGCGTTTAAATTCGCCCTCATAGAAATGCGGTTACTCGCTCTGGCTGGCATCACCATTCCAGGATCAATCCTAATGTTTTCTAAAGGGCCGGTGTTATCCACTTTTAAAGCGTCCGTATCGCTCCCTTTATTGCCGGTATCGCTCCCGTTTCTCACCCACCCTTGCACCACAAGCCCACCGGTGGTAACCAAACTCCCTTGCGAGTCAAAAAGAAACTCCCCATCTCTAGTGAAATTACGCGTAATCCCCCTATCAGGGCTAATGATAAAGAAGCCATCGCCTTGAATCGCTAGATCGGTTTTGACATCTGTGTTTTGGATATTGCCTTGTGAAAAGATTTTAGTCGTCGCATCCACGCCTACCCCAAGCCCCACAGAAAAGTCATTCTGCCCTGCCAACCCGTTTTTATAGGGCGCGGTAGCGATGAGTTTGACTTGAGAGAGCATATCCACAAAAGAAGCCCTAGAATATTTAAACCCAGTAGTATTCACGTTCGCAATATTGTTACTCTCAATATCCAAAGCGATTTGGTGGGCTTGCATCCCATTGACACCAGACCATAAAGACCTAAGCATGGTTATCCTTTAATGTAAAGAAATTCAATCTATGCCAAATAAAGCAAAAGTCGTTCCTAAATAGCTTTTTAAAATAATTGGTTGCGGATTTTAAAGTTTTGTTAATCAAAAAGATCGGTCAAATTCATAAGGGGATAGGGGTTTTGCAACACCACCCCCCATAACGCTTTTTAAAACTTATCGCTCAAATTTAGAGTTTAACTCGCTTTAGTGCAAAATCGCGCATTCATGATCTTGAATTTCTTCGGCTGAAGCGCGATTTAAAGTCAATGGGTTAAATTGTGTTGCTAGCAAAACAAAGGAATTATCGCTCTGTTGCACCACCGCTAAGCCATAGTCCCCCATGCGTTTGTGCGCGTTAGACACTTCTTTATTAAGCATGATGAACGGGCTTTTTTGCGCTAACTCGCTCTCTGTTACCCGACGCGCCAAATATTTATGCCCGTTCAAACCACCTGATAATGGCGACCAACGGCTGTTGATTTTTTTTAAATTATTATCCAGCTGTTTGCGTGCATCAAGGCTAATGCAAGAGATATGGATGTGAAAATGGTTTTGCGATCGCCCTTTTTTAGAGTTGATCGTCAAAGAAATTGCGCTATCAGGAATGGGTTTGCCGTATTTTTTACTCATAAAATCGCGTGCTTGCCATGATAAGTAAAAAAAGTTAGGCGTAGAGGGATCAAGCAGCAAAGGGCTTTCAATACCGCTAATGTGAGTTGTTGGCATCAACAAATATTGCAATGGGCCGTTAATATCTTTTAAAACCACATAGCCGGTATCGGGTTTGACTTCTATGCATGGCGAAGGATTTTGATTTTTCTCATAATTGGGCAAACATTTCTCAAAAACAATCTTACGCAACACATTTGGATCTTTAGCGTTTAAACTCATAACAACGATAGCTACCACCGCTAAAAAAAGAAAGCCCGCTTTTTTCATCTTTTTTGCTCCTTGTTTTTCTTGTTTTTAATGAGAGTTTTTTGCAAACCCTCTTGTTATTTTTCTACAATAGTGGTTAAAAGCTTTAATCATTATGATTATTTTAATAAATTTTAACTTATTGGTAACATTTAGTAACCTATTTTTAGAAAGAGATTTTTGAATACTAACTAGAAAAAATTTAAATTGATAACATTAAAAAAAGCTAAAAGAATTTTTAAAATATTAAATAGATTGCGCTAATCAGGTGGTAATTTTTCACCATGCGATCTTAGGGGTTGATACTTGTCAAAATAAAGCGTTTTATAACCTTGATTTAGGTAATATCATCAACCTAATACCACTATAAGGACGATTATCATGCAAGATTTACCCCCATGCCCTAAATGCAACGACGCTTACACCTACCATGATGGCGTGCAACTGGTTTGCTCTAGCTGTTTGTATGAATGGAATGAAAATGAAGTTAATGATGAAGAATTGATCGTTAAAGATTGCCACAATAATCTTTTACAAAATGGGGACTCGGTCATTCTCATTAAGGATTTAAAGGTTAAAGGCTCATCTTTAGTGCTTAAAAAAGGCACTAAAATCAAAAACATCAAACTTGTCAATAGCGATCACAATGTGGATCGTAAAATAGAAGCGGCAGAGCTTGTCTTTAAAGTCTGAATTCCTCAAAAAAGCTTAGGAAAATACAAAAGCTTAAGAAAAAGCTTAGTGGCTTTTTAAGCTTGTAAAAATCATTTTTTAGAAAAAATCAACTTATCCAGCTTGAAAAAAATCACCGCTCCAATGGTTTGCCCCAAGAAAAGATTGAGCCACAATGGAAAATTGAAATAATAAAAAATCTCCATAAAAGGCAGCATCACCAACGCGCTCAACATCCACCTAAGCCAATAAACCAAAAACAACTTAGAAGCGTATTCTGTGCCAAGTTTCTTAAAAAATTCTCGCATAAAGATAACCCTTTAAACCCTTTTTGCAAACTCTCCCTAAAGGAAAGCCCGCTATCAAGGAATATTCCTAAATTTCATGCCTTTAAACAATCGTATAGGACACTCTTTTTTCAAAAAGTTTGCTCTCGTAATTGCCTAAATCCCTACCATCCACAAGGGCAAAGGCATCGCCAAAAGTCGCCAATAAGGCAGAATCTAACTGCATGTCTTTATGGCGATTCAACGGGATAAAGACTTCCTTGTGATTATTTTGAAAATCAAACGCTAGAAATGAATCTTTCAAATACACTTCCACTCTAGGAGCGTTTTTCACCACGCTGTTTTGACCCAGTTTCAAGCCTTGCACTTCAGCGCTTTTAATCCCACACGCATGGCATAAGGACACAAACATGCTCTCTTTTGAAATGGTTGCAAACCAAGGCAAACTATCTCGTTTAGGTAAATTTTCTTTACCCTCTAGAGCCTTTTGTCTCTTGGGCATCTCATGCTTGATGAACGCATAAAAGTTATGGACGCTTTCTTTAGGGGTTGTTCCCTTGAGCTGATTGGCAATGTTAGCCACGCTCGCATCGTCTCTTTCATAACGCCCCATTGCTACAAAATCGCTCGTTTCAAACAAACGCTCATTCAATTGATAGCTAGCGATCTCATAAGACAAATGGACTTGCTTTTTTTGAGCGCTTTTTAAAAAATCCACTTGCAAATAAGGCACTCCAAAATTGAGCATGCTTTCATAGCTAGCATGATTGCCTTGTAAATGCACATTGCTCGCTGCAACGCTCGGCATGGGAATGAAAAGTGAAGTGTGCTCTGCAGAATCAAAATCAATGCTGTATTGAGCTTCTATTTTATATTTTGCAACACTCCTTTTGCTTTCTTCTGCCTGCAAAATCTGTGCTCCTAAAACAGCACCTGTAGCGCCTAAAGCAGTCGTTTTAATAAAATCCCTTCGTTTCATAAGTATAACTCTTTATTGTAATTTTTAAATTCGTTGAATGAATGAAAAAATAGAACACACCACCAACCCTAAAGGGTTGATAAGTATCCAAAAACCTAAATTTTGAAAGACAAAGCATTCCTAAAAATAAGAACGCTCAAAGAAAAGGGTTACTTTTTCTTTTTCATGTGGTGCATGTCTTTCCCATGCATGTCATGCATGTCTTTCATCATTTTTTGGTGTTTTTCAAGAGCTTTTTTAACTCCCTCAGCGTATTTGGGGTCAGCTTTCTTGAAATGCTCCAATTGTTTATCCACAATTTCCTTATGGGTAACATGAGCTAAAGACTCTCCAATAGTGTCATGCAACCTTTCTTTTTCGTCAGCTGGCAATGAGCGGTAGTAATCGCCTGGTTGGGTGTAGTAATCGCTATCATCAGCTCTGTAATCCCAATTCCACACTTCAAACTCTTTCTCAATATGAGCTAAGTTGAACTTAGGATCTCTCGCGCTCTTATCCTCCTTATAACCCGGCAATGAGCTAGGCGTATAGTTCTGTAAAGAGCCGTAGTATCCGTTTTGCATGTAGCCATCTCTGCTAGAAGAGTGGAACGGGCACCTTGGTTTATTGACCGGTATCTGAGGATAATTAACCCCTAAGCGGTAGCGTTGTGTGTCTGTATAAGAAAACAAGCGAGCTTGTAACATCCTATCAGGGCTATAGCCAATTCCAGGAACGACATTAGACGGAGCGAATGCCGCTTGCTCCACTTCTGCGAAATAGTTTTCAGGATTTTTATTCAACTCTACAATGCCCACTTCCATCAATGGATAATCTTGGAGATACCAAATTTTAGTCACATCAAACGGATGGAATCGATACTTTTTAGCATCTTCTTCTGGCATCACTTGAATGCTTAATTTCCATTTTGGGAAATCCCCTCTAGCGATCGCATTGAATAAATCCCTTTGATTGGAATCCGGATCGTATTTTCTGACTTCTGCGGCTTCTTCGTTAGTCAAGTGCTTAACGCCTTGCATGGTGTGAAAGTGGAATTTCACCCAAAAGCGTTCGCCTTTTGCGTTGATAAGGCTGAAAGTGTGGCTGCCAAAACCATCCATGTGGCGGAAAGATTTAGGAATACCTCTATCGCTCATAACCCATGTTACTTGATACAAACTTTCAGGAACATTACTCCAAAAATCCCATACCATGTCGTGGTTAGGCAAATTGGTTTGAGGATCTCGTTTTTGAGTGTGGATGAAATCAGGGAATTTGATCCCGTCACGGATAAAGAAAACAGGCGTGTTGTTCCCTACTAAATCCCAGTTACGCTTCTTCAGTGTAATACTTCATCGCAAAACCTCTAGGGTCTCTCACCGCATCCGCACTGCCTTTTTCCCCTGCCACAGTAGAGAATCTGAAAAAGCATTCTGTTTTTTTGCCCACTTTAGAGAAAATTTTCGCTTTAGTGTATTTAGTGATGTCTTTAGTCACGGTGAAAGTGCCATAAGCTCCGCTTCCTTTAGCATGCACCACCCTTTCAGGGATCCTTTCTCTGTCAAACGCTGCTAACTTTTCCAAAAACCAAGTGCTTTGTAATAAAACAGGACCTCTAGGACCAGCCGTAATCACATTGTTGTCATCCCAAACGGGAGCGCCAAAAGCAGTGGTTTGTTTCACATCTTTATTAACCATCTTTTTTCCTTTATTTGATCTTAAATCTTCGTAATCTGACACTAAGCCAAACTACATGTGGTGATTATTACATAATTTGTTATACAAAGACTAACAAGATTCAATTTCCTTAAAAAATCTTTTTTTTAAGAATAAAAAACCTCCTTAAGTATTTCTATTCGTAACAATTAATAAAAATAAGAAAGATTAAAAACAAAATTTTATTTTTAATCTGGTTTTAATAATAATTATTATACTATTCTATCTCAATGTTTTAACGGATTTTGTTTTTTTTTTTTTTGATTTTTATTTTTTGAATTTTTAAATTTAAGGAGAGTTGTTGGATGTTTTTAAGATCATACCCAAAGCTTAGATACGCTTTATGTTTTACCCCTACTCACTGAGACTTGCTATAGTGAGGAGCGCACTTTAAATAAGGTTACCACCCAAGCTAAAAGGATTTTCACTTACAACAATGAGTTTAAAGTAACTTCTAAAGAATTAGATCAACGCCAAAGCAATGAAGTCAAGGACTTGTTTAGGACTAACCCTGATGTGAATGTGGGCGGAGGGAGCGTGATGGGGCAGAAAATCTATGTGAGAGGCATTGAAGACAGGCTTTTAAGGGTTACGGTGGATGGGGCTGCTCAAAATGGCAATATCTACCACCACCAAGGCAACACCGTGATTGATCCTGGCATGCTCAAAAGCGTGGAAGTTACCAAAGGATCAGCGAACGCGAGCGCAGGGCCAGGGGCGATTGCGGGAGTGATTAAAATGGAGACTAAAGGAGCGGCTGATTTTATCCCTAGGGGGAAAAATTATGCAGCCAGTGGGGCGGTGAGTTTTTATACCAATTTTGGCGATCGAGAAACTTTCAGATCGGCTTATCAAAACGCGCATTTTGATATTATCGCTTACTACACGCACCAAAACATCTTCTATTATAGAAGCGGCGCTACAGCGACAAAAAACCTTTTCAAACCCACACAAGCCGATAAAGAGCCAGGAACTCCTAGCGAGCAAAACAACGCTTTAGTTAAAATGAAGGGTTATTTGAGCGATAGAGACACGCTCACTTTCAGCTGGAACATGACACGAGATAACGCTACACGCCCTTTAAGGAGTAACGCTATAGGGTTAGCCTATCCTTGTGAAGCCCCTTTTAGCCCAGATAGCGATCAAGGGTGTCCTAATGTGTTGGATAGTTTCACAAGATATATGTATCACTCCATCAATAGCGCTAACAATCTTTCCTTACAATACAAAAGGGAAGCGGGAAATTCTTTTGGCGACCCACGATTAGATTTTACCCTTTATACAAGCATTAGAAACGCTCAGTTTGATCCTCTATTTGATCCTAATGGCGTTTATGCTCAATTCCCCACTTCTCAAGCGAGCGCATGGGAAAAAGAAAATTACCCATGCGTGGAAGGCGGGTATTGCACCCCAAGCTTTTCAGATGTGGATAAACCAAGCTCACAGCCTAGGGATTTGTTTTTAAACAACACCGGCTTAAACCTTAAAGTCGCGCATGTGATTGATGAAGCCACAGACAGCCTTTTTGAATACGGATTTAACTACCAAAATTTAAGCGTTTTTGACGCTCGCATCCCTAAATCAGAATTATACAGGCCTAATCAAGTTTATACTGATGATAAAGGGCAAAAACAAATCGCTTGCTCTCTTGTGGATAATAACCCCAATGATCCTACTTTGTGCCAAAGAGGGAAGGCGAACGGGAATATTTATGGAGGCTATGTGCAAGCGAATTACTCGCCTCATAAAATCATCACCTTTGGAGCCGGGGTAAGGTGGGACGCATACACGCTTTATGATAAAGACTGGAACCACCGCTACACTCAAGGCTTTAGCCCTAGCGCGGCTCTTGTGCTAAGCCCCATTGAGCCTCTATCGTTAAAAATCACTTATTCTCAAGTTACAAGGGGGGTTATGCCAGGAGATGGCGTGTATATGCGCCAAAACGATTTACGATACGCTAAAAATATCAAGCCTGAAGTGGGCTCTAACGCTGAATTTAATATTGATTATTCAGGCCAATATTTTAGCGGGAGGGCTGCGGCGTTTTATCAAGCTTTGGATAATTTCATCTCACAATATGCGCAAAGTTTGATTGTAACCAATTTGAGTCAAGCGATTAGGATTTATGGCTATGAAGTGGGCGGGACATTCAAATACAAGGGCGTGAGTTTGAATGTGGGGATCTCGCGCACTTGGCCCACCACTAGGGGGTATTTAATGGCGGACAGCTATGAGCTTGCCGCAAGCACCGGTAATGTTTTTATCATTAAATTGGATTACACCATCCCCAAAACAGGGATCAATCTTGCTTGGCTTAGCCGCTTTGTTACCGGTTTAGATTATTGCGGGTTTGATATTTACTTGCCTGATTATGGGACGGCTGAGAAACCCAAAACCCCTACCGATTTAGCCAAATGCGGATCCCAATTAGGGTTAGTGCATATGCATAAACCGGGCTATGGCGTGAGTAATTTTTATATCAATTGGAGTCCTAAAACCAAAAGCCGCTGGAAGGGTTTGCTGCTTTCAGCCGTGTTCAATAATGTTTTCAACAAATTTTATGTGGATCAAACAAGCCCCTATGTCATGAGCCCGGACATGCCAGGCACTGACGCTATTAAAAGAGCGATCGCAGAGCCCGGGTTTAACGCACGCTTTGAAGTGGCTTACAAATGGTAGTTAATGGAGCTTTAAGCGTTGCGCATGCGTGATAGCAACGGCTATCGCATCGCTAATATCCAAAGGCTTGATTTCGCTTGTGATGTTAAGCAAGCGTTTGACCATAAAGGCCACTTGTTCTTTAGCGGCTTTCCCGTTACCGGTAAGGGCTTTTTTGACTTGCAAGGGCGTGTATTCGCTAAAATTACCAATCCTTTCTAAAATCTTTAAGGACAACGCCCCCCTGAATTGCGCGAGTTTGATCACGCTTTTAGGGTTATACGCAAAGAAAATATCTTCAATCGCTACTTCATTGACTTCGTAACGATCCAATAAGCAATCTAAGGCTTCTATCAAGTCTAAAATCTGTTCTTGCAAGCGTGTCGTGGTGATATTGATGAACCCGGCCGTGATTAAAGAAAGCTTGTTAGAAGCGTGAGAAATGATAGCATACCCGCATTTCCTGCTGCCTGGGTCTATTCCTAAAATACGCATCAATCATTCCTATTATTTAATTGCAAGGTTTAAAAAACGCTATTATTATATCCATGTTTCTTGTTAGTGCAAAATACAAGATTGCATTAAGAACTTTTAAAAAATTTAGCATATAAATAAGGGAGCAATAAATGAAAGCAAACACAATCATACTAGTGGATTGGGAGAATTTCAGGCGCGATATTAAACAAACAAAATGCGTTAATTATAATATCGCTTTAGATGTGATCGTTACTATCAGAGCTTTTTTACTGGATGATGAATGGATCAGCCGTATTTACTTTTATACCACCCCACCCTTTGATTTTGAACATGCGTTATGGGATAAGAGGAACGACACTCTCCAAAATGAAAAAAATCCGGGAACAGAAATGAAAATCTTCACAAGCAACGACATTGAAGAGATCTTACAAAGCAGTGAAGCGACTAAATGGGAGAAGATTTATAGCGATGTGGAAAATTTCCAACACGATCTAGCTTCATTGGATCAAGTGGAATTGAGGTTGGGGAGGACTAAGTTAAACGCAATAAGAGTGGAGTTTGATGGGAGTTATAGAGCGTTATTGGAGCAAAAGCAGGTGGATATGCTCATGGGTCTTGACATTCAAAGAATAGCCTTTAAAAAAATAGCCGATAGGATTCTTATATTTTCAAAAGATACGGATTTGATCCCTGCGCTCAAATTAGCCAGAGATGAGGGGCTAAGGGTGGATATTGCCGATTTGTCTAACCGATTGTCTCTTCTTAGCCAGGATTTGAAATACAATTCGGATAAAGTGAGGAAATTGAGCAGTAACGAAGTCAAAGACAAGCTTTTTTCAATCAGAGAAAATCTCACTAAAACCAACTGGGCTTAAGCTAAAAAATCAACAAAGTTCTAGTAACGATGCAAACAGAGTAACCACAATTTCTTTTTTTAAAAATTAAAGAAATAAAACAAGGAGTCAATCCAACCCGATTAATTTAAAAAGGCTTTAACCAAAGAACCAACCAATTAACGATCCTCATTCCTTAGGTTGTGGAAGTTTAAAATGAAGCGGTCTTACTGCCCTTATTGGTTTGGATTTTAATCTCCATGAGATTTTTGCAGTCGTGTTCTATTGTCAGAGATTCTCCAAATTTAAGCGTGAACATAGCGGTTTTTTTGACTGCGCGCTTTAGGCTTTCTTTTCATTTCTTACTCCTTGACTGATTAACGATTTTGTTTTATACTTTCAAAATACATTAGCTTTATCAAATATGTCTAGCACTCAGATCATAGCTGATGGTCAATTGCTATTCTGAGATTTTGCTAATGTTTTTTTATAGATTAAACTATCCTTATAATTTTCTCTTGCCTTATATATTGTTTTTAGCATTAGTTCATTCTTAGCATTTGATACTTGCTCCACCACTACAAAAAATCCATTCACTTGGTTAAAACTCGCTACTACCGGTCTGTTTTGATTATCTTTTAGTTTTAAGGTTTCATTAGCTTGTTTGGATAATTCTCTATAGTTGGCTATGTCTTCATACGATAAGTTTTTGTGTTCTTTTAGTATATGGTTAATAGCTTGATAGTCAATAACCGCTCTTGCATCATCTGGATATTTCAACTTTAAATCTTTAGCAAAACTTGGATCTATCTTTTCAACAGCTATTCGTTTATGATTTTTTTGAATGTATTCAACCGATTCTGCGTTCAAATTTTGCATCCCTAAAATAGGCATACTGCTTCCAGTTCGTGGGCTTTCATCAATAAGTTTTTTGATTTCATCATTACTTAAATCCGTGTCGCTATAATCTCGTTTAATCCCTTTCTTGGTTTCTTCTGCGCTCTTTTTGCTTACTTCTTTTACTTTCTCGCTTTCTAATTTGGCAAGCTTTTCGGCTTTTGCAAGTTCAAGCGGGCTTAAAGGCTCTTGCGTGGGTTTTGGTGTATTTTCTTGTGTTTTGAGTAAATCCTCTTGACTTGTTAGGGGTTTTTGTGTAGTATTCTCTCCATAGACCACTGCGGCGTTTAATGCGTCGTCGCTCTTTGCGGTTCTGTTCGGCTGAATGAAAGAGTGGGTAATGTCAGCATTTCTTACATGATTTCTCACATACCTTTTGGGTGTATTTGGTATAAAAGTCCTTAAAATCGTATCGTTATCTTGTGTGATTAGCATATATAGGCGCGCTTTGTTTTCATCTTTAAACGCTTTGATGTATTCTTTTTTGTCTATAGCGCTATTTTTATCTTTAGTGAAAATTTCAATGTGAGGCTCTCTAAGAGTGGGTTCAACTAAATTAAGCGCTGCTAACCTTTCATCGCTGTTTTCTCTTGTTTGCAAATGCTCTAAAAACCTTTCTTTGTTTTCCACGCTCTCTAATCGTTGCTTAAATTCTTTAACGCTCATGCCTTTAGGCAAGGCAATAGCGTTATCGTTTAAATTTTGGTTTAAATTTTTCAAAAACGCTTCTTTGTCTTCTATGACTTCAAAAGGGCGCGTATCCTGCTCTCTTATGCTTTTAACAAGATTACTCGGTTTAGTGGCTTCTTTGAGTTCAACGCTAGCTTGTTTAACGCCGTTATTAAGCTCTTCAATGATTTTAAGCGTGTTGTTGGTGAATTTAGAGTTTTTAGCGCTTAGTTCTAACTGCTTGCTAGGTTTTTAGTAATGGAATACTAAAAACCTTTTTTAAGAGCGCAGTTGTTGTAAGGCTTCTTTAATCGCTGCTTCTATGCTGAGATGGGGTTTTAGGGTTTTTAAGACTTGGTTGATTTCAGTGCTTTTAAAGCCCAAACTCTCCAGGGCTAAAAAGACTTCATTGCGTGCGGGTCTGTTTTCATCTTGAATGAAAAAGCCAATCAAATCCACCATGATCTTATCAGCGAGCTTTTTCCCTATACCTGGGACTTGCTGGAGTCTTTTGACTTCTTTGGTGGCGATAATGTTTTCAAATTCGTTCGGCGAAAAGCTTGAAAGAATGGCTAAAGCGATACGCCCCCCTACCCCATTGATTTTCAAAAGCCTTTCAAAAAGGATTTTTTCGCTCTCTTCTAAAAACCCGTATAAAAGATGCGCATCTTCTTTGATCACTTGTAAGATTTTCAAACGCGCTTTTTGGCCCGCTTCAAGCAAAGCAGCCGTTCGCATAGAAACTTGCACCCCATAAACAACCCCTTGCACTTCTATATGCGCTTCTAAAGCAGAGATTTTTTCCACAACCCCTATCAAACCCACTATCATTTTTATCCCTTTTTTATTTCTCGCTCTAGCCTTTTATAGCGCTTTTAGGGACTTTTTTGATTTTATGGTCTTCATAGATCACATCCACGCTTTCATTGTGGCTTAACATGGCGCTCAAGTTGCTCACTTTAGGGTAATTGCGATGATAAATCACGATATTTTCTTGCTTGAAAGGGTTTTTAGTCGTAATGCTTGCATGCTGGAAGCTGTTTTCTATGCTGATGAGTTTGGCGTAACATTCGTTATTGATTTTTTGCAATTCTAACATTTGAGCTTTTAAGATTTTCAAACGCTTTAGAGCAAACATAAACTCGCTATAAGCGTCTTTCACGCTTTCTTGTTGCATTAAAGAGCGTTTGATTTCTTCGGTGGCGTTTTTAAGCTTTTCCATGATGATTTGATTGTTTTTGACCAAGTGGTTTAAGGATTGGTGCTGAGCGATGATTTTTTTGGATTTTAACCCTAATGCATTGAGTTTTTGTTTGGCGTTTTTCAATTCTTCTTGGTTTTCTCGCCCCCCAAAAGCGTAAAAAATAAAGCGGTTGCCATTGCCATCCACCTCATCAATCCAACATTGCTTGGAAAAATACAGCTTGTTATCGCTTTTAAGCTTTTCTAAAGCGATTTCTTTCGCATAGACCACGCTCCCCGCGCTCGCTTCCACTTTAACGCTATTGGCATACACCTTAGCGCGCTCCAAATACTTGCACTCAAACTCTTTAGCGTAGCACACGCCCTTATGGTTAGTGATGCGCGCTTGATTGGCATAGACATAGCTTTCAGGGTGGATTTGCCCCTCTATAGTGATTTCTTTAGCCACTAAGATCACATTCTTGCCCACATTGCCCTTAATGTTAATCGCACTCGCTTCTAAAATAAGATTAGAATCAATCGCATCGCTCAATTCGTCTTTAGCTTGAATCTCTAAAGCTAACCCGCTCTCCACTCCCCCTAAAAGATTAGGCACTTCAATGGATTTGATCCCGTTTTTAAAGATAAAATTTTGCTTAGAAACCAAACGCCCTTTTTCCATTTTAACCCCTTGTAAGGCTTTGGAGTAATACACTAAAGCGTTATTTTCTTCTCTTTCTTCAAAAGCGTTTTTGTCATGCCCTATGGGGGTGGGCGAATGGGCAACTTTAGGCAATTCAATATAAAGGCCTTTGAGGTTACGGCCGTCTCTGCCTTGTTTGGGGTAATTCACGCAAGCGACTTTTTGATTTTCTTTAGCGATATAATAATTCTCTTTAACAAAAGATTCTTCTTGATCGCTTAAAGGAATAGTATGGGTTGGAAGGTATTCTTCTTCTAATAAAAAATGGGATTTTTTCTTCTGTATTAGGGATAAAGGTTGAAGAAGCGTATAAAATAAAGTGCTTGTTTTGGGCTTCTTTTTGATATTTTCTTAATTCTGTTTTTAAATTTTCATACATTTGTGAAAAATGCCTAAACACCACGCCTTCAAAGGCTAAACGCTCTTTAATATACGCAAACATTTCTTGGTAATGCTCTTCAGTGTCTAGGACAATAAAACACTCGTCTAAAATAATTTCTATTTTGCTTAAATCTTCATCCACTTGCACTTCAAAAAAGCGTTTGTAAGCGTTTGATTTGATTTTAATGTCATGGGTTTGATAAAGGGTTAGCTCTTTTTTTCATAGTATTCCTCTTCTTCTAATTGCTGCAATTCCCCACCAAAAGCCTCGCTAAAATCGTCTTTAGCGCTGTTTTTGATAAAAATAGAAGTTTTTAAAATCTCAAACCACAGATCTTCTGTTTGTAATTTATTTTCAGCGGCCGCTTTTTTTAATTCTTTTTGAATGTCTTTGCACCGCTCAACTTTTATAGGGGCAAAACGCTCCAAGCTCATTTTTTAATCCTTAAATGGTATTATAAAGATTTAGAAAAAGGAATATGCTAACAAAAAAACACTGAAAATTAGGTAATAAATACAACTAGTATGCTAAAAAAAATATTTTTAACCAACAGCTTAGGGATTTTATGCTCTAGGATTTTTGGCTTTTTACGGGATTTGATGATGGCTAATATCCTAGGGGCTGGGGTGTATAGCGATATTTTCTTTGTGGCTTTCAAATTGCCTAATCTATTCAGGCGTATTTTTGCGGAGGGATCTTTTTCTCAAAGCTTTTTACCGAGCTTCATACGGAGTTCCATTAAAGGGAGCTTTGCGAGTTTGGTGGGGCTTATTTTTTGCGGCGTTTTATTCATATGGTGCTTGTTAGTAGCGCTCAATCCCTTATGGCTAGCTAAACTCCTAGCTTACGGCTTTAATGAAGAGACGCTCAAACTATGCGCCCCTATTGTAGCGATCAATTTTTGGTATCTTTTATTGGTGTTTATCACCACTTTTTTAGGCGCGCTTTTGCAATACAAACACAGCTTTTTTGCCAGCGCTTATAGCGCAAGCTTACTCAATGTATGCATGATTTCAGCCCTTTTGATTTCTAAAGAAAAAACGCACTTAGAAGCGTTGTATTATTTGAGCTATGGCGTGCTTTTAGGAGGCGTGGCTCAAATTTTATTGCACTTTTATCCTTTAGTGAAATTGGGCTTATTGAATTTATTATTTAAAGGATTTTTGAGCTTTAAAACTAAAAACGCGCTCAAAAAAGAATACCGCTCTAAAAGAGCCAAAAAGGACCTAAAAGCGTTTTTCAAGCAATTTTTCCCCAGTGTTTTAGGCAATTCTAGCGCTCAGATCGCTTCTTTTTTAGACACCACAATCGCCTCTTTTCTAGCGAGCGGGAGCGTGTCTTATTTGTATTACGCTAATAGAGTCTTTCCAGCTCCCTTTAGCGTTATTTGCTATCGCTATCTCTAGCGCCCTTTTCCCCAGCATTGCGATCGCGCTTAAAAACAATCAGCAGGATCTAATCTTACAACGCTTGCAAAAGGCGTGGTTTTTTTTGGTGGGGGTTTTGCTTTTTTGCAGCATTGGGGGGATCATGTTAAGCAAAGAAATCACCGAGCTTTTATTTGAAAGGGGGCAATTTAGCCCTAAAGACACTTTAATCACTTCGCAAGTCTTTTCGCTCTATCTTTTAGGCTTGCTCCCTTTTGGGCTAACTAAACTCTTTTCTTTGTGGCTTTATGCGAAATTAGAGCAAAAAAAAGCGGCTAAAATCTCTTTAATTTCGCTTTTTTTAGGTTTAGCGGCTTCTTTGAGTTTAATGCCTTTATTGGGGGTTTTAGGTTTAGCGTTAGCGAATAGTTTGAGCGGGTTATTTTTATTTGTTTTAACGATAAAAGCGTTTGGCTTTCAATTATTCTTGGGTATAATCAAGAATTTAAAATCATGGCTTGTAATCCTTTTCCTCGCTTGCGTGGAAATCTTATTACTCTTAGCGTTCAAATCGTGGGTTACACATTTATATTTATTTTATTATTTTCAAGGTTTTTAAATGTTTATTTATGATACCAAATTAAAACAAAAAGTCCCTTTTGAGCCTTTAGTTGAAAAAAAGGCGAATATTTATGTGTGCGGGCCTACGGTGTATGATGACGCTCATTTAGGGCATGCCAGGAGCGCGATTGCTTTTGATTTGTTAAGGCGCACGCTTGAGTTGAGCGGCTATGAAGTGATGCTAGTAAGGAATTTCACGGATATTGATGATAAAATCATCAACAAAGCCCTAAAAGAAAACAAAAGCATTCAAGAATTAAGCAGCATTTATATTGAATCTTACACAAGGGATTTGAACGCTTTGAACGTGAAACAACCCAGCCTAGAGCCTAAAGCGAGCGAGTATTTAGACGCTATGGTAGGCATGATTGAAACGCTTTTAGAAAAAAATTTCGCTTATAGAGTCTCTAATGGGGATATTTATTTAGACACGAGCAAGGACAAAGATTACGGCTCTTTGAGCGTGCATAATAGCAGTGTGGAATTTAGCCGTATTGGTTTGGTGCAAGAAAAACGGCTTGAGCAGGATTTTGTGTTGTGGAAAAGCTATAAGGGGGATAATGATGTGGGCTTTGATAGCCCTTTAGGCAAAGGGCGCCCTGGTTGGCATATAGAATGCTCTAGCATGGTTTTTGAAACTTTAGCGCTCGCTAACGCCCCTTATCAAATTGACATCCATGCTGGCGGAGCGGATTTGTTATTCCCCCACCATGAAAATGAAGCGTGCCAAACCCGTTGCGCCTTTGGCGTGGAGATCGCTAAATACTGGATGCATAATGGCTTTGTGAATATCAACAACGAAAAAATGTCTAAAAGTTTAGGGAATAGCTTTTTTATTAAAGACGCCCTGAAAAACTATGATGGTGAAATTTTGCGCAATTACTTGCTAGGGGTGCATTATCGCTCTGTTTTGAATTTCAATGAAGAAGATTTGTTGGTGAGTAAAAAACGCTTGGATAAAATCTATCGTTTAAAACAGCGCGTTTTAGGGACTCTTGGAGGAATAAATCCAAACTTTAAAAAAGAAATTTTAGAATGCATGCAAGATGATTTAAACATTTCTAAAGCGTTGAGCGTTTTAGAAAGCATGCTTTCTTCTACTAATGAAAAACTGGATCAAAACCCCAAAAACAAGGCTTTGAAAGGCGAAATTTTAGCGAATTTAAAATTCATAGAAGAACTGCTTGGCATCGGGTTTAAAGACCCTGTAGAATATTTCCAATTAGGCGTGAGTGGGAGCGAAAAACAAGAAATTGAAAACAAGATAGAAGAAAGAAAACGCGCCAAAGAGCAAAAAGATTTTTTAAAAGCCGATCGCATCAGAGAAGAGCTTTTGAAACAAAAAATCGCTTTGATGGACACCCCACAAGGCACGATCTGGGAGAAGTTTTTTTAAACGCTTCCAATTTTACCTATTTACACATTCTAACCACAAATTCTAGCAATATTGCTCTTTAATCTTGTTAAGTTTTATGTTCATTTACTTTAATTTGATAAAAATTGAACAATGGTTGTAGATACTATATATTTATAACCTTAATCGTAAATGCAACAGAAATTTTCTAGTCTAAAGTCGCACCCTTTGTGCAAAAATCGTTTTACAAAAAGAAAGGAAAGAAATGGAAATACAACAAACACACCGCAAAATCAATCGCCCTTTAGTTTCTCTTGTTTTAGCAGGAGCGTTGATTAGCTCCATACCGCAAGAGAGTCATGCCGCCTTTTTCACGACCGTGATCATTCCAGCCATTGTTGGGGGTATCGCTACAGGCACCGCTGTAGGAACGGTTTCAGGGCTTCTTAGCTGGGGGCTCAAACAAGCCGAAGAAGCCAATAAAACCCCAGATAAACCCGATAAAGTTTGGCGCATTCAAGCAGGAAAAGGCTTTAATGAATTCCCTAACAAGGAATACGACTTATACCAATCCCTTTTATCCAGTAAGATTGATGGAGGTTGGGACTGGGGGAACGCCGCTAGGCATTATTGGGTCAAAGGCGGGCAGCAGAACAAGCTTGAAGTGGATATGAAAGACGCTGTAGGGACTTATAACCTCTCAGGGCTAAGAAACTTTACTGGTGGGGATTTAGATGTCAATATGCAAAAAGCCACTTTGCGTTTGGGCCAATTCAATGGCAATTCTTTCACAAGCTATAAGGATAGTGCTGATCGCACCACGAGAGTGGATTTCAACGCTAAAAATATCTTAATTGATAATTTTGTAGAAATCAATAATCGTGTGGGTTCTGGAGCCGGGAGGAAAGCCAGCTCTACGGTTTTGACTTTGCAAGCTTCAGAAGCGGATCACTAGCAGTAAAAACGCTGAAATTTCTCTTTATGATGGCGCCACGCTCAATTTGGCTTCAAACAGCGTTAAATTAATGGGCAATGTGTGGATGGGCCGCTTGCAATACGTGGGAGCGTATCTGGCCCCTTCATACAGCACGATAAACACTTCAAAAGTGACAGGGGAAGTCAATTTTAACCATCTCACTGTGGGCGATAAAAACGCCGCTCAAGCGGGCATTATCGCTAGCAACAAGACTCATATTGGCACACTGGATTTGTGGCAAAGCGCCGGGTTAAATATCATTGCCCCTCCAGAAGGCGGTTATAAGGATAAACCCAAGGATAAACCTAGTAACACCACGCAAAATAATGCTAACAACAACCAACAAAACAGCGCTCAAAACAATAGTAACACTCAGGTCATTAACCCACCCAATAGCGCGCAAAAAACAGAAATCCAACCCACGCAAGTCATTGATGGGCCTTTTGCTGGCGGCAAAGACACGGTTGTCAATATCAACCGCATCAACACTAACGCTGATGGCACGATTAGAGTGGGAGGGTATAAAGCTTCTCTTACCACCAATGCGGCTCATTTACATATCGGCAAAGGCGGTGTCAATCTGTCCAATCAAGCGAGCGGGCGCTCTTTATTAGTGAAAATCTAACTGGGAATATCACCGTTGATGGGCCTTTAAGAGTGAATAATCAAGTGGGTGGTTATGCTTTGGCAGGATCAAGCGCGAATTTTGAGTTTAAGGCTGGTACGGATACCAAAAACGGCACAGCCACTTTTAATAACGATATTAGTTTGGGAAGATTTGTGAATTTAAAGGTGGATGCTCATACAGCTAATTTTAAAGGTATTGATACGGGTAATGGTGGTTTCAACACCTTAGATTTTAGTGGTGTTACAGGTAAGGTCAATATCAACAAGCTCATTACGGCTTCCACTAATGTGGCCGTTAAAAACTTCAACATTAATGAATTGATTGTTAAAACCAATGGGGTGAGCGTGGGGGAATACACTCATTTTAGCGAAGATATAGGCAGTCAATCGCGCATCAATACCGTGCGTTTGGAAACTGGCACTAGGTCAATCTTTTCTGGGGGTGTCAAATTTAAAGGCGGCGAAAAATTGGTTATCAATGATTTTTACTATAGCCCTTGGAATTATTTTGACGCTAGGAATATTAAAAATGTTGAAATCACCAGAAAATTCGCTTCTTCAACCCCAGAAAACCCTTGGGGCACATCAAAACTTATGTTTAATAATCTAACCCTGGGTCAAAATGCGGTCATGGACTATAGTCAATTTTCAAATTTAACCATTCAGGGGGATTTTATCAACAATCAAGGCACTATCAACTATCTGGTCCGAGGCGGGCAAGTGGCAACCTTAAATGTAGGCAATGCAGCAGCTATGATGTTTAATAATGATATAGACAGTGCGACCGGATTTTACAAACCGCTCATCAAGATTAACAGCGCTCAAGATCTCATTAAAAATACAGAGCATGTTTTATTGAAAGCGAAAATCATTGGTTATGGTAATGTTTCTACAGGTACCAATGGCATTAGTAATGTTAATCTAGAAGAGCAATTCAAAGAGCGCCTAGCCCTTTATAACAACAATAACCGCATGGATACTTGTGTGGTGCGAAATACTGATGACATTAAAGCATGCGGTATGGCTATCGGCAATCAAAGCATGGTGAATAACCCTGACAATTACAAGTATCTTATCGGTAAGGCATGGAAAAATATAGGCATCAGTAAAACGGCTAACGGCTCTAAAATTTCGGTGTATTATTTAGGCAATTCTACGCCTACTGAGAATGGTGGCAATACCACCAACTTACCCACCAACACCACTAATAATGCGCGTTCTGCTAACTACGCCCTCGTGAAGAACGCTCCTTTCGCTCACAGCGCCACTCCTAATTTAGTCGCTATCAATCAGCATGATTTTGGCACTATTGAAAGCGTGTTTGAATTGGCTAACCGCTCCAAAGATATTGACACGCTTTATACTCATTCAGGCGCGCAAGGCAGGGATCTCTTGCAAACCTTATTGATTGATAGCCATGATGCGGGTTATGCCAGACAAATGATTGATAACACAAGCACCGGTGAAATCACCAAGCAATTGAATGCGGCCACTACCACTTTAAACAACATAGCCAGTTTAGAGCATAAAACCAGCGGCTTACAAACTTTGAGCTTGAGCAATGCGATGATTTTAAATTCTCGTTTAGTCAATCTCTCCAGGAAGCACACCAACCATATTAACTCGTTCGCTCAACGCTTACAAGCTTTAAAAGGCCAAAGATTCGCTTCTTTAGAGAGCGCGGCAGAAGTGTTGTATCAATTTGCCCCTAAATATGAAAAACCCACCAACGTTTGGGCTAACGCTATTGGAGGAGCGAGCTTGAATAGCGGCTCTAACGCTTCATTGTATGGCACAAGCGCCGGCGTGGACGCTTACCTTAATGGGGAAGTGGAAGCCATTGTGGGCGGTTTTGGAAGCTATGGTTATAGCTCCTTTAGCAATCAAGCGAACTCTCTTAACTCTGGGGCCAATAACGCTAATTTTGGCGTGTATAGCCGTTTTTTTGCCAACCAGCATGAATTTGACTTTGAAGCTCAAGGGGCGCTAGGGAGTGATCAATCAAGCTTGAATTTCAAAAGCGCTCTACTGCGAGATTTGAATCAAAGCTATAATTACTTAGCCTATAGCGCCACAACAAGAGCGAGCTATGGTTATGACTTCGCGTTTTTTAGGAACGCTTTAGTGTTAAAACCAAGCGTGGGCGTGAGCTACAACCATTTAGGTTCAACCAACTTTAAAAGCAACAGCAATCAAAAAGTGGCTTTGAGTAATGGCTCTAGCAGTCAGCATTTATTCAACGCTAGCGCTAATGTGGAAGCGCGCTATTATTATGGGGACACTTCATACTTCTATATGAACGCTGGGGTTTTACAAGAGTTCGCTCGCTTTGGATCGAATGATGTGGCGTCTTTAAACACCTTTAAAATCAATGCCGCTCGCAGTCCTTTAAGCACCTATGCAAGAGCGATGATGGGTGGGGAATTGCAATTGGCTAAAGAAGTGTTTTTGAATTTGGGCGTGGTTTATTTGCACAATTTGATTTCCAACGCAAGCCATTTCGCTTCCAATTTAGGAATGAGGTATAGTTTCTAATACCATTCTAAAACCCATGCTTTTGGCATGGGGCTTAAGAAATCTTACAAAAGAAAAAGTTTAACCCACTCAAGCAGAAATCCCAAACGCCTTTAGCGTTTAGAATGAACGCCACCAATTCATAGCGTAATATCGTATAATATCCCCAAACATTCGTATCTACGGCAAGAAGTGTTGGGGAGTTACGCCTTTGGAGATGATGCACAAAGACCGAATGCCCTAGATGACTAAACTCTGTAAAATCCCTATGATAGGGACACAGAGCGAGAACCAAACCCTCCTCTCAATATCAGCCTAAAAGTCCTAATCATTTTTAGCAATTGGGCAATTCAACCCCTACAACGCATACACGACAAGCTTATTATCATGCCAGATCGCTTCTAAGGGCGTGTCATAAAGCGCGCTTAAATTGTGTGAAGTCATAGCGATTGGTGTGGAAGCTTGCAAAAAAGTTTTTTATCTTTGAGCATGACCACATGCGTGGAGTGCCTGGCAACCAAATTGGGATCATGGATATTGACTAAAACGCTCAATTCTCGTTTTTTCATCTCATCTTTAATCGCATCAAAAAAAAGGGCTTGGTTTTTTAAATCTAAAGCGCTCGTAGGCTCATCTAGTAACAACAAGGGCGTTCTTTGCAATAAACTTCTAGCTAAAAGCACCATTTGCCTTTGACCGCCGGACAAATCATTAATGCCTTGATCTTTTAAAGACTCTAAATCCAAGCGCTCTAAAACGCTAGTGGCTTCTTTAATGTGCTTAGCTTTAGGCATAGCGAACAGATTCAAATGCGTCGCTTTCCCCATTAAGACAAAATCCAGCACGCTGAAATTAAACGCGTAATATTCCACTTGGGGGATATAAGCGATTAGTTTAGCTTTTTCATAAGGCTTTAAGGGTAAAATGTCTTTGTTACACGCCTTGATTTCGGTTTCTTCTAAAGGCTTTAAAAGCCCTAAAAGGCATTTTAAAAGCGTGGTTTTACCCGAGCCATTAGGCGCTAAAATGCTGGTGATGCTGTTTTTTGGCACGCTAAAACTCAATTTATCCAAAATGAGTTTTTGAGAATATTTAAAGGACAGGTTTTTAACTTCTAAGACCATCACACCCCCCTAGTTCTAAACAAAAGCCACAAGAAAAAAGGCGCTCCTAAAACGCTTGTCGCAATGCCCACCGGCAAATCATAGGGGGTAATGGTTTTAGCCACCACATCCGCTAAAAGCAAGAAAAACGCCCCCATTAACAAAGAGCTTAAAAGCAGTTTTTGTAAATTCGCCCCAAAAAACAACCTAGCTACATGCGGAATGACCAACCCAATCCAGCCAATCGTGCCGGACACGCTCACCGCTAAAGCGCTCGCAACGCTCACGCACACCAAACAAAGCGATCGCAACAGCACCGGGTTAATCCCCAAGCTCAAACTTTGCGCATCGCTCAAGCTCAATAAATTAATACGCCACCTTAACAAAAAGAGAGGGATAAAGCCTAAAGACAGCCCTATGAAAGCGATCAAACAATCCTTATAACTGCTTAAAGACAAGCTCCCTAAAAGCCACACGACAATCGCTTGCGCTTTTTGGGGGATCACAAAGAATTTTATCGCTCCGGCAAGTGCGCTTAAAAACGCGCTCAACACCACCCCTGAAAGCACCAACGAAAGGACGGAATTACCCAAAACCCTATTCATCGCCAAAACAGCAAGGCTGGCCAAAATCGCCCCAAAAAACGCTAAAATCGCAATGTTAGACTCCACTACCGCTATCGCCATCGCCACGCCTAGCATCGCCCCGCTAGAAATCCCTAGTAAAAAGGGATCCACTAAGGGGTTTCTAAAAATCGTTTGCATCACCACCCCACTCCCGGACAAACTCGCTCCCACTAAAAGCGCTAAAATCACTCGTGGTAGTCGTATTTCTAAAATAATAATACTTAAAGAGCTTAGTTCTTCATTGTGTAAAAAGTGGTTTTTCACATTAAGGCACACTTCTTTCCATTCTTCCAAACTCAAAGACTCCCCTCCAAACAAAAGCACCACCACCGCTAAAATCACGCAAGCTAAGGCGATATGATAGGTTTTAAGCATCACGCTTCCTTTTAAGAACGATTAATCTGAACAAAGAATCATACCAGCTACTCGGGAGGATTCTATACAACGCTAGCAATAATTGGGTTTTTAAGCCGATCAAATAGCGGGCCTTGATTTTTTGACTCATGCTAAGAAAAACGATTTTTTGCGCCACGGCTTTAGGGCTTAGGGCGTTTTGATACACGCCAGAATAAAAGCTTTTAGCCACATTCACTTCTAACGCATAAAGGCTATCTTCGCTCTCAAAATTCTCAACTGAAAAAGCGGTTTTTTCCCAATTGCTTTTCACTGGGCCTGGCTCAATCAAACACACTTGAACGTTAAAGGGTTTGAGCTCTAAACGCAAGGCATCGCTATAAGCTTCTAAGGCATGCTTACTCGCGCTATAATGGCCTAAAAAGAGCATGCTCACACGCCCTGCTATGGAAGAAAGGTTAAAAATCTTAGAATAGGGCTTGTTTTTCAATAAGGGCAAACAGAGTTGCACCACTTCACAAAGAGCGAAAAAATTCACGCCAAATTGTTTTTTAACCTCTTCAATGGGCGTGTCTTCTACGCTCCCAAACACCCCATAACCGGCGGAATTGATCAAAACATCGCAATGATCTTCTTTAGCGCTGATGTTTAAAAACACTTCTTTTAAAGCGTTAGAATCGCTCACATCAATATCAACGCTCTCGCATAACGCATGGTTTAAGGCTACGCACAAAGTCGCATGCCTAGAGAGTGCATAGACCTTATACCCTTGATCTAACAGCATTAACGCACACTCTAACCCAATTCCAGAACTCGCCCCAGTGATAATTGCCACCTTTTGGCTTTCTTTTTTCTCTCCAACGCCCATTCTCTAACGCTAACCCTCTTATTATTTTTCTAATCACTCTAATATTCACTTAATATTACTTAATTTTTACTAATATATAGTTCTTGGAATGTTTTTTACAAAAAACGTTTTTAACACCAATTTTAATTAAGGAGAAACAATGCCTCAAATACAATCATCGCATTCTAACCATTTTGATTTTACTATAGACACAGCGGATCGCACTAAATTATTGATGAGCTATTTAGTCGTGCCTACAACCGCTAATTTCAACAATGTCATGCATGGGGGGAATTATTGAATTTGTTGGATAAAGTGGCTTATGTGTGCTCAACTCGTTATTGCGCTAAAGGAACGGTAACTTTAAGCGTGGATGGGGTTACTTTTAAATACCCCATTCCTGTAGGGAATTTGCTCACTTTTTTAGCCAGTATCAATTATGTGGGCAACACCTCGTGCGAAGTGGGGATTAAGGTTTTGAGCGAAGACATTAAAACTCGTGAAATCACGCACACCAATTCATGCTATTTCACGATGGTGGCTGTGGAAAATGGCAAACCCACCCCCATGCCCAAATACGAGCCTAAAACAGAGGTTGAAATCCGCCGTTATGAAGGGGCTTTGAAGCGTAAAGAAATGCGCACACGAGGGTATTTAAAAAGCGGGAAACACGAGGGTGTTTAAAAAGCAAAAAGCGTAAGCGGTGTTTTAACCCTAAATTTTACCCCTAAAAAAAGGGGGGTAGTTAATGAGCGATCCATTTAGGCGTTTAAGGGGTGTGGGCGGTTCAAAACAGCTCGCTATGACTGCCTAGTCTTACTAAAAAAAGCGTTGCTTTCCACTCTATAAGTGCCAAAAATTTTAAAAATTTGGCTAAACACTAGGATTTCACAATCTCAGTAAAATCGCTAAAGTCCTCTACCTTAAACGCTCTAATATCCCTAACAGACTTTTTAAACCACTCAATTTGAGAGAGTTTATTGATCGCTTTATAAACTTGTGCTAGAGTGTTTTCTTTAGAATAATTAACATAAACGCTCCCTTGAGTGTTTTCAAACCCTAATAGCTCTAATTCTTGCCTTAAATCATCATAGGCTTTATTGTAGGGTTCTTCCGTATTCTTTTTTTAAAATCTCAATCTTTAAATCAAACGCTAAAGCATACATTTTCAAAACCTTTATTATTTTCTCTTTTTAACTCGTTTGTAAGATCATCTAAACTATCAATTTGAGTGAGATTAACCCCATTTAACGCTTCTCTCATGGCTTGTTGCGTTTGAATGTTTGGGATCTCATGCCCCAAACAACAATCTCTTTTATCATCAAAAGCTTGACTGTTTTTTTGCAAGAGTTCATTTAATGCGTCTATTTTATCCTTAAAGTTTTGATCCCTCTTTTCCAATTCTTTAGCCATTTTTTCTTTAAAAGAAACTCTATCATTTTGCATCTTTTTGATTTTTCGCTCTAATTGATGGATTAAATTAAAAAGCTGTTTTTCGCTGTATTTTGTGTAGTCTTTTTTGGCGGTGGTGTTAGGCATGCTTATTCCTTTTTTAAAATATCAGCTCATTATAGTGCAAGCGATAGAGTGGGATTAAAAAGGTTAGAAAAATAAAGATTAAAAAGCGAAAGCAGTGGGGATTGGCAAAAAGAAAAAGATCAAACCCCCCCCCAAAAAAATCCCTTTAAAAAAACAAAGAGTTCAAAAAAAGAAACCCCTTAAAAAATAAGCCCCCCTAAAACAAAGGGTTCAAAAAAGAAACCCCTTAAAAAATAAGCCCCCCTAAAACAAAGGGTTCAAAAAAAGGTTCAAAAATTTAAAAAAAGAGAGTTTAAAAAAAAGAGAGTTTAAAAAAAAGGAGTTCAAAACAAAGGAGTTCAAAACAAAGGAGTTCAAAACAAAGGAGTTCAAAACAAAGGAGTTCAAAACAAAGGGTTTAAAAAAAGGGTTCTCCCCTAAAAAGGGAGCTTCAAAACAAAAGGAGTTCAAAAAACAAACCCCCCAAAAAGAGGGTTAAAAAAGGGAGTTCCACAAAGGGTTTTAAGCTTTTAATAAGCGAATACATAATTCAAATACACGCTATAGAGCCTTCTGTATTTGAGTTCAGCCCCCATAAAGGAATAATAGTTCGTGTTGATGGTAGGGATTTTAAGCCCTAGTTCAATGCCATGCTGAGCGGCATGATCGCTACCTTTTTTCTTAGATCTAGCTAAATTCATCCTCACCCCCATGTTGAATAAGAATTGGAAGTTCGCCACATTCAGTTTAGCGTTATAGACATTATTCACGGTGGCTAAATTCACATACTCAGAATTAAGCCATGAAGTACCCGCTAACGCAATCCCACCAAAAAGCCCCACAGAGAGCTTGTTGTTTTTGCCTAAGAAATTGGTGGCTTTATCGTTGATGAAGTTATAGAGAGCGTCCGCTCCAAAACCATAAGTCCATACATCAGA
This sequence comes from Helicobacter pylori, assembly GCA_047430845.1. Classification (GTDB taxonomy): domain Bacteria; phylum Campylobacterota; class Campylobacteria; order Campylobacterales; family Helicobacteraceae; genus Helicobacter; species Helicobacter pylori_DG. The sequence goes on along the minus strand of JBLDXK010000022.1, from coordinate 152,892 downwards.
AGCCGAGTTGAAGAAACTGGATTTGATGAACGCATGGTTGTAGTCAAAAAAGCCGTAATACCTAGCGCCCCACTTTCTTTTTTGGCCAAAGAATTGTTTGTAGCCCACTTGAATACCGATCCCATTCATCGCGCCGTTGTTGGTTTGAGAGCTGACGATGCCCAATTTCCTAAAGGGGTTACGCCCTAGCTCTTGGTTGATGGTTTGGATTTGGTTGTAAGTGTTTTGATTCAAGTAGTAATTGGTTTCTATGCCTTGGGGGCTATAGGGGTTATTCTTTTTACTCACCGCATTTTGCAAAGATTGAGCGTTAGGGATGCTTGAAAGTGCGGTGGTGATGCTGTTATAAGTGCTGCCCAATTCGCTGTATCTGGATTTGAAATGCACTAGAGTGTCAGCGATGTTTTCGGCTTGCTCTATTTGCTGCTCTTGAGTGCCAAAGTGAGCGATGCTGTTGTTTAAATTCGTTATGGTTTGTTCCACATAGGCGCAACCGGCCCCCCAAGTGTTAGAAGTTGTCTGACCTGGATTGGTGCCCCTACGCTCACCCCCTTGCACTTCATAACACACCCCTAAAGAGTCTGATACAAAATTTTTAGGGATTTTTTCAAAGTTTTTCACCACTTGTTCGGCTTGGTTTAAAATCTCTGCTTGCGCTTGTGCGTTTTTGAGCATGCTTTGAGCAAAGCTAGCGTCTGTGTAAGGGTTGAATGGTTTTCCAGTGTCTAGGGTGTTTTGATTTTGCGCATTTTCACTAACGATTTTGGCTTGCGCGACAGCTTCTTGCGCGTTAGCGATCATGCCTTGGATAGCACTGATTTCATTCTTAAACATCCCGCACATTGTCCCATTGCCGCTTATCCCTTGCCAATAACCGCTACCACCATTTTGGAAGTTTGGGCATGCCTCATTTAGGGTAGTGATAATGATGCTCGCTTGTTTTAAAAGCTCTTGAGCGTTATTGGTTGTATTGATCTGTTCTGTTGTTGGTGTTGCTATTGTGTTATCCCACGAGGTTGAAATAGCTTTCCCATGACTCCATGGGTGGTATATTAATGGTTCATTTGGTTTGCCCCCCGTTCTTTTGTCTCCATTGATAGTGAAATCAAGTTTTGTAGTGGTGTTGCTTAAAACGGGGACCCCATCTCCATTAGATCCATTGGCTGTCAAAGCCTTTTGAATGATTTGATAGGCTTGATTGATTTTCGCATAATTTTCAGTGGATATAGGCCCACCATGTCCTGGTTGATAATACGAATTGCAAGTGATGGTCGTCGTATTTTGTCCTGGCACATTATTAAAAGTTTGGATACCTCCATTCGCGCTCTCGTTACTGCCAGGACCACAAGCAGTAAAAGCGTAGCTTGTAACTTGCCACAACCCCACCGCTGCATTCAGTGCTAAAAGCACGGCTTGATACGCCGGAGAGTTGGTTTTGACATCAAGCAAATTCCTAGAGCTTGAGCCTAGATTATCCCTTACTTCGTTAATCGTGCTCGGATCAGAGGACAATCGGATGAGATTGGTTAAGGTGCTGTATCTGGTTAAAAAATTGTTCAAACTTTCATACTTATCCGAAAGCTTTTGTATTTCTCCTGTGTTTGTTACCATTTGAGCGGCTTCACCGATTTGATAGCCTGCACTCATGTAAAAGCCGTCGTCTTCAGCGTGGAGCAAAAACGAGAGAGAGAGAGAGAGAGAGTAAAAGGGTTTTTTTCATGTTTTTTCCTTTTTGGATTAAATTGGATTTTAATATTAGGGATTTTATACATTAGAATGTATTTGCATCAGAATGCATTTGCATTGGAATGTATTTGGAGTATTATAGCATAAAGCGTTTTTTTTTTTTTGTCATTTGGGGAAAATTTTGTCATTTTTTTGATTTTGGCACTTTTTGTTTCGTTTGGTGGTGTTGGAACTCATTTTCTTAATTTGAAATTCGTTTTCTTAATTTGAAATTCGTTTTTTTAATTTGAAATTCGTTTTTTTAATTTGAAATTCGTTTTTTTAATTTGAAATTCGTTTTCTTGCGTTAGTGTCTCATGCGAAGCTTATTTTTTAATTGAAAATTCATTTTCTTCATTTGAAATTCGTTTTTTTAAGGGGATAGGGGGTATTTCATTAAGATTGGTTGCGGAGAATGGATTTGAACCACTGACCTTTGGGTTATGAGCCCAACGAGCTACCGGACTGCTCTACTCCGCGATATAAGAACGCACTAAAAGGAAAAATGGCTGGGGTGCAAGGATTCGAACCTCGGAATGCCAGGACCAAAACCTGGTGCCTTACCGCTTGGCGACACCCCAAACAAACAACAAATATATAAAGTAAAAGAAGCATTATACAAAAGCTTTTTAAAAAAGTCAAGCTAAAACGCTATAATTCCATCATGGAAAATGGATTTGACCCCCTCATTTATAAACGCTATCTAAAAAAGAAAGAAACCTTTTTGCTGTTTAAAAAAATCGGCCAAATGTCTGCGTTTAGAAATCTAAAACTCCAGCTCAAGCGAAGAGAGGTGATCAATCGTTATGTGGCTGGAATTTTAGGGGATTTAAAGAAAGGGTTTAGATACGCTAAAGTAGAACACCAAATCCTAAAAATCTATTTCACGCATCCGAGTTTCTTGAAAGCCTTTGAAATAGAAAGAAGATTATTACACCAACAACTTAAAAACGCATTTTTTAGAAACAAAAAAAACGCTTGAAGCTTTGAATTACCCTTTTGATTTTAAAACTATCCAAGCGAGTATTAGGAAAAGGGCGTATCACAAACCGGTTGTCAAAAAAGAAAAGCCCCCTAAACAACCGGTTAGCGTGGATGTCAATTGCGAGGGTTTGAGCGATTTCACTAAAAAGCAATTTTTAAAGCTCAAACGCGCTTGTAACGATAATACGCCGCACACGCCCCCTTGAGAGCTGACCATGCAACTGCCGATCGGGTTTTGTGGGGTGCAAGTTGTAGCGAATAGCGAGCAATCTAGGGGCTTAGAGCAATTTTTGAAACTCAAACGCGCTTGTAACGATAATACGCCGCGCACGCCCCCTCAGAGCTGACCATGCAACTGCCGATCGGGTTTTGTGGGGTGCAAGTTGTGGCGAATAGCGAGCAGTCTGGGGGCTTAGCGATGCCTTTTAAGATCTCCCCACACTTGCATGCCTTGTTTTCTTTGGAGGTTTTGTGGCTTAAGTGTTCTTTAAAGACTTTTTCAGCGTCATAAGAAGCGAACGCTTCTTTGAGTTTGAGAGCGGAACGTTTGATATTCCCCAAACCTCTCCATTCAAAATTTTCTCTCACTTCCATGCATGCATTCACTAACTCTTGCGCTTTCACATTCCCCCCATAGCTCACCGCTCTTTTGTATTGGATTTCTAGCTTGGCTTCTTTGTTTAAGGCTTGTTTAATGAGCATCAGCACGCTTTCTAATATATCCACCGGCTCAAAACCGCTCACAATAATAGGGATTTGAAAGCGATCCACTAAAGGAGTATAGATTTGAGCGCCGCTGATCACGCTCACATGGCTAGGGGCTAAAAGGGCGTTAATCTGGCATGCTGGATCTTTTAAAATCGTGCTCACGCTAGGAGGCACTAAAATGTGGTTAGTGTGGAAAAAAAGGTTATTGATTTTTTCTTTTTTGGCGTTGCTTAAAACGCTAGCGCTCATCGGCGTGGTGGTTTCAAAACCGATCGCAATGTAAATGACTTTTTTATGAGGGTTTTCTTTAGCGATCTCTAAAGCTTGCATGGGCGAATACAAAAAGCGTGCATCTAGCCCCTTTTCTCTGGCTTGTATCAAACTCCCATAGCTCCCGGGGACTCTCATCATATCCCCTAAACTCAAAACAATGCTATCTTTCATGCTAGCGAGTTCGTAAGCTTCATCAAGGCGCGCTCTTGGCATCACGCATACCGGACACCCTGGCCCATGCACAAACTCCAAATTGTTAGGCATCAAATCTAAAAGCCCGTATTTCATGATGGAATGCGTATGCCCTCCGCACACTTCCATGATGACTAATTTTTTTTCAAGTTTGAAAGCGAGTTTTTTGATTGCATTAGAGAGCGCTAAAATAACTCGCTTGTCTCTAAAGGGCGAAATGAGGTGATCAACGCTCATTGTTATTATTCATGCGTTTCGTTCATTTTGGCGATCATTTCTTGATAAAGCTCAATGGATTCTAGGGCTTCTTTTTCATCAATCTTACTCATCACATAGCCGATGTGGAGTAGCACATAATCGCCCACTTTAACGGACTCGCCCATCAAATCCAAGCTCGCCTCTCTTTGAACGCCTAAAGTTTCCAAAATAGCCACATTATCGTTAATGGCTATGACTTTAGAGGGGATCGCTAAACACATTAAAACGAATGCGTGGACTGGTAATTTTCACGCTTTTTTTCTAAAAGGAAATTTTTAAAATCTTCCAAGCTTTTAGGGTCTTTGGAACTCATTAAAAAAATGGGCGCTTCAGGCTTTAATTTTTGCATGTCTTCTTTGACTTGAGAAACCCTGAAATTAAACACTTCAATCATGTCCGCTTTACTGATAATCACCGCATCCGCGCACATAAACATCGTAGGGTATTTTAGCACCTTATCATCGCCCTCTGGAACGGAGAGTAAAACGATATTCATCGCCGCTCCTAGATTATAGCTTGAAGGGCAAACCAAATTCCCCACGTTTTCAATGATTAAAAAATCGCTTTTTTCTAACGCCCCCTCATCTTTTAATAAATCAAACGCCCCTTCAATCATGCTCGCTTCCAAATGGCACGCTTCGCCGGTGGTGATCTGGTGCGCGCTCACGCCTTTTTTACGCAACCTGTCCGCATCTCGGTTGGTTTGCAAATCGCCCTCTACCACGCAAAACTTAAAGTCTTTAAAATCCGCTAGATTTTCTAGCATCGTGGTTTTACCGCTGCCTGGAGAGCTCATGAAATTCAGCACATACAGCCCTTCTTTTAAATAGCGTTCTTTCATTTCAGCGGCTTTAATGTCGTTCTTGCTCAAAATCTTTTCCACGATTTTGACATCTTTTTTACTCAAATTAGGGTTATTTTGTAAAGATTCTTTTCGTTGTTCGCTCATATTTTTCCTTTCTTTTAAAATTTTCGTATCGTAGCGCGCTTAATTAAACGACTATGATTTAACAACTTCTTTTATCTTCTTGGCTCATTTTTTAGATCAAAAATGCGCTTTTACCCTAACCCCTTATCATCGCTGTCGTTTTTATCTTTTAACACTAATTTAATGATCCTCCATATGATGATTAATAAAATTATGGTTAAAAGCAAATACCAAGTATTCATAAAACAACTTTCATCATTTCATTTTCCTTATTTTTTACTTAAAGATAGCCTTATAACGCTATTTTCTAAAGCGTCCAAACGATGCAAAACTTGGGCTTCTAGGCTGATTAACGCTCCCTTTGGCATTTCTATTTTTTCATTTTTTGCTTCAAAAATGATTTTGCCTTCTAAAACCTGCACGCTGATAGCTCCCGGGGCCTTGTGTTTGTCTATGACCGCTCCTTTGGGCATGCAAATGCGCATTTCCTTATTGGAAGAATTTTCACTCAACGCTTCAATGTGGAGCTTTTCAAAATGAACGCCCTCTAAAAAATGAACCATTTTCATCAAAAACTCCTAGTGTGATATTTTCTTAATTTAGAACTTAATTTAAGAAAGCTAATTTTTTACCCAAAAATTTCTTATAGATTTCTTAAACAATTCTTTATTCTGTTTTTTCCAAAACCTTTTTGGTTTGCAAAGCGATTTTTAGCTCTTCATCAGTAGGGATTCGTAAAATTTGGACTTTAGTATTAGGCTGGCTTAAATTCACCAGCCCATTGCCCGGATTGTCGTTCGTGGACTTGTGTAAAGCAATCCCTAAATCTTCTAAGCCTTCGCACACGCTCTCTCTTAAAGCCGAGTAGTTTTCCCCTAATCCCCCTGTAAAGAGGATCGCATCCACCCTCCCTAAAGCCACCATGTAAGCCCCAATGTGCTTTTTAATGCGATAAGTGCACATTTCAAAAGCGAGCTTGGCTTGTTTATCGCCTTTTTCCTTTCTGGCTTCTATGTTTCTCATTATCCCCACAAATGCCTTTCAAACCGCTTTCATGATTTAAAATCTTTATCACTTCTTCTAAGCTTTTATCTGCGCATTGCGCAATGTATTCCACCACAGTGGGGTCAATATCCCCACACCTTGTGCCCATAATCAAGCCCTCTAAAGGGGTTAGCCCCATAGAAGTGTCCACGCTTTTACCCTTTTGAATGGCGGCCGCGCTTGAGCCGTTCCCTAAATGCAAACTGATCGCGTTAAATTCCTCATAAGGGATATTCAAAAATTTCGCCGCTTCTTTAGCCACATAATGGTGTGAAGTCCCATGGAAACCATAGCGCCGGATTTGATACTTTTCATACAATTCATAAGGCAACGCATACATGTAAGCGTAACTGGGCATGCTGGCATGGAATGCGGTGTCAAAAACAGCGATTTGAGGGATATGGGGGTGCGCTTTTTGAACGAACTCAATACCGGCTAAATTCGCCGGGTTGTGTAAGGGGGCTAAAATAGAAAGATTGCCAATTTCTCGCATGACTTTTTCATCCACTAACACCGGGGCATGGAATTTATCCCCCCTTGAACCACACGATGCCCTATAGCATCAATTTGATTGAAATCTTTGATGATCCCCATTTTTGTTAAATTTTCACGCACCATTAAAAGCCCGCTCGCATGATCTTTAATCACAAGCTTTTCTTTTAATTCTTGATCGTTATGGTGCAAATGCGATTTGATTTTCAACTGTCCTATTTCTTCGCCGATTTTTTCGGCTAAACCGCTCGCTAAGGGCTTGTTTTCTTTCATGCCAAACAATTTAAACTTAATAGACGAACTGCCCAGATTCAACACTAAAATTTCCATCATTTCTCCTAGTCAATTAATCTTGCGCTTGAATGGCGCTAATCAAAACGGTGTTAATAATATCTTCCACTAAAGCACCCCTACTCAAATCGTTAATGGGCTTGTTCAAGCCTTGTAAGATAGGCCCTATCGCCACGGCTTTAGCGCTCCGTTGCACCGCTTTGTAAGCGATGTTCCCGGCGTTTAAATCCGGGAAAATAAAAACGCTAGCTTGCCCGGCCACTTGGCTGTTAGGCATTTTTTTCTTCGCTACGCCTTTATCTATGGAAGCGTCAAATTGTAAAGGGCCATCCATTTCTAATTGGGGATCTAATTTTTGCGCGATTGTTAGGGCTTCTTTGATTTTGTCTATCATTTCGCCTTGAGCGGAATTTCCTGTCGCATAAGAGAGTAAGGCCACTTTAGGCGCGATATTGAATTGCTTAGCCGTTTGCGCGGAAGTGGTAGCGATCTCGGCTAATTCTTTAGGGCTAGGGTTAGGGATAATCGCGCAATCCCCAAAAACGAACACTTGAGTGTCCAAACACATTAAAAACACGCTTGAAACCAAGCTCACGCCGGGCTTGGTTTTAATGATTTGTAAAGCGGGTCTAATGGTCTCAGCCGTGGTGTGATTCACCCCAGAAACCATGGCATGCGCGTAGCCTAAATGCACGAGCATGGTCGCAAAATAAGTCTTATCCAACACTAATCGCTCAGCTTCTTGCTCACTCAATCCCTTTGATTTTCGCAATTCATACAAATGATTAGCGAATTCTTCTTTGTAGCTAGAAGTGTTGGGATCGATGATTTCTACATTTTCTAAATTCAAGTTTAAATCTTTCGCTTGGGAATTAATGGCTTCTTTATCGCCTAATAAAATCAATCCCACCGCGCCCATTAAATTCAAACGATGCGCGGCTTTTAAAATCCTTTCATCTTCGCTCTCGGGTAAAACCACTTTTTTAATCTGTCTTTTAGCCTTTTTTTCCAAACTCCTTTGAAAGGCTAAAGGGGTAATAATCTCGCTTTTTATTTGCAATAAATTTTCAACTACACCCGCTTCTAATTCGCATTGTTGCTTGCAAAGAGACGCGCTTAAAAAATGTGGTTTTTCAAGCGTTTCGCCCGCAAATAACCCTATAGCGAAAGGGGCTTCTTTCTTGAGAATATGAGAATACATGGCTTTCAAATATTCCAAACTCGTTTGCGCGACAGCCACCACAGGAGCGTTTAAATGCTTGGCTAAAGTGGTGTTTAAGTCTAAAAGAGCGTTTAAGAAAAACTTCGGCGTATACCCCAAGCAAACCACAAAATCATGCACAGATTGTAATTCATCATAGCGTTTGAGAATCGTTTCAAATAGTAACTCTTCTTGAGCGGTGCTCACAAGCTCTAAAGCCTTTTGTTTGTCTATGGCGCTATGAAACTCTAAAGAGCTCAAGCCATAGCACTCCCAAAAACCCTCACACCCCCCATCAATGGGCGAAAACAAGGCGATTTTTTGATAGCGTGGCTTCAATGCTTTTAAAAGGCTCTTGCAAGCAACCCCTAAAACTTCCATATCCTCTGGGTAAATCCACAAACTTTGCATGCAAATCTCCCTAAAATCATCGTTTTTATTTAATTGTAGCAAAATTTAATTAAACCTAAACGAAACCATAGTTTTAAAAACCTCTGTTCTCATTAAGCGCGAATAACGACAACTTTTATTTTTAAAAAATGGGGTTTTTCGTTTTAAAAAACACCTTTAGCATTTTTTAGATTTGATCACGCGTCTTAAGGAACTCTTTTTGCTTGACTTTCGCCATGTAAAATAAAAGAGTTGTTTTAAAGGATAACCATGCCATCTCCTGTTAATCCCATTCACACCAACGCAAACGCTTTAAATAGCGGAGCGAAAAACGAAGTTAAAGACACCAAAAACGCCCCTAAAAGTGCATCAAAGGATTTCAGTAAGATCTTAAACCAAAAGATCTCTAAAGACAAAACCGCCCCTAAAGAAAATCCTAACGCTTTAAAAGCCACGCCCCAAGACGCTAAAGAGAACGCTAAAGAGGACGCTAAAACGCTTAAAACCCCTACCCCACCCCACCAATACGCTCAAAATCCCGCTAAAGACCAACAAGCCCCTACCCTAAAAGATTGGCTCAACCACCCAAAAACCCACCCAACAGCCAAACATGAGACTCAACATGAAACCCATGAGACTAATGAAACTAACCCCAAAACCCCTAACGAAACTTTAAACAAGAATGAAAAAAAGCCTAACGAAGCCCTTTCTAACGCTCATCAAACAAACTTAGCTAGTAAAAACCCCATAACTCCCAATCACGCTAACAACGCTATCAAAAACCCCACCACCCCAACCCATAACGCTAAAGAGCCAAAAACCCTTAAAGACATCCAAACGCTCAGCCAAAAACATGACTTAAACGCTAGCAACATTCAAGCGGCCACGACCCCAGAAAATAAAAACCCCTTAAATGCGAGCGATCATCTTGCTTTAAAAACAACGCAAACGCCCACTAACCACACCCTTACAAAGAACGACGCTAAAAACACCGCCAACCTTTCTAGCGTTTTGCAATCTTTAGAAAAAAAAGAATCGCACAATAAAGAACACGCAACCCCCCCTAGTAACGAAAAAAAAACGCCCCCTTTAAAGGAAGCTTTACAAATGAACGCCATTAAAAGGGATAAAACGCTTTCTAAAAAAAAGCCAGAAAAAACCCCTACTAAAACCCAAACTACAGCCCCAAGCCCAGAAAATGCCCCTAAAATCCCTCTTAAAACGCCCCCTTTAATGCCTTTAATAGGAGCTAACCCTCCCCCTAACGATAACCCTCCAACGCCCCTAGAAAAAGAAGAAACAACTAAAGAAGTGAGCGATAATAAAGAAAAAGCTAAAGAAACCAATAACAGCGCTCAAAGCGCGCAAAACACCCAAGCTAGCGATAAGACAAGCGACAATAAAAGCATCGCCCCTAAAGAGACGATCAAGCATTTCACCCAACAATTAAAGCAGGAAATCCAAGAATACAAACCCCCCATGAGTAAGATTTCTATGGATTTATTCCCTAAGGAATTAGGCAAGGTTGAAGTGGTTATTCAAAAAGTGGGCAAAAACCTTAAAGTGAGCGTGATTTCTCATAACAACAGCTTGCAAACCTTTTTGGACAACCAACAAGATCTCAAAAACAGCCTGAACGCTTTAGGCTTTGAAGGGGTGGATTTGAGCTTTTCGCAAGATTCTTCTAAAGAGCAACCCAAAGAGTCATTAAGAGAGCCATTCAAAGAGCAGGAATTAACCCCCTTAAAAGAAAACGCCCTAAAAAGCTACCAAGAGAATACGGATAATGAAAACCAAGAAACGAGCATGCAAATCACTCTTTATGCGTGATTTTAAGCAAGTTTGCTCTATAATAGGACATCTTTAATAAGGAAGAGATCATGGCCATTGATTTAGCAGAAGTTACAGGAGCTAAAGCCGCACAAGAAAGGAAAAAAGAGCAGCCCACCATCGCTAACGGGTTGGATAAAAACGCTTTTCTGAAACTCTTTTTAGAGCAATTGAAAAATCAAGACCCCACCGCTCCTATGGAAACGGACAAGATCATCACCCAAACCGCGCAGCTCACGCAAGTGGAAATGCAAGAAGAAACAAAAAAACCATGCAAGAAGTCGCCAGCGCGATGAAATCCAATAAAGAAACTAACGAGTCTTTAAAAGACTTTCAAGGCGCTTTAAAAGACACCATGGAAAACTTGAATAAAGGCATGGACGATAGCCTAAAGGCTAATAACGCTTTAAGGGAAGTGAGCGCGCTCAATTCTGTGAGCATGATAGGCAAAATCGCTGAAACCGATGTGAGTGGGGCGAATTTTGATGGCAACAATAAGCTTTCTTTTTCGCTCTTTTTTGATGAAAAAATTGACGCTTCTAAAGGAGTGCCAGCGATTCAAATCCTGAATGAAAACAATGAACTGGTCAAAACGATTCCTTTAAAAGATTATAACGGGCAAAAGGGGTATATCAATTTTGAATGGGACGGCTTGAACGAAAAGGGCGAAAAAGTCCCTAAAGGCAATTATAAAATCAAGGCTGAATACAATTTAGACTCCCAAAGCAAGCAGTATTTGCAAACGCGCATCGGTAGGGGCGAAGTGGAAAGCGTGATTTTTGATAAAGGCAAGCCCATGCTGAGAATGGGCGAAATGGTTTTACCCATAGACAGCGCGATAGAGTTTTATAAGCCGGATCAAAAACCGCTCGAACAAAAACCCCAAAAGCTCTCTGATCAAAAACCACTTGATCAAAAACCGCTTGAACAAAAGCTCTCTGATCAAAAACCACTTGATCAAAAACCGCTTGAACAAAAGCTCTCTGATCAAAAACCACTTGATCAAAAACCGCTTGAACAAAAACTCTCTGATCAAAAGCCCCAAACCCCCCCTAAAGAGACAGCATGAACGACACCTTATTAAACGCTTATAGCGGGATTAAGACCCACCAGTTTGGCATTGACAGCCTTTCAAACAATATCGCCAATGTCAATACTTTAGGCTATCGCTCCAATGATCCGGAGTTTAAGACCTTATTTTCTTCGCATTTAGACGCTTTGAACGCCAAATCCGTTGTGGCTAATGACCGAAATTACGGCGTTACAGGCTCAGGCAATGTCCTTTCTAATAAAGACGGGGAATACATGCCAAGCGAGGGGGAATTCCACATGGCGTATCAAGGCAAGGGCTGGTTTGTGATAGGGCCCAATAAAAATGGGGAAATAACCATTAATAAAGACGGCTTTAGCAAAAAACAGGATAATTTCCTCACGCGCGCCGGTAATTTCGCCAGGGACGCTGACGGCTATTTAGTAACCCCTGAGGGCTATTATGTTTATGGCATTGATTTGAAAAAAATCAAAGACGGCACGCTCAATTCCACCGCTAGAGATGAAGACATTGAAAAATTGCATGGCAACACCCTTTCGCCCTTACAAATCCCCCAAGATTTGACTTACCAGCCCGTGCTTAGCACGAAAGTGGGTATTAGCGTGAATCTAAACCCTAAAGACCATTTAAAAGGCGCACAAGATTTTTTCTTAAACGACAAGGGCGAGATCATTAAAGAGCGTTTTTTAAACCAGGATATTAACGCTTTAGCGAATGACGATAACGAGCCAATAGATGCGATCACTAATCGTAAGTTAAACATCAGTATCCAAAAAGAAGATGGCAAAAAAGAGGATTTGGTTTTCACTTATGGGGACGCTGAAAAGGGCGAAAACCAATTCAAAACTTTAGGCGATTTGCAAAAAACTCTTTAAAGAAAAAACCGGGCTAGACTTAAACCTCATCAAAAGCGAAAAAGACGCCAAAAGCCCCCCCCCTTTTATTAGAGATCGCTAATCCTAGCCAAACGCCTATTACCTTTAGCTTGAGCGGAGGCATTGCGGATAAATTGGGCTTGAATGCGAACGGGATGGAATTAAAAAAGGGCATTAGCAGGGATTCAGTAGCGATTAAAATCCCTTATTACAGCACAGAAGTGGATATTTATGATAAAGCCGGGGACAAATACTTGCTCCAAAGCGAATATTACATGACCAATTCCAACGATCCCACATCAAGCCCCACGAGTAAAAGGAAAAACCAAACTTGGGAAGTGAAAAGCTACATCGTGGATCCCAAAAACAAAACCCCTATCAATGATCCTACTTGGGAAATTGTCGGCTTTGATTCAGCCACGCACAAAATGAAATCCGCCCCCATGACTTTGGATTTTAAAGGCAATAAGCTCACCTACTCTTTAGATAAAAGCGAAAACCATGATTCTAGCGATTTGTCTTACCAAGACTCCAAACTCTTAGAAGCGAGCCAAGACGGCAAGCCTAGGGGCATTTTTAGAGACATGCGCATTGAAGAAAATGGCGTGATTTCTCTGGCCTTTAGTAACGGGGTGGTAGAGCCGGTCGCTCGCATCGGTATTTTAGCTTTCACTAACGATCAAGGCCTAAGGAAAATCGGCGGCAACCTCTATGAAATGCAAGAAGGCACAATTAATGGCGAAAACAGACCCCTAAGCGGTAACCCCATTTTAGGGTGGGACGAAGAGGGCAAGCTCAAGTTTGGGAAAATCAGGCATAAATATTTAGAAACGAGCAACGTGAATGCCGGGAACGCGCTAACCAATCTCATTTTAATGCAAAGAGGCTATTCTATGAACGCTAGAGCCTTTGGCGCGGGCGATGACATGATTAAGGAAGCCATTAGCTTGAAAAAATAAGAGACTAAAATAAGGAGTGTGGTAAAATATCCTTTTTAATAAGGAGATTTAATGATACCCACACAGCTTAATGAAATTGCAAAAATTTTTAAAAACAAACCCTTATAATTTGTCTCAACCCTTACAGGATGGACGCTTAAATTCATCTGTTAATGAAGAAGAAATTTTAAACATTATCAAACATTTTTTTCCTATCCAATTACCAAAAGTCAGAGAGTGGTGGGATTTTAGTTTTGAAGAAAACGATATTTTTTATCCTGTTAATATTAAAATCACCACCACAAAAACCGCTGACAATCTTAATTGTAAATTAGGGATTTATTATGCGTTGTGTGGCTTATTGCCGACTTTCAATAACGAAATTGCATGGGAAAAATACTTTCAAAAACTTCATAAAGACTTAGGCAAAAACACCGATAGAGACTATTATTTTTTAATTATCAACAAAAACGATCCTAAAGATATTTTTATCAATTCCTTAAAAGGCATTCAAACTCTTCAGCCCAATAACTTGCCCTTCCAATGCAAGTGGGATAACAACAGAGAAATCATTCAAAGAGACTTTGATGGGAGTAAAAACTTCATCTTAAGCGCTCTAGCCAAAAGTGTTAAGTTACGAGCTAATATTTATTTAGCATTCAAAGAATTTTTTGGAGGGTTTTTTGTATCAATTAGATATTAAAACTTTAGGGCAGGTTTTCACCCCTAAAAATATAGTGGATTTCATGCTCACTCTCAAACACAATCATGGGAGTGTTTTAGAACCAAGCGCAGGCGATGGGAGTTTTTTAAAGCGCTTAAAAAAGGCTGTAGGGATTGAAATCGATCCTAAAATTTGCCCTAAAAATGCCCTTTGCATGGACTTTTTTGACTACCCTTTAGAAAATCAATTTGACACCATTATTGGTAACCCGCCCTATGTCAAACACAAGGATATTGCGCCAAGCACTAAAGAAAAACTCAATTACAGCCTCTTTGATGAAAGGAGTAACCTCTACTTGTTTTTCATAGAAAAAGCGATCAAGCATTTAAAACCTAAAGGCGAATTGATTTTCATCACCCCAAGGGATTTTTTAAAATCCACTTCTAGCGTGAAATTAAACGAATGGATTTACAAAGAAGGCACGATAACGCATTTTTTTGAATTAGGCGATCAAAAGGTTTTCCCAAACGCCATGCCTAATTGCGTGATTTTTCGTTTTTGTAAGCACAATTTCAGTAGAATCACCAACGATTGTTTGCAATTCGTGTGCAAAAAAGGCATTTTATATTTCCTCAACCAATCTTACACGCAAAAATTAAGCGAGGTTTTTAAGGTTAAAGTGGGGGCAGTGAGCGGGTGCGATAAGATTTTTAAAAATGAAACATACGGGAATTTAGAATTTGTCACCTCAATCACGAAAAGAACCAATGTTTTAGAAAAAATGGTTTTTGTCAATAAGCCTAATGATTATTTACTCCAGCATAAAGACAGCTTGATGCAAAGAAAGATCAAAAAATTCAATGAAGCCAACTGGTTTGAATGGGGTAGAATGCATCACATATCCCCTAAAAAACGCATTTATGTCAACACTAAAACGCGCCAAAAAAACCCCTTTTTTATCCACCAATGCCCTAATTATGACGGCTCTATTTTAGCGCTATTCCCTTATAACCAAAACCTAAATTTACAAAGCCTCTGCGATAAACTCAACGCTATCAACTGGCAAGAATTAGGCTTTGTGTGCGATGGGCGTTTTTTGTTTTCGCAGCGCTCTTTAGAAAACGCTCTTTTGCCTAAAGATTTTTTAAATGAGGATAAAACTTGTTAGAAACTTTGCAATTAAACCCTGAGCAAAGAAAAGCGGCTTCGGCTTTGCAAGGGTATAATTTAGTGATTGCGAGCGCTGGCACAGGAAAGACTTCTACGATTGTGGGGCGCATTTTATACCTGCTTGATAACGGCATCAAGCCTGAAGAAATCTTGCTTTTGACCTTCACCAATAAAGCGAGTAATGAAATGATCGCCAGGGTGGCTAAATATTCCAAGTTAAGCTCCAAAATTGAAGCTGGCACTTTCCATGCGGTGGCGTATCGCTATTTAAAAGAGCATTACCCCAATTTAAGCCTAAAGCAACCTAAAGAATTGAAAAAACTTTTAGAAAGCATCGTGGATACTAAAAACGCGCTAACAGATGACGATAAAAAGCCCTACACTTCGCAACACCTCTACGCCCTCTATTCTCTTTATACCAACGCTCTAAAACAAGAAGATTTTAGCGCATGGCTTTCTAATAAAAACCCTGAACACACGCCATACGCCGCCTTTTATGAAAACATTTTAGACGAATTTGAAAACACCAAAAAAAAGCATAATTATATTGACTATAACGACTTACTGCTGCTCTTTAAAAAAGCGATGCTAGAAAGACCTAGCCCTTATAAAGAAGTGCTTTGCGATGAGTTTCAAGACACTAACCCCTTACAAGAATCCATTTTAGACGCTATCAACCCTCCCAGTTTGTTTTGCGTGGGCGATTACGATCAGAGCATTTACGCTTTTAATGGGGCGGATATTTCTATCATTTCTAATTTCACTCAAAAATACAAAAACGCCCAGGTTTTCACGCTCACCAAAAACTACCGCTCTTCTAAAGAGATTTTAGATCTCGCTAATCAAGTGATACAACGCAACGAGCGCATTTACCCTAAAAATTTAGAAGTGGTGAAATCAGGGCATTTCAATAAGCCCATGCTTTTAAATTACAACGACAATATCGCGCAATGCCAAGACATCGCTAAACGCATTGTCATGCGAAAGGATTTTAAAGAAGTGGCAGTGATTTTTAGGAATAACGCGAGCGCGGATCAATTAGAAGCCGCTTTAAGATCCCACAATGTGCCAAGCAAAAGGAAAGGGAGCGCGAGCTTTTTTGAATCCAAAGAAGTGGCGTTAGCGTTAGACATTTGCGCGCTCATCTTTAACCCTAAAGACATTATGGCAGCAATCCATGTTTTAAGCCATATCAGCGATATTGGCTCTAACACCGCTAAAGACATTCATGAGGCCTTAATGCTTTTAGGCAATGGCGATCTCAAACTAGCCCTAACCCACCCTAATAAAGAAGCCAAAATTTACACCAAGAAAAAAGAAATCACCTCTATGGGGCTTTTTGAAGAAATTTTTGCCCTAGAAAACAGCTCAAGGTTTAATAGCGTGATGGATAAGGCGTTTCATTCGCACCCGGTGTTGATGCACCCTAAAATCTCACTCAATGGGGCTAAAATGCTTAGCGATTTTTTCATTCTTTATACCAAAGCCCCTACTCATTCCCCTAGCGCTTTAATCAAACACATTTTAGAAAGCGTGTTTTTTCAAACCTTTAAAACACGCCTTTTAAAAGAGCGCTCCAAAAATAAGGACGGATCTTACAACGAGTTTAAAAAACTCCAAGCGCAAAAACGCTTCAATGAAAAAATGGACTTGCTGAGTTCTCTAGCGAAAAATTACCAAAATTTAGGGCGTTTTTTAAACGGCACTTTAATAGGCTCAAGTGAAGCCACGCAAGGCGAGGGCGTGAATTTATTGAGCGTGCATGCTTCTAAAGGCTTAGAATTTAAAGATGTTTATATTATAGATTTAATGGAGGGGCGTTTCCCTAACCACAAACTCATGAATACCGGTGGGGGCATTGAAGAAGAAAGGCGGCTTTTTTATGTCGCTATCACAAGGGCTAAGGAAAATTTATGGCTTTCTTATGCGAAAAACGAATTGAGAGAAAACGCCAAACCTAAAGAGCATAAACCCTCGGTGTTTTTGTATGAAGCGGGGCTTTTGAAACCCGATTTAAAATAAAATTGGTTTTTGTGTTGTTTGTTTAAAACGCTAGCAACCATAGATTTTAGCTCTAGCTTGCGCTAGAGCCAAAATTTTAGTATAATGGCGTTGTGAGGACCATTAAAACTATGATTGCTAATAATAATTTCATAGTTGGTTATCTCCTTTCAGGGTAACCACCCACTATCACCCCAAACCCTAACATGCTCCAAATTTTCACAACAAAAGAGATAACTTAAAATTATTATTTGCGTTGGCATGATTTTACATTAAAAAACCTAGAAATGCCAAAAAGCGTTTTTAAAAACCCCAAAAAATTTAAGGCTAATCCCCCCATGAAATCTTGTTTTTTTTTTTTTGTAAAAAGCGCTCCAATTGTTGTAACTTTATTTCTTTATAAGGGGTCTTTAAGGGGATTTTTAAGGTTAGTTTAATTTTTCTTATGTGAAAATATCACAATTACATCTGACAATTTGTATTACTAAATATTATTTACTGATGTAACTTAAATCCCAAATTTAAACTCAATCAAGGAGCATCCCATTGATAAGGAAAATCATGATGAAGAAAAATAGAACGCTGTTTCTTAGTCTAGCCCTTTGCGCTAGCATAAGTTATGCCGAAGATGATGGAGGGTTTTTCACCGTCGGCTATCAGCTCGGGCAAGTCATGCAAGATGTCCAAAACCCAGGCGGCACTAAAAGGGACGAACTCGCAAGAGAGCTTAACGCTGATGTAACGAACAACATTTTAAACAACAACACCGGAGGCAATGTCGCAGGGGCGTTGAGTAACGCTTTCTCCCAATACCTTTATTCGCTTTTAGGGGCGTATCCAGAGAAACTCAATGGTAACGATGTGTCTGCGAACGCTCTTTTAGGGGGTGCGGTAGGCAGTGGGACTTGCGCGGCTGCAGGGACGGCTGGTGGCTCAACTCTTAACACTCAAAGCGCTTGCACCGCTGCGGGCTATTACTGGCTCCCTAGCTTGACTGACAGGATTTTAAGCACGATCGGCAGCCAGACCAACTACGGCACGAACACCAATTTCCCTAACATGCAACAACAGCTCACCTACTTGAATGCGGCGAATGTGTTTTTTAATGCGATGAATAAAGCTTTAGAGAAAAATGGAACTAATGGAACTAGTGGTGCGACTGGTCAAAATGGTCAAACTTACACTCAACAAGCCATTCAATACGCTCCAAGACCAACAAACTATTCTCAATAACGCAGCTAACTTGCTCAAGCAAGATGAATTGCTTTTAGAAGCTTTCAACTCTGCCGTAGCCGCCAACATTGGGAATAAGGAATTCAATTCAGCCGTTTTTACAGGTTTGGTGCAAGGCATTATTGATCAATCTCAATCGGTTTATAACGAACTCAGTAAAAACCCCATTAGCGGGAGCGCGGTTAATAGCGCTGGGATAAATAGCAACCAAGCTAACGCTGTGCAAGGGCGCGCTAGTCAGCTCCCTAACGCTCTTTATAACGCGCAAGTAACTTTGGATAAAATCAATGCGCTCAACAATCAGGTCAGAAGCATGCCCTACTTGCCCCAATTCAGAGCCGGGAACAGCCGTGCGACGAACATTTTAAACGGGTTTTACACTAAAGTGGGCTATAAGCAATTCTTCGGGAAGAAAAGAAATATCGGTTTGCGCTATTATGGTTTCTTTTCTTATAACGGAGCGAGCGTGGGCTTTAGATCCACTCAAAATAGCGTAGGGTTATACACTTATGGGGTGGGGACTGATGTGTTGTATAACATCTTTAGTCGCTCCTATCAAAACCGCTCCGTGGATATGGGCTTTTTTAGCGGTATCCAATTAGCCGGCGAAACCGTCCAATCCACGCTCAGAGATGATCCCAATGTGAAATTGCATGGGAAAATCAATAACACGCACTTCCAGTTCCTCTTTGACTTCGGTATGAGGATGAACTTCGGTAAGTTGGACGGGAAATCCAACCGCCACAACCAGCACACGGTGGAATTTGGCGTGGTGGTGCCTACGATTTATAACACTTATTACAAATCCGCAGGGACTACCGTGAAGTATTTCCGTCCTTATAGCGTTTATTGGTCTTATGGGTATTCATTCTAAGAAAGGGGGGAAGAGACAAACATGAAACAAAATTTAAAGCCATTCAAAATGATTAAGGAAAATTTAATGACACAATCTCAAAAAGTAAGATTCTTAGCCCCTTTAAGCCTAGCGTTAAGCTTGAGCTTCAATCCAGTGGGCGCTGAAGAAGATGGGGGCTTTATGACCTTTGGGTATGAATTAGGTCAGGTGGTCCAACAAGTGAAAAACCCGGGCAAAATCAAAGCCGAAGAATTAGCCGGCTTGTTAAACTCTAACACGACAAACAACACCAATATCAATATTGCAGGCACAGGGGGTAATGTCGCCGGGACTTTAGGCAACCTTTTTATGAACCAATTGGGCAATTTGATTGATTTGTATCCCACTTTGAACACTACCAGCATCCGACAATGTGGTGCTACTAATAGTGGTAGTAGTGGTAGTGGTGCGACCGCAGCTGCTACTACTAGCAATAGCCCTTGTTTCCAGGGTAACCTGGCTCTTTATAACGAAATGGTTAGCTCTATCAAAACTTTGAGTCAAAACCTCAAAAACAATATCTTTCAAGGCAACAACAACACCACGAGCGCGAATCTCTCCAACCAGCTCAGTAACCTTAACACCGCTAGCGTTTATTTGACTTACATGAACTCATTCTTAAACGCTAACAACCAAGCGGGTGGGATTTTTCAAAACCACACTAATCAAGCTTATGGAAATGGTGTTACCGCTCAACAAATCGCTTATGTCCTAAAGCAAGCTTCAATCACTATGGGGCCAAGCGGTAATAGCGGGGCTGCCGGTGCGTTTTTGGACGCCGCTTTAGCGCAACATGTTTTCAACTCTGCTAACGCTGGGAATGATTTGAGCGCTAAGGAATTCACTAGCTTGGTGCAAAACATCGTCAATACTTCTCAAAACGCTTTAACGCTAGCCAACAACGCTAA
Organism: Helicobacter pylori; assembly: GCA_047430845.1. Classification (GTDB taxonomy): domain Bacteria; phylum Campylobacterota; class Campylobacteria; order Campylobacterales; family Helicobacteraceae; genus Helicobacter; species Helicobacter pylori_DG. Next base: position 132,841 of record JBLDXK010000022.1, on the reverse strand, counting down.
CATCAGCAATTCAACAGGCTATCAAGTGAGCTATGGAGGGAATATTGATCAAGCGCGCTCTACCCAACTATTAAACAACACCACAAACACTTTGGCTAAAGTTAGCGCTTTGAATAACGAGCTTAAAGCTAACCCATGGCTTGGGAATTTCGCTGCCGGTAACAGCTCTCAAGTGAATGCGTTTAACGGGTTTATCACTAAAATCGGTTATAAGCAATTCTTTGGAGAAAACAAGAATGTGGGCTTACGCTACTACGGCTTCTTCAGCTATAACGGCGCGGGCGTGGGTAATGGCCCTACTTACAATCAAGTCAATTTGCTCACTTATGGGGTGGGGACTGATGTGCTTTACAATGTGTTTAGCCGCTCTTTTGGTAGCCGAAGTCTTAATGCGGGCTTCTTTGGGGGGATCCAACTCGCAGGGGATACTTACATCAGCACGCTAAAAAATAGCTCTCAGCTTGCGAATAGGCCTACAGCGACAAAATTCCAATTCTTGTTTGATGTGGGGTTACGCATGAACTTTGGTATCTTGAAAAAAGACTTGAAAAGCCACAACCAGCATTCTATAGAAATCGGTGTGCAAATCCCTACGATTTACAACACTTACTATAAAGCCGGTGGTGCTGAAGTGAAATACTTCCGCCCTTATAGCGTGTATTGGGTCTATGGCTACGCCTTCTAAAAAAGCTCAAGGCCTTTTATAGGCTTTGATTGAACCCTTTAACCCCCATTTTAAAAACAAACCCAAAACCCTTGTCCAATAATCAAATAATGGAATTAACCCCCCTAATAACGCTTAAAAATAAGAACGCTTGATTAAAAACTTTTAAAAAACTTTAGCGCTTCAAAATTTTTATACTTAGAAAAACAACCCAAAATATTTATCAAATATTGTCAAATATTGAGATTAACCCCCCTAAGAACGCTTAAAAATAAAAACGCTTGATTAAAAGCTACCACTCACAAAAAGCTCAACGCTCAAGGCTTATTGAGGTTTTAAAACGCTTGATTAAAAAATACCGCTTTAAAAAGCTTGAAACGCTTCAAAACTCTTTTATATTTAGATTGTGAAGCAATCAAACGCTAAAGATATTTAGGGTTTCTGTGGTTTAAAAACTTTGTTTTATCGTTTTAAATTTTATGGTAAAACCCATTTTTAAGGGGATAAGGGGCATTTTGAAACCCCCCACAACCCCCAAAACTAAATCCCCCTAACCTCTAGGAAGCGCTTTTAAAAAACGAGCTGCACAAAGTCTTTTATATTTAGATTTTAAAAATGCTTTGGAGTGTTTTTAACTTGCTGCGGTTTGATTGAAAATCAAAACTTCAGCGTGAGGTTGGTCATCATGTAACTTCTGTCTTGGTAATTCGCGCTAAAATCACCATCAGGGTCATTGAACTTGGGCGCTCCAAAATACCCTACTTGATACCCTTTATTGATCCTAGCCCCATAATAAGTGATCCTAAAGTTAAGAAGGATTGATTCAGTGAACGCATAGCTCGCATTGAATTGCAAAGAATATTCATTAGCCCTCCCCACTTGCCCTAACGCATTTTTATTCGCATGAGAGACGCGCCCAAAAACATGCCATGCAAAACGCTTATGGATCCCTCCAACAGAAGTGTAAAAAGTGAAAGTGTTCGCATTAGTGATCGCATCAGCCAGCCCATCATAAGCCGTATTATCCCAAAAATCATAGCCAATCATTCCGGCATGCCTAGTCGTTACGGAGATTTCATTAGCGATATAGGAAGTGTTATTACCCCTTGGCATCGTGTGAGAGCCTAAAAAAGCATCCGAATTGCCAAAGGTGTTATAAAAGCCAATGGACCAGTTGAAATTATCCCACCAAAAACCTGGCGGATATTTAAAGTAACGCCATTCCTCCCCAACAACGAGCCATGAGGCGTGCTGTCTTCTAAACTATAAGTGTTTGTCTCTGGGTTATACCACCCCCTATAGTATAAGGGAAAGGTTGTCATGATCATGCTTTGAGAGCGAAAGCCCACATTTTCAAAATTCCTATTCGTGTCATAGACTAGCTTAAAGCCAGGAGCGTTATAAGTCTTAGGCGCAAAATAATAAAAAAATTGAGCGTCTAAACCTTTATAAGAATAGGTTGTGGTGATCCCATGCCAGCCGTAATTGATGAAATCGTTGCTGTTACTAGGATTGCCTCCCTTTTTCAAATAAGGCACTGTCGCAAAAAACTCATAAATCCAAGAGTTAAACGCCAAACCTCTCCCAAAAGAACTCCACCACCAAAACCTTAACCTTTGCGTCTCAGTCTTATAGGGCTGATAATACACTTCCCACCCTTGATTCTGAACCGCTCATGAAATCAATATTCGCTTCATAGCGCCCCGCTTTAAACCCAAAAACATCTTTGTAATCATATCGTAAAAAAGCGGTATCCACCACATAAGGCCTTGCATGATAGCTCGCTGATTGAGAAGTCCCCGCATAAGCAGGGCCAAGATACTTATTAAAAAAGTATCCATGATAGCCCCCAATGAAATTCTCTACAATTGAGCCAAAAACCTTCCCATTAGCTTGGTTAATATAATATTTAGTCTTATCGTAAGGAATGGCTGCAATCGCCCCACCCAAAGAAACAGAAAGCCTATGGTTTTCAGTGCCTTTAGGGAGTAAATTGACTTTGACTTGCGCTAAAGTTACAATATCTATAAAACTTTCAGTAGGATAAATCCCTTTTTTAGTATTGATTTGAGAATTGTTAAAACCAATCTTAGAAAAGTTCTCCACACGACCACTAAACCGATAATCAAAAGCTTCTACAGGACATAATAAAAACGATAAAAGCGATAAAGAAGAAGTCAGAAAATACTTTTCTTGCCTCATTAAATTCTCCCTAATTTTAATTGTATGATCTTTTTTGTTGAGATTATAATTATAATCAAAAAAAAAAACAGCATAAAGTTAAGATATTAATTAAAACCCACAACCTTATTTTACAAAAAATAACCTTTTATTTCAAATTGGTTTAAAATTAAAGGATTAAAATCATATATTTGTTACTTCTAAAGAATGTTTTATTTTTGATTAGATCCGCTACCCATGAAATCCTTATTTTTAGATCCATTATTAAAACTTATAGGAAATTTCAAATCTAGCGTTAAAGCCAGGCTCTGCCATGCCCCTTGCGTATTTGTCTTGATTGGGTTCATCAGGGCTCATCACCGGGCTTGCTTGATCAATATATTGTTGGTTAAAAACATTGTTAAACACCGCATTCAGGCTCAACCCTTTGAGTTTTTTGTAAGCGGGCTTGTAAGTGATAAAGAAACTGCTCACCCCATAGCCGGGCTTATGCACATGAAAAATCCCGGGGGTTTTAGGGCAATTGCTAGGCCGTCTGTCAATATCCGTAGGGCCGTTACGATAAGGGCTATAAGAGCAATAACTCAAATCTGTAACAAAGCGTGAAAGCCAAGTGATGCTAAGGCCGGTGCGTGGGATCGTGTAGCTTGCCGTTAAAATAAACACATTGCCTGTCGTGGCCGCCAATTCATACACGTCAGCGATCAAACGCCCCTTTAAAGAAGCGCCATGATCGCGCCACGCTCAAGCCTAAAGAAAAACCCTTGTATTTAGCTGTCCCCGAAACTTCATAACCAGGCACATAAATAATATCTTGCGCGGGCAAGTTGGTTACAAAAAGCGTTGAAGAAAATTGATTGATATAATTAGAAATCAGTTGGACAAAACCAGCGGCTCTGAAATCAAAATACTGACTGCTGTATTCGGTGTTAAATTCCGCATTTTGCCCGATTTCTGGCTTTAAATTGCGGTTGTAGCGCAAATTATCTTGACGCATCCACACCAAACCTCCAGGCATAGGGCCTCTGGTTACATACGCGTAAGAAAGCCTGAAATTCAAATTTTCTAAAGGCGAGACATTTAAAGCCGCACTAGGGCTAAACCCTTGGGTTATGTGCAATTGCCAATCTTTATCCACTAAAGTATAGACATCATAGCGAGTCCCTGCCCCTAAAGTTACCATAGGATGCAAGGTGTAATTCGCTTGCACATACACCCCAACCACATTTGCGGTAGCGCCATTTCGTTGGCAGCGCCCGTTCATGTTAGGATCATTAGGTCCTGTAACCCTTAAGCATGCGTCAGGGGCATCGCCGGGCTTGACTAATTCGCTATTGGGGATCGCTTTATCAAAAGTGGTTAAATTCTGGTAATTCAACCCGTATTCCAAAAGATTGTCATTCTTATGATCTATGGTGTGGATCACGTTCGCATTAAACCCAGAATTGATGATGAATAAATTTTTATTAGCCACCACAGAACCCCCTCCAAGGCTTTTAAAAGTGATGGAGCAAGTTTGTTTAAGAGCGTCATAAATACCCCCTTGCGCCACGCATTGATTTTCTTCGCCTTGAGAGAGTTGCGGGTTTGGGGTGAAAGGAATGATAGCCGCTATATCGTTAGGCCTAAAAAGCGGATCAATTTGGACATTCCTAATGCTCGTATAACCATTGATTTTTAATTTAGGATCGCCAAAGCGACTCCCCCCTTCCCTTTCATAATTCAAGCTCACGTTATGCACTAAATTGACGCTATAAGTTTTAAACAAACTAGCGTCATTTTCAAACAAACAATCGCTAGGGTTTTTCTCGTTAGGGAAAGCGTTGAAATCACCGCAAGAATAGGGTAAAAAAGCGCCGGTAAAATTCGCTCTTAAAGGGCGATTAGCGTTATCTCTAGTCATGTTGTAACTGAGCGTTAAGGTATCCCTTTCGCTCAAATAGCCATTGATCTTAGCCATCACATTGTTTTGCTCGCTAGGGCTTGCTGTAACTTTATTATCCGCTTTAGGGTCAAAAAGATTTTTCATCGCATTATCCCCATCACGATAATAAAAAATATTTTGGTGCGTGTAATACAAAAGCATATCAAAATGATGGTTACGATAAGCGCCCATAATGGTTTCCCTGTCCCCAAAGTTGGTCAAAAAAGTGGCAGCCCCACTTATGGCGTAGTCTTTACCTTTAGGGATAAAATCGCCAGCACTCCTAGTTTCCATTTTGATTGCGCCAATTAAAGCCATAGGCCCAGCACTCGCTTGAGCCGCCCCCTTAGTAACCACCACGCTTTTAAGCATTCCAGGGTCAATAATCGTATTGCCTTGATGCCCATAGCTTGCGCCCATTTGCGCCGCCCCATCCACCGTAACCCGAGCCAATCTGTCTTCAATACCGCGCACGTAAATTTTTTGCGCTATCACCGCGCCACCGCCCACATTAATATTGGGGTTTCTTCTAAACATGTCGCTGATTTGGTTGGCTTGCCTTCTTTCTAATTCCTTACTTGAAATGGTTGTCTGGTTGTTGTAATTAAAAATTTTAGCCGCTTGAGTGGTAACTTTGCCTAAAGTGTGTTGGGCGTTCTTTTCTTTATCTTTGTTTCTTTCTGTCTTTCTTTCTTCTTTTTCTTCTTCTTTAGCCTCTAATTCAAACGTTCCTAATAAGGACAAAAAAATAGAAAAACTACAATACTTCCTAAAACGCTTGTCATTCATTCTTAAAATCCTACTTATTATAATTATTGTTTTTGAAAAAACAAAATTGTTATTATAACTAAAAAAGTATTATTTTTAGAGAAAGATTTTTCTCGGTTACTTTATTTTATGGTATAAAAACTCATTTCCTTAAGGGGATAGGGGGGTATTTTGCGATAATGTCCCCCTTAACCCCCTTAAGAACCCCCTAACCCAAGAAGACCGCTTTTTTCAAGAGGTTATCGCTTGATCAAAATCAAGCTTTTTTATTTATATTTTTTATCTTACTCTCACTTTTTTATCTTTATAGAGCCTGAATATTTTAGAGCTAGAGCTTTCAAACAAACCCCTTTCATCGCTCACAACCACATCAGCGAGCTTGGAAGCGATCTCTTTATCATAGGCGCATTGGGTGAGGTTGGCTGAGGTGCTATAGAGCGTTTTAAAACGCTTTAAAAAATCCCCATGCCTGCCCCTAACCACACGAACGGCCTTAGAGTTAGGATAAATAAAAGTGGTTTTAGCGCTTCTTCTAATGAGGTTTTTAAAAGCGTTGGGTGCGCGCACTAGGCTTTTTAGGGTGCTAAAATCAACGCTTTCTATTAAAACGCTTTGGTTTTTAGGGCGATTTTTTAAGGCGTTGAGCCTTTCGCTGTCTTTAGAAAGCAGTCCTATCGTGGTATCGCTTTGAGCCAGATACACTAACGCCATCAAACTACTTCAAATAATCCTGTAAGGCTAACAACTCGTCTTGTTGAGAACTTTCTTCTAACGCTAAAAGTAAGACTTCTATCGCGCTTAAAGTCGTGAAATAACTCACATGGTTTTTAAGCACAGAAGCGCGAATGAGTTTGGCGTCATCTTGAGATTTGTGATCGCTGGTGTTGATAGCCATGCTGATTTCCCCATTCATCATTAAATCCATGATATTGGGGCGGCCCTCAGAGATTTTAAGCACTTTTAAAGATTTCACCCCGGCTTTTTCCAAAGCCTTATGCGTGCCTTCTGTGGCGCACAATTCAAAGCCTAACTGAACCAACCGCTTCATTAAAACGCACGCTTCTTCTTTATCCTTATCTTTAATAGAGACAAAAATAAGCCCCTTGTTTTTAATGGGGTTAAAGCAAGCCGTTTGAGCCTTGAAAAATGCAAGCCCTAAAGATCTAGCAATCCCCATCACTTCGCCGGTGCTTTTCATCTCAGGCCCTAAAATCAAATCCGATCCATAAAGTTTATTAAAAGGGAAAACCGCTTCTTTTAAAGCCACAAAATGGGGCATTTTAGGCTTATAAACGCCTTTAGAATATTCTACGATATTTTTTTTATCATAGAACTTCAAGGCTTCTTTCAAGTCTTCTAACACCATAACCCTAGTCGCCACTTTGGCTAAAGGAACGCCTAAAGCCTTGCTTAAAAAAGGCACGGTTCGGCTGGCTCTGGGATTGACTTCAATCAAATACAGCGAATTTTCATAAACAGCAAATTGGATATTCAATAGCCCTACTACGCCTAAATGCAGAGCGATTTTCGCACTCACTCGCTCAATTTCATCTAAAATTTCAGGGTTTAGAGTGGAAGGGATAAAGCATGCCGAATCGCCTGAATGGATACCCGCTTCTTCAATATGCTGTAAAATGCCGGCAATATAAACCTCTTTTTTATCGCAAATAACATCCACATCTAATTCCACCGCTTTTTCTAAAAACTTATCAATGAGGAGCGGATTTTTAGGGCTAATCTCCAAAGCATGCGTAACGCTTTCTAAATAATGGTGCAATTCTTCAATATTTTCTAAAATTTGCATGTGTTGGCCGCCTAGCACATAACTAGGGCGCACGATGATAGGGAAACCAATCACATTAGCGATGCTATAAGCTTCATCAATACTCTTAGCCATGCCGTTTTTGGGCTGCTTAATGTCAAGCTCTTTTAAAAAGAGGGAAAATTTTTCTCTATCTTCAGCAATATCAATCACTTTAAAAGGCGTGCCAATAATGGGGGCTTGCATTTTAGCCAAATCTTTAGCGAGTTTTAAAGGGGTTTGTCCCCCAAAATGCACGATAATGCCATCCACTCGCTCCCTTTGAATGATGCTTTTCACGCACTCAAAATGGATTGGTTCAAAATAGAGCGTATCGCTCGTGTCATAATCCGTACTCACGGTTTCTGGATTGCAATTGAGCATGACGCTTTTAATGTTCAAATCTTTTAAAGCAAAGCTCGCATGCACGCAACAATAATCAAATTCAATGCCTTGACCGATGCGATTAGGCCCAGAGCCTATGATTAGGATTTTCTTTTCTTGTTTTTCTTGTTTGTTTTCAATAGGAGGCAAAGGATTGGGGGCATAGGTGGAATACCAATAAGGCGTGAGCGATAAAAACTCCGCCGCGCAAGTGTCCACTTCTTCAAAATGGGGCGCGATTTGTAAATTCATTCTAGCTAATTCCACTTCAAAAGGACTCACCTCTAAATTTTCATTTTCTTTGATTTTAGCGGCAATCCTGGCATCGCTAAAGCCTAAATTTTTAAGCCCTCTTAATTTTTTGGCATCCGTTAAAACGCTAGAATTGATGCTTTCTTCTGCTTTGACTAGCTTTTGAATTTGAGATAAAAACCACCTGTCAATCTGGCACAATTCAAACACTTCATCCACGCAAACGCCGAGCCTGAACGCATCAGCGATATAGAGCAAGCGCTTGGGATTGGGCCGGCGGATTTCCTTTTTGATCGCTTCTAAATCTTTGCTTAACGATTCAAACCCTAGCCAATTATTTTCCAAAGAGCATAACGCTTTTTGTAGGGCTTCTAAGAAATTCCCCCCTATCGCCATCACTTCGCCAATGCTTTTCATAGAAGTCCCTAAAGTGCTAGAAACACCGGCAAATTTTTCAAACGCAAAGCGAGGGATTTTCACCACGATATAATCCAAACTAGGTTCAAAACTCGCCGGGGTGTTGGTAATATCGTTTTTGATTTCATCTAAGCTAAAACCCACCGCAAGCATGGTAGCGACTTTTGCAATAGGAAACCCGGTCGCTTTTGAAGCTAGAGCGGAGCTGCGGCTCACTCGTGGGTTCATTTCAATCACGACCATTCTTAAAGTCTCTGGGTGGATCGCAAATTGCACATTACTCCCGCCCGTATCCACGCCAATTTCTCTCAAAATCGCAAAGCTCGCATCGCGCATGCGTTGGTATTCTTTATCGGTTAAGGTGAGGCTTGGAGCGATGGTGATGCTATCGCCGGTATGAACGCCCATGGGGTCAATGTTTTCAATGCAGCACACAATGATGCAATTATCCTTGCTGTCTCGTATGACTTCCATTTCGTATTCTTTCCACCCCAATAAGGACTCTTCAATCAAAATTTCATTAATGGGCGAAGCGTCTAGGGCGTTTTTAGCCAATTCTTGAAACTCTTCAATATTATAAGCGACCCCACTCCCTCCCCCAGCCAGCGTGAAACTCGCTCTAATAATGGCTGGAAAGCCAATTTCATTAATGGCTTCTAGGGCTTCTAACTCGTTATAAGCGTAACGCCCTTTAGGCAAATCCATCCCAATTTTTAACATCGCTTCTTTAAACGCTTGCCTGTCTTCGCCTTTTTTAATCGCTTCAATCTTAGCCCCTAAAAGCTCCACGCCTTCTAACATGCCCTTTTGATGCATCTGCATGACCGCATTCAAAGCGGTTTGCCCGCCCATTGTGGGTAAAATAGCGTCAATTTTTTCTTTTTTGATGATAGCAGCGATATTTTCTCCAGTGATGGGTTGGATATAAGTTTGATGAGAAAATTCAGGATCAGTCATCACGGTGGCCGGGTTAGAATTGATTAAGATCACTCTATAACCTAAAGATTTTAAGGTTTTACAACTTTGAGTCCCTGAGTAGTCAAACTCGCAAGCTTGCCCGATCACAATAGGGCCTGAGCCTATCAGTAGAATGTTGGAAATATCGGTGCGTTTAGGCATAACTAATCCTTAAAGAAAGAATATAAAATGAAGTGTTATTAGTTTTAAAATATTTTTTATTAGGTTTTTGCGTGGCGTCCCCCCCTATTTTTTCAAACTATTTGTCTCTGTCTGAAAAAATACCAATGATTTGCAGGATAGAAATGAAGACATTCAAAAAGTCTAAATACAAGCTTACCGCCGTATCAATGGGGCTATCATACATGCCTTTAACGATGTTTTGAGTATCATAAGCGATGTAAAGACTGAATAAAATCGCGCTCGCTCCCGCAATGACAACCTGGAACATGGGGCTACCCAAAAACAAGTTAATGAGCGAACACACCACCACCACAATCAAAGCGATGAAGAGCATTTTACCCATATTCGCTAAGTCGTTTTTAGTCTTAAGGGCATACACGCTCATCAAACCAAAAACAATAGTCGTCATGCCCAAAGCTTGCCAAATCGCTCCTAAACCAGCTTTTGCGATCACCATGCCCAACAAAGGCACCAAAGTAACCCCTGATAATGAAGTGAAAGCAAACAGCATGAACAAATTCAATCCGGGTTTGGATTTAGAAAACATCAAACCAAAAAGTGCTACAATTTCAGCGATAAAAAACACCCATTTATACTGCACTACGGCTTGAAAATTCATTAAACCTAATAACGCTCCGATAGTCGCTAGTAACAAACTGCCCGCAAAGAACTTATAAGTCGTTTTAACAAAACCCACCAGCTCGCTTTCATGCAATAAAGAATCTTCTGCATACACATTACGAGAATTAGCTCTGTCATACAATGCCATGTTTTACTCCTTGAATTTCAACTCAATAAATAATTTTAATTAACCCTATAGCTAGGTCCAATATAATAGCGCAAAATGTAGTAAAATACCAAACAAAACCCCCTAAAATTGAAATTGAAGTCTGAAAATAGGATAATAGTTACCATGAAAATTTTTATCAATGGATTTGGCCGCATTGGGAGATGCGTTTTAAGAGCGATTTTAGAGCGCAATGATACAAACCCTCAACTAGAAGTGGTAGGCATCAATGACCCTGCCAATTGGGAAATTCTCGCTTATCTTTTAGAGCATGACAGCGTGCATGGGTTGCTTTTTAAAGAGGTGCGTTACTCTAATCATAAGCTTATTATCGGCTCGTTAGAAATCCCTGTTTTTAATAGCATCAAAGACTTGAAAGGCGTGGGTGTTATCATAGAGTGTTCAGGGAAGTTTTTAGAGCCTAAAACGCTAGAAAATTACCTTTTGCTTGGGGCTAAAAAGGTTCTGTTATCCGCTCCCTTCATAGGCGAATACGATGAAAAACAATACCCTACTTTAGTGTATGGGGTTAATCATTTTTGCTATCAAAACCAAGCCATTGTTTCTAACGCCTCTTGCACGACCAACGCTATCGCGCCCATTTGCGCGATTTTAGATAAAGCTTTTAATATTAAAGAGGGCATGCTAACGACCATTCATAGCTACACGAGCGATCAAAAACTCATTGATTTGGCCCACCCTTTGGATAAACGGCGCTCCAGAGCGGCTGCAAGTAATATTATCCCCACCACCACTAAAGCCGCTCTAGCTTTGCATAAAGTTTTACCCAATCTCAAAAATAAAATGCATGGGCATAGCGTGAGAGTGCCTAGCCTTGATGTGTCCATGATAGATTTGAGTTTATTTTTAGAAAAAAAGGCCTTTAAAGATCCGATCAACGATTTGTTGATTGAAGCTTCCAAAGGGGTTTTAAAAGGCGTGTTAGAGATAGATTTAAAAGAAAGGGTGAGTTCTGATTTCATTTCTAACCCTAGCAGCGTTATCATCGCGCCTGATTTGACTTTCACGCTAGAGAATATGGTCAAAATCATGGGGTGGTATGATAATGAATGGGGGTATTCTAATCGTTTGGTGGATATGGTGCAGTTTATGTATCATTATTAAGTCATTTTGCGAATCTTTTTGAGTTTGTTTAACATCAAATTGTATAATGTGGGATTTAATAAAAACGATTGGAGTTTTAAATGGCGTTTAAAAAGGCCAGATTGATTTCTAAGTTTATTTCAAAGGGATCTTTCAAATTAAATAAGATCTCAAAGAAAATTTTCAAATTGAATCAAATCTTAAAGCGTGAAAAGCCCTTAAAATGCCATAAAAAAGCTTTAAAACCTATTAAAAAGCTCTCTAATCGCAACAAATCTTTTTTAAAAGCTTCGGTTTTATTGATAGGAGCGTTAGGGGGGTTATCCCACCTAAGGGCTAACGAATGCACTTATTGGTCATGGTTTCACACTTATGACAATATTGAAAGCGGTCCTAATTCACCCACGCACAACTCTTATTGCCTTTTTAGTAGCGCTCAAGGCTCTGGGACTTATTATTTGAACACCCTTACCACTTATAGTGCTGGTGGGGCTAGTTTCACGCAAAAATTCAATGGCGGCACGCTTAATGTGGGAGGGAATATCCGCTTTGGAGGCACAGGTATTAATGGGGGTGATGTCGGCTATATCACTGGAACTTATGATGCGGCTAATATTTACTTGACAAGCCATTTAACAACCGGAAACTCATACGCTGATGGTGGTGGGGCCACGCTCAATTTTAATGCAACTAATAACCTCACTATCAATCAAGCGAGTTTGGATAACAGCGATGCAGGGACACAAAAATCTTACATGAATTTTAAAGGCTCTAATATCAAGGTCAGTGGCTCTAGCTTTAAAGATGATACTGATGGGGGCTTTAATTTCAGCGGTAATAACAATAATAGCGCTATCTCCTTTAATCAAACGAGCTTCAATCAAGGGACTTATCACTTTAGTAACAGTGCAAGTTCAAGCTTTGGTAATAGTAACTTCAATCAAGGGACTTATCACTTTAATAGCGTCCAATCCACTTTTGAAAACAGCAATTTCAATCAAGGCACTTATAGTTTTAATGACAATACTAGCTTTAATAACGACACTTTCAATCAAGGGACTTATGACTTTAATACCAGCAAGGTGAGTTTTTCAGGCACTAACACTTTAAATTCAAGTTCGCCTTTTGCCAGCCTTAAAGGCAGCGTGTCTTTTGGTTCTGATGCGATTTTTAATCTCAATCAAACCCTTAATAGCAACCAAACCTATGATATTCTCACTACAAACGGGGCGATCCAGTATGGGGTTTATCAAAGCTATTTGTGGGATCTAATCAACTATAAGGGCGATAAAGCCATTAGCCATGTTGAAGTGGGCAATAACACTTATGATGTAACCTTTGACATTAACGGGCAAGATGAAACCTTACAAGAAACCTTTAACAAACAATCCATCATTACCCAATTTTTAGGAGACGATTTACAACAACAAGCCCAAAAAACCTATCAAGAGGATCTCACTCATTCCCAAAACGCTTTGAATGATGTGGCTAGTGATAATAAGATCGCAAGCAATGATACAAGCTACACTCAAAGCAAAAATGCTACTATCGCTAAAGACGCTCAAAACTTAGAAAACACCAACCAACAAATCGCTCAAGATGAGCAAGCCTTAGAAAAAGATTTAGCTCAAATCAAACAATTAGCCAACTCCACCACAGGCTTTAACGAACAAGCTTTCAATCAAGCTCAAAAACAAGAACAACAAGATGAACAAACCTTACAAAATGATGAAAACGCTTTTAACACTGAGCAAGAGGGATTAGAACAAGCGATAGCTAACGCTAAGCCTACAAGCCCCACACCAAGCCATGCACCCACTCCCACAAAACACACAGCGCAAAACACACCTCCTAGTCAAGTTCCACCCACACCCCCTACTCAAAATTTACCCACAACGAATGTGTGGAATAGGGTCTATAACCTCCAAAATCAAACTTACTCAAACAAAGGCATTTATTATATTGATCCTAACCTTTCAGGACAGAGCGGTCAAAGCGGCAACACGCTCAGCACTTATACAGCTAATTTGTTTGGGAGAAGTTTTGGCGTCAATGCTAACAATGGCACTTTGATCATAGGGAATAACACAGAGAGCGCGAATGATAATGGGTTGATTTGGATAGGGCATGGAGGCTTTGGTTATATTACTGGGACTTTTAATGCGGCTAACATTTACTTGACCAATAATTTTAAAACCGGTGAAGGCGTTTCAAATTCAGATGGTGGGGGAGCGAACATTACCTTTAAAGCAAGCGATAATATCACTATGGATGGCTTGAACTATAATAACGCTGAAACCGTTACTAAAATGATTCAAACGGGGGCCAGTCAGCATTCCTATGCCACTTTTGACGCTCTAAATAATATCAGCGTAACCAATTCTAGTTTTAGCGATATGACTTGGGGGAAATTCAGTTTTAGCGCTAAGAATATTTCGTTTTCTAACGCTTCGTTTAGCGGCTTTACAAACCCTGGAGGATCAAGCGTTATCAGCGCTAATGCCGCTAATTCTTTAAGCTTTGTCAATTCTCGTTTGAATGGTGGAGCGATCTATAATTTGCAGGCCAATAGCCTTATTTTCAATAACACGCAAGCGGTTTTTAATGTCTTGTATTCTAGGGGGACAAGCAATTTTAACGCTACGACACAGCTTTTAGGCAACACGAGTTTTACGCTTAGCTCTCAAAGTTTGTTGAATTTTAATGGCGATACAACCTTGCAAAACAACGCTAATATCACGCTTGGTAATAAAAGTCAAGCCGCTTTTAAAAATTCTTTAACGCTTGACAATAATTCTAATTTGAGTTTAGACAATCAAAGCGTTTTGAATGCGAATGGTGCGAGTGCTTTTAACAATCAAGCGAGTCTCAATATTTATAACGGGAGTCAAGCGGCCTTTAATAATCTCTTTTTTAATGGCGGGACACTCAGTCTTAACGCTAGCAGTAAGCTCAACGCTTCTAACGCTAGTTTTTCAAACAACACCACTATCAATTTAGACGATAGCGTTTTATCGGCTAGTAACACAAGCTCTTTAAACGCTAATATCAATTTTCAAGGCACAAGCCAGGCTGATTTTGGAGGCAACACGACTATTGATACAGCAAGCTTTAATTTTGACAGCGCAAGTTCATTGAATTTTAATAACCTTACGGCTAATGGAGCGTTAAATTTTAATGGTTATGCGCCCTCTTTGACTAAGGCTTTAATGAGCGTTAGCGGGCAGTTTGTTTTAGGGAGTAATGGGGATATTAATTTATCTGACATCAATATTTTTGACAACATTACAAAATCTGTAACCTACAACATCCTAAACGCTCAAAAAGGGATTACTGGCATTAGTGGGGCTAATGGCTATGAAAAAATCCTTTTTTATGGCATGAAAATCCAAAACGCTACCTATAGCGATAATAACAACATTCAAACTTGGTCGTTCATAAACCCTCTCAATTCTTCTCAAATCATTCAAGAGAGCATTAAAAATGGGGATTTAACCATAGAAGTTTTAAATAACCCCAACTCGGCTTCTAACACTATTTTTAATATCGCTCCTGAGCTTTATAATTACCAAACTTCTAAGCAAAATCCTACCGGCTATAGCTATGATTATAGCGACAATCAAGTAGGCACTTATTATTTGACAAGCAACATTAAAGGCCTTTTCACCCCTAAAGGCTCTCAAACGCCTCAAACCCCAGGCACTTATAGCCCGTTTAACCAGCCTTTGAATAGTTTAAATATCTACAATAAGGGTTTTTCTAGTGAAAATTTAAAAACGCTTTTAGGGATCCTTTCTCAAAATTCCGCTACCTTAAAAGAAATGATTGAATCCAACCAATTAGACAATATCACTAACATTAATGAAGTGTTGCAACTCTTAGATAAGATTAAAATCACCCAAGCGCAAAAGCAAGCGCTCCTAGAAACGATCAACCATTTGACTGACAACATCAATCAAACCTTTAATAACGGGAATCTCGTTATAGGCGCTACTCAAGATAATGTTACAAACTCTACCAGCTCTATATGGTTTGGGGGCAATGGCTATAGCAGTCCTTGCGCGCTAGATAGTGCCACTTGTTCTTCTTTTAGAAACACTTACTTGGGGCAATTATTAGGCTCAACTTCCCCTTATTTAGGCTACATTAACGCTGATTTTAAAGCTAAAGGCATTTATATTACCGGGACAATTGGAAGTGGTAACGCCTTTGAAAGCGGAGGGAGCGCGGATGTAACCTTTCAAAGCGCTAATAACTTAGTGTTGAATAAAGCTAATATAGAAGCTCAAGCTACAGACAATATCTTTAATCTTTTGGGCCAAAAAGGGATTGAGAAAATCTTTAATCAAGGGAATTTAGCGAATGTTCTCAGTCAAGTGGCTATGGAAAAAATCAAGCAAGCCGGCGGTTTAGGAAACTTTATAGAAAACGCTCTAAGCCCTTTGAGTAAGGAATTACCCGCTAGCTTGCAAGATGAAACCTTAGGCCAACTTATAGGTCAAAATAACTTAGATGATTTATTGAATAATAGTGGAGTCATGAATGAAATCCAAAACATTATCAGTCAAAAACTAAGCATTTTTGGTAATTTTGTTACCCCATCCATCATAGAAAACTACCTTGCTAAGCAGTCTTTAAAAAGCATGCTAGACGATAAAGGGCTTTTGAATTTTATCGGTGGGTATATAGACGCTTCTGAATTAAGCTCTATTTTAGGCGTGATTTTAAAGGATATTACTAACCCCCCTACAAGCCTGCAAAAAGACATTGGTGTGGTAGCGAACGACTTGTTGAACGAGTTT
Source organism: Helicobacter pylori (assembly GCA_047430845.1). Taxonomy (GTDB): domain Bacteria; phylum Campylobacterota; class Campylobacteria; order Campylobacterales; family Helicobacteraceae; genus Helicobacter; species Helicobacter pylori_DG. Next base: position 116,617 of record JBLDXK010000022.1, on the reverse strand, counting down.
TTAGGACAAGATGTGGTTAAAAAGCTAGAAAGTCAAGGTTTAGTGAGTAATATCATCAATAATATTATTTCTCAAGGCGGGTTGAGCGGCGTTTATAATCAGGGTTTAGGGAGCGTGTTGCCACCCTCTTTACAAAACGCGCTCAAAGAAAACGATTTAGGCACTCTTTTATCGCCTAGAGGCTTGCATGATTTTTGGCAAAAAGGGTATTTTAACTTTTTAAGCAATGGCTATGTTTTTGTCAATAACAGCTCTTTTAGCAACGCTACTGGGGGCAGTTTGAATTTTGTCGCCAACAAGTCTATTATCTTTAATGGCGATAATACGATTGACTTTAGCAAGTATCAAGGCGCATTGATTTTTGCTTCTAACGGTGTTTCTAATATCAATATCACCACCCTAAACGCCACTAATGGCTTAAGCCTTAATGCGGGTTTGAATAACGTGAGCGTTCAAAAAGGAGAAATTTGTATCAATTTAGCCAATTGCCCCACAACCAAAAACAGCTCTTCTACAAACTCTAGCGTAACCCCCACCAATGAAACTTTAAGCGTGCACGCTAATAACTTCACTTTCTTAGGCGCAATCGCTTCTAATGGGGCTATTGATTTGTCTCAAGTAACAAATAATAGCGTTATAGGCACGCTCAATCTTAATGAAAATGCGACCTTGCAAGCCAATAATTTGACGATCACTAACGCTTTTAACAACGCCTCTAACTCCACAGCTAACATTAATGGTAATTTCACCTTAAACCAACAAGCGACTTTAAGCACTAACGCTAGTGGTTTGAATGTCATGGGGAATTTTAATAGCTATGGCGATTTGGTGTTTAACCTCAGCCATTCAGCTAGCCATGCTATTATCAACGCTCAAGGCACAGCCACGCTTATGGCTAATAACAATAACCCCTTAATCCAATTCAACACTTCTTCAAAAGAAGCAGGCGTTTACACGCTTATTGATAGCGCTAAAGCCATTTATTACGGGTATAACGACCAAATCACAGGAGGCAGTAGCCTAGATAATTACCTTAAGCTTTATGCGCTCATTGACATTAATGGCAAGCATATGGTGATGGCTGGCAACGGCTTAACCTATAACGGGCAAGCCGTGAATATTAAAGATGGCGGTTTAGTTGTAGGCTTTAAGGACTCTCAAAATCAATACATTTACACTTCCATTCTTTATAATAAAGTGAAAATCGCTGTTTCTAATGATCCTATCAATAACCTACAAGCCCCCACTTTAAAACAATATATCGCTCAAATTCAGGGCGTTCAAAGCGTGAATAGTATTGATCAAGCTGGAGGCAACCAAGCGATTGATTGGCTCAATAAAATCTTTGAAACTAAGGGAAGTCCTTTATTCGCTCCCTATTACTTAGAAAGCCATTCCACAAAAGATTTAACCACAATCGCTGGAGACATTGCTAACACTTTAGAAATCATCGCTAACCCTGATTTTAAAAATGACGCCACCAATATTTTACAGATCAACACCTACACGCAGCAAATGAGTCGTTTAGCCAAGCTCTCTGACACTTCAACTTTCGCTCGTTCTGATTTCTTAGAACGCTTAGAAGCCCTTAAAAACAAGCGATTCGCTGATGCGATCCCTAACGCTATGGATGTGATTTTAAAATACTCTCAAAGAAACAGAGTCAAAAATAATGTATGGGCGACAGGAGTTGGAGGGGCTAGTTTTATTAATGGAGGCACTGGAACTTTATATGGCATCAATGTAGGGTATGATAGGTTTATTAAGGGCGTGATTGTGGGGGGCTATGCCGCTTATGGGTATAGCGGGTTTCATGGAAATATCACTCAATCAGGCTCTAGCAATGTCAATGTGGGCGTTTATAGCCGAGCGTTTATCAAAAGAAGCGAATTAACCATGAGCTTGAATGAGACTTGGGGATACAATAAAACTTTCATCAACTCTTATGACCCCCTACTCTCAATCATCAATCAGTCTTACAGATACGACACTTGGACGACTGACGCTAAAATCAATTATGGCTATGATTTCATGTTTAAAGATAAAAGCGTTATTTTTAAACCCCAAGTAGGCTTAGCCTATTATTACATTGGTTTGTCTGGTTTAAGGGGTATTATGGATGATCCTATTTACAACCAATTCAGAGCCAATGCTGACCCTAATAAAAAATCCGTTCTAACGATCAATTTTGCCCTAGAAAGTCGGCATTATTTCAATAAAAACTCTTATTATTTTGTGATTGCGGATGTGGGCAGAGATTTATTCATTAATTCTATGGGGGATAAAATGGTGTGCTTCATCGGTAATAACACCCTAAGCTATAGAGATGGCGGCAGATACAACACTTTTGCTAGCATTATCACAGGCGGGGAGATAAGATTGTTCAAAACCTTTTATGTGAATGCGGGCATTGGGGCTAGGTTTGGACTTGATTATAAAGATATTAATATTACCGGAAATATTGGTATGCGCTATGCTTTTTAATGGTATCATTAAACTTGTTTTTAACAAGCCTAATTCATAGTAGGATCAACCATGCAATTTCCAAAAGCCTTATTTTCTTTACCCTTATTATTTTTATCTTTTTGTATCGCTGAAGAAAATGGGGCGTATGCGAGCGTGGGGTTTGAATATTCCATCAGTCATGCCGTTGAACACAATAACCCCTTTTTGAATCAAGAACGCATCCAAACGATTTCTAACGCTCAAAACCAAATCTATAAACTCAATCAAGTTAAAAATGAAATCACAAACATGCAAAACACCTTTAATTACATCAACAACGCTTTAAAAAACAACTCCAAATTAACCCCCACTGAAATGCAAGCCGAACAATACTACCTCCAATCCACGCTTCAAAACATTGAGAAAATAATGATGCTTAGCGGTGGCGTTGCATCTCAACCTAAATTAGCCCAAGCGTTAGAAAAAATGCAAGAACCCATTACTAACCCTTTAGAATTGGTAGAAAATTTAAAAAATTTAGAATTACAATTCACTCAATCTCAAAACCGCATGCTTTCTTCTTTATCTTCTCAAATCGCTCAAATTTCAAATTCCTTAAACGCGCTTGATCCTAACTCTTATTCTAAAAACATTTCAAGCATGTATGGGGTGAGTTTGAGCGTAGGGTATAAGCATTTCTTCACTAAGAAAAAAAAATCAAGGGTTTCGCTATTACTTGTTCTATGACTATGGTTACACTAATTTTGGTTTTGTGGGCAACGGCTTTGATGGTTTAGGCAAAATGAATAACCACCTCTATGGGCTTGGAATAGACTACCTTTTTAATTTCATTGATAATGCACAAAAACATTCTAGCGTGGGTTTTTATGTGGGCTTTGCTTTAGCGGGGAGTTCGTGGGTAGGGAGTGGTTTAGGCATGTGGGTGAGCCAAACGGGATTTTATCAACAATTACTTGACCAATTATCAAGCTAAAATGCACACGAGTTTTTTCCAAATCCCTTTGAATTTTGGGGTTCGTGTGAATGTCAATAGGCACAATGGCTTTGAAATGGGCTTAAAGATCCCTTTAGCGGTCAATTCCTTTTATGAAACGCATGGCAAAGGGTTAAACGCTTCCCTCTTTTTCAAACGCCTTGTCATGTTTAATGTGAGTTATGTTTATAGTTTTTAGGGGGGTAGAAAATAAGCACCCCCTTACATGTTTTAGCGTATCGCAATCTTTGAATTTCAAAAACTCTTTCAGTTTTTTTGCCTCAAATGATGGACACTCTCGCCCCCAAGACCATAATTATTAGAATCGACCTCATCTATAATAACCACAATAGAAGCCTTATTTTTGTTTAACACCTTCACCATCAAATCTGAAACCCCTTCAATCAATTGCTGTTTTTGATCGTTTGTTGGCCCTCCATTTTCTGGCACAAGTTTGATATTGATAAACGGCATGTTATTCCTTAAAATTGAGATAGCACATTATAACGCTTTTATTTAAACGCTTCATTAAGCACTTTTTCATATTGTATTAATTAAACCCCCTTTTAAAAACAATAAAAGCTTTTTAATCTCTTTCAAGTCAAGTTAAGTTTGATATACTAACAGAATGAATACTTATAAAAACAGCTTGAACCACTTTTTAAATTTAGTGGATTGTTTAGAAAAAATCCCCAATGTGGGTAAAAAGTCCGCCTTTAAAATGGCGTATCATTTGGGTTTGGAAAACCCTTATCTGGCACTCAAGATCACGCACGCCTTAGAGAACGCCCTAGAAAACCTTAAAACATGCGCATCTTGTAACGCGCTCAGCGAGAGTGAGGTTTGTGAGATTTGTTCTGATGAAAGCCGGCAAAATTCTCAGCTTTGCATGGTTTTACACCCAAGAGACGTGTTTATTTTAGAAGATTTAAAGGATTTTTTAGGGCGCTATTATGTGTTAAATTCTATAGAAGAAGTGGATTTTAACGCCTTAGAAAAACGCCTGGTTGGAGAAAACATTAAAGAAATCATTTTTGCTTTCCCTCCCACTTTAGCCAATGATTCTTTAATGCTTTATATTGAAGATAAATTACAACGATTCCACCTCACTTTCACTAAAATCGCTCAAGGCGTGCCTACTGGAGTGAATTTTGAAAACATTGACTCCGTTTCGCTCTCAAGGGCGTTTAATTCAAGGATCAAAGCATGAATTTAAATTTTATGCCCCTACTGCATGCTTATAACCATGCGAGCATTGATTTTCATTTCAATTCTAGCACTAGGGATTTCTGCGTGCATGAAGTGCCTTTGTATGAATTTAGCAACACAGGCGAACATGCCGTTATTCAAGTGAGAAAAAGCGGTTTAAGCACTTTGGAAATGCTTCAGATTTTCTCTCAAATTTTAGGGGTAAAAATCGCTGAATTGGGTTATGCTGGCTTGAAAGATAAAAACGCACTGACGACTCAATTCATCTCACTCCCTAAAAAATACGCCCCTTTATTAGAAAAAAATACGAGCAACTTTCAAGAAAGAAACCTTAAAATCCTGTCTTTGAATTACCACCATAATAAAATCAAATTAGGGCATTTGAAAGGGAATCGCTTTTTTATGCGTTTTAAAAAAATGACCCCCCTAAACGCTCAAAAGATTGAGCAAGTTTTAGAACAAATCAGCGCAATTTGGCATGCCTAATTATTTTGGTTCACAACGCTTCGGGAAGTTTAATGACAACCATAAAGAAGGGTTAAAAATCTTACAAAATGAAACGAAATTCGCTCATCAAAAATTAAACGCTTTTTTAATTTCAAGCTATCAAAGTTATTTGTTTAATTCGCTTTTAAGCAAACGATTAGAAATCAGTAAAATCATTAGCGCTTTTAGCGTCAAAGAAAATTTAGAATTTTTTAAACAAAAAAATTTAAGCGTCCATTCAAACGCCCTAAAAGCCCTTAAAAACCAAGTCCACCCCTTTAAAATCTTAGAAGGCGATGTGATGCGCCATTACCCTTATGGGAAGTTTTTTGACGCTTTGGAATTAGAAAAAGAAAGCGAAAGGTTTTTGAACAAAGAAGCTGTGCCTACGGGGTTACTGGACGGCAAAAAAGCTCTTTATGCAAAAAATTTGAGTTTTGAAATTGAAAAAGGATTCCAGCATAACCTTTTAAGTGGCCATGCTAAAACGCTAGGATCCAGGCGGTTTTTTTGGGTGTTTGCAGAAAATATAACTTCTCAATACATCAAAGAAAAAGCGCAATTTGAATTGGAATTTTACTTGCCTAAAGGGAGTTATGCGAGCGCGCTGCTCAAAGAAATCAAGCATGAGAAAGGAGAAAATAATGACGAATTTTGAAAAGATTATCGTGCAAAACAGGCTCAAAACGAACGCGGTTTTAACCACTTATTGCGTGATTTTTGCTTTTATTGGGTTGTTGGTGGATGCTATTAGAATCAACGCTAATGATTTAGGCATAGCCCTTTTTAAACTCATGACTTTTCAAATTTTTCCTACGATTACTATTATCATGTTTTTAGTGGCTTTTGTCATTATTGTTGTTTGTATCCAAAATTTTAGCTCCATCATGTTAAGCGGCGATGAATACAAACTCATTGACACAAGCAAGGTTTTAAGCTCTAAAGAAAATCAAATCCATCGCCTTTTGTTAGAGCTTTTAGAAGAGGCTAAGCTTGATTTTGAGCCTAAGCTTTACATCATTAACGCCCCCTATATGAACGCTTTTGCGAGCGGGTGGGATGAATCTAATTCCCTTATCGCTCTTACAAGCGCTTTAATAGAGAAGTTGGATAAAAACGAATTAAAAGCCGTGATCGCTCATGAGCTCAGCCACATACGGCACAACGACATCCGCTTGACCATGTGCGTGGGGATTTTGAGCAATATCATGCTGTTAGTGGCTAATTTTAGCGTGTATTTTTTCATGGGGAATCGCAAGAATAGTGGGGCGAATTTAGCCCGAATGATTTTATTGGTTTTACAGATCATTTTGCCTTTTTTAACGCTTATTTTACAAATGTATTTGAGCCGCACACGAGAATACATGGCCGATAGCGGGGCGGCGTTTTTAATGCATGACAATAAGCCCATGATTAGGGCCTTGCAAAAAATTTCTAACGATTACACCAACAACGATTATAAAGAAATAGATAAAAATAGCACCCGATCAGCGGCCTATCTTTTTAACGCTGAAATGTTTAGCACCCACCCTAGTATTAAAAATCGTATCCAATCCTTAAGAAAGCGTGTGATTTAAATGGAAAATTTTTTCAACCAATTTTTTGAAAACATCGGCGAAGACAAGAATCGAGAAGGTTTGAAAGAGACGCCTAAAAGGGTTCAAGAATTATGGAAATTCTTGTATAAAGGCTATAAAGAAGACCCTAGAGTGGCTTTAAAAAGCGCGTATTTTCAAGGCGTTTGCGATGAAATGATAGTGGCTCAAAACATTGAATTTTACTCCACTTGCGAGCACCATTTGCTCCCTTTTTTTGGGAATATTAGCGTGGGATATATCCCTAAGGAAAAGATTGTAGGCATTAGTGCGATCGCTAAACTCATTGAAATTTATAGCAAACGCCTACAAATCCAAGAAAGGCTGACCACTCAAATTGCAGAAACTTTTGATGAAATCATAGAGCCAAGGGGTGTGATCGTGGTTTGTGAAGCCAAACATTTGTGCATGAGCATGCAAGGGTGCAAAAGCAAAATGCGATCATTAAAACAAGTGTGTTAAGAGGCCTCTTCAAAAAAGACCCTAAAACCAGAGCTGAATTTATGCAACTCTTAAAATCTTAGGTTATAATTCTAGGCATGAGTAACCCTAATTTGTCCTTTTATTGTAATGAGTGCGAGCGTTTTGAAAGCTTTTTAAAAAACCATCATTTACACCTTGAAGGCTTCCACCCTTATTTGGAAAAAGCCTTTTTTGAAATGGTGCTTAATGGGGGCAAAAGGTTCCGCCCTAAGCTTTTTTTAGCCGTGCTTTGCGCTTTAGTGGGTAAAAAAGATTATTCTAACCAACAAACAGAATATTTTAAAATCGCTTTAAGCATTGAATGCTTGCACACTTATTCGCTCATTCATGACGATTTGCCATGCATGGATAACGCCGCCTTAAGGAGAAACCACCCCACTTTACACGCTAAATACGATGAAACCACAGCCGTTTTAATCGGCGATGCGCTCAACACTTATTCTTTTGAATTGCTCTCAAACGCTTTACTAGAAAGCCCTATCATTGTGGAATTAGTCAAAATCTTAAGCGTTAATGGGGGGATTAAAGGCATGATCTTAGGGCAGGCTTTGGATTGCTATTTTGAGAACACGCCCTTAAATTTAGAACAACTCACTTTCTTACACGAGCATAAAACCGCTAAATTGATTAGCGCGAGCTTGATGATGGGGCTTGTTGCCGGCGGTATTAAAGATGAAGAGCTTTTAAAATGGCTTCAAGCTTTTGGGTTAAAAATGGGTCTTTGTTTTCAAGTGCTAGATGATATTATAGATGTTACACAAGATGAAAAAGAAAGCGGTAAAACCACTCATTTAGACAGCGCTAAAAACAGCTTTGTGAATTTATTAGGGCTAAAAAAGGCAAGCGGTTATGCTCAAACTTTAAAAACAGAGGTTTTAAACGATTTAAACCTACTAAAACCCGCTTATCCTTTATTGCAAGAAAATTTAAACGCATTATTGAACACTCTATTTAAAGGCAAGACATGAAAAAAATTTTACTCACCAACGATGATGGCTACCATGCAAAAGGCATTAAAGCTTTAGAACAAGCTTTAGAAGAAATGGCAGAAATTTATGTGGTCGCCCCCAAGCATGAAAAAAGCGCATGCTCGCAATGCATCACTATCACCGCGCCTTTAAGAGCGGAGAAAATTAAGGGCAAAGAAGCGCCGGCATTATAGGATTGATGATGGCACGCCAAGCGATTGCGTGTATCTGGCGATCAATGAGCTTTTTAAACATGTTTGTTTTGATTTGGTGATTTCAGGGATCAATCTTGGATCTAACATGGGCGAAGACACGATTTATTCGGGAACGGTGGCCGGAGCGATTGAAGGCACGATTCAGGGTGTGCCTTCCATTGCGATTTCTCAAATCCTTTCTAACAAAAACAAAAACACTCCCTTAAGTTTTGATTTGGCTCAAAAGATCATCCAGGATTTAGTCCAAAACATCTTCACCAAAGGCTACCCCTTAAAGGGGCGCAAACTCCTGAATGTGAATGTCCCTAATTGCTCCTTACAAGAATATCAGGGCGAGTGCATCACCCCTAAGGGCTATAGGCTGTATAAAAAAGAAGTGCATAAACGCACAGACCCCAAAAATGAAAGCTATTTTTGGCTAGGGCTACACCCCTTAGAATGGCAAAAGCGCGAAAATGAAGACAGACTCTCTGATTTTGACGCTATTGCTTCAAACCATGCCTCTATCACGCCTTTAAATTTAGACTTAACCAGTTATGATGATCTAAAAAGCTTGGAATCTTGGCATGAGGGAATGTTAAAGTGAGTAAAAATCGCCGCTTGGCTTTTTTAGGGCTAATTGTTGGGGTGTTTTTTTTCTTTAATGCATGCCAGCACCGCTTGCACATGGGATATTATTCAGAAGTTACAGGGGATTATTTGTTCAACTATAATTCCACTATCGTGGTGGCTTATGACAGAAGCGATGCGATGACTTCTTATTATATCAATGTGATTGTTTATGAATTGCAAAAATTAGGCTTTTACAATGTCTTCACGCAAGCGGAATTCCCACTAGATAAAGCCAAAAATGTGATCTATGCACGCATTGTCCGTAACATCTCGGCTGTGCCGTTTTATCAATACAATTACCAACTGATCGATCAAGTCAATAAGCCTTGTTATTTTCTTGGGGGGCAGTTTTATTGCTCCCAAACCCCTACGGATTATTACGCTATCAATGGCTTTAGCGAGCAAATTTTAATGAGCGCTAATTCGCATTTTATTTTGGATTGGTATGATGTGGTGTTGCAAAAACGGGTTTTATATGTGGATGGGAGCGTGAGCGGGAGGACTTGTGGCTATCAGATGCTTTATAGGGATTTGATTAAAAGCACGATCAAACGCATTGATTTTAACCGCCCTGAACGCTACTACTACAATTTAAGACTGCCCCTTTATCAGCCATGTTATAGGCAATGAGTAATGGTTATCAGGCGATTGTATAAATTTTGCGCTAGCCATGTGGTGCGCAATTGTTCTTCTTTAAAATGCGCTCAAAATATCCATGGGCATAATTATGAAGTGGAAGTTTTTATTGAAACCAACCGTTTAGATAGCGCGAACATGGCATTAGATTTTGGGCTGATGCAACAAGAAATGCAAGTTTTCATTGAGTCGTTTGATCATGCCCATCATTTTTGGGATAAAGAAAGCCTTGAGTTTCAGCGTTTTATAGAAAATCATTGCGTGCGTTACGTGAAATGCTCGTTCAATTTGAGCGCGGAAAGTTACGCTCTCATGTTTTTATACTACCTGACAAGGATTTTACAAAAAAGCGTTTTTTCTAATAATGAAGGGGAGTTAAAAGTCTCTAGCGTGCGCGTGCATGAAACTAAAAACGGCTACGCTGAAAGCTTTTTAAAAGATTTAGAAAACCCTCATTTTAAATCTTTAGTGCATGATCATTGCGTCTCTTTCTCGCAAGGCATTCAAAGCTTGTGGCATGATAAGGACTTTTTCCATAAAATCATTAGCGATAAAGAAAAATGCTTTTTCCACGCTAAACCCTTACACCAAATCCCATGAAACTCCCGGTCGTTGAGAGCTTTTTTCCTTACAGGGTGAAGGAAAAAGGATAGGCAAGCCTAGTCTTTTTTTGCGCTTAGGGGGTGTAACCTTTCGTGTAAGGGCTTTAATTGTAAAACCTCATTGAATGATGAGAATCCTAACAGGTTGCGATAGTTTGTATGCGGTGCATCCTAAATTCCAAACATCTTGGGATTATTATGATGATCCTAAACCCTTGATTGAACGATTAGTTAATTTAGCCCCTAATTATAAGGATTTTGATTTCATTCTTACAGGCGGGGAGCCAAGCTTGTATTTCAATAACCCTATTTTAATCAGCGTTTTAGAGCATTTTTATCGCCAAAAAATCCCTTTATGTGTAGAGAGTAATGGTTCTATTTTTTTTGAATTTAGCCCTATTTTAAAAGAATTGCATTTCACTCTAAGCGTCAAACTCTCTTTTTCTTTGGAAGAAGAAAGCAAGCGGATCAACCTCAAAGCCTTACAAAATATCTTAAATAACGCTAAAAGCGTGCATTTTAAATTTGTATTGGAGAGTCAAAACGCCGCTCAATCTATTATAGAAATTCAAAGCCTTTTGAAACAACTCTCCTTAAAAAATAATGAAATCTTTTTAATGCCCTTAGGCACAAATAACAACGAGCTAGATAAAAATCTAAAAACCCTAGCCCCCCTAGCCATAAAGCATGGTTTCAGGCTGAGCGATAGGCTTCATATCCGCTTGTGGGATAATCAAAAAGGGTTTTAAAAAGTTAATCATGACCATCAAAGTTTTTTCGCCCAAATACCCCACTGAATTAGAAGAATTTTACGCTGAGCGCATCGCTGACAACCCTTTAGGGTTTATCCAACGCTTGGATCTTTTGCCTAGCATTAGCGGGTTCGTTCAAAAACTGCGCGAGCATGGCGGGGAATTTTTTGGAATGAGAAAGGATAAAAAGCTCATCGGGATTTGTGGGCTTAATCGTATCAATCAAACAGAAGCCGAGCTGTGCAAATTCCACATGGATAGCGCTTATCAATCTCAAGGGCTAGGTCAAAAACTCTATGAGAGCGTGGAGAAATACGCTTTTATTAAAGGCTATACTAAAATCTCTCTGCATGTGAGCAAGAGTCAAATCAAGGCATGCAACCTCTATCAAAAGCTGGGTTTTGTGTGCATCAAAGAAGAGGATTGCGTGGTGGAGTTGGGCGAAGAGACTTTGATTTTCCCCACTCTTTTTATGGAAAAGATTTTGTCTTGATTGGTGCATCCATTTGACACACGCCCAAGCGACATTCAAACTATCAAACTTTTATTAACATAGCCTAATTAATGATAAATAAACCCTAAAACAAACGCTTGCTGTTAAAATTTTGTTTCAAGCGCTTCGCAAAGTTTTAGAAGCCCTATTTAGGGGTTAACGCTAAAATAGGCTATCAAAACTACTTTAATGATTTTATAGGGTTGGCTTATTATGGCATCATCAAATACAATTACGCTAAAGCGAGCAGTGAGAAAGTCCAGCAATTGAGCTATGGTGGGGGGATAGATTTGTTATTGGATTTCATCACCACTTACTCCAATAAAAATAGGGGTTAGGGGATTTTAATGGGGTTGCAGAGGGGAATATAATATCCCCCCCACCCCCTTAAGAGTTTTACAACAAAATGAGATCCAAAACGATAAGTTTAAAAATCTTTGAATGTTAAGGATTTCATCATCACCAAAACCTACCAACGCTATCGGCTAAGTTTTGATTGAATCACTCAAAAGTTTGCGTTTCTTTCATGTTATGGGCGATTCGTGTTGGGTATTAGATTTGTTGTAAATTGGCGCCATTAAAAGCGATGCGAGAAAAGCGATTAAAGCAACCACAAAAATATAAAAACTTAAACCATAACTTTGCAAGCTTTCAGGTGCTGCTATAGCTTTTGCGTTTAACCAGCTTGAAAGTTGAGGGGTAAAGCCAGCGGTTATAGCATAGGCTATGTTATAAGCAAAGGAAATCCCGCTAAAACGGATTCTAGCGCTAAACACATCGCTCATAAAAATGGGGCAAAAATTCATAATACCCGCGCAAAAGCAGGCTAAAAAGTATAAAACTATAGTATTGACCAAACTTGGCATGTTAGAATAAAATTCTTTAAAGAATAAAAAGCCAAAAAAGGCAAAGGCCACGCTAAAAGCCATGCAAACTTTGTGCGGTTTGATTTTATCGGCCAAAAACCCGGTGAAAATAATAGAACTTACAATACCAACAAGCCCTAAAATTTGAAAATAGGTTTTTTCAAACGGAGTGAAATGAAAATTGAGATGCGTAAGAGTAAAATTCGGGACAAAAAGGATAAAAATCAAAATACAAGCGGTTAAAACCCAAGTGATAAGCATGGATACTAATATGCCAAAGAGAGAGTTTTTAAACACCTCTTTAAGCGGGAATTTGACTAAGGCATCGTCCTGCTTCATTTGCTGAAAAACAGGAGTTTCTTCTAAAAAGCGCCTCAAATACACAGAAATGATACCAAAAATCCCTCCAAGCCCAAAAGCAACCCTCCAAGCCCAAGCTTCAACAACAGGCTTGTCAAAAACCATGTAAATCCCGATATAAACCAAACTCCCAAGCAAAATCCCAGAAACTACAGAAGCGGTTAAAAAACCAATATAAGTGTTTTTTTGTCCTTGTGGGGCATGTTCATGGACAAAAACCCAAGCGCCAGGCAATTCACCACCCACAGCGACGCCTTGACAAATCCTAACAAACACCAAAAAAATAGGAGCTATGTAACCAAGATAATGAGCGTTTTTTAGGCTAAGTCCCATGCTATCCACGCCAAAACCCACAAAATCATTAAAAGTTGGCATCAAAGCGAGTGCAAAGGTTGGGATCACCATTAATAAAATAGAGAGCATGAACATGTTTTTACGGCCAAATCTATCCCCAAAGTGGGCCATCACTATGCCACCAAGCGGGCGCGCCAGATAACCTGCGGCAAAGATACCATAAGTGTTGATTTCAGACCAGATAGGGCTGAGGGTGTTTGGGAAAAAGTGTTTGGCAATGATACTTGTAAAAAATACAAAGATGATAAAATCGTAAAATTCTAAAGTCCCCCCAAGCGAAGATAACCCCAAGGTTCTTACCTCTTTTTTGCCTAAATGTTTTATTGATTATCCTTTCACTAAGGCTATCGCCCTTTTAATTTTTCATTTTGAAACTAAGATGGATAAGATTGATTTTATATAACTACCTCACACCTTAACGGCATTTTTAGATAACAAGCAGTAAATGAAATTTATTAGCGTTCAAAAATTGAATCATTCTATCTTTTTTATCATTAAACACCACTTAAACGAGTTTACATTTTGTTACCCGTTTTGTTAAAACGCTTTACTTGATTCTATCAGACACAAAAACACTCCTATTTAAGACTTGGGTAATAACACTTCCTTTAATTTTTCAATGATAGCTTCTTCTCTTGTTTCACGAAATTTCTTTATATTTTCCCATTCTAATTTTAGGGTAGGGTCAATATAATTTCTTTTTTTATACTCTTCTATGGCTCGCTCATCTTTATATTCTTCTTTGAGCCACACCTCAGGGTCTTTATCCTTTTTAGCAATATTCTCTGCACCTTCTAAAAGTTGGAGGTTGTATAGATGATTCTCACACTTATAGAAATCTTTATTTAATTTTTTTTTTATTTTTCTCATTAAACTTGGACTTTGGATAAATATGGTCTATCTATATGAAAAGTGGTGGTTTTGTAGTTCAGATTGGGGTATAAGATTTGCAAGATAGGAAAGACTAAAGCATGGCTACTAAAACACATCATTTCTTCTATAGCATCGTTAGTGATTTTTAAAGGGCTTGTTTGGTGTTTGGCTAAATTGTGGTTGAATGATTCAAAGGTTTGCACATCTTTCATGCTATGAGCTATGGTGTTTAATTTTGTATCCGTTGAAGGAGTGAAATAACTCGTGATTTGAGCGTTACGGACAAATTTTAGGGCTTGTTTTTTATCGCTCTCATTCATTTTTGAATTTAAAAAATAAAAATAGGCTAAACTGGATAAAATATAAGCTGAACCCAAATAGCCGGCATAACCAGAAGTTTCTAATAGTTCTGCAGCGTCATAGATGCTTTTTGTAATTTTTTCCCAATTTTCTTCAATCTCTTTGATATTCTTTTTATTAAAATTTTTTAATTCAAAAGTAGTGTCTTTACCAATGAGAAGCAAACAGGTTTTTAGCACTTGGTCTTGCCCCACATTTGAAAAGCCTTTGTCTTTTAAGGCATCTACTAGCTCATTCATTTTTTCTCTAATATCGCTTGAAAAGCTTGCTGTCAAAATAGACATCAATAAATCAGAATAGCTTAACTTGACCCCGCCACTATTGACACGGATAAAGATATTTAAAACTTTATTAAGATTTTTTTCTGTTTCTTCAAAAAATGAAATGAGTTGTTTGTCGTGAAAAGCTTTGTTTAGTGTTTCTAATAATTTCAATCTATCACCTTTTAAATTATGTTCTTGCGCATAATTCCAAACATTTTTCAACTCCAAAATATCCCCCACCTTAAACCAAAAATGCTCTTTATCGTTTTCAGGCGTTTTTGCATGAAATTCAAACTGGTAATTGTCTTCTGGGTTGTCCATGCTTGGCTGGTGTTTTAAATTCAAATACAAACGCTTCTCTTCATAAGCGTTAGGGTTGTTGGTTTTAGCGTTCTTTTTCTTAAGCGTTGCCTTTAAGCCCGATATAAAGCGAGGTTAAACGCTGTTGGCCATCTAGGACAATATACAAATCATCACGCCTGATTTCTTCAATACGGATTTTTTCATTGTGAGGCTTTCGCTCATCGTAATTTTCAATAAATTTATAGAGTTGGAAATTGAGTTTATCGCTATCTTGTTCATCGCTCTTGGCTATATCCTCCTTTTGTAATTTCCAAAACAAAAAAGAGCCGATAGGATAGCCCCTAAGAATGGAGTCAAAAAGTTGCTCTATCTTTTTTTCATCGGCTTTTTTGAGCCACACGTATTCACGCTGAATGTCAGGTAAAAAATAACGGACATTCAATCCATCTACCACATCTTTAATGCTCTTATCTAAAAACATACCCATGAGAATTTCCTTATTTTGTATTATTTAGGCTGTATTATAATCAAATATTAGATTGAGCCAACCTAATTTAAGATTTTTTCCATGCGTTTTTGGATCACTTCTAAAACCAAGCAAAAAAGCCAGTAAATCAAAGCGGCTTCCAAATAAATAGGCAAAAAGTCATAGCTGGCGTTCGCTTTTTGCTGCGCGATTCTAAAAACCTCTGCGATAGTTACCACAGACGCCAAAGAAGTTTCTTTAAAAAGGCTGATGAAGCGTGTTACTCAGGCTTGGCGTGGCGACTTTGAGCGCTTGAAAAAAGATGACATGCCAAAAGGTTTGCAAGTAATTCAAGCCCAAACTCAAGCTTGAATCCCATTGATCTTTAGGGACAGAAAGAAAGCTCGCCCTTAAAGTCTCTGAAGCGTATGCCCCCACATTAAAAGAAAACGCAATAATGCCTGCTGGGATTGGATCCATATAAACCCCAAGGGCGGGCAAACCATAAAACACCACCACGATTTGGACCAATAAAGGCGTGCCTCTAATGAGTGAGACATAGAAATTCACGCCCGCTAATAAAGCCTTATGAATGAAATGTTTAGGGGGCGCGATTTTAATGAGAGCCACCACAATAGCAATCAATAAGCCTAAAATAAAAGAAATGATCGCCAAAGGCAAAGAAATGCAAAAAGCAGCTTTTAGCATGGGGTAGAAAGCCTCTAATAATAATTCCAAACGCTCCTTGCTCAAATCTAAAGATTCAAAAAACAAAGACAGGTTAGGGTTGGCTGACATCTTTTCCAAAAATTGTTCGCCTAAGCGTTTTAAAACCCCTTTATTGATCAATCTTTGCATCGCCTGGTTGATAAGCTCTAAAGCTTTTTCTTGGTGCTTGTTGATGACAAAGGAAGCACCCCCATCTTTTTCTTGGGACTCCCATGCGATTTTAAAGGGGTTGTTTTTATGGGTGTTTAGGTAGTTTAAGATCGCTAAAGAACTATTTAAGGTCAAATCGGCTCGTTTTTGTGCCACTAACAACAAGGCTTGCACCATAGAATCCACCGAAACGATTTGAGCGTCGTATTTAAAAGCGATTTCCCCATAAGTGGAGCTTAAAGTGTTAGCCGCCTTTAAGCCCCTAATGTCTTTAATATCTTTAATGCGGTTTTCATCTTTTCTAACTAACATGATGGTGCCTGAATAGCTATAAGGCAAGCTTTTGTCAAAAGCCGCTTGGCGTTTTTTAGTCGTCAAACTCACTTGGTTAGCGACCATATCAAAACGCCCCGATTTCAAGCCTGTCAGCATAATATCCCATGAAGTTTCGTGGAATTTGATTTTCACGCCAAGCTCTTTGGCCAACTCCCTAGCCACTTCCACATCATAGCCGGTGAGCTTGCCCTCTTTATTATGGTAAGTGAAAGGGGGGTAAATGCCTTCTGTGCCAACGCTGATCGTTTCTTTATTAATCAGTTTTTCATACAGGCTAGAAGCGTTCAAAAAACCCCCAAAAAAACTTATTACCAATAAAAAGAGAAATAAAACTTTTTTCATTTTTTAATCAATCCTAATCATTATTTTTCGCGCATTCTAGCACAAAATAAAAATTTTGCATGGTTTGATTTTAAATATAGACGCGCTCCAAGCGTTTGGATAGGGTGCTGATGGTTTCATAAGCAATGGTGTTTAAAAGCGCAGCGATTTCGCTTGCGTCATTAGCTCTAGCGCTTTTATCCCCAAACAAAATGACCTCATCGCCCTCTTTGGCTTGAATATCATTGAGTTTGACAAAGCACTGATCCATGCACACCTTGCCAATCAGGGGGGCTAATTGGTTATTGATCGCTACTTGAATGCGATTGCCTAAGGCGCGCGCTAACCCGTCCGCATACCCTAGAGCTAAAACGCCCACTAAAGTCTCTTCATTGGTGTAAAAATGCTCGCCATAGCCAATAAATTCGCCTTTTTTAACGCTCCTGATTTGAACGATTCGCGCTTTTAAACTGATAACATTTTTCAAGATGGTTGGGCATGATTCTTTCATTTCATTAGAGGGGTAAAAACCATAGAGCATGATGCCTGGGCGATAAAGGTTTAAGAAGCGGTTTTCATTCCCGTTACACAAAGAAAGGATGCCGGCAGAATTGTAGGCATGGCGGTATTGGAACTCTATTTTTTGATCCAAAAGCTGCTCTAAAAAAGCGTTAAAGGCTTTCATTTGGTTTTTAGCATGGGTTTTAATCTTAGCGTCAGCGTTGCTTAAATGCGTGAATATCCCCTCTATTTCCAAACCTTTTAAAGTGCGGATTTTTTTAATGATTTCTATGCTTTTAAAATTAGGCTCTAAACCCAAGCGGTGCATGCCGGTATCAATTTTGAGATGCACTTTTAAGCGTTTTTGAGATTTTAAAGCCATTTGAGAAAAAACTTCCGCTTGTTCAAGGCTAAAAATCATAGCGCTCAAATCGTTATCAATCAGCATGGAAGCGTTAGCATTAGGGCTATAGCCTAAAATCAAAATGGGGGTTTTAGAAAAATGAGAGCGCAACTCTAAAGCTTCATCTAAGGTCGCTACCCCTAAATAATTAGCCCCTTCTTGTAAGAAAATTTCGCTCGCTTTTATGGCTCCCACCCCATAAGCGTTCGCCTTGACAACCGCCATGATATGGGCGTCTTTAGGGACAATGCTTTTGACTGCGCTAAAATTATGCCTTAAAGAAGCGGTATTCACTTCTACAAAACTCGCCCTTTTTAACATGCCGTCTTACTTATTTAGAATGCTTGCTGAAATACCAACGAGTTTCCGAAGAAACCACTTTATGCAATAAAATCAACGCAATCAAATTAGGGATAGCCATAAGCCCGTTAGAAAGATCCGCTAAATTCCACACAAAATCAATTTTAGCCATAGCCCCCACCATCACACTCGCTAAAAAGATCAAGCGGTAATATTTCACTTTTTTTCACCAAAGGCGTATTCAGCGCATTTTTCCCCATAATAAGCCCAACCAATAATCGTAGAGTAGGCAAAAAAGATCATGGTCAAAAAAATCACCACTGCCCCTAATGATCCTAAAAAATACTCCGTGCTTTTTAGAGTGAGCAAATTAGCGCTTAATTTTTCCCCATTAGGGAGCAAGGTGTTGTATTCTGGCGCCATTAAAATCACGCTCGCTGTTGCCGAACACACTATTAAAGTTACAATAAAAGTTTGGAGCATGGACACTAAGGCTTGGCGCACCGGGTGGTGTGTTTGAGCGCTTGCGGCAATAATGGCTGAGCTCCCTAACCCCGCTTCATTAGAATACAACCCCCTAGCCACGCCCGTTTTTATCATCGTCGCTACCAACGCGCCGCTCGCTCCGCCCACAACGGGTTTAGGGTTAAAGGCTTCTTCAAAAATGAGTTTGATCGCTTTAAGGGCTAAATCAAAATGGCTAACAATAATATAAATAATAGCGATCAAATATAAAAGCACCATGACAGGAGCTAAGTAAGAAGTGAATTTGCCAATGGATTTGATCCCCCCAATGACAATGAAAGCGGTTAAAATCGTGAGCAATAAGCCTGAAACCCAACTAGGCAAGTTCGCTTGTTCGCTTAAAATGGAAGAAACTGCATTAGATTGCGTCATGTTACCGGTGCCAATGCTTGCAATAATCGTAAAAATCGCAAACGCCATGGCGAGTTTGGGCATGTTAAGGCCGTTTTTGATGTAATACATAGGCCCTCCGTTGTATCCAAACGCCCCTTTTTCCCGGTATTTCACCGCTAAAATCCCCTCAGAATACTTAGTCGCCATGCCAACAAGCCCAGTAACCCACATCCAAAACACCGCACCTGGCCCTGCAATGCTGATAGCAGTCGCTACGCCTACGATACTCCCAATGCCTACAGTTGCCCCTAAAGAGAGCATGAGAGCGGAAAATTGCGAAATGTCGCCCTTAGATTGGGACTCTTTGTCAAAAAGGATTTTGATCGCATAAAAAATCTTACTGAATTGCAAACCCCTAAGATAGAAGGTTAAAAACAAGCCGGTGCCTACTAATAAAATTTGCATGGGAATCCCCCACACAAAATTAGATAACAAACGCACCACCGAATCAATCGTTTCCATAAAAACTCCTTAATAAACTAGGGTTTAAAAAAGAAATTCCTTAATCCCTAAAAAATGCAGAAAAAAGCATAATATCGGCATTTTTTTCATTCGCTCCGTCTTGGCTTAAATCGGCGATGATTTTACCAATGGCTGGGCCAAAAGTGATGCCAAGCCACCCTAGCCCTGTCGCATGGATTAAGTTTTTATAGCGTTTGTCAAACCCTAAATAAGGAATATCATTAGGGGTTAAGGGCCTGAAACCGCACCACTCTATGGCGTCTTTCATTTCAAAAGGTTGCGTGAAAGCGGCTAAATTCTTTTTCATGTTAGCGATTTGCTCTTTATCAATGAGGGCGTTATTGGTGTTTAATTCTAATTTAGAAGTGATCCTTACAGTGTCTCTTCGTGGGGTCATTGCCATGAAAATATCCGCAAATAAAGAAGAGGTTTTGGGCTTTAATTCTTCAGGCATTTTAAAAGTGATGCTATAGCCTTTAGCCCCCATCATTAAAAAATCGTTCTTGGTTTTTTTAACGAGAGCGGGGTTAGCCCCGGTGGCTAGAATGATTCTTTCTGCTTGGATTTTTTCCTTATGCGTGATAACGCCATCAATGAGATTATTTTTAAACTCAAAATCAACCACTTCTTCATTATAAAGAAACTCCACGCCCGCATTTTGTAAATATTCTTGCAAAGAGCGCATCACTTCGCCCGGATCCACATGCGCGTTTTCGGTTAAAAGCACGCTCCCGCAGATATTGTCATTAACAATAGGCATGTATTCTTTGGTCTCTTTTGCGCTAAGGATTTTATAAGCGCCGCTGTTATCGCAAGTTTTAAGCTTTTTTTCAAAACTTTCTTCTAAAGTGTAGATCATTAAAAGCCCATCTTGCTTATACCAAAAGTCCATGCCGTCTTTTAGCATTTGATGATAAATATCAACACTCAGCCACCCGTAGCGTTCAAACAACGCCATGGTGCGGTGCGTGGATTTGGCGTTCGCGCTTTTGCATAAATTTTAAAATCCATTGATAGAGCTTTAAATTAAGCCCAAAATGGAATTTTAAAGGGGCTTGGTTTTTGAGCATGAGCTTTAAGGTGTCTAACACCACACCAGGGCATGAGAGCGGGGCTTTTTTAAACGCAGAAATGAGCCCGGCATTCCCAAAAGAAGTGCCGTTTGCGCCATCGCTTTTTTCAATCACGCAAACCTTATGCCCTAATTTATGCATAGAATACGCGCAAGAAAGCCCTACAATCCCACCGCCTATTACCACGACCTCTTTTTTCATGCTGATAGTCCCTTTAATAAAATTACTTAATGGCTATCGCTTCAATTTCTACTAAAGCGTCTTTAGGCAGTTTAGCCACTTGAAAGGTCGCTCTGGCCGGATAAGGCTCTTTAAAATAACTCCCATAGATTTCATTCACCACCGCAAAATCGTCTAAACTTTTCAATAAAATAGTCGTTTTAACCACGCTATCCATCCCCAACCCCGCTTCTTTTAAAATCGCTTTGATATTTTCCATTGATTGCGTGGTTTGAGAATGAATATCTGCGCCTTTAAATTCGCCGGTGCTCGCATCAATGCCTAATTGCCCAGAGACAAAAACAAGATCGTTAGTAGCGATAGCTTGAGAGTAAGGGCCTATCGCTTTTGGGGCTAGCGTTGAATGGATGACTTCTTTCATGATTGAAACTCCTATGATTATGTGTTATGACAGCTATTATTATGCAATCAAATTAATAAAGAAATAAAAAATGAGTGCAAAACGCTTTGAATTTTCATCTCATTATAAGGTATTGTATATTTTTTACCCATATTTAGCAACTCTTAAACGGGTTTTATTTGAATTTATGGCTTATTTTACAAAGCATTTTTATAGACATTGCCACTAAAAGAGAGCAGAGCCACAATCTGTTTTTAAAAGAGAATTGAAAATTTTAACAAAACCTTGACTTTTATTATTGAGTTTAGATACAATAACAATCGTCTTTTTGAATAAAGAGTGCGGGAATAGCTCAGTGGTAGAGCACGACCTTGCCAAGGTCGGGGCCGCGGGTTCGATCCCCGTTTCCCGCTCCATAACTTAAGTAGTATTTAAGAGGATTTAAGATTGCGTTTGAAGTTAGCTAGCGTATGCTTGGGCGTTTTGATGAGTGGTTGTGCGTCTTATTCGCCGAATGGTGCTCTTATCACTATGGTAACGATGCCAGTTTCTGGGAATGATGCACAATACTCCAAAGAAGCGGCGTGCGAGTTGTTGGAGTTTTTTTAGCCTTGTGGCTACCGGCAATTGTTCGGTAGAAAAAGCGGCTAAAAGTGGCGGTGTTACCAAGATTAAAATGGTGAGCCGTGAGACAAACAACTTTTTAGGTATTGTTGGCAAATACACCACGATCGTTCAAGGCGACTAGTTTTAATATTCAGAGAGCGTAGTTGAATCACCTTTCGTTCCACTCTAGGCTTAAAGCCTGAATTGCCCAGGTGGTGGAATTGGTAGACACAAGGGACTTAAAATCCCTCGGTAGCAATACCGTGCCGGTTCAAGTCCGGCTTTGGGCACCATCATTGCAAATTAAACCAAATTAAATTAAACCAAATTAATATATGGTTTGATTTTGTTATCTCAATAGACGCACTAGTGTTAAATTTAAGGCGACATAGCCAAGTGGTAAGGCATGGGTCTGCAAAACCTTGATCCCCCGGTTCTGAATCCGGGTGTCGCCTCCATATTGTAGTCATTTAGGGACTTTTGTAAGGGACTTTTATGAAAATAGCGGGAGATGGCTGAGTGGTTGAAAGCGGCGGTCTTGAAAACCGTTGAGGGTCATACCTCCGGGGGTTCGAATCCCTCTCTCCCGGCCACTTGATTAAAATCTTTTAAGCGATTTGTTTTGGCAAATTCATCTCTTCTTTTAACAAAGAATTTTGTGAATATTGATTGTCTCTTTTAATTGAAATTTAAAGATTAGTTTAAAGGATTTTATTCGGTGGGATTGTCAGCGTTAAGCCTCATTGTTCCTTTCAGCGTTATTTTAATGGTGGTTTTCACTAAGCGGGTTGCGCTCTCGTTGTTTGTAGGCATTTTAGTGAGCGCTGTTTTAATGCATTCTTTACACCTTTCTCAACTTGTAGAATATATTTATCATAAAATCACTTCCGTTTTTTATACTTATGAGCCAAAAAAGGGGCTTCATTTCAATCTTTCCAACCTCTATGTTTTTGGGTTTTTAATCTTTTTGGGCATTTTAAGCCAAGTGATTTTAAAATCCGGTAGCGTGCAGAACTTTGTCAAAAAAGCTAAAAAATACTCTAAAAACGCTAAAACCCCTGAATTTATCGCCTTTTTTTCAGGCATCATTATTTTTGTAGATGATTATTTTAACGCCCTGACCGTGGGGCAAATCTCAAAGTCTTTAAACGACGCTCATAACTCCACACGAGAGCGCTTGGCTTATATCATAGACTCCACTTCAGCGCCGGTGTGCTTATTAGTCCCCATTTCTAGCTGGGGGGCATATATTATGGGGATCATGAATAACGACAGCTCGCCCTTATTAAAAGATAGTTTTTCGGTGCTTGTTCAAAGCTTAAGCAGTAATTATTATGCGATTTTTGCGCTCATTGCAGTCTTTCTCACTATTTTATGGCAAATCAACCTCCCTAGCATGAGAAAGTATCAAAACATAGGCGTGAAGGATTTTTATAGCGAACAAGAAGAAAGTTCTTCAAAACTAGCCCCCTTGAGTTTGTTACCCCTTTCTATTTTATTATTGATTGTGTCCATTTCGTCATTGCTTTTTTATACAGGAGTGATCTTAAAAAACACCGATGCGAGTTTTTCGCTCTTTTATGGGGGGCTGTTTTCGCTCATTGTTACCTATCTTCTAGCTTATAGGTTTTTAGAAAAAGGGAGTTTTTTTAAACTCATGTTGGATGGCTTTAAGAGTGTGGGGCCAGCGATATTAGTCTTAACGCTCGCTTGGGCTATTGGGCCTGTGATTAGAGATGACGCTCAAACGGGGATTTACTTGGCCCACATCAGCAAGGGATTTTTAAATAGTGGGGGGGGGCGTGTATATGCCTTTAATCTTTTTTTTAATCTCTGGGTTTATCGCTTTTTCTACCGGCACAAGCTGGGGAGCGTTTGCGATCATGCTGCCCATTGGAGCGGGCATGGCCAATGAAAGCGATATTATTTTGATTGTTTCAGCGATCCTCTCAGGCGCGGTTTATGGCGATCACACAAGCCCCATTTCTGACACGACTATACTATCGGCTGCAGGGGCTGGGTGTTCGGTGCAAAGCCATTTTATCACGCAACTCCCTTATGCGACTATTGCGATGCTTTGTAGCGCGGTGAGTTTGGGGGTGGCAAGTTTTATGCATTCGCGCTTCCTCGCGTTTGTAATCGGTGCGGTTTTGCTTGTGGGGGTGTTTTATCTTTTAAAAAAATTTTATGGTGAAAATCTAAAAACTTAAATATTCTTAAACAAAGCTTAAAAATCCCATTTTTTAAAATTAAAATAAGGTTTGAGCGATCCATATTTGACTAAAAAAGAGTCTTATTTCATTATCAATCAATTAAAAAAAGTTATTCAAAAATAACCACCAATTATAAAAATCTTCACAAATCCCTAAAGAGTAACGCTTTTTAAAAAAATACATTTTTTTTAATTTTTTAATCAATCGTTAAGGTGTTTTAAGTTAAATTTCCTTATCTGTTAAACATACGGATAATGTTATATCTTAAGGAAAGAAAATGGGGTTAGGACACTAATAAGTTTAGGGATTTTGTTGAGCGTTTTGAATGGCGATGATCTGAAGTTGTATTCAAAACCTTTGGTCTATTCAGCTGGAAGTGGGATTATTGGGATTGATATTGACAAACGGACATTTTACAAACGAGCGTTCGCTTTCACGATGAAATCATTGTTCGGTGAAAACTTGCTTCTGTTTGTCAAATTGAAGCATTCTGCGTTAATGAGCAAACACATGAAAGGGCCTCTGGAAAACCGCCATCATCATTCTTTCACTAAAAATTATGAAAAAGCGATCAATGGTTGTCAAAAGTATTTCCATATCAAATTGCCTGAAGCGCGCTCCTAGCAACTTCAAATCAGGCTCATACATGGCCACTATGGTGGTGCGTTTTTGAATCGTTATTTGGGGTATTCTTTAATACCCTTATCATCTTTTTCTTATCATCTTTTAAAAACACAAATTTATTTTTTAGCTTTTTTTTAAATCTTCTTAAAACTCTTTTTGTTGTATTGATTGAGCAAAGTATTTTTAAAATACGGATAAAATTCATAAAAAACTTAAAAAATAAAAAGGCTCTGTTTTCATCAAAATGGGTTACTAAAATTTTTTATGGTGGGTTATAGCGTATTTTTGGCTTTAGTTGTTTCTTTTTAGGATTAGTTTAGGTTTAAAGCATCACTCTCTTTCCTCTTATCATTTGGCGCTAAAAACGACTCAATTAGCCCATTCCTTGATGATTGATTTCTTTGTAATCACCTAATCTGCCCCAAAGTTGAAGCAAAACAAACCCCCTACAAAAACGCTTCTAATTTATAAGCTTTTTTATGCTCTTGTTTCAAATCCATGTAAGCGTTTAAAAGCATGTATTCTTCAAAGGATAAAACCGCTAGATGCTCCTTAGCGAGATCGTTCATTTCTAATTCTAACAACACGAATAAAAAGGCTTTTTGCGCCTTATCGTCTTCTTGGCTTAAAATCTCAAAAAATTGGAACCATTGATCAGGGACAAGAAATTTTTGCACTTTTTGCGCGAGCTTTAAATAATCGTTCTTGTCATAACCCACCCTTTTGCAAAGCTCTGAAATCTTTAAAGTGTCTGTGTTTAAAGATTTTTCAAAAAGGCTTTTAAAAAAGACTTCACGCACTCTTTATCCAAATTATCTTGCATCGCATTCAAAGCCTTTAAAACCTCTTTTTTACTGCCTTTTTGGGCGATTTCTATAAAAGCGTAGCGGCGTAATTCCAAAGGGATTTGCGCGTTTGTTAAAACTTCAAAAGCGTTTTTCAAATCGTTATGGATGAAAGCTTTCAAGCGTTTAGAAAAATAAGCATGATCATAAGCCAGAGAGTGCTTATCGTGATCTTTAGGCTCAAGGGTGTTATTTTCTATATTGTGGTAGTGCTTAAAAAGGTTATCCACTTTTTCGCACCCGCTACTTGGCGTGTTTAAATCAGCCTTTAAATCATAGCGGGCTAAGACTTGAGAGAGGTTTTTAGCGAGATCGCTTTTAAATTTCGTTTTTAAAAAAGTCTTTTGAGTGTCTTGAGAAAGGATTTGTTTGAGCAATTTGTCAAAATCCTTTTTTTCATGGTATAAGCGGATTTTATGGCTGAGATTGTGCTTGAATAAAAAAACCCATGAAAAAAAAGCGAACATGCCCAAAACGCCCATAAGCCATACGGCAATAGGAAAATTAAAGCTGTAGCTCCCTAAATTGAAGGCATAAGCTTGCGGATCAATGCTATAAACAAACACGCCAAAACCCACAATGAACAAAAATGTAAAGATAATGTAAAAACGCATGCACGCCTCCTATTTATGGTATGGATGCTTAAAAATAATGCTTAAAGCCCTATAGATTTGCTCGCATAAGACAATCTTAGCCACTTCATGGCTAAAAGTCATCTCGCTCAAACTCCAAGCTTGACAATCCTTTAAAAAATTTTCTTCAAACCCATACGCTCCAGCGATAAAAAAATTAATATTAAGATGATTTTCTAACATTTTACTAAACGCAAAGCTATCGCCCCTTTGAGCTTTAGGGTGTAAGGCAATATTTTTTGCCTTAGGGTTTAAATACGGCTCAAAGGCTAGAGAGTAGCTCTTTTGAGCGAGTTCTTTAGAAACTTTTTGAGCGTTGGCGGTATTTTTAGGGAATAAATCCACTAATTCCAACTCGCAATCAAATTGCTTGCATTGCTTTTGATAGATTTTCACTAACTCTAAAGGCGAACTTTTAGCGATAGAATACACCATGCAACGCATCAATGTTAAAACTTTAAAAAATCTTTGAAGTCTTATGCATCATCATAGCGATCAAATCGCTCAAAGTCTTTTTCAAATCCTTCCTGTGCACAATCATATCAATCAAGCCATGCTCTAATAAAAATTCCGCTGTTTGAAAGCCCTCAGGCAAATCCGCCCCTATGGTTTGCTTAATCACCCTAGGCCCTGCAAAACCTATCATCGCCCCAGGCTCTGCGATAATGAGATCCCCTAAAAAAGCAAAAGAAGCGCTAACGCCCCCATAAGTGGGATCGCTTAAGAGCGAAATGAAAGGGAGTTTAGCCTCACCCAATCGGTTCAAAGCCGCGCTCGTTTTAGCCATTTGCATGAGCGAATAAGTGGATTCTTGCATCCTAGCCCCCCCACTCGCTGAAACAATCAATAACGCTTCTCTTTTAGCGACCGCGCGATTGATCGCTCTTACGATCTTTTCCCCCTCCACAGAGCCTAAACTCCCTCCCATAAAGCTGAAATCAAACACCACGATCTGCAAAGGCATGCGGTTGATTTTAGCCTCACCGCTGATCACGGAACTTGGGCGGTTAGTCCTTTTTTCGTATTTTTTAATGCGTTGCTTGTAGCTCTCTTTATCCACGAAATTTAAAGGATCATTAGGCCGTAAATGCTTGTCAAACTCTTCAAAACTCCCCACATCGCATAAAAATTCAATCCTTTCAGTCGCATTCATGCGGAAATGGTAATGGCATTTCAAACACACGCTGTATTTGCCAAACACTTCTTTATGATACATTAACGCATAACATTTAGGGCATTTCACCCAATGGCTTGGCTGTTCTTCCTTACTTGGTGCTGTCCGCAATTTATTGATCTTAAAATTTTTAAAGAAATCTGCAAATCCCATGTTTTTCCTTAATTTTGCAGTTTTGTTAGGATTGTATCCAAGTTTTGCTTATAATAAACAAAATTAGCTTAAGAGTAGTGATGCAAGGGTTTCTTTTACAAACACAAAGTATAAGGGATGAAGATTTGATTGTGCGCGTTTTAACCAAAAACCAGCTCAAAACCCTCTATCGTTTCTATGGCAAACGCCATAGCGTGCTGAATGTGGGGCGTAAAATTGATTTTGAAGAAGAAAACGATGATAAGTTTTTACCCAAATTAAGGAATATTTTGCATTTAGGCTATCTTTGGGAAAGAGAAATGGAGCGCTTGTTTTTTTGGCAACGCTTTTGCGCCCTCTTGTTCAAGCATTTAGAAGGCGTGCATTCTTTGGATAGTATCTATTTTGACACTTTAGATAATGGGGCTAGCAAACTCTCCAAACAGCACCCCTTAAGAGTGATTTTAGAAATGTATGCGACGCTTTTGAATTTTGAAGGGCGCTTGCAAAATTACAATTCTTGTTTTTTATGCGATGCAAAATTAGAGCGTTCTGTCGCTTTAGCGCAAGGGTTTATTTTAGCGCACCCCTCTTGTTTGAAAACTAAAAGCCTGAATTTAGAAAAAATCCAAGCTTTTTTTCGCACTCAAAGCACGATTGATTTAGAAATAGAAGAAGTGGAAGAATTATGGCGCACGCTGAATTTAGGGTTTTGAAAGGTAAAAATGAAATTTAAATTTTTGAATATGGACAATGAGAGCGGTTTTATTTTGATTGAAAAAGAATTGAAACGATTGGACATTCTCGCTCAAGTCAAAGAAGATTGCATTGAATTAAAAGGCGATAATATCAAACAAGCAAGAATCTATCTTAAAACGCTTTTTAACTCCAATATTGTGGAATTAGACGATCATCAAAAAAGCGCAAACGCTTTAATAGAACGCTTGAAATCTTTAGGTTTAAAAATGGCGGTGGCTGAAAGCTGCTCTGGGGGGTTATTATCGCATGCATTCACTTCCATTAGTGGGGCTTCAGCGGTTTTTATGGGAGGTGTTGTGTGTTACAATGAAGAGGTTAAGCGCGAATTATTGAAAGTCAATGCCACGACTTTAAAAGTCTTTGGGGTTTATAGCGAAGAATGCGTGAAAGAAATGCTATCAGGCGTGTTTTTAAATTTTAAAGTGGATTTAGCGCTTGCGATGAGTGGGGTGGCTGGCCCTAATGGAGGGAGCAAGGCTAATCCTGTAGGCACGATTTATATTGGTGCACAAAAATTAGGATCTCAAGCCTTAATTGATCGCTGTTTTTTTGAAGGGAACAGAGAAAGCATTCAAAATAAAAGCGTAGAGCACGCCCTAAACATGCTCGCTAGAATGCTATAAAACTACCTTAACGCACAAACGCTACCGAATTCTTTTTGAGCGACCTTAGCGATGTAAGCGATTTCATTATCGTTAAGGTTTTCAACGCTCGCTTTTAAATACCTTTTGATTTGCTCAATCTGGCAACCCACTAGCTTGATTTTCACCACAGCCACCTCCGATTTTAAATTCGTATAGGTGTAGGCTACTTGAATCTTAGTCGCTAGGTAATTATAGATAGCGTAGCTGATATTCGTAGCCGTTTGCTCGGACTCATGGAATTGCTCCATGAAGCGTTTTTTATACTTCAACATGATTTCATGAAAAACCACGATCAAGCTCAATTTAGCGTTTAAGGTCGCTTGCTCAATCCCTAAATACTTGTTATTAACAGGGATATACGCCACGCCCATTTCTTCATAGGGGACTTTAGGGTCTTCAAAAACCCAAGCAGGAGCATCAGACAATTCTGATTTCATGCCCTTTAAATCAGAGACTAAAATCCCATCATCTCTTAAAAGACTCTTAGCGCTTAATGAAACGCTTGAAAACACCCCTAAAAGAGCGATTAAAACCATTCTTTTAAACAAAATACCACTCCTTAATTTAATTTTGGCTTTGATTATAATTAAAAAGTTTTTGATTTCGTTTAATCACAACCAAGTAATTGCATCAACTTTTGATTTTCTTGATTTTTGGCTCGCTTCTGCCACCCTCTTACCCAAAGCGATCAAGCATGCGATTTTAGGCTTATTGATACGCTCTTCTAAAACTTCGCCCACTTTTAAAGGATCAAAGCCTCCAATAATGCAACTATCCAATCCCATTAAGCTCACACCCATGCAAATTTGCCCCACAGCGATATAACATTGCTCTAAAATATAGCTTTCTAATTTTTGCATGCTGTGGTTGAATCTCACGCCAAGCATTTGAGAAAAAGACGGGATCACTCTAACTTTATAAGACTCCGTATAGAGATTTTGCATGTAGTGGCTGTGCGGTAACAACTCGCTGGGTCTTAAGGGGCATACCACCATTAACGCTGAAGCGCTTTTAATCATTTCTTCATTAAAATAGCTGTGTGCTGCAATTTGTTTTTTTACATCCTTATTAGTAACTATCACAAAATGCCACGGCTGCGTGTTGTAAGAGCTCGGCGATAGTCTAGCGATTTCAGCGATTTCTCCTAATTCTGTGCTAGAAAACTCATAATGGCTATCAAACATCTTGCAAGAATGGTGCTCGTTTAGTAATTGTCTTCTTTTTTCTTGATCCAAAAATTTCATTGATTTCCCTTTATTTTTTTAGAATTTTTGTAGCATACAATAAAATCCCTAACGAAACAATTACCATAAGCAAGCTTAAAATCTGCCCCATGCTCAAATTCAAAAAATAAACCCCCATTTGGCTATCTGGCTCTCTGTAAAATTCCGCAATAAAGCGCATCAAGGAATACCCCAAGCCATAAACCACAATCAGCAACCCATGCGTTTTGGTGTGTTTTTTAGCCCACAGCACCATTAAAAACACGATAACCCCCTCTAAAAACGCTTCAATCAATTGGCTAGGATAGCGCAACTCGTTATCCACCATAATGCCTATGATTTGCCCTAAATGGCTGTCTTTGGGGACAATTCTCCCCACAAGCTCCTGGTTTAAAAAATTCCCAATCCTCCCAAAAACATACCCTAAAGGCAGGCTAATCGCAATCAAATCCAAATAAATCAAAAGCTTTTTCAAATCCTTACGGCTATAAAGATACGAAGCGATCAAAAACCCCACCAACCCCCCATGATAGCTCATCCCACGAATGCCTACAAAATTCCCATGGCTATCAAAGGGGTTAAAGATTTGCCAAAAATGCGTCAAATAATAGCTGGAATTAGGCTCATAAATAAGAATGTATCCTATCCTTGCCCCTAGCACAATGCCAAGCTCCGCCCATAAAAAATAACTCTCAAATTCCTTCCTTTCAATGGGGAATCGCTTGGGGTCTTTTTGAATCATTCTTAACGCCATGTAAAATGCGATAACAATCGCGCACGCATACGCCAAACCATACCAATGCACTTCAATACTGCCAAGACTAAAAGCGATAGGGTTAAATTGATCATAAATCGTATTCCAAGCGTTCATGATCAATCCTTAAATTTCAAATTCTTTAGGGGGGATCGCTTCAAATTCATACCCTAGCAGCGCGATTTTATGTGCATGGAGCATCAAGCGTTTGGCGGAGTGTTGGCTATCGCCATAGATTGTATCGCCTATAATAGGGTGGTTGATATGCTTTAAATGGACTCTGATTTGGTGGGTTCTTCCGGTTTTGATTCCCACTTTTAAAAGGGTTTTTTTGTTGATGATTTTTAAAGGCGTGATGATTGTAACCGCTTCTTGCCCTTTTTTAGAGATCTTGCTAAACGCTTTAGTGGTTTTAATCGTGAGAATGGGAGCGTTGATTTCTCGCTCTTCTTCTACAATCCCTTGAACGATCGCTAAATACTCCTTTTTAACCGCCCTATTTTTAAAAGCCTTTTTAGCTTTTAAGTGGAACTCTGAATTTTCTTTCACCAATAAAATCACCCCACTTGTTTCTTTATCCAAGCGGTGCAACAAAACCCAACCTTTGAAAAAAGAAACTAAATCATAGCTCTCTATAAAGGGGGGTTTAAAAAGGGCTAGAATGTTTTCATCTTCAAAAATCACGCCGGGTTTTTCAATTTTTTGGACATTAAAGCGTGTGTTTTTAGTTAATTCCTTTCTGGCGACCATCAATTTCTTCCCCCTATGCTCACTAACCCCAAATCAATCAAAGCTTTGGCTTTTTTATGCGAAATGTTTTCTTGAATACTTAATATTTTATAAGCTTTTTCCATGTTTATCCTTTTTAATGTTTAATGAAGGCGAGCAATTCGTTTAAATCATGCCCGTTTTCTAAAAAACGCGCCACGCCTAAATTTTTGTAATCTAAAAGAGCGCCTAACAGATCCTCTTTTGGAACGATTTTATAAGGCTTGACTAGTTCAAACAACGCTACCTGGTTGAAAAGATGCTCCCCTGTGATTAGGCGCGTATTAAAAAACGCCGGCTCTAAAGGGTTATGCCCCCCCATTTTGACAAACGAACCCCCCAAAATGACAATATCAGCGATCGCATAGAAGTTATTCAATTCCCCTAACCTATCCACTAACAAAATATCGCATTCCACAAAACCCTTTGAAGAAAAAACACTCCAAACTAAAAGGCGTCGTTTTTAAAATATCTTGCAACAAATTTTGCACGCTTTTAAAACGCTCGGGGTGGCGCGGCACGACAATCAGTCTTGCGTTCTTAAAAGTCTTTTTGAACTCCAAAAACGCTTTTAACCCTAATTCCTCCTCGCCCTCATGCGTGCTGGCTAAAACAATGTTTAAAGCGCTTGGGTTTTTAGGGTAAAACGAAGCGATCACAGGCTTTGAAAAACGCTTGATATTCAAAAAATCCACCACTTTTTTTGCCCCTAGATTCAACAAGCGCTTTTGATCGTCCTTGCTTTGCGCTAAAATCAAATCAATGCGTTTGAATAAAAACGCATAAAAAAAAGAAAAACGCTGGTACTTGGGGTAAGAACGAACGCTGATCCTAGCGTTAATGAGCATGGTTTTTGCCCCTAATTTTTGAGCCGTATCAAACACATTAAACCACAATTCCGCTTCTGTAACCACCAAAGTTTTCAAGCGTTTTAAGTTTTTTTCCCATGCGAATAATAAAGTTTCAAAAGGCAGGTAACGCACTTCTATGTGTTGAGAGCGCTGATAAGTTTGAGCGGCTAATTCAAAGCCGGTATGGGTGGTAACGCTGATTAAAATCGGCTCTTTTAAAGCTTGAATGATTGGCTCTAAGGATTTGACCTCCCCATAAGAGCATGCATGGAACCAAAAAACCGGCTCGCTTTTTAAAAGATTGTCTTTGAGAAAAAAACGAGCCTTTAAAGAATGGCGGTATTTTTCCTTAAAACTCCAAAGCAAGATGAAAGGCGCACCCAAAAGATGCCCCAAAGTCAAACATAAAAGGTAGAAAAACTTAAACAATCAAACGGATTCTTGGCTTTCTTTTTGTTGGCTTTCTTCTTGGCTTTCTTTTGGAGGTTGAGCGTTACTTTCATACGCACCCTCAGCGTATAAAATACGCCCACAATACGGGCAAGTGATCATATCCCCACTCGTTAGCACTTCGGTATAAATCTTATCGTTCAATCTAATAAAACAACCCCCACAAGCCTGTTTTTTGATCGTTACAATGCTTGTGTTTTTCGCCCATCTTCTGATCCTTTCATAAAAGCTATAGATTTTAGGCTCGGTTTTTTCCACGAGTTCTTCTTTCTTTTTAAAGATGATCTGTTGGGTTTCTTTGATGTTTTTGACTTCGTTTTCCACTAAGTTTTCCAATTCCAACGCTAATTTTTCAAGCTCTAGCATTTCTTTTTTCAAATCCTCTTGTTTTTCGCTTTTGTGCTTGATTTCATTTTGCAGGTTTTCAATTTCTCTGTTGGCTTGGTTGGATCGCTCTTTAGCAATATCTTCTTCAATGTTTAAAGAGCGCAACTCCCTTTCGGATTTGATCTCGCTCATTTTCTTTTGGATACTGGCGATTTTAGCGTTCGTGTCTTGTAGGGTTTGCTCGTTTTTAGAAACCTGTAATTTTAGGGCTAATTTTTCCTCTTCTAAATTCAAAATCGCTTTATTTTTAGCTTCTTTATCATTCAAGGCTTTATCCAAGTCTTTGCGTTTTTCTCTGATCAATGGCTCTAAGGAGTCAATTTCTTTATCCAAATGCGAAATTTCAATCAATTGTTTGAGATGGGTGTTCATCGCTTTCCTTTAAATGATTTGCAAGGGGTTTTTAAAATTCTCTATTGTAACCAAATAATTGAAAGAATGCAAAATTTCAGCCACAATCAGCGCAAAACCCCTTTCGCTATAATAATGCGTGGCGTCAATCAAGCTTATCCCTAAAGATTGAGCGATCATAGCGTCATGGTATTTCACATCGCCTGTAATTAAACAGCTTTGCGCTTTTAAAGAAGAGAACATGGACGCCCCCGATCCGCACACAAACGCTAAATCTTTAACGATTGGAGAACTTTTAACACACGCCAAGGATCCCACCCCTAAAGAAGATTTGATTTTTTTCACCAACGCATCAAATTCCATATTAGCGTTTTCTTTCACTAGCATAAGGCCTTTTTCCATCAAGCCATCAAACCCTAAAAGCGCGCTAGCGAAATGCTTGTTTAAATGCGTTTTGTCAAAATTCGTGTGCATGCTGATGACTGAAATGTTTTTTTGGATTAAGATTTTTAAAATATTCCCCGGATAAGCCTCATAATTTAGCGTTTTTAAGGGCTTGAAAATTAAAGGGTGGTGCGTGATGATTAGGGCGTTTTGTGGTGCGTTTAGAGCGATTTGAAGCGTGATTTCTAAGCATGCGACAATCTCGCTAAACTCGCTATTTCCACTCCCCACATTCAACCCGCTATTATCCCACAATTCTTGGAGTTCAAAAGGCGAAAGGCGGTTCAAAACTTCTAACACTTCCCTAACTAACGCCATTTTAAGCCTTTATTAGAGCGTTTTTTAGGTGCTCTTCTCTTTCTTCTTCTTGCTCTTTATAAAGAATGGCACACCCTTTGGCTAAATCCCTGATTTGTAAAATATAATTTTGCCTTTCAGCCACCGAAATCGCTTTTCTGGCGTCTAAAATATTGAAAAAATGCGAGCATAACATCACAAAATCATAAGCCGGCAGCGGGAGCTTGTTTTTTAAGCAATGCAAGGCTTCGGCTTGGGCGTTTTTAAACATTTCTAATAGCCTTGTTACGCTCGCTATTTCAAAATGATACTTGCTGAACTCGTATTCGCTCTCTAAATGCACTTGCGCGTAACGAACGCTTTCATTATCCTTTTTCGCCCATTCAATCTCTAGGATATTTTCCACTTTTTGGACATACATCGCCAATCTTTCCAAGCCGTAAGTGATTTCCACAGGGATAGGGCTGCAAGGAATACCCCCCACTTGCTGGAAATAAGTGAATTGCGTAACCTCCATGCCATCAAGCCACACTTCCCAGCCAAGCCCCCATGCCCCTAAAGTCGGACTCTCCCAATTGTCTTCTACAAATCGTATGTCATGCTCATTAAGGTTTATCCCTAACACTTCCAAGCTTTTTAAATACATTTCTTGGATATTAGAAGGGCTTGGCTTGATGACGACTTGGAATTGGTAATAACTCCCCAAGCGGTTAGGGTTTTCCCCATAGCGCCCATCAGTAGGCCTT
Organism: Helicobacter pylori; assembly: GCA_047430845.1. Lineage (GTDB taxonomy): Bacteria > Campylobacterota > Campylobacteria > Campylobacterales > Helicobacteraceae > Helicobacter > Helicobacter pylori_DG. The sequence goes on along the minus strand of JBLDXK010000022.1, from coordinate 81,609 downwards.
CTAGAGGGCGCAACATACGCCACATTCCACGGCTTTTTATCCAAGCTCCTTAAAAGCGTGGCCGGATGGAATGTCCCAGCTCCTGCAGGAATATCATAAGGCTGGATCACCAAACAGCCTTGATTCTTCCAATACTCTTGTAATTTTAATAATAAACTTGAAAAATCTTGCATGCTTTCTTTCCTTTTAAGCGCGTCTGATCAAATCGTTCATGCTCTCTAGCACACTCTTACCCTTTAAAAGCAAGGCTAATTCGCTCGCAATGGGCGTATAAATGCCGTATTTTCTAGCGATTTCCACAATGGCGTTGGTCGTTTTCACCCCTTCAGCCACTTCGCCTAATTCTTCTAAAACCACCTCTAAAGGCTTGTTTTGGGCTAGCCCCAAACCCACACGATAATTCCTAGATAAAATAGAATTAGCGGTTAAAAACAAATCCCCAGCCCCAGAAAGCCCTAAAAAAGTCTCCGTCTTGCCCCCAAAGAACGCCCCAAAGCGCTGCATTTCCACCAAACCCCTAGACAATAAACTCGCTTTAGCGCTATTGCCTAATTTCAAGCCATCACAAACCCCCCCGCAATGGCTATCACATTTTTATACGCGCCAGCGATTTCACCCCCTATGATGTCTTGTTGGGCGTAGGCTCTGATAAAAGAGGGGGTTTTATTGGCAAATTCTAGCGCTAAAGCCTGATTATTGGAATGAATGACTAACGCGCAAGGCAAGCCCTGAATGATTTCAGCCGCAAAACTAGGACCCGCTAAAAAACACAAAGCGTTAGGATCGATAAAATCCTTTGCAATCTCGCTCACAAACGCCTTATTTAACACCTCTATCCCTTTAGAAGCGATTAAAACCTTAGCGTTTTTGGGTAAAGAAGCGTTTTGAAACCATTCCCTTAAGTGCTGCACGCTAATAGCGATAACATAGAGCGCCGCTTTTAAGCCTCTTTGTAAATCCACTTGCTCTATGGGGGCAGAACCTTTAGAAATCAAGGCATCATTGAGCTTTTTTAGCGGCTCGTTTAAATCCCGCCTTGAAATGATTTTCACTTCATTCTTTTCTCCAAAAGCAAAGGCTAAAGCCCTCCCCCACGCCCCGCCACCAAATACTGCAATTTCCATTAAATTCCTAATCTCATTGATTGTAAAACTCACCATTTTACAATAATAAGTTTAAAATAGCCCTTACATTCAAAACGCTGTCTTTGATTAAAAAGAGGGTAGTAAAAATCAGAAAATTTTTTCACGCTCCGATCCAAATCACCGCCGTTTTGACCTCCTCCACTCTCTCAAATCGTCTTGAAGATCCTCATCGTTTAAAAACTCTTGATAGTCGTTGTCCTCTTCTTCTTTAAATTCTCTAAGCCTTTGTAGGTTTTTTAAAGAATAATGCAGTTGGAGCAGTTCGTTAAAATAATCCACATTTTTTCTGTATCTTTTGGTTTCTTTTTTGCTCAATTCATACCAATCCAAATAAAACAAATTGAGATCCCTAAAATACAGCGCCATTTTTTTGATTTCTTCAAATTCCCTGTAGTTTGCTTCATCGTCCTCTTCGTCGTCGTTTTGTTCTTTTGTATTTTTCCCAAGTGAAAGCGCTCACGCGATCAAAAACCTTATCAATGCTTTCCTTAAACAAGTCAATCACTTCATTCAATCGCGCTAAACTCTCTTCTTTAGATCGCTCTTGCTCAGAAAATTCGTTGTTGAGCGATTTAATTTTATTAAAGGTAGCATCGTTGTTGAAATCGTCAAAGCCTTTTTGCATCAAATCCAGTTTGACAGAATGCAAAGCCTTTTGGTAGCGTTTGAATCGGTTAGCGTCTTGATTAATAGCCTTTTCATACATGGAATGCACCTCGTATAAAGATTCTAAAATTTCGTTTTGTTTCTCGCTCCTTTGATTTAACTTCATTAGAAATTTCTCAAGCGAATTGAAAACATGGCTTTTTTCGCTGAACTCTTTGTATTCTTGATACCTTGTAGCGCTATAAGCGCAAATCCCTAAAAATTCAATGCCATTATCTTTTAAAGTTTCTCTAATTTTCTTAGCGACTTCTTTTAATTGGCTTTTGGTGCGCCTATCAGCCCTACTCAATACGATAAAAACCTGCTTGCCTTCTTCGTATAATTCTTGCAAAAACTCTAAATCATCGCTTTCAATACCCCCACGCTCGCAACTAATAAGCCATAGAATGTGTTTGGCGTGCTTTAGGGATTCTTTAGAGGCTTCTTTGTCCCCACCCGTATAGCCTTGATTGCCGGGGTTAAAACCAGGCGTGTCTATGAAGCATAAAAATTCAAAAGGCACGCTAGGAGCGCTTAAGAGCATGAAAGGCATGATTTCTTTCAAATTAAAGCCAAGGGATTTTAAAAACTGATGGTCAAAAGCGAGATTAGGTAATTCCACCATGCCCCCATTTTGAGAAAACCCCATTAAAACTTCTTTTTTACCCTTTAAGCAATAAGTGGGGATAGCTGTGGTGGGATTCATGTCTTCAGGGAGTTTTAATTTCAAGCCCAACAAGTTGTTTAAAAAAGTGGATTTGCCTGCGCTAAACCCTCCCCCCACCGCAACGATGGTTTTTTGGAACAAACTAGGGTAGCTCGCCACTAATTGCAATTCTTTTTGGATTTCTTGGAGCGTCAGTAACGCTATTTCCTTTTCTTTGAGCGAATCCACGCCGCTAGCGAACTCTAAAAACTCGTTGGCTAAAATGCTCTGGTATTCTTCTAGCCGCTTCATTGCTTGTTTTGGCGTTTAAAATACGAGCGATCAAATCGTAGCGTTCTTTTAAACCCTCTGTATTGTGGTGGTTTTCAGCCTTGCTATTGTTATTAAAAATACCATTAAAAAAATTAATACTCATTAAATCCCCTTTAAAGCGTTGATTTTTGTGTCTAATTGAGCGATGGATTGTTCTTTGTTTTGCGCTTGATTGTGCAAGTCTTGCATGTCTTTTTGGAGTTTTGAAAGCACCCCATTAGCAAAATCTTGTTCTCCTAGATCCTCTCTTAAACCTTGGATATAGCCTTTCACATCTTGTTTAGCCTCAGCTTCAAAACCTCTCACATGATTTTCCACGCTTTGTATGAAAGCATTAGCTTCATCGCCTTTTAAAAAGCCCGTTTTCCCCCTTATCTCGCCAGGAAGCTTATCGGCATAATCAAACTCTTTAAATTCAATGGGATTTAAAACAGCATCCACGCTTCTTTTGAAAGCCACCTCATCAATCAAATCATCAGAGATGATTTCACGCAATTGTTTAAAGACTTTAGCGTAGAGTTCTTTTTTGAAAACGACTTTAAAAGAACGAGCGCTGTCATTCAAAGCTCTTTCGCAGCGTTCATGCATCTCTGTTAAATAATCAAGCACCGCTCCGGCTTTAATGGTTGCTCTTGTGCGTTCTACTTCATCATAGCCCGCATCATCATCAGCCCAAAATAAAAAATTCCTTTTAAAGCTCCCCCAAGCACCGCCTTGCTTCACTCTTTCAATATAATGCTCTTCTTCCTCTTCTTCTCTAGAGCGCGTTTTAGCCGTTCGGATAGCTTTCGTTAAGGTTTCATTCAAGCCATCTCTAGTGTTTTTGATGAGAATGCAAGATAAATTCTTTCATACACCCCATCAAACCCTGTTTCAATCTCATTAGAGAGGTTTTGATAAACCACTATTTGCTCTTTGATAGCGCTAATGTCAGCGTTTTTAATCCTCTTTTTTTCATCTTCTAGGTCTTGCAATAACTGCGCTATCAATTTATGGAGATTGTTCGCTTGGCTTTGTGCATAACTTTTGCAATCTTTGAAAAATGATTTTTTCTTTCTCTTTTGCGGATTTTTCTAAACGCTCTTCAATCGCGCCCATATTGCTTAAAAACAATAAGCTTTCTTTAGACTTATCATCGCTACTAAAAGCGTCAGGGTAAGCGTCTCTTAAATTCCGTAAGGCATTGTGATACTCTTCTGTTTTTTGGTTTCTTTCCCAAGAAGCTTGGTTGCTAAAGTCTTTATACATGCTAAAGCAAACCCCTGAAGCCAAAATAACGCCGTTTTTGATTGCTTTTTCAAAAATCTCTTGTTGGTTAGGGTAGTTTTGAATCAACGCTCCCATGATATTATTTAATTGAGATGAAAGGGCTTTTTGCGCGTTTTCTAAGGCTGTAGGGAGGTGTTGGCGAGATTTTTCCACTTCACTCATAGAGCCAACAGCGCTGTCGGCTTGGCTTGCCACAAAATAAATTTCTTGAAGCGCCTTCTTTATTAGAAACCCTGTCAAACAAACTCATATCGCTATCCGTTAAAAACTGACCAGAAGCGGCTTACAATAAACACCACATCGCAATCTTTCAATAAGGCTTTGGTGCGCTCTTCCCTGGAAGCGATCGGATCGTTCACTCCTGGGGTGTCAATCACTTCCAAATCTTTAAGATTGGGGTTATTCAAAGAAATTTGCACCGCTTTAGTGTAGGGCATATACTTCCCGTCCGCGCCCACGAATTGGAGCAATTTTTGATTCAGCTCTTGTAAGCTGTTGGCTTGAATGCGCGGATCCAAGTTTTTCGTGTTGAGCGATCCGCTTTTTTTCATTCTTTCGTATTGATCGTGTGATGAAACGAGTTTTTCGTCCCCTTTTAATGTATCTTTAGCGATCCTTTCAGCCCTTTTTACTATTTCTTCATCGCTTAAAATATTCTCTTTGGGCACTGCTTCAGGGTTTTTGTTTCTGCTAAGCTTGTTGCTAAGACTCTTAATTCCCTCTTTAGCCCTATTTGCCAAGCTCTGTTTTTCTTTTTGTTTTTTGACTTCTTCATCAACAATCCTGTTAAACTCCCTTACATACCTTTCATGTTCGTTTTTAAGCTCTAAAATATCCTTTGGGCTATAAAACTCCACTTCAGCGCTCAGATTTTGAGCGTATTTTAAAATGGTAAGGCTAGCGGTCATGGGTGTTGCCGCTTTGGGTAAAACCTCTACACCCTCAAAAATCAAAGCGTTTAAGAGCGAGCTTTTACCCGCTTTCACGCGCCCGATGATACCGACTTTAAGATCCCTATCTTCAGCCTGCATTTCTTTTAGCGTTTTCTCTAACTCTTCGGTTGTAATCACAGCGTTTTCGCTCATAAAAGACCTCGCTTTTTCTTGCAAGCCTTGTTCTTTTAGCGTTTTTTCAATTAAAGCGCTTTTTTGAATGATTTCTTGCGCGTTCATTATTGATCCTTTAAATATTGTTGTTCTAAATTGCTTAAAGCGTTGATCTTGTTTTCTAAGATTTGTTTTTGATTTTCTAAATCGTTAAGGTGTTTTTCTTTTTCCTTTTGAGCGAGCGCGATTTCTTGTTTTTTATGCATGATTTCTAATTCACACCGATCTTTTAAACCTTTTAGGGAATTTTCCAAGCATTCATTAAACAAGCCCGGTAAAACTTTTTTAAGCTTGTATTGAACCTCTGGTATCACTTTAACTTCAATCAGATTTTCTAATTTCGCCCGCTCTTTTTCTTCATTCCTAAAGAATGAAGCGATGATATTAGGCAACAAAGTCAATAAATCTTTTAAAAGAGGTTTTAACCCTTGCAAAATCAGTGCGAAGCGGTCTTGTAACCGGGTTCTTGGCTAAAATCACGCTTAAGGCGTTGATCCCTAGTTCAAGGCCATGCTCTAAATTTACAGAAAAACCGCTAGAAAGCTGCGTGTTGTTCAAGCTTTCAAATTCCGCGCAAAAATCTTTTGAAAAAGAAAGGTTGATCTTTTCAATCTCTAATTTAGCGTTTTTGATCAAGCTTTGTTGCATGATGCTTTCTATTTCGCTATTGAACTCGTTAGGCTTGTTGATTAAAGAGGCTAAATAGGATTTTTGCTCCCTGACCTCTTCTATGACTTTTTTAACCACCGATCCCACAGCCACGCTAGAATATTCTTCTTCTAAATTAGCCCTTAATTTTTCATAGGTTTTTTCAATGTCTTTAACGCCCAAATCCAAAGCTTGTATTTCTTCTAAAGCCTTTTCTTTGGAGTAATCAAAGCTTTCCATCACGCTTTTTAGGCTGTTTTGTAACTGGGAATTTAAAAACTTCAATCGTTTCAAATACAAAGCGCTAAAAAGCTTTTCAGCGTCTATTTTATCCGCCACCTCTAAAAGGGCGTTATTGTCTTTATTGGAATAGATGAGGCGCGTTGTCAAATCAAGGTGATCTTGGATTTGATCTTGAATGTAGCGAGAGATTTCTCCCACTTGCGAAGGCGTCCTTAAATTCGTTTTACTCAAAATAAAGCTAAGGCCTTTGTCAAACTCTAAAAGGTTTTTTAATTCCCTAACCATGCGTTTAGTGAGACTGCCCTCTTCTACGCTTGTGAGAATGACAAAATGCACGCCCCTTTCTAAATATTCCAAAATGGCATGGGTGTGGCTTGAAATAGGGCTATCAAAGCCTGGCATATCCACAAACACTAAAGGAGCGCTGTTTTTCAAAGCTTCATTATTCAAATAAACCTTAAGGTAGGAATACTTCGTGGCATTGTCTTTAATCGCTTCAAAACTTTGCTCATTCAGTTCAAAACTCTCTGTTTTTTCATCATTGTTTGAAAAAGCCTCTATGCGTTCATTAGCGCTATAGTGCAACTCAGTGGCTAAAGAAGTCTCTGGCGTGATACCGGTAGGCAAAACGCTCTTTTCTAAAAAGCGGTTTAATAGCGTGCTTTTGCCTGCACTAAAATTCCCCACAACGGGTATCACTAGCTGTTGTTTTTGAACGCTTGCTAAAAGCGTGGAGCATTCTGTTTTATCGATCTCCACTTCTTTTAAAACTTCTAAAACCTGTTCTAAAAACTCCACAAAATTCGTCTGTGCGCGTAAAATCATCATTAATCCTTTAAAATTAAAAATTAAAAATTAAAATCTAAACAAGACGCAAAAATCCCCAAAAAGGGTTTATACGGGTTTATATGGGTATGGGTTTATATGGGGGTGAAAAGATAAAACGGCTGACTAGAGAGAGAGAGAGAGAGAGAGCGAAAGCGGATTTTTAAGAATAATCATCATTACAAACTCCTAGCACCATTTAATAGTGGGTATTATACTTGATTTTTCACAATCAAAACTAAAATACTCAAAAATATTAAAGAGCTTGATTTTAATCAAGCGATAGCTTATAAAAAGCGGTCTTGGGGGGTTAGGGGGATTTTAAGGGGGTTAAGGGGGTATTATCGCAAAATACCCCCCTATCCCCTTAAGAGAATGAGTTTCAAAAACAAAGTAAAAAAAGTTAAAAATTTTAGTTATTGGCATTTAATGAAAAACGCCATGCGTTTTACAACCCATGCGTTTGAGAATAAAACAATTTCATTTCTTTAGAAGCGAACTGGTTTTTTAAAGCTTGGGCTAGAGATAAAGCCACTTCCTCGCTTAAAAAAAGCTTGAATTTAGCGTAGTCTTTACGCCCGCTCACCTGCTCTTTTTGGCTTAAGAGCAGCGAAGAAGCGGCGTATTTATAGCATTCCACATAAAAAAAATCATCAAAGCCTTTTTCAAACAAATAATCTATTAAAGCGTCTTTCAAGCAAATATCAATATAAATTTCTAAAGCCAGCATGCGAAATCCCTTAATTCAAACGATTTTAATCTTTTTAGCGATGAGCATGAACATGGGCGGCAGTAAGAGTAAGGTTAAAGCGCTTGAGGTAACCAAACCTCCAAGCACCACGATCGCCAAAGGTTTTTGGACTTCGGATCCCACGCTATGAGAAAATAATAAAGGGAGCAAACCCAAACCGGCAATGCAAGCGGTCATTAAAACCGGCCTCAAACGCCTTTTAGCGCCCAATAAAACGCATTCTTCTACGCTTTTTCCCTGTAAGAGAAGCTCTTTAAAATAGCCTATCATCACCACGCCGTTTAAAACCGCAATCCCAAAAAGAGCGATAAAGCCCACGCTCGCTGGCACTGAAATATATTCCCCTACCACAAACAACGCAATAAGGCCTCCGGTAACCGCAAAAGGGATATTCAAAAGAATGAGCAAGGCTAAAGGAATGCTTTTAAAAGTGAAGAAAAGAATGAAAAAAATCGCTAAAATGCTTAAAGGGATAACAGTGGAGAGCCTTTTATTAGCCCGTTGCTGGTTTTCAAACTGCCCCCCATAAGTGATATAGTAGCTAGAAGCGGAGTTTGATGTTTTGAGCGATGACTTTTTTAGCCTCTTCTACAAAAGAGTTCAAATCGCGCCCCACCACATTACTGCGAACCACGCTCATGCGCATTGAATTTTCACGCACGATAGAAACAGGGCCATCCACTTCTTCAATTTTGGCGATAGAAGTGATAGGCACTAAAACGCCATATTTTGAAGTCAAGGCTAAACTTTTGATTTTAGTGATAGAGCTTGCAAAATCGCTCTCTTGGCGGATCATCACTGGGGTTCGTGAAATCCCTGTAGGGATCACATCTACAACCAAGCCCTCTAAAGCGGATTTTAAAAACTTGGAAAATTCATCGCTACTGATCCCCACATCCGCCATCGATTCTTTATTAGGGGTTACATACAAATAATTCACGCCCTCATTAAGCGTGGTTAAAACTTCACTAGAGCCTTTAATCCCTTTTAAAACTTGCGCGATTTGAAAACTCAATTTATTCAATTCGCCAATATCATCTCCAAAAATCTTAACCGCTAAATCCCCCCTAACCCCTGTAAGCATTTCAGAAATCCTCATTTCAATGGGTTGGGTGAAAGAAAAGTTAATCCCCTTAAAGTCTTTTAAAGAATCTAAAATTTTATCTAACAATTCATCTTTATTTTTAACGCTCCATTCTTTTTTAGGGATGAAAGAAATAAAAGTATCGGTTTGATTCAATCCCCCAAAATCCAGCCCCAATTCATCGCTCCCTGTGCGCGCGACAATGCTTTTAACTTCCTTGACATGCTTTTTAATCGCGCTCTCAATGTTTAACATGAGATCTTTAGATTGATCTAAAGAAATAGAAGGGGTGGTTTCCACGCTCAAAACCACATCGCCCTCATCTAAAGCGGGCATGAAATTCTTCCCCACAAAAGGGAATAAAGAAAGGCTAGCGATCAAAAACACAAATGCTCCTAAAATCACTTTTTTAGGGTTATGCACAAAAAATTCCAATAAAGGGGCGTAGATTCCGTTTAAAAACCTCGTTAAAAAGGTTTCACTATGGGGCGTGGCTTTTAAGACAAGAGAGCTCACTACAGGAATGATAGTGATGGATAAAACTAAAGTGCCTAAAAGCGCATACACAATGCTTTGCGCTAAAGGCCTAAACATCTTGCCCTCTAACCCCTGTAAGGTTAAAATCGGCACAAAAAACACAATAATAATCACCACCCCGCTCACCACTGAAACAGCGATTTCTTTGCATGAGCGATAGATCGTATGGAGTTTAGTGGTTTTAGTGTTAGTGCTTAATTTTTCAAAAGCGTTTTCCACCACCACCACGGCTGAGTCAATGAGCATGCCTATGGCGATAATCAACCCCCCCAAACTCATCAAGTTTAAAGTCAAATTATTGAGTTTGATAAAAATAAACGCCACAGACAAGCTTAAGGGTAAAATCACCCCCACAGCCACGCTCGCCCTCAAATTCCCTAAAAATAAAAAGAGCGTGATGATGATTAAAACAACGGCTTCAATGAGCGTTTTAGAAACGGTGGCAATGGCTTTTTGCGTGAATTCTGAGCGATCATAAAAAACATTAATGGAAACGCCACTCGGTAAAAAGGGTTTTAATTCTTCTAGTTTTTGATACACTTGAGTGATGATTTCTTTGGTGTTAGCGTCTTTTAAAGAAAGCACTAAGCCCTCTGTGGTCTCGCCCACGCCATCTTTAGTGACAAACCCCAAACGGGTGCGAGACTGGCTGATGACTTTTGCAAAATCCTTAATGTGCAAATGCCCTAAATTCGTGGAAACGGTGATTTTGCCAATGTCTTCTAAACTCAAAGAAGCGGTTTGGATTTTGACTAAAAAGGTTTCGCCATCTCTATCCACGCGCCCCGCTCCGCTGTTTCTTAAATTCACTCTTACAGCCGATTCCAAATCAGAAATGCTCACCCCAAGCCTTGCCATGTCATTAAAATCCGGCACGATCACAAACGCCCTGCTAAAGCCTCCAATGGAATTGACATCCGCCACGCCGCTAATCATTCTTAATTGTGGGCGGATCACAAAGTCTAAAAGCTGTCGTTTTTCTATCTCGGTGATATTGCCATCAATGGTGAACATAAAGATGTCTGATAGCGGCGTAACAATGGGCGCCATGCCCCCCTCAACCCCCACGGGTAAATCTTTCATCACGCTGCTCAAGCGCTCATTAACAATGTTTCTCGCTAAATAAATATCCACGCTATCATCAAAATCTATCGTAATGTCTGAAATAGAATATTTTGAAACACTTCTTAAAGATTTTTGCCCTTTTAAACCCAAAAGCTCTAATTCTAAAGGGCGCACGATATTATTTTCCATTTCTTCAGGGCTAGAGCCGGGGAGTTTTAAAATGATTTTAACTTGAGTGGGCGAAATATCCGGGAAAGCATCTACTGGAGTGTGGATAAAACTATAAGTCCCAAAAAATAAAATAAGAATCGCGCCAACAATCACGATCACTCTTTGGCGTAAGGAAAATTCAATAATGGAAGCGAGCATCATTCCTCCCCTAAATTGTTGATCATGCCTTTTAACCCTATCAATGACCCCACTGCCACGCTGTCATTAGGGTGTAAATTTTTAGCGTTCACGATAAAAATCTTGCTGCGCTTCTTCTAAAACTTGAACCACCACAGGCCTAAAACCTTTAGGCGTTCTCACAAACACCAGGTAATCCTTCCCGTTTCTAATCAAAGCGTTTGAAGGGATTAAAACCGAGTCTTTAGGTTGTGAGCCTTGAATATACATTTCTACCATTTCCCCCACATGGTAATTGCCCTCATCTAATAAAGCGGTGGCTAAAATCGTGTTAGAGCCTTTGTCTAACACCACCGAAACGCTTTGGATCTTCCCGATTTTTTCCCCCTCTTCATTATAGACCGGCGAATCTCTTTTAATGGTTTTAGAAACGCCTACAGGCAATTTGATTTGAGCGATCAGATCGTCGCTTTTTGAAATACGCACATAGCTAGTGAAAGCCAAAATCTTCTCGCCCACATTTTTAGGCGCTAACGCTAAAAGACCGCCATCTCTAGCTACAATCCTAAAACCATACTGCCCCTTAGGGTTTTTGGGATCCACGCCAAAGCTTTTAAACATGCTCTCTAATTGTTCCACCTTTAAGCCCATTTCTTCACTGGCTAGAAAGCTCGTTTGATACTCCCTTTTAGGAATGACACCAGCCTTATAAAGCTCTAAATCTTTTTTAGTAATATCTTTAGCGATTTTTAATTTATTTTGGTTGTTTTGCAATTCAAAATACAAATTGCTCAAATCAATAGAGCTCACTTCACAGATCGCATCTCCAGCGCTTCACCTGCTCGCCCTCTCTTTTATAAACAGCGACCACAGACGCATCAAAACTCAAACTTTGAACTATAGAACTTTTACTATCAAAATCAATATAAGCGTTAAAAGGAAGCCCTTTACTGAAAATCTCTTTATCTAATTTAATCACCTTTAACCCCATGGGTTACAAGTTTTTTTCTTCTAAAACAATTTCTGGATACTCTTTGGCCTTTAAAGAAACACCCATTGAAAAAACGCCCATTAACATAAACCACCATAACGCCCGCTTCAATGCAATTCTCCTAATCTGGTCAAGCTCTCCCCTAAAGTCTCTTCTAAAAGCGCGCTAATATCAATGTATTCAATCTTGGCTTCTGCTAGAGTGATGAGAGCGTCCATGTAAGAATTTTGATAAATCAAGTATTCAAAAAGCCCAATTTTTTGGGCTTCATAAGCGATGCGCCCCATTTCCATCAAACGCTTCTTATTGGCAATAGCTTCTTTTTGGGTTTCAATGTATGCTTCTTTGGTTTTGAGCTGGTTTAAGTAGGAGTTGGCGTTGATTCGTATGTTTCGTTTCATCACTTCATTTTGCGCGAGCGTCCCGCTTTGCAAATCCAAGAATTTACGCTTTTGATAGATGTTTTTAGGCGTGACCGGTAAAGGGATACGCACTTCTATAGAAAGGTTAGTGGAAAGAGTTATAGCTTTCAGAACCAATCCCAAATTCAAATGCATTAAACACATCTCTATTAGCCAATTTCGCATTCACTTGATAATCTTTAGCCGTTAGATCCAAAATATCCACATACAACGAGCGATCCAATTTAAACTTTAAAGCTTCAGGTTCTAAGTGCACGTATTCAAAATCCAAACCGATCACCTTGACATCATGCAAATGGTCTAAATAAGTGTCAAAATGCGCCCCCTCTTTGACCGGCTCCACAATCGCTAGCATTGTGTCTAGCATTTTTTCTAAATCTATGAGTTTGGTTTCCACATTGGTTTTAGCGAGTTTGGATTCCAAATAAGAATTATTAAAGTTGATATAATCTTTTTCGCTCATGCTGCCGGCTTTGACTTTTTCTTTAGCGATTTTGAGCTGCGAATAAAAGTTCGCTTCCCGCTGCGCATACACTTGATACTTTTCTTTAGTCATCACATAAGTCAAATAAAGGCGTTTAGCGCCAATAAAAGCGAGATTTTTATTTAATTGATAGCTTTTATCGTATTGAATGGTTTTAATAGAAAGGCTTTTGGATAAAAGCGAACTCACCCATGGGAGCTTGGGTCTTACCACTAAAAGGGTTCTGGGCTGCGCTTCTATAATGCCTTGGAAGTTTTTCACCATAGAGGTTTCATTCTCAATGTAAGGGAAATCCCAAGCGTTCACGGAGCGTTGCTCATTCAAACGGCTTTTGAAATCGGCTTTTTTACCGATCAACTCCATTGAGTTGGTTTCTACTTCTTTAAAAAACTCTTGTAGGGTAAAGATTTTCGCATCAAGCATGCCCGCACTAAACATGCTCATTAAAAAAGTTACCCCCAAAAAACGCTGGATTTTGCGTTTGACAGCATTAAATCGCAATTTCTTTAATATCCCCAATTTCTAAGAAACTTTGATACACGCCCCACAAGAAATTTTTACGATTTTTTTGGATTTCTATATCTTTATCCATGACTAGCACGCTTTTAAAATACTCTTCTAAAGGTGCATGCAAACCAAAATAAGCCTCTATTTTGCTATCCAAACTCTCAAAAGCGCTCATTTTGATCGCGTTAAACGCTTCAAAAAGGGCATGCTCTTGCGATTCTTTGAAAAGACTCGTAGAAAACCCGCTTGATTCGTTAGGGTTTCTGTCTTTATTGATATTGGCTAGGCGTTTGAAAGCGCTAAAAAGCAACTCTTTTTTTTGAGCGTTCTTGGGATCGTCTAAAAAGCGTTTTAAGGCTTTGACTTTTTGAATGATTTTAACAATATCTCGCTCATTGGTGTTTAACACGCTCCTTATAATAGAGGGGTTACAATCTATTAAATTATGAAAGCGCTCTAATAAAAACTTCTCTAAAATCTCCAAATCAAAGCGTTGATAAACGGCCACTTTTTCAAAGAGATTTTTTAAATCCGCTTTCAAATCAAATTCTAACCCATAATGCGCGATGATTTTCAATAGCCCAAAACTCAAGCGCCTTAACGCAAAAGGATCTTTAGATCCGCTAGGGATTTTACCCGCACTAAAAAGAGAAAACAGGCTGTCTATTTTCAAGCTCAAAGCCACGATTGAACTAAAAACGCTAGAGGGCAAGGGAGCGTTTTCGCTTGTGGGCAAATACTGCTCTTTCACACTCAAGGCGACTAACTCGTTTTCATTTTGTTTTAAAGCGTAGTAATAGCCCATGATCCCTTGAAGCTCGCTAAATTCATACACCACTTCACTGAGTAAATCCGCCTTAGCGATTTGAACGGCTCTTTTAACCAACTCAAGGGCTTTTTCTAAAGGCATGTTTAAAGATGAAAGGTATTTTTGCGTCAAGTATTGAGCGATGATTGATTCGCGCTCCATTTTGTCCTTTAAAGTCCCTAAACCTTGCACAAAAACCACGCTTTCTAAAGAGGCGTTATCTAAAGGCTTTTTGAGATCGTTTTCATAAAAGAAAACCGCATCGCTCAAGCGGGCTTTTAAAACCTTTTGATTGCCTGCAATAATTTTTTGCTTGTCTTTATTGATAGCGTTACTCACCACAATAAAGCCGTTGTGCAATGTTAGGCTTTCTTCTTGGCTTTTTTGACAAAAGGTTGCAAAATAGCGCTGGTTTTCTTTCATGGAAGTGGTGATGATTTCACTGGGTAATTTTAAAAACGCCTTGTCAAATTCCCCTAAAAGCGCGCTAGGGTATTCCGTGATCGCTACAACCTCATCTAATAAATCCCTATCTATTTCTACGATGATGTGATGCTTTGTTTCTAGCTCTTTAATTTCTTGTAAGATTTTAGCTTCAGCGCTTTTTAGGGTCTAAAATGACATGGTTTTTTTCTAAAACTTCAAAATACGCTTTAGGGCTATCCACTTGGATGAAATCAAAACCCTCTTGTCGGTGCGCTTTGGTGGCTTGCTTGGTTTTAAAACCATACTCTTTGATTTCAATATCGTTAAAATTTTCCCCATTAAACAACACGCAAATATTATGAATGGGTCTGATAAAGCTTTTTTCCACATTGCCCCAACGCATAGACTTCCCGAAATTCAAACCCTCTAAAAACTCTAACACAATGGGCATGATTAAGTCTTTTGTAGGCTGTTTGGCGTGGATTTTAGTGTGATAAAGCACCTCTTTATTGTTTTTAAACGCCGTTTGGAAATGCTGGTGATCCTTTAGTCCTAATTTTTGATAAAACCCTAAACCTAACGCATTCAACCCTTGCGTTTTATCTTGATTGTTGCATGCGATTTTAACCGGAGGCCCAAAAAATTCCTCTTTGGTTTCTTGGGTTAAAAGAGGAAAGTCTTTAATAAACAAACACAAGCGCCTAGGGGTGTAAAAAACCTCTATAGTTCCCACTTCTAAAGCGCACTTATTAAAAAGAGCATGGAGTTTTTTAGGCATTTCTTTATATTCATTCAATAACGCTTGCGCGGGCAATTCTTCAACTAAAATCTCTACTAACAATTCATCTGAATGCAAAATCTCAATTCTCCCTAAAAAACAAAATCACTTTTAAGACTAAATCATGTTAGAATTATACTTGAATTTATTTTTAGTTTAGTTTATTTTTTAATACAAAAGGTAGGCGTTTTGAAACATTTAACCCCACTCACTCACACCCTTTTTAAAGCCTTATGGCTAGGTGTAGTCTTAAGCGTATCTTTAAGCTTAGTTGCAGCAGAAAGCCCCACTAAAACAGAGCCTAAACCCGCTAAGGGGGTTAAAAACAAACCCAAATCGCCCGTTACTAAAGTCATGATGACCAATTGCGATAATCTTAAAGACTTTAACGCTAAGCAAAAAGAAGTCTTAAAAGCCGCCTATCAATTCGGCTCTAAAGAAAATTTAGGCTATGAAATGGCAGGCATTGCATGGAAAGAGTCATGCGCAGGGGTTTATAAAATCAATTTTTCCGATCCGAGCGCGGGCGTATACCATTCTTATATCCCAAGCGTTCTAAAAAGCTATGGGCATAATGATAGCCCCTTTTTGCGTAATGTGATGGGGGAATTGCTCATTAAAGACGATGCGTTTGCTTCTGAGGTAGCTTTAAAAGAGTTGCTCTATTGGAAAACACGCTACCATGACAATCTAAAAGACATGATTAAATCTTACAACAAGGGCAGTCGTTGGGAAAAAAACGAGAAGTCTAACGCTGATGCTGAAAAATATTACGAAGAGATACAAGACAAGATCAGGCGTTTGAAAGAATCTAAAATCTTTGATTCGCAGTCCAGTAATGACCAAGAATTGCAAAAAAGCGCTAATAGTAACTTGGATTTAGACCCTATCGGCAACGCCATGCCCCAAACTTTAGCCGCCCAAAAATCTCAAATAGAAAAATCTCAAATAGAGAAAACCCAAGCAGAGAAATCCCAAGAAATGAAAGAGGCAACTAGCGAGCAAACAGCCAGTAAGCCAGAAAAAGCAAAAGATAAACCCATGTATTTGGCTCAAATCAATAGCACTGATTTCACACCCGCTAAAAAAAGCTCAAAAAAACCGGCTAAAGCGAATCCAAAACGCTCCTCTAAAAATAATATCAGCGTTAAAAGCAACACCAAAACCGCTTCCAAAAAACAAGAAGTGTGCAAAAATTGCTCTCCAGGGCAAAGGAATGCGATTTTAGCCAACCACATCACTCTCATGCAAGAGCTTTAAAAAGTCCTAAAAATGGCGCAAAAAACTCTTTTGATTATCACTGATGGCATTGGGTATCGTAAAGATAGCGATCATAACGCTTTCTTCCATGCCAAAAAACCCACTTATGATTTGATGTTTAAAACCTTGCCTTATAGCCTGATTGATACGCATGGCTTGAGCGTGGGCTTACCTAAGGGGCAAATGGGAAATTCTGAAGTGGGGCATATGTGCATTGGGGCTGGTAGGATACTTTATCAGGATTTAGTCAAAATTTCTTTAAGCCTTCAAAACGATGACTTAAAAAACAACCCCGCTTTTTTAAACACGATCCAAAAAAGCCCTGTGGTGCATCTTATGGGTTTGATGAGCGATGGGGGCGTGCATTCACACATTGAGCATTTTATCGCTCTGGCTTTAGAGTGTGAAAAATCCCATAAAAAAGTCTTTCTGCATTTAATCACCGATGGGCGCGATGTCGCTCCTAAAAGCGCTTTAACTTATTTAGAAACCATGCAAAATATCTGCAATGAAAACATTCAAATCGCTACCATAGGTGGCCGTTTTTATGCGATGGATAGGGATAAGCGCTTTGAAAGGATTGAACTTGCGTATCATAGCTTAATGGGGCTTAATCACACACCTTTAAGCCCTAGCGAGTATATCCAAAGCCAATACGATAAAAATATCACTGATGAATTTATCATGCCCGCTTGTTTTAAAGATTATTGCGGCATGCAAGATGATGAAAGTTTTATTTTTATCAATTTCAGGAACGATAGGGCTAGAGAAATCGTGAGTGCTTTAGGCCAAAAGGAATTCAGTGGCTTTAAGCGCCAAGCTTTTAAAAAACTCCATATCGCTACCATGACTCCTTATGATAACACTTTCCCCTACCCTGTTTTATTCCCTAAAGAAAGCGTTCAAAACACGCTCGCTGAAGTGGTCTCTCAACACAACCTAACCCAAAGCCATATCGCTGAAACTGAAAAATACGCGCATGTAACCTTTTTCATCAATGGCGGAGTGGAAACGCCTTTTAAAAATGAAAACCGAGTGCTTATCCAAAGCCCTAAAGTTACCACTTATGATTTAAAGCCTGAAATGAGCGCTAAAGAAGTAACCCTTGCGGTGTTGGAGCAAATGAGGCTAGGGACGGATTTGATCATTGTGAATTTTGCTAATGGCGACATGGTGGGGCATACGGGGAATTTTGAAGCGAGTATTAAAGCGGTAGAAGCAGTGGATGCATGCTTAGGGGAAATCCTTTCACTGGCTAAAGAATTGGATTACGCCATGCTTTTAACCAGCGATCATGGGAATTGCGAACGCATGAAAGATGAAAACCAAAACCCCTTAACCAACCACACTGCCGGGAGCGTGTATTGCTTTGTTTTAGGGGATGGAGTCAAATCCATAAAAAACGGAGCCTTAAACAATATCGCTAGCAGCGTGTTAAAACTCATGGGCATCAAAGCCCCAGCAACGATGGACGAACCCCTATTTTAAACTAAAGGAAAAGAATGCAAATTGATGATAAACTATTGCAACGCTTGGAAAAATTGAGCATGCTAGAGATTAAAGACGAGCATAAAGAGAGCGTTAAAGGCCATCTAGCGGAGATTTTAGGCTTTGTAGAAAACATCTTCGCTTTAGAAACTCATGCACTAAAAACGGATACAGAGCTATGCACCCCTTAAGAGAAGACGAGCCCAAAAGCCAACCTAACATTGCCAAAGAGATTTTAAGCCAAAACAAACACAGCCAAGATCATTACTTCGTTGTGCCCAAAATCATTGAATAGGTTTGATTGAATAGACTTAATATCAAGTGAAAAGCTTGATTTTTAAAATCAAAGAGAAAAAGAGGCTATCGCTTGACTAAAATTCAAGCTCTTTACTATTTGTTTTCAGCCTTTTTTAATTCATCAATCACTTCCACTAACCCCGCAACCGCCTTTTTGACTTCTTCATGCGTGATAATATAAGGGGGCATGAGATAGATCGTGTTGTTTAAAGGGCGCAATAACAGGCCTTTGGTTAGAGCTTTTTTAAAAACCGCCAAACTCAAACGCTCTTTGGTTTGAATAAAGACTTCAAAGGCAAAAACCATGCCCAAATGCCTTAAACCAGACACCACTTGTTGCTCTATCAAGGGTTTTAATGCGTTTTGGAGCGCGTTAAAAATAAACTCGCTTAAAGCCTTGTTCTTTTCAATAACATTTTCTTTTTCAAAAATATCCAGCGTGGCGTTCGCGCATGCATATGCTAGGGCGTTTCCTGTGTAGCTGTGCGAATGCAAAAACGCTTTATTTTCTTCATAGGGGGCGTAAAATTGGTTATAAATTTCATTGCGGGTTAATAGCGCGCTTAAAGGCAAATACCCCCCGCTAATCCCCTTAGACAAGCATAAAAAATCAGGCTTAATTTCGCATTGTTCATAAGCAAACATGCTCCCTGTGCGCCCAAACCCGGTAGCGATTTCATCAAAAATAATGTGGATATTTTTTTGCTTGCACAATAAAACGGCTTGTTTTAAATATTTCGCGCTATAAATATGTATATTCCCTGCACATTGCAAAAGAGGTTCTGCAATGAAGCGCCAAATTTCTTCACCATGTTTATCTAACAAACGCCTTAAAGCGTTCAAACTATTTTCTATTTCATTATCGTTTTTAGGCACGGGTGTAGTGAGATTTTTGAGTAATAAAGGGGTGTAAGTGTCTTTATAAAGTTTCACATCGCCCACGCTTAACGCTCCCAAAGTCTCGCCATGATAGGAATTAGAAAGCGATAAAAAAAGCTTTTTAGGGCGCGTTTGATTCTTTAAAAAATGGGCGTGATAGCTCATTTTCAAAGCGATTTCAATACAAGATGAGCCGTTATCCGCATAAAAGCATTTATCCATACCGGTGAGCTGGCAAAGCCTTTGAGAGAGCGTGATGATGGGCTTATGGCTAAAAGAGGCCAAAAGGACATGCTCTAAACTATCAATTTGATTTTTAAGCTGTTGGCTGATATAGGCGTTATTATGCCCAAAAAGATTCACCCACCATGAGCTGATTAAATCCATGTAGGCGTTATCGTTAAAATCATAGAGGTAAATCCCTTGAGCCTTTTTAATGGGGATAATGGGGAAATTTTGATGCTCTTGCATTTGCGAGCAAGGGTGCCAAAGGTATTCTAAATCCAAAGCGGCTAAATTTTCTTGAAAATTCATGTTAAAAACTCTCTATAATAAGGATAATTTTAATAACCTTTGGTTAAAATAAGGTTATTTGATTTTACTATAAGGTTGTTTAAACCTGAATTTCACATTTTTGATTTTTTAAAAGGGATTAGAGTTCTTATGATTGAATGGATGCAAAATCATAGAAAGTATTTAGTGGTTACAATATGGATAAGCACGATCGCTTTTATTGCCGCTGGGATGATAGGCTGGGGGCAATACAGCTTTTCTTTAGATAGCGATAGTGCTGCCAAAGTGGGACAGATTAAGATTTCTCAAGAAGAATTAGCCCAAGAATACCGCCGCCTTAAAGACGCTTATGCTGAGTCTATCCCTGATTTTAAAGAACTCACCGAAGATCAAATCAAAGCCATGCATTTGGAAAAAAGCGCACTAGATTCGCTTATCAATCAAGCTTTATTGAGGAATTTCGCTTTAGATTTAGGGCTTGGCGCTACCAAGCAAGAAGTGGCTAAAGAGATCAGAAAAACAAGCGTTTTTCAAAAAGATGGGGTTTTTGATGAAAAATTGTATAAAAATATCTTAAAACAAAGCCATTACCGCCCCAAGCATTTTGAAGAAAGCGTTGAAAGGCTTTTAATCCTTCAAAAAATCAGCGCTTTATTCCCCAAAACCACCACCCCTTTGGAGCAATCCAGCCTATCGCTTTGGGCAAAATTGCAAGACAAATTAGACATTCTTATCCTAAACCCTAGTGATGTTAAAATCTCTCTTAATGAAGAAGAGATGAAAAAATATTACGAGTCCCATAAAAAGGATTTTAAAAAGCCCACAAGCTTTAAAACACGCTCTTTATATTTTGATGCTAGTTTAGAAAAAACTGATTTGAAAGAGTTGGAGGAATACTACCATAAAAACAAGGTGTCTTATTTGGACAAAGAGGGGAAATTACAGGATTTTAAAAGCGTTCAAGAGCAAGTCAAGCATGATTTAAGCATGCAAAAAGCGAATGAAAAAGCCTTAAGGAGCTATATCGCTCTAAAAAAAGCGAACGCGCAAAACTACACCACGCAAGATTTTGAAGAAAACAACTCCCCCTATACTGCTGAAATCACGCAAAAACTCGCCGCTCTCAAGCCCCTTGAAATCCTAAAACCAGAGCCTTTTAAAGATGGTTTTATTGTGGTGCAGCTTGTCTCTCAAACCAAAGACGAATTGCAAAATTTTAATGAAGCCAAAAGCACTCTTAAAACCCGCTTGACTCAAGAAAAAACCCTTATGGCGTTGCAAGCTTTAGCTAAAGAAAAGCTTAAGGATTTTAAAGGCAAAAGCGTGGGCTATGTAAGCCCTAATTTTGGAGGCACTATTAGTGAGCTTAACCAAGAAGAAAGCGCTAAGTTTATCAACGCCCTTTTTAACCGCCAGGAAAAAAAAGGGTTTATTACTATTGGTAATAAAGTGGTGCTTTATCAAATCACAGAACAAAATTTCAACCACTCCTTTAGTGCAGAAGAAAGCCAGTATATGCAGCGTTTAGTCAATAACACTAAAACGGATTTTTTTGATAAAGCGTTGATAGAAGAATTGAAAAAACGCTATAAGATAGTCAAATACATTCAATAAATGCAAGGGGAAATCATGGAACATAAAGAAATCGTTATAGGGGTTGATATAGGCTCTAGAAAGATTTGCGCGATAGTAGCTGAATTTAAAGAAGCGGATTTTGCGCATCATTGGCACAGCCCATCAAGACTCTAAAGAAATCAATTCAAAAGCCATTAAAAGAGGGCGTATCAATAGCCTTGCTCACGCTTCTAACGCCATTAAAGAAGTGATCAATAGCGCTAAAAAAATGGCAGGTTTGAACGCTGATGAAGACAGGAATAACCCCATTTCCTCCTTTAGAGAATCGTATTACCCTAAAACTAAAGCGATTGTTTCTTTTTCTGGGGCTTATACTGAAAGCATTAGAGATGTTACCGGTGTGGCTAGCACTAAAGACAATGTGGTTACTATAGATGAAATCAATCGCGCTATCAATAACGCATGCGCTAAAGCAGGCTTAGATAATGATAAACATATTTTGCATGCCCTCCCCTATCGCTTCACTTTAGACAAACAAGAAGTGAATGACCCCTTAGGAATGAGCGGGACTCGCTTAGAAGTCTTTATCCACATTGTCTATACAGAAAAAAACAACATTGAAAATTTAGAAAAAATCATGATCCAATCTGGGGTGGAGATTGAAAACATCGTGATCAATTCTTATGCAGCCTCGATTGCCACCTTGTCTAATGACGAAAGGGAATTGGGCGTGGCTTGCGTGGATATGGGCGGAGAGACATGCAACCTTACGATTTATAGCGGCAATTCCATACGCTATAACAAATACTTACCCGTAGGCTCTCACCATTTAACCACGGATTTATCACACATGCTCAACACCCCATTCCCTTACGCTGAAGAAGTTAAGATCAAATACGGGGATCTTTCTTTTGAAGCGCGGAGAAGAAACGCCCTCTCAAAATGTCCAAATCCCTACCACCGGCTCTGATGGCCATGAAAGCCATATTGTGCCGCTTAGTGAAATCCAAACTATCATGAGGGAAAGGGCTTTAGAAACTTTTAAAATCATCCACAGGAGCATTCAGGATAGCGGCTTAGAAGAGCATTTGGGCGGGGGCGTTGTGTTAACCGGTGGGATGGCTTTAATGAAAGGGATCAAAGAACTAGCCAGAACCCATTTCACTAATTACCCGGTGCGTTTGGCGGCCCCTGTGGAAAAATACAATATCATGGGCATGTTTGAAGACTTGAAAGATCCTCGCTTTTCAGTCGTGGTTGGCTTGATTTTATACAAAGCAGGGGGGCATACCAATTATGAAAGAGACTCTAAAGGGGTTATCCGCTACCATGAAAGCGATGATTACACAAGAACAGCCCATCAATCAAGCCCTACCCCCCATATCCATTCATCGCCCACAGAAAGGAATTTGAGCGATTTAAAAACCCTTAACGCTCCTTTAAACACCGCTAAAAACGATGACTTCTTACCCATAAAACCCACCGAACAAAAAGGTTTTTTTAAAAGTTTCCTTGATAAGATTTCTAAAATCTTTTAAGATACAGCCATTTCTTTATGCGATAAAAACGCCTTGATAGTTATCAAAAGCCAGAAAACATGGTATAATCCTTTAGCTATTTATCAAAGTTTAAGATTTGCAAAAATCGTATCTCAAGGGGAATATGGCTATGGTTCATCAATCAGAGATGGAAAATTATAATATTGGTCAAGCGAGCATTGAAGAAGTAAGCGATCCAGCTTATAAAGGGGCTAAGATTGTCGTTATCGGTGTTGGAGGTGGAGGGTCTAACATGATCAAACACCTGGTTGAATACGGCGTGCATCAAGATGTTACCCCCATTGCAACGAACACTGATGGCCAACATCTCAAAAACAATCCCGCTCCGGTTAAAATCCTTTTAGGCAAAGAGTCTACTGGAGGTTTAGGCGCTGGAGGGGTTCCTGATATTGGTAGGAAAGCCGCTGAAGAAAGCGCTAATGAAATTAGAGAAGCGATTAAGGACGCCAAATTAGTCATTGTTTCTACAGGGCTTGGAGGAGGGACTGGGACTGGAGCCACCCCTACTATCGTTAAAATCGCAAAAGAAGTGGGAGCGCTCACGATTGCTATCGTTACTAAGCCTTTCAAATACGAAGCGGTCTCAAAAAAGCAAGAAAGCCGAAGAAGCGGTTAAAGGAGTTGGAGCAATCTAGCGATTCTATTTTGGTTATCCCTAATGATAAAATTCTTTTGACCATGAAAAAAAACGCCAGCACCAAAGAATGCTATAAAGAAGTTGATGATGTCTTGGTTAGGGCTGTGAGCGGTATTTCTACGATCATCACTAAGCCCGGTGATATTAATGTTGATTTTTCCGATTTAAAAAGTGCTCTTGGTTTTAAAGGCTTTGCGTTAATGGGTATTGGTGAAGCCACTGGCGAAGAATCCGCTAAATTAGCGGTGGAAAATGCGATCCAATCGCCTCTTCTTGATGACGCTTCTATTGATGAGGCTAAGAGCATTATTGTCTTTTTTGAACACCACCCTGATTATCCTATGTATGCTTATTCTCAAGCTTGCATATCTATTCAAGAACGAGCCAATCAAGATGTTGATGTTAAGTTTGGCCAACACACGAGCGAGAGTATCCCTATTGATCATGTGCGCGTTACTATCATTGCAACCGGTGCTGAAAGAAACAGCGGTGGAGCGGGTTTGGAATCTATCGCTACGCCCTCTCAGCCTGTGGTGAAACAAACAAGAAAAGTGGGTAATAGCGATTTTTTAAGAATCCCTACTGAAGAAGAACTATCCACACCCACAGCCATAAGGATCCAGCAAGATTAATTGCAGATCTCGCTTTTTCCCCTATTTTTATAGGGCTATAATAAAGCGGTTTGTTAGGTTTGCTCTCATTTATTTTTTTAGAATAAAATTAAAAAGCTTTGATTTTGGCGTGCTGACTTTTAGAGCGTTTGGGGGATTTTAAAGTGCTTAAAGGGGGAATATCCCAAAACACCTCCTAGTTAATGAAACGCTAGAAACCCATTTGGCAAAAACCAAGGGCTTTGTTTTTCACACTCACCACCCCTGAAACTATACGCCCCATTATGAATTTGTGAGGTCAATGCATTTTTAACTTGATTGAGTTCTGCATCTCATCAAATACAGATTATTTTTCCCATCAAAATAATTGATAGTGGCAGTGATTCTATCAGACAATCCGTCACTTTCTTTGATAATCTTTTTTCAAGAAACCGCACGCATCAGCGAAAAACTCTCGCTCATTAGTTTTATGAGTCTTCTAACACACTCGCAACAAGACCAACGCTTACGCTCTTACCTTGTGATAGAGCGTTAGAGATTTTAATGATTTCAAGGTTTTGTTTCGCGCTCAATCTATACCTTACTCAAATTCCGCTTCTCATAGTCTCGGCTTTTAATGGTTTCTTTTTCTTATTTACTCATCTCATCAATGGCTCTGACTTTTTAGAGCCTTCAATTCTTTCTAAAAATCATAGTTTAGTAACAATTTGCTAGAGCTAACCACTCTACCACTTGCTTTAACACTGACTTTTTCTTATCATACTCTTTTAGTTGGGCGGATAGGGATTGATTAGGATTGACAGAGATTTTAAAGAGAGGTAGTTGGCTTTTAGCTTCCTTGTATTCCTTAAAGGCGGGCATCAATGAGAGATGATAACGAGTTAGAATGGATAGGGTTTTTTTCGCTATTAAGCTAACTTGGTGCGTTTAGAATTATTAGCACCGATGAAAAGGTTTTTAAAATCGCTTGACATAAGGTCTCCTTTAAATTTCAAGTATCACTACAATCAATGCGTCTCACACCAATCACTTAGAAGAGTCTTGATTTTTAATAGCAATATCTAGCTTGTTGAAAGGGATTTCAATGTGGTTAGCGTCTAGGGCGTTTTTGATGCGTTCAATGAGTTCGCTGCGCACATTAAAGATCCCATCTTCAATCTTTGCCCAAACCCTAATGGTGAAATTCAATGAACTTTGTCCAAAATCCGTGATCCCAATAAAAGTGGGCATGTTTTTATCAATTTTTTCCATTGAGTCAATAACATCTTTTATAGTCTTATGCACCAGTTCAATATCGCTCCCATACCCTACCCCAAAAACCCATTCAATGCGCCGACACGCCGTGTTATTGCTATTGATAATATTAGAATTAGCGACACTTCTATTAGGCAAAACCGCCAAGCGTCCGTCATGCAAGCGTAAAGAAGTGTTAAAAAAATTAAGCGCTTCTACTTTGCCCTCTAGGCCAGAGATTTCAATGATGTCTCCTTTTTTGAAAGGGTGCAAGATAATAAGGATTATCCCTCCAGCAATGCTTGAAAGGTAATCTTTTAAAGCCAACGCCACCGCAATCCCCACCGTTCCTAAAACAGTGATAATAGAGGTGGTTTGGACGCCTAGCGTGCTGAGCGCAATGATTGTGGTGATGATAAGGATTAAGATAAAAGTAACCTGCGCAACAAAATTCGCTAAAATCTCATCCTTTTTGGATAAAAGCTTCATGGTTTTGTTCCGTAAGAAAAACGAAAAATAAAAACCTATACAAAAGACAACAATAGCCTTGATTAAGATTATCCCAAAATGCTTTGCCTGCGGAAAAAAATCCACTAACAGCGTTTTAATTTCATCCATAAATCTTTCCTTGCAAATCACAAAATCGCTAAAAGAGACAAGATAACTTACCCTTATGTAGCTAATTTGACATGTTAGCATGTTTAGGGCTAACCTTATTACCACAACTCAAACGCCTAACCCAATGCCAGTGTCAAAGGGATTGATTTTTAGCGTGCTGTCTAATGAAAAAGGGGTTTTTTTAGTGTTGAACCTAGAGATTACTTTACGCACACCCCCTACTTGGTAGCTACCGCTCACTATATGGCAATGGTTTTTCCCTAGCTTGGCTTTAATGGATTTTATCGTTACATTATCAACAGATACCGCTCTATAAGATTTTCGCATAAAAGCTATGGTGTGTTTAAAAGCCTCTGAGTAATTCTTTAAGAATTTAGGGGAATTGGGGCTTTCTCAATTTTGGTCAATATTGATGTGGTTAGCAATCTTAATTTTTTGACCCCTTTTATAAGGCTTATAACCCACTCTTTCCTTTTTCTCAAAGAATAAAACTTTTTTCTTAAATCCATGTTTAATTGATACGGACTCTTTTCTTGCCAAAGATATAAATCTTAAACTTTTTAAAAAATTGGATTTTAAGTTTTATTTTATTACGTTAGATTTTATTTTGTTGTCAAACTCGTTTTCTTAAAACCCTAAAAACCTTTGAATAAACAATAAACCCCTAAAAACCCTTAAACAAACAAAAACAAGCAATCAATAATGAAATCAGATAAAAAGCAAGATTGAAAAAACATTTCCCTATCCCTGCACCGACCTACATTCCCACTCTTGAAAAGAGCAGTATTATCAGCGATGAAGAGCTTGACTTCCAGGTTCGGAATGGTTAACTGGGTAGTTCCTCTTCTCTAAAGGCACAAGGAAAAGGGAGCTAAAGATAAAATGCATTTACCCTTAACTCCCCTTTCTCTTCAATAGGGAGCTGTTTTTAACAAAGAAGATCGTTAATAGCCTTTCATTTTAAATCATTGAGATGGTATCTCATTCCTCATTAAAGTTCAATCCTATAAAAGTCTTCATAAAACTCCAACTCTCTTACACTCAGTAAGGCAGTGGTAACTCATTCGCGCTCTATTGCCGTTATCTTATACAAAAAGCAAAAAACAAGCCAAACGCTCTATTAGTAGTAGTCAGCTAAACGCATTACTGCGCTCACACATCTACCCTATCAAGCACATAGTCTTTGTGCGAGCTTCAGGGAAAGTTCATCTTGGAGTTGGCTTCCTGCTTAGATGCTTTCAGCAGTTATCACATCCGTGTGTAGCTACCCAGCGATGCTCTTGGCAGAACAACTGGTGCACCAGTGACACGTCCATCCCGGTCCTCTCATACTAGGGACAGCTCTCCTCAACTTTCCTACGCCCACGGCAGATAGGGACCGAACTGTCTCACGACGTTCTGAACCCAGCTCGCGTACCGCTTTAAATGGCGAACAGCCATACCCTTGGGACCTGCTCCAGCCCCAGGATGCGATGAGCCGACATCGAGGTGCCAAACCTCCCCGTCGATGTGAGCTCTTGGGGGAGATCAGCCTGTTATCCCCGGGGTACCTTTTATCCTTTGAGCGATGGCCCTTCCACACAGAACCACCGGATCACTATGACCGACTTTCGTCTCTGCTTGACTTGTATGTCTTACAGTCAGGCTGGCTTGTGCCATTACACTCAACTTGCGATTTCCAACCGCAATGAGCCAACCTTTGCAAGCCTCCGTTACTTTTTAGGAGGCGACCGCCCCAGTCAAACTACCCACCAAGCATTGTCCTGCCTGTGGATAACACAGGCCAGTTAGCTAACAGAAACATCAAGGGTGGTATCTCAAGGATGGCTCCATAAGAGCCAAAGCCCTTACTTCAAAGCCTCCCACCTATCCTGCGCATGATATTCCCATTAGCAGTGCTAAGTTGTAGTAAAGGTCCACGGGGTCTTTCCGTCTTGCCGCGGGTAGGAGGAATTTTCACCTCCACTACAATTTCACTGAATCTCTGGTTGAGACAGCTCCCATCTCGTTACGCCATTCATGCAGGTCGGTATTTAACCGACAAGGAATTTCGCTACCTTAGGACCGTTATAGTTACGGCCGCCGTTTACTCGGGCTTCAATTCAACGCTTCATCTTGCGACTGACGCATCCTCTTAACCTTCGAGCACCGGGCAGGCGTCACACCTTATACTTCCTCTTACGAGTTGGCAAAGTGCTGTGTTTTTGGTAAACAGTCGGGAGGGACTCTTTGCTGAGACCGCATTGCTGCGGCACACCTTATCGCGAACTTACGGTGCTAGTTTGCAGAGTTCCTTAACCAGAGTTCTTTCACGCGCCTTAGAATACTCATCTCATCTACCTGTGTCGGTTTGCGGTACGGACGACTATGGATATGCTTAGAGGCTTTTCTTGGCACGACGGTATCAGCGATTCTCCCTTTGTCCTAAAAGGACTCAAAGAGCCTGTTTGGGTTTCAAATACAGAGGTGGATTTGCCTTCCCTCCAATCTACGCCCTTAGACTAGCGCTTCCATCAGCTAGCTCGCTTAACCCTATGCGTCCCCCCATCACGCTCCATAGTCGGTATTGGAATATTAACCAATTTGCCATCACCTACCCCTTTCGGACTCGGCTTAGGACCCGACTAACCCTACGATGACGACCATCGCGTAGGAAACCTTAGATTTACGGCGGATACAATTCTCATATATCTTATCGTTACTCATTCCTGCATGCTCACTTCATACCGCTCCAGCACTCCTTACCGGTATACCTTCAACGCTGGTATGAACGCTCTTCTACCACTGTGTCAAACACAATCTACAAATTCGGTGTCTATCTTAGCCCCGTTATATTTTCAGCGCATGACCACTAGACCAGTGAGCTGTTACGCTTTCTTTAAAGGATGGCTGCTTCTAAGCCAACCTCCTGGTTGTTTGAGTAGCCACACATCTTTTTCCACTCAGAATAGAACTTAGGGACCTTATTTGGTAGTCTGGGTTGTTCCCCTTTTGACGATTGATTTTATCACCCACCGCCTGACTCCCAAGATACGATAAAAGGTATTCGAAGTTTGATAGGGTTTGGTACCGCGGCGAGCAGCCCTAGCCCAATCAGGGCTCTACCCCCTTTTATTATCACTTGAGGCTATACCTAAATATATTTCGAAGAGAACCAGCTATCACTAAGTTTGTTTGGCCTTTCACCCCTATCCACAGCTCATCCCAACCCGTTTCAATGGGTACGAGTTCAGTCCTCCACGCGCTATTACACGCGTTTCAACTTGGCCATGGATAGATCACTTAGCTTCGGGTCTGCAGCATCTGACTTGTTCGCCCTATTAAGACTCGCTTTTGCTACGGCTTCGCATTCGCTTAACCTTGCCAGATACCACAACTCGCAGGATCATTATGCAAAAGGCAGTCCATCACCCTGATAAATCATAGGGCTCTGAATGATTGTAAGCAGATGGTTTCAGGTTCTATTTCACTCCGCTCACTGCGGTTCTTTTCACCTTTCCCTCACGGTACTTGTTCGCTATCGCTCAAAGAGTAGTATTTAGGGTTGGAGAGTGGTCTCCCCGGCTTCAACCTGGATTTCTCGTGTCCTGGCCTACTCTGGATACTGCTACCTGAGAACGCCTTGTCGCATACAAGGCTATCACTTTCTATGGCTTACCTTTCCAGGTAACTCTGCTAAAGCGTTCTCTTGGATGTTGCAGTCCTCAACCCCGAATGCAAGCACTCGGTTTGCCCTTTTCCCCGTTCGCTCGCCACTACTTAGGGAATCTCGTTGATTTCTTTTCCTCTAGTTACTGAGATGTTTCACTTCACTAGGTTCGCTCTCTGTTAGAGTAACTAATATCTCTATTAGTTGGGTTGCCCCATTCGGACATCTACGCATCAAAGCTCCTTGACAGCTCCGCATAGCTTATCGCAGTCTAGTACGTCCTTCATCGCCTCTCTTTGGCAAGGCATCCGCCATCTGCTCTTAAAAGCTTGTTTTAAATTTTAAAATATCCTTTAAAACCCGCCCTTTTATAATGAATAACGACAATTGCACAAATATTCTTCAGCGCTACCACTGCCTTAATGAATATAAGACAGAGTTATTGTAGTTTTACTTTACTTTTACATAGGCTATTAACAATATTAAATCAAATAACTTCGTTTTTCTTTAAAAACCCGCTATAATCACTCTTGAATGTTAAACCCTTAAAGAAGACTAAAAATGCTTGATCCCTAATCTTTTTTAACGCTCAAGTTTTATCAGCTAGTGGGCTTTTATATTTTTATATTTAAAGCTTTTAGCTTTTACAACTTGCTTGAGTTTGAATTAAAGAACTTTTTAAAGCTTGTCTTTAAAAACGAAATGTAATTATAGACATCTAATGCTTAAAGTTTGCTTAAAGTTTTGAGAGTTTGGAAGAAAATTTAGAGTTTGAAAGGAATGGATAAGAGTTAATTGGAAATGATTGGGGAAATAATTGGAAATGATGGGGGGGCGATTGAAAAAAGGGTAAAGCTGAAATAAAGCTTTAAGATTAAAAACACATCATTAAATCAAATCAAACACATCATTAAATCAAACACATCACCATTATAAAATAAGATAAAACGCACCATTAACCATTGATTAAATACCACTAGATACACTTCTAAGCCATCTTTTTTTCAAAAAAGGGGTAGAAATGGCAACCATTCAACCATTCAACCATTCAACCATTCAACCATTCAACCATTCAACCATTCAACCATTCAACCATTCAACCATTCAACCATTCAACCATTCAACCATTCAACCATTCAACCATTCTATCATTCAATCATTCAATCATTCTATCATTCAATCATTCAATCATTCAATCATTCAATCATTCAATCATTCAATCATTCAATCATTCAATCATTCAATCATTCTATCATTCTATCATTCAATCATTCAATCATTCAATCAAGCAATCAAGCAATCAAGCAATCAAGCAATCAATCATTCAAGCAATCATTCAATCAAGCAACGCTACCCTATTTTGTTATAACTTTTACCAAAACCTATTTAAAAATCCCTTACTTTTTATCATTCCCTCTTTTATTCCCTCTTTTATTCCCTCTTTCATTAACCCGCGCCACATTTTTCAACCATTTGATTCCATAAGCCCCATTTTTCAATCATCAGTGGGGCTTACAGAGTTAAATTCAATACAAGGAGAAGATGATGGCTCAGTTAGAAGATTTGAAAGCGCATGAAAAATACAATTTGTTGTTGTGCATGGTTTCAGGCGCGTATAAAGGGACTATTCCAGGGAATGAGGATTTTAAAGAATGGTGCGATGAATGCACTTTGACAGGTTTTCGTCCAAGAATGGGCGAAGTGGTTCAATACGAACATTTTGAACTCATGCGTAAAGCGGATTACATCATTGGTATTGTGAATGAGGATTCAACGACTAGAGGGGCTGAAGTCCAACGGAGCGTTTTTGCCCTAAAGATTGACCATGACACTATCGGGACTGACGAAGAGGGAGCGTTAAAGGTTGAGGGCGTTTGCACTCAAAAAGGGAGCCAAGAATACGAAGAATTAGTCAATAAAAACACTTGGCATTTCACGCACAGCACAAGACTTGGACAACCAAAATTGATTAAAAGAAAAAGTTAAAGGATTGTGGGTTTTAACCCATAAACCTATGAAAGGATTTTAATGGAATTGTTAAATTTAGACGGCGTGATTGAAAAAGGCGTGTTTGAAATCCCTAGCTATCAAAGGGGGTATGCATGGCAAATAAGGCAATTGAAGGATTTTTGGAACGATTTAGAGCATGTCTCTAAGCTAGGAGATAAATTCCATTACATGCATAGCTTAACCTTAAGAGAGTCTGAAAATGAGCTTGAAAGCAGCGCTTTTGAAATCATAGACGGCCAGCAACGATTGGCTACAAGTTTGATTTTACTGGGCCTTTTAGCAAAAACCACCCAAAACAAAGACCCAAAGTATTCTTCAATGAACCTTGAACCCATTTTATCCTATAAGTATTATGGTTTAAGTGAAGCTTTTAGGGCGATCATGGGAGAAGAAAAAGATTTAAAAGCGTTCAAAACTTCTTTTTACGCTAAGAATTTTTACGCTAAGAATTTGATTGACGCTTACGCATTTTTTAAAGAAAAAATCAGCGATACTCCTGTTGGAACGCTTGAAAAAATGTTTGATGCCCTCACTAAAAAAATGCTTTTTAGCGTGGTGGAATTGAATGATAACCGAATCGATCCGTTCAGCTCTTTTGAAACGATTAACAATCGTGGTAAGGATCTATCCACTTTGGAATTGTTCAAAAACCGCTTGCATTTTGTAGTGCACAAGATTTGTAATGGACAAAAATTAGAAACGCTTCAACAAGAAATCAATAAAACCTACACGATCGTTTATGACGATTTGAGGCAATCTAAAGACGATGATTTAGAGAGGTTTTTAAAGCATTTCGTGGCGTATTATTATGGCGAGAACAGCAACAAGTTTAAAGAAAGGTTATTGGAAATGGAATTTAACGCCCATAGAAAATACGATGATGCAAACCTGGATGATGAATATGAAAAAATAGACGAATTGTTATTCTATCTGTCTTATTCTTCTAAAGTGTGGAATTTCTTGCACACGCTTGATGAAAAAGCTATCACCCTTAAAGAATTTAAGATAGAAATCACGCCTAAAACGCGCACCTTGTTAGACAAAATGCGGCGCTTAAACGCTTTGAGCGATAACGCTTTTCTGCCCTTATTGCTCTCTCTTTTTACCATACAGCTTGAAGGAAACACGCTAACAAACAGCCTTACACCACCCAAGAATTAGAGGGCTTATTAGAATATTTGGAGCGTTTCGGGTTTTTGATCTATGGGGTTGCTGGTAGGGATACAGCTAAAAATGAATGGATTGGATTGGATTGGCTTTTATGGCGTTCCAAGCGTATAAAGAAGGAGAGGGGAATATCGCCATTGAAGATCTCCCAACGCTAGAAAAGCATTTTTTCAATAAACAAAACAATAGCGCTTTGGAATTCCTTGAAGAGAGTATCCATTCTAAAAAGAAACCCAGAAAATGGTATGAGTGGGGCAAGGCGTTGAATTACTTGCTTTATGAATACGAGCTATACCATAACCATGAAACGACTCTGAATTTTGATAGCAGTCTAGAAAGCATTGAGCATATTTTGCCTCAAAAACCCGATCAAGGCTATAGCGCTAAAGAAAAAAGTTGGGCTAAAAACCCCCATATCGTGCATGCTTTAGGGAACTTGCTCTTAATTTCTAAAAACGCTAACAGCTCTTTAAGCAACAAGCCTTTTGAGGAAAAAAGAAAGGCATACCTTAAAGGCTCTTATAGTGAAAAAGAAGTGGCTAAAAACGCTTCTTTTGGGATTGTAGAGATTCAAAAAAGGAGCGAAAAACTATTAGACTTTTTAATCGTGCGTTATAACATCGCTGAATTGGTAGGTGAAAGCGCCATTAAAGCTTTTAAAAACGCTCTTTTGAAAGAGATCAAATGAAGCGATCACTCAAAAATAAGGGGGCGTTTAAAAAACGCCCACCCCACAACAAGGAGGAACAAGCCATGCCAAAAAGATAAAAACATTAAAAAAACATTGAACGACCGATTATAGCGGATTTTAAAATAAATTTTACCAAGGAGTATTTTATGGGTTTTCAAAATGAAAATAAATTAAAAGTAGGCGCGTTAGTTAAAGCCACGATCAATAACAAAGTGGTGGAGGCTAAAGTCATTAGCATTGGGTTCAATCGTGTAACCTTAAGGAGCGAAAAAGGCAACGAAGCCACTTACGCTTTCAATAGCGACAAGTTCTTAAAGTGGTTCAATAAAGTTCCATTGACCGAGCATATGAAACTTCACGCTGAAAACAAAAAAGACAGCGATGATGATTTGTTGAAAGGCGTTAAAATCGTTACGAGCGGTGCGAGTGTTAAAGAAAGGACTTCTACTTCTAAAGAAAAAGAGGATAGGTTTAAACTCGCTTTTGGATTTAAGACTACTGATGATAAGACTAGCTTTGAGATTATCGCGGAGGATTATACTCTATCCGAGAGAAAAAGTAGGCTCGGTGCGTTATTATCTCCCATGTTTTTGATGGGAGTGGTAATCAAGCGTCCGCTATCATTATAACCGCTCTACATTATGCAAAAGGGCTAAACCGACATAGCGATGCGGAGTGGCGTGCTATGATTGATAACCGAGATGAGGAAAAATGCGAGCTTACGACATTTGATAATTTGGATAGAGTTGGAACGACTTTATTCTGTGGCGTGATTAAAGAGTATGCGGAGGGTAATAAGGAGTTTGAAAAAGAACTTAACGACTTTTCCCCTGATGGTTTTTGGGCTATGACTTTACCTAAAAACAAAAATGAGGCGTTGTTTGTCGCTCAACTCTTATGCGATGGCGGTATCAATAAATACGGCTTAAGCTGTGCGGGTCTTACTGAAAATTTATTAAAAGACATTTTCAATAATATTGGACTAGCAACTGCTAAAGAGGTTGATGAGCATTTAGCAAATTTAGATAAAGAGGAGGGAGAGGTAGAATAACCCCCCCACCCCTATGGGGGTGGCTCTCTTTTTTAATCTCTCTTTTATTCTCTTATTTTTCTTTTATGGATTGATAGCGGTTAAAGCCGTTTAAATCCATTTATAAGCATTCTCTTAAGAAATCGTGCGCAAATACCCGTTTTCGCTCAGCATGACATACAAGCGTCCCATGATTTCTTTCTTTCTTCCATGTCCAGTTGGTTGTTGTCTTCAATTTTTTGCTTTAAAAGGCGCTCGATCTCTTTAGTGTCGTAGTCTAAATCGTCTAGCACGTCTAAAATCGTTTGGGCTTCGCAAATATCTTCCACCTCGTAATCGCCTTTTTCATCAAAAACCACGCTAAATTCCGTAGGGTGCGTGAATAAATTGTGCTTCATGCCTAAAACTTCTTGATACGCTCCCACTAAAAAGAACGCTAAAAAGTATTCTTCTTCATCTATGTCTATATCATGCAAAAACAAGGGCTTCGTGGAATCAAAAGCGATTTCCCCATCGCTATCGCAAGTAATATCCCACAAGCTCGCGCTCCTGGTGGGCTTTTCATCTAATTTATTCAAGGGCATGACCGGGAAATTCTGCCTCAAGCCCCAATAATCCGGCAAGCTTTGGAAAAACGAGCAATTCAATAAATAGCGCTCTTGGACTTGCTCTTGAATGCGCAAAATATCATTATGATCCTTAACATAAAGCAATTGCACCGCTTTTTTGACAATCAAATGGGCTAAAACTTCAGTGTTGCTCCTGTCAATCAAATCAATATAGCCCAAATCAAAAAGCGTGAACAGCGACTCGGTGTGATCAAAACTATCATGCAAGTATTCAATGGCGTTTTTTTCGTTGATATTAGCGAGCAAGTCTAGCATTTCATCAATCAAGGGGGGGTTATTATTTTCTTTGATTTTTAGGGATTTTTCATTGTATTCATGCGAAAACAATTCTAATACCGGGGCCACTAAAACGGCATGGTTAGCGGAAATATAACGGCCTGATTCAATGAAAATATCCGGCTCGATTTCCTGCTTATTTTTCACAATTTCCCTCAATAAAAACACCACATCAGCACTGAATTCCTCTAAAGTGTAGTTTTTATCTTGGTGGTGTTTGTGTTGGGTGTATTCTACGGCTAACCCCCTCCAATATTCACGCTATTGAGATTTTTAGCGCCCATTTTACGCAATTCTGCATACAAGTTTCCCGCTTCTCTTAAAGCCTTTTTTAAGGGCGAAATATCGCTGATTTGAGAGCCTATGTGGAAATGTATCATGTGGAAATGCTCTAGTAAGTCGTTTTCTTCTAAAAGGCGCATCGCTTCTAAAACTTCCGTGCTGCTAAGACCAAATTTAGAATTGATCCCCCCACTCTTTGCCCAAACGCCAGTGCCAGCGCTGTGCAAACGGATGCGAATGCCAATTTTAGGGCAGGCTAAAAACTCGTTTTGTTTAGCCACGGCGATAATGGTTTTCAACTCATTCAAACCCTCAATCGTTAAAGTGATTTCATGTTGCATGCTTTTAGCGATAAAGCCAAGCTCAATCATTTCTTTGTCTTTAAAGCCATTCACGGTGATAGGGGCTTTAGGGTTAGTGTGACTCATCGCAATGATGAGTTCGGATTTACTCCCGGCTTCTAAACCATAATCCAAGCCCTTAGCCCCCTGCACTAAAGGGAAAACAAACGAGGGCATTTGATTGACCTTTAAAGGGAAAACCGCCTTAAAAGCCCCGCTGTATTGATACTCTTTAATCGCTGAAGAAAACGCATCAAACAGGCTTTTGATTTGTTTTTGCACCAAATGGGGGAATCGCACCAACAAAGGCCCTCTATAGCCCTTATCGCGCACGCTTTGAACGATTTCTAAAAGCGAGGGGTTTTTGCCATGACAGACTTTAACCAAGCCTTTTTCTATCTTAAATTCGTTATTGCTCCAAAAATTAATCCCATAATCATGGACTTCTTGCATTTTCTATCCTTTTATCACGATAAGGTTTTAAAGAGATGGGGGTTATTTTTAAAATCTCTGATCGCTTCTTCATAAACTTTTTCAATTTGAATGACTGAATTTTCTAAAGTGTAATTTAAAGCGCTTTTAGCGTATTCGTTTTGCATCCTTTCTCTTTCAAGCTTGTTTTCTAACCACCAATCTATTTTAGCGCTCAAATCTTTAGCGTTATTAGGCTCAAATAGCGATCGTTCATCTAGCGCGAATTGCCTGGTCGCGCTTAAAGGGCTATTGGCGATAACAGGCACAATCCCCACGCTAATAGCCTCTAAACACGCAATCGCTTCGCTTTCCACATTGGCTGTGTGCGCATAAAGGGTACAAGTTTTTAAAATCTCTAACAATTCATTGGAATTGACAAACCCAAACTCCGTTTTTACGCCTAGTTTTTGGGCTAGAAGTTTGATTTTTTTCTCATCAGGCCCTTTGCCTTTGAGTAATAATATAATGTCTTGTTTGTATCGGCTTAAAGCAACCGCTTTGATTAAAACGCTTTGATTTTTTTCATTAGAATAGCGCCCTACCATAGCGATTTTAAAGGGCGTGGTGTCAAAAAGGCTTTTTTGCGGGTGTTCAAATCTAAACATGGGATCAAAGCCGTTAGAAATAGCGTATTTTTTCCCTCCATAGTTGTATTTTTCTAATTCTTCTACAATGAATTTTGACGGGCAATGGATATGGTGGATATAGCGGTAATGCGAAGATTTAAACCACGAAAAAAGCATCATGTTAAACCAAGAAAATTGCCCCAATTTCATGTTATAAGAAATATGCTCTGGCTGTAAATGGAAAGAGCCAATATAAGGCACTTGCATTTCTCGTGCGATTTTTACGGCTGTTTTTTCTAGCAAAAAAGGCAAATAAGTATGGATCATATCCGCTCCCTTAAAAGCCTTTCTTAAGATTTTTTCATCCGGTTTAGCAAAAAGAATGTGTTGTTTGTGTGAAATTTCTGTAACTAGGGGGATATAGCGCTCTTTAAGGTTGTAATACCCCTCTTCTTCACTCCCTAAATTATCCACATAAGGGGCAACCACCCTCATAACATGCCCTCTTTTTTTCAGCGCTTCAAAAAAACGAAACGCCGTCATAGAAGTGCCATTACTGGTGTCTTTAAAGCTATCCACGACTAAAACAATAACCATTTAACTACTCTTCTTTAAAATTGAATTTAAAAGGCTTTTTATCAAACACCACGATTTCTATCATTCCCTCTAAAACCTGAATGTCTAACACAAACGCCTCTATTTTTATTTCAGCTTTTTTCACGCCATCTTGAATGACTTGCGCTTTAATGAGCGCTTCTTGATTCAATTCTAGGGGGGCGTAAAAATTGATGTTATTAGAAACTACTACGCTGTGTCTTTTATTCAACGCGCACAAGGCCGCATAATTGCACGCAATAAGCACAAACCCGGCATGCACAAAATTTTCTTCATACACCATGCTTTCATTGCCCTTGAAACGCGCATGGGCTATATCTTTTTCTAAAACGACCAATTCAGTGCCAACGCTTGGTTTGAAATTCTTACAAGTCTCTAAAGAGTCATAATCCACACGAACGACTGATTCTTGCACTATTTAATCCTTTATTGAAAGCTTGCTTGGTTTGAGCATCTTAAAATACCCCCTTAAAGGAGCGTCATACCCCTCTAAAGTTTTAGAGGGATCCGTTTTATCCAAAAAATCTTCTAAACTTTGCCCCAAAATAAAATCCGTTTTACGCTGTTCTTTAGGCGTGGTCTTTAAAACGCTAAGAACCTCAAAATTTTCAAACCCTACCCTTTCGCACCACCCTTTTAGCGCGCTAACGCTAGGGATAAAATAAACGTTTTTCATTTTAGCATAAGTTTTTTTAGGGCAAAGGGCGATGTCTAGGGGCGAATCAATGATTAAGGTATCCAACACCAGCTCCCCTTTTATCTTTAAAGCATGATATAAGGCTTTTAAAGCCTCTAGCGGGCTTTTTCTGTGGTATAGCACTCCTAAGCAAAAAATGACATCAAAAGCGTTAGAGTATTTTTCATGCAAATCCTCTACCCCTAAAGACTCATAAATGATTTTTTTTTCTTTATCAAAAAAGGGGGCTAAAAATTCAAATTGTTTTTTGACTAAAACGCCCGGATCAAACCCCACCAAACTTTTAGGCTTATGTTCTAGCATCTTAAACAAGTAATAGCCGTTATTGCAACCCACATCAGCCACAACCTTATCTTTTAAAGGAGTGGCGTTTTTGACTAGATCCCATTTAATAGAGCTATCCCATTCGCTATCAATCTTGATTTGAGAAATTTCAAAAGGGCCTTTACGCCATGGCCTTAACGCCATGATTTCTTCTAAAAGGGTTTTTGGATTGAATTTATCGTTACAAATCAGCATGACTTACCATAGCGTGGGGGTTTTTTTAAAAAGGGGGGGTTTAAAAGGGATTCTAAATGATGAGAGCTAATCCCATAAATAAAAGCGAAATTAAACGCTAAATTTTTTAATTGCTCTTTTAAGTTGTTTTGGGTGGTGTAAAAATAAGGGTTGGTTTTTTTAAAGAAAGCCGCGCTGTTTTTACGGCAAAACACGACAATTTTCCCCCACGATAGAGTCTCAAGGGCTTTTTGAAGCATCATTTCAAACAATTCTTTTGAAGTCTCAGCGACAATCACCCTTGCTGTTGCGCCATAAGGGGCTATTTTTAGATCCTTATTCACAAAAAAGGGTTTGCAATGATCTAAAGGGTATTCTTTTTTGCCCAAAAGATTCAAATCAAACTCAATTTGTAATTTCTCGCACAATTGAATGACCCTTTTTAAAGGCTCTAAAAAGATGCATGGCATTTTTAATTCGTATTCTTGTTTTTCATAGACTAAAGCGCTGCAAAAAACGATTGGTTGAGAATCATTAAACGACTTTCTTTTAAATCTTCCTTTAAATCTTCTCTCAAACGCTCTTGCTTATAAAACAAATGAAGCCACTCCAATTTATCAAAAAAGGCTATTTTACACCCCTCTATAATGAACAAATCTTCAAGGCTCTCTTTCAAGCACCACACAAAATTGCTCACCATGATTTTAGAAGCGATCTCTAATTCTATAGGGCTTAACAGCGCTCCAACCACGCGCTCATTCAATAAGCAAAATTTAAACAAATGATTTAAAGAATGCTCTATATCTTTAAGCTTGATCCATGCCACATCCCTATCGCTTAAAGGGTATTCTCCTGCGTATAAAATCCCATAAGCCCCTAACTCTAAAGCTTTAGGAATGAGCGTGTGATCTTTAGCGACAAATAAAGAGCCTTTTTGGACTTTGTTTAAAGACAAAACAATAGAATTAAAATAGCTGATTGAGGGCGTGTTTTGCAATTCGCCCAAACTCAATTCTACGGCTTCATTCACCCCTAATCGCATTTAGCTGATCAAACTTCCTGCAATTTTTTCTTTGGTAGGGCTGATTAAGGCTAGATCATCGCTATCTCGCACCGCCAAAATCATGCCCTCACTCATTTCGCCCATAAGCTTTGCGGGTTTTAAATTAGCTACCACGCACACCATTTGACCCACCAAACTTTCAGGCTCATAATCCAAAGCGATCCCTGAGATGATCTGCCTCAAACGGCCTTCGCCTAAATCCACTTTTAAGCGCAGTAATTTATTGGACTTTTCAATCCTTTGAGCTTCTTTGATAAGCCCCACTTTAATCTCTACTTTTTTGAAATCCTCAATGCTGATATAGTTTTCTTGTGTTGGTGGGGCTTTTTCTTTTGCGTCCTTTTTTTCTTTTTCGTTTTTTTCTGGTGGGGCTTCTCCCGCTTTTTCAGTCTTTTCAATTTTCTCCATTTTGGAAAATAAAGGTTCGGTGTCTTGTAAAATCATATCTTGTAATTTTTTAGCCTTAAAAAAGCGTTCGTAATTATCGGGCGTGATTTCTGTATGAAAAGCGCTCGCTAATTTAGTCGCGCTCTTTGGCATGAACGCATAGAGCAAAAAGCTTGATTGTAACAGCGCGTTTGCGATCAAACTCAATAAGGCTTCTAGTTTTTCTGATTCGTTGTTTTTGTGCAAAACCCACGGCTCTTCTTTAGCGATGAGTTTGTTTAAAAAATCATAAACATTAAACAACTCCTCTAAAGCTTTATGCAATTGCATTTTAGGCACAAAAGAATTAGCGTTATCTAAAATTTGATGCGCTTTTTCTAGCTCTTTAGAATAATAAGCGGTGATTTTTGTGCTTTTTAGAGAATGATTGAAATATTTTTTAGCCATGCCTAGCAAGCGATTCAACAAATTCCCTAAATCGTTATTCAAATTCGCATTGATCCTTTCTATTAACGCTTTTTTAGAAAAATCCCCATCTTGCCCAAAAGGCACCTCACGCAATAAAAAATAGCGCAATTCCTCAATCCCATACTCCATAGCGATTTTTTGAGCGTCTAAAACATTACCCAAGCTCTTACTCATTTTCA
The DNA here is from genome assembly GCA_047430845.1 of Helicobacter pylori. Classification (GTDB taxonomy): domain Bacteria; phylum Campylobacterota; class Campylobacteria; order Campylobacterales; family Helicobacteraceae; genus Helicobacter; species Helicobacter pylori_DG. The sequence continues at coordinate 40,856 of JBLDXK010000022.1, read as the reverse complement.
CGCCCTCTATCGTCCACCACCCATGCACGCAAAGCTGTTTGAATAAGGGCAAGTTCAAGCTCATCAAAAAAGCTGGCCAATAAATGGCATGGAAGCGCAAAATATCCTTACCCACAATATGCCTAGCGCGTTCAAAATGCGCCATTTTATTGTCTAAACCATTCAAATACCCTAACAGCGCTCGCATAATTCAATAAAGCGTCCAGCCAAACATACACCACATGCTTAGGATCGTTCATTTTTTTAGGCAAAGGAATGCCCCATTCAAAACTCGTGCGCGTGATAGACAGATCCAATAAACCATGCTCAATAAAAGAAGTTACCTCATTTTTACGATAAATAGGCAAAATCGCTTCAGGGTTTTTAGCGTAAAATTCCAATAAAGGCTTTTCATACGCGCTCAATCTGAAAAAATAACTCTCTTCTTCTAAAAGCGTGGTTTCTCTCAAGCAATCAGGGCATAAGACTTTATCGTTCGTGTTGTCCGTTTTAGAAATCGCGCAATAACTCTCACAGCTCACGCAATAATACCCGCTATAAGCGCCTTTATAAATATCCCCTTTTTCAAATATGATTTCAAAGGCGTTTTGCACGCATTTTTGATGCTCGCTGTCTGTGGTGCGGATAAAACCATCATAATCTAAATTGAAAAAATCCCACTGGTCTTTAAAAATCGCGCTAATGCTATCGGCGTAAGCTTTAGGGCTTTGATTCCTCAATCTCGCGCTTTGTTCGATCTTTTGCCCATGCTCATCGGTGCCGGTTAAAAAAAAGACTTCTTCGCCTTGAAGCGTGTAATACTTCTTTAGAGTATCCGCAATCAAAGTCGTATAAGCATGGCCAATATGGGGGACATCATTCACATAATAAATGGGGGTTGTGATCAGTGATTTTTGCATCTTTATAATCGTGTTACCTTAAAATTGTTTGAAATCTCTTAATTTTAACATGCTTTTAAAAATTTAGAGAATAGAGGTTGCATTTATGCTTATTTGTGGGGTGTTTTTAGCTTAAAATTCATTATAATTAACGCTCAAAAAATTGAAAAATGAGTTAAGGAATAGACAAATGATTTCAAAATTTTTGCTCAAAAGCATGTTCAAGCAGTGGAAAAACGGCGATTATCAAGTCGTTTTTTGGGATGATAGCGTTTATAGGAATGGCGAACATTTGCCTAAATTCACCCTTAAGATCCACCGCCCCCTAAAATTTAGCGATATTAAAAAAGACATGTCTTTGACGATTGCTGAGGCTTATATGGACGGCGTGATTGATATTGAAGGCTCTATGGATGAGGTGATGCATTCTTTGTATTTGCAAACCAATTATGAGCATTTGCACAAACATGATAACGCTAAAGCTATCCAAAAGCCCATCAAAGAAAGCTCCAACATTTCTAAACATTACGATCTAGGGAATGACTTTTATTCTATCTGGTTGGATGAAACCTTAAGCTATTCATGCGCGTATTTCAAAAAAGACGATGACACCCTCCATGCCGCCCAGCTCCAAAAATTAGATCACACTTTAAAAAAACTCCACCTAAAACCTGGCGAAAAACTGCTGGATATAGGCTGTGGTTGGGGCTATCTCTCTGTAAAAGCTGCACAAGAATACGGGGCGGAAGTGATGGGGATCACCATTTCTAGCGAGCAATACAAACAGGCTAACAAACGAGTCCAAGAGCTAGGCTTAGAAGATAGAGTAACGATCAAATTATTGAATTACCAGGATTTAGACGGGCGCTTATACCGCTTTGATAAAGTGGTGAGCGTGGGCATGTTTGAGCATGTGGGTAAGGATAATTTGCCCTTTTATTTCAAAAAAGTTAAAGAAGTGTTAAAAACGGGCGGGATGTTTTTGCTCCACTCCATTTTATGCTGTTTTGAAGGCAAGACTAACGCATGGGTGGATAAATACATCTTCCCGGGCGGTTATTTGCCCTCTTTAAGAGAAGTGATGAGCGTGATGAGCGAATGCGACTTCCACTTGCTCATGGCTGAAAGCTTACGCATCCATTACGCTAAGACTTTAGACATTTGGCGAAACAACTTCAACCACAATCTAGACCAAGTGAAAAGACTCGGCTATGATGAACGCTTTATCCGCATGTGGGATCTGTATTTAAGGACTTGCGCTTCCGCTTTCAGGGTGGGGAGCGCGGATTTATTCCAATTGCTTTTAACCAACAGCGTGGATAACACTTTCCCCTTAACCAAAGAATACATCTACCAGTAATTGCAAGTTTTAGATTTTAGCCCCTTCTTTCAGGCTAACTTCTGGCAAACTCTCCACATACAAACTCTGTGATGGGAAAGCAAAACTCAAATGGTGCTTTTCTACAATCCCCATGATTTTTAGCATCACGTCTTCTTTGACTTCTAGCCACTCTTCCCAAACCACTGTTTTAGAAAAGCAATACACTAAAATATTAATAGAGCTGTCCGCAAACTGGTCTAAAAAGACAAACAGATTGTTTTTATACCCTAAAAAATCGTCAATAGAAACAATATCTTTTTTAAACATGTAGCGGTAATCGCTCGCATTTTGCAAAGCGCTATCGGCTCCATTGGCGATTTTAGGGTGGTTTTCTAACATTTCTTTAATGTCTTTCACGCAAAGCTGTAAGGCGCTTTGACTGGAGCTATAGGTTAAGCCTATTTCCATTTTAATACGCCTTCCTACTTTACGCCGGCTCCAATTCCTGATGGGTTTTCCGGCTAATTCTGAATTAGGCACGGACAAAAGAGCGTTATCAAAAGCTCTGATCGTGGTGCGCCTTAACCCCATTTCCACCACCGCGCTTCCACTTCACCGCACACAATCCAATCCCCTTGAGAAAACGAATTGTCTAATAATAAAATGACCGAAGCAAAAAAATTCGCCAACACATCTTTAACCGCCAAAGCCACCGCTAACCCCCCAATCCCTAAAGAAGCGATGATGGCTGAAACGTTAAACCCCAGTTGCTTCAAAACCCCTAAAAGCGTGACAATGAAGATCAAAAAATACACGACTTTTAAGATCAAGTTGATCACTTCTTTTCTAAAATTGTGCGTGCTTTTGGTAGCCATATTCGTAACTAACGCTTCCCCATAGCCTTTAAAGAGTGCTATCACTAACCATGCTAAAAGCATGATATACACCGCGCCCACCCACATAGAAACTTTAGGGGGCGATGCGTTAGGGTAGTAGAAAATATCTAAAGCTATATCGCAACTAAATAGGGCTAAAAAGACAGAAACCGGCGAAACAATGCTTTTTTGCACATTGACATGCATTGTTTTATTGCGTTGCATGATTTCAAAAATACGATCTAATAATAAGGCTAAAAGCCAAGTGATCAATTTCCTTAAGCCCAACAATAAAGCTAAAATCATCAAAGCCAGCGCGATCTTACTCACTTGCAAGCTATGGGCTGTGAAAGGCAAAAACTTGCTGATTTTGTTTAACACAAAATCCATATTCACTTCCATGATCAAGTTTTTAGGAAGCACTTCTTTAGGGTGGTTTTTGATGTAACGCAAGACTTCGGTGTAAGTGTTCAAACGCAATTCATAATCGCTAAACATTTGCTCTAATTCATGCATTTTGACATTGTCTAAATTTTTAGGGAAAGTGTAGAGTTTGAATTGCCCTAAACGCAAAAGGAAAGCATCGCTGATGCTTTCTACATCTTTTTGTTCGCTAAAAATATCAATACTGCTCCTGATTTTATCTATAAAACGATACAAAATTTCATCTATCAACAAAATATCTAAAGACAATCTATCTTTCATGAAAGTGTAGAAATCATCGCCCTTAATGCTTTTAGACAAACGCTTTTTGATTTTTTCCTGCTCTTTTAAATTTTGATTGATATCAATCCCGATCTTATCCCTTTCATTCAACACTTTAGAAGTCAAACTTTTAATCAAGTCGTTCTTTTGGGTGTTATACAGAGAGACTTCAGCGCTTCTTTCAGGGTTTTTTTTGTAAGTTTCAATGACTTGATTGAGTTGGTTGATTTGATTGAAAATCAAAAACAAATCCACCGCATCTGTTTCATGCTCTTCAACCGCTCTCAAAGGATTTAAAAAGAGCGATAATACCAATACCCACCATAATAATAAACGCATGCGAAACCCCACTCAAACAAGATAAAATCTTTCTCATAATTTCTAGCGATTATACCAAAAATCAGAAACGCTTCGCCCCACAAAGTTGCCCATGCAATTTGAAAACGCTTTTTATTTATCCCTAAAAAGCGGTCTTTAGCTCAATTGTGAGCCTCTTTTTAGATCGCTACATCGCTTAATGGCTTTGAGTATTTTTACATTTTATGATTGAAATTCAATTAAAAACAGAGCCTTAATTTTTAACAAGTCTTGCTTTGATTTAATATTTTTATAGCAGGATTTCGCATAGACCGTAGTCAAAAAGCTTTCCATGTTCGGTGCAATAAAGTCACGGATAATGTGCATGTCTTTTATTCTTATTACATGTTTCACTTTTTAGGTTTTTATAACCGCTTTTATTGAATGTTTTCATGTAAGATCTATGTTTTAGGAGTTTCCAACCCTACCACTTGTGATTGGGCTATTTTTAATGATCAATCTTTAGAAGAAAGAACCATAAAAATGTAGTATCCTATGCCTACTAGAAAAACAAGAATTAAGAAAATGAGTAATCCCCACTCTAAAGAATCCATAACTCCTCTTTAAAGAATGTCAAAAGTGGTGCGCTTGGCAGGACTCGAACCTGCGACCTACGGCTTAGAAGGCTGTTGCTCTATCCAGCTGAGCTACAAGCGCATTGAATGGTATTAATGTTAGGTGGTACGCCCGAAGGGAGTCGAACCCCTAACCCCCAGATCCGAAGTCTGGTGCTCTATCCAATTGAGCTACGAACGCTTACAATTCAAATAAAGGAATGACTGACATAAAAACTTGGTAAAACGCTTATTTAATGAGATGGGGTGGAAGATGGGAATTGAACCCACGACCCTCAGGACCACAATCTGATGCTCTAACCGACTGAGCTACTCCCACCATTCAATGAAAGGAAGCGACATTCTACCAAAGAATTTTAAACAGAACAATAAATCATGCAAAAAAGTGGTCGGGGCGAAAGGATTCGAACCTTCGACCCCTTGGTCCCAAACCAAGTGCGCTAACCAGACTGCGCTACGCCCCGAAATTTTCACATGAAGCGTTATTATAGCTGAATTTTTTGATTTTTGAGCGTAATTTTTCAAAAATGCCGCTAAAATCAAAAGCGGCACTCAAAAATGATATTAATCCAACTCCCCCACCCTTTTAAAAAGCTATTTTTTTAAAAACAGCTCTAAAGGATTTTTAAGCTTTTCGTTTCTTAAAAACTACTTTCGTTTTTTCATTTCACTAGAAACTTTTTCATAACGTTCCATGTGTTTTTTGCTTAACTCTTTGGTGATATGCACCATCACTTTGTGATAGGCTTGATTCATGATTTTTCTAATGGCTTGGTCACGGTCGGTTTCCTTAATCTTATGCACAAAAGTTTTGGGGACAAAACCTCCAGAATTGGTGCGCCGCAATTCCACTCTTTCAATCACAGCCTTAATCTTTGAAACATCAATACCAAAACTATGGATAATATCTTCACTTTTTGGCTCAACAAAATTCAAGTTCAAATACCCTGAAGACATGTCTATAACTCTTTCTTCGCTAAGCGCATCGCTCTCTTCTACAATATCTTCTAAGATAGCCACATTCCCATCCATGCGTAAAACGAGCAACGCTTTTTCTTTGATGTCTTGAGGGATTTCACTAGCATCTTTAAATTGCGAAACGCTATAGCCTTTCCTCTCTAAAAAACTGCTCAATTGGAGGAATAAAGACTTCTCAAACTCTTTTTGATAGTTTTCAGGGATAACTTTATTGGCCTCTATCTTAGGATCAATTAAGACAACTAAATGGTTATTTTTAGGCTCTTGTTTGCCTTTAATAGGATAGTGGAAATGCAACTCCACTGACTCGCCCGTATTATTGTGCTGTTGCTTTGCAGGCATTCCATCAGCTAGAGCCGTATAAAACGCCCCACTCACTAATAACGATCCTAAAACTACCGCTAAACTACCTTTTTTCATTAAATTCCTTTCTTTCTTTTTCTTTAAAATCAATTTCTAATCTTACCCAAAAAATCCCACTTTTTATCTCTATTTTTTAAGATAATCATTCCCATTCAATCGTTCCTGGCGGCTTAGAGGTAATATCATACACCACCCTATTGATACCGCTCACTTCATTAGTGATACGATTAGAAACCTTTTCTAAAAAAGAATGCTCCAAAAATGAAAAGCTCGCTGTCATGCCATCGCTCGCATTCACCGCCCTTAAACAAATAGCGTTTTCATAAGTGCGATTATCCCCCATAACCCCCACAGAATTGACATTCAACAGCACGCAAAAAGCCTGCCAAACCTTGTCATACAGATCCGCCTTTTTAAGCTCTTTCTATAAAAATAAAATCCGCTTCTTGCAAGCGTCTGATCTTACTCTCGCTGACTTCGCCTAAAATCCTTATCGCAAGCCCAGGTCCTGGAAAGGGGTGGTGCATTAAAAAATCCTGGCTAATGCCCAATTCCTTACCCAACAAACGGACCTCATCTTTAAACAATTCCCTTAAAGGCTCTATAAGTTTAAAGCCCATCCATTCAGGCAGTCCGCCCACATTATGGTGGGTTTTGATCACTTTTGAAGGCCCTTTAACGCTCACGGATTCAATCACATCAGGGTATAAAGTGCCTTGGGCTAAAAACTCAATTTTGCCTTTTAAATGGTGCTTCTTGGCTTCTTTTTCAAACACTTCAATAAAGGTTTCGCCGATGATTTTTCGCTTCAATTCAGGCTCGCTTGCGCCCTTTAATTTAGACAAAAAGATTTCTTTAGCGTCTATCGTGTTTAAAGGGATTTGCAAGTCTTTAAACATCGCTTGAACTTTTTCTTTTTCATTTTTACGCAACAAGCCATGATCCACAAAAACAGCGATCAAATTATCCTTAATGGCTCTGTGTAATAGCGTAGCGACCACCGTAGAATCCACGCCCCCACTCACCGCGCACAAAACCTTAGCGTTAGCAATTTTTTCTTTCAAGTGCGCCATTTCTTTTTGAGCGAAATGCTGCATCCCCCAAGTTTTTTCACAGCCGCAAACCAAAAGGGCAAAATTTTCTAAAATCTTACCCCCTTCTTCGCTTTGAACGACTTCTGGGTGGAATTGCAAGCCAAAAATCTTGCCGTTTTCAATCGCGCAATGGGGGGAATTAGGGCTTTTTGCAAGGGTAGTGAAGCCTTTAGGCAATTCTATGACTTTATCCATATGGCTCATCCACACAAGGCTTTTAATTTTCACGCCTTCAAAAATCACGGAATTTTGAGTGATTTCTAAAACAGCCTTACCAAATTCTTGCTCGTTCGCGCAAGCCACTACCCCCCCCAAAAAATCCACCAAATACTGCATGCCGTAGCAAATCCCTAAAATCGGCAAATCCAAATCAAAGATTTTTTCACTAGGCTTGTAAGCGTCTTTAGCATACACGCTCGCTGGCCCCCCACTCAAAATCAAACCTTTAGGGGCTTTTTTTTGAATGTTTTCTATGCTTTCAAAAAAAGGGACTATTTCTGCATAAATCCCGCTCTCTCTCAATCTTCTAGCAATCAGCTGTGTGTATTGGCTCCCAAAATCTAATACTAAAATCATCGCTCATTCTTTATTTTTGTGGGGTCTGTGTTTTATTGTATTGATTCTTGTAATTCACCCTATAGCTTTCAGCCAACGCGGGCGCTTTTTGCACAAACCAGCGTTCTAATTTTTCTAATTCGTTTCTGTAATTTCCACCTTTTGAGCAATATTGAGAATCAATCAGCGAAAACGCATAGAGTGTTTTATTTTCTTTAGATTGGAATAAAAACTCCTTATGGAATAGCGCTTTTTTAGGCATGCCACTCATCAGAGTCTCAGGCAATAAAAAAGCGTCAAAATCACAAAGCACTTTTTTACTCAATTTGTTGCTTTTGGTAACCACAAAAATGATCTCTTTTTTCATGTCTTGTTTAAAAGCTAATGAAAGCACATTCAAAAAGGGTGGGGTTAAACTTTTATCCACCCTAACCTTAAAAGCTTTGGAGTCCCCTAATAAGACCCCAACAGACAAAACCAACCCCACGCAACATTTCAAACTCGTTTGAAAAATATTCATCTTTTATCCTCCTTGACTTATCATCGGTTGCATGACGCAAAGTATTATAATATAAAAATTGAGAATTACGCTTTAGCTTGGCTAGCGCTCAAGTCTTTAGCGCTCAAGTCTTTCTAAAACACTCTCATGCTAGTATTTTCATTCCTTTTAAGCCCCAATAATGCTTGGTGTTGAAATGGAATGGTAGGGCTTGACTAATTCATACCTTCTGAGTTTTCTGATATTAACTAAGGCGGTATTGGCTGAAATGGCTTGCGTCATGCTGCTTGTGGGGCGTAAAGAAGTGAGCGTATTCACATGCCCTGCATTGCATCGTGGGTTTCTAACCCCCACATCTTCTGGGTCATACCACGCCCCTTTTTGGATACTCAAAACCCCTTGACGGATATTCTTAGTTACAAACGCCCCCGCTAACAACCTCCCCCTAGCGTTAAACACTTCTACAATTTCACCATGCCTAATGCCTAATTTATTAGCGTCTAGTTCGTTAATCATTACAGGCTCTCTGCCTTGAATTTTATACACATTCCTAACCCAAGTGTTATCAAGCTGTGAATTGACACGGTATTTTGGGTGCGGAGAGATTAAATGGAACGGGTAAATCTCAGCCATTTTAGAACCTAGCCACTCAGCTGGCTCAAACCAAGTAGGATGCCCTTTAAAATCGGCCCGTTTAAAATCCGCGCATTTTTGAGAAAAAATTTGAATTTTCCCGCTCTCTGTATCCAGCTTATTATTAATAGGGTCTTGCCTGAATTTCGCATGACGCACAAACTTTCTCGCATTTTCAGGGATTTCAAACTCCACAAAGCCATCCCTCCAAAACTGATCAAACGATTTCAAAGTAGGGCCATCGCTTTTTTCATAAAGGCCCTTAATCCATTCCATGTAGCTCTTAGATTCAGTGAATTTCTGCTCTGTTTCATTGCCCCCAATGCGTAAAGCAAGCTGTCTGAAAATCTCATAATCGTCTTTAGATTCATAAACAGGCTCTATCACCTTACGCATGGCATAAACCACATTTTTAGAATAACTCCCTCCAAAAGTAATATCATCTCTTTCCATAGTGCTAGTGGAAGCAAAGACAATATCAGCAAATTTTGCCGTAGGCGTCCACCAAGGCTCATGCACGATCACGCAATCTAAAGTCCTTAAAGCGCGAATCAGCTCGTTTGTATCAGCTTCATGCCCCAATAAATCCGCCCCACAATTATAAATCATTTTGATTTTAGGCAATTTGAGTTTTTTACCCATAAAATCAATTTCTTTATCCGGATTTAAAATCGCTTCAGAAATTCTAGATGCTGGAATAACGCTTTTTACAGAATTATGCCCTTGTGAAATCATCGGAACAATTCTTGCCCCTGAGCTTGCTTGAGCGTTTCCTCCATAATGCATAGAAAAGCCAAAGCCCCCACCAGATAAACCCACTTGACCCATCATACTGGCTAAAACAATTAACGCCCAATCAGGTTGCTCGCCATGCTGAGCTCTTTGCATGGCCCAATTACCCGCTAAAAAAGTGCGTTTAGAAACAAACAAATCCGCTAATTCTTTGATTTTTTCTGTGCTCACTCCAGTGATTTGAGACGCCCACTCCAAAGTCTTAGGCGCATTATCGCTCTCTCCTAGCAAATAGGGTAAAAATTTATCAAAACCATCGGTGTATTTAGCGATAAACGCTTTATCGTATTGATTGCTCGTATAAAGATAATGCATCATGCCTAGCATTAACGCTACATCAGTGTTAGGGCGAATGGGTATCCATTCAGCATTAAAGGCTTGAGCGGTTTCGGTATAAATGGGATCGATACTGATGAATTTAATACCAGCTCTTTTATACTTGGGGTAGTAGCTGTCATTGACATGGTTTGGCACAAAATAATCAATGCGGTTGCACTTGAATAAATCCGCCCCCCACATGACATACACCTTACAATTTTTAATCATCTCTTCATGCGTGGTTTGTTGCGAATAAACTTCCATATCCCCTACAATCATAGGGTTTATTCTTGCAGCCGCGCCATTACTATATTCCCCATCAGTGCCAATAGCCCCCCTAAAGTCGTGTTAAAAAAACGCCATGCTAAATGATGGCAACGATGCAAGCTGCCCGCATGCCCCCAACCACCATAACTGGCATTATAGATGTTTTCTTTAGGGATTTCTTTAAGCTTTTTAGCCGCTAAATCCAACGCCACATCCCAACTCACGCGCACAAACTCTTCTCTCCCGCGCAATTCTTTGTGGTTTTTTTTGTTTTCTAAAAAGCTCTTGCGCACGCAAGGATACTTCACCCTACTATCTGAATACACCCTATCTGCCATCGCTTTTAACATCATGGTAGGGTTATAATCGCTCTTTTGGGGGATAATATCTTTAATCACTCCGTTTTGAACCTTTGCGATAAAGGGGCCAAAATGCGTTGCATGCGGAATGGATTCTACTTTTTCAAAAACACCAACAGCTTTCAAAACATTAGCGCTAGCGAGCGCGATTGGGATTTTTGTTAGGATACTTCTGCGTGAAATGGACATGGTTCTCCTTCAAGCTTGCATTCTGTTAAAACACCTAAAATTCTAACACATATTCACATAAAATTACCGCTAATAAGCCCTCATCATGGGCGTTAATTTAAAACTACTTTTTATTCACGCTGCTCATGTCAGCGACCTTCCCCCACATCAAGCGGTATTTCCTCTTCATGAATTCAATTTCTTCTCTCGCTTGATTGAGTTCATCGCGCAAAAGATCAATGGTTTTTTTATCTTCTTCATAGACTTCTTGCATAGAGATTAAAGCGTCTTTTAAAAACATGTTTTCATTTTTAAAGGCTGAAATCGTTTCATCTTTAGCGCCAATGACCTTATCATGCAAGTTTAAAATCGTGTTAATGGTCTTTTCCACGAACACAGGCTCTAAAGAACGCCCGTTCATATCCATAGAAATCAAATTATTTTCTACCTTTTTGATTAAAGCGTTTGTCCCGCTGCTCGCATCAATTAAAAGCTTGTTGTGGCTTATTTTGCTCTTAATCTTACCAAGATTCACTAATTCTAAAATCCTTTCTTTAGGAAGCCCTGAAAGGCGGCTAAACTTCTTCTAATTCAAGCCATGCTAAAGCGCTCAAATCTTCTAAAACCACCGGCTCTTTAGACTCTTGTTCTTTATCCTCTACCTCTCGCTCATTTTGTTGCACCGCTTGCGCTTTGTTCAAATCTAAAATATCCAAATTTTTCCTTAAAAATAGTTTTAGCTTAACGCAATTTTTTAACCGCTTTTTTCAAGCTGTCTAGCAAATAATCAATATCGTTTATGGAATGCGTGAAGTGCAAGCTCACTCTAAGCCATCCGGGTTTAGCGTTAAAATCGCTTGACTTTTGAGCGTTAAGATTCAATAAATCATGCCCATAAGGCCCCGCGCAAGAGCAACCTGCCCGGGTTTCAATAGCGTATTCATAGCTTAAGATTCTCGCTAAATCATAGGGCGAAATCCCTCCAATATTAAAAGCCACTACCCCCACACGACTCGCCGTTAAATTCCCATAAATATTAATAGCGGGCAAGTCTTTTAAGCCATGCATAAGCACTCTTAAAAGGTTGTTTTCTTTTTTATGGATAAAATCCAAACCGCATTCATCTCTTAATTGATACGCTAGAGCGCTCCTGTAAAATTGCAACAACCCTGGCGTGCCAAACTCTTCTCTTAAAGGCAACTCATCAATAAATTCATGCCGTGTGCGGTTAGCGTATTTAATCACGCCCCCTGCGCTAAAACTCGGGGCGATTTGCGTGTCAATCAAATCTTTAGCAATGCCTAAAAGACCGCACCCTCCAATGCCCCCTAAAAGCTTATGAGGCGCATAAAAACCGGTTTGGTATTCGCAATCTTTAGGGTTAGCATGCGCGCTAAAATTCGCTAAATCCAAAGCCAAATCGGCCTTATATTTCTTACACAATGATGAAACTTCTTTTAAAGGCGTAAGAATTCCCGTTACATTAGAAGCCGCGCTCACAGAAACCAAGCTGTTAGGGGATTTTTTTAAAATTTGCTCTAAAATTTCTAAATCCAATAAGCCATGTTCATTTAAAGGGATACGCACCACTTCACACAAGCTTTCACGCCAGCTAATTTCATTAGAATGATGCTCATAAGGCCCCACAATCACACGCTTTAAAGCCATATCTTTCAAATACGGCTCTAAATTTTTCTTCGTTTTTGAAGCGGATACACACCCCTAAAATTTCTTGAAATTTCTTAATCGCTGAGCTCGCCCCATACCCCGCGCTCAAGACGCAATGATTAGCACTCAAATTTAAAGAACGCTTTAACTTTTCTTGGCACTCTTTTAAAAGCATGCCCATTAAAATCGCATGTTTAGAAGCGACAGAATGAGCGTTCGCGTAATAAGGCAGTAAGGATTTCATGCGCTTTTCCACTAAAGCGCTCGCCAAACCTGAAGCCCCCCAGTCAAAATAAGACACCCCTTTTTTTAAAATAATACTGGATTTAACCTGTTCTAAAGGGCTCTCGTTAGGGTTGAGTAAGGGGGCAAAACTCCTGTTTAAAAACGCTTGCACGAACTACCACCAACGCTTTTAATGTTTGTCTCCGCTTAAAATATGAAAATGCAAATGCATCACCTCTTGCCCTGCGTTTTTACCCACATTCGTTAAAAGCTTGTAACCCTTCTCTTTGATGCCTAATTTTTCCACCACTTCAAAAATAAAACTTGTCATTTGCGCCATAAGCTCTGGGGTGATGCCATTAAAATCCTGAATGCTTTGCTTAGGGATCACTAACGCATGCACTTTGGCTTTAGGGTTAATGTCATAAAAGGATAAAAAACGCTCGTTTTCTAAAATCTTAGAACAAGGGATTTCGCCTTGGATTATTTTTTCAAACACATTCATGCTTTTTTGCTCCCTTTTAAGGTTTTTCTTTATATTAAAGTTGTATTATAGCTTTTTAAAAATAAAATATAAGGATCGTTATTGCACACCTTAATAGAGCGATTAGAAAAGGTTACTAATAGCAAAGAGTTAGAAGAAGCACGCTTGAATGCTTTGGGTAAAAAGGGGGTTTTTGCGGATAAATTCAACCAACTCAAAAACCTGAACGGCGAAGAAAAAACGCCTTTGCCAAAGAAATCCACCATTATAAACAAGCGTTTGAAAAAGCCTTTGAGTTGAAAAAAAGGCTATTTTAGAGCTTGAATTAGAAGAACGCTTGAAAAAAGAAAAAATTGATGTGAGCTTGTTTAACGCTATCAAAACAAGCTCTTTCTCACCCTTTGAATTATACTAAAAATAAAATCATTGAATTTTTTACCCCATTAGGATATAAGCTTGAAGTCGGCTCTTTAGTGGAAGATGATTTCCATAATTTCAGCGCTTTAAACTTGCCCCCTTACCATCCTGCAAGAGACATGCAAGACACTTTCTATTTTAAAGATCACAAGCTTTTAAGGACTCACACTTCGCCTAGTGCAAATCCACACCATGCAAGAACAAACCCCACCCATTAAGATGATTTGTCTAGGCGAAACCTTTAGACGCGATTATGATTTGACCCACACGCCCATGTTCCACCAAATTGAAGGGCTTGTCGTGGATCAAAAAGGGAATATCCGTTTCACACATTTAAAGGGCGTGATCGAAGACTTTTTGCATTATTTCTTTGGTGGCGTGCAATTAAGGTGGCGCTCTAGCTTTTTCCCTTTCACAGAGCCAAGCGCTGAAGTGGATATTAGTTGCGTGTTTTGCAAGCAAGAAGGTTGTAGGGTTTGCTCGCACACAGGCTGGCTAGAAGTGTTAGGCTGTGGCATGGTCAATAATGCGGTGTTTGAAGCCGTAGGGTATGAGAATGTGAGCGGGTTTGCTTTTGGCATGGGGATTGAAAGATTAGCCATGCTGACTTGTCAGATCAATGATTTGCGCAGTTTCTTTGAAACTGATTTAAGAGTGTTGGAGAGCTTTTAATGAAACTGAGCGTTAATGATTTGAGCGTTTTTGTAGATGTGCCTAAAGATATAGCCAAACTCTGTGAGGATTTGAGCCGTTTAGGTTTAGAAGTGGAGAGCTGTATCCCTTGTGTTGCGCCTAAAAATGTGGTTGTGGGTAAGGTTTTAGAAAAAGCCCCCCATAAAAACGCTGAAAAACTCAGCGTGTGTCAAGTGGGTGTGGGTAAGGAAGTGTTACCAATCGTGTGCGGGGCTAAAAATGTCGCGCCAAACCAATTCGTGCCAGTCGCTTTAAATGGGGCGCTAATCGGCTCAACGACCATCGCTAAAACTGAGCTTAGGGGGGTTGAAAGCTGTGGCATGATTTGTTCTAGCAATGAATTGGGCTTCCCTAAAATCAATGATGGCATCTTGGAATTAGACGAGAGCGTTGGGGAGTTGGTTTTAGGGAAAGGATTAAACGAATACGCCCCCTTTAACACGCATGTTTTAGAAATTTCATTGACTCCTAATCGTGGGGATTGCTTGAGCGTTTTAGGGATTGCCAGAGAGATTAGCGCGTTTTATCACACGCCCCTAAAGCCTATTAAGGCTTTAAATTTTACGCCAAAAAGCGATTTGATCACGCTTCATGCGGGTGAAAATATTGAATCGCATCTGGCTTATTATTTGATTTGCAATCATTCTTTAAAAACCCCTTTAAATGTCAAACTTTCGCTCGCTCATAATAATGCCTTGAGCGAGAACGACCTAAACAATTTCATAGAATTTAGCATGCATTTTAGTGGGGTGGTGATGAACGCTTATAGCCTGGATGCAACCCCTATTGATTTGAGCGTGAAAAACGATGAAAACAACCTTGAAAGCGTTTATATTAACCATCAAAAACGCTCCACTATCGCTATCAAACATCAAGATCAAAAAGATTTGAGCGAGTGTTTGCTTTTAGAAGCGAGCTATACTGATCCTATAAGCCTGTCTTTAAAATTACACGCCCTAAAAGATAAAACGCTTCAAAAAGACAACGCCCTTATTTATAGAAGCGCTAGGGGGAGCAACCCTAATTTATCAGACGGCTTGAATTTTTTAAGTGCTCATTTGAAAGCGGCGATTTTAGAAAGCAAACAAACTGAGCATTCTTTAAAGGATCGCGCCCTTACATTCCAACTTGAAGACATTACCGAAATTTTGGGGCTTGTTGTAGAAAAAGAAAAAATTCAAGGCATTTTAAAAAATTTAGGCTTTAAAGTCAGCGTAAAAGAGCCAAACTCAAAACCCCAAATTTTAGAGGTTGTTGCACCAAATTTCAGGCATGACATTAAAACGATCCAAGATATTGCTGAAGAAATTTTGCGCTTTGTAGGGATTGATCATTTGATTTCAAAGCCCCTTGATAGTGTCAGTAACAAAAATTCAAACCCCCATTATGACACGCACCGCTTTTTTGAAAACCTTAAACATAAGGCTCTCGCTTGCGGTTTTAAAGAAGTCATTCATTATGTGTTTTACTCTAAAGAAAAGCAGCAAAAACTAGGCTTTGAAGTTTTAGAAGATCCCCTAGAATTGCAAAACCCTATCACAACGGAGTTAAATACCCTGAGGACGAGCCTTGTTTGCGGGCTTTTAGACGCCAGTTTAAGGAATAAAAATTTAGGGTTTAAAAGCATCGCCCTTTATGAAAAGGGGAGCGTGTATAACGCTAAGAGAGAAGAAGTCCAAAAACTAGGCTTTTTAGTAAGCGGCTTACAAAAAAAAGAAAGCTACCCTGACGCTAAAGGCAAGGCGTGGGATTTTTACTCTTTCGCTGAATGCGTTTCAAAAGTTATAGGGGATTTTAGCCTGGAAAAACTAACCACTCAAACCCCCATTAACCACCCCTACCAGAGCGCTAAAATCATTCAAAACAATGAAGTAATAGGCGTAATCGCTAAAATCCACCCCAAAGTGATCCAGGAATTGGATTTGTTTGAAAGCTATTACGCTGAGATAGACGCTTCTAAACTCAAACGCCCCGCCATGCTGTTAAAACCCTTTAGCATTTACCCTAGCAGTGTGAGGGATTTGACTTTAATCATTGATGAAAATACCGCTTTTAGCAAGATTAAAAAAGCTCTAAAAGACGCTCAAATCCCTAATTTAAGCGAGATTCTACCCCTTGATATTTTTAAAGAAAGTCATAATTCCATAGCCTTAAGCGTGCGTTGTGTGATCCATTCTTTAGAAAAAACCCTGAACGATGAAGAGGTCAATTCAGCCGTGCAAAAAGCGCTTGAAATTTTAGAAAAAGAATTTAACGCCCGCCTTAAGGGATAATATAAAGGATAATTGTGATAGAGCTTGACATTAACGCTAGCGATAAATCGCTCTCGCACAGAGCCGTTATTTTTAGCTTGCTCGCTCAAAAGCCTTGTTTCGTGCGGAATTTTTTAATGGGAGAAGATTGTTTAAGCTCTTTAGAAATCGCTCAAAATTTAGGGGCTAAAGTGGAAAATACCGCAAAAAATTCTTTTAAAATCACGCCCCCAACGGCTATAAAAGAGCCTAATAAGATTTTAAATTGCAACAATTCTGGCACCAGTATGCGTTTATACAGCGGGCTTTTAAGCGCTCAAAAAGGCCTTTTTGTTTTAAGCGGGGACAATTCCTTAAACGCACGCCCCATGAAAAGAATCATTGAACCTTTGAAGGCTTTTGGGGCAAGGATTTTAGGGAGGGAGGATAACCATTTCGCCCCCTTAGCGATTGTAGGGAGTCCTTTAAAAGCTTGCCATTATGAAAGCCCTATCGCTTCAGCTCAAGTCAAAAGCGCTTTTATTTTAAGTGCTTTGCAAGCTCAAGGCATAAGCGCCTATAAAGAAAATGAGCTTAGCCGTAACCACACAGAAATCATGCTTAAAAGTTTGGGGGCTAACATTCAAAATCAAGACGGCGTTTTAAAAATTTCACCCCTAGAAAAACCCCTAGAAGCCTTTGACTTTACCATAGCCAATGATCCATCTAGCGCGTTTTTTCGCCCTCGCTTGCGCGATTACGCCAAAAAGCCGCCTTCTTTTAAAAAATGTCTTGCTCAACCCCACTCGCATAGAAGCTTTTGAAGCGTTAAAAAAAATGGGCGCTTCCATAGAGTATGCGATTCAATCCAGAGATTTAGAAATCATCGGCGATATTTATATAGAGCATGCCCCTTTAAAAGCGATCGCTATTAATCAAAATATCGCCAGTCTTATTGATGAAATCCCTGCTCTAAGTATCGCTATGCTTTTTGCAAAAGGCAAAAGCATGGTTAAAAACGCTAAAGATTTACGAGCCAAAGAAAGCGATAGGATTAAAGCGGTTGTTTCTAATTTCAAAGCTTTAGGGATTGAGTGCGAAA
The DNA here is from genome assembly GCA_047430845.1 of Helicobacter pylori. Classification (GTDB taxonomy): domain Bacteria; phylum Campylobacterota; class Campylobacteria; order Campylobacterales; family Helicobacteraceae; genus Helicobacter; species Helicobacter pylori_DG. Next base: position 23,299 of record JBLDXK010000022.1, on the reverse strand, counting down.
GAGTTTGAAGACGGGTTTTACATAGAGGGATTAGAAGATATAAGCCCATTAAAACAGCGCTTTTCTAGGATTAAACCCCCCATTATCCAAAGCTTCAATGATCACAGGATTGCGATGAGTTTTGCTGTTTTAACTTTAGCGTTGCCTTTAGAAATTGATAATTTAGAATGCGCAAACATTTCTTTCCCGCAATTCAAACACCTACTCAATCAATTCAAAAAAGGGAGTCTTAATGGAAATTAAAATGGCTAAGGATTATGGTTTTTGTTTTGGCGTCAAAAGAGCGATACAAATCGCTGAAAAAAATCAAAACAGCTTGATTTTTGGATCGCTCATTCATAACGCCAAAGAAATCAATCGTTTGGAAAAAAACTTCAACGTGAAAATTGAAGAAGACCCTAAAAAAATCCCTAAAAATAAGAGCGTGATCATAAGAACCCATGGCATTCCTAAGCAGGATTTAGAATACTTGAAAAATAAGGGGATCAAAATCACTGATGCGACTTGCCCGTATGTGATCAAACCCCAGCAAATCGTGGAATCCATGAGCAAAGAAGGGTATCAAATCGTGCTTTTTGGGGATATTAACCACCCTGAAGTCAAGGGCGTGATCAGCTATGCCACTAACCAGGCTTTAGTCGTCAATTCGTTAGAAGAATTGCAAGAAAAAAGCTCCAACGAAAAGTGGCTTTAGTCTCCCAAACCACCAAACAGACCCCAAAACTCTTGCAAATCGCTTCTTATTTGGTGGAAAGATGCACTGAAGTGCGTATTTTTAACACGATTTGTAACGCAACTTCTTACAACCAAAAAGCCGCTTTGGATTTGAGTAAGGAAGTGGATATTATGATAGTCGTGGGCGGTAAAACTTCTTCAAACACCAAACAGCTCTTAAGCATCGCCAAACAGCATTGTGAAGACAGCTACTTGGTAGAAGATGAAAACGAATTAGAGTTGGTGTGGTTTAAGGATAAAAAATTGTGCGGGATTACCGCTGGGGCTTCCACGCCGGATTGGATTATAGAAAATGTCAAGCAAAAAATCAGCACGATTTAACACATTTTGAAAATTTTCTTTAAAAAAACCGCTAATTGTTAGTTTTTAAACGATTTTGTAAGCCAAAAAAGGATACAATGCCCTTAAGGATTTTATATTTATTTTATAGTAAGGCAGTCAATGAGCAAGATAGCAGATGATCAGAACTTTAATGACGAGGAGGAAAACTTCGCAAAACTCTTTAAAAAAGAATTAGAAAAAGAAGAAACCCTAGAAAAAGGCACTATTAAAGAAGCGGCTAATCGTTTCCATCAATGAGAATGATGGTTATGCCATGGTGAGCGTGGGCGGTAAGACAGAAGGTCGTTTGGCTTTGAGTGAGATCACCGATGAAAAGGGGCAGTTGCTGTATCAAAAAAATGACCCCATTGTCGTGCATGTGTCCGAGAAAGGTGAACACCCTAGCGTTTCCTACAAAAAGGCCATTTCCCAACAAAAGATTCAGGCTAAAATTGAAGAATTGGGCGAAAACTATGAAAACGCTATTATTGAAGCGCAAGATTGTAGGCAAGAATAAAGGGGGTTATATCGTGGAGTCTCAAGGCGTGGAGTATTTCCTCTCCCGCTCGCACTCTTCTTTAAAGAATGACGCAAACCATATCGGCAAACGCATTAAAGCGTGTATCATTCGTGTGGATAAGGAAAACCACTCTATCAATATTTCTCGCAAACGATTCTTTGAAGTCAATGACAAACGGCAGCTTGAGGTTTCTAAAGAATTGTTAGAAGCTAAAGAGCCGGTGTTAGGGGTTGTGCGCCAGATCACCCCTTTTGGCATTTTTGTAGAAGCTAAGGGGATTGAGGGCTTGGTCCATTATTCTGAAATCAGCCATAAAGGGCCAGTAAACCCTGAGAAATACTACAAAGAGGGCGATGAAGTCTATGTCAAAGCTATCGCTTATGATGCAGAAAAAAGACGCCTTTCACTCTCCATAAAAGCGACCATAGAAGACCCATGGGAAGAGATCCAAGACAAGCTAAAACCCGGATACGCCATTAAGGTGGTGGTGAGCAATATTGAGCATTATGGGGTGTTTGTGGATATTGGTAATGATATTGAAGGCTTTTTGCATGTTTCTGAAATCTCTTGGGATAAAAATGTCAGCCACCCTAGCAACTACTTGAGCGTGGGGCAAGAGATTGATGTGAAGATCATTGACATTGATCCTAAAAACCGCCGCTTAAGGGTTTCTTTAAAGCAACTCACTAACAGGCCTTTTGATGTTTTTGAATCTAAACACCAAGTGGGGGATATTGTAGAGGGCAAAGTGGCGACTTTAACGGACTTTGGGGCGTTTTTGAATCTGGGTGGGGTGGATGGTTTGCTCCACAATCACGACGCTTTTTGGGATAAAGATAAAAAATGCAAAGACCACTATAAAATTGGCGATGCGATCAAAGTGAAAATCCTTAAAATCAACAAAAAAGATAAAAAGATTTCTTTGAGCGCGAAGCACTTGGTTACTTCCCCTACAGAAGAATTCGCTCAAAAGCATAAAACAGACAGCGTGATTCAAGGCAAAGTGGTGAGCATTAAGGATTTTGGCGTTTTCATTCATGCTGATGGCATTGATGTGCTGATTAAAAACGAAGATTTGAACCCCTTGAAAAAAGATGAAATCAAAATGGGGCAGGAAATCACTTGCGTGGTGGTTGCGATTGAAAAATCCAACAACAAGGTATGCGCGCTTCTGTGCATAGGTTAGAGCGTAAAAAAGAAAAAGAAGAATTGCAAGCCTTTAACACGAGCGATGATAAAATGACTTTAGGGGATATTCTTAAAGAAAAACTCTAAAGAGTGATTTTAAAAGCATGAGAATGGCATGAGATTTAAGAGTGTTGTTGCTTTTATTTCCCTAGCTGTCGCTCTTGGCGTTTTAGCCTATTTATTCTTAAGCGTTAAAAAAGAAATGCCCACTGCTTCTCATGCGATCCCTCAAACACATGCGATCTCTCAAACCAATGAAAAAAGCCATGAAATCAACCTAGAAGAAAGCCCTAATAATCCTAATACCCCTAACGATGATAAAATCTCCCATAACGAAGAAGATCATAATAACACCCTTTCTCAAAACCTTGATGCGCAAGAAGTTATCAATTACCCTGTTATTGAGCATCATTTTGAAATCCCTTTTGAAGAAAAAAAAGGAGTATTCAAAGCTTATCATTAAGGATTTAAAGGACTATCAATGGTGGTGTTTAAAAGAAATCCTCAAAAAAGAACAAATTGATTACGCTTACGATAACACCAAAAACCAACCCAACCTCATCATCTATTTAGATGAAAATAAAAAAGAACGCTTGCTGGCTGATTTAGACTATTATAAAATACGCTATCATGCTGTTTTTTAAACTCAAAGGATAAAAATGTATCAAGTAGCCATTTGCGACCCCATCCATGCTAAAGGCATTCAAATTTTAGAAGCTCAAAAAGACATTGTCTTGCATGATTATTCCAAATGCCCTAAAAAGGAGCTTTTAGAAAAACTCACTCCTATGGATGCGCTCATCACTCGCAGCATGACCCCTATCACAAGCGATTTTTTAAAGCCCTTAACACACTTAAAATCCATCGTAAGAGCGGGCGTGGGAGTGGATAATATTGATTTAGAAAGTTGCTCTCAAAAAGGGATTGTAGTGATGAATATCCCTACCGCTAACACGATTGCCGCTGTGGAATTAACCATGGCGCATTTGATCAATGCAGTGCGCTCATTCCCTTGCGCGAACGATCAAATCAAACACCAAAGGTTATGGAAAAGAGAAGATTGGTATGGCACGGAATTGAAAAATAAAAAACTAGGAATCATTGGTTTTGGGAATATTGGCTCTAGGGTGGGCATTAGGGCTAAAGCCTTTGAAATGGAGGTTCTAGCCTATGATCCTTATATCCCTTCTTCAAAAGCCACTGATTTAGGGGTCATTTACACAAAAAATTTTGAAGACATTTTGCAATGCGATATGATCACTATCCACACCCCCAAAAATAAAGAAACCATTAACATGATAGGCGCTAAAGAGATTGAGCGCATGAAAAAAGGGGTTATTTTGATCAATTGCGCTAGAGGGGGCTTTATAATGAAGACGCTCTTTATGAAGCTTTAGAAACCAAAAAAGTGCGTTGGCTTGGCATTGATGTCTTTTCTAAAGAGCCTGGCATTCATAACAAGCTTTTAGACTTGCCCAATGTTTATGCGACCCCCCATATTGGTGCGAACACTTTAGAATCCCAAGAAGAAATTTCCAAACAAGCCGCTCAAGGGGTTATGGAGTCTTTAAGGGGTTCAAGCCACCCGCATGCTCTGAATCTACCCATGCAAGCTTTTGATGCAAGCGTTAAAGCCTACTTGAATTTAGCACAAAAATTGGGTTATTTTTCCAGTCAAATCCATAAGGGCGTGTGCCAAAAAATTGAGCTCAGTCTTTGTGGGGAGATCAACCAATTCAAAGACGCTCTTGTCGCTTTTACACTAGTAGGGGTGTTAAAACCCGTTGTAGGGGATAAAATCAATTACATTAACGCCCCCTTTGTGGCCAAAGAAAGGGGCATTGAGATTAAGGTTAGCCTTAAAGAAAGCGCTTCGCCCTATAAAAACATGCTCTCTTTAACTCTCAATGCGGCTAATGGTGCAATCAGCGTGAGCGGCACGGTGTTTGAAGAAGATATTTTAAAACTCACTGAGATTGATGGGTTTCATATTGATATAGAGCCAAAAGGTAAAATGCTTCTATTTAGGAATACAGATATTCCAGGCGTTATTGGGAGCGTGGGGAATGCGTTCGCTAGGCATGGCATCAACATCGCTGATTTTCGTTTGGGGCGTAACACGCAAAAAGAAGCCCTAGCGCTCATTATTGTAGATGAAGAAGTTTCTTTGGAAGTTTTAGAAGAGCTTAAAAACATTCCTGCGTGCTTAAGCGTTCATTATGTGGTTATTTAAGGTGATTGGATGCGAGATTTTTTAAAGCTTTTAAAAAAACATGATGAATTAGAAGTCATTGACACCCCCCTTGAAGTGGATTTAGAAATCGCTCATCTGGCCTATATAGAAGCGAAAAAACCTAATGGAGGCAAAGCCCTTTTATTCACGCAACCCATAAGAAAAGAACATAACCAGATCAAAACCTTTGGCATGCCTGTTTTGATGAACGCTTTTGGCTCTTTCAAACGATTAGATCTTTTATTAAAAACCCCTATAGAGGATTTACAACAACGCATGCAAGCGTTCTTGCACTTTAGTGCTCCTAAAAATTTCACTGAGAGTTTGAAAGTTTTAAAAGATTTATGGGATTTAAGACATGTTTTCCCTAAAAAAACCGCTCGCCCTAAAGATCTCATCACCAAGCAAGATAAAGAAGTCAATTTGTGGGATCTACCCGTTTTAAAAACTTGGGAAAAAGATGGCGGGGCTTTTATCACTATGGGGCAAGTCTATACCCAAAGCCTGGATCATAAAAAAAGAATTTGGGCATGTATCGTTTGCAAGTTTATGATAAAAACCATTTAGGCTTGCACTGGCAAATCCATAAAGACTCCCAACTCTTTTTCCACGAATACGCTAAGGCTAAAGTCAAAATGCCTGTCAGTATCGCTATTGGTGGGGATTTGCTCTACACATGGTGTGCGACAGCCCCCTTACCTTATGGCATTTATGAGCTCATGCTCTATGGGTTTATTAGGGAGAAAAAAGCGCGCGTGATGCCATGCTTGAGCAATCCTTTGAGCGTGCCAAGCGATTGCGATATTGTGATAGAAGCGGTTTGTGGATTGCGAGAAATTAGAGCTTGAAGGGCCTTTTGGGGATCACACTGGCTATTACACCCCTATTGAGCCTTACCCTGTTTTAGAAGTCAAAACCATTAGCTATAAAAAAGATTCCATTTACTTAGCCACTGTGGTGGGTAAGCCCCCTTTAGAAGACAAATACATGGGGTATTTGACTGAACGCTTGTTCTTGCCCTTACTCCAAATGAACGCCCCCAATCTTATAGATTATTGCATGCCAGAAAATGGGGTGTTTCATAATTTGATTTTAGCCAAAATACACACGCGCTATAACGCTCATGCCAAACAAGTCATGCATGCTTTTTGGGGCGTGGGGCAGATGAGTTTTGTCAAGCATGCGATTTTTGTCAATGAAGACGCTCCTAATCTAAGGGACACCAACGCTATCATTGAGTATATACTAGAGAATTTTTCTAAAGAAAACGCGCTCATCTCTCAAGGCATATGCGACGCCTTAGATCATGCAAGCCCTGAATACGCTATGGGAGGGAAACTCGGTATTGATGCGACCTCTAAAAGCAATACCCCCTACCCCACGCTTTTAAACGATAGCGCCTTATTAGCGCTTTTACAAGATAAAATGCAAAATATCGTTCTTTTGAAGCAATATTACCCGCACACTCGTAACCCCATTTGCGTCATTAGCGTGGAAAAGAAAGACAAAAGCGTCATTGAATTGGCTAAAAATTTGCTCGGTTTTGAAGAGCATTTACGCATTGTCATCTTTGTAGAGCATACCAGCAACGATTTAAACAACCCTTACATGCTGTTATGGCGCATCGTTAATAATATTGATGCGCAGCGCGATATCCTCACCTCTAAACATTGTTTTTTTATAGACGCTACCAATAAGGGCGTTATGGATAAACATTTTAGAGAATGGCCCACCGAAACCAATTGCTCCATGGAAGTCATAGAAAATTTGAAAAAGAAAGGGCTTTTAAAAGATTTTGAAACTTTAAATCAAAAATTCCACCTCACGCATTCTTTTAGCACGCATAAAGGAGATCTATAAAGAAGAGCTATGACAGATTATAGCCAAAGGATTGATACCCTCATCGCAAAAATAGAAAAGGCTCGCATCGCCTATTCAAGGCACCACATTGTAAAAATCGTGGCTGTTTCAAAAAACGCTTCCTTAGAAGCCATTCAAAATTACTATAACTGCTCTCAAAGGGCTTTTGGAGAAAACAGAGTCCAGGATCTAAAAATGAAGCGCACAAAGCCTAGATCACCTGCCCCTTGAATGGCACATGATAGGCTCTTTACAAGAGAATAAAATCAATGCGCTTTTGAGTTTAAAACCCGCTCTTTTGCATTCTTTAGACTCCTTAAAACTCGCTTTGAAGATAGAAAAGCGTTGCGAAATATTGGGCGTCAATTTAAACGCTCTTTTACAGGTTAATAGCGCGTATGAGGAAAGTAAAAGCGGGGTAATGCCTGAAGAAACGCTAGAAATTTATTCTCAAATCAGTGAAACTTGCAAGCGCCTCAAGCTTAAGGGGCTTATGTGTATAGGAGCTCATGCCGATGATGAAAAGGAAATTGAAAAATCCTTTATCACCACCAAAAAGCTTTTTGACCGATTAAAGAATGCGAACGTTCTTTCAATGGGCATGAGTGGTGATTTTGAATTAGCGATTGCTTGCGGAGCGAATCTTTTGAGGATTGGCTCTTTTTTGTTCAAAGAGTAAGATGATAGAATCTTATGCGCTTAAAAGTGGGGCTGTTTTTATCTCTGATGTGCATTTTTTGCCTAAAAGCCCTCATTTAATCCATACGCTTAAAGAACTTTTAAGTGCCAAACCCCCACAAGTCTTTTTCATGGGCGATATTTTCCATGTTCTTGTGGGCTATTTACCCCTAGATAAAGAGCAGCAAAAAATCATTGATCTAATCCATGCGTTAAGCGAAATTTCACAAGTCTTTTATTTTGAAGGCAATCATGATTTTTCCATGCGTTTTGTATTCAATTCTAAAGTGGTGGTTTTTGAGCGCCAAAACCAGCCCGTATTATTCCAACATGATAACAAACGCTTTTTACTAGCCCATGGGGATTTATTCATCACTAAAGCGTATGAATTTTACATCACGCAACTCACTTCCACTTGGGCCAGATTTTTTTTAACTTTTTTAAATTTATTAAGCTTTAAAACCTTATACCCCCTTTTTAAAAAACTCATTTATCAAAAACCCATCCGCCTTTGGGAATTAGAGCCAAAAGAATTAAAAGCCTTTATTGAAAAGCGCCTAAAAGCCTATCAAAACTATATTAAAGATCTCAACATTGATAGCATTGACGGCATTATAGAGGGGCATTTTCACCTCAAAAGCGGCGCAAAAATCCACTCAAGCGTGCCTATTTACTGCCCACTGCCTTCCTTTTATTACGAACAAAGCCTTTTTAAGGTATCATCAAGCGTTTTAGAACCATCTCAAAATAAGGACGCCTAAATCATGGCAGAAAAAACAGCTAACGATTTAAAATTGAGTGAGATAGAACTCGTGGATTTTCGTATTTATGGCATGCAAGAGGGCGTCCCTTATGAGGGGATTTATGGCATTAATGTGGCTAAAGTCCAAGAAATCATCCCCATGCCTACTATTTTTGAATACCCCACTAATCTGGATTACATCATCGGCGTGTTTGATTTGCGCTCCACGATCATTCCGCTTATTGATTTGGCTAAATGGATAGGGATTGTCCCGGATAAAAGCAAGGAAAATGAAAGAATCGTCATTATCACTGAATTTAACAATGTTAAAATGGGCTTTTTAGTCCATTCGGCTAGGCGTATCAGGTGCATCAGTTGGAAAGATGTGGAGCCTGCATCCTTTAGCGCCTCTAATAGTATCAACAGAGAAAATATCACCGGCACCACGCGCATTGAAAACGACAAAACCCTGCTCATTTTGGATTTAGAAAGCATTTTAGACGATTTAAAGCTTAATGAAGACGCTAAAAGTGCTAAAGACACCCCTAAAGAGCGTTTTGAGGGCGAAGTATTGTTTTTAGACGATAGCAAGACCGCAAGAAAAACCTTAAAAAACCATTTGAGTAAATTGGGTTTTAGCATCACGGAAGCTGTGGATGGGGAAGACGGGCTGAATAAATTAGAAATGTTATTCAAAAAATACGGGGACGATTTGAGGAAACATTTGAAATTCATTATTTCAGATGTTGAAATGCCTAAAATGGATGGCTATCATTTCTTATTCAAACTCCAAAAAGACCCCAGGTTCGCTTATATTCCTGTGATTTTTAATTCTTCTATTTGCGATAATTACAGCGCTGAAAGGGCTAAAGAAATGGGGGCTGTGGCGTATTTAGTCAAGTTTGACGCAGAAAAATTCACCGAAGAAATTTCTAAGATTTTAGACAAGAATGCGTAATTTTTATTGATAAAATTGTAAAATACTCTTATCTCAAACGCTAAAAAGGGGTTTAAATGGATGATTTGCAAGAAATAATGGAAGACTTCTTGATTGAAGCCTTTGAAATGAACGAGCAGTTGGATCAGGATCTGGTGGAATTAGAGCATAACCCTGAAGATTTGGACTTGCTCAATCGCATTTTTAGAGTGGCCCACACCATTAAAGGCTCTAGCTCGTTTTTGAATCTTAACATTCTCACGCATCTCACGCACAACATGGAAGATGTCTTGAATCGTGCCAGAAAGGGCGAAATCAAGATCACACCGGATATTATGGATGTCGTGTTGCGTTCCATTGATTTGATGAAAACCTTACTCGTAACGATTAGAGATACCGGATCGGATACTAATAACGGCAAGGAAAACGAGATTGAAGAAGTAGTCAAAAAGCTTCAAGCCATTACGAGCCAAAATTTAGAGGGCGCTAAAGAAACTTCAGGGACTAAAGAAGCCCCAGAAAAAGAAGTAAAAAAAGAAAATAAAGAAAAAGCGAAAGAAGAAGTTAAAGCAAATAAAACTCCTACTGCAGAAAATCCCGCAAGCGATAACCCGCTAGCCGATGAGCCGGATTTGGATTATGCCAACATGAGCGCTGAAGAAGTGGAAGCGGAAATTGAGCGGCTGCTTAACAAACGCCAAGAAGCCGATAAAGAACGAAGGGCTCAAAAAAAGCAAGAAGATCAAGCCAAGCCTAAACAAGAAGTTACCCCAACAAAAGAAACCCCCAAAACAGAAACCCCCAAAGCCCCTAAAGCAGAAACTAAAGCCAAGGCTAAAGCCGATACTGAAGAAAATAAAGCCCCCTCTATTGGCGTGGAGCAAACCGTTAGGGTGGATGTGCGCCGCTTGGATCACTTGATGAATTTAATCGGTGAACTTGTGTTAGGGAAGAATCGCTTGATCAGGATTTATAGCGATGTGGAAGAACGCTATGATGGGGAAAAGTTTTTAGAGGAATTAAACCAGGTGGTCTCTTCTATTTCAGCGGTAACGACAGACTTGCAACTTGCGGTGATGAAAACCCGGATGCAACCAGTGGGCAAAGTGTTCAATAAATTCCCTCGCATGGTAAGGGATTTGAGCCGGGAATTAGGCAAGAGCATTGAATTGATCATTGAGGGCGAAGAAACCGAATTAGACAAATCCATTGTAGAAGAGATTGGCGATCCGCTCATTCACATTATCCGCAACTCATGCGATCATGGGATTGAGCCTTTAGAAGAAAGAAGAAGGCTTAACAAGCCTGAAACCGGTAAAGTGCAATTGAGCGCGTATAATGAGGGTAATCATATTGTGATTAAAATCTCTGATGATGGCAAAGGGTTAGACCCTGTGATGCTTAAAGAAAAAGCGATTGAAAAAGGGGTGATTAGCGAAAGAGACGCTGAAAGCATGAGCGATAGGGAAGCGTTTAATCTCATTTTCAAGCCAGGCTTTTCTACCGCAAAAGTCGTTTCCAATGTTTCAGGCAGAGGCGTGGGCATGGATGTGGTGAAAACCAATATTGAAAAGCTCAATGGGATCATTGAAATTGATTCAGAAGTGGGGGTAGGCACGACTCAAAAGCTTAAAATCCCTCTCACTCTGGCTATCATTCAAGCTTTACTCGTGGGCGTTCAAGAAGAATATTACGCTATCCCGCTTTCTTCAGTTTTAGAAACCGTGCGCATCAGCCAAGATGAAATCTACACCGTTGATGGCAAGAGCGTGTTGCGCTTGAGAGATGAGGTGCTTTCTTTGGTGCGCCTTTCTGATATTTTTAAAGTGGATGCTATTTTGGAATCCAACTCAGATGTGTATGTGGTTATCATTGGCTTGGCCGATCAAAAAATTGGCGTGATCGTGGATTATTTGATCGGTCAAGAAGAAGTGGTCATCAAGTCTTTAGGCTACTATCTTAAAAACACTAGAGGCATTGCTGGCGCTACGGTGAGGGGCGATGGGAAAATCACCCTCATTGTAGATGTGGGGGCGATGATGGAAATGGCAAAGAGCATTAAAGTCAATATCACTACCTTGATGAACGAATCCGAAAACACGAAAAGTAAAAATTCTCCTAGCGATTATGTCGTCTTGGCGATTGATGACAGCAGCACGGACAGAGCGATTATCCGCAAATGTTTAAAACCATTAGGCATCACGCTCTTAGAGGCCACTAACGGGTTAGAAGGCTTAGAAATGCTTAAAAATGGCGATAAGATTCCGGACGCTATTTTAGTGGATATTGAAATGCCTAAAATGGACGGCTACACTTTCGCTTCTGAAGTGCGTAAATACAATAAATTCAAAAACCTGCCTTTGATTGCAGTAACCAGTCGGGTAACTAAAACCGATAGGATGCGCGGCGTTGAATCCGGCATGACTGAATACATCACCAAACCTTATAGCGGTGAATATTTAACCACCGTAGTGAAGCGCAGCATTAAATTAGAAGGAGGCGAATCGTGAGCAATCAATTAAAAGATTTATTTGAAAGACAAAAAGAAGCTAATGCAGGTTCCAAACAAGAAGACAATGAAGAAATTTTGCAATTCATCGGCTTTATTATCGGCGATGAAGAATACGCCATTCCCATTTTGAATATTTTAGAGATCGTCAAACCCATTGGTTACACACGAGTCCCTGAAACCCCAAACTATGTGCTTGGTGTGTTCAATTTAAGGGGTAATGTCTTCCCGTTGATTAGCTTGCGTTTAAAGTTTGGCTTGAAGGCTGAAAAGCAAAACAAAGACACTCGTTATCTGGTGGTGCGTCATAATGATCAGATCGCTGGGTTTTTCATTGATCGCTTAACTGAAGCCATTCGCATCAAGCAAACGGATATTGATCCGGTGCCAGAGACTTTGAGCGATAACAATAATTTAACTTATGGCATTGGGAAACAAAACGATAGACTCGTAACCATTTTAAGAGTGGAAGAAATCTTAAAAAAAGACTTCTAAAAACCTTTTCTATCAAACCCTTATGGGCTTTGTGAAAGCTTTATTTCATTAAAAGCTTGATTTTAATCAAGCGGTAATGTTTGATTGACAACAGAGTCTTTTTTAATCTTTTCTTTTAAAAATAGCGTGAAAATTTTTTAAGTGGATTAAAAAGAATCTCTCATTTTTTAGTTTTTATCGCCAACGCTTTTTAACAAGTGGGGCTTTTTGCGTTGAGATTCACTAAATTGTAGCCCCCTCCTTTTAAGGATTTCCTATTTCAACACTTTTAAAAGTGCTTCATAATTGGGCTCTTCTAAAATGTTTTGAACGATTTCTTTATAGATAACCACTCCCTTATCATCAAGAACAAACACCGATCGAGCGAGTAAGCCTTGAAAAGAGCCTTTACCTAACAGCACGCCGTAATTTTCCCCAAAAGCCTTATACCTAAAATCGCTTAAGATTCTTAAGTCCTTAATGCCTTCAGCGCCACAAATTTGCCCTTGAGAAAAAGGCAAGTCCATAGAAATAACGCTAAAACTCACATAAGGCAGTTTGCCGGCTTGCTCATTGAAGTGTTTGGCTTGGAGCAAGCAAACCGATCCGGTTAAACTAGGAAGCGTGCTAACGACCTGAAAACGCACGCCTTGCTTCAATAAATTGACTTCTTGCAAATCGCCATTGACCAATTTCACATCAGGGGCTTTATCGCCCACTTTCAAGGCTTTCCGCTTCTAATTGGTATGTTTCTTCTTTAAAAGTAACTTTTTGCATGGTTAAATCCTTTCTAATGAATTGCTATATTGCGTTTGAATAATAGTCAATTAAAATTAACTTTTAAAAAATTTAAAAAGAATTTGTTTAAAAAGTCGTTTTCATTTTAAAAAACCCCTTAAAATCTACAAAATTTGCATAACGATTTAATTTTTAAGAAAAGATTTACCAAAAAGTATTAAAAAATGATTACAATACGGCTATCTGATCACAAGGAGAAAACATGTTTACATTACGAGAGTTGCCTTTTGCTAAAGACAGCATGGGAGATTTTTTAAGCCCTGTGGCGTTTGATTTCCACCATGGGAAACACCATCAAACTTATGTGAATAATTTGAATAATCTCATCAAAGGCACGGAGTTTGAGAAAAGTTCTTTGTTTGCTATTTTGACAAAATCTAGCGGAGGCGTGTTCAATAACGCCGCTCAAATTTATAACCACGATTTTTATTGGGATTGCCTAAGCCCCAAAGCGACTGCTTTAAGCGATGAGTTAAAAGGGGCTTTGGAAAAAGATTTTGGCTCACTAGAAAAATTTAAAGAAGACTTCATTAAGAGCGCGACCACTTTGTTTGGCTCTGGTTGGAATTGGGCAGCGTATAATTTAGACACTCAAAAAATTGAAATCATTCAAACGAGCAACGCTCAAACCCCAGTCACGGATAAAAAAGTGCCGCTTTTAGTGGTGGATGTGTGGGAGCATGCTTATTATATTGACCACAAAAACGCACGCCCTGTGTATTTGGAAAAGTTCTATGGGCATATCAATTGGCATTTTGTCTCTCAATGCTATGAATGGGCGAAAAAAGAAGGCTTAGGCTCAGTGGATTACTACATCAATGAGTTGGTGCATAAAAAAGCTTAAGCGTTATTTTGCATAGAGTGGTTTAAAGGTTTTTAAACCACGCTTCTTTTTTGAATGAAAGACACTCTGTTTAATGAATCCCTAAACAAACGCTTTTGTTTTGATGAGAAAGTCGCCCATGTTTTTGATGACATGCTGGAGCGTTCTATCCCTTATTATCATGAAATGTTGAATCTGGGGGCGTATTTTATCGCTCAAAATTTAAAAGAAAATACCAATGTTAAGCCCTTGATTTATGATTTAGGTTGTTCTACCGGGAACTTTTTCATCGCGCTTAACCAACAAATCCAACAGGATATTGAGCTTGTAGGGATTGATAATTCCATGCCCATGCTCAAAAAAGCGCAAGAAAAATTAAAAGATTTTAACAATGTCCGTTTTGAATGCATGGATTTTTTAGAGGTTGAGTTTAAAGAAGCGAGCGCGTTTTCATTGCTTTTTGTGCTGCAATTTGTCCGCCCCATGCAAAGAGAGGTGTTGCTCAAAAAGATTTATAACAGCCTTGCGTTGAATGGGGTTTTATTGGTGGGCGAAAAGATCATGAGCGAAGATCGGATATTAGACAAGCAAATGATAGAGCTATACTACCTTTACAAACAAAATCAAGGCTACAGCCACAATGAAATCGCTTTCAAAAGGGAAGCGTTAGAAAATGTGCTTGTGCCTTATAGTTTAAAAGAAAATATCGCGCTTTTAGAAAGCGTGGGGTTTAAGCATGTGGAAGCGCTGTTTAAATGGGTGAATTTCACGCTACTAGTCGCCAGAAAAACTTAAGTTTTTTAAAAAATGATATAAAAGTTTTTTAAAAAATATCCACAGGATCCATATTCACGCTGCAAGGGATATTGGGGGCGGTTTTTAAAAACGCATGCACGCTTTTGATTAGGCTTAAAGGGTTTTTGGAACGCAACAAAATAAGGTAGCGGTAAGAAGAGGCGATTTTTTCAATGGGGGCTTTAAAGCTAGAGAGCGTTACGCCCTTTTCTAAACACGAAGAAAGGGTTTGAGAGGCTTTTAGGCTCAATTGTTGGGCTTTTTCTTCGTTTTTATGCTTAAACTCTAACAAACACAGCCTTGAAAAAGGCGGGTAGAGTTCGCACCTTTCTTGCAATTCGTATTGTAAAAAATCTTCATAATCTTCTAAGAAATTTTCTAATAGATCCGTTTCGGTGCTTTGAATGAACACTTGGCCAGAAATTTGTCTAGCGCTCCTCCCAGCGATTTGATAAAGTAACGACACGCCTTCTTCTAAAGCCCTGTAACTATTGGATTTAATGATATTGTCTATGCCTAAAACAACCGCTAAACTCACTTTAGCGTAATCATGCCCTTTGCTTATCATTTGAGTGCCGATTAAGATATTGGTTTTTTGAGCGTTGAAATCGTTTAAAATATTGTGGAGTTTTTTTGGCGTGCTGGTATGATCTTTATCTAAAATGGCTATTTTAGCGCCTTTCAAAAGGCCTTCCAACTCGTTCAACACTTGCATGGTGCCTATCCTTTTACCCACTAAAACTTCGCTTTGACACGCGCTGCAAATTTTAGGGATAGGGCTTGAAAAATGGCAATAGTGGCACTATGAGTTTGTTGGTTTTTAAATGCAAACTCATATTCACGCTGCAAAAGGGGCATTGAACGCTTTTGTAGCAATTTTGACACAGCAAGGTTTTGAAATTAGCCCTTGTAGGCACAAAAATAATGGCTTGCTCGTTTTTGTCTATAACTTGTTTTAGCGCTTCTAGGAGTTTGGGCGTGATAAAACGCTCGGTTTTTTCAAAAATAATGTTTTTTTGCGTAGGCGTGTAGCGCCCCTTTAAGCGCACTAAAGCCTTATCTTTAAAGCGTTTGTAACTATTTAAACTTGGCGTAGCAGAGCCTAAAATCACTTGAATAGGGAATTTATGGGATAAATACAAGCACAAATCCCTAGCGTTATACATAGGGCTTTGATGAGACTTATAAGAAAAGTCATGCTCTTCATCTACAATGATTAAACCCAACTCCTTAAGGGGTAAAAACAACGCGCTTCGTGTGCCTACCACTAATTTGATTTCTTGCGAATAAAGCTTTTCTAAAAATTGCTTTTTTTGATTTTGAGAGAGTTTGCTATGCCACAAGCCTAAATTTTCTTTAAAGACCCTTTTAAGGCGTTGTTGCATTTGAGGGGTGAGGGCGATTTCTGGCACTAACAACAAAGCGCTTTTTTTTGCTCTAAAGTTTGAGCGATTGCATGCATATAAATTTCGGTTTTCCCGCTGCCCGTATCGCCAAAAAGCAAGCTTGCTGGATGTTTTTTGCAATTCTTTTAAAGCGTTGGTTTGCGTTTGGCTTAATATATTAAGAACAGGCTCAATTTTTTCTAACCCCACTAAATCGCATTCTTTAAAAGGGGTAAAAAGATTTAAGACTGAAGAAAGATTAGCCGAGTAATATTGAGCGATAAATATAGCGAGCTCTATTTGAAAGGGGAGTAAAAAATAAGGGGTTTTTTCCAGTTCTAGGCATTCAAAAGAGGGTTTTGAAACTTCTTCAAGAACGACGCCCAAAAGCGTTTTATTCCTTAAATGGATATTGACTAACGCTCCTTTTTGGTGCCGCTCCTTAGAAAAGTAAGTTAAAGGGGGGGTTTTATTTTTTAAAGGAGCGATTAAGTGATAGAACATGATGAGATTTTGTCTAAAAGCTTTTTGAGTTCATTGTGCAAATACTCGTTTTGACAACTTTCATGCAAATAATCCTTTAAAAGCTCTAAGGCGTTTAATTCTTGGTTATGGAAACGCTCCTTTAGGGTGCGTTTCATCTCATCGCTAAAGGTGTTATTGAGAGAGATTTTATAGCGTTTGCCCAAATAAGTGATTTCTAAGCTATCGTTTTCTGAATGCATGTTTTTAATGGTTTATGACAATAAATCAGAGATTTTGTCATAAAGACCTTGAATACCCTTATCTTTAGCGCTCAATTCATCGTATAAAATAGCGATTTGAATGTCTTTTTCTTCATTTTGTGCATTCAAGGTGGTGTTTGCTTGGCGTAAAGCGTTCAACTCTTCTTCTTGTTTTTGGATTTTTTCAATCAATTCATCAATTTTAGCGCCCAATTGGTTTAACAAACTTAAAGATTGCATCATAAGCCTTTCATGGTTTTTGAAAGTTATTATATCAAAGCTATTAAATTATCGCAAAATACCCCTATCCCCTTAAGGTAATGGCTTTTACTATAAAATAAAGTAACTAAAACCCCATGTTTTAAACCATTCTTATGGCGGTATTTGGTATTTTTGATTACCATAAAGCAACAAGACAGAAAGCTTGACATGGGAGTGGTGAATGCAAAAAAGTATATTAAAAATGACTCTGTTGTTGGTTTTCCTCTTTTTAAGAAGCGCTGTTGGTTTAGAGGATAAAAAAGCCGATCCTAAAAGCGTTCAAAATACGCCCAAAAATTTACCCCCTATCCAATTAAGGCTCAATCAAGTCCATGAAGAACTTATAGAAATGTTAGAAAATATGGGGAAAGGCACGCAGTATGAGTTCCCTAAAATCAAAGAAATCCTAGAGCAGAGCGAAGAAGAATGGCTCAAAGTCGCCCATGAAGAATGCGTGGCGTTGGTCATGTTAATAAGCCCTAAAGCTTCTATTGAAAATAGCCCGATTTATAAGAATTGCTATGAAGCTTATGTGAAGCAAAGAATCCATGATTTATATGATTTTTATATAGAAAGCAAAAAGGTGAAAAGAAAAATCAAAAAAGCCCATAAGCAAGAGACCGCTATTAATCAATCCCAGCCTTTAAAAAAAGAACCGCCTAAAAGCGAGAATCAAAAGAGCTTAGTAAAACCTAGCTTAAAAGATGCGAGTGTCCCTAAAGGGTATTACTTGCAAATTGGAGCTTTTTTAAATTCGCCCAGTAAGGATTTTTTGCAAACGCTCAAAACTTTCCCTTACCAAATAAAGAAAAAAGACTCCCTCACGCATTATTTGATTGGCCCTTATAAAACGAAAGAAGAAGCCCTAAAACAGCTTGAAAATGCAACTAAAAGCTTTAAAAATAAGCCTGCGTTGGTAGAGAAGTAGTCGTTTTAGCTCCTTATTCAATAAAAACAAATCCATCGTTTTATGGGATTTTATAAAGCCACATGGCTATTAGCGTGACAAACAAACTCGCGCCCAAAAACACATAGCTTATCATTTTATAAATGGGGATAAAATTTTTTTTGAATTTCTTCTTCTGCAATGATGATTTTAGAAACCTCTAAGCGGTTAGTTGGGGCGCTGTCTGTAAGGTAAAAGCCCTGTTTTTTAAGCGCAAAATAAGGGGTTTTGATCAAAGCGTCATTTTTAAAAGAGGCCACAAACGCCCCGATATTAGAAAACTTGACTTGGTTGTCTGCGTCTAATAAGACAAAGGGGGTGTTTTTGAATCGTTCTTCTAAGATTTTTAAAGGCTCTAAAGAAGAGGCATTATCCAACTCTAAAAGGCTTTTAGCGATCGCATCAGCGGCGTATTGCATGCGTATTTGGGTGTTTTCCAAAAGGTTATTTTTCGCATAAAAGAAAAATAACGCTAACAAAACCCCCACTAAAAGCAAGGTAGAAAGGGTATAAACGATTAAAAAACGCTTTTTAAAAGAATAGGGCATGACGGACCTTTTTATTGATAGCGGGTTGGATAACACAGCTTTTTATGATTGGATTAAAAACGCTCAAAAACAGCCTCTCTTTTCTACCATACTTATTTAATTTTATGGTAAATTTTTGAAAAATTGTTATAATTCCTACACTCTTATTGGCAAATTAATTAAGAAAGGAGTTTGGAATATGCTTGACATATGGATAGATATGATAATTTGTATTTTTTATTTGCTCTTTTTTACGACTCCTTACATTGTAGGCGATATTTTGCAATTGAAATTTATCCGCCAAAAGCTCTGCGAGAAGCCTGTTTTACTCCCACAAAAGGATTATGAAGAAGCGGGAAATTATGCCATTAGGAAAATGCAATTATCCATTATTTCTCAAATTTTAGACGGGATCATCTTTGCTGGTTGGGTCTTTTTTGGTTTGACGCATTTAGAATATTTGACGCATTATTTAAACCTTTCTGAAACGCTAGGTTACTTGGTGTTTGCCTTGCTGTTTTTAGCGATTCAAAGCGTTTTAGCTTTACCCATTAGCTACTACACCACCATGCATTTGGATAAAGAATTTGGCTTTTCTAAGGTGAGCTTGTCGTTGTTTTTCAAGGATTTTTTCAAAGGGTTATCGCTCACTTTAAGCGTGGGGTTGTTGTTGATTTACACTCTTATTATGATCATTGAACATGTGGAGCATTGGGAGATTAGCTCGTTTTTTGTCGTGTTTGTTTTTATGATATTAGCTAATCTTTTTTATCCTAAAATCGCCCAGCTTTTCAACCAATTCACCCCCTTGAATAACCGGGATTTGGAGAGTCAAATTGAGGGCATGATGGATAAGGTGGGTTTTAAATCTGAAGGTATCTTTGTGATGGACGCTAGCAAGAGGGATGGGCGTTTGAATGCGTATTTTGGGGGCTTGGGTAAAAACAAGCGAGTGGTGTTGTTTGACACTCTGATCTCTAAAGTTGGGACAGAAGCGGCTTTTAGCCATTTTAGGGCATGAATTAGGGCATTTTAAAAATAAGGATTTGTTGAAAAGTTTAGGGATTATGGGAGGCTTGCTCGCTCTTGTTTTTGCTCTGATCGCTCATTTGCCACCATTGGTTTTTGAAGGCTTTAATGTCTCGCAAACGCCAGCGAGTTTGATTGCGATTTTACTCTTGTTTTTGCCGGTGTTTTCCTTTTACGCCATGCCTTTGATCGGGTTTTTTAGCCGAAAGAACGAATACAATGCGGACAAGTTTGGGGCGAGTTTAAGCTCTAAAGAGACTTTAGCCAAAGCGTTAGTGTCTATTGTGAGCGAAAATAAAGCGTTCCCTTATTCGCACCCTTTTTATGTTTTCTTGCATTTCACGCACCCACCCCTATTAGAGTGCTTGAAAGCTTTGGATTATGAAATTGAATGACCCTTTCACAAGCCCTAAACAAAGCCAAAAAAGGATTGTCGCAAAAAGGTTTTAGGGGGGATTAGAGTCTGAAATTTTATTAGGCTTTGTCTTGCAAAAAGAAAGGGTTTTTTTGCACACGCATGCTTATTTAGAGTTAAACCACGAAGAAGAGGCATGCTTTTTTGAATTGGTAGGAAAGCGTTTGAATGACTGCCCCATAGAGTATTTATTAGGAAGCTGTGATTTTTATGGGCACTCTTTTTTTGTGAATGAGCATGTTTTAATCCCACGGCCTGAAACCGAGATTTTGGTCCAAAAAGCCCTTGATATTATTTCTCAATACCATTTAAAAGAAATAGGCGAAATCGGCATAGGGAGCGGATGCGTGTCTGTGAGTTTGGCTCTAGAAAACCCTAATCTCTCTATTTATGCGAGCGATATTTCACCCAAAGCTTTAAAAGTGGCATTAAAAAACATTGAACGCTTTAATTTAAAAGAGCGTGTTTTTTTAAAACAAACGCACCTTTGGGATCATATGCCCATGATAGAAATGCTTGTCTCTAACCCGCCCTATATCGCCAGAAATTATCCTTTGGAAAAATCCGTCCTCAAAGAACCGCATGAAGCCCTTTTTGGGGGGGTTAAAGGCGATGAAATCTTAAAAGAAATCGTTTTTTTAGCTGCTGGATTAAAGATCCCTTTTTTGGCTTGTGAAATGGGGTATGACCAGTTAAAGAGCTTGAAAGAATGCTTGGAATTTTGCGGTTATGATGCAGAGTTTTACAAGGATTTGAGCGGCTTTGATAGAGGGTTTATAGGCGTTTTAAAAAGTTTTTAAGATAAATTAAAACTTAATTACCCTTTTAGTGTTACAATAAAAACACTTAAAACAATAAAGGAATGCCGATCATGTATGTTGAAAAAATTCTCCAATCTTTACAGAAAAAATACCCTTATCAAAAAGAGTTCCATCAAGCCGTCTATGAAGCTATCACTTCGTTAAAACCCCTTTTAGACAGCGATAAAAGTTATGAAAAGCATGCGATTTTAGAGCGTTTGATTGAGCCTGAAAGGGAGATTTTTTTAGGGTGTGTTGGCTAGATGATAACCATCAAATCCAAGTCAATCGGGGGTGTAGGGTTGAATTCAATTCAGCGATTGGCCCTTATAAGGGGGGCTTGAGATTCCACCCTAGCGTGAATGAAAGCGTGATCAAGTTTTTAGGCTTTGAGCAAGTGTTGAAAAATTCGCTCACCACTTTGGCTATGGGGGGCGCTAAGGGAGGGAGCGATTTTGACCCTAAAGGGAAGAGCGAGCATGAGATCATGCGTTTTTGCCAGGCGTTCATGAATGAATTATACCGCCACATTGGAGCCACGACTGATGTGCCAGCTGGGGATATTGGAGTGGGCGAAAGAGAGATTGGCTATCTGTTTGGGCAATACAAAAAATTAGTCAATCGTTTTGAGGGCGTATTGACCGGTAAAGGGCTCACTTATGGGGGGAGTTTGTGCAGAAAAGAAGCTACCGGCTATGGGTGCGTGTATTTTGCGAAAGAAATGTTGCAAGAAAGGAACAGCTCTTTAGAGGGCAAGGTTTGTAGCGTTTCTGGGAGCGGTAATGTCGCTATTTATACCATTGAAAAATTGCTTCAAATAGGAGCTAAACCGGTAACGGCGAGCGATTCTAATGGCATGATTTATGATAAAGACGGCATTGATTTAGAGCTTTTGAAAGAGATTAAAGAAGTGCGTCGTGGGAGGATCAAAGAATACGCCCTACAAAAACCAAGCGCGAAATACACCCCCACAGAAAATTACCCCAAAGGGGGGAATGCAGTGTGGCATGTGCCTTGTTTTGCGGCTTTTCCTAGCGCGACTGAGAATGAATTGAGCGTTTTAGACGCTAAAACCCTCCTTTCTAACGGGTGCAAATGCGTGGCTGAAGGAGCGAATATGCCCTCAAGCAATGAAGCGATTGAATTGTTTTTACAAGCTAAGATTTCTTATGGTATAGGCAAGGCGGCTAATGCTGGGGGGGTGAGCGTGAGCGGCTTGGAAATGGCGCAAAATGCGAGCATGCACCCTTGGAGTTTTGAAGTGGTGGATGCGAAATTACACCACATTATGAAAGAGATTTATAAGAATGTTTCTCAAACCGCTAAAGAGTTTAAAGACCCTACTAATTTCGTTTTAGGGGCTAATATCGCTGGTTTTAGAAAAGTGGCGTCTGCGATGATAGCGCAAGGGGTTTGATTACCCCCAATTTTACAAACCCAATTTTTTAACCCATCTCCTTATGGCGCGCAACAAAGGTAAGGATTTTTGATAAGCTTTGCGATAGATTTTAAAAGTGGTGTTTTGAGAGAGTTCTAATAAAGGCGAGGCGTTTTGTAAAAGGCACTCATAATTAACCCTCAAATCATCATAATTAACCCTCAAATCATCATAATTAACCCTCAAATCATCATAATTAACCCTCAAATCATCAATAGATACTAAAGGCTCATGCAAATCACGATAGAAAACAAAAGGGTTATTGTGATAAATCGTGTCGTTTTCTAAAATCGTTTTAAAAAAATCAAGGATTTTTTTAAAACTCAAATCTTGGTAAAAGTAAGCTTTCCCATCAATTTCATTTAAAGGGTTTTCATAGAGCATGTCTAAATAAGCGTTTGGGTGCGTGTGCAAGTATTTGATATAATCAATCGCTTCATCAAAATCTTTAAAATCATGCACATTCACAAAACTCTTAGGGTTAAAATCTTTCGCCACGCTAGGACTCCCCCAATAAATAGGAATGGTGTGGCTGAAATAAGCGTCAATGATTTTTTCAGTTACATAGCCATAGCCTTGAGTGTTTTCAAAACACAGATTGAATTTGTATTGGCTTAAAAACTCGCTTTTGTTTTTGACCTTATAGCCTAAAGTGTTTTTCACGCTCCCTCCCCCAGTAACTGGCTCAATAGCGTTTAAAGCGTCATAGAAAGCGTTCCTTATAGGAGCGTTAGGGTTGCTCGCGACAAAGCTCGCAAACCCTCTTTTTAAAGGATCGCTCTCATCATTCACTACTGCGCACAAATGGGGGTGGTTTTCTTTAAAATGATGGGAGGGTTTTTTTAAAGCATAAAGGCTGTTATCTTTGAGTTTGTAAGGCGCGGTGGTGTCATTCACGCTTTGGGCTTTATGGTGTAGCCTATCATAATATAAAGGCATTCTCAAATAACGATTGTTAAAGTCCAATTCATCAAAGCCTATGGCGTAATCAAAGAGGTTGAAATTAGGGACTTCGTTCTCACCGGTGTAAAACACTCTTTTAGTGTTTTGATAGGATAGGATTTTTCTGGCTGATCCAATAGGACTGCCAAAGACGAGATCGGAGGGTTCGTTGGGGTTTTGGTGGAGGGTGATTTTGTAGCGTTTGGCTTAAGATGAAA
>JBLDXK010000021.1:0-44447 GCA_047430845.1 Helicobacter pylori | reverse complement strand
TCGCCTAATTCCGTATGCCCCTTATGCACATACAAATTCAAATGCCCTGGCGTTTTGGTGTTATAAGCGGTAAAATTCATAAAACGCTTCCTCACGAAGCAATAACTTCGCCTTATGGTAAAAACGCTCCGGGTTCCTCCCGTTATAATCAAACACAATGTTTTCCACCTTATCGTTACGCAAGATGAGGTTGTCGCGATTTCTATTTCCCTTTTCAAATGCTTTTGAATGAGCGAGCTTGTGAGCATGGCATTCACTCTTTGGAATTTATTATAATAACAACGACCCGCATAATCCACTCTCTCCCCCAAGCCTGGTTTTTTTCAAAATAATGGCTTGTGTCTATCTTAATGAGCTTTAATTCCATTTCTGTCATCTTGACTTCCTTAAAAAATAGGTTGGTGGTATACTGGGGAATTGATTGGCCATGGCGCTTCAATTCTCTCTTTCACATGCTAATTGCAAACTAACATTATTAATATCATTCAAAATATCTGATATTTTATTCCCTATGATTTCAAATTCTTTAGCTCCCATGCCCCTTGCGCTCAATGCCGCTGAGCCAATCCTTATCCCGCTCGTTACAAAAGGGCTGCGCGTTTCACCAGGAATGGTGTTTTTATTCACGGTGATTCCGGCATTCCCTAAGGCAATATCAGCGTCTTTCCCGCTATAAGGCTTATCCAAGAAATCCATTAAAAGCAAATGGTTAGAAGTGCCACCGCTCACTAACTTGTGGTTTTTTTCTTTTAACGATTTAGCGAGAACTTGTCACCTTGCTAGGGTTTTTTTCTAATTCGCTCTTAATTCTTTCTTTTAAGGCTAGCGTGTCGCAATGCAAGCGCAAGGGCAAAAGACTAAACACCCTTTTTTGGTATTTCACCTCTAAATCTTTCAATTCTTGTATTTCGCCAGGGTCTAAAACTAAGGGTTTTTCACAAATCACATGCATGCCGTTTCTTAACCCGAAACGGATGTGATCAAAATGCGTGTGCGTGGGCGTGCAAACACTCAAATAGTTGATTTCTTTACCCATAGCCTTAGATTGCTCTAAATGCTTTTCAAAGTCTTCAATATTTGTAAAAAACTCTGATTGCACGAAATATTCATCTAAAACCCCCACGCTATCATGAATATCAAAAGAGCAATCCAAAAAATGCCCTGTATCTCTAATCGCTTGCAAGTGCTTGGGAGCGATAAACCCCCCTGAACCAATCATCGCAAAAAGCATTCATCTTCCTTAAATCATTTTGAATCTCATTTTAGCAAAGATTAGCTTATTTAAGCTTATATTATTGGCAATTAAAACACTCCACCGATCGATCCAACACGCTTTTTTCATCTATGCTAGGGCTTTCGCTGCGCAAATAATAAGTGGATTTGAGTCCTAATTTCCAAGCGAGCGTGTAAATTTCATGCAAGGTTTTACCGCTAGCGTTTTCTATGCGCAAAAACACATTGATGCTTTGGCCTTGATCGATCCATTTTTGGCGCACGGCCGCTGCTTTAATCAAATCTTTAGCGTCAATATCATAAGCTGATGTGTAAAAATTCCAAGTTTCTACGCTCAAATTAGGCACTACCACAGGAATTAGCCCGCTCAAATTTTCTTCAAACCATTTTTTCTTATAAATGGGTTCGATCGTTTGGGTTGTGCCTACTAAAATAGAAATGGAGCTTGTGGGAGCGATCGCCATCAAATAGCCATTACGCATGCCATTAGCCTTGACTTTTTCCCTCAAACCTTGCCAATCGCAAGCGTGATTGAAAAGCCCTTTTTCGGTGAGTTTTAAGGCTTCATTATTGGCTTTATCAATGGGGAAAATCCCCTTACTCCATTCTGAATTTTCAAAATCCTTATAAACCCCTTTTTCTTTCGCTAAATTCGCGCTCGTGTCAATCGCATGGTAGCTGATTTGCTCCATTAAAGCGTCAATTTTTTCTAAATGCTCTTTAGACCCCCAGGCGATTTGGTGTTCTGCGAGCATTTGCGCTTCACCCATAACCCCTAACCCTATGGCCCTATTTTGTAAATTAGTGGCTTTGACTTTGCGGTTAGGGTAGAAATTCAAATCAATCACATTGTCTAAGAGCCTGATAATGATCGGCACAACCCTTTTAATGTCTTCTTCAGTGTTGATCTTGCTTAAATTGATGCTCGCTAGATTGCACACCGCCGTTTGCCCGTCTTTAGCGACCTTAGTAGCGATATAGATTGGCTTACCTTTAAGAATATCGGTGCTAGTGAGTTTGTTAGCGCATTTAGTGATATTATTATCTGTCGTTACCAACTCTTTTTCTTCAAAAAATTCTATGGCGCCATCGGTGTATTCTATTTGCATGCAGTAGTGGTTAGGCGCGGTATTTTGAAAAATCTCCGTGCATAGATTGCTGGATCGAATGATTCCTGCATGAGCGTTTGGGTTGCACCGATTGGCATTATCTTTAAAGGCCAAAAAAGGCAAGCCGGCTTCAAAATAATTCATTAAGATTTTTTTCCATAAATCTTTAGCGTTAATGTATTCTTTAATGATTTTGGGATCTTTTTCATACTCTAAATAGCGTTTTTCAAAATCCTGCCCATAAAGCTCAGTCAAATCCTTACACTCATAAGGGTCAAACAAAGTCCACATTGCGTCTTCTAAAACCCTTTTCATGAACAAATCGCACACCCAAAGAGCCGGGAATAAATCATGCGCTCTTCGCCTTTCATCGCCGCTATTTTTCCTTAAGTCAATGAACTCCATCACATCAATGTGCCAAATTTCCAAATACACCGCAATCGCGCCCTTTCGTGTGCCTAATTGATCCACCGCAATCGCCACATCGTTAGCGATTTTTAAAAAAGGGATCGTGCCAGCGCTCGCATTTTTATGCCCATCAATATAGCTCCCGATAGATCGCACCAAAGAAAAATCCCAGCCGATCCCTCCGCCGTATTTGGACAACAGTGCCATTTCCTTATAGCTGTCAAAAATCCCCTCAATATTATCCGGCGTGCTGCCAATATAGCATGAGCTTAATTGGTGCTTGGTGGTGCGCGCGTTCGCTAGAGTGGGGGTCGCGCACATCGCTTCAAACTTGCTTAAAACTTCATAAAATTCTAAAGCGATTTTGTTAGGTTCTTGTTCGTTTTGCGCTAAAAACATCGCAATGCTCATAAACATGTGTTGGGGCAATTCAATAGGGTTATTGTTAGCGTCTTTTAACAAATAGCGATCATACAAGGTTTTAATCCCTAAATAATTGAATTGGAAATCCCTTTCAGGCTTGATCTGGCTATTTAAAAACTCTAAATCAAATTTTTCCTTAAAGCCCTTAAGGATGCGGCCCTTTTCTTCAGCGTTTTCAAAATACTCTTTCAAATGCCTATATCCTGTAAAACCACTTACTTTATGGTATAAATCATACAAAAAAAGCCTTGAGGCGACAAAACTCCAATTAGGCGTGTCAATATCTATCTTATCCACAGCGGTTTTAATCAAAGTTTGTTGGATTTCTTCAGTAGTGATCTTGTCCCTGAATTGCAACCTCGCATCCACTTCCAGCTCACTTTGGCTCACGCCCTCTAAATTGTCCGTAGCGTCCTTAGTGTATTTTTGGATTTTGGTAATGTCCAAAGGCTCAATGCGCCCGTTTCGTTTAACCACCGTAATCAAAATTTTTCCTTAAATTTGAATTAAATCGTTTGTTTTTTAAATTTGGCATTGTATCAATAAAAAACTTAAGAAAAAGAAAAGTTCAAGTTGGATCTGTTTTGTTAATGAGAACGCGCTTTAAAGTTTCTTTAATTTTTTACTCCCCCCTCCATTTAATGCTATTTGAGTTAAATCACCACCCTAATTTAGTGCAAAGCCTAACACAAATCCCAAAACACACAAGAAAGCCAAGCATAACCAAACCCTCTATAAGGAGATTGCTAGGATGCCCACAATACGCCGAAACCTCATGGATAGCGGCAATAAAGGGCATCGTTAAAAGTGCCATATAAAAATCCCTCAGTCTTGATCCTAACACAGCGTTATAAAACGCGCCAAAAAACCTAGCCTTAAAAATGGCTTTGAGAAACCTAGGGTATCTTACTTGGAAAGATTTATAACAATCCCTACCTCGTGGGTTAAATAAAAGGTTAGACAATAGGGTTGCTATTAAAAGCGTTAGCCATGCGTAATAGCTATCTTTAGGGTTAAAAAGTGGATCGACAGCGCCTTGGCTATAAGGAATTGTGGATATGCATCCCGCATAGACTATGGCCACCGCCCATTGATATTCCCAGTCGCTCAAACGCTTTTTGATATTCATGCTCTCTCCTTTCTCCCCCAAAACTACCTATCATACACGAAATGACGATCATAGGTGGGTTCTCTTGGGGTTTGTGGCTCTCTATCAACGCCACGGATATAATCTTCTACTCTATCGCCTATTTCTCTGCCAAACTCTCTCCCCACAGAACCACCAACTAATCTGCCAGCCCAACCAACCGCAGGACCACCAACAGCTCCCCCCACTGCACCACCAACACCACCCCCAATTGCACCACCAACAGCTCCCCCCCAAAATCTGCCTAATTCACCCCTTGCCTCTATTTTAGGACTAGCTACAGCTACATTAGCCATTGCACCGCATAAAACCACTACACAACTAAATGCTTTTAATCCACTCATAACAAATCCTTTCATAAAATTGAGATTCAAAGCATGTTTTGTACACCTTGATGAGATATTTATACCACAATCGCATTCAAAGTATTGTTACAGATTAGTAAAATATCACAAAAAGATTAATAAGTGTTTTGTTTCTACACAAATTACAGAATTAAGGTAAATGATTATAATATTTTAGGATTTTTCATTATTTAAACAAATTAAGGTTTCTTAAAAAACTTAAAATACCCGTTTTCAATAATAAGAATGGGTTTTAAAGTTTTTTAATTTTTTATACCCCCTCCATTTAATTGCATTTGGGTTAAATCACCACCCCCATTTAGCACAAAGCTTAAGAAAACCTTGAAACCCCAAAATGACCAAACCCTCTACAAGGAGATTGCTAGGATGCCCACAATACGCCGAAATTTCATGCATAGCGATAATAAAGGGTATCGTTAAAAGTAGCAAATAAAAATCCCTTAGTCTTGCTCCTAACACAGCGTCATAAAACGCGCCAAAAAACCTAGCCTTAAAAATGGCTTTAAAAAACTTGGGGAATCCTTGCCAAGTTTCAATCATTAAATAACCTACCGACCTGCCTTTAGGATTAAACAAGAGATTAGACAACAAAGCCGCTATTAGACCCACTAACCACACATAATAGCTGTATTTAGGGTCAAAAAGCGGATCGCTAGCTGAACCATTTATATCATAAAAAATCCTAGTGGTTATGGAGATACATCCTCCATAGACTAGAGCCATTGCCCATCGATATTCCAAATCGCTCAAACGCTCTTTGATATTCATGCTCTCTCCTTTCTCCCCTAAAACTACCTATCATACACAAAATGACGATCATAGGTGGGTTCTCTTGGAGCTTGCGGCTCTCTATCAACGCCACGGATAAAATCTTCTACCCTATCGCCTATTTCAGCCCCAGAATATGCCCCTATTCCACCACCAATGCCTGCACCAAACACAATACCCCACGGACCTCCAAGAGCCCCAATCATTCCACCCATTGCACCACCCATTCCAGCTCCAACACCTTCTCCTATATCTCTGCCAAGCTGACCCCTTGCCTCTATTTTAGGACCAGCTACAGCCACATTAACCATTGCACCGCATAAAACCACTACACAACTAAATGCTTTTAATCCACTCATAACAAATCCTTTCATCAATTGAGATTCAAGGCGTATTTGGCACACCTTGATGAGAATATTTATACCACAACCCTATTAAAAGCATTGTTACAGATCAGCGAAATATCACAAAAAAGATAAGTAGATGTTTTGTTTCTACACAAATTACAGGATTAAAGTAAATGATTATAATAATTTTTGGGTTTTTTCATTATTGAAGCAAATTAAGGTTTCTTAAAAAACTTAAAATACCCGTTTTCAATGTTAATTTGAGGGGGGCGTGAAAGGCTCAACGAACCGCTAGGAATGTCTTTAGTGATGGTGGTGCCGCTGCCGATTAAGACATTAGAGCCGATATTTATGGGGGCGACTAACTGGCTATCGCTCCCTATAAAGACATTTTCACCGATGATCGTTTGGTGTTTCTTTTTACCATTGTAATTGCAAGTGATCACGCCAGCCCCTACATTTGTGTTTTTCCCTATCTCACAATCCCCTAAATAGCTCAAATGCCCCGCTTTAGCGCCTTGAAGTTTGGCGTTTTTAGTCTCTACAAAATTCCCCACATGGCTATCACAAATCACGCTTTTAGGGCGCGCATGGGCAAACGGCCCCACACTGCTATTAACAATCTGGCTCTCTTCTATCACGCTATAAGCCTTAATGCGCGCGTTTTCTATCAAACAATTCCCACTCAAACGCACCCCCTGCTCTAAAACGCACTCCCCCTTAAAACTCACGCCTTTTTCTAAATAAATACTCTTTGGCAATTGCATCACTACCCCCAAGTCCATGGCGTTTTTCCTCAGTCTTTCTAGCATGATTTCTTCAGCTTTCGCCCTTTCTGTTTGGCTATTCACCCCTAAAAAACACTCTTCTTCTAAAAAAATAGCGTCAATTTTTTCGTTTTCATTGATCCCTAGAGCAATTAAATCCGTGAGATAGTATTCTTTTTGGGCGTTTTGGTCATGGAGCTTGGGCAAGTATTTTTCTAAAAATTTTCTTTCAAACCCATACACGCCAGCGTTCACGCTTTTAATGGTTTTTTCTTCATCATTAGCGTCCTTTTCTTCTACAATCTTTTTAACCTGATGGTTTTCTAAAACAACGCGCCCATAACCTTTAGGGTCAGTTAAATGCAGTAAGCCTATGGCGTTATTCTGGCTTTCTAATAAGGGGGTAAGAGCGCCTTTAGTGATTAAAGGCATGTCCGCATTCAAAATCAAAACCCGCTCATGTTTTGTAGGGATAGGCGTTTTATCTTTTTGCATGATGGCCCCACCTGTCCCTGAATATTTTTCCACGATTTGAGCGTGAAAAATCACGCCCTTAAAACGCTTCAACACCGCTTCTTTAACGCGTTCTTGTTGGTGGTGTAAGATAAGATGCACATCATCGCTGATTGAAAAAGCCACTTCTAAAATGTAAAATAACATAGGCTCTCCGCAAATCGTGTGTAAAGTCTTAGGCAGGCTAGAACGCATGCGAGTGCCTTTGCCAGCGGCCAGTATGATTACAGAAAGCATTAAAATCCTTCAATTTATGGGGTTATTTTAGGGAATTTTAACATGCCTTATCTTATAATTTGACTTTGTTTTTTATTAAAGATTTAAGGCTAGAATTTGCGTTTTTTTATTTTTTTAATTCTCATTTGCCCTTTAATATGCCCCTTAATGAGTGCTGATAGCGCTTTACCTAGCGTCAACCTCTCTTTAAACGCTCCTAGTGATCCTAAACAGCTTGTAACCACCCTTAATGTCATCGCCCTGCTCACGCTTTTAGTTTTAGCCCCATCGTTGATTTTAGTGATGACGAGTTTCACTCGCTTGATCGTGGTGTTTTCTTTTTTAAGGACCGCTTTAGGCACGCAACAAACCCCCCCCACTCAAATTCTAGTCTCGCTCTCTTTGATATTGACTTTTTTCATCATGGAACCTAGCTTGAAAAAGGCTTACGATACAGGGATCAAGCCTTATATGGATAAAAAGATTTCTTACACCGAAGCGTTTGAAAAAAGCGCTCTGCCTTTCAAGGAATTCATGCTTAAAAACACACGAGAAAAGGATCTAGCCCTTTTTTTTAGGATTAGGAATTTGCCTAACCCTAAAACTCCTGATGAGGTGAGCTTGAGCGTTTTAATCCCAGCATTTATGATAAGCGAATTGAAAACAGCGTTTCAAATCGGTTTTTTACTCTACTTGCCTTTTTTGGTGATTGATATGGTGATCAGCTCTATTTTAATGGCGATGGGCATGATGATGCTCCCGCCTGTAATGATTTCTCTGCCTTTTAAAATTTTGGTGTTTATTCTAGTGGATGGGTTTAATTTATTGACCGAAAATTTAGTGGCGAGTTTTAAAATGGTTTGATATTAAAAACATTCAAGCTATAAAAGCTTGAAATTAATTTAAAATTCATAATTCAAATACGCTGTAATGGATCGCCCTGGCGCGGGTTCTCTTCCTGTAGGGCTTGTGCCAATCCCCCTAAAATAATACTTCATGTTAAAAAGGTTATTGATTTGCAAGCTTCCTGTGATTTTATGCCTACCGCTTTGCCATAAAACGGAGCTTACTTGAACGTTCAACACAAAATACAAGGGCAATAACCCCACTGAATTACAACCATACTCTAACCCCCCTGTGTATTCTGGGTTTAAGGGCAAGCACACGGTTTGGCTTTTGGCTTGATTGAGCATGGAACTATAAGCGCGGCTATAAAAATAACTGCTAATACCAAAAGTCGTGTGCTTGTAAGTATACATCATGTCAAATATGAATTGGTTAGGACTCACATAAGGCAAACGCTTCCCTTTAATATCAAAGGGTTTATTGACAATGCCTGTAAAATAATAAGCAATATCATCAGCGTTAGAAGTGATGCGCAGCATCAATATAAGTGTAAGCCACATGAAATTGCAAACCCCTAATCGGCGCGTAATACAATTCCAATTCCACCCCTTGACTCCTAGCGTTAATAGGCTGTGGGCTATAGCCTCCCGCATAGTAACGATTGGCAAAAATCACAAAATAATTGGTATTAAAGCTCAATAGATTTTTATAACTATAGCGTTGCCCCACTTCAATTTCATTAAAAATTTGGTTGTAATTAGTCCTAGTAATGCCTAGCATTGTGTGTTGTGGAGGGATAAAACTGCGGCGGTAGTTCGCATACCATATCCAATTTTCCATAGGTTTATAGCCAATGTTAAGGCCGGGACTCCATTCGTTTTGACGCTTTTTTGTAATATTCCATACAGAAAAATCATGCTTTTCTGGCTCTTTGTTGTTATAGTTCAAAAAAGTGTATCTAATCCCTGGAGTTATCACCAATTTAGAATCAAAAAGCTCTATTTTATCGCTCAACCATACCGCTGTATAGTTGTTGAACAAGTTTTGATTGTTGCTGGGTGTTTTAGAAAGAACAAAAGGAGGCATATGGCACACCCCATTGATAATATCGGTTTTTTCGCATGTGCTTTGATCCAATCTGAAATACATATCCATTGTCATAAAACGCATGCCCACATTAAAAGTTTGCTTAACTTTATTGGTATTGACAACTAAGTTCAAATTAGGCTCAAATGCATTCATTATATAACGCCTTAAATGATCAAAGATAAAAAATCCTGCATAATTTTGATCGGTATAAACAGGGCCTAATTTAGGATTGGTATTGACATTCAAAAAATTAGAATCAAATTGAAAATCCCTTGACATGTCATGCCCATAGTAGCTAAAAGTGAAATCCCCACCGACTCTATCCGTGTCCCCAAAAAAGTTTTGATACACAGCCCCCCATCGCTTCGCTCTCCCGCTTTTATTGTTATTAGGGCGGTTGTTTTGAAAACGATTTTGATTGTAAGCGGCTATACCTAAAGATCCGGGGTCTGCCATAAAATAATTATAGTATTGGAAAAAAGCAGTGATCTTATTACTCTCATTGATTTGATATAAGGAATCTAGCATGTAGTTTTGAATGTTCGTAGGGCTGTTGTATCTAAACCCTTGCCCTTTGAGCCAGTTGGCTTGAGCTTGGATTCCAAAATGCTTATTCATCATGCCCCCTGTTCTTAAGTAAGTGTCAAAAAGCATGTTATTGGCTAAGCTCTTGTCAAGGTTTTTAGAATTTTGATTGAAAAAGCCCCCATTTTCAGATTTGCCCCAAAAAGTGGCCCTCTCGCTCACCTGACTCTCCCACTTGGTAGGAATGCCCTTAGTGATCACATTAATCACACCGCCAAAAACATTAGGGCCATAACGCACGCTCTCCCCACCTTTAGTTACACTGATTCTATCCACAGATTGAAAGGTTACAGGAAAAATAGGAATGCTAATATCAACATAGGGCGCAACATAAATAGGGATCCCATTGACTAAAACCATAGCCGTATTAGAATGCCCTGAACTCCCCCCACCAAACCCCCTAACAGAAAAGCTAGGCACAGCTCCAATACCCGTAGCGTTTCTAATATGCACGCCTGGCACATTTTGCAAAGCTTCTTCAATGCTCTGATTGGCGCTTTTAGTGAGTTGTTTGTTAGAAATCACCGTGCGAGAACCCATATAGTTTCTCACTTCCTTGCTCCTCCAGCTTAAAGGCGCTTCTTTATCGTTAGCCACTCCTGAAGCTTCTACCCTTTCCAAATTATGAGTTTTGACAGCATGCGCGCTATGACTCAAAACAACCAAAGAGACTAAAATTCTTTTCATTTACCACCTTTTATGAAAAATGTTCATTTTTACAACAAGGTGGAATTTATAATAATTATTATTAGTTTTAGCTTAAATTTTGAGATAATTATTATTTAAATCAAATTAATAGCTTTTTTTGTCAAAAATGCCGATTAATGCGAATATTTATAGAAAAGATTGGGAGAAAAATAAAAATTTTTTAATATTTCTAATGAGATGAATTTTAAACAAATAAAGGGTTTTTTTAAACCCTTTTATGGCTAGCCTTTAAACCAAAATTTGAGTCGCATAAAAAGC
Source organism: Helicobacter pylori (assembly GCA_047430845.1). GTDB lineage: Bacteria > Campylobacterota > Campylobacteria > Campylobacterales > Helicobacteraceae > Helicobacter > Helicobacter pylori_DG. Next base: position 33,665 of record JBLDXK010000021.1, on the reverse strand, counting down.
TATCAAGGAAAACGCATACGCTACAACGGTTGTAAAGATGAATAAATACGCTACAAACTTTATCCCCCCAGCTTCCCTACCAAAAGTAATGGTCGCTGCAAAACAAGGGATATAAAACATCACAAACACGATAAAAGCGATTCCGCTTGGCACGCTGACTTCTTTTCTTAAAATCCCTCTAAAAGCGTCAGATTTTTCATTTTGATCCCCTAAAGAAAACAACACGCCCAAAGTAGAAACCACCACCTCTTTAGCCATAAATCCGGTTACAAGCGACACACTCAAACGCCAATCAAAATCCATAGGGCTAAAGACTTTTTCTAAATACGCCCCACCTCTTCCCACAATGCTGTTTTTTAAATTCTTTTTATCCAATTCTGCTTTTAATTCTTTTAATTTTTTCTTCTTTGGCTTCGCTTGAAAGAGTGGTGTTTTTATTCACTAACAAGCTTTCTTGTTTGTAAGTCTTCATAGCCGCATCGCTTTTAGGGTATTGAGACATAAACCAGATTAAAATCGCTCCCACTAAAATATAAGTCCCGGCCTTTTTAAGGTAAGAAAGCGATTTGGTGTAGATACTGAAATAGACCATTCTCCAACTGGGAAAGCGGTATTTGGGCATTTCCATGATAAAAGATTCGGTTTGTCCTTTAAACACGCTTAATTTGAGTAATTTGGCCATCACTAACGCCACAACCGCCCCCAAAATATAAATACAAAACAGCACAAACCCAGCGCTTGAAGAGGGGAAAAACGAGCCTACAAACAGCACATAAATAGGGAGTCTTGCCGAGCAGCTCATAAACCCGATCACAAAAAGCGTGATCAATCGTTCGTTATAATTTTGTAAGGTTCTTGTCGCCATGTAAGCAGGCACTGAGCAGCCAAACCCGGTGATTAAAGGGATAAAACTCTTCCCATGCAAGCCAAATTTATGCAAGATCCCATCTCAGTAAAAACGCTACCCTACTCATATAGCCTGTCGTCTCTAGTAAAGAAATCCCAAAATACAACACCACAATTAAAGGCAAGAATGAAACCGTCGCTCCCACTCCCCCAATAATGCCATCGCCCACCAAAGACGCTAAATCTTCATTAGCCACATTTTCTTTAACGCTATCGCTCAAAAATTTAAACCCTTCTTCAAGGGCTTTTTGCACTCCCCCCCTATTAAAAAGCTCAAGGAAAAGATGATAAACATGAACCCTAAAAAAATGAAAATCCCATAACGCGGGTGCATTAAAATCTTATCAATCTTATAAGTGTGTTCAAAACTCGCGTTTTGTTGGTTTTCGCTGATCACCAATTTAGCGATTCTTTGAGCGCTCTGGCTGTATTTTAAAGACTCTTTAAAGCTTTGAGATGGGACTTTTATGCTTTCATTGTTTGTAGTGTTTTGAGAATAAAGCCTGACAATTTCATCTAATAAAAGCTCTGTATTCAAGCGATCTTCTTTGGATCTTGCGCTTGTAGGCACGCACACAACCCCTAATTCTTGAGAAAGCTTTTTGGTATTGATTTTAATGCCTTCTTTTTGCGCCTCATCCCACATGTTGAGTGCAAGAAGCATTTTTTTATTCGTGTCTAATAGCTGCACGCTTAAGGCTAAATTACGCTCTAAATTGGTGGAATCCACCACATTGAGAATGAGATCGTATTGCCCTTTTTCTAAAAAATCTTTAGTAACCTTTTCTTCAGTGGTGAAATCATTGAGCGCGTAAGTGCCCGGTAAATCAATGATAGTGATTTGATGCTCTTTGTGGATCAAACCCACTTCCATTTTATCCACGGTAACCCCGGCAAAATTTCCCACTTTCAAATGGGCGTTACTCAAAGCGTTGATTAAGGACGATTTCCCCACATTAGGCTGGCCCACAAGAGCGATAGTGATTTCTTTCATTGGGTTTGAATGCTCCACATTAAAGCCTTTTAATTTTTAGTTATATCGTTTTTAGATTAAAAGTCAGCACTATAGCGCTATAAGACTAATTGTTATATAATAAAAGCGAGACAAGAATGTTAAAATGCGAAAGGAGCGTGTGATGTTGTGCGTGTTTGATATAGAAACCATTCCTAATATGAGCTTGTGTAAAGAGCATTTTCAATTAAAAGAAGACGATGCGCTAAAAATCTGTGAATGGAGTTTTGAAAAGCAAAAAGAAAAAAGCGGGAGCGAGTTTTTGCCTCTTTATTTGCATGAAATCATCTCTATTGCAGCAGTCATTGGCGATGATTACGGGCAGTTTATCAAAGTGGGGAATTTTGGTCAAAAACACGAGAATAAAGAGGGTTTTACAAGCGAAAAAGAGCTTTTAGAGGACTTTTTTAGATACTTTAACGAAAAGCAACCGCGCCTAATAAGCTTCAATGGCAGAGGTTTTGATATGCCCCTACTCACGCTCAAAGCCCTTAAATACAATTTAACTTTAGACGCCTTTTACAGCCAAGAAAACAAATGGGAGAATTACCGAGCGCGTTATAGCGAGCAATTCCATTTAGATTTAATGGATAGCTTGAGCCATTATGGATCTGTTAGGGGGTTGAATCTAAATGGCATTTGCTCTATGATGAATATTCCTGGTAAATTTGATGTGAGTGGGGATTTAGTGCACGCGATTTATTACAACCCTAATTTAAGCCAAAAGGAGAAAAAAGGCATTATTGATGGCTATTGCCAAAGCGATGTGCTTAACACTTACTGGCTTTTTTTAAAATACGAAGTGCTGAAAGGGGCTTTAAATAAGGAGCAATACCTTGGGCTATTGAATGATTTTTTAGAAAAATTCCCTAAAGAAAAATCCTATTCAAGCGTTTTTATCAACGCTTTAGAGAAAGAAATTAGGGAGTTTTCTTGAAATTCTATGATTATAGAAACAATATATCTAATATTTTAATAAAGAGTCTTTTATGCCTATAATATCAAAAAATAAACCATATAGTTTTATTAAAAACCTTGAGTTTTACACGATTAAACGCATTAAGGATATGGGTTCTCACCCTAGCCAAGACCATTTAAATGAATTGCTAGAATTGTTTAAACAAGATTTAAGCATTGATCTAAAAAGAGAGATAGCAAGCTCTATTGGTAGGCAACTTGATGATGATATTATTTATAATTTTTTAAAGCAAGAAGCTTTTAAAGAACATTACATGGAAGTTGTTTATCAATTTTTACGCACTGCTTTATATAAATCTAAGGATATGCGATTCGCAAAATCATGCGATGACTTGTTGCAATACTATCAAAATGAAAACATGCAAAAAATGAAACAATAATGACTATCGCCATACCAAAAAACCACCTTTAAAAATTATAGAAAATATTATTAAAAAACCTTCTTTATTAATTGGGGATAATGTGCAAACGCTCAATAAAATCGCTCCTAGTTCTGTCAATCTTATTTTCACTTCACCACCCTACTATAATGCTAGAATTTATAGCGATTATAAAAATTACAAAGATTATCTAAGTGCCATGTCTCAAAGTTTAAAGGCTTGTTTTAGAGTGTTAGAAGAGGGGCGTTTTATTATCATTAATGTTTCACCTGTGATCACTAAAAGAGCTGGGCGTGAGTTTGAAAGCGTGCGTTATCCTATTCATTTTGATTTCCATCAAATTTTAATTGACAATGGATTTTACTTTGTAGATGAAATCCTATGGATTAAACCTGATTTTAGTGTGCCTAATCGTATCGGAGGGTATTTACAAAATAAAAAACCTTTAGGATACAAACCTAATTGTGTGAGTGAAAGTTTGTTAGTCTATCGTAAAAAAGCCCCTTTTCTACTAGATAAAAATATTAAAATAGCTGAAAAACGACTAAAACCAATTAACAAAATCATACTTTATTTGGAAAAAAAGAATTGCCTATAGAAACTACCAATTGTTGGTATATTACTCCAAAGTCTAGTAAAGATCATCCAGCGGTATTCCCTGAAAGTCTTTGTGAAAGAGCGCTAAATTACTACTCTTTTGAAAATGAAGTTGTATGCGACCCTTTTGCCGGTAGTGGTACTTTTGGAATGGTTGCAAAATCTATGGGGCGTATTCCTTTATTATGCGAACAACATCCAAAATACGCTCAAAATCTAATCAAACTTGGTTTTAAGGAAATCTAAAAATGAATTTTAATGAATTAGCTTTAAATCATACGATTGATTTACTCTTAAAAGGAAAAGATTATAGAGAAGTAGTTTTAAACACTATTAACACAGAGTTTTTAGATTTTGCTATATCTTTTTTTAAAGATATTATTTACGCAAAAATGCATGATAAATCTATAGATTTTAGTTGGTATCAGCAATATGTTTTGGATAATAAAGATCCAAAAGATATAGCCATTTTGTGTGGAACCAATATCAAAACTAATACTTATGGGACTTCTACTAAAGAAGTATTGCAGAATTTAGAAAACGACAACATGGCAGATTTAGGTATCAATATTAAAATTACTTATAAGGATATTAGTGTTAATTTAGACTTAAAAGAAAGCTTGCTTGTTATTAATGCCTTAGCAACCAAGAAAATTGCTTTAAGGGGAAGCGCATATTCTATGATAGACAAAAGAATTGAAAAGCCTTTAATGCTAGAATTGTGCAAGCGTTGCGGTATTTCAGAAAGTCATATTGACGCAACTAATTTTAAAAAAGACAAAAAATTGGAGTATGATAGAGAAGTAGATTTTAAACTTTATAATAAGGATAGGAGTAAAGTTTATAGGGTAGAAGTTAAATTAATGAGTAAAGGCAATCCCGAAAGTGCTGATGTGGTCATTGCAAGAAATACGGATATTTTTATAGCTTATACCTTAAGCGAACAAAATAAACAACAGCTTGAAAATTTAAATATTGTTTATTTAGAACTAAAAAATAATTCCAATATTCTATTAGATTTTAAAAAACTCTGTAAGCGTTTGGATATACCATTGATAAATCATGCATGATAAATTTGTGTTCTGTCTAAGATATTGTGGGTTTTAGGAAAACTACCTTTAATTCAACCCAATATCCATCAATGAGCCTTAAGTTACTAGACACATATCGCTAAAAACAAATTCCTACTCCAAATTTTTGGCATAAGAAGAGACATAAAGCCTCTTCATAAAAAGGATTGAGCGATTTTAGCGTCTTTCTGGGGGCTGTATGCCTAGCCAATCTTTATAAAACACCTCTATATCAGGCTCAAAATCATGGATCACAGGATACCAAGGAGTTGGGGCTTCAACATCTAAAAGGATGCCGCAATCCGGGCAAATATATTCCCGATACACTTGCCAGCTAGTATCACTGGCTAAGAGTTTAGGATACACCTCTTCCATTTTTTCTGCTGTATCGCGCACATAGATGTTTGCATGCAATTTCCAATTCTCCTCTGGAGCGCAAAACGCATGGCCGCATGAACACTTAATGACCCATTTCTTTTGAGTATCTTGCACCACAAACAAATGCGGTCCCAAGGGTAAGACGATTTTGTCATCAAAATCTACCTTATCTTGCAACACCTTCAAATACATTTGGAATCTTTCATGATCTTTAGGCATGCTAAGCATTTTTAAGACAGTGTTCCAATCCAAGTTCCCCTCTACCAAATTTTTAATTTGTTCTTGTGTGTATTTTGACATGACCATTCTCCTTTCTTTATTTCTCATCAACCAACAGAACTGTGTGCACATCAGGCAATTTGCTCAAATCCATCCTGTATTTAGATCCATAGGTGAATACGCCAAGCTCATCTTCTTTCACGCTCCAGCTCTTTGGCAAGTTCCAGAATGTTTTAAAATCGCTTAAAAACTTAGGCGAGAGATCAAAGCTAGTCGCATACATGTGCTTAACCTGTTTGGAAGCCTCTTTTTCAAGAATAGCGTTTCTTTCTTGCTCCATCCATTGTTTTACCGGTATGGATCTAGCCTTTCTGTTTTCAAGAATTTCTTTTCTTCTGGCCTTCGTTTTGGCTTCATCGCCGACCCACACGCCGTCTTTATTTTGACTCACCACTGCGCCATAAACCTTGTAAGCGTATTCTGGCAATAGCTGTTTGCTGTTGAGATCTTCTAAAATCGCATTCAAATCCCTTTCAATCGGATCGCCAAATCCAGGACCGCCTTTGATGTAGTTCAAATACAAGTCATAATTATCAAAGCAGTTCTCGGTGGTGATGCATTGCTTATCCCTTTTGACTTGAGACGCATGAGAAATGTGCTTTTCATAATCGCGATCAGTTGGGTTAAAATCGCCCCCCAAAGGCAAGCTGGCGTTATTTTTAATCCTATTTTTTAAATCGGTGTTGTGCGCTTCAAACCTATAACCACTAGCCGCTGGATAGCCCCCCATCATACCCCAATCGCTATTCATATAGCCATTACCCATAAAGAACATGGTCCAATCATGCGCACCCCACACCATTCTTAAGGTTTCAAACCCGTTACCGCCTCGATATTTCCCATACCCACCGGTATTGGCTTTGACATTCCTGCCTAAATAAAGAAGAGGCTCTGCCATTTCCCAAATTTCAACATCGCCCATATCACCCTCTGGGTTCCAAATAGCCGCTGCGTGATTCAGGCCGTCTTTTATCGCGCAAGCTCCAGTCCCACAAGAACTCGTCTCAAAGCTATTCACCGCATGGATTTCTCCATCTTGGTTGATACCACCGCCTTGCAGCCAATTGGAAGTGTTAGCGTTTCCAGAATTGACCTCTTCTAAATACCCTCGGCTGTAATACGCTTGAGACAAGCCTCTCCACAAAGCACTCCAGCCTGATACCAAGAAATGCCATGCATAAGCATGCCCGGTGCGCCTGTCATCTGGATTCATCCAAGTCCCTTTTTTGAGTCTGAATTGAGTCGCAAAATAAGCGCCATCGTTGATGCGAGAAGTGGGTATCAGCGTTTGAGTCATCATCACCCAAATACCGCTAGTGAAAGACACTTGGTTGCAATTGAAAGAGTGCCATCCCCACCTGGACGCACCATCAAAATCTAATTTCCATCGTAGCGTCTTTATTGATAGTGATTTCCACAGGAGAGTGCATGATTGTGTCTAGCTTAGCAAATTCAGAGCACACGCCAATATCCTTATGTGCATAAGGCACATCCACAAACGCTACCTTTCTATACTTGCCTGGTATGGTCATGGATTTGATCCTAGAGATAAGGCCTCTCCTCCCCTCTTCAATCACCTCATCAATAAATCGCATGTAAGAATCAATGCCGTCTTCTTTAATGACTTCCATCACTAAATCCCTAATCATATGGCATCCTGCAATCCTAGTCCTTTCATCTAGAATCCAATATTTAGGCGTGCGAACCGATCTTTGAGATTCATGCAACCAATCTTTAAAGCTCTCATCATTCGCCCCTGTCTTACGGCAAGTGATCATGTATCCATCCCCAAATCTTTGAACCTGTCCGGTGCTCATCGATCCTGGAGTAACCGAACCGGTATCAATCACATGCGTAACACCGCCTACCCACCCGATCAATTTTTCATCGTGGAAAATAGGCACAAGAGTCATGATATCGCATGGGTGCACATTCCCAATCAGCGCAGTCGTTATTGGTGAAAATATCCTTGTCATTGATGCCTGGGTTATCTTCCCAATTATTCTCTACCATGTATTTGATAGCTGATCCCATAGTGCCTACATGGATAATGATACCTGTAGAAGTCAGCACGCTATCGCCCACAGCGTTATAAAGCGTGAAGCACAATTCCCCCTCTTGCTCAACAATAGGGCTTGCCGCAATCCTTTTAGCCGTTTCTCTGGCATGCACGATACCGCCTCTTAATTTAGAGAACATTTTCTCATAACCAATCGGATCTCTTTCTTTAAACTCTAGTTTTTTGAGACCATTATAATGCCCTGTTTTTTCTGTCCTGGCTAGGATTTCATCTCTAGCTTGTTTTAAAGTTTTGCCGTTTTTCAATAAATTTGCCATTTTGAACTCCTTTATTTAATTTCTTTCAAGTGGAACAATCGGTGTTTGTCTAGTCTTGTCGCAAAGCCCTTGGGTATCACGAAAGTGGTCGCATCTGATTCCACGATCGCAGGCCCTATGACTTCATTTCCAGGCAGTAATTTTTCCATGTGCCACACATCTGCATCCACCCATTTCTTATGACGATAGAATTTTCTAACGCCTATTTTGGCTTCTTTTGGAGGCGTAGCGCCATGCTCTTTTTCAACCGGAATTACAGGTTTTTGCGTAGCCACAACACCACGCATGATCACGCCGGTCACGCTAAAACCAAGCTCTGGAGAACACGCTGATTCAGAATAAACACGAGCGTAGGTTTTTTCATATTCTTTGACAATTTCTTCCCAATCAGCCACGCTTGCAGCTTTTGATACAGGAGAAGTGATCTCTAAGTCATTCAATTGCCCCATATACTGCATCCTGTATCCAGGTCTTAAGATCACATCTTTTTCAGAGAATCCATTGATCTTGAACTCTTCAATCACTTTAAGGGTCAATTCATCCCATGCGTCTTGAATGATTTTGCATGCTTCTATTTTGGACTTGTCTGAAGAATACTGCGGAATGGCTATATCCACGCTTTTGTCGTATCTGTATTCAAAATCAGCACAAGCGCAACCAAAAGCGCTAAATCCAGCCGCCCACGCAGGCACTACCACATCCTTAAACCCTAAACCTTCTGTATAACCATAGGTATGCACAGGCCCCGCACCACCATATGAAAAGCACACAAAATCAGACGGACTATACCCTTTAGCGCTAATATTGGATCGCAAGTATTCTTTAAGATCCAAATCAAGCAACTCAATCACACCCGCAGCCGCATCTTCTACGCTAATGCCTAGCGGATCAGCAATTTGCTCTTTAATGTGTTTTTTAGCCCTATCCACATCTAATTTGATTAAACCGCCTAAGAAATTATCCGGGTTCAAATAGCCTAAAACAATATGGCAATCGGTTACTGAAACCGTGTCTAACCCGCTGTCTTTCCAACAAGTGCCAACTCTATACCCCGCGCTGTCAGGCCCTAGTTTAACCGATCGGCTGTGTGGATCAATGCGCACAAAACTCCCTGCACCAGCGCCAACGGAATCCATAGCCACAAGCGGTAGAGATAAAACAAGGCGTGCCATATCAGGGTCAGAAGCAATATTAAAATTGCTCTTAACGATAAGCGCCATATCAAAGCTCGTGCCGCCAATATCGCTGCATGCAATATTGTCATAACCCAGCGTTTCGCCTAGCAATTTAGATCCAATCACGCCTCCAATAGGGCCGCTCACAATAGTCCTAGCGAGCTCTTTAGCTTTCCAGCTAATGGTGCCTCCATGCGTTGCCATCACACGAAGATCAAATTTAGCGCCATGCTCTTTGAAGCGGTTGCTGACTTTAGAGAGAGTTTGCCTGCTTGGCTCAGCCGCATAAGCTTCTAAAATAGTGGTGTTCATTCTGTGGCTTTCTTTTCTTTGAGGGTAGTAATCCACAGAAGCGAACACAGGAATGTTTTTACCCAATTTTTCAAGCTCTTTTAACGCTATATCTCTAACGATCCGCTCGCTTTCAGCGTTTTTATGAGATTGCAACAAGCAAATCACAATGGCCTTTGCGCCTGCTTCTAAAAGCTCCTTAACAGCGATTTTAACCTCTTCTTGGCGCACTGGGATAACCACTTGCCCCTTGACATCGGTTCTTTCTGTAACGCCTCTAATCCTTTTTAAAGGAATCAGCGGATCATCATACTTGTGCGTGTTGATATGCAACCTTTCTTCTAGCGCATACCCCAAGTAGGATTGCAACGCTCTGCCCATAGAATGCATTTGCTCAAAACCCTTATTGCAAATCAGGCCCACTTCCATCCCGCGCCTTTGGACGACCCGATTGAGCATCGCCGTGCCCGAATACACGCAAGTGACCAACTCTGGATAAACCTTACTCACATCCGATTGCCAATGCGATAAAGCGTCTTGCGAGCTATTATAAATAGCTAAACTCTCATCTTCTGGGTTGCTTTGGGCTTTACCGACTACGAAACTGCCATTTTCTTTCACAAAAAATGTGTCCGTCATGGTGCCACCGGCATCAATACCCATCACCTGAACTCTTGCGTCTTTCATTTAGACTCCTTGTATTAAAGTGTTGCTCAAGGCAACCTATTAGAAGTATAAGGCTGATTTTTAAATGGAAATCATTTATTTCAAAGTTGTTTGTAATAAGGGAAAATTTGGTGCAATAAAGTGAAAAGTAGTAATAAATTCATTCAAAACGCTACTGATATTCATCTTAAATTGCCCAAAAATATCATATAAATATCATATAGGAAGAAAAAATATTAAACTGATATTAAATCAAAAGGCGAAATTCAATTCTAATGTGCCGATCTGATGGTGCTTAGGCTGGGATTGAAAGGTTTTACTAATATCAGTGATCGTAAAAGCCACCCTGAGGCTACGCCACATCATAGCCGCTCCTATTTCACTGGCATAAACAAAGTATTCCAAATTAGCAATGCCCCTAGTTTCAGGGCTATTGCCTTGAATGAAGATGTTAAGGGGTTGGAAGCGCCCAAAAGCCCCTACAAAAAAATAGATAGAAAATTTATCGCTATAAGGCATGCCCCCATCAAAAGCGGTATTGACCTTATTGACCCCATAATCAGCGTCTAGGTTATATCCAGCCCTAAAGAGCGAGCCGAGTTGGAAATAATCCCTCGCATTACCCAATTCCACATTAAACCCAGGCATCAACTCCATAGAAAAAAAACGAGTCTTTAAAAGAGGGACTTTTTTGAGCAATTGGTAGTGCAATTCAAAGATAAATTCGTTTTTGAGCTGCGTATTCCAGCCATAAAATTGGGGATCATGGCCCCATTTATGAATGAGACGCTGTGTTTGAGCGGCCAAAGAATCTTGCCCTGTCGTGCCTAAAGAAATCGTGAATAATTCCATGAAAGTTTGATGGCGGTTATACACATTCAAATTCACCCTCAAATACCCCCCATAAGGGTGGTTGTCATGCAAATGCACCAGTTTTCTGTTTTTAAGCGAAGGGGTATACATGTCTTGGGCGAGAGAAATGCCAAAACGAGTAACCCTAGGGCTTTTATTGAAAAACCCCAAATACGAAGACTCATTTCATCGCTTTATTTTTAGAAAAATCAAACTCTTTAGTAGAAAAGCCTATTTGATTGCCTGCGGTATAATACTCATCAATGTAAGGGTTGATATAACCATCATTTTCAGTCATCAAATTGATAGAATAGCGTTTAGAGGGCGTTAATGGAGTAGGAATATCCTCTTTTGCCCATGCAAACATTCCTAATGATAAACATAAAATAAATTTGAAAAACAAAACACTTCCTTAGGTTATTGTGGGGTTATTGTAACGAAATAAGACTTAATTACAAGGGCGTTTAAGAGGTAAAAAGAGAAAACTTTTACCCCCATTGAAAAGAGCATGGTTTTAGGCATAAGAAAAACTCACACCAAAAAATAAAACACCCCACACACGACTAGGCCTACAAAAATTAAAGTCAAAACGCAATAGCCCATAATATCTTTAGCGCCCAAACCTGCAATGGCTAAAGCGGGCAAAGCCCAAAAAGGCTGTATCATGTTCGTCCAAGCGTCTCCCCAAGCGATAGCCATAGAAACCACGCCCGGATCCACCCCCAAGCTTTGCCCAGCCGGAAGCATGATAGGAGCTTGAATCGCCCATTGCCCTCCACCAGACGGAATGAAAATATTGACAACCCCTGCGCTCAAAAAAGTCATGAGCGCGAAAGTTTTTTTCATTAGCGATGTGCGTGAAGGCTAAAGAAAGCATTTGCGCTAAAGAATGCCCCCCCACGCTATGGCTTGCCATCATCCCCATAATCCCGGCATAAAAAGGGAATTGGAGTAAAATCCCAGCCACGCTCCTAGCGGAACGATCGATCGCTTTCACATAAGCTAAAGGGGTTTTATGGAGCAAAATCCCTAAAAAAAGGAAAATCGTATTGACAATGTTTAAACTAATCCCTCCCCCTTTAAAAAAATAAATACCCAAATATCCAAAACCCAAAAAAACCAAAAGATAAGAAAGCAAAGCACTGTTTTCTAAAAAATGCGCGATCGTTTTGTCTTGTTGGTGGTCAATGAGTTCAATCTCTTTGTATTCGTCTTTTAAAAGCTTTGAATCAATCTCAACGATTTCTTCTTTTTAGGGTGGATTATTGCCATTAAAAAGGGTAACCCTACAAGAATGATCCCTATAATGATTAAATTATAAGAAGAAAAAATCGTCTGACTGATAGGAATAGCTTTTTCAATCACCCCAGCGCTCATTTTGGATAGATTTTCATTTTGAGTGGCAACGCTTAAAGGGATAGAGCCTGATAAACCCCCATGCCAGATGACAAAACCCGAATAAGCGCTAGCAATAAGCAGTCTGTAATCCACCCCTTTAACATTTTTGGCGATCTCTTTTGCAAAAATCGCGCTGATCACTAAGCCAAAACCCCAATTGATCCAATTAGCGATTAACGATAAAAAAGTAACCAACCATAAAGCGGTATAATACCCTTTAGGCAAAGACGCTAAGTATTTTAAAAGTTTTTGGACTAATTTAGCACTAGCTAGAGCCTGACCCAACACCAAAATAAGAGCCATTTGCATAGAAAAACCTAAAAGCGTCCAAGCACCATTCCCCCAACTAGAAATGACAGACGAAGCGTCTTGCCCTGTCAAGCAATAAACAAGAACAAACACGACAAACGATAAAAGAGTGACCAAGACAAAGGAGTCCGGCAAACATTTAGACGCTAAAAACACGCACGCTGAAGTCAAATGCCTTAATAAAAACATAAACACCCCCTTTTATAAGCTATAAGCACACTTCAAATTCAGCTTCTGTTTTTTCTTTCACTTGATCAAGGCTGACCCCCTCTTGCAATTCCACTAATTTCATGGCGTTATTGGAAAACTCAAACACCGCCAAATCCGTTATCAATTGATGCACCACGCCTTTTCCCGTTAAGGGCAATGAGCATTCTTTTTTCACTTTAGACTCCCCGTATTTGTTGCAATGCTCCATGATGACAATCACTTTTTTAGCGCCATGCACCAAATCCATAGCCCCTCCCATGCCCTTTATGAGCTTTTTAGGGATCATCCAATTAGCCAAATCCCCATTTTGTGAGACTTCCATCCCTCCTAAAATCGCTAAATCAATATGCCCCCCACGAATCATCGCAAACGAATCCGCACTATTAAAAAACGAAGCGCCCGGCACCACGGTTATGGTTTCCTTTCCTGCATTAATAAGATCCGCATCAACGCCCCCTTCTAAAGGGTAAGCGCCAATCCCTAATAGCCCGTTCTCGCTTTGGAAAACGATATTCATCCCGCTCACTTCATTAGCCACCAGCGTGGGCAAGCCTATCCCTAAATTCACATACATGCCCTCTTTCAATTCCTTTGCCGCTCGTTTAATGATAGCCTCTCTCATTTCGCGCTCCTTGTGGTGGTTTTTTCTATCCGTTTTTCAAATTTCTCGCCCTTATAGATGTGTTGCACATAGATTCCTGGCAAGTGTATTTCATCTGGGTCCAATTCCCCGGCCGGGACAATTTCTTCCACTTCAGCGACGCATATTTTTGCCGCCATCGCGCACAAGGGGTTGAAATTTCTGGCCGTTTTTCTGAACACCAAATTCCCAAGAGTGTCGCTTTTATAGGCTTTAATAAGCCCGTAATCGCCTGTGATCGCTCTTTCTAAAATATACTCTTTGCCGTTAAACTCCCTTGATTCTTTGCCTTGAGCGATCAAAGTCCCAACCCCGGTTGGGGTGTAGTAAGCGGGTATCCCAGCCCCTCCAGCGCGCAAGTTTTCAGCCAGCGTGCCTTGCGGTGTCAAAACGACTTCAATTTCTCCGTTCAGCATTTGCGATTCAAAAATCTTATTTTCTCCCACATAGGAAGCGATAATCTTTTTAATCTGTTTTTTTTCTAAAAGAATGCCAAGCCCAAAGTCATCAACGCCGCAATTATTGCTCACGACAACCAAATCCTTAATGCCTTTCTTATAAATGTAATCAATGGCGTATTCGGGTATCCCACACAGCCCAAAACCGCCCACTAAAATAGTATCCCCATCTTTTAACCCGCTCAACGCTTTGTCTAAATCGGTTATAACCTTATTCATCTCATTTTCCTTATTTTTGTTCAACTACCACTGATAGCCCTTGACCGCCGCCCACACACATGACGCGCAACCCACGCCATGACCGCTACGCTTCATCTCGTGTAAGAGAGTAACCAATATCCTAGCGCCGCTCGCGCCAATAGGGTGGCCAATGGCTATCGCCCCTCCATTCACATTCACGATATTGGGGTTTAATTCAAGCTCTTTTAACACGGCTAGGCTTTGCGCGGCAAAGGCTTCATTGAGTTCAAAAAGATTGATGTCATTGAGATTCATTTTGACATTTTTAAGGTTGTTTTTAATCGCAATACTAGGGCATATACCCATTATATCCGGACTGCAACCACCCAAACCAAACCCCTTAATAGTCGCCATGGTTTTTAACCCCAATGTTTGCGCTTTTTTAGCGCTGCATAAAATGATAATGCTCGCGCCATCATTGATCCCTGATGAATTTCCTGCCGTTACCGATCCGTCTTTTTTAAAAGCGGGTTTGAGCTTTGCAAGGGATTCTAGCGTCGTGTCTCTAGGGTATTCGTCTTCTTTAAAAACCACCACGCCTTTTTTATTCGCTATTTCAATAGGCGTGATTTCTTCTTGAAATTTCTTTGCATTAATGGCGGCTCTTGCTTTGAGTTGCGATTGGAGCGCGAAATTATCTTGATCTTCTCGGCTTATGTGGTATGCTTGAGCGACATTATCAGCGGTGATCCCCATGTGGTAATCATTGAAAGCATCCCATAATCCATCATATACCATGGAATCTATCATGTTCGCATTCCCCATTCTTTTCCCCTCTCGCATGTCAAACGACAGATAAGGCGCTGCACTCATATTCTCCACGCCACCACACACCACCACCTCATCGCGCCCAAGCACAATGCTGTCATGCGCTAACTGGATAGCTTTCATAGACGATCCACAAACCATATTGACGCTAAAAGCGTTTTTGTCATTAGGGATGCCAGCGTCCAGTTGGATCTGTCTGGCGATATTTTGACCCAAACCAGCACCTAAAACATTGCCCAAAATGACAGAATCCACATCGCTAGGCTTAAGAGAACTCGCATTCAAAGCGTCTTTAAGCACGCAAACACCCATTTCTCTAGCGCCCACATTCTTTAGAGAGCCTAAAAAACTCCCCACCGCGCTTCGTTTTGCCGCCACTACAACCACTTCATTCATGTCTTTGCCTTTAAGTTGATTTATCCAAATCATGGTATCACTTTTAGATAATGGGCATCCTAATAGGTTTGATTTTGTTTTAGATTTTGTTTTGGATTGAGGGCGATCCGTTTATTTTTTTCACAAAAATATTATTTTAGCGTTTAATGATTGTCGCACGATTCTTTATTGTCTATTATATAATATAAGGGGGCATTCACTCAAGTGCTCTTTAATTTTAAGCGCGATTATGCTACAATTAGGGACATTATGCTTTCAATAAAGGGTGTTTTTGACTAAAAAATTCATGTCTTGGATGGTGGTTATTGGGGCTTTAATTTGCGTGCTTTTAGGGGTGTTTATCTTCTTCACTAGCATGTCGGTTAAAAAATCTTTAACCGCTTATCTTAACGCTTATTTGGATCAACGCCCCCATATTAAGGGCATGGGGATTATAGGCGCTCCTTTTGAATGCGAAGGGTTTTTTAAAATCGCATGCACTTCTAAAGAGCTTCGTTTTTTAGACTCTCAAAACTCCCCTATTATGGATTTTAAAAATTTAAATATCAAGCTCCATTCTTTAGATAAAAGCTCTCTTATCCTTTCTGTCCATTCTCAAATCCAATCCCCTATTTTAGAACAAGATATTCAGCAAAAAATCAGCCAAATCCCTTTAAAAAACTTGAATGCCTTATTGGAAAAATTCAAACCCACGCGCTTGAATTGCTCTTTACAATTCAACGCCATAGATGAAAAAACCTTAAACGACAACTTAAAATGCGATTTGACTAATGCAGAGAATATCCTTGCTTACACTTTTTTCAAGAAGGTTTAATGGAGGCGCAAGAAAATCTATCCCTTAAAACTATTTTTAAAACCTTGAGTTCTAAAGACGCTAAAGCCATAGAAGAGTTGCAAGACAAACTGCGTTTTTTAGCGCCAAAATTGAGCGTTTCTATCCAAGCGCGCCATTTTAAAAATGTTTTAGAGTCCTTTTATCAACAAAATAAAGAGAGTTTGGGCTTTTTTTCCCCTTATTTTAGTTTGCGATCTCAAACCCCTAGCGTTTCTTATGAAAGTGCGTTAGCTTCTTTAGAAAACTATTTTATGGCTTTGTTCCAATCCCATTTTAAAGACGATGCAACGCTCCAACAAAATTTTAAAGGATTGTTGCAAGCCTTTGTTTCTATGGCTAAAGACAAACAATCCCAAATCGTTCTTAACGCCCAAGCTAAAGACAACGCCAAGCTAACTTTTAACGCCTTGTTAGAAAGCCTTAGCGTGAATTTCTTTCAATCTTACAAAATAAGCCATGAGTGATTTCAAAGTCCCCCCCAAAGCTAAAGGGTTTAAACGCCTTTTTAAAGCCCTTTTTTATTCTAAAGACGGGCTTAAATGCGCGTGGGCTGAAGAGAGCGCGTTCAGGCAAATCATCGTCTTGGCTCTTTTTTGTGTCGTTCTAGCGAGCTATCTAGCCAAAGATTTTTTAGAATGGGGGTTATTGATCTTGCCTTGTTTTTTATCGGTGGTGGTTGAACTCATCAATAGCTCCATTGAAAAGGCTGTGGATTTTACTGGCACCGAGTTCCACCCTTTAGCCAAAAAGGCTAAAGACATGGCCAGTGCAGCCCAACTGATAGGGCTTATTTTTTGGGCTTTGATTTGGGGGCGTTATCTTTTAACGCTTTATTTTAATTAAATTTGAGGGAGACACATGCAAGATCGTTTAGTCAATGAAACAAAAAATATTGTAGAAGTGGGGATTGATTCTTCTATTGAAGAGAGCTATTTAGCCTATTCCATGAGCGTGATCATAGGGCGCGCCTTACCGGACGCTAGAGATGGCTTAAAGCCAGTGCATAGGCGTATTTTGTATGCGATGCATGAATTAGGCCTTACTTCCAAAGTCGCTTATAAAAAAAGCGCTAGGATCGTGGGTGATGTGATTGGTAAATACCACCCCCATGGCGATAACGCGGTTTATGATGCGCTAGTGAGAATGGCACAAGATTTTTCCATGCGTTTGGAATTAGTGGATGGGCAGGGCAACTTTGGCTCTATTGATGGCGATAACGCTGCAGCGATGCGTTACACTGAAGCCAGAATGACTAAGGCGAGTGAAGAAATTTTAAGGGATATTGATAAGGACACCATTGATTTTGTGCCTAATTATGACGATACCTTAAAAGAGCCAGATATTCTACCAAGCCGTCTGCCTAACCTTTTAGTCAATGGGGCTAATGGGATCGCTGTAGGGATGGCGACTTCTATCCCCCCCACAGGATTGATGAAATCATAGACGCTTTAGCGCATGTCTTAGAAAACCCTAACGCTGAATTAGATGAAATTTTGGAATTTGTCAAAGGGCCTGACTTTCCTACTGGTGGGATCATCTATGGCAAGGCGGGTATTGTTGAAGCCTATAAAACGGGGCGAGGGCGCGTGAAAGTGCGGGCTAAAGTGCATGTGGAAAAGACGAAAAATAAAGAAATCATCGTTTTAGATGAAATGCCCTTTCAAACCAATAAAGCCAAATTAGTGGAACAAATCAGCGATTTAGCGCGAGAAAAACAAATTGAAGGCATTAGCGAAGTGCGCGATGAGAGCGATAGAGAGGGCATTAGAGTGGTGATTGAATTAAAAAGAGATGCGATGAGTGAAATTGTCTTAAACCACCTTTACAAACTCACCACTATGGAGACCACTTTTAGCATCATTTTACTCGCTATTTACAATAAAGAGCCTAAGATTTTCACGCTTTTAGAGTTGTTGCGTCTTTTCTTAAACCATAGAAAGACCATTATTATAAGACGCACGATTTTTGAATTAGAAAAGGCTAAGGCCAGAGCGCATATTTTAGAGGGCTATTTGATCGCATTAGACAGCATTGATGAAATCGTGCAACTCATTAAAACAAGCCCAAGCCCAGAAGCGGCTAAAAACGCCTTAATGGAGCGTTTTAGTTTGAGCGAGATCCAAAGCAAAGCCATTTTAGAAATGCGTTTGCAACGCTTGACAGGCCTTGAAAGGGATAAAATCAAAGAAGAATACCAAAACTTATTAGAGCTTATTGATGATCTCAATGGTATTTTAAAGAGCGAAAGATCGCTTGAATGAAGTCGTCAAAACAGAGCTTTTAGAAGTCAAAGAGCAGTTTTCTTCTCCAAGGCGCACTGAAATTCAAGAATCTTACGAAAGCATTGACACAGAAGATTTGATCGCTAATGAGCCTATGGTAGTGAGCATGAGCTATAAAGGCTATGTGAAAAGAGTGGATTTAAAAGCCTATGAAAGGCAAAATCGTGGCGGTAAAGGCAAGCTTTCAGGCAACACTTATGAAGACGATTTCATTGAAAACTTTTTTGTGGCTAACACGCATGATATTTTGCTCTTTATCACCAATAAGGGGCAATTGTATCATTTGAAAGTCTATAAAATCCCAGAAGCGAGCCGGATCGCTATGGGTAAAGCTATTGTGAATTTAATTTCGCTCGCTCCGGATGAAAAGATCATGGCGACTCTAAGCACTAAAGACTTTAGCGATGAACGCTCTTTAGCTTTCTTCACGAAAAAATGGCGTGGTGAAGCGCACCAATTTGAGCGAATTTGGCGGTAATAGGAGTTATAGCGGTATCAGAGCGATTGTTTTAGATGAAGCGCGATGAATTAGTGGGCGCAAAAGTTGTGGATAAAAACGCTAAGCATTTGCTCATCGCATCGCATTTGGGTATTTTCATTAAATTCCCTTTAGAAGATGTGCGCGAGATCGGAAGAACTACTCGTGGGGTTATAGGGATTAGGCTGAATGAAAACGATTTTGTTGTCGGCGCGGTCGTTATTAGCGATGATGGCAACAAGCTTTTGAGCGTGAGCGAGAACGGGCTTGGCAAGCAAACTTTAGCCGAAGCGTATAGAGAGCAATCTCGTGGAGGTAAGGGGGTCATTGGCATGAAGCTCACTCAAAAAACCGGCAATCTAGTGGGCGTTATCAGCGTGGATGATGAAAACCTGGATTTGATGATCCTTACTGCAAGCGCGAAAATGATCAGAGTTTCTATTAAAGATATTAGAGAAACCGGAAGAAACGCTAGTGGGGTAAAGCTCATAAATACCGCCGATAAAGTCATGTATGTCAATTCTTGCCCTAAAGAAGAAGAGCCAGAAAATTTAGAAAACTCTCCTGCACAATTATTTGAGTGATGCGTTTCTTTTCATTCTTTTATTTTTTATTGTATTTTTTAGGGGTTTCTTTGCATGCTCTCAGCCCCCTAGAAGAACAAGAATTTTTAATTTCGTACCGCTTGAAAATCGTTGATTCCAGAGTGATGGGCGAAGAGTATTCTGTCTCTAAGCCTATCGTTAGCCGCATCAAAACAGCCCCCTATGTCTTAGACTATCATTGCTCTATTATTACTAGCAACTTACCCGATTTGAAAAACCCCTTGCTCCCAATAAAATTAGAACGCTTCCTTTTAGAAATAGCGTTAAAAAAAGAAAAAGAGCGGGTCATAGACTGCATTTTAAAAAGCCAAGTCGCTATCACGCATTATGATCATAGCTATAAAAACGGCACCACTACCACAAGCATTCTTAACCTCAAAGCCTTAAGCGTTAGGGCAAGTTTAGTGGGAGATGCGCTGTTTTTAGATATTTTTAGAAAGGAAGAAGAATGAAAATCGCCATTGTAGAAGATGATATTAACATGCGTAAAAGCCTGGAGCTTTTTTTGAGCTTCAGGACGATTTAGAGATTGTGAGCTTTAAAAACCCTAAAGACGCTTTAGCCAAGTTAGATGAAAGCTTTGATTTGGTCATCACGGATATTAACATGCCCCATATGGACGGCTTGGAATTTTTACGCCTTTTAGAGGGCAAGTATGAATCCATTGTGATTACCGGTAATGCGACCTTGAATAAAGCCATTGATTCCATTCGTTTAGGCGTGAAAGACTTTTTCCAAAAACCTTTTAAACCAGAATTGCTTTTAGAATCCATCTACCGCACTAAAAAAGTTTTAGAATTTCAAAAAAAACACCCTCTAGAAAAACCCTTAAAAAAACCACACAAACACAGCTTTTTAGCCACTTCAAAAGCTTTAGAAGAGAGCAAACGGCAGGCCTTAAAAGTCGCAAGCACGGACGCTAATGTCATGCTATTAGGCGAAAGCGGGGTGGGTAAGGAGGTTTTTGCTCATTTTATCCACCAGCATTCGCAACGCTCTAAACACCCTTTTATAGCGATCAACATGTCCGCTATCCCAGAGCATTTATTAGAAAGCGAGCTTTTTGGGTATCAAAAAGGGGCGTTCACGGACGCCACAGCACCTAAAATGGGGCTTTTTGAGAGCGCTAATAAAGGCACGATCTTTTTAGATGAAATCGCTGAAATGCCCTTTCAATTGCAAAGCAAACTTTTAAGAGTGGTTCAAGAAAAAGAAATCACGCGCCTTGGGGATAATAAGAGCGTTAAAATTGATGTTCGTTTCATTTCCGCTACCAACGCTAACATGAAAGAAAAAATCGCTTCAAAAGAATTTAGAGAAGATTTATTTTTCCGCTTGCAAATCGTGCCTATAACTATCGCGCCTTTAAGAGAGAGGGTTGAAGAGATCTTACCCATTGCTGAGATCAAGCTTAAAGAAGTGTGCGATGCGTATCATTTGGGGCCAAAATCCTTTTCAAAAAAACGCTGCGAAACGCCTTTTAGAATACTCTTGGCATGGGAATGTGCGAGAGCTTTTAGGAGTGGTGGAGAGAGCGGCGATTTTAAGCGAAGGAGCAGAAATCCAAGAAAAAGATTTGTTTTTGGAAAGGTAGTTTGTAAGGCTTCTTTATCATTTATCTGCAACCAGATCAGTTTAATAAGTTTTAGTGATCACACTATAATTTCATGGAGTTATTAAAAAAAGCATTTATTAGAAACGCTTAATTTGGGATTTTTGCTTAAAGGGGTTTAAAGATTGGGGGTTCAATTAATGGGGAGTTTTTATGTTAGCGGATGATTTTATGGTTAAGAAATTAAAAAACAAGGAATTGCATGGTTTGTTGTGCAACAAATTGAGTAAAAGAGTGGATAGATTGGCTATAGAGCGATTGGTGTTGGAGTGGATAAAGAGACTAACGGAGTTGTTGTTCAATTGAGTCAGGAAAAAATTGTTAGATTGAGTAGCAAGACCGCTTTAGCAAATGATGGTGATTTCATGGCGGGTATTTTTGATGAATTTAATGGATTAAAGGCTAATAAAGAATCACAGAAACCTAACTCGTTCTATTATGGGCATGGTAGCTCTTATAAAATCATTGATGTTCTTAATGATAAGGATGGTGATTTTATCAGTTGCAGGTTGTTTATCGTTAAAAAATTAGGGGTTGATGAGTGTTTAGGGTTTTATGCGCCCCCCTATGATTGATAATAACACCACTCTTGCTGATTTGCTTGAAAATGGCGAGCCTACAATATATTATGAAACCAATTCTGCAAATATCAGGCGTTTTTTGGATAGAGGGCCTTACAACATTGAGTGGTTGATGAGAAAGTATTTGGAAATTGGGTTTAGGAGTTACAAAATAGAGCGGATACGAGGAACGGAATTTGCGATCAAATTCTACTATAAAAAGTGGGGGTCTATGATTGATAGAGAAGTTAAAAGGCAATTCCCCAAATACCTTAAAGACTCAAAGAGGACAACCGTTAAAATAACAAGCAAGGTGTTTTACGAGTTGTTGAGGGGGCCTTTGTTTGGCAACCTCCTTGGCAAAGATCCCATTCAAGCGATTATCATGCGGAAAGAAAACAATAATAAATAAAATCTTGTTGGGTCTTAATTAGTTTTTTAAATTAAAAGTCATTTTTTAACCCCTAAGACCGTGCTACAAAAATTATCATGCAATTAAAATTAAAATCAAACTCTTTACTATTGACTATAAAAAATGTTTTTTAGCATTTTTTATAATTTATGATTAACACTTAATGATAATAAAGCCTTATTAGTAGTTTTTGTGTGGGACTAAAAATAGTGAGTTTAGGGGTTTTTTAACCCTACCCCTTGTAATTTGGGCTACAGGGCGAAAATAATAGTGCCCACTCTCACGATTTTTAATAGCTGATAACTTGCTTATTTCAAGCTTTTTATAATCTTTAGCATGGATTTAACTATGGCGCATTTTTCTTGCTTCATTCGTTGTGGCTCTTGTGTTTTAAACTCGTTTGTGGTAGGATTATTCCCATTAAGGTTTGAGACGCTATTGCCGTTTCTGTAATGATTAGAGGGTGTCGGCTTGGTCTCTATTTTCCTTAATATTTTCTCATTTTTCAAACTCTCATGCAATGGATTTTAAAGGCATGGCTTCTTTGCTAGCTTTTATTTATATAATCAATGGTTATTGTTGCCGCTAGCCTTATAATCTTTCTGCTCTCTAATATTTGGCTGTCTGTTATTTTATTCAGCCCTACATCGTTTTAACAAACAAATGCAAGCTATTTCAATTCCAAAGCTAAAAATTTTCCCGTATAGCTTTGGGTTTTTTTATAATTTTGTGCCACCTCTAAAGGCGTGCCGCTCGCAATGACTCTCCCGCCCTTATCCCCCCCATCAGGCCCCATGTCTATAATGTAGTCAGCGTTTTTGATAATGTCTAAATTATGCTCAATCACTAGCATGGAATTGCCTAACACCACTAAAGAATGCAAAACCTGTAAAAGGTGATTCACGTCTTCAAAATGCAAACCGGTGGTAGGCTCATCTAAAATATAAAGGGTTTTGCCTGTGTCTTTTTTACTCAATTCTTTAGCTAATTTGATCCTTTGAGCCTCCCCCCCGCTTAAAGTCGTAGCGTTTTGCCCTAAAGTGATATAGCCTAAGCCCACATCTATAAGCGTTTTTAACTTCACGGCGATTTTAGGGAATTTAGCAAAAAATTCATAAGCCTCTTCCACGCTCATGTTCAACACATCGGCAATGGATTTGCCTTTCACCTTGATTTCTAGAGTTTGGGGGTTGTATTTAGCGCCCTTACAGCTATCGCATTGGACCAACACATCAGGCAAAAAGTGCATTTCTATTTTAATATCCCCATCGCCTTGGCATTTCTCGCACCGCCCCCTTTAACATTAAAGCTAAAACGGCTCGCGCTATAGCCTAAAATTTTAGCTTCTTTCTGCTCGGCAAATAAAATCCTGATTTCATCCATCACCCCTGTGTAAGTGGCAGGGTTGCTCCGTGGGGTTTTGCCTATGGGGGCTTGATCTAAATAAATCACTTTATCCAAATACTCCAACCCTACAATCTCCACCCCATTCAAGCTTTGAGTTTTTTTAGCATGGTTTAAAAGGGTTTGAGCGGTGGGTAAAAGGGTTTGTAAAATCAGCGAGCTTTTACCGCTCCCGCTCACCCCAGTAATGCACACCAATTGTTTTAAAGGGATTTGAACGCTCAAATTCTTAATGTTATTGACATTGACATTTTTAATTTCTAAAAAATGCTTTTCTTTAGGGGGTTCAAATTTAGGGCGCTCAATCTTTTTAGTGCCGTTGAGATACAAGGCGGTAGAATGGTTATTTTGCAATAACTCTTTCACGCTCCCGCTAAAAACCACCTCGCCCCCATGCCTTCCAGCCTTTGGCCCAATATCCACAACAAAATCCGCATGCTTAATCGTCTCTTTATCATGCTCTACGACAATGAGCGTGTTCCCCTTTTTTTGTAAATTCCTAAGGGTGTTGATGAGTTTGAGCGTGTCTTTTTCATGCAAGCCAATGCTAGGCTCGTCTAAAACATATAAAACCCCTGTCAAACCACTCCCGATTTGGCTAGCAATTCGTATCCTTTGGCTCTCCCCTCCGCTAATCGTTCGCGCATCCCTCCCTAAAGTCAAATACCCTAACCCCACATCGTATAAAAAAAACACCCTTTCTAAAATCTCTTTTAAAATGGGTTCAGCGATCTTTTTTTCTTGCTCGTTAAGATAGCTAAAATGCGTGGGATCATTAAAAAAGTGATAGACTTCTTCAATGGGCTTAGTTAAAAAATCCGCCATTTTCAAGCCAGCGACTTGAACGCTCAAACTGGAGGCTTTCAAACGATGCCCCTTGCATGAAGAACAGGTTTTTTCGCTCATGTAATCGCTCAAATCCTTTTGCTCTTTAAACATGTCATAAGCGATTTGAATGATGCCTTTCCAAGGGCGTTTTAAAGGGCTGTTTTTAAAATGAAAGCTGATTTCAGTGCCATTCCCATACAAAAGAGCGTCCTGTTGCTCTTTATTCAATTCGTTAAAACAAAGCGCGTTGTCAATACTATTGTATTCGCAAAAGCCTTCAAACATTTGAGCGTAATAACTGCGGTTATACCCAAAAATCACTTTAATCGCCCCTTGATTTAAAGGCGTGTTAGGATCTAAAATCTTACTAATGTCTAAACTGAATTTTGTCCCCAAACCCAAACAGCTCTCGCACGCCCCTTTAGGCGAATTGAATGAAAAACTCAAAGGCTCTAATTCTTCAAAACTCATCTTGCATTTAAAGCATGCCTTATGCTCGCTGTAATGCTTCCTGATGCTTGGCGCGTTGTCTTGCAAGATTTCCACTTCTAATTCCCCATAGCTTTCTTTAAGAGCTTTTTCTATTGCACTAGCGATCCGTGAAGCATTTTCGCTATTGATAACCACTCTATCCACCACCGCTTCAATGGTGTGTTTTTTGGTTTTGTGCAAATGGATTTCTTCATCTAAACGCACCATCACCCCATCAACAAAAGCCCTCACATACCCCTTTAAACGCAAGCTCTCTAATTTATCGTTAAACGAACCTTTTTTATCTTTAATAATGGGGGCAAGAATAATGATTTTAGAATTTTCTTCTAAATGACAGATTTGAGAAATAATATCGCTCGCGCTCATAGAACTAATGGGTTCTAAACATGTGGGGCAAAATTGCTCCCCAACCCTTGCAAACAACAACCTTAAATAATCATAAATCTCAGTGATCGTCCCCACAGTGGATCTGGGGTTTTTAGAAGTGGTTTTTTGATCAATAGCGATCGCAGGGGTTAGGCCTTCAATCTTATCCACATTAGGCTTACCCACTTTGTCTAAAAATTGCCTAGCATAGCTGGACAAACTCTCTAAATAACGCCTTTGGCCTTCAGCGTATAAAGTGTCAAACGCTAAAGTGGATTTACCCGAACCGCTCAATCCGGTAAAAACAATAAATTGGTTTTTAGGGATTTCTAAAAAAATATTTTTGAGATTGTTTTCCCTAGCCCCTTGAATAATAATCTTATCCATAATGGTTTTATGTTGCAAGAGTTTCCTTAAAATAAGAAAATGGATTAAAAGGAGCTATTATACTTCAAAAAAGAATGGTTTTATTATCATTTCTTATTCATAAGAGTTAAAAATATTTGCTTGATTAAGGATAAACATGCTATTATTTTATGAGACAATTTTAAAGATAGGAATGTAAAGGAATGGAATTTATGAAAAAGTTTGTAGCTTTAGGGCTTCTATCCGCAGTTTTAAGCTCTTCGTTGTTAGCCGAAGGTGATGGTGTTTATATAGGGACTAATTATCAGCTTGGACAAGCCCGTTTGAATAGTAATATTTATAATACAGGGGATTGCACAGGGAGTGTTGTAGGTTGCCCCCCAGGTCTTACCGCTAATAAGCATAATCCAGGAGGCACCAATATCAATTGGCACTCCAAATACGCTAATGGGGCTTTGAATGGTTTTGGGTTGAATGTGGGTTATAAGAAATTCTTCCAATTCAAGTCGCTAGATATGACAAGCAAGTGGTTTGGTTTTAGAGTGTATGGGCTTTTTGATTACGGGCATGCCGATTTGGGTAAGCAAGTTTATGCACCTAATAAAATCCAGTTGGATATGGTTTCTTGGGGTGTGGGGAGCGATTTGTTAGCTGATATTATTGATAAAGACAACGCTTCTTTTGGTATTTTTGGTGGGGTCGCTATCGGCGGTAACACTTGGAAAAGCTCCGCAGCAAACTATTGGAAAGAGCAAATCATTGAAGCTAAAGGTCCTGATGTTTGTACCCCTACTTATTGTAACCCTAACGCTCCTTATAGCACCAACACTTCAACCGTCGCTTTTCAGGTATGGTTGAATTTTGGCGTGAGAGCCAATATCTACAAGCATAATGGCGTGGAATTTGGCGTGAGAGTGCCGCTACTCATCAATAAGTTTTTGAGTGCGGGTCCTAACGCTACTAACCTTTATTACCATTTGAAACGGGATTATTCGCTTTATTTGGGGTATAACTACACTTTTTAAATAAAAGGGTATCTTTAAACCCTTTTTAGTCTTTATGAAAAGGGTTTTAGTTTGAATTTTCACACCTTAAAAAGCTAAGATTAATTAAAAGAAACTTTTGAGCGTAACCAACAAAACCAATACCATTGAGTAGGCATTTGGAAAATTCATCTAAGGGTTTTAAGGGGATTGTTTGCAAGAAATAGAAAATCTGCACCAAAGCGTTTTGTTACAAGAAGTCTTGCAAGCGTTCGCACCTTTAGAAGAAGCGGGTTTTGATTGATTGCACTTTAGGGTTAGGGGGCATTCTAAAGCCCTTCTATCCCAAAAACCACACCTGAAACTCATTGGCATTGATAAAGATAAGTTCGCTCAAGAAATCGCTAAAGAACGATTGAAAGCCTTTGAAGGGCGTTATCATCTCTTAAGCGGAGGGTTTGCCAAACGCTTTAAAGAAGCCCTAGAGATTCATGGCGAGCGAATCAAGGGGGTTTTAGTGGATTTAGGGGTGAGCTCCTTACAACTTGATGATGATAACAGAGGGTTTAATTTCCATTCGCACACTCTGGATATGCGCATGGATTTAGAGAGCGATTTGAACGCTCAAAAAGTCATCAACTCTTATTCTGTAGTGGCGTTAGAAAAAATCTTTAGAGACTATGGCGAAATCAAAGAATACAAAAAAATCGCCCACAAAATTGCAGAAAGGCGCGCTAAAAAACCCTTTAAAGACGCTAAGGATTTGAGCGAGTTTTTAAGCTCTTTTTCTAAAAATAAAAAAATCCATCCAGCGACTTTGGTGTTTCAAGCCATCCGCATAGAAGTCAATAGCGAATTAGAAGAGTTAAAAGAGTTTTTACAATGCGCTAGAAACCTTAAGGGAGCGATTTTGTGCGTGATTTCTTTTCATTCTTTAGAAGACGCGTTAGTGAAAAACGCTTTCAAAGATTACGCTAAAAATTGCATTTGCGATCCTTCAAGTTTCAAATGCACTTGCTCTAACAATCACGCTTTAGGCGCAATTTTAACCAAAAAGCCCATCACTCCAAGCCCAGAAGAAATTAAAAACAACAGGCGTTCACGAAGCGCTAAAATGAGGGTTTTTCAATTCAAGCCATGAGTAAGTTATATGAGTAAGCCATGAATATCAAAACCCATTCTTCAAACGAAAAAGAACGCTTTGTGCGCATAGATGAGAACGAAAAAAAGGAATTATTCGCTGGAACTGCAAATGAAAATTCGCACGGCCTTTCTTTAATGAATTTAATAGGGGTATTGGTTTTTGGGGGCACGTTTTTAGCCTTATTAGCGCCTAAAATCTATTTAAGCAATAATATTTATTATATTAGCCGTAAAATCAACACCCTAGAAGATCAAAAACGCCTGCTTTTAGAAGAACAACAAATCCTAAAAAACGAATTAGAAAAAGAGCGTTTTAAATACTATATAGAAAATAGTGAAAACATTGGCGATATTGCGTTTTAAATAAAACCCCTTTAAGAGAGCCTAATTAGCGTTAAAATTTTGTTTCAATACGAAATTTTAATCCCTTGTAAAAGCTTTAAATTGTGAAAAACAAGCAAACAATCCCCTTAAATTGTATAATAAAGACACTTTAAGCCAACAAAGGATAACCATGAGAAAACGCTTCACTCCACTTTTGTTATTCAGGAAATAATATAGATGAAAAAAACGATTTCAGCGTTGTTTTTATCAGCGTGCATAGGGTTGTCGTCTGTTCATGCAGATAACGCTTTGATTTTACAAACCGACTTTAGCCTAAAAGACGGGGCCGTCTCAGCGATGAAAGGCGTCGCTTTCAGCGTTGATTCCAATCTTAAAATCTTTGATTTAACGCACGAAATCCCTCCGTATAACATCTGGGAAGCGTGCTTACCGCTTGTATCAGACCGCTAGTTATTGGCCAAAAGGTTCGGTATTTGTGAGCGTAGTTGATCCGGGCGTAGGCACTAAGCGTAAATCGGTGGTGCTAAAAACTAAAAACGGCCAGTATTTCGTCTCGCCAGATAACGGCACGCTGACTTTGGTAGCACAAACTTTAGGGATTGATAGCGTGCGCGAAATTGATGAAAAAGCTAACCGCTTGAAAGGTTCTGAGAAATCCTATACTTTCCATGGCCGTGATGTGTATGCTTACACTGGGGCGCGCTTGGCTTCTGGGGCGATCACATTCGAGCAGGTCGGGCCTGAGCTTCCCCCAAAAGTTGTTGAAATTCCTTACCAAAAAGCGAAAGCCACAAAAGGGGAAGTGAAAGGCAATATCCCGATTTTGGATATTCAATATGGCAATGTTTGGAGCAATATCAGCGATAAATTACTCAATCAAGCAGGGATCAAACGAAACGATATAGTGTGTGTAACGATTTCTAAAGGTTCTAAGAAAAAATACGAAGCGGAAAATGCCGTATGTTGCGAGCTTTGGCGATGTGCCAGAAGGCCAGCCGTTGGTTTATTTAAACAGCTTGTTGAATGTTTCCGTGGCGCTGAATAGGGGTAATTTCGCGCAAAAACATCAAATCAAATCCGGTGCTGACTGGAATATTGATATAAAGAAGTGCGCTAAGTAAAGCGTTGTTTAGAAAAATTAAGGGGGGGTCAAATTTTAACTATCAAACTTTCATTAACACAACCCAATTAACGCTAAATTAACCCTAAACAAACGCTTGTTTTTAAAAATTTGTTTCAATATGAAATACTAGTTTCTTGTAAAAGCGTTAAATTGTGAAAAATAAACAAACCATTCCCTTAAATTGTATAATGAAGGCACTATGAACTAAAAAGAGATAACCATGAAAAAACTATTCATCCCACTTTTATTATTCAGCGCTTTAGAAGCGAACGAGAAAAATGGCTTTTTCATAGAAGCCGGCTTTGAAACTGGGCTATTAGAAGGCACGCAAACGCAAGAAAAAAGACACACCACCACAAAAAACACTTACGCAACTTATAGTTATTTACCCACAGACACGATTTTAAAAAGAGCGGCTAATTTATTCACAGACGCTAAATCCATATCACAATTAAACTTTTCATCTTTATCTCCTGTTAAAGTGTTGTATATTGGTGGTAAATTAACTATAGAAAATTTCTTACCTTATAATTTAAGCAATGTTAAACTGAGTTTTAAAGACGCTCAAGGCAACACGATTGATCTAGGCGTGATAGAGACCATCCCCAAACACTCTAAGATTGTTTTACCTGGGGAGGCATTTGATAGCCTAAAAGAGGCGTTTGATAAAATTGGCCCCTATACTTTCTTTCTTCCAAAATTTGAAGCCACTAGCACTTCTATTTCTGACGCTAACACGCAAAGGGTGTTTGAAACGCTCAATAAGATTAAGACAAATCTTATCATGAAATATAGTAATGAAAATCCAAACAATTTCAACACTTGTCCTTACAATAATAATGGTAATACCAAAAATGATTGTTGGCAACCTTTTACCCCACAAACCGCAGAGGAATTCACTAATTTGATGTTGAACATGATCGCTGTTTTAGACTCCCAATCTTGGGGCGATGCGATTTTAAACGCTCCTTTTGAGTTCACTAACAGCCCAACAGATTGCGATAATGATCCTTCAAAATGTGTAAATCCCGGGACAAACGGGCGTGTTGACTCTAAAGTTGATCAACAATATGTGTTAAACAAACAGGGTATTGTCAATAATTTTAGAAAAAAAATAGAAATTGATGCGGTCGTTTTAAAAAATTCAGGGGTTGTAGGGTTAGCCAATGGGTATGGTAATGATGGCGAATATGGCACATTGGGAGTAGAAGCTTATGCATTAGAACCCCAAAAACTCTTTGGCAACGACCTTAAGACTATCAATTTAGAGGATTTAAGAACCATCTTGCATGAATTCAGCCACACTAAAGGCTATGGGCATAACGGGAACATGACTTATCAAAGGGTGCCAACCGGTCAAAATGAAAACGGCAAGCCAAAAGATTCTGATGGCCTCCCCTATAATGTGTGTTCGCTTTATGACGGATCCAATCAACCCGCTTTCCCTAGCAACTACCCTAATTCCATTTATCACAATTGCGCGGATGTTCCGGCTGGATTTTTAGGGGTAACAGCAGCGGTTTGGCAGCAGCTCATCAATCAAAACGCTTTACCGATCAATTTCGCTAATCTTGGTAGTCAAACAAACTACAATCTAAACGCTAGTTTGAACACGCAAGATTTAGCCAATTCCATGCTTGGCACCATTCAAAAAACCTTTGTAACTTCTAGCGTTACTAACCACTATTTTTCAAGTGCTTCGCAAAATTTTAGAAGCCCTATTTTAGGGGTTAATGCTAAGATAGGCTATCAAAACTACTTTAATGATTTCATAGGGTTAGCTTATTATGGCATTATCAAATACAACTATTCTAAAGCCCTTAATCAAAAATTCCAGCAATTGAGCTATGGTGGGGGGATAGATTTGTTGGTGGATTTCATCACCACTTACTCTAATAAAAATAGCCCTACAGGCGTTCAAACCAAAAGGAATTTTTCATCATCTTTTGGTATCTTTGGTGGGTTAAGGGGCTTGTATAACAGCTATTATGTGTTGAACAAAGTCAAAGGAAGCGGCAATTTAGATGTGGCTACCGGGTTGAACTACCGCTATAAGCATTCTAAATATTCTGTAGGGATTAGCATCCCTTTGATCCAAAGAAAAGCTAGCGTCGTTTCTAGCAGTAGCGATTACACAAACTCTTTTGTTTTTAATGAAGGGGCTAGCCACTTTAAGGTGTTTTTCAATTATGGGTGGGTGTTTTAGGGTGAGAAAGAAATTGATAAAAATAACATTTTTTTAAATAAAAGCCTTATTTTTATCTTTTTTTCGTATAATAAAATTTAAGTTAGTATTGATAGTGGTGCGTTAAGATTTTTCAATCTTGTGCGATAAAATCAACACTTCTTAATAAGCTCATAGTTTTAAATATTCAAAATAGTATAAAAAGGAAAGTCATGTATGCGGCTCATCCTATTAAACCCCTAAAAGCCCCTAAACTCAAATCTCAATTTTTAAGGCGTGTGTTTGCGGGTGCGTCCATTAGGCGCTGGAATGACCAAGCATGCCCTTTAGAATTTGTGGAATTAGACAAACAAGCCCATAAAGCGATGATTGCGTATCTGCTCGCTAAAGATTCAAAAGATAGGGGTAAAGATTTAGATTTAGATCTTTTAATCAAGTTCTTTTGCTTTGAATTTTTGGAGCGCTTGGTTTTAACCGATATTAAACCCCCTATTTTTTACGCTCTCCAACAAACGCACAGCCAAGAATTAGCCTCCTATGTTGTGCAAAGTTTGCAAGATGAAATCAGCGCGTATTTTTCTTTAGAGGAACTCAAAGAGTATTTAAGCCACAGGCCCCAAATTTTAGAAACTCAAATTTTAGAGAGTGCGCATTTTTATGCGTCTAAGTGGGAGTTTGATATTATTTATCATTTTAACCCCAACATGTATGGCGTGAAAGAAATTAAAGATAAAATTGACAAGCAACTCCACAATAACGATCATTTGTTTGAAGCGGCTTTTGGGGAAAAAGAAGATTTGAAAAAATTGGTGAGCATGTTTGGGCAGTTGCGTTTCCAAAAGCGTTGGAGCCAGACCCCAAGAGTGCCACAAACTAGCGTTTTAGGGCATACCTTATGCGTGGCGATTATGGGGTATTTGTTGAGCTTTGATTTAAAAGCTTGTAAAAGCATGCGGATCAATCATTTTTTGGGCGGGCTTTTCCATGATTTACCCGAGATTTTAACCCGAGACATTATCACGCCTATCAAACAAAGCGTTGCAGGGCTTGATCATTGCATTAAAGAGATTGAAAAAAGGAAATGCAAAACAAAGTCTATTCCTTTGTTTCTTTGGGCGTTCAAGAAGATTTAAAATACTTCACCGAAAACGAGTTTAAAAACCGCTACAAAGACAAGTCTCATCAAATTGTTTTCACTAAAGACGCTGAAGAATTATTCACGCTTTATAACAGCGATGAATATTTTGGGGTTTGTGGGGAGCTTTTGAAGGTGTGCGATCATTTGAGCGCGTTTTTAGAAGCTCAAATCTCTCTTTCTCATGGCATTTCCAGTAACGATTTGATTAAAGGAGCTAAAAACCTTTTAGAATTGCGATCCCAAACGGAATTGCTTGATTTGGATTTAGGGAAATTGTTTAGGGATTTTGAATAAACAATGAAAATACCAAATTGAATACTAACGCCAATGAAGAAGTTAAAAAACTAGAATTTGAATTAGCTAAAGAAGCGCATGCTTTAATCCTAGAGCAACAATTGCTTTCAGCAACAGATTATTATCCTTGGATAGACAAAGATGATTACGCGAATTTTGCTTGGAAAATACACAGGCTTATCAATGAAAATAAACTCAAAGAAAACCATCTCAGTGCAGATAACGCTAATAAGATTAAGCAATTTTTCTTTAATAATGGTTCTATTTTAGGCTGGACTAAAGAAGAGCAAAGCGCTATACAAGAAAACAGAGATTACTCTTTAAAAAGCGATCTTTTGAGTTTGGAAGAAATCGCTCAAGCAAAAATTGAATTGCAAAAATACTATGAAAGCGTTTATGTTAATGGCGATGGAAGTAGAAGAGAAATCAAGCCTTTTAAAGAAATTTTAAGAGACATGAACAATTTTGAAAAAGCTTATCAACAGCGTTATAACGAATTGGTAAGCTTGAATGAAGCAATCATTCAAGTTAAAGAGGGTAGTAATGAGCGACAAAATTATAGCGCAAACAACAATAAACCTATTAACAACACAATAGAGACTAATACTTCTGACAATATTATTCAAAATAATGATAATAATCATCCAAATTTAAGCTTGGCTGATTTAGAATTAGAGCAACAAAATTTAGGAGAGCAAAATGCAAACAGACATGATGCAAGGATTGAGCGAGTTAGAACAGAAGTTCATAGAGACTTACATACCATACGCACACCCAGAGAGACGCAAGAACGCACTCAAAAGGAAATGGGCGAACGCATTCAAGAGGAGACGCCATCAAGAAACCTTCAAGACAAAGACCTTACCCTACATAA
>JBLDXK010000020.1:0-1755 GCA_047430845.1 Helicobacter pylori | reverse complement strand
TAAAAAGTTTGTGTTATATTTCTAGATAATTTTTAATTGAATTTAACTTGAAACTTAGAGAATGCTTAAAACTTACATTCTTTAAGAAATTAAAGAGTTTTTAGCTTGCTGGTTTAAAATTTTGCTTTCAAATTCTAACAGCCACTTTTTGACTTCTATGCCCCCATTATACCCCCCTAAAGCGCCATTTTTACGCACCACTCTATGACAAGGCACGATCAAAGAAATAGGGTTATTGCGATTAGCGTTGCCAATAGCTCTGCAAGATCTAGGGTTATTAATGAGCTTTGCAATTTCATCGTAACTTTTTGTCTTGCCATAAGGGATAGTCATTAACGCAGACCAAACTTGTTTTTGAAAAAAAGTCCCTATCAAATCTAAAGGCGCATTAAATTCAAAAAGTTGTCCCAAGAAATAACGCTCCAAGGCTTGAACGCTGATTTTTAATGGGGTATTCATAGGGGTGTTATGAGAAAAATTGGTCGCATCAAAATCCAATCTTAATAAATGGCTCTCATTAGCGCACAAATGCAAATACTCTAAAGGGAAACTCTTAGGGGTCTTAAAATAGTAGTGGTATAAAACCATCAATTAAAAAAAGAGTTTGTATAAAACAATCAATAGCGACAAACCATACACCCCCAAAATCAAAGCTTTATGCATTTTTTCATTCAAAAGCCCCATGATCCATTTAATCCCAATGCTCACGCCCATAACAGAGCCTAATCCTACAATCGCCCCTGCTAAGAGCACTTCTTTATTGATGATGTGGTGATAGATTAAAGAAAAAGCTCCTGAAATGGAAGAAAATAGAATAAAAAATAACCCCAACGCCACGCATTTTTTAGAATCATACCCTAAAAAATAATGCATCAAAGGCACCATGAGCATCCCCCCGCCAATCCCTAAAGTGATAGCAAAAAACCCGGTGAGCGCGCCAATTAAGAATAATTTTAAACCTTGCAAATGGTAGCGTTTAATATCCGCTATCAAATCTTTTTTTTGGGTTTTAGAACAAATTGGATCATAGAATACACGACTAAAAGCGCAAAAATTACCATTAAAATTTTACTGGAAACGATTTTTAAAATGAATCCGCTAAAACTCGCCCCTATCAGCCCCCCTGCCCCTATCAATAAGCCTAAAGAAAAATCAAGCGATTTTTTTTTGAAATTCAAAACAGAGCCAACGAACGATGAAAGCGCCATTTGCAAAATGGAAATCCCAATGGATTCTTCAAAAGAATGCCCGGTTGCGAGCATGATAGGGACAATGATCATCCCCCCACCAATGCCAAAAATCCCTGATAGAATACCAGTAAAAAGCCCTATCGCTATGTATAACGCATAAATATCCATACAAGCCCTTAAAAAAGTAAAACCCCCTCTTAAAAGAAAATCAAAAACAACCCTATTCTAATCAAACACCAATAACCAAAAACCCCCTAAACAACGCTTTTAAAAGTGGTGCTTTTATTGGTCTGTTTTGTTTTTGCAACACAAAGCATGCGAATCTTCATTGGGTTCGCTGACTGAGAGGTTTCTTAATTCATAAGCCAGTTTGATAGACGCCATAGCGTCATCTAAACCAAACCCCCTTGAGCTAAAATCTGTTTGTAGCTTTCTATATACAGATTATCAAAACTCTGCGTGAGATTGATTTCTTCGCCCTCTAGGATCATTTTACGATAAACTTTCTCTTTAGCCACCCCCATGTGTTCTGGATTGATGGAAAAAAACCACCTTATTTTGGCAT
>JBLDXK010000019.1:0-3026 GCA_047430845.1 Helicobacter pylori | reverse complement strand
TTTCGTTCAGTTACGTATTATATCTAATATCAAGCAAAAAATCCAAGAATACAAAGATTTAGTCGCCCAATACAAAGACCCAAACCCTCTCTATCCCTTAAATAAGCAAGATCTTATCAACAAAATCCAAGACTTAAAAAACACTTTTTCTCTCACGCTTAAAGATCCTAAAACCAAAGCAGAGCTTGAAAAGGCTATTGAAAAACACATCAAAAAATACAATTTCTTTGCCCTAGATGATAAGAGTTTGCTAGATGGGTTAAATTACTTTATCCCAAGCCTTTTTGGCACGCTTAAACTAAGCCCTAAAGAAGAGGAAGAGGCTTTTGCGTCTTATGGGCGTATTAGAGCTTTAAGAAAAAAGCTTGATGATGCTTTGAGTGGTAGAGAGTATCAAAATGCGTTTGAATGGCGTTTTGAATTCCCTGAAGTGCTAGACGATGAGGGGAATTTTTTAGGCTTTGATTGCATCATTGGCAACCCGCCTTATATTAAGGAGGGAGGAAATAAAGAACTTTTTGCTTCAACAAAAAGGTTAAGAACCTATCAGGGGAAAATGGATATATGGTATCACTTTGTAGGAATAGGCTTAGAAATTCTCAAACAAAATGGAGTTCTAAGTTTTATTGCTACAAATAATTGGACTACAAATGCAGGTGCAGAAAAATTAAGAAATATTCTTTTGAGAGAAACTCAATTTATTTTACTCATTGATTTTGGGGATTATAGAGTATTTGAAAGTGCAGATATTCAAACAATGATTATGTGTTTTAAGAAAATAATTTCTCCAAATCAATACTTTTTTGATTATCGCAAGATTATTGCAAAGAAACCAAGCGATACTAATCGTATCACATTGCTTCAAAGGAAAGAATGTGAGGGCAACCTATATCTTAATGCAAAGATAGAAAAGAAAAATCTAATTAATAAAACTCTGTTTTTTTCTCATTTTAACTCTATTTTTAATACTATTTTAAAAAATGCTATTCTCTTTTTGAATAAAAAGGAAATTACAAATGGTATTCATCCACACTATGACAGAATAAATAAAAAAATTAATGAAAAATTTTCTAATCAGTTTTTTAATGGAGAGGGTATTTTTGTTTTATCTGAAGCAGAAAAAAATAATCTAAAACTTTCTCAAAAAGAGATGAAACTTTTAAAACCAAGTTATGAAACAGCTGAGATCATGAAATATTTAACACTCTCACAAAATCAACATTGGATAATCTATACAGATTCTAGCTTTAAGAATCCAAAATCCATGGATGATTATCCAAATCTTAAAAAACATTTAGATAGGTTCAAGGAAGTTATAACATCAGATAATAAGCCTTATGGACTTCATCGTGCAAGAGATGAAAGATTTTTTACAGGAAATCCTAGAATTATCGTATTAAGAAAATGTGCTAAAGAACCTATCTTTTCGTATGTTAATTTTGATTGTTATGTTTCAGCGACTTTTTACATTATTAAAACAAAACGATTTGATTCTAAATTTTTGGTAGGACTTCTCAACTCTTTGCTTATAAGATTTTGGCTTAAACATAGGGGAAAAGTGCAAGGGAATAATTATCAGATTGACAAAGAACCATTAATGAATATCCCACTAATTAAGATCACCAAATCAAACAAGCCTACAGCCGATAAAATCATCGTTTTAGTGGATAAAATCCTGCAAATAAAAGAAAAAGACCCTAAAGCCAACACCCAAGGATTAGAAAAAGAAATTGACGCCTTAGTCTATCAGCTCTACAACCTCACCGATGAAAAAATTAAGATCATTGAAGACGGGCAGTGAAAAGCTGATTTCCCACTTAAGGATAACCCCCTAATCTAGGGGGCAACTCTTTTAAGAATTAGCGTTTAATCACTAGATCAAACTTTAAACCCAAAAAACTGATTTTTAGGTATAATTCTCTCCAAGAGTGTTTACTACGATGATTTTTCATAGTAAGCTCCTAAAAGTGGATTTTACCCCCTAATCTCTAGCAAAAAAACTAGGGGGTGAGCGTTATTTTATCCTAACCCTTAAAACAAGCAAGAACAATCAAACACAATTTAAAGATTAAAAAGCCAACTCAGCGTAAAAAATGACCGATAAAATTATTTTTAAATCTATATAGTGTAAAAAAGACTTATTTTGATTATAAAAAGCGGCTTTTTGTGCTAAAGGATGGTTAAAAGATGAAAAAAGCGAGTAAGCTTTTAAGAAATCTTGATTTGTTCTAATTTTTGAGTTATAATGCTTCTACATTATAAGGGCTTCAGTAGCCCACTTTTTTACAAACTACTTAAATCTTCAAAATCTTTATTCCTAATGCTTTTAATTAGATCATCTAAAAATAGAGTGATTTTGTTAGGTTCAATACCAATCACTAAAATTCTGTCTATTGGAATGTTTTCTGTTTTTCCATTGAATGGTGTGGCTATTCGTGGGCGGTTGTTCGGTTGGATTTTGAGTAAATTTTCCCAATGATACGTGCGATTTCTAATCGTCCATAGCAAGTTTAAAGCAATATGGGCTTTAATATAATTGTAAAGAAGGCGTTTTTTGCCTTTAATAAGCAAAGTATCTTTATTTTCGTGATAATAAGCTCTAAAACGATACGCTCTCAAATCTAATATTACTCCCTCTAACTTATAACAAAAAATAAACCTGATCACTGCCCCTAAAGACATTTTAGATAAGATTAAAGAATGCGTGATTTCTTTTTTCTTTTCTTTTTGCTCGTTAATTAAATTTGTTAAAGAATTTTCATTAAACACCCATTCGCTCCCTTTGATTTGAGTCAAGCAATAGTCTAAAGCGTTGCGTAAATAAATTTCTAAGTTAGAGATTTTAGGCGTGATGAAAGAAATGAGTTTTAAATTTTCTTTGTATTGCTCTAGGCTGTCATAAGCGGCTAATCTTTCTTCAGATAGAATGAGCGTAATATCATTTTTAAAATCTTGTAAATCTTGCATAGTATTTTCTTAAAGTCCTTTTGATTAAGGACTCAATAAGTTTCACAGAAATCATTTCA
>JBLDXK010000018.1:0-4451 GCA_047430845.1 Helicobacter pylori | reverse complement strand
TTCTTTCTAAAATCGCCTAGAATGAATTTTCAATTCTAATCTAATATAATCATCGGTTTTTAAGTTAAGCGATGAAATAGGGCTATTTTTAGCTCATTATTGGGGTATTTTGCTTTTAGTTGGAAGTTAGAATTCAAAAATTCAAAAAAACTTCATTTCCCTTTCTAGTTGCTAACTATTTAGTCAATTTTAGCGTGAAATCAAAACCATCAATCTTTGCTTTCTAAAATCGCCTAGAATGAATTTTCAATTCTAATCTAATATAATCATCGGTTTTTAAGTTAAGCGATGAAATAGGGCTATTTTTAGCTCATTATTGGGGTATTTTGCTTTTAGTTGGAAGTTAGAATTCAAAAATTCAAAAAAACTTCATTTCCCTTTCTAGTTGCTAACTATTTAGTCAATCTCACTTGGATAGCATCTAAAAGAGCATCTGTCTTGTGTTAGCCATCTAACCTAAACAAAACCGCACAAGCGAAGCGTTAGCGAGCATTCAAGCGGTTTTGCACCGATTGTTTGCTGACAAGCAAACACAGATAAGCGAAGCGTTAGCGAGCATGGACAAAAGCGCATCGCAGTTTGAAAGCGTAAGCGTTAGCCGAAGCTGTTTTTGCGTTAGCAAAATCAAACAAGATAGCGCAAACCTGGCGTTAGGCTAAAAAACCTCTAAAACTAAAACCCCAAAATATGTAGCGCGTCATGCGCGTTGTTTTTAATTACATTTTTAAACAACCATGTTGTTTTTACATGTTTTACTCGCATGCGCGCACGTGAGGGATTGGGGGTTGCAACCCCCTAAATAACGAAGCTGTAGGGTTTCTCATTTTTGGGGTGAAAATGAATATAACAGAACTTCTTGTTACTGATAACAGTAACTTCTTGTTACTGATAACAGAACTTCTTGTTACTGATAACAGAACTTCTTGTTACTTTAGCTGAAAAATCTCTCATTTTTCACTTAAAAATAAGAAAAATAGGTAATTTTTTGCCGTAACATGAGCGGTTTTTGCTAAAAATAATATAACTTGTTATAAAAATAGTTACCTAATATTAACCATTTTTAGCTACAATAACAGCGTGCTAATAGTTTCACAAGTGCGGTATTTCCTATGTGCGACAAAATTTGGAGCAATTGGCTTGACTTGGTTAAGTTAGTGGGTTGGAGGATAGAGAGGGCGACACCTCGTTAGGAGGTATCGTGCCATGAAGCTATTATTCATGTTAGTATTAGTGCTTGTAATTCTCGCACCTTTACTTCACTAGGTTTATTAAAAGCCAACCCCTTGTTTATGGGGGTTGGCTCATTAATAGACATACTAGCATGACTTGCACTATTATACCGAAATAAGGGGCATATAGTGGAATTTGATCAATCAGATTTACAAAAAGCGTTGAAAATATTAGATGCACTACCACAAACCATCAAAGAATTGCTATCAAAGCATGAAATTAAAAAAGAAGAATTAGAACCCACTCTAAAAGAAAAACCCACACCAACAAAAGCGCCACAAACCACCCCCACACCATGCAAGGATTTAGTGGTTAGCACCCCTAAAGATAAAACCTATATCACCTACCACAATAACGCCAATAAGGTTAATCTAGGGAAATTGAGCGAGAGGGAAGCCAATCTTTTGTTTGCTATTTTTCAAAGGCTTAAAGATCAAGGGAATACCCTTATTCGTTTTGAACCGCAAGATTTAAGGAGAATGTTGGGCATTAAAATATCCTATGATAATCTTACAAGAACCGCTAGAAGCATGTGGAATAAAGTGAAAACCGCTGATTTTTGGGAAGTTAGAGACATTATAGTGAATGGTAGAGAATGCGTTTCTGAAAAAAATTATATGCTTTTTCAAGTTTGTGAAATCGTGAGCGATAAAGAAACAAGAGAATTTTTGTATATGGATATTCAGCTCAACACAGGCTATAACTATCTGCTCAACAATCTGGGCATGGGCGGTCAATACACTTCCTTTAAACTTTTAGAATTCCAAAGAGTGAGGGGCAAATACGCTAAAACGCTCTATCGCTTGCTCAAGCAATACAAAAGCACAGGGATTTTAAGCGTGGAATGGGGTCAATTTAAGGAGCTTTTAGACATCCCAAAAGACTACGATATGGACAAACATTGATCAAAATTGTCCTAACACCAATCGCTCTCAAAGAACTCAGAAAAATCTACCCTTTTGAACACTTGAGCTACAAGAAAGAACGCAAAAGCCATGACAAGCGCAAGGTAACCCACATTGATTTTTATTTTGAGCAATTGCCTGAAGGCGAAAATAAGAAACAAAAACAAGCCGACAAGCAACGCGCTCAAAGAGACATCAAGCTTGTGGCATGGGACATTCACAACCAAATCGCTAAAAGAAGCGCAAAAGCCACTATGGAAGCTAGGTTTCTTGAATTAAAAACCTTGATCGGTTATCAGTTCAGGCACAACAATGGGACTATTTTAAAGATTGATAACGCCACTTTTGAAAAGAATCAAATGTTTTTGCATGTTTTGACTAACAAAAACTCTCAAAAATTCCTTGTGTCCAACAAGGCATTCGCTTTGGAATTACTATATGTCAATGGCTACAGCCTGAAAAAAGACAATTTGCTAGAAGAAATTGATCCCCCTAAAATCCACCCTATCACTAACGAACCTATCAAGGAATTTGATGAATACATCGGCAAAACGATCCACATCACTAATTTCAATGTGGATCAATGCCCTGATGGGATAACAAGTTATTTGAAAATCACTAACATTGTCAAATTGAATGACAATCGGATCTGTGTTTCAGTCCAAGATGTGGATAAGCCTGAGAAACTTCTAAAACCTTTCATCGCTAAAGATGAAAAACATTTGAAGAATTGGTTCAAGAAATACTATCGGTGAAAAGACAGATGCATTTGACTAGCTTTAGACACTAGGAACAAAGTAATGGACTATAAAGAATTGTTAGAATTTGATGATTACGCTATGGATCTGACCATTCGCATGGCGCACCACAACTCCGCTATGGAGGGCAACAGCCTGACTTTGGGCGATACGATGAGTATCTTAATAGACAGAAAGACCCCTATCAAGTCGGTGAGCTTAGATGAAGTGCATGAGATAGAAAATTATCGCAATTTTGTTCCCCTTATTTTAGAGTTTTTAGAGAGAGATAAGATCATAGATGAACATTTGATTGGCCATTTCCATTCTGTTTTGATGCGTAATATCCTGCCTGATTTTGGAAAATTCAAAACCACTTATAATGAGATCATAGGGGCTAAAAAACCGACTGCAAGTCCAATAATGGTGCAACCTAGAATCAATAATCTGTGTTTGAAAATACAAGATGAAGCACTATTGAATTTGAGCGGTGAAGAAAAAATAAAAAAGATAGCAGAACACCACATAGAATTTGAAGAGATACACCCTTTTAGTGATGGCAATGGCCGCACAGGAAGAGCCTTGATGTTCTACCAAACCATAAAAGCTAATTTAACGCCCTTTGTGATTGAAGTAAGCGCTAGAAGCGAATACATGCATGCTATGAGGGAACAAGACACTAACGCTCTAGTTGGCATCATTAAGAACTGCCAAAAAAAAGAACTAGAAAAGATTGAGCGAT
Source organism: Helicobacter pylori (assembly GCA_047430845.1). GTDB lineage: Bacteria > Campylobacterota > Campylobacteria > Campylobacterales > Helicobacteraceae > Helicobacter > Helicobacter pylori_DG. Next base: position 837 of record JBLDXK010000018.1, on the reverse strand, counting down.
ACGCTGCCATTTTGAAAGAAAGACAAGCGACAAATTTTTCTGTCAAAAAATCATGAGCACTTGAAGAATTGGTTCAAGAAATACTACAGGTGAAAAATAGTCATTCTTTTTGCGATTTTTCACCAAAAAATGGTGTTTTTTTCAAGACCCAAAAAAAGGGCAGGATAACACTCAAAAAGAAAAAAATGTGCACTTTTTGAGTAGGTGTGTCTTACGCAGACCGCTAAACAAGGGGGTTACTGGCTTTCCTTAAAAAAACCTTAAAAATGAGAGCCACCTTTTTTGGACATTTTAGAAAATGCTACAATACTAAACTCAAATAATGAAGTTGTCATGATTGATTGAGTTAAGGAGATAAGATGTTAAAAAATGTAGAAATGGGGGCTAATTTTTATTAGATATTGATAATCCTAATACGACTGAAAACTTTAAACCTAAAAATGCTAGTGAAATTTGGCAATTCGCTCTTAATTCTTAGGGGCTTGAATGCTAGAGATTGAGTTAAAAAAGAAATTCACTAAGGATTTAAAAAAGCATATTTTAAATCAAAAAATTGAGTTAGAAGTTTTTGACTTAGTGGTTGAAAGTTTAAGAAATCAAATTCCATTGGACAAAAGATTTAAAGACCACGCTTTAAGTGGAACATACAAAGGCTGTAGAGAGTGCCACATTAAGCTTAATGTTTTGCTTGTGTATAGAGTGAAAAACAATGTTTTAACTTTGGTTAGGCTTGGCAGTCATAGCGAGTCGTTTTAGACAAATTTCTTTCTAAAATCGCCTAGAATGAATTTTCAATTCTAATCTAATATAATCATCGGTTTTTAAGTTAAGCGATAG
>JBLDXK010000017.1:0-55169 GCA_047430845.1 Helicobacter pylori | reverse complement strand
TACTCTCTCACATAGTCAATCTCTTTGGCGTTTCGTATCACAATGAGCGCTTTTTCCACGCTAGGGCAGGCATTATTTTCTAGAGCCTTGTCAAGGGCTGGCTTGAGCATGTAGGGTTTGCCTTTTCTAAAAGTCCCATCCGCTGTGATAACTAATTTAGCTTGAGCGTCGTTGATCCTATCCCTCAAGGCTTCAGGGCTAAACCCAGCAAAAACGATGCTATGGATCGCTCCAATCCTAGCGCATGCGAGCATCATATAAACGCTTTCTACAATCATAGGCATATAGATAATGACCCTGTCGCCTTTTTTGACATTGAATTCGTTTTTTAAAAGGTTGGCTGTTTTATTGACTTCAGAGTGGAGTTTTCTGTAAGTGATGACATTATAATCCCCCATTTCCCCTTCAAAAATGATCGCCACTTTATTTTTTTTGTCTTTTAAATGCCTGTCTATGCAATTGTAAGAAACATTGATTTTGCCGTTTTCAAACCATTTGAAAAAAGGGGCGTTATCGCTGTTTAAAACCTTATCAAAAGGTTTAAACCATGTGAGTTTTTGCTTGGCTAACTCGCCCCAAAAATGTTCATAATCTTCATTGGCTTCATGCACTAAATCTTTATATTCGCACATGTTTTTAATCCTGGCTTGCTTGGCAAACGCTCTGTTAGGGTTAAAGATTTTTTTAGCGAATTCTAAATCTTCGTCTAATTGCATTATATCTCCTTTCTATGGCTTTAAGCGCATTTTTTATTATTATATCCAAACTCACACTCTTTTAAAGGGAGGGATACTTTTCTCTTTCTGTTTGGATTGAGACTGATAAAAAAGGAAATAGCACGATGAGAACCTAAAGGGCGCATTAGCGTTAACATGCTAGAATGACAGAACACTTTATGATAATAAAAGGGTGGTATGCTGATCTCCATAGCGTTTTTATTGGTTTTATATCTTTTGAATTATAGTTCTTTTAGGATGTTGAAATCGTTTTTAACCTTAAAGAAAATCTCTCAATACGCTTATTTAGGGTTTTTTATCCTTTTGAGTGCGGGCGAGGCGGCTTTTGCTTTTTATAGAAATACTATGCCTAGCCATTTGTTTGTTTTGACTTCAGCGTGTTCGTTTGTGTCTTTTATTGTGTTTATTTTTTCTTTAAGTTTTTACGGATTTTCCTACTCTGTAGAAAAAATAGATTTCTTACCTTCAAGGCGTAAAGGTTTAAAAAACTTTTTAAAATTAGGGTTTTATCTGGCGTTATTAGGGTATTTTTGGCGCGGCTTTTATGAAGGGTTGGCCCGCCCTAAAATCAAAGAAACCCCTATTTATTTAGACAAGCTGGATAAAGAATTAAAGATTATTTTACTCACAGACATGCATGTGGGGAGTTTGTTGCAAAAAGATTTTGTTGATTACATTGTAGAAGAAGTCAATCAAAAAGAAGTGGATATGGTGCTGATTGGGGGGATTTAGTGGATGAAAGCATTGAAAAAGTCAAATCTTTTTTACTGCCCTTAAACAACCTTAGAAGCACGCATGGCACTTTTTATGTGCCAGGAAATCATGAGTATTATCATGGCATAGAGCCGATTTTATCGTTTCTTAATACGCTTAATTTGACGATTTTAGGGAATGAGTGCGTGCATTTAGGGGGATTAATTTGTGCGGTGTGTATGATTATTTCGCAAGGAAGCGTCAAAATTTTGCCCCTGATATTGACAAAGCTTTAAAAAAGCGCAATGAGAGTAAGCCCACGATCCTTTTAGCCCACCAGCCCAAACAAATTAGAAGCCTCAAAGAAAGCCACTCTGTAGATTTAGTGCTTTCAGGGCATACCCATGCAGGGCAAATCTTTCCCTTTAGCCTTTTAGTCAAGTTGGCGCAAACCTATTTACATGGTTTATACAAGCACAGCCCCACCACTCAAATTTATGTGAGCAGTGGGGCAGGGTATTGGGGGATTCCTTTAAGGTTTTTAGCCCCTAGCGAGATCGCATACCTTAGGCTTTTACCTAAAAATCAAGCTTAGTTAAACAAAATCTTAATTGTAATCAAGCGGTTAAAAAAGAATTAAAACAAGGAGTTGAAGAACAACCGCCAAGACAAACGGAAAGGAGGGGGAGGTGACCGTTCAATCTTAAGCGGTGCCAACCAAACCATAAGGAATGGTTGGATTGTGATTATACAATAAAATGGTGATTTTTAGCAAATGATTTTAAAAATTATCCATAAAAAACGCTTAAAGGCATTTTTTACAACCAACAACCAAATACAAAAGAGCTTGATTTTAACTAAAGCTTTTATTAAAATTTTCTTAAACTAATTTAAATTTATGATATAATCAGTGTTCGAATTACTCTTAAATGCAGGAGTCCATACACCATGCGCGTTCTACTGATTGAAAAAAATTCTGTTTTAGGTGGAGAAATTGAAAAGGGCTTAAATGTTAAAGGCTTTATGGCTGATGTAACAGAGAGTTTAGAGGATGGGGAATACCTTATGGATATTAGGAATTATGACTTAGTTATGGTTAGCGATAAAAACGCTTTAAGTTTTGTTTCTAGAATCAAGGAGAAACATTCTTCTATTGTTGTTTTAGTTTCTTCTGATAACCCTACAAGCGAAGAAGAAGTCCATGCGTTTGAGCAAGGTGCGGACGATTATATCGCTAAGCCTTATCGCAGCATTAAGGCTTTAGTCGCAAGGATTGAGGCTCGTTTGAGGTTTTGGGGTTCTAATGTGATTGAAATTGGGGATTTGACCATTAGCCCTGATGAAGAAAAGATTATTTACAAGGGGCGTGAAGTTGAAGTTAAGGGCAAGCCTTTTGAAGTGCTTACTCATCTTGCCAGACATAGGGATCAAATCGTTTCCAAAGAACAGCTTTTAGACGCTATTTGGGAAGAGCCTGAAATGGTTACCCCTAATGTGATTGAAGTGGCTATCAATCAAATCCGCCAAAAAATGGATAAACCCTTGGGGATTTCCACGGTTGAAACCGTGAGGCGCAGAGGCTATCGTTTTTGTTACCCCAAACCGGCGTGTGAAGAATAAACTTCGTAATTTTTTGCCAAAAAATGCGATTGGTTGTCATGGGGTGGAGTGGGTGCGAGATCATTGACAATATTTTAATAACGATAGCAATAATATCATATTATGTTTGGTTGGGTGGTATGATTATTTTATCTGTAGATTAGTGAGGTATTTTGATTAAAAAACACTCAAATAAATTCGTATCAATTCCATGGATTTAAATATCCATCAAAATACAAAAAAATATAAGATTTGGCTCTGTTTTCATTGGATATTGACAAAGTCTCTTATTTTTGTGGGATTTTTATGGGACACAAGAAAAATACACAAAGAAAACGCTAGCAAGATTTTAAGCTTATGCTAAAATTTTAGTGTGGTGGCGTTGCGAGAACCATAAAACCATGATGACTAATCGTTTCATAGTTGGTTATCTCGTTTTTAAGATAACCACCCGCTATTACCCCAAACCCTAACATGCTCCAAATACCCGCAAACACAAAAACAATAAAATAGAGGGATAACTTAAACCACTATTGGCTGCGATTACGGATTAAAAAATCTAAAAATATTAAAAAAGCGTTTTTTACAATCAGATTATTAAGATAGCTTGCGAAAAGTAAGCGATGAATTTTTAAGCGACCTTTTGGGGGTTAGGGGGATTTAGTTGGGGGTTTGTAGGGGAATAGTTTTTAAAATATCCCTCATTCCCTTAAAGAAATGAGTTTTTGCTATAAAACGATGGGATGAAAATTTTTAAACCTTATCAAAAAGAGTTTTAAACTCTTAGTTTTTATAACCAACGCTTTTTACAAACAGCTTAGTTTTAAGCGTTATTGAAGATTTCTTCAATTTGTTCTTTAATATCCCTATAATTGAAACTCTCCCTAAAGCCATCAATCTTGCCTCCGCTCGCATTCCTATGCCCGCCCCCATTAAAACACATTTGACTGAGTTCGCACACATCGCAATTCCCGTTCGCTCTTAAGCTCACATTCCCTTTAGAATTCACATCTATATAAAAATCAAAGTCCGGATTTTGCGTTAAAAAAAGGTTAGCCAACACGCTAATACCCCCCATAGAATAACTTAAAAACCCTTTTTTATCCTGGTAATAAACGCTGCAATCATGCTTTTTTAAAGAGAGCAAATGCGTTTGCGCGTTTGAAGAGATATTGTCCATCGTTTCTGTATCAGGGTCGCCCCCTAAAGCGATTTTTTTGAGTTTGAACAAATCATTATCATAGGCTACAGGGGCATTTTCTAAAAACAAATAGTTTTTAACTTCTTCTAAAAGCTTTAATTTATAATCGCGGTTCTCATCATCAAACATGAAACGATTCAATTCAGAGCTTTGGTTAATCATGCGTATGCACACCTTGCCTAATTCAAAGCCATAACCTTGCGTGTCCCAAATATCCACAGAATTGACCATTTCCACCAAAGGCTCTAGCCATGTTGTGTTTTTTGGCTCTAAAATAGCGTAATGTTTTTTCAAAAATTCATACACGATTTTAGTCGCACAACGGTTCGTGTCTAAAAAATACCAATGGAAACTCTCAGCCACTTCCTTACCGCTGATATGGTGATCCAAAAGCTGGATTTGAATGTTTTTGTTTTGCAAGCGGTGTTCTTGGATTTTATCTTGCAGATACTCTGCTTCATTTAAGTTCAAATTCAAATCGCTAACCAAAATAAGGAATTCACTCTCTTTAGATTGAGCGATCGCGTTTAGAATCTCATAAATTCTCGCTGAAACTTCACGCCCGTAATTAGCGTTATAGCATTGGGTATTTTTAAAAAATTGTTTTGAAACAAGCTGGCATGCATAGCCGTCTAAATCAATGTGTGAAAGGTGATAAACTTGCATCATTCTCCTTTTTTATCAATTATTTATCCATTAAAAGTTAATATGGATCGTGCCTAAAGCTTCAAAATTAGAATTGGGGTCTAATTCCGCATGGCTTAGCACGACCACATCGATTCTGGCCTGCTCCATTTGATTAGAAAGGGCTTTTCTTAAATTAGGCTCTACAATCAAAATTACCGGAGTGATCCCTTTTTGCAAGACTTTCATGGCCTCTTCAGAGACCCCTTCAATGAGTTTTTGCAATTCCCCCACATTGAGTAATAAGCTCTTAGAAGTGCCATTTTCTCGCAATTTATTAAGCAAAAATTGTTCGCTATCGGTAGAAAAGGTTAAAAATTTCAAACGCCCGTCTTCAGATTTAAAAGCGTTAGTGATCACCCTAGAAAGTCTCGCCCTCACTTGTTCGGTTAAGATATTCACATCGTTTTGAACCAATGGGGCAATATCGGTAATCGTTTCTAAAATAGTGAGCATGTCTTTAATGGGGATTTTTTCATGCAACAAGGCTTGCAAGACTGATCGGATCGCACCGGTGGGGACTTTTTTACTCTCTTCTACAATCGTAGGATAGTCTTTAGCCAAGCGCTCTAAAAGGGATTTCACTTCATCTTTAGTGATAAAATCTTCAGCGTATTTTTTCACTAATTCGCTGGTGTGTGTCGCAATAACGGTGCTTGGATCAATAATGGTATAGCCTTGAATAATGGCTTCTTCTTTATTCTTGGTTTCAATCCATAAAGCATCCATTCCAAAAGCCGGCTCTTTAGTAGGAATGCCTTCAATTTCTTTATTCACAAAACCGGTATTCATGGCTAAAAACTTATCCGGCATCACCATGCCTTCACCAATCACAATGCCCTTAAGCTTGATTTCATAATGCGTTGGGGGGAGCTGTAAATTATCCCTAATCCTAATTTGCGGCATCAAAAAACCATAATCGCTCGCTATCTTTTTTCTAATGCCCCTAATCCTTTCTAACAAATCGCCCCCTTGTTTCATGTCCGCTAAGCTAATGAGCTGATAGCCTAAAGCCAGTTCTAAAAATTCAATTTTTAACACTTCATCAATGGCTTGCTCTTCTTTCTCTTTTAATCTCTTCTTGGGTTTTAGTTTTTGTGGTGGGGGCGTGGGGTTTGATTTTGGAGCTGTGGGGTTTTTCGCTCAAATCCAAGCCGAATTTTTGACTCAAATAATTTTCTAATTTAGTGAGCAGCCCGTCTTTTCCCTCCCTACTAATCAGCCATGCGATGAATAAAAAGAGAGTCCCTACAAACGCTAAAGAAAAGGTAGGGAGTCCAGGAATGGTGGCAAAAAGCAATAAAATCGCCCCCACAATCACTAAAGTTTTGCTTTTATTCGTAAGCTGTGTGATGAGCTTAGAAGCAAAATCTTCTTCTTCGTTTTGCGTGGTGCGAGTGGCGACGATACCGGTCGCTGTCGCAATGATTAAAGCAGGGATTTGCCCTACAAGCCCATCGCCAATGGTTAGGATAGTGAAAGTGCTAGCGCTAAAGCTCAAACTCATATCCCTTTGGAACACACCCACTAAAAACCCTCCAATGATATTGATAAGCGTGATAATAATAGAAGCGATCGCATCGCCTTTGACAAATTTAGACGCGCCATCCATTGCACCATAAAAATCCGCTTCTTGGCTTAGAGCGGCGCGCCGTTTTTTGGCTTCCTTATCATCAATAAGCCCTGAGTTTAAATCCGCATCAATCGCCATTTGCTTTCCTGGCATAGCGTCTAGAGCGAATCGCGCCCTCACTTCAGTAACCCTAGTAGAGCCATTAGTAACCACTAATAAATTCACTAGCACTAAAATACTAAAGATAATCGCGCCAATCACATAATTCCCGCTCACGCTAAATTCTCCAAACGCCGTGATAATATCGCTCACCGCGCTAGGCCCTTTATAGCCTTGGGTTAAAATCATTCTAGTGGTCGCCACATTTAAAGCCAAGCGGTATAAGGTTACAATGAGGAGCAAAGTAGGGAAAGCGCTAAAATCAGTAGGCTTGTCAATATAAAGCCCAATTAAAATAATCAACACCGATAGCGCGATAGAAATCGTGAGTAAAAAATCCAACACAAAAGGCGGTAACGGCACGATAATGATCGCTAAAATAGCGATCACAAAGACCACAAGAGCTAAGTCTTTGGATTGCAAAAAGCGTTTAAAGACAGGGAAAGTCTTTTTAAAAGCTAATTTGGAGCGTTCGTTTGCCATAATCTAAAATCAATGCCTTAATTTTGGTAGGTGTGTTTGTCCCTTATTATAATATAAAGTTTAAGAGTATGACACAAAAAAGCTTATTTTACGCTATAATGCGATCTTTATTAAATTACCAATTAGGAGGTCGTTATGGCTTTGAATCTGGAGAAAAAACAAGAAATCATTAAGGCGTTTGCCACTAAAGCAAACGATACCGGTTCTTGTGAAGTGCAAGTGGCGTTGTTGAATGAAAGGATCAAGCTTTTAACCGAGCATTTAAAAACTAACCCTAAAGATCATTCCAGTCGTTTAGGGCTTTTAAAATTAGTCGCTCAAAGACGCAACTTGTTGAAATACATCAAACGCACTAATCATGCGCGTTATGTGGTTTTGATTGAAAAGTTAGGCATTAAAGACAGATAATTTTATTGGTTTTAGGGTGTGGCGAGTTTGTGTTGAAAGAGCGTTTGAAAGCCTTTTTTAGTGCGGACTCTGTTTTCACTTTAATTTTTGCTCTTTTTTTCTCACTTCGTTTAAAAAACCTTTAACGCAAGTCTTGTTGATTGTTTTAATGGTTTTTTTGTTTCTTAGGTGTTATTTCCAAGCGTCTTTGAAAGAAACTTTCACGATTAATCATCTCAAAACCATGCCTTTCAAATGGCTCACTCTGGCTTTTTTAGGGGTGTTTTTAAGCATCTTCCCTAACATATTTAATATGTATGATAGCCAAACTTTCCGCTACAATTTATTCGCTCTAAACATGTCTTTAACTTACGCTTGCGGGGCGTTATGCTTGCTTTTTGCGAGCCGTTTAAGAATCAAATTGAATCAAAAAGTCCTTTTTTATAGCATGGCTGTTGCAAATTTCATCAACGGCCTGCTTTCATTAGTGCAAAAAATTTATTTTAACATGCCCAGAGCGCAAGGGTTTAGCACGGTTAAGGAGTATGTGGTTTTAGTGAGCGTGTCCATTTTAGGCTGTTATATTTACGCGCTCTATTCGCACAATCAAAAAGAAAAACTTTTTTCACGCTTTCTGTTTTTGTGGGGTTTTTAGTCGTTATTTTAAGCGCTACAAGGAGCGCGACAATCGCTTTTGTTATTACTTTTTTGATCCTTTCTTGCTTTATTTTATACGCCAAAAAATCGCTCAAACCATTGGGTTATATGGTGGTTGTGAGTCTTATTTTGAGCGCTTTGTATGTGGGGAGTAACGCTTTAGAAAAAAGGGGGGCAATAGAGCAATCTAGGGTTCAAAACCAAAGCTTTGAAGAAGATCTGAAACGCTACGCTAAAAAGGACGCTGATAGCAGTATCGGGTGGCGTTTGGAGCGCTGGAAAGAAGCCCTAACGGTTTTGCGTTTAAGGCCCTTTTTTGGTATGGCCGCTAGCGAGAAATGTCAGAGATTAGAAGAGATTTTGTTTCTATCGCAGTCTTATAGAGCCAAAGATTTGATTCTTTGTTATGAAAGGTATGACAATCAAATCATTCACATTTTAGCCACTAGGGGGATCATAGGCTTTTTAATCTGGCTCTTTTTTTTACTAGTTATTGTAAAGATTTTTTGGAGCGGGATCAAGCAAAATTCTTTAATATCATTCTTTATATTAACGGCATTCACTTTTTACCTCATTTTTGGCATCGGGTTTGACCCCTTTGATTTCTTCATTACGGGAAGTTTTTTTGTAGGAATGGTCATGATGGCTGTTTTTTTAAAAAAAGATAAAAGCGCTTTTTAGCATCAAGGGGTTTGATATTAGTCAAGCGGTAGTTTCTTGTGATTCGTTCTTAGGGGGATTTAAGGGGTAAGATAAAAACTTATGCTATAATGCGGTTTCATTCCATATTCAACAAGGAGAAATAAATTAATGAAAATTTTAGTGATTCAAGGGCCTAATTTAAACATGTTAGGACACAGAGACCCAAGACTTTATGGCATGGTAACCTTAGACCAAATCCATGAAATCATGCAAACTTTCGTGAAACAAGGCAATTTAGATGTGGAATTAGAGTTTTTTCAAACCAATTTTGAGGGCGAAATCATTGATAAAATCCAAGAGAGCGTGGGCAGCGATTATGAGGGGATTATCATTAACCCTGGAGCGTTTTCGCACACTTCTATTGCGATTGCGGATGCGATCATGCTAGCGGGCAAACCTGTCATTGAAGTGCATCTCACTAACATTCAAGCCAGAGAGGAATTCAGGAAAAATTCTTACACTGGAGCGGCTTGTGGAGGCGTGATCATGGGATTTGGCCCGCTTGGCTACAACATGGCTTTAATGGCGATGGTCAATATTTTAGCCGAGATGAAAGCGTTCCAAGAAGCCCAAAAAAACAACCCTAATAACCCCATTAACAATCAAAAATAAAAGGGGGCTACCCATGAAAGGATTAGAAAGAGAATCGCATTTCACGCTCAATGAGAACGCGATGTTTTTTGAGTGCACTTATAGTTGTGATAACGCTTTGTTTTTGCAATTAGACGATCGCTCGTTTTTTATCACTGATTCTCGCTACACTCAAGAAGCTAAAGAAAGCATTCAGCCTAAAAATGGCGTTTTAGCGGAAGTGGTAGAATCTAGCGATTTAGTGCAAAGCGCGATTGATTTGATCGCTAAACGCTCGGTTAAAAAGCTCTTTTTTGACCCCAATCAAGTGAATTTGCAGACCTACAAGCGTTTGGATTCAGCGGTTGGGGATAAGGTTGCTTTAGAGGGCGTGCCTAGTTACCACCGCCAAAAACGCATCATTAAAAACGATCATGAGATCCAACTTCTCAAAAAATCTCAAGCGTTGAATGTTGAAGCTTTTGAAAATTTTGCTGAGTATGTGAAAAAGATTTTTGATGAAAAAGAGTCATTGAGCGAGCGGTATTTGCAGCATAAGGTTAAGGACTTTTTGACTAAAGAGGGGGTTTATGATCTGAGTTTTGAGCCTATTTTAGCCTTGAATGCGAACGCGAGCAAGCCCCATGCTTTGCCTAGTGCGAAGGATTTTTTAAAAGCGGAGCATAGCATTCTTTTGGATATGGGGATCAAATACGAACGCTATTGCTCTGACAGGACTCGCACGGCTTTTTTTGACCCTAAAGACTTTGTGTTCAAAAGAGAGCAGAGTTTCAAGGATAAAGAGCGTCAAAAGATTTATGACATTGTGAAAGAAGCGCAAGAAAAGGCTATTTCAGGCATTAGAGCGGGCATGACCGGTAAAGAAGCGGACAGCTTGGCTAGGGGGGTGATTAGCGATTATGGTTATGGGCAGTATTTCACTCACAGCACCGGGCATGGCATTGGCTTAGACATTCATGAGCTTCCCTATATTCTCATCGCGCAGTGGAACCATTTTAGAAGAGGGCATGGTGTTTTCTGTAGAGCCTGGGATTTATATCCCTGGATTTTTTGGGGTGCGCATTGAAGATTTAGTGGTGATTAAAAATTCTAGGGCTGAGCTTTTGTGATGCGAGAGATCCTTACTAGCCGCTTTTTCCCCAGCCTTTTTAAAAAAAGGCTTGATTTTTCTAATAGGGTGGTTTTAGGGCTGGGATCTAATCTTAAAAACCCTTTAAAAATATTAAAAAATTGTTTTTTATATTTTAAAAATCATAGTAAGATTGGGAAAATTTTTTCTTCGCCCATTTATATCAATCCGCCTTTTGGTTACACTAAGCAACCTAACTTTTATAACGCTACGATTATCCTTAAAACATCTTTAAGTTTACGCCATTTTTTTGCTCTGGTTTTTTATACAGAAAGGCGTTTTGGGCGCCAAAGGAAGCACGATTTTAAAGACGCTCCAAGAACTTTGGATATTGATATTATCGCTTTCAACCAAGTCATTTTAAGGCAGAATGATTTGACTTTACCTCACCCTAAATGGAGTGAAAGGGATTCGGTGTTAGTGCCTTTAACTTTACAACAAATTCTTTTTAAAAAAGGGGAGTGGTGAAATTCTATACCTATAGTGGGGAGACGGCTGCTGAAGCTTTAAAGATCGCTCAAAGCCACCATGGGGTGGATACGCTGGTGTTTAAAACGCAAGAAATCCGTAAAAAAACGCTCACTTCTTCTGGACTTTATGAAATCGTTGTGGCGGTTGAAGAAGAGAGCGAAAACAAGCCCCCTAAAGCCCCCCTTATTCCAGAAAGTTTGTATGATGAAGAATTGAATGAAGAAGATGTGGTCATGCAGCTTTCAAGCACCGTAGAAGAAATGCGCAAACTCGCCGGGGTTTCATCTAATCAGCGCAACTATAGTTTTTCAAAAAATAAGACCCTTTTAGAAAAAGACGCCCCGTTAGAAGATGCACCCTTAGAGACTAATAAACAGGACGCTTTATTGCAAGCCTTAAAAGATGAAGCCAACCATAAAAAAGAAAGAGAAAAAAGAGAAGTCAAACAAGAAGAAGAAATTAAAGATATTAATCTGCAACTAAGTAAAATCAGAGACAGCTTAAAACTCATTCAAAACATGTTTTGGGATGAGAAAAACCCTAATTCTGTCAATATCCCTCAAGAATTTGCAGAAATTTACAAACTGGCCAAACAAAGCGGGATGAAATCCAGCCATTTAGATGAAATCATGCAATTGAGCCTGGAATTGATGCCTTTACGCATGAGAGAAAATTCCGTAACGATCAAGCGCTATTTCAGGGAAGTGTTGCGTAAAATGATCTTGTGCCGCCCTGAAGATTTGAATTTGAGGCAAAAACGCATCTTAATGCTTGTAGGGCCAACAGGCGTGGGGAAAACGACGACTCTAGCCAAATTAGCCGCACGCTATTCTAGGATGCTAGCGAAAAAATACAAGGTGGGCATTATCACTTTAGACAATTATCGCATTGGGGCTTTGGAGCAATTGAGTTGGTATGCTAATAAAATGAAAATGAGTATAGAAGCGGTGATTGACGCTAAGGATTTTGCTAAAGAAATTGAAGCTTTGGAATACTGCGATTTTATTTTAGTGGATACGACAGGGCATTCGCAATACGATAAGGAAAAAATTGCCGGTTTGAAGGAATTTATAGATGGGGGTTATAATATTGATGTGTCCTTAGTGCTTTCGGTTACCACTAAATACGAAGACATGAAAGATATTTATGATTCTTTTGGGGTGTTAGGGATTGACACTTTAATCTTTACGAAATTAGATGAGAGCAGGGGGCTAGGGAATTTGTTTTCTTTAGTGCATGAAAGCCAAAAGCCTATCAGTTATCTTTCTGTCGGCCAAGAAGTGCCTATGGATTTGAAAGTGGCTACTAACGAATATTTAGTGGATTGCATGCTAGATGGCTTTAGTAACCCTAATAAGGAACAAGCATGAGTAATCAAGCGAGCCATTTGGATAATTTTATGAACGCTAAAAATCCCAAAAGTTTTTTTGATAATAAGGGGAATACCAAATTCATCGCTATCACAAGCGGTAAGGGGGGCGTGGGGAAATCCAACATTAGTGCTAATTTAGCTTATTCTTTATATAAGAAAGGTTATAAGGTAGGGGTGTTTGATGCGGATATTGGTTTAGCGAATTTAGATGTGATTTTTGGGGTGAAAACCCATAAAAATATCTTGCATGCCTTAAAGGGTGAAGCCAAATTGCAAGAAATCATTTGCGAGATTGAACCCGGGCTTTGCTTAATTCCCGGGGATAGTGGCGAAGAAATTTTAAAATACATTAGTGGCGCGGAAGCTTTAGATCAATTCGTGGATGAAGAGGGGGTTTTAAGCTCTTTGGATTATATTGTAGTTGATACAGGCGCTGGGATTGGAGCCACTACGCAAGCGTTTTTGAATGCGAGCGATTGCGTGGTGATTGTTACCACACCCGATCCTTCAGCGATTACCGATGCGTATGCATGCATTAAAATCAACTCCAAAAATAAAGACGAATTGTTCCTTATCGCTAACATGGTAGCCCAAGCTAAAGAGGGCAGGGCGACTTATGAAAGGCTATTCAAGGTGGCTAAAAACAATATCGCTTCATTAGAATTGCACTATTTAGGGGCGATTGAAAACAGCTCCTTATTGAAACGCTATGTGAGGGAGCGCAAAATTTTGAGAAAAATAGCCCCTAATGATTTGTTTTCGCAATCCATTGATCAGATAGCGGGCCTTTTGGTTTCTAAATTAGAAACCGGCGCTTTAGAAATACCAAAAGAAGCGTTTGAAAAGCTTTTTTAAAAGGCTTTTGAATTATTTGGGGTAGGCTGATGAGAGTGCAAAATTTTATCCATTTTTCTATTGTGGTAGGGTTTTTTTTGGGGTTAGTGCTTTCGGTGTTGAAATTCAATGAGCCAGAGAGCATTTTATTATGGACGGTGTTATCCACGCTTGGGGGATACTTGATTGCGTTGTTATTTGCGTCTATTTTTATCGCTTGCACGGATTTAGATATTTGTCTTTTTGACAAAAAAGGCACTGAAGAGAGCTTGCTTCGTTTCAACCATGAGTTTAAGAACAGAGAAAAAGAAGTGGCTAGTATTTTAGAATACATTAGAAGTTATGATTTTGATGATGGAAAATAGAATGCCCAAAGAAATTCAAAAAACTGAAGCAAGCGAAGCAAGCGAAAAAAGTATAGAAAAGGTTTTGAACGCCTATGACAAGCAGCAACACCACCATCAAGACGATCTCGCTATCCAGTATTTACCGGCCGTGCGTGCCATGGCGTTTCGTTTAAAAGAGCGCTTGCCCAGCTCTATTGATTTTAACGATCTGGTTTCTATTGGCACTGAAGAATTGATTAAATTAGCCAGGCGTTATGAGAGCGCGTTAAACGATTCTTTTTGGGGGTATGCTAAAACGCGCGTCAATGGGGCGATGTTAGATTATTTGCGCTCTTTAGATGTGATTTCTCGCTCTAATAGGAAGCTCATTAAAAGCATTGATATTGAAATCACCAAATACCTTAATGAGCATGGGAAAGAGCCTAGCGATGCGTATTTAGCGGAAGTTTTAGGCGAAAATATTGAAAAGATTAGAGAAGCCAAAACGGCCTCAGATATTTATGCGTTAGTGCCAATAGATGAACAATTCAATGCGATTGAGCAAGATGAAATCACTCAAAAAATTGAAGCAGAAGAGTTGTTAGAGCATGTCCAAAAAGTATTGAATCAAATGAGCGAAAGAGAGCAAATCCTTATCCAGCTTTATTACTTTGAAGAGTTGAATTTGAGCGAGATCAAAGAGATTTTAGGCATTACTGAATCGCGCATTTCTCAAATCATTAAAGAAGTGATTAAAAAGGTGCGTAAATCCTTAGGAGTGGATCATGGCTGATATTTTAAGCCAAGAAGAAATTGATGCGCTTTTAGAAGTTGTTGATGAGAATGTGGATATTCAAAATGTCCAAAAAAAGGATATTATCCCGCAGCGCAGCGTAACCCTCTATGATTTCAAACGCCCTAATCGTGTGAGTAAGGAGCAATTGCGTTCTTTTAGGAGTATCCATGATAAAATGGCTAGGAATCTTTCCAGTCAAATTTCTTCTATCATGCGTTCTATTGTAGAGATCCAGCTCCACAGCGTGGATCAAATGACTTATGGCGAATTTTTGATGAGTTTGCCTAGCCCTACGAGTTTTAATGTCTTTTCCATGAAGCCTATGGGGGGAACGGGGGTTTTAGAGATTAATCCTAGTATCGCTTTCCCTATGATTGACAGGCTATTAGGGGGCAAGGGGAGTGCGTATGATCAAAATAGGGAGTTTAGCGATATTGAATTGAATTTATTGGATACGATTTTACGCCAGGTGATGCAAATTTTAAAAGAAGTGTGGTCGCCTGTGGTGGAGATGTATCCTACCATTGACGCTAAAGAATCCAGCGCGAATGTGGTCCAAATCGTCGCTCAAAATGAAATTTCTATCATGGTGGTTTTAGAGATTATCATTGGGCATAGCCGTGGGATGATGAATATTTGTTACCCGGTGATTTCCATTGAGAGCATTCTTTCTAAAATGGGGAGTAGGGATTTGATGCTTTCAGAAACGAACTCTAAAAAGAGCCGTAATAAGGAATTGCAAGCGCTATTGAGCGGGGTGAGCGTGGATATGATGGTGTTTTTGGGTGCGGTGGAATTGAGTTTGAAAGAAATGCTGGATTTAGATGTGGGGGATACTATCCGGTTGAATAAGATCGCTAATGATGAAGTGAGCGTGTATGTGCATAAGAAAAAGCGTTATTTAGCGAGCGTGGGGTTTCAAGGGTATAGGAAAACCATTCAAATTAAAGAAGTGGTCTATAGCGAAAAAGAACGCACTAAAGAAATTTTAGAAATGCTAGAAGAACAGCGCAGAGACAAAGTGGGCGATATTATGAAAATAGAAGAAGAGTGAGAAATGCAAGATTTTATTAAAATTTTTATTCAAGAGGTTGTTTCTACTTTAGAAGCGGTTAGTGGGTAAGGCTCCGAGCGTGGGATTAGAAAAAGAAGTTTCTAATAGTGAAGAAGCTTGGGAGAGTTTGATTAGCGCGCCTTATGCAAGAGTTGTGATAAGCGCGATTGAAAAAGAAGAGAGCTCTATTGAATTAGTGGCTCCGGTGGTTTTAGTTACCGCTTTAAGCGATTTGATGCTAGGAGGTGAGGGAGCGAGTAAGGAAGAAATGGATAATGACGATTTGGACGCTTTTAAAGAAATGGCTTCTAATATTTTTGGCGCGATCGCTACAAGCTTGAAGTCTCAAGAATTGCTCCCTAAACTCAATTTCACCACTATAAACGCTGAAATCGCTAAAGAGCTTCCTAAAAAAGAAGATTACGCTAAAGCGATGGTGTTTTCTTTTAAAATGGAAGCCATCAAAGAAAGCCAAATCATTTTATTGACTACGACAGCTTTTGAACGCCAATTTGAAAAAACGCATAAAGAAGAAAAAAAGAAACGACAGAGAGCGCTACTGAAGAGACTAAAACCCACGACGCGTCTTTAGAAAATATAGAAATCCGCAATATCAGCATGCTTTTAGACGTGAAATTGAACGTTAAGGTGCGTATCGGGCAAAAAAAGATGATTTTAAAAGATGTGGTTTCTATGGATATAGGGAGCGTGGTAGAGCTTGATCAATTGGTGAATGACCCTTTGGAAATCCTCGTAGATGATAAGGTGATCGCTAAGGGCGAAGTGGTGATCGTGGATGGGAATTTTGGCATTCAAATCACGGATATTGGCACTAAAAAGGAACGATTAGAGCAACTGAAAAATTAAACCATTTTAAAGTAAAAAAGGAAGGATTATGGCTGTTTTTGGGGAATTAGGCTCGATTGGGCATTTGTTTAAAAAAACGCAAGAATTAGAAATTTTGCATGGGTATTTGCAAGATGTCATGCAAAAGGGTAGTAAAGCGAATCAAAGGGTTTTAAACCTCAATCCTAATACAGAATTTCAAACGCCTTTAGGGCATGGCATTTTTAGCATAGAGCAGAGTTATTGTTTAGAGCATGCTAAAGAAAGCGAGAAAGGCTTTTTTGAAAGCCACCAACAATATGTGGATTTCCAGCTGATTGTCAAAGGCGTTGAGGGGGCTAAAGTGGCAGATATAAATAGGGCTGTCATTAAAACCTCTTATGATGAAAAAAGAGATTTGATCGTTTATGAGCCAGTTAGTGAAGCTTCTTTTTTGCGTTTGAATGCGGGCATGCTGGCTATTTTTTTTGAAAGCGATGCGTATGCGTTGAGGTTCTATGGGGAGTCTTTTGAAAAATATAGGGAAGAGCCGATTTTTAAAGCGGTCGTTAAAGCGCCTAAAGGGTTAATCAAATTAAAATTATGAAATTGGTGAGTCTTGTTATAGTTTTTTGTTGTTTTTTAGGGGCTGTAGAGTTGCCTGGAGTTTATCAAACTCAGGAATTTTTATACATGAAAAGCTCTTTTGTGGAGTTTTTTGAGCATAATGGGAAGTTCTATGCTTATGGTATTTCTGATGTGGATGGCTCTAAAGCCAAAAAAGACAAACTCAATCCTAACCCAAAGCTAAGGAATCGCAGCGATAAAGGCGTGGTGTTTTTAAGCGATTTGATTAAGGTTGGAAAACGATCTTATAAAGGCGGTAAAGCGTATAATTTTTATGACGGCAAGACCTACTATGTAAGGGTTACTCAAAATTCAAACGGGGATTTAGAATTCACTTCAAGCTATGACAAATGGGGGTATGTCGGCAAGACTTTCACTTGGAAACGCCTGAGCGATGAAGAAATCAAAAATCTAAAACTCAAGCGTTTTAACCTGGATGAAGTCCTTAAAACCATTAAAGATAGCCCTATTTAAGCTAGCTTCTTTAAATTTTTTTAATCATCGCTCTCTTGGCATTCTTTACACCACACAAACATTTTCATGTCATGGCTAATCAGCTTGGCTTGATATTTTTTAACGACTTCGTTCTGGCGGTGTTCAATTTCAGGGTCTGCGAATTCAATGATCTTACCGCAATGCAAACAAATGATGTGATCATGGTGTTCTTTAGCCGCAATTTCATAACGCCGGCCGCTTTTTGAAGTCTCTAAAACGCAGATAAAATTTTCTTTTTCTAAGAAATTTAAAATGCGATACACAGAAGAAATGCTGGTGTTTTTGTCTTTTTGGCGGATAGAGTGCGTGATTTCTTCAGGGCTTAAGTGTGTGCCGCTGCGATACAAAACGCTCACCACTTCTTCTCTTTGTTTTGAATTTTTGAGTCCGTTTTTTTTGATAGACATCCTCAAGCGCTCTAAAATGGATTCTAAAGTTTCTAATCTTCTCATGTTAATATTTCCCTTGTCCGTAAAATGATTTTTATAACTAGAATATTATTATACAATAATAATGCGATGAACCATAGATAAAACTCATTATTATTTTAATTCAATCAAAAAATATTGATTTTTTATTACCATTGTCGCATTTTAATGCAACTTATAAGATCAATTTCTTATTTTATCAAGCCATTCTAAAAGGGTTTTTTCAAACCCTATGCCTTGAGAAGAAACCAAATTGAGGGGTTTTTCCAAATAATCTTGTTTGAC
The DNA here is from genome assembly GCA_047430845.1 of Helicobacter pylori. GTDB lineage: Bacteria > Campylobacterota > Campylobacteria > Campylobacterales > Helicobacteraceae > Helicobacter > Helicobacter pylori_DG. The sequence goes on along the minus strand of JBLDXK010000017.1, from coordinate 37,061 downwards.
ATAGCCGTTATAATCATGCGGGTAAAGGTAGTCTTTAGCGTTAGGCAGCAAGTGTTTAGGAATAGGGTAGAGTGAGCCTTTTTGAACGCAATCCAAAGCCTGATTGATCGCTCTATAAGCCGTGTTGGATTTAGGCGAACAAGCCAGATAAATCACGCACTGGCTTAAAATAATGCGCGCTTCAGGGTAGCCGATTTGTTTGACTGAAAACAAGCAAGAAGAGGCTAAATTAAGGGCGTTTGGGTTAGCGTTACCAATATCTTCGCTCGCAAAAATCACCAGCCTTCTGGCGATAAATTCTGGGTTTTCCCCGCCAGCAATCAAGCGCGCCAGATAATAAATGGAGGCGTTTTCATCGCTCCCCCTTAAAGATTTGATTAACGCGCTAGTGAGGTTATAATGCGTATCATCGCTATAAGATCCGTCATTTAGGCTATGAGGCCGTAAGGATTGTAGCGTTTCTAAAGTGATAGGATTTTCTATTTTAGCGCTCAAATCTAAAAGGTTTAATAACGCTCTAGCATCGCCAGCGCTGTTGTTTAAAAGATAGGTTTTAGCGCTAGGCTCTATTTGTTTTTTTAACAATACTAAAGCTTTAGCGCAAAGCCTGTCTAAATCGCTCTTGTTTAGGGGGGTTAATTCAAAAATAAAACTTCTTGAGCGGATCGCATGGCTTAGGCTGTAATTAGGATCTTGCGTGCTAGCCCCTAAGATTAGAGCGTGATCTTTTTCCATAATGGGGAGTAAAAATTCCTGTTGGGTTTTATTCAGTCTGTGGGTTTCATCAATAAAAACAACGGGCTTTAAAAGGGTGTTTTGGTAATTTTTAAGCTTAAGGCGCAAATCCTCTAGCTTAAAATCCGTCGCATTAAATGAAAGAATGGGGCGCTCTAGGGAGCGAGCGATGATTTGAGCCAGGCTTGTTTTACCCACGCCAGGAGGGCCATAGAAAAAGGCATGGGGGAAGTGTTTGGATTGTAGGGCTTTAAATAAGGGGGCGTCTTTCCCTATTAAATGCTCTTGGCCTAAAAAATCCTCTAGGCTTTTTGGGTTTAAAAGCGAAGTTAGGCTCATTTTTTAAATAAAATCAATTCGTAAAAATTCGTAGGGGTGTTCAAATTTTTCGTTGGGGTTTTGGTATTTTTAGAGTGTTTTTGCAGAGCGTCTTGCAATTCTTTATTGAGGCTGTCTAATTCATCAAGCTTTTCTTTTAAACGCAAAATAATATCCACGCCCGCAAGATTAACCCCCATATCCCTTGTAAGGCGTAAAATCGTTTTGATTTTGTCCATGTCTCGTTGGGAATACAAGCGCATTTTCCCATCAGTCCTGCTAGGCTCTATCAAACCCTCTTTTTCATACTGGCGCAAGGTTTGAGGGTGCACGCCTAAGATTTTAGCCACGACGCTTATCAAATAAAGCGGTTCATCATAATCGCACACGATTCCTCCTTACAATTCTTTTTCTAATAACGCTTTTAACTCATTAGAAAGCGTTTCAGTTTTAGGCAAAATCAAACGAGCTTGCAAATACAAATCCCCCACATGCGAAGTTTTTCTGTTTTTGATCCCTTTTTCTTTAATGCGGAATTTTTGCATCGCTTTGGTGTTAGGGGGAATGGTTAGGGTTAAGGTTTTATGCCAGGTAGCGATTTCAATTTTCCCTCCAAAAAGAGCCGTCTTTAAGGGCAAATCAAAGGTTTGGATAATATCGTCTTTCTCGCGCCTATACATTTCATCTTCTTTCAATATGGATCTGCAAGAGCAAATCGCCCCTGCCCATTTGCCCCATTTTCCCTTTGTTGCGAACCCTGATTTTTTCGCCCTCTTCCACGCCGATAGGGATTTTAAGGCTAAAAGTCTCATTATTGACGCTCACTTGTTTTTTATTGCCTAAAAGAGTGTCTAAAACAGAGACATTTAAAGTAACGGTCATGTCTAAATTTTCAGGGGCGAAATTAGAAAAATTAGAAAAATTAAAGCCAGAAAAGCCTTGCGAATTTTGAGAAAATCTTTGCGAAAAGCCTCCTCTCCCAAAAATAGAGCTTAAAATATCGTCTAAATCTTCACTAGCGCTGCGGCTTTCTGGCAAAATCGCTGAAATTCTGCCCGCCAAACATGTTATCGCCAAACTGATCGTATTGGCGGCGTTTTTCTTCGTCGCTTAAAATTTCATAAGCGGCGTTGATTTCTTTGAATTTTTCTTCGGCTTCTTTGGTTTTATTCAAATCCGGGTGGTATTTTCTGGCTAAACGGCGGTAGGATTTTTTGATTTCATCTTGGTTGGCGTTTTCGCTCACATCTAAAGTTTGGTATAAACTCTTGCTCATGGATCACCTTTAAAATAGTTTTATTAGAATACTATCATAAATCTTTAGTGTTAGTCAATCAAGTTTATTGATAATGCTTTTAAGTAATGGAGATTTAAACCCGTTTCAGCGCAATTAAAAGGAATTTTAACTAAAATATTGAGTTTAAATCCACGATGAGTTTTTAATGCAATACAAGAAAAATAAGAAAAGATATTATTATTTAGCGTTATGGATCCTTTTTTTAAATGGTCTGTCTTTGAAAGCTTTAGAAATCGCAGTCAAACCTTTTGGCTATCTGGGGCTATTGTATAATCAAGGGGCGCAAAAAAACCCTCACAGCTATGTGGGGGCTTTAGCGCGCCTTGGGGTAGATTTTTCTTATAGCAATGGGTGGTCCTTTGGCATTGGAGCGATTGGAGCTTGGAATATTTATAACAAACAGCGTTTGGCCAACCTTTACATCAGTCTAGGGAATTTTTTTGGTAGTTCTAAAAATGTTAAACCTTATTTGAGCGCTGGCGATGTTTCAGATGCGTATGTTCAATACACTAACCAGCGTTTTAAAATAGCTTTAGGGCGTTTCAATACCGATTTTGTGGATTTTGATTGGATAGGGGGCAATATTCAAGGAATCTCTGTAGCTTTTAAACAAAATTCCATGCGTTATTTTGGGATTTTTATGGATAGCATGCTTTATAACGGGCATCAAATCAATAAAGAGCAAGGGAATCGGATCGCTACTTCCCTAAACGCTCTAGCGTCTTATGACCCTGTGTCTAAACGCTTGTATGTGGGAGGGGAAGTGTTTGTTTTAGGCGCAGAATACAGGCATGAAAATCTTAAAGTGCTTCCTTTTATTTTAACGGACACCCGCTTGCCTTTGCCCACTCAAAATGTTTTAGTGCAAGTTGGGGGTAAGTTGGAATATGAGGCTTCTTTGGCTAAGGGTTTCACTTCGCACACTCTAGTGCATGGCATGTATCAATACGGCAACACTGACGCTACCACCAACGCTAAAAATGCCGGCTTGTTTTTGATCGATCAAACTTTTAAATACAAAATTTTTAATTTTGGAACGGGTTTTTATATCGTTCCGGCAAGAAACAATAAGGGCTATCTATGGACTTTTAATGACAGGACCAAATTCTATGGCCGTGGGATCAACGCGCCCGGCGTGCCAGCGATTTATTTTGCAAACTCTAGCATTTCAGGCTATGTTTTTTTAGGGCTTAAGACTAAAAGGGTGCGTTTAGACGCGATGGTGGCTTTTGGGGATTATCAAGAATATTCTTTAATGAGCAGTTTTAGGGTTTGGACTTATAGGAGTTTGTCTTTTGATATGGGTGGGGGGTATGTGTATGCTTATAATTCTAAAGCCACGAGAAAAAGTCTTGGAGATAGTTCTTTTGTCTTTTTTGGGAAGTTTTTGTTTTAAAAAAATGCCGTTTTTACAATCAATAGCAAAGGGCTTGCCAAAAGTAAGCAATAAAGCAAGCGATAATTTCTTCTTTTTAAAAATCAATATTAAAAGAGATTTTTGTTTTAAAAATGTTTTAAGAAATTCTTTTGAAATCAGGTTTTTGTGTTTTTTTAGGGAAAAAAGCTTTTTTAAATTCAGGCTCCCATAGTTTGATTACGCCATGGTGGGTCATCTGGTGCATATTGACTAAACGCATGTTTAATAGAGCCTTTTCTTTGGCTTCGCTATCGCTCAAATCTTCTTTAATTTTGAACGCTTGAATGATCTGCTCCCACAATTCATGCTCTTTAGCGTCTTCGTTTAAAAAATCTTTATAGTTGAAGCCGCCAATCCCTTTAACCCCTTTGATATTATCCCCCTTATCCCCCACAACGCACTGATAATAAGCAAAAAAATGAGCCTCTTTTTGACTCACATTAAAAAAAGCGTTGGTTTTGAGATTGAAATGAGAACCTCTATTGGAATACAAAATATCCTTATCCATGCTGGCTATTACATAATTGTTGGGGTCTTTCTTTTTGTAAAAAGAGATAATATCATCGGCTTCATATTCAAAACAATGTTCGCCCTGGATTTTAGCCCCTTTTTTTAGGGGGTATTTTTCCACTAAAGCGATTTTGAGAGCTTTTAAAAGGGATCTAAAACGCTTCATCAAATTGGTGGCGTTTTTGTTTGTAATGATCGCACAGCTGGTAGCGGAAACTCTCTCTGCCCCTAGTGATAAAAAAAAGCGTTTTAGAGCAACGGGTTTTATGCATGATGGATAAAATTTGAGTGGTGAGAAAAATAACGCCCACTTCTTGCAAGCTGTAAGCGGCGAATCTTTTAGGGAGTGTTTTATTAGAGAGCAAACGCCTAACAATATTAGGGATAACGCAATCAATGTCTAGTAAAAGGGTTCTTGAATGTACAAACCTTGCCTTGTTAAACGCTTGTCTAATGGTTAATCCTTAATTGAATTTTACTTTTTTAAAATTTAAACTATTATAGTAAATATATAGCAAATAATAAGTTATTTTAATAATAATTAACTCTATTCTCATTAAATACGCTAAATTTTAAGAGATCACCGCTTGTTTTAGCTCTTTTGATTGTAAAAACGCTTTTAGCATTCTTACATTTTATGATTAGCGCCCCATGAAAACAGAGTTTAAGGATTTTCTACTTGCGCGGTAAGTTATATTTCCGGCGTTTTTCCCAAAGGCTTTTACGGCTAATGCCAAGCTTGTTGGCTAATTCCGTGTCCGTGCAAGTAGAAGAAAAAATGCCTGATCGCTTCTTTTTCGTATTCTTGAATGGAAAGGAAAGTCGTGTGGTTATTAAACAAAGATAGGGGTTTATTGCCGCATTCAATGCTCACAATTTTAGGAAATTCTAGGGGTTCTTTATGGGTATAGGACAAAACAATAGGGCATGAACGGGCCAATTCTAGCAATTTCAACTGCTCATCTTTTTTAAGCTCTTCTAAATGCATGATGTAAAAAGGGCGTTCTAGTTTGTCTTTATTCTTGTATAGATCTTTCCAAGTGGTATCCTTTAGAGAGAAAAAAGAAAAATCCATTTGCCTTTCTTTAGCGTATTGCAATAAATAAGCGTTCGCAAGCTCTTGAGAGGGCGTGTGGATGATAAAGGGCGGCCGGTAAGAAAAATCTTTAGGCAAGGGCAATTCCGCATGGATAAAGTCTAAGTAATTTTCATAAAATCCTAAGCGAGCGGTCATTTCTTGGTAGGCTTTGTGGTATTGGATCTTACGCAACAACTCATCCATTTTAAAAGGCTTTAGAATATAATCTCTCGCTCCCGCTTGAATGGGTTTATTCACGCCATCTTCATTGACATGCGAAGCCATCATGATAATGATTTGCTTGGAATTATAACGCACAAAATGTTCGCAACGCCCTTGAGTGCAAACTTTAGAAGAAACCAAAATCACATCATAAGGCTCTTTATTTTCTTCTGAAATGCTAGAGATGATCTCGCAAAAATGCCCCAAATCATGCAAATTATGAGAGATACTCCTAGCTAGCGCTAAATCATCTTCAATGATTAAGATTTTCATCAATTCTTCCTTTTATTGCGTTTAAAGTTTTTGTTTATAACGCATGCTCACATGCGCTTGGACTAACAGCCCTTCTTGTTTGCCAATGAACCCCATTTTTTCCATTGTGGTGGCTTTCAAGCTGATTTGAGATTTTTCTAAACCCAAAAGTTGGCTCAAATTCTCTAAAATCGCCGGTTTGTAAGGAGTGATTTTAGGGATTTCGCTAAAGATGGTCGCTCCCATTTCAAGCAATTCAAACCCGATGCTTTGAGAAAAATCCAACACGATTTTTAAAAGCTCTTTAGAGGAGGCGTTTTTGTATTTGGGGTCATTATCAGGGAACCATTCGCCAATATCCCCTCCTTTAATCGCTCCTAAAATCGCATCAATAATTGCATGCAACAAAGCATCGCCATCGCTATGGGCCTTTAACCCAAACCCGCAATCCAAAACAACCCCCCTAAAACCATAGGCTTATTTTTAATGAACGCATGCGTATCAAAGCCCATGCCTATAAAAGTGTCTTTTGCTGGGTTGAAAAAGAGTGCGAAATGTTTCAAATCATCGTTCGTGGTGAGTTTGTGCAAATTTTTACTGCCTTCAATATAACTCACACGATTAGGGAAAGCTTGTAAAATCGCACTGCTTTCATCTTTAAAATCCCCTTGATTTAGGGCTGATTGGAGCGTTTTGGTGTGGCTTAATTGCGGGGTTTGAATGAGTTTGATCGCTTCTCTGTCTAAAGCCTCGTTATAATAGATCGCTGTGTCATAGCAAGGCAAGTAAGGAGCGATGCAATAATGATTCGTGTTTTGAAGCGGTTACAAACAAACTTTTAAGCGCTTTCATATTGGCTAAACCCCTAGCCACATCGCTGGTGAGCGTGTAAGCGCTATCAATTACTTTCAAGGCGTTACGCACGGATTCTTGCCTTGATGCCCCGCCTTTTACAAGCTTGATTTTGGGGTAATGGCGTTGGATATAAACATAATCCAATCCGCTTACAACTAAAATGATTTCTTTAAAGTCTAGGGCTTCTTTAAAGCTTTCATAAACGCTGAGCCATAAGGGGGTGTGGTTGGAGCGTAACCACTGCTTTTTGATGGTTTGAGAAAAACGCCTAGATTCCCCAGCGGCTAATAAAACAACGCTCGTTTGTTTAACAAGCGTTTCTAGCGTTTCTTTAGTTTCAAAAGGATCTTCTTCTAAACTTTCCAAAGAGAGTTTAAAAGCTTCCCCATTCACTCTAATCAAAGACATGCGACTAACGACCCACCCCTATCATTTCACCAAAATGATCCTATAACCTTGATTCAAGTCTAAAACTAAGAATCGTTTGGGTTTGCCTTTATACTTTTCTAAAGCATGGTTAAAATCCGCAACGCTTTTCACTTCAATCTCTTCAATTTTTGTGATGATGTTGCCTTGCCTAAAGCCAGCTTGCTCTGCTGGGGAATTTTCATTCACTTGAGAGACTAAAACCCCTTGAACGTCATCGCTCAAACGCATAGATCTTTTGGTTTTTTGAGTTAAATCTTCTACTTGAAGCCCGTTCAATTGGCCTTGCGCGCCGTTTTGAGCAGAAATGGTTTCTTTTTTGTTAGGGTTTTTCCTTTCGGCAAGAGTGAGGGTGAAAGTGCGTTCTTTTTTGTCTCTAATGACTTTTAAGGTTACTCTTTGATTGGGTAGCATAGAGCCGATTAGATTTCTTAACTCATTCGTGTTTTTAACCTTTTTCCCATTGACTTCAGTGATCAAATCCCACACCAAAATCCCTGCTTTTTTAGCCGGAGAGTCTTTTTCTACGCTAATGACCACCGCCCCTTCTTTGTTGTCGTAAGAATTTTGCAAATCGCCACTCAAATCTTGCAAGCCCACGCCCAAGTAACCTCTCTCAATCTTACCGGTTTTGATGAGTTGGGTTACAATATCCTTAACCATGTTAGAAGCGGATAGCAAAGCCAATGCCGTGGTTACCTCCGGTTTTAGAGATGATAGCGGTATTAATCCCCACTAACCCTCCACGGCTATCAATTAAAGCACCGCCAGAATTTCCAGGATTGATGGAAGCGTCTGTTTGAATGAAATTTTCATAGCTGTTGATCCCAATCCCGCTTTTATTGAGCGCTGAAACAATGCCTTGAGTAACGCTTTCACCCACGCCAAAAGGGTTACCGATCGCAAAAACCAAATCGCCCACTAAAATATCATTAGAATCAGAGAATTTGATCGTGGGTAGGTTGTCTTTAGTGATGCGAATCACGGCCAAATCGCTTTCAGAATCGGTGCCTACTAAGGTGGCGGAATATTCTTTATTGCTCCCTGGAATGGTTACTTTAATCTTATCCGCGCCATCAATCACATGGTTATTAGTTACAATATAGCCATCTTTAGAAATGATGACACCGCTGCCTAAAGCCCTTTCCATTCTTTCTTTAGGAATCATGCCACCCAAATCCCCAAAAAATTGTTGGAAAAAGGGGTCATTAAACACACCGCCACCTATAAAATTGTTTTTAATCTTCTTTTCAGTGGAGATATTCACCACCGCTTTAATAGAGTCCTTAATGGAATCGTGGTAAGAATAGATCGTATCGTCTTTAGAAGGGACGCTTATTCGCTCTTTCACTTTGGGCATGTTTTGGATTTGGATATTGCCCGCATTCAAACTTAACGCTAAAGCCAAAGAGATAAAAAGGGTTTTTTTCATCATGGTTACTTCCTTAAAATGTGCTAAACTTCAAAATTAAAAAAAGATTATATCAAATCTTTTTTGTTATTTTCATTAGCTTTTTGTGTAAAATAGTATCCAATGTAACAAATAACAGCAAAAACAATCGTTAAAATCATCCCAATGCGTTGATCCTTATCCATAGCCGAACCAATCACGCCGATAATACACCCAGTGATCCCTATGAGTTGCAAAAAGGGCAAGAAAGGGGCTTTATAAGGCAAATCCTCTAAAGAATGCCCGGCTTTTAAGTATTGCTTGCGGAAAGAATATTGCGAAACGGACACGCTAACCCACACAATAATCACCGTGAAACTGATCACATTAATCAAAGCTTCCACGACATTTTCTTTGGCATAAATTTGGACTAAAAGCCCTATGAGAGAAAAAGAAAGGGAAAAAAGCATCGCATAAGTGGGCGTGCCTTGTCGGTTGAGTTTGGAAAAAACCTTAAAAAACATCTTTTGTTTGGACAGCCCATAAATCATGCGGCTCGCTCCATAAAGCCCTGAATTAGCGGTAGAAAACATCGCCGTAATGATAACAGCGTTCATTATATCAGCCACATAAGGGATACCCATGCCAATAAAGGGCAAATTAATGCGTTCTAAAACGCTCACAAAAGGGCTTTGCGTGATAGAGGAATCATTCATGGGTAAAAAAACAGAAATGACAAACACAGAGCCTAAAAAGAAAAAGACAATCCGCCACAAGGTCGCTTTAATCGCTTTAGGCATCACTTCGCTAGCGTTTTTAGTCTCTCCCACAGCCACCCCAATCACCTCTGTGCCAGTGAAAGCAAAAATGACAGCGAGCATCGCACTAAAAACCGCTGCACTCCCGTTAGGGAAAAACCCTTTATCGCCAAAATGGAAATTATCAAAAATAGAACTAAACCCATGCGAATAGATTTGATAGAGGATCCCAATTACGCCAATGCCTATAAAAGCGATCACCGCTAAAACCTTAATCAGGCTAAAGAAAAACTCGCCCTCGGCAAAAATTTTAACCGAAAAAAAGTTCAATAAAAAAACTAACGCAATGCATAAAATAACCCAATAATGGATAGGAATATTTACAAACCAGCGTTGCATGAGCATGCCTATAGCGATGTATTCTAACGCAACCGTGATCACCCAGCCAAGCCAATACATCCAAAAAACCATATAGCCCGTGCCAGGGCCTATGAATTTAGCCGCATAATCCCCAAAACTTCCCGTAGTGGGATAAACGCTGGCCAATTCGCCTAAAGAGAGCATGATGCAATAGACCACAAGCCCTCCAAAACAATAAGCGATCAAGGTCCCTAAAGGGCCAGCGCTCGCAATATTACCCCCAGTGCCTACAAAAAGCCCTGTGCCAATCGCTCCTCCAAATGCAATCATTAAGAGATGGCGCATTTTCATGTCTCTTTTAAGCTCGCCTTGTTTTTGCGTGGTATTTTGATGCGTTATCTTTTGATTGTCCATGCGACACCTCCTTAGATTGAAAATAAAAATAGCTTGAATTATAACAAAAATAAAATAAAATGATTTTTTTAAATAAAAATAAGGATTTATTTTAATCAAATTGGATAAGTCTTATTAAATTTTAATATTTTTAATTTTTAAAAAATGGGATTTTGGTTACTTTATTAAACTAGTTTTCTTAAAAAGCTATCGCTTGAGTGGCATCAATTCTTTTGTGTTTTTTATTATCAATATTATAAAATCAATCTAAAACTTAAGATTTATAATATTTAATCGTGTAATCTATCCCCGAATAAAGGGTTAAAAAAACCGCTATAGCCACAAGCACATAAGAGTAAGTTAAATTGGCTAATAAAGCGCTAATTGCCACGACTTGAGACACGGTTTTATACTTGCCTAACGCGTTGACAGGAATATCCTTTTTTTCATTAGCGGCTAAAACCCTAAGCCCTGAAATAAAAAATTCGCGCCCTAAAATCACAAACGGGATCCACGCATTCACACGATCCAAATAAACTAGCCCTAAAAACGCGCTCAAAATAAGGATTTTATCCGCTAAAGGGTCAAAGATTTCCCCAAAGCGCGATTTGGCTTTATAGCTTCTAGCGATGTAGCCGTCCAATAAATCCGTGAGCGCGGCAAACAAAAAAACCAATGAAGAGATCATGTTGATGTGAAAGGGGGTTAAAAAACTAAAATAAGTGCGCGTGTTTAACAATAAAAATAATAAAAATAAGGATAAAACAATGCGTAAAATCGTCAAAAAATTAGGCAGGAGTTTTAAAACTTTCATGCTTTCAAAAAGACTTGTGAAAAATTCAAGAACGCGCGCCCTAAAAAGCTAAGCGCCACACACATTAAAATCACAGCGATCGTTAAAAAAATGATAACTAACGCTTGCGCTAAAACCCCTAAAAGAGCCAGCATGAAACTAAAAAGCAACAATCTAAAACCGCTCAAAAAAAACCTTTCTTGAGTGTAAAGGCTCAATTCTCTATAAAGTTTATACAAGTAAAAAACAGAAACGCCATTACCGATTAATGAAAGGGCGTTATTGGCGTTAGGGATAAGATAGCCTAAAAGAGCGCATAAAATCACCGCCAAAAAACTGAAAGCAAAATTTTCAAAAAACCCTAAATGGCATGTGATTTTAGAAAGCCTGTAAAAACCAATCGCTCCGGCAATAAACCCAATCGCGCACAAAAAAAGAGACAATAACACGATATAAGCTAGTTGATTATTGAAAAGGTTAGAAATTTGAAACGATTTTGCCCCGCTTGAAACAAGAAAAAGCACCAACAAAATAGCCCCACACAAAGGGGCGAAAAAATAGCCCAACAAGCATTTTTTAATGAATTGCAACTCTTTATTTTGGTGGATATGGATAATGTTTTTCAAAAAAAATCTTTATTTAAAAGTAGTCCCACCATCCACAACGATCGTTTGCCCTGTAAGCCAACCGCTTTGGGTTTCATCGCATAAAAAATAAGCCGCTCCGGCTAGATCGTTAGGATTGCCCATGCGTTTTAGGGGCGATTGCTCTTCTACTTTTTCTTTAATCTCCACATAATCAGGGAAGGCTTTCAAAGCGTCCGTATCAATAGGCCCGCCACTAACCGCATTCACTCTAATGTTAAATTCGCCTAAATCCACAGCAGCGTATTTGACCATGGTTTCTACGGCGTTTTTGGAATTGCCATGCCCGGCGTAATTAGGCATATAGACCAAATTCCCGGTAGAGCTTAAGCTCACGATCGCCCCGCCGCCTATTTTTTGCATGCGTTTTGCCGCTTCTTGAGCCCCTACCACAAACGCTAACACGGTGGCTGTGTAAATGTTGTTTAACCCCTTAGGTTTTAATCGCATAAACGGCGCAAATCCCCCCACGACAGAGCGCCCATAAATAATGGCGTTAGAAATAAAAAAATCCACTCTGTCAAAATCAGCGTCAATTTGCTTGAAAAGCTCTGTGTATTGCTCAGGCTCTAAAACATTAAGGGGGTAGGCTTTGGCTTTAATGGAATATTTTTGCTCCACATCTTCTATAATTTTGTTGGCTTCTTCAACATTTCTATTGTAAGTGAAAGCGATATTCGCGCCGCTTTGAGCGAAGCGATACAATATCGCCTTACCAATCCCTCTCGTCGCGCCGCTGATCACTAGGGTTTTATTTTTCATGTGATTGGAACCATTCATGCAATTACCTCATATTGTTGTAAAGTTTTTTCTAAAAGTTGAATCGTTTCTTTGCTTGGGGCCACTAAAGGCAGTCTGTAACTTGGGTTTTCAATCAAGCCGGCTAAATGCATAGCCATTTTAATAGGGATGGGATTTGTTTCTACAAAAAGGGCTTGATGCAAATCAAAAAGCTTATTTTGGATTTCTAGGGCTTGTTGGTATTCAAGTTTGAGCGCACAATTGACCATTTGTGAAATCAAATTGGGCATTAAATTACCGGTCACTGAAATCACGCCACACCCCCCTGAAAACATGATAGAGTGGTTGAGTGAATCTTCTCCGCTAAAAATTTTAAAATCTTTTTCATAGTAATGCAATTCTGTTACTCTTTTCAAAGAGCCAGACGCTTCTTTAATGGCTTTAATGTTAGGGACTTCTCTAAAGAGTTTGAGAGCGGTTGGAACTTCAATAGACACGCCCGTTCGGCTTGGCACATCATAAAGCATGACAGGGATTTCCACCGATTGAGCGATAGTTTTATAATGTTCAAACAAGCCTTGTTGGGTGGGGCGGTTATAATAGGGGCTTACGCATAAAATCGCATCCGCACCGATTTTTTGAGCGAACTTTGCCAAAGAAAGGGACTCGCTCGTGGCGTTACTGCCCACGCCGGCCAACACTTTCATGCGTGAATTGGAGGGCGTTTTAGTGTTTTTGCAAGTCTCTATGGCGATTTCAATGCAACGCATATGCTCTTTGTGGGTGAGCGTGGCGGATTCTCCTGTCGTGCCAACAGGCACGCATGCGTCCATGCCTTGAAAAATTTGGCGCTTGATCAAGGATTCATAAGCGGCCTCATCAACGCTCAAATCTTTTTTAAAAGGCGTAATTAACGCGCTAGATGAATGAAATTGCATGCGATAAGGCTCTTTTAAGGTTTCAAAAACACGGTGGTTGATTGGGTGTCTTTAAAATATTCATTAGCCACACGCACCAAATCGCTCACTTTTAAATCCAAAAATTGTCGCTGATAATCCGTCAAGCCTTGAATATCGTTTTGCACTAAATAGTCCGCAAAAAGCCCCGCAACATCGCTAGAACTTTCTAAATTAGAAATAAAGTCAGCTTTTTGATTGATTTTGAGCTTGTCTAACTCCGCCTGAGTGATTTCGCCTTTTTTCAGCTTTTCTAAAAGCGCTACGATTTCTTTTTGTAAGGCTTCAGCTTTGACATTAGGGTTACCCCCAGCAATGAATAAAAACACGCTTTCATCTTGTAATTGCATGTTGTGCGAGAAGCGCTTGAGAAGCCAGGCGTTTTTTATCTACTAATTCGCTTTGTAACCACGAGCTTTTGCCTTCGCCTAAAAGCTTGCTTAACGCGTCTAAGGCGACTTGATCTTTATGCTTGAAAGCAGGCACTTTATACCCTAACGCTACCCATTCTAAATGGACCCCATCTTTATGCACGACTGCCGTTCTTGCCCCATCTTGTTTAGGTTCTTTCATGTAAGGGGTGGGGATAGCTTTTTCATCAAGGTTTTTTAAGGATTCAAAATGCTTTTTACTCAATTCAAAAACCTTTTGGGAATTGACATCGCCCACCACTAAAATAATAGCGTTTTTAGGCTGATAATAGAGCGAATGGAATTTTTTAATGTCTTTTAAAGTCCAGTTTTGAATATCGTCCATAAAACCAATGGGTGTCCAATGGTAGGGGTGATAGACATAGGCGGTGTTAAAAAAGCGGAAATAAAGCATGCCGATAGGGGAATTATCGGTGCGCCTATCGCCTTCTTCAGCGACCACTTGACGCTCAGGCAAAAACTCATCTTCTTTTAAATTCAAAGAACCCATGGTTTCAGCGAACAATTCTAAAGACTTATCCAAGTTAGCCTGACTGGTTTTAATGAAATAGCGCGTGATATCAAAGCTCGTAGAAGCATTACTCACGCCCCCAAAACGCTTAACGATTTTATCAAATTCACCGGCTTTAAGGTTTTTGGTGCTTTTAAAATTCAAATGCTCTAACATGTGAGCGATCCCGCTCTTGCCCATAACTTCGTTTCTAGAGCCGACTTTATAAAGCACATCCACTTCTATAACCCCGGTTTTATTTTCTAGGGGGACGCTTACGACTTGCAACCCATTTTTTAAGGTAACGCTCTCATGTTTGGGTAAGTAAGATTGTGCGTGCATGCTCGCTCCTAAAGTGACTAACAAGACAGAACTAAGCCCTAAAAGTCTTTTAACAGAAAAATATCTCATCTTAAATCCGCTCCTATAGCCTCTTTAACGCTCAAAAATCCATCTTTTTGGAGTAATTTTACCAAATCTTTAAGAATATTTTGGCATAAATTTGGCCCGTTGTAAATAAAAGCGCTATAAATTTGTAACAGACTCGCTCCCATTTTAATCCTTTCATAAGCTTCTTTGGCATCGCTAATCCCCCCCACAGAAACAAGAACGCTTTTATTAAAAAAGGATTTAGCCAGTTCTTTGAAAATTTCACGGCTTTTTTTAGTCAAGCATTTCCCGCTCAAGCCCCCCATTTCTTTAGGAGCGAACACCAAGCTTTTATCAATGGTCGTGTTAGTCGCAATAATCCCATGCGCTCCTGCTCCAATAGCGCTATTGACGATTTCTAGCATGTCGTTTATTTCTAAATCCGGGGCGATTTTTAAAAATAAAGGCTTATGGGTCATTTCTTTCGCCATGCAAAAAAGCTCATTCACAAACGCCTTGTTTTGTAAATCCCTTAAATTAGGGGTGTTGGGCGAAGAAAGGTTGAAAGTGTAATAATCGCCAATGTTTAAACATTGATTTAAAACTGCCTTGTAATCTTCTAGGGCATGCGCTTGCTCTATGTGTTTGTTTTTGCCTAAATTGATGCCAATAGGGGTTTTATAAGGGGCGAAGCGCTTGAATGATCTTGCCCCTAAAATCGCCCCGTAATTATTAAACCCCATCGCATTTTGTAAGGACTCTTCTTCAATATGCCTGAAAAGCCTTGGTCTTTCATTCCCCATTTGCGCTTCATTGGTGAGAGTGCCTGCTTCTAAATAGCCAAACCCAAAAGCCATTAACGCCCTAAGCATGGAAGCGTTTTTATCAAAACCGGCGGCTAAGCCTAAAGGGTTAGGGAAATTTAAGCCTAAAACTTCATTTTCAAGTTTTGGGTTTTTATAACCCCATTGAGAATGGATTAAACTACACAAAAAGGGCGATGAAGAAAGCGTTCTTAAAATTTGACAAACTTTTTCGTGCGCATCTTCAGCGTCCAAGCTAAAAAGATATTTTTTTACTAATGAATAAAGCATTTAAATCCTTGTCTTTTATGATTTGAACGATAACCCTTAAAAGGTTTTAAGGGCTTGTTTTTCAAAATAATCCTGTGAATTTAAAGGATCGTTAGGGTTTGAAACTTTAGTGTAACGGCCTTTAGAATTTAACTCGTAGCGTTTTAAGGTGTCTTTGAGTTGGATTTCTAAAATACGCAATAACTTATTAGCGATCTTTGGGTTTGTGGCGGGAATGAGCAATTCCACGCGCCTTTCTAAATTCCTAGGCATTAAATCCGCGCTAGAAAAATAGATATTTTCATGTTTAAAATAATAAATGCGTGCATGTTCTAAATATTTCCCCACGATAGAATACACCCTGATATTTTCGCTCAAGCCCTTGACTTGGGGTTTTAAACAGCAAATCCCTCTAATAATGAGATCGATTTTAACCCCTTTTTGAGAGGCTTGATAGAGCCATTCAATGATTTCGCTATCCACTAGGGCGTTGGCTTTTAAAATGATATAGCCTTCTTGTTTGTGATTCATTTCGTTTTGAATGAGTTCAATGATTTTAGGCTTGATCTGTTTGGGCGCCATAAAAAGCGTTTCTAATGCGCTATTAGTCGCGCTGCTAGTGAGCAAGGAATGGAAAAGCTTGATAATGTCGTTAGCGATTTCATTTTTAGCGCTAAAAAAACTCACATCGGTATAGACTTTAGCGCTCAAAGGGTTGTAATTGCCCGTGCTTAAATGGGTGAAATGGCGTAATTGGTTGTCTGTTTTTTTGGTGATTACGAGCATTTTAGCATGCACTTTGAGTTTGAAAACGCCATAAACGACTAACGCGCCCGCCCTTTCTAAAGCTTTTGCCCAGTGCAGATTGCTTTCTTCATCAAAGCGCGCTTTTAATTCCACTAAAACGCTCACTTGAATCTTGCTCGCCGCTTCAATCAAGGCTTTGACAATGGGGGAATGCTTGCCCACACGATAAAGCGTCATTTTGATAGAAAGGGTGGTTGGATCGCTAGCGGCTTGCTCTATTAAATCAATCACAGGCTCAAAACTTTCATAAGGATGAAACAGCAACAGATCCTGTTTTTCTATGGATTTGAAAAGATCGTTTTCATTGAAATGAGGGTGGATCTTGGGCGTGAAATTGGGTGATTTGAGCGCTTTAAAGTCGCTATGATTGACTAATTCCCACAAATCCCCTAAATTGAGCATGATCGCGCTTTTATAGATATGCATGCCGGTGAGTTTGTGCTTTTTGTAAGAGTGGGTTTGAAAACTCCTTAAAGACGCTAAAAGGGTTTTTAAAAGCTCTTGACTCCCTTTTTGGGTTTGCAAGCGCACGATCTCGCCTTGATTGCGTTTCCTCAAACTCTTACTCATCAAATCCGCATAATCATGCGCTTCATCTTCAGTGATAGCAATATCCGCATCGCAAGTTACCCTAAACGCCATGCAATCTAAAATCTCATGCTCTAAAAACAATTCTTCTAAATGCGCTTCTACGATTTCTTCAGCTAACACAAACAAGCCTTTTTCCAGCTCTACAAAACGGAAGATAAAAGAGGGGAGTTTGATGAGCGCATAGGAGATGGTTTGGGTTTCTTTGTCTTTAATGCGGGCAAAAAGCGCGAAAGTCAGATTCGCTAAAGGCGGGAAGGTGTGCGAAGAATCCAACTTAAAAGGCAAAACTAACGCGTAAAGCTGCTCTTTAAAATAGGTTTTAGCCTTAGCTTTTTGCTCTAAATTCAATTCGTTATAGGGGGTGATGCAAAGCCCTTTTTTAAAGAGTAGGGCTTGGATTTTTTGAAATTCCAACTCTCTTTCTTCAATTTCATGCGCTAAATAATGCTTGATTTTTTCCAATTGCTCTTCAGGGCTTGCGCCATCAATGCCTTTAGAGGCGATTTTATGCTCATAGAGTTGTTTAAGCCCTGCCACTCTTATCATGTAAAATTCATCTAAATTCGTGTCATAAATGGCTAAAAATTTCAAGCGCTCTAATAAAGGCAAGCTCTCATCTTTGGCTTCGTTCAAAACCCTTGTGTTAAAAGCTAACCATGAAAGCTCTCGGTTAAAGAAACGATTCAATAAAAATCCTTTAAATCATCATGTTTAAAAATTGATTTTGTTTAGTGTGATTATATAATGAAATGATAATCATTGAAGCTTTTTTAATGGTCGGAGTAGCGGGATTCAAACCCACGACCTCACCCACCCCAAGGGTGCGCGCTAATCAGGCTGCGCCATACTCCGCAATCAAAAAGGGGTATTCTAATATAAGTTTGCTTAGTTATTGCTTATGTTTGGTTTTTATTTGTTGTAGGTTAGACACAAAAACCTAAAAAATGCTCAAAGGCATTTTTTAAAATAAAAATATAAAAGAGCTTGACGCTAGTCAAGTGATAGCTTATTGAAAAAGCGGTCTTGGGGGTTAGGGGGTTTATTAAGGGGGTTAAGGGGGTATTATCGCAAAATACCCCCTATCCCCTTAAGGAAATGAGTTTTACTATACTATAAAATTTTTCATTGTGGTTTGACTTGTTGTTTTAAGAGTAGGGGGAGTAGGAAGTCTCTGATTTGTTCTAATTTTTTAGAAGTTCTTGTGTTAATGGATATAAGCGTGAGTAGGGGCATAATAATTTGATTAAATTTTTTAATTTCATGCACGGACGGCATGTAAATGGGATATTTTTTAAGCAAATTTTTTTGTAAGTGTTTAAGGCTAGTTCCTTGAAAAAAGCTTTGATTGATATGGTTTTTTATACTTGAGAGCAGTAAATATAAATAGTCGCTAAATTCGTTAGCGCAAATACACCAAGTATCCGTTGAATAAGAAGCTTTGCCTACATAAAATTTAATACCAGCATTACCCCCAGTGTTTAAAAAGCAATTTCTGCCATCAATGATCGCTTTAGGGTAGGATAGGATATTATCTCCGCTTGTAAAAAAAGGGTATTTATCTTGGGTTTTTTGGGCGTTTTTAACCATAATATTAGATTTAGGATTTTCAATAATAATTTGTTCTAGCTTTGCATTTTTAGGTTTGTATTTGAAATAATATTCATAGATTTTATAAGCGAGCGTGTGTAAAAGCTCGTTGATTTTGTGGTTGTTTTCTATTTTTTGATCTAAAATAGAAAGCGTGCGGGCGATTTTTTGTTGTGTTTCTAGTGGGTAAAGTTTGATTTTAATATTAAGAAAATCTAAGGGCGTGATAGAGGGGTAGCTAGAAGTCCCACATTCTGCGATGCGTTGCAAGTAATGAATGATTTCATCTTGCGTAATGTAATAATACAAATAATTAGGGTCTAATTTTTCTAAGTCTATAACATCTATTACGATAAAAGCGGTAGAAACTAAAAAATTTTTTGGAATTTCTTTGATAATCCCAAAGTGGCGTTGGTTGGGTCTTACACTAGAATAAATAATGCTATTAATGGAGCATTTTCGTTTAGCTCTTGAGGGCAATTTTTCTTTTGTCAAATCAATTTTTAGAAGAGTATTTATTTTATTGTTTGTGATATTGTCAGTATCTAAATAACAAACTTTTTTGTAATTGTCTTCTTTAGTATAGTTGTTTTGGTTGATAGCAATTACTGAATGATTTTTTAAATCTAAAAGTTTAATCATAATTAAGATTTCCTAAAGTTTCTAAAATCTCTTGTTGCAAGTTTTGGCTTTCATCAAAAAGGCTCGCTAGTTCGCTTGAATATTGTTGCATTAAGTTTTCAAACTCCGCTTGGCTGATTGCTTCGCTCGTGTCTTCTATAGTGAAATACTGCCCGGGGTTTAGAGAATAATTTTTTTCTGTAATTTCATCAAAAGAAACCAGAGCGCAAAAATCCGCTTTTGGGGTTTTGTTGTTAAAAGTTTCTAAAATCAAATCCATATCGCTTGGTCTTAAGCGCGTTTTTTTGTTTTTGTTTTCGGTGTATTCTTCGCCGAGTTTGGAAGCGTCAATCAAGATCACTTCCTTTGCGCTTGGCTTTTTTTGAAAAAAGATGATGCTCACGTTAGTGCGGGTGTTGGCAAAAACCTGACTGGGCATGCAAATCACCCCATAAACGAGCCTTTCATCCACTAAATGCCGGACAATCTTATTTTCTACCCCGCTTTTAGCGCTAATAAATCCGGTTGGCACGATAATAGCCCCCTTACCCTTTGGACTGAGCATGTTCAAGCAATGCTGGAAAAAGAGCGTGTAAATGGGCATTTTGCTTTTATCGTTTTTAGGGATATTAGGCACGCCTAAGAAAAAATCGTTTTTGTTTTGCGAAATCTCGGCATGCTCGTTGGAAAAATCCAGCTTGAAAGGGGGGTTACTCACGATGAAATCCATTTTCCCATGACATTCTTTAGAATGGTAGGGGTTAGTCAAGGTGTTTCCCTCAATGGCGTATCTTAAAGAGTGGGTCAAGTCGTTTAAAATCAGGTTGAGTTTGAGCATCCTTAAGGATTTTTGCGAAATGTCTTGGGCATAAAGGGTGCAAGAATCGGTGCCTATTTGGTGGGCTAATGCCATTAAAAGCGTTCCTGTGCCAGCGCTTGGGTCATAGATTTTGACGCTTTGAGTCGGCTCATTAATCAAAAGCTTAGCAATGATGCTAGCGATGCTTAAAGGGGTGTAGTATTCGGCGTATGTCCCTCCTTTGTTATTATTGTAATCTTTGATTAAGTATTCAAAAATGGGGGCGAAAAAATCATAGCCTTGTTGGTTTTGTAAGTTTAAAAAAGCTTGTTTGAAATTAAAATTTTTGAGTTTGTCTAATAAAGAACTTGTAAAATTAGCCCTTTTGGATTCTTCATTAATGTATTGTGAGACGCTTTCAAATAAAGCGATAGTGGTTTTATCCGTGCTTGTGGTGTTGAAAAGCTCGGCATTATTACTAGAAATGCGATTAAAAATAGCGTCTAGCTTTAGGTGTAAATCGTTATCGTTAAAATGTTTTTCAAAAAGATAGCTTAAAAGCTCATCATAAGCGAGTTTGGGGAGTTTTTTATCGTCTAAGGTGAGGAAAAAATCTTCTTTTTCTTTCTCGTTAAAGTCTTTGTAATCTTGTATCGTTTTATTAGGGAATTCTTGTTCAAAAAGGAATTCAAACTTATCGCATAAGAATTTATACAAAAAGCATTGCGTGATGATCTTGTATTCGTTGCCGTCGCCCGCTAAACCAGCATCCTTGCAAATGACTTTTAAATCGTCAATGAGGCTTAGGGTGTCTTGTTTGATTTGCAATAAAGCGTTATTAGGCATGTGAATTTCCTTGATTGTAATGTTGTGGGAGTTCGTTAAAAAGGGTTTGAGTAATAAATTCTTTTTCTTTTTGTAAATCTTTTAAGGAGGGGTATTCTTTGAAAGCGTCCCTTAATTCTGCTTTTATGGCATTTTTTAGGGTGATTTCTTCGTTTAAGATTTCTTGACGCTTAGAAATGCGCGCATCAAGAGCTTTTTTGAGTGCGCTTAAAAGCGTGAAAATTCCTTTAGAAATGTTTTCTTCCATGAGGCGATTGTGAAGTCGCTTATGCGTGATCGCATAAGCTCGATCGTTATTGTATTTATTTAATAGGTTGGTGGTTTGATCCTTATGTTGTTGGAGCTGTGAAATGATTACGCTATAAGAATGAGAAATTCCATCAAAATTATCATTGGTTAGGGGTTCTTGGATCAGTTTTGAAAGCTCTTTAGAAATCTTTTGGATTTCTTTATCTTGTTTATCCGGGATTTTTTCTAACATCTCTTTAGCTTGTTTGTATTTAGCGCTAATCTCTTTCTCTTTCTTTAAAGCGTAATTCTTTGCTTTCCTTAAATTCTATTTTAAAGTCTAAAAGAGTGATGAGATCTTCTAAAATCATTAAATCGTTTGGGTTTTTAGGCTCATTGATATTTTTTAACGCATGGAGGTATTTGGCTTTTTGATGAAGCATTGAAGAGATTTTGCTGATCTTTTCAATATCCATTTTTTCTTTTAGTGAAAGGATTTTTTCATCGCTAGAAGTGCGGATTAAATTGTAGTTTATTTTGAGCGTGTTAATGGCGTGTGAGACTTTTAAAAGCTCGTTCATTTCGCTCATACTAACAATGGCGCTAGTCATGGCCTCTATATCATCAATGGGGTAATTAAAAAGATCATCATAGGCGTTTTTAATGTCTTTTTCTAAAATATTGCGATCCGCAAACATGTCTTTGAGATTATCTTGGATATTGACATCGCTTTGATTGAATTGGTTTAACTCTTTCAAATAATCATCAGTCGTTTTGTCATAATTTTCTTTAATCCCTACAAAATCTATAAGGTAGCCAAAAGACATGTTTTCATAGGAGCGATTCACTCTGGCTAGGGCTTGGAGCAAATTGTGATCTTTTAACTCTCTGTGGATATAAAGGCGTTTGAGATTGGGTAAATCAAAGCCGGTTAAAAGCATGTTAAACACAAAGACTATATCCGTATCTTTATGTTTAAAAGAATAGATCTTTTCTTTGACTTCTTGTTCGTCATGCAAAATCAGGCTGGATTGGAGTTTTTTTAAAATTTTTAGGTTAGGGTTTTCTTGTAAGACTTTTTCTTGGACTTCATTAAAAAGTAAATTAGCTAACTTGGCTTGGGCGCTTGAAAAACAAACCACCATAGCCTTTAAATTTTCATCATTATTTACACGCCTGAAAAACAATAAATCTCTGATGATATAAGAGAGCATTTCTTTAATGTATCTTTCATGGTTGAAAATCGTTTCTTTTTTAACCTCTATGTCTTCAATAGTGATGCTTTCTTGTAAAAGGCGATAGATTTCTTGTAGTTTTTCTTTGTAGCTCTTTTCAATGATTTCTAACTGGAGTTTTAGGGTGTGTCTGTCTTTAATGGATTCTGTATAAGAATAGGTGTGCAAGTAGTTGCCAAAAGTGTTTTTAGTGGCTTTATCTTGCGCGTTGTCTTCTAATAGGGGCGTGCCTGTGAGAGCGATTTTAATTGCTGTCTTGTCGCATTCTATCAAATTGGCGTAAAAGCAACCTTTAGGGTCATAGCTCCTGTGGGCTTCATCTATGATAAACACCCTTTGTAAATCGTGGCTGTTTTGAATGGATTCTTGCAAGTCTGTTTTAGAAATAATTTCTTTAGGAGCGCTATCAGAGGGGTCTTCATTGGGGGCTTTGAATTTTTGGATATTCACAACGATGATTTCATCATTCCCTTGAGGGCCTTCAAAAACGCTAGAGTTTTTTAATTTTTGGCTCAAATCCTCTTTATTTTCTGCCTCATGCACACAAAGGCCTCTTTTTGAAAACTCGTTTTTGGCTTGCTCCAATAAATCCAGTCTGTCCACAATAAAATAAAATTTAGTCTTTTTGTTTAGGTTGGATTGGCTAAAAAAGTCTTTTATGAGTTTGGTTAAATGGTAGGTTAAGGCGGTTTTACCGCTGCCTTGCGTGTGCCAGATGATGCCTTTTAGGGGATCTTTTGGGTTCGTTTCATAATGCTTTTGCAATTCTTTTAAAACATTCAAGCTCGCAAACATTTGCGCGTAACGCCAAACATGTTTTTTAAACTCTGATTTTTCTTTTAAGAAACTGATGCCGTATTTTAGGATAAAGCAAAGCCGTTTGTGAGAGCAGAACGAAGTTAAAAGGGAGTTTGTGGGGGTGTCTTTGGGGCTTTTTGGGCAGTCGGTGTCTTTAAGATTGAATTCGTTTAAGACGCGTTTTTGAATTTCTTCAAGCGATCTATGATTTTGATGGTTTTGATGACTTTGATCATTTTCGGGGGGGGGGGGGGGGGTAATATCTAGCTTATTAGCTTCAACAAAGCGTTGGAAAATAGGGGAATAAGAAGCGCTATAAAACACGCCTTGATCGGGGTTGTTTTCATCATAGGGTAAGTTATCGCTAAAAAGCCAAATTTGCACAAGGTTATAAAAAACTTTGTTTTCAGGGTTTTCATAGCGTTCGATATGGCGAACTTTTTCCTCTGTAATGCCTTTTTTGGCGTAAGGCTGCTTAACTTCTATATTCACCAAAGGCAAGCCGTTGATAAAAAGAGTTATATCAGGCCTTAGGGATTTGTAGGTTAATTCAGCCATCATTTCATAAAGATTGTTGCTAGGGTTATCAAAGTCTATGATTTGATGCTCGCTTTTGAGCAAGTATTCATAAAAGCTTTTGCCCAAATCATCATAATTCAAGCGTTTTTTCATTTCAGCAAGAACATCTTTTGCGTTTTTAGTGGGGTTTGGGTTTAGTTGGTTAAAGGCTTGAGTGAAACTATCGGTTAAAATATTGGTAGCGGTGTCTAGGTTAGGCTTATTTTTTTGAGGAATAAAGTTATAGCCCAACTCAGCTAAATGCATTAAGGCAGGGATTTGAACCCTTGTGATTTCATTGTATGGCATGCACACCTCTTTGATTTAAGGTTGCTATTATAGTGTAAAAATAAAAATCATGGTTGTTTGAGTTGCATTTGCAATAACAAACAAGCTTCTTTAAGGAATTGCTTTAAAGTGTTTTGAGAGTGGTTGATAAAATTTGTAAGCTCATTTTCGTTAAGGTGCAATGAAACGATTAGAACGCTTTGTAAAATATGAGCGATACTCCCTTCAAATAAAATGCCTATGGTGGGGGTTTTAGCACTGGCTATTTGGCAAAACCCACTCAAGCTATCCACCCATTCAAATATTTCTTGCTTGGTTTTACAAGGCGTGTTTAAATGCATGAAAAAACTTTCTTTAAAACTTATAAGATTTTTTTGTAAATTGTTTAAATCTTTAGCATGGTTATTGGGGGGATTAAACATGCTTTTAATGCGAGCGGTAGCGTCTTGTTTGTTGATTTGTTTCAATTTCACTTGAGAGTAATTAAGGCTAACAGCATGCTTGATTTTCGCCCCATAGCTTAAATTATAGACTTTTTTAGGCTGGTAATGATGAAGCGGCTTCTTCAATCCTTTCTTTAGAGAGCAAAAAAAGCGAGTCGCTAAAAGTTTCATAACCTTCAACATTACCCTCTACGCTGATTAAAGACGAAGTGTCAATTTCTTTTTCATTTCCATAATAGGAATTTTGAGCGTGCTTTTTAAACCCTTTGATATAAGCGCAATCTAAAGCGCACAAATAGATTCTCATCGCTCATCAAACCCGCTAAAGCCACCCCGGCATTGCCCACAAAAGGCGCTGCGTATTCTATACTTAAAGGGCTTATATACGCGCAAGCGCTCCCCCCACGCATAAACATCAACGCTTCTTTGGCTGCATTAAAAGCGTTAGGGTTGAGCATGTTCGCTCCCATTAAGGGGGTGTCTTCTAGAGGGGCTTTTTCTAAAACCTCCTTAAGATAATCTATGCGCTCCACTTCTATTTGAAAATCCACTTTAACGCCATGCGTTTTTAAAGGCTTTAAAGCGGTTCCGCATGAAAAAATGATGCAATTTTTTTCATTTTCTTTTAAAAAATCTAGCAACAAATCCAAACTTGGCCCATTACCCACCACGCAAATGGGGGCGTTAATCTTTTTAGGTTTGGTTTTTAGAGTTTGGTATAAGGGTAAGTTTTTGAGCGTGTTCTTTAGCCCTAGCAATTCATCTTCAAAACTCCCCCAACCCCTTAAGGCTTGTTTGTAATAGCTTTGAATGTTTTCTCGCATGCGCGAATTAAAAGCGCTTTTATAGGGCATGATTTCTAGCTTTAAAAAAGAATGCGTGACAGGGCGTTTTAAAAAATCCATTTTTAATTCATTGGGGTTAAAAAACCCTTGAATAAAGAGTTTAGCCCCTTTTGTAATCAAATCTTCATAACGTGCAAAATAACAGCTGATCTTAAACAAATCTAAATTTTCTTCAAACAAATAAAGCGAATGGAAGCAATAATTTTGAGCCTGTAAAATAGCCAAAAACAAGCCGTCTAAAACGCCATAAATCATGGTAGGGGGTAAGAATTTCTTTAAAGAGCAAGGCGTTTGATGATTGTCTAAAAAGTTTGAGATCGCATGCGTGGCTTTAAGGGTTAGGGGGAGTTTGGGGTTGTTTTGAGATTTTAAATAATGTAAAGAGAGGCGGTTATTGTCTAATGACCATCTAGGGTTATTCAAGGGGTTAGAAGCCATGTTGAAAGCGGTTTCTATCATTTGATTTTTAGGGTAGCTTAAAGCGTTTGTGGGCGTGTGTAAGAGATTGAAATGATTTTTTTCAAAAAGCAATTGGTAATTTTTAAAAGGCGTATTGAGGGCGTTAAACAGATTGGGGTGATAGGATTTGAAAAAAACTAAATTGTCCCTAAAACGCTTGGAAATTTCTTTTTCTAAAAAGGGCGCATCAAAAGATTCTAGGGCTTTTAAAAAGGGCATGTAATAGCCTTTTTCATCACACCCCTTAGGAGTCTTTTAAATCTTTTTCTAAAAGTTGGGAAGCGAGGGCGATTTTTTTCAACGAGATAAAATCTTGTTCGCTGTAGCGTTTGTTGTCATTCATTTTATGGTAGTAGGGAGCGCTTAAATCCAAGGCTTTTTTTCTAAATCTTGCTTGGTGGTGTGAGTTTGGATTTCAAAAAGACTTTTTGCTTCTTCTAAAGACATAGGGATTTCTATTGCATTGAAGCGTTCAAAATTGTCATAAAGCTCGTTAAAATCCTGATTGTCTATCTGCAAAAACGCCCCCACATCTAAAAACAATTCTTTTTCTTTGCCATCTAGTATCCCATCAGCATAGGCTAATAACATAAGAAATTCCACTAATTTCAGGCGTTTGGTGTATTCCCCATGCGTGTGATCAGCGATTTCTTGGCATAAGGATTCAAAATTTTCTTTTTGATCCACAGGCTCATTGAGAAGCTCTTTGGCTAAATTTTGCTGTTCGCTGTTTAAAGGCTGCTCTAATTCATGGATAAAAAGTGTTCTTAAAGCGTTATCCAAAGCGTTTTTTTGAATGTCTAAAAATTTTAAAAGACGCATATACGCGCCCGTTTGGGTTTGCTTGAATTTGTCTAGGGGGCTAGATTGCACCAACAAATAGGGGTCATTTTTCAAGTCATATTCTTCGGTTTTGGTTTTAGGGTTTAGGGGGTTTTTCAAATATTCTTTGAGAGTGTTGTAAAAATAAAACAACACAACCGCCGCAACAATCAATAAAATGATTTCCATGATTTTCCTTTATGAGTATTTTTTCATTTGTTCTTTGAGGTCTTGTTTTTGCCTGCTCTCTCGCTCTTTTTTGGCTTGATAAAGACGCATTTGTTCTTCTTTTTGCTTGTCTTGTAAGATCATTTTCCTCTCATGGTTTTTTTTAAGTCGCTCTATATATTCTTCTCGTTTTTCTGGGTCTTGGAAACTCACAGGGCGGATGAAAAAAACAAACAAAATCAATACAAAAATCCCTATAGCGACAATCTCAGAGCCTTCGCCATTGAAAGCATACCAAAGCCCCCCCATCAAAGAAGCGAGCGCGAGTTTTAAAAAAGCGTTCATTTTAAATGAAAGTAACCTTATGATAATGCGCATCAAGCCCTAAAGCTTGCGTGTTTTTTTCCCCCATAGCTATTAGCGCGATTTGAGGTAAAAATAAAGTGGGGGTGTTGTCATTATCTCTTTTATAAATCTTTGAAGCTTTTAAGCTTAAATTTTCAAAAGCGTGAAAAAGCCCTAAAGAATGCACGATTAAAAAATCCGCCCCTAAATCAATCCCCAAATAGCGTAAATGCGTGCACTGGAGTAAGCCGCTTATTTCATTGACTTCTAAAAGGGGGGCATAATTTTGAAAGGACTCTAAAAAATGGGGGGCTTTTAAACGGATTTTATTGAAAAAATGATCGCTTTGTTTGATGCGAGAAAATTCAGCCCCTAAAAACGCATCAAAAGAGCTTTTCAATTCCCATGCCAAAAATTCATTAACCCACTCATTAAGATAGGCTATCTCAATATCTTTTTCATAAACAAGCTGGTATTTTTTCAATTTTTCATTGACGGAGTTGATGATTTCAGGGTTGTTGTCTAAAACTTCTTTAGCATGCAAGATATTCAAATACGAATCTTCTTCGCAAAAAATGAGCGAAACGCCATTGGCTTTGGCTAGAGCCAGATTATACGCACAAGCCGTGAGAAAATCATGCGTGCTGATAATCTTCCCATAATAGCCCCCATCATAACAAAAAGGCAGATCAATGATTTTTTGCCCCATTTTTTCCAAATAAAGCTTAGCGCTTTTTAGAAGCGATTGCGCGTCTAAATGTTTCGCATAAGCGTTAAAGAGCGCGCAAGTTTTAGGGGGGTTAGGCGTTTTAGGGGGGTTAGAGTTGTATTGAAAAAGGCTTAAAAGGTTTTTAGAAAAATCTTTCCATGGCTTGATTTTGGAATTGGTGAGCATTTCTTGCAATTCATAGATTTCATGGTCAATGTTATCATCGTTTTTATAGAGGTAATGCGCCACGCTTAAAAAATTCATCACGCCACTTTCAGGCTGAGAAATCATCTCTAATAACCGGTTGCGCTCTGTGGGGTAGCGCTTCATCAGCCATTTAACATACAAGAAAAAGCCATCGCCCAGATATTTAGGGTTCGTTTGGGGGTTGATAAAATTGATTTGGATAAACTTTTCTAATTCTTCTTTTTCGCCTTTAGTGATGTAAGGGATTTGTTTGAAAAAATCTTCATAGTTTTTTAAAACCGCCTTTTCATCAATCATCAAGTCTTTTAAAGCGTATCGTTTGGATAGGGGATCTAGCACCCACTCTTTAGAAAAAAACGCCACCAAATCGCTCACTTTAGCGTCTTCAAACACCGCAATTTGGTTGATTTTAAGCGCGATATTTTCATTATAGCTCACGCCTTTGAGTTGTTTTAAAAGATCCAAAAGGTATTGATCTTCTTGGTATTCTAAAAAATAAGACTCATAAGCAGGGTTATAGTCCTTGTTGGTTTCAAAACGAAAGACTTTTACATGCAATTTCAAAACGCTCATCAATGATTCCTTTAGCTTTTGTGTAAATTTTCTAAAATCGCGCGGTTTTTGGAATTGGAAAAAAGAGCCTCTTTAGAATCCAACCACTCTTTAGACTCTCGCTCGTTTTTCTTTGGCTCTTGAAGCGGGTGGTTCTTCTTTATGGAACACTTCAAGCGAATCGCAACGATTGAATAAAACGGCATTTTCATTTTTTTCTTTGATAAGGATTTGAATGATGCCAGGAAGTTTTACTTGAACCACGCTGCCAATATTGTTAGGGCCAAACCCGGCTTCAAACTGCACGCTTTGCGCGTCAATCATCAGACTCTCTAAGGTGTATCCGGCTAAAACAAACAGCACTAACGCACCGAATTTTTCATGAATTTCTTTAGGGAGCTTGGGGGAAAAATCAATCGCATCTCTTTCACACAAAAGGTTGAAACTCAAATGGTTTTTGGACAGAAATTGCAAGTATTCAATGCAATGCTTGTTGTTTAAAAGCCTTAATTCTCTTTGCATGCGAGCAACCTTTCAAATTCTTCTAACAAATGACGCACCTCTTGCATGCCAATTTCCCAAAATTCTTTGCTATCAATGTCAAAGCCAAACATGGACACTAATTCTTTAGGGCTTTTTGACCCTCCTAAGCTCAAAAATTCCGTGTAAGTTTTAACAAACTCTTTAGCGTCGCTTTTTTTATAAAGCCCATAAAGTGCTAAAGTCAAAAGCTGCCCGTAACTATAAGCGTAGCAATAAAAAGGCGAATGGATAAAATGGGGGATATAGCTCCACCATAAATGGTAGTTTTTAGTGAGTTTCACGCTTTTTTCAAACATTCTTTGATTTTCTTCAAACCAGATTCGATCAAAATCTTTGGTGTCTAATTCTTCATCCATTTCATGGATTCTTCTTTCAAAATTCGTCATCACCACTTGCCTAAAAAGGGTAGAAAAAATATCTTCTAGCTTGCCGGCCAGCATGAAAAGGAGTTCATCTTGTTTTAACCCCTTTTTTAAATGCTCAAAAAACAGCATTTCAGAAAAGACAGAAGCGGTTTCTGCGGTGGTTAAGGGCGTATCCATGTTCAATACGCCCTGTTTTTTGGACAATTCTTGGTGGATCATATGCCCAAATTCATGAGCGATAGTGAAAGCGTCTCGGCGGTTTCCTGTGTAGTTTAACAACACATAAGGGTGAGCGCTAGGCACCGCGCCATGGCTAAAAGCCCCACCTTGCTTAAAGTCTTTAGGGTGTGAATCCACCCAGCCTTCTTTGATCGCTTTAGAAGCGATTTTGTGAAATTCTGGGCTAAAGGCTTTAAGGGTTTTAAGCACTTCTTCTAAAGCTTGAGAGTAAGTCATGGTGATGCTTTCATTGTTTAAAGGAGCGTAGCGATCGTAATCTTTGAGTTTATGCCCTAAAATTTGCGCTTTTTGATGGTAGTAACGATGCACTAAAGAAAAATTAGCGTTCACAATCTCTATCATGCTATCCACGCTCTCTTGCGAGATCTGGTTGTCAATGTGGCGGAAACTCTCTTTTTTGTCGTATTTTCTCAGCTTGGTTTCAATAAGCAAGTCTTTACGCACCATGTTTAAAATGTAAGTGAGTAAAGGGCGGGATTTTTCTAACGATTTGCTGAAAGCTTTTTGAGATTTTTTACGAATCTTGCGTTTGGGGTTGTGCAAGAGGGCTAAAATTTCTTCTTCGCTTAAAGTTTTTTCTTCAAAAGGGATTTTCAAAGAAGAAAAAATGCTCATCAAAAAGACGGCTAAACGCACCCACTCCCACAGGCGAAAGGGCTAGGGCGATCTTTTCTTCATCTAAATTTAGGGTGTGCTTTTTCTTTTCTATAAGATTGTTTAAATAAAAAGCATGATCTTTGCATTTTTTAATGAAAGCGAGCTGTTTTTTGGCGTCCAAATTCTTAAATTCAATTTCAAAGAATAAAAGGTGTTGTTGGATATTTGCACAAGCCATTTCGCATTGCGAATAAAACTTCGCTTCTTTAGTGTTCTTAGCAAAAAGCAATTGAGCGTAAGTCATCGCTCTAGAGATTTTTTCTAACAAATTTTCGTAATGTTTAAGAGCGTTGGCAAATTTTGTAGCGTCTAAATTCTTAAGGTTATTTTGATAAGCGCTCTCAAATTCTTGTGCTTC
Organism: Helicobacter pylori; assembly: GCA_047430845.1. GTDB lineage: Bacteria > Campylobacterota > Campylobacteria > Campylobacterales > Helicobacteraceae > Helicobacter > Helicobacter pylori_DG. The sequence goes on along the minus strand of JBLDXK010000017.1, from coordinate 6,482 downwards.
TGTTTGTAAGGTTTTTAAAAATTCTTCTGCGCTTTCTTTATTTTCAAATAAAGCGCTTAAATCCCATTCTTGCTCTTTCATAAAAGCCCCCTTTATTTAATAGTTTGAGTTCAATACGCTTGTATTTTAACATAACACTGACAATACAAGCAAACTTATCATTTGGTTTTTGCGCCATTATTTTTTAGCCGGCTCATTTTCTTGGCTCTTTTGGTGCAAAATAAATTGAGCGATAGATTCCAGGTATTTTAAAATAAAAGGGGTTGCTAACATGGAAAAGACCACCATGAGAATAAGGAGTTGATGGATGTCATTTTGAGCGATATTTAAGATATTCTTTTGGTGTAAAAAACCAAGAATCCCTTTTTTTTCTTGCAAATTAAAGAGCTGGTGCGAGCCTGAATTTAAAAAGATCACGAAAGAAAACTCCCCGATTTGTGCTAAAGAAAGAGCGGTTTTTATGGCAGTTTTAGCGTCTCTAAAAAAACGCAATAGCGCATAAATGATGGCCGTCTTAAAACTCATCACTAAAATGAGTAAGAAGATGACAACAAAGAATTTCTCCATAAAGAAACTCACATTAATTTGCATCCCTATTGTAATGAAAAAAAGGGCTAAGAAGAGGTTTTTTAATTGCGCAAATTCTTCTTGGACATTGATTTTATAGCGCGATTTAGAAATGGCCATGCCCACAATGAACGCTCCCAAAGACATAGAAAACCCAAAAAAATGGCTCAACCCTGCTGCACTTGCAAACAATCACTAAAATCGTGCCTATAAAAATTTCAGGCAAGCGCGTGTCTTTTGCTTGCTCTAAGATGAGATTAGCCCCTTTTTTTCCAGGCAATAATAAAAGAACTAAAATAATCCCTGCGGAAATAAAGGTTTTAAGAATGAGTAAATTAACATTAGAATCTTTGCTGCCTAGAATAGTGAGAATTAAAAGCATGGGAATGGCGGCAATATCTTGGAAAATCAAAATCCCCACCGCGCTCTTTCCCATGGGCGTGCTAAGCTGTTTGGAATCTTCAAAGAATTTCAGCACAATAGCGGTTGAAGAGAGCGAAAGCCCCATGCCTAAAACAAGGGAAAAAATGGGTGAAAGACCCAAAATAAAATACCCCACTAAAAAAGCGATTAAAGCGCACAAAATGACTTGTAAAAGCCCAAAAACCAGCACTTCTTGTTTGATGGATTTGAGTTTGTCAAAATTAAACTCAATGCCTATCATAAACATTAAAAAGACGATACCAAATTCGCCAATATCAGACAACAAATTAAAATCATTAATTTTAAAAAAAGCCGCTAAGACCGTTCCTGTGCAAATGTAGCCAATGATAACCGGCATGTCTAATTTCTTTAAAAAGATTCCAAAGCCTACAGCAAGCCATAAGCCAGCAATAACAATATAAAGTGTGCTGTTTTCCATAAAAACCTTTCCCCAGTAGAATCGATTTGTTTTAAAGAAATAAAAGCGAAACTATCCTATTAAATTGAGCCATTAAATAACACTATTAAATAAAATAATATCTATCAAATATATATAAGTAATTTATTATTTAGATCTTACTAAACCCGCTTTCAAACGCCAACACCAAACACTCTGTTTAGTAAAATAAAAATTAAAACGCTAGGATTATACTGCGTTAAGGCAAACTTTCTATTTATGAAAAAGATTTTTGAACCCCAACCTTTTAAGAGTTGGCTAGGGTTTGATTTGATGGAGAAGAGCGAATGAAAGAATAAACTAGAAAGTGAAGACATAATCCACATACCAAGAATAGTAGCGGATAAGCCCTACATCTTTGCTGCCTTGATTAACCATAGGGAATTTCACGCCTGCTTCAAACGCGCTGCGATCCCCAATACGCATTCTTCCGCCTAAATTCCATAAGAACTGGAATCTGGTTTGATTGACATCATAAGGGAACATCCAAGTGTTTCCGGCTAATTGAACGCCACCGATGAGACCTAGAGCGAATTTATCCAAAGGAATGAGATTGACAATCAAATCGCCACCGCCACCATAGGTGAGCAAATTGGTTTTGGTGTGTTCAGTCCCTGAAGTGTTAAACCAATCTAAAAAGCCATACACCCTAGCCCCAAACCATTTATTGGCAAAGCCTACAAAACCCAATTTGAAATTCAAACCATAAAGATCATTGCCATGGCGCCAATCAGAGTAATTGCTGTTATAAGGGCCATAACGACCTTGCTGATAACCCGCACCCATGAAAAACCCATTCACTTCGCCAGCTAGCGCTAAACTCGCGCTCAAGCTTAAAATACAAGCAATTCTTTTAATCATAATAAATCCTTCTTGTTGAATTAAAGTTACACCCTAAAATCGGTTATTTTTCTAAAAGATTTAATTTTTTATCAAAGATGAGGGTTTTAGAGTGAAAATATTGATTAAATCATGGATAAGTGGGATACACCGACAAACCACCTCAAACTTTTAAAATACAAATTTTTAAGATACAAATAGGTATAATCAATAACTTCAATCATTTAATCAAAGGGAGTTCTATGAAAAATGCTTTCAAAGCGTTTGCCTTGTTAATCGTATTTTTCTCAAACGCTCTATTAGCGCAGGATTTAAAAATCGCTGCTGCTGCTAATCTTACGCGCGCTTTAAAAGCCCTTATTAAAGAATTTCAAAAAGAACACCCCAAAGACGCTATTAATATTAGCTTTAATTCTTCAGGCAAACTCTACACTCAAATCGCTCAAAACGCCCCTTTTGATCTATTCATTTCAGCGGATGTTGCTAGACCTAAAAAGCTTTATGATGAAAAAATAACCCCTTTTAAAGAAGAAGTCTATGCTAAAGGCGTGTTGGTTTTATGGAGTGAAAATCTAAAAATGGATTCTTTAGAAATTCTTAAAGACCCTAAAATTAAATGTATCGCTATGGCTAATCCTAAACTAGCCCCCTATGGAAAAGCCAGTATGGAAGTCTTAGAGAATTTAAAACTCACTTCTAGTCTTAAATCTAAAATCATTTATGGCGCTTCTATTTCTCAAGCCCATCAATTTGTCGCTACTAAAAACGCTCAAATAGGCTTTGGAGCGTTATCCTTGATTGATAAAAAAGATAAAAACCTCTCTTATTTCATCATTGATAAAGCCCTTTATAACCCTATTGAACAAGCTTTGATCATCACTAAAAATGGGGCTAATAACCCTTTAGCCAAAGTTTTTAAAGATTTTTTATTCAGCCCTAAAGCTAGAGCTGTCTTTAAAGAATACGGCTATATTGTGGATTGAAACGCATAAAAAAGGCGAGCAATGGATCATGAGTTTTTGATTACCATGCGTTTGAGCTTTTCTTTAGCTTTGATTACCACCCTTATTTTACTCCCTATAGGGATTTTTTTAGGCTATTTTTTAAGCCTTAAACGCAATCTTTTAACGAGCTTAACAGAAACGCTTGTGTATATGCCTTTAGTTTTACCCCCAAGCGTGCTAGGGTTTTATCTCCTTTTAATCTTTTCGCCTTCTTCTTTTTTGGGAGCGTTTTTACAAGATGTATTCAATGTGAAACTTGTTTTTAGTTTCCAAGGGCTTATTTTAGGGAGCGTGATTTTTTCCTTACCCTTTATGGTAAGCCCCATTAAAAGCGCATTAATTTCCTTGCCCACTTCTTTAAAAGAAGCCAGTTATAGCTTGGGTAAAGGGGAATATTACACCCTTTTTTTTGTCATGCTCCCTAACATCAAACCCAGTTTATTGATGGCTATCATCACAACTTTTACGCACACTATAGGTGAATTTGGCGTGGTGATGATGCTTGGGGGTGATATATTAGGGGAAACAAGAGTGGCCAGCATTGCGATTTTTAACGAAACTGAAGCGCTCAATTACCCTAAAGCCCACCAATACGCCTTAACGCTCACGCTTATCAGTTTCAGCCTCTTATTTGTTACCCTTTTTTTGAATAAAAAACAAAGCTCGTTTTTATGATAAAAGCGCGGTTTAAAAAACGCCTTTTAGGATCTAGGGGTGCGTTTGATTTGAATATAGACTTAGAAATTAAAGAAGCAGAAGTTGTGGCTTTATTAGGAGAATCGGGAGCGGGTAAAAGCACGATTTTACGCATTTTAGCAGGGCTTGAAGCGGTGAATAGCGGCTATATTGAAGTCAATCGTTCAGTATGGCTAGACACTCAAAAAAAGATTTTTTTAAAACCACAACAACGAAAAATCGGCTTTGTGTTTCAAGATTACGCTCTATTCCCTCATTTAAACGTATATCAAAACATCGCCTTTGCTCACCCTAAAGATAAAAATAAAATCCACGAAGTGTTACGCTTAATGCGTTTAGAAAATCTAAGCCAGCAAAAAATCCCCCAACTCTCTGGCGGGCAAGCCCAACGAGTCGCTTTAGCAAGAGCTTTAATCGCAGCCAAGAATTTATTGCTTTTAGATGAGCCTTTAAACGCCCTAGATAACGCCTTAAAAAACGAAGTGCAACAAGGTTTGCTTGATTTTATCAAGCGTGAAAATTTAAGCGTGTTATTGGTAAGTCATGATCCAAACGAAATAACCAAACTCGCGCGAACTTTCCTCTTTTTAAACAATGGCGTTATTGATCCTAATCAAGAAAATCGGCTTTTTTCAAACCGCTTATTGGTAAAACCTCTCTTTGAAGATGAAAATTATTGCCATTATGAGATCATTCCTCAAACGATCAGTTTGCCCAAAGATTGTCTGAACCCAACTTTTAAGCTTGATTTCAATCAAAGCAAAACATTTTAGAAATATTTTTTCATTTTTCTCTTAAAACCCTCTTATTTTAAAACTTTATGCACCCGTTTTAGTGTTAGAAACAACGCTAAAGTTTTAGGGAGTCGCTCTCATAACAACTGCTAAAATCAAGCTCTTTTATGATTAGCATTCAATGAAAACAGAGCCAATTTTTTAGCTCTTCAAAAAATTCTCTATTCTTTTGACGCTCTCTGTTTTGCCTAAAATAAAAAGCGCTTCTTTAAGGCCTATCCCGCCCCCCTTGCCCAAAAGGGCTAATCTTAAAGGCTGCATGAAACTACCCGCTTTAATCTTTTCTTCTTCAATGATTTGGTGCATGGCGTTTTCTAGCGCGCTTTCATCGTTGAAATTGACCTTATTTAATTCCAGCTTAAACTTTTCTAACAAGGGCATGACGAGCACTTGATTGAGCTTTTTAAAAACCTTTTCTTCATACTCTATAGGAGCGGTTAAAACCTCATCTATTTTAAGGGCTAATTCTTTTAAAGTTTGAGATCTTTCTTTGAGAGCGTCCAACAAGCGATCCAATTGAGTGGGGTTTAAATGAGAAAGATCGCTAAAACTAAAAGGTTTTAAAAGTTTTAATAATTCTTGTGCGCTTTGGTTTTTTAAATAATGAGCGTTGAGCCAATTAAGTTTGTGCCAACTGAAGCAACTGGGCGAAGAATTCAAATCTTTAGGATCAAAACATTCCAACAATTCTTGCATGCTAAAAATTTCTTTATCTTGATAGCTCCACCCCAAACGCGCTAAAAAATTCACTAAAGCTTCCTTAAGATAACCCCTTTCTTGATAGTCCATCACATTAGTGGCCCCATGGCGTTTGCTTAATTTTTGTCCTTCTTCGTTCAAAATCATCGGCACATGGAAAAAATTAGGGATTTTAAAATTCAAAGCCTTATAGAGAACGATTTGTTTAGGGGTGTTAGAAAGGTGATCATCGCCTCTAATCACATCAGTAATCCCCATTAAAGCGTCATCAATAGTAACCACAAAGTTATAAGTGGGCGTCCCATCACTTCGTGCGATAATAAAATCGTCTATTTCGTGAGTGTTCACTCTCACTTCGCCTTTAACCCCGTCATTAAAACTAATGATTTCATTTTGTGGGACTTTAATCCTTACCACAGGCTCTATGCCTTTAGGAGGCGTGCCTTTAAAATCACGATAACGATTGTCATAGCGTGGGGTTTCTTTCCTAGCTTTTTGTTCTTCTCTCAAAGCGTCCAACTCTTCTTTGCTCATGTAGCAATAATAGGCTTTGCCTTCATCTAAGAGTTTTTGGATGTATTCTTTATAAATTTCAAAGCGTTTGGATTGGTAGAGGATTTCTCCGTCGTATTCTAGCCCTACCCATTTGAAAGCCTCTATAATGGTGTTAGCCGCTTCTATAGAGTTACGGCTCAAATCCGTGTCTTCAATGCGTAAAAAAATTTTCCTTGATTGGCTCGTGCAAAAAGATAATTGAAAATGGCTGTTCTTAAGCCTCCTATGTGGAGATAGCCAGTGGGCGATGGAGCGAAGCGCGTAACGATCAAACTCATTATTCTAACCTTAAAAATAAAATACTCTTATTGTATTCAAAAATGGCTTAAAAATGGTTTCACTTTTTTCTATTAAAATTAGTGTATGATTGAGATTATTTTTGATTAGGATCAACCCATGCAAAAAACCTTATTTTCTTTATCTTTGCCATTATCTTTATTTTTATCT
>JBLDXK010000016.1:0-158351 GCA_047430845.1 Helicobacter pylori | reverse complement strand
ATACAAAAATAAGACACAAAAACACCTGTTTCAATCAAACCCTTTCATTTATTTACCCCATCATTTTAGCATAAGCCTTTTATAAAAAACTTTAAACTTAATTGAGCGCATTTTTATGCTATACTCAAAAATCTTATAAACTTTAAATCAAAGATTTTAATTTTAGCCTTTTATCAGCTTAAAGTTTCAAATTAAATTGAGGTATGAATCTCCCATGGAATTGAATCAACCACCACTCCCTACAGAAATTGATGATGACGCTTATCATAAGCCGAGTTTTAATGACTTGGGTTTAAAAGAATCGGTTTTAAAATCCGTCTATGAAGCCGGTTTCACTTCCCCAAGCCCCATTCAAGAAAAGGCCATTCCGGCTGTTTTTGCAAGGCCGAGACGTCATCGCGCAAGCCCAAACAGGCACAGGAAAAACCGCCGCTTTCGCTCTGCCCATTATCAATAACCTTAAAAACAACCACACCATAGAGGCCTTAGTGATCACGCCCACTAGAGAATTAGCCATGCAAATTAGCGATGAGATTTTTAAATTGGGCAAACACACCAGGACTAAAACCGTGTGCGTGTATGGAGGCCAGAGCGTTAAAAAACAATGCGAATTCATTAAGAAAAACCCCCAAGTGATGATCGCCACGCCAGGAAGCGCTATTGGATCATTTAAAAAACGAACGCATCCATAAATTTGTGCCTAAAGTGGTCGTGTTAGATGAAAGCGATGAAATGCTGGATATGGGGTTTTTAGACGATATTGAAGAGATTTTTGACTACCTCCCTAGCGAAGCACAGATCTTGCTTTTTTCAGCCACGATGCCAGAGCCGATTAAAAGACTAGCGGATAAGATTTTAGAAAACCCTATTAAAATCCATATCGCTCCTTCTAATATCACTAACACTGACATCACCCAACGCTTTTATGTGATCAACGAACATGAAAGATCTGAAGCGATCATGCGCCTTTTAGACACCCAAGCGCCCAAAAAGAGCATTGTTTTCACGCGCACCAAAAAAGAGGCCGATGAATTGCACCAATTCCTTGCTTCTAAAAATTACAAAAGCACCGCCTTGCATGGGGATATGGATCAAAGGGATCGCCGCTCTTCTATCATGGCGTTTAAAAAAAATGACGCTGATGTGTTGGTGGCTACGGATGTGGCGAGCCGTGGGCTAGATATTAGCGGTGTAAGCCATGTGTTTAATTACCACTTGCCCCTAAACACTGAGAGCTATATCCATCGCATTGGAAGAACCGGGCGAGCGGGCAAAAAAGGCATGGCGATCACTTTAGTAACCCCTTTAGAATACAAAGAGCTTTTACGCATGCAAAAAGAAATTGATTCAGAGATTGAACTTTTTGAAATCCCCACCATTAACGAAAATCAGATCATCAAAACCTTGCATGATGTTAAAGTGTCTGAAGGGATTATCAGTCTTTATGAACAGCTTACTGAAATTTTTGAGCCGTCTCAATTGGTTTTAAAACTTTTGAGTTTGCAGTTTGAAACCAGTAAAATTGGCTTGAACCAGCAAGAGATTGATGCGATTCAAAACCCTAAAGAAAAAACGCCAAAACCCTCTAACAAAAAAACGCACCAACATGATCAAGCGCGTTCTTTCAAAAAGGGCCATTACAGAGAAAAAGGCTCTAAAACGAACCACCATTCTAAAAAACCCAAACGCCGTTAAAATATTTAAAAAGGAAACTCATGCCCATTGATTTGAACGAACATTTAAAAAAGAAAAATTCTCAAAGAGAAAACCCCACGCCTAATACGCCTAATAATGGAGGGCGTTTCATTCCGCCGTCTAACTCTTTTAATTCCAAAAAACTATCGGTTTTAATCGTCATTGTCCTTTTAGGCGTTATCGCTTTTTTAGCCAAGCCTTTTGAAGTGATTAGCTCAGGAGAAATTGGCATTAAAATCACCGCCGGGAAATACGAACCCACCCCCTTACAGCCGGGAATCCACTTTTTTGTGCCTATCATTCAAGACATTCTCATTGTAGATACAAGGATCAGAAATATCAATTTTTCACGTATCGAAGATCATGGGCGTGGCGGGTAAAAACCAAGGGATTTTTAGAAACGACGCCATTAACGTGATGGATAGCAGGGGTTTGACCGTTTCTATTGAGCTCACCGTGCAATACCGCCTAAACCCCCAAACCACCCCCCAAACGATCGCCACTTATGGCTTGTCTTGGGAGCAAAAAATCATCAACCCTGTGGTGCGCGATGTGGTGCGCTCTGTGGTGGGGCGCTATCCGGCTGAAGATTTACCCATTAAGCGCAATGAAATCGCCGCTCTTATCAATAGCGGTATCAATAAAGAAGTTTCTAAGCTCCCCAACACCCCTGTGGAATTAAGCTCTATCCAATTGAGAGAAATCGTCTTACCCGCTAAGATTAAAGAGCAAATTGAAAAAGTCCAAATCGCGCGCCAAGAATCAGAAAGGGTGAAATACGAGGTGGAGCGCTCCAAACAAGAAGCTCAAAAGCAAGCCGCTCTGGCTAAAGGGGAAGCGGACGCTAACAGGATTAAGGCTCAGGGCGTGGCGGATGCGATCGTGATTGAAGCTAAGGCAAAATCTCAAGCCAATTTAAGCATTTCGCAAAGCTTGAGCGACAAGCTTTTAAGGCTGCGCCAAATTGAAGTTCAAGGCCAGTTTAATGAAGCGTTAAAAACGAATAATAACGCTCAAATCATGCTCACTCCAGGCGGGGCTGTGCCTAATATTTGGATTGACACTAAAAGTAAGGTTAAATCTAGCATTGCCGAGAGTAAAGAGCCTTAAAAACGCATGGCGTCTCTTGCCTTTATCCAAGCTTTTTTGGAGTCTTTTAAGGGATTTTTAAACCAAGCGACTTTAATCAGCGTTTTAATAGCGAGCGTTTTAATCCTTTTTTGCGCGATTTTGCTCCTTTTGGCTCTGCTTTTGAGAAACCGTTGGGCTAGTTATATAGCAACAGCAGCTTTTTTGGGCGCGTTTTTAAGCATGCCTTTTGTTTTGAATGTCTTACTCACTCAAGCGATTTACCCCATAGAAACGCGCATCTTGCACGCTAACCCCTTAAGTTATAGCAACGCCTTTTCTTTGCAAGTGGGAGTCAAAAACATTTCCAAATTCAGTCTAAACAAATGCGTTTTACGCCTAGAAGTCCTTAAAAACCCTCACAATTTTGTGGAAGAGCGAGCTTTTAAATGGTTTGTCAAAAAAAGCTATGAAAAAACCTTTAAAGAAAAGATTTTGCCTGAAGAATCCAAAGTCTTTTCATTCTTTATTGACGACTACCCTTATTCAAAAACAGCCCCTTATCAAGTTTCTTTGTTTTGTTTGTAGAAAAAAGCGATTAAAAATATTAAAGGCATAAATTTTAAAATAAAGCTTTAAAGCCTAGATTCTAACAAACGCTTCGTATAAGCGTGTTTAGGGTTGTCAAACACCTCTTCAATAGCGCCTGTTTCTACGACTTTCCCCTCACTCACCACTAACACCTTATCGCAAAAAGCTTTGATCACATCTAAATCATGGCTGATAAACAAATAGCTCAAATCCTGCTTTTCTTGTAAATCCAACAATAATTCCAACACGCTTTTTTGAATGCTTTTGTCTAAAGCAGAGGTAGGCTCATCTAAAAGAATGATTTTAGGTTTTAAGGCAATCGCTCTAGCGATCGCCACTCTTTGGCGTTCCCCTCCACTGAGTTCATAAGCGTAAAAGTTAAGCAATTCAGGGTTTAAACACACTTCTTCTAAACAAAGTTCAGCTAAATGGTGCCATTCTTCTTTGGAAGCTTTAGGGTAAGCAAAGCGCAAAGCTTCTGTTAAAATGCTTTGAATGCTTAAGCGAGGGTTTAATGAAGCGTAAGGGTCTTGAAACACCATTTGCAAGATCTTGCGGTAGGGTTTGAACGCCTTAGAATTTAAAGGCCCCATGCTTTGGCCTAAAATCTTTTCTTCTCCGCTATTTAAAGCGAGTTTTAAAAGCCCTAACGCTAAAGAGCTTTTCCCGCTCCCGCTTTCGCCAATGATGCCGATGTTTTCTTTGGCTTTGAGGGAAAAATCCACTGATGCGATAAGGGGCTTTTTTAAAGAAGCGCCTAAAAAAGCGTTTTTGCAAGTAATAAACGCTAAAATCCTTCACTTCTAAAAGCGTCTCATCTAGCGCTTTTAAATTTTTAGCGGGCAAGTTTGAAGCTTGAATCAAGAGTTTTGAATATTCGTGCTTGGGGTCATTAAAAAGATCTTTAGTGGAATTGGTTTCTACTATTTCGCCTTTTTTTAGCACATAAACCCTATCAGCCAAGCGTTTGACCGCTTTTAAATCATGGCTAATGAACAAAAGGGCGATGTTTTTTTCCGCGCTCAATTGCTTGAGTAAGTCTAAAATCTGGTTTTGGATTTGCGCATCTAGCGCGGTGGTAGGCTCATCGCAAATAAGCAGTTTGGGTGCATTAATAATGCCCATAGCGATACACACCCTTTGGCGCTGCCCTCCGCTCAACTCATAAGGGTAACGATCCAAAAATTTTTCATCTAATTGGACTTGTTTCATGGCGTTTAAAACTTGTTCTTTAAGGAGAGTTTTAGAAGCGTTTTTATGGTGTAAAAAATAGGCTTCACTCATTTGCTTGCCGATTTTATGCAAGGGGTTTAGGCTGGATAGGGGGTCTTGAGCGATGTAAGCGATAATATTTCCCCTTAAATTTTGCATAAATTCTTCGCTTTCTTTTAAAAGGTTGGTTGTTTCAAACAGCACTTCGCCATTATGAGGCTTGAATCTGGGGTTTAAACGCATGATGAGATTAGCGATAGAGCTTTTCCCGCTCCCGCTCTCGCCCACGATCGCCACCCTTTCGCTAGGATTTAACGAAATATTGATGTTTTGGAGCGAAAAATGCGCGTTTAAAACGCAGTTCAAGTTTTTGATTTCTAGCATGTAACCCCCTTATTTGAGCATGTTAGCGTTGAAAGCATCGCGCACCCCTTCGCCAATGAACACCAAAACAGAAAGCAGCAAGCTAATGGCTACAAACGCAACGATGGCTAAATGGGGCGTGGTGAGATTATCCTTGCCTTGATTGACTAATTCGCCCAAACTCGCACTCCCTATAGGCATGCCAAAACCTAAGAAATCCAAAGACACTAAAGTAGAAATACTGGCCGCCATTAAAAACGGCACATAAGTGATCGTCGCCACTAAAGCGTTGGGTAAAACATGGTAGAAAATGATTTTTAAATCATTCACCCCAAGCGCTCTAGCGGCTTTGGTGTAGTCCATATTCCTTGCTTTTAAAAACTCCGTGCGCACGACTTGAGAAAGCCCCATCCAGCTAAAGAGCAAGACTAAAAATAAAATGATCCAAAAATTAGAATTGAACGCGCTAGAAATCACAATGAGTAAAAAAAGCATGGGGATCGCGCTCCAAATTTCGCTCAACCTTTGCCCCACTAAATCTATTAACCCTCCATAATACCCCTGAAACGCTCCCAAACTCACGCCAATAAGAACGCTAAAAAGGGTGAGTAAAATCCCAAACACTAACGAAACCCGATAGCCATAAACCAACCTGGCTAGCACATCTCTGGCTTGATCGTCTGTGCCTAAAAGGTGTTTGAAGCTTGGGGGGTGGGGGCAGGCGAGTCTAAATCCATAATGATCGTATCATAGCTATAAGGGATAAGCGCATGGATGATGAAAGCGTCTTTTAAAAGCGTGTTTTTCACATAAGGATCGTTATAGTCCGTAGGGGTGAAAAAATCGCCTCCAAACTCCACTTCTGCATAGTTTTTAAACATAGGGAAATACGCTTTATTGTCTTTATAGATGAATAAAGGGCGATCATTGACCCACAAGGGGGCTAAAAGAGAAAGCGCTAATAAAGCGATAAAAAGATAGAGTGAAAACACCGCCCGCTTATTCTTTTTAAAACTAAGAATACGCATTTTAAACAAACTGCTCACGCTCAAACTTCCTTGATGAAAAACAATTCCTAAGATTATAACTAATTATGGGTAATGCTAGCAAAAAAATGGGTTTGATCAATTAAAGAAAGAGAATAAGCGTAATAATGGTGGAGTGTAGGGGGTTCGAACCCCTGACCTCAACGCTGCCAGCGTTGCACTCTCCCAACTGAGCTAACACCCCAAATAAAATTAAGCGAGCATTATAACATTTTGCTTAAAAGATGTCAATTTGATGCTTTTTTGAAACACTTAATAGCAAATTAAGAATGATTATCTTAAAATTAGAAAGTTTCTTTTATGGATTAAGTAAAATCACTTATCAAAGCAAAAAGGATATTTTTGAAAAACCACTCCTTTAAAAAAACGATCGCTCTTTCCTTGCTAGCGGGCATGTCTTTGTGTAACGCTGAAGAAGATGGGGCGTTTTTTGTCATAGATTATCAAACGAGTTTGGCCAGACAGGAATTGAAAAATCCAGGCTTTACCCAAGCGCAAGAATTAAAGCAGCTAATCAGAGATGGGGCTGTGAGGTTGCAAACTTCTGCCATTCCTTTATCCTACTACTTGGATATTTTAGGGAATAAAACAGCAGCTCTTTTGCGTGAAAGCCTGAAAAACAATGTGCAACCATCACAGCCAAACGCGCAACCACAAAACGGACCATCAAACCAAGCCTTAGTCAATTTAGAGCAATCTCTAGGGATTTTAGGAAAGCTATTGGATCTATCCCAGCAATACGCCAATCAGGGTGTCATTAAGCCTTTGGTGGTGGATGTAGGGAAAGAACAAATCGGTATCACTGATAGCATGCTCTTGGTGGCTCAAAATATTGTTTTAGCTTTAGGGCAAGTGGATTTGAGTAAAATCCAACAAAACAATAACGAGCAACTATACCAAAACATCATGAAAGTCATGCTTTTAGGCGCAGGCGGGACTAATGGATCGTATAACGGCGTGAGCGTGGGCGATATTGCCACAGGCATGCAAAATTTTTCTTCGCAAACGGGCTTGGTAGGGGCTAATTCTACGGTTAGCGAGATCAACGCTTTGATTAAGAGCGGGATTTCTTTGGATCGTGAGACTTTGAGGTTAGGGAGTTTTATTGAAAAAAATATTTGTAGCAGTGTATCGTCTTGTTTTAGTGGGAATCAGCTTATCTATAAGAAAGGGCTAGATAGAGTCATAAACATTATTAACGCGAGTTTGGGTCAGTTTGAATCTTCGGCTAGTTCTCTTTATAAGATTTCTTATATCCCTAATCTCTTTTCGCTCAAAGATTACCAGTCAGCGAGCATGAACGGCTTTGGGGCTAAGATGGGCTATAAACAATTTTTCACCCATAAGAAGAATATTGGCTTAAGGTATTACGGGTTTTTGGATTATGGCTATGCGAACTTTGGCGATACGAATTTAAAAGTGGGAGCGAATCTTGTTACTTATGGGGTAGGGACGGATTTTTTATACAACGTGTATGAACGCTCTAGAAGGAGAGAAAGGACTACAATCGGTCTTTTTTTTGGCGCTCAAATTGCAGGGCAAACTTGGAGCACGAATGTAACGAACTTGTTGAGCGGGCAAAGGCCTGATGTCAAGTCTAGCTCGTTCCAATTCTTGTTTGATTTGGGTGTGCGCACCAACTTTGCAAAAACCAATTTCAATAAGCACAGATTAGACCAAGGGATAGAATTTGGGGTGAAAATCCCTGTTATCGCTCATAAATATTTTGCAACCCAAGGCTCAAGTGCGAGCTATATGAGGAATTTTAGCTTCTATGTGGGCTATTCAGTCGGTTTTTAAGGAAGGCTCTTGATGAAAAATACCAATACAAAAGAGATAAAGAATACAAGAATGGAAAAAGGTTATAGTCAATACCACGCGCTCAAAAAAGGGCTTTTAAAAACCGCTCTGCTTTTTAGCCTTCCTTTAAGCATGGCGTTAGCTGAAGACGATGGCTTTTATATGGGAGTGGGCTATCAAATCGGTGGCGCACAACAAAACATCAATAATAAAGGCAGCACTCTAAGGAATAATGTCATTGATGATTTCCGCCAAGTGGGCGTGGGTATGGCAGGGGGTAATGGGCTTTTAGCTTTAGCGACAAACACGACCATGGACGCTCTTTTAGGGATAGGCAATCAAATTATCAATACTAATACAACTAGTTGGCAACAATAACGCAGAATTAACCCAGTTTAAAAAAATACTCCCCCAAATTGAGCAACGCTTTGAAACGAATAAAAACGCTTATAGCGTTCAAGCCTTGCAAGTGTATTTGAGTAATGTGCTGTATAACTTGGTTAATAATAGTAATAATGGCAGCAATAATGGAGTCGTTCCTGAATACGTAGGAATTATAAAAGTTCTCTATGGTTCTCAAAATGAATTCAGTCTCTTAGCCACGGAAAGCGTGGCGCTTTTAAACGCGCTCACAAGAGTGAATTTAGATAGTAATTCGGTGTTTTTAAAAGGGCTTTTAGCCCAAATGCAGCTTTTTAATGACACTTCTTCAGCAAAGCTAGGCCAGATCGCAGAAAACTTGAAGAACAGTGGTGCAGGATCAATGCTCCAAAAGGATGTGAAAACCATCTCGGATCGAATCGCTACTTACCAAGAGAATTTAAAACAGCTAGGAGGAATGCTAAAGAATTACGATGAGCCATACCTACCCCAATTTGGGCCAGGCACAAGCTCTCAGCATGGGGTTATTAATGGCTTTGGCATTCAAGTGGGCTACAAGCAATTTTTTGGGAGCAAGAAGAATATAGGCTTACGATACTACGCTTTCTTTGATTATGGCTTTACGCAATTGGGCAGTCTTAATAGCGCTGTTAAAGCGAATATCTTTACTTATGGTGCTGGCACGGACTTTTTATGGAATATCTTTAGAAGCGGTTTTTAGCGATCAGTCCTTGAATGTGGGGGTGTTTGGGGGCATTCAAATAGCGGGTAACACTTGGGATAGCTCTTTAAGAGGTCAAATTGAAAACTCGTTTAAAGAATACCCCACTCCCACGAATTTCCAATTTTTGTTTAATTTGGGCTTAAGGGCTCATTTTGCCAGCACCATGCACCGCCGGTTTTTGAGCGCTGTCTCAAAGCATTCAGCATGGTATGGAATTTGGCGTGAAAATCCCAGCTATCAATCAAAGGTATTTGAGGGCCAATGGGGCTGATGTGGATTACAGGCGTTTGTATGCGTTCTATATCAATTACACGATAGGGTTTTAAGCTCTTTTTTATTAGAGCTTAAAGGGGCTTTTTACTTTTTTTTGGTATTCTAACAAGCTTTTAAACAATCCAATCTACTTTGTTTTAAGGATAATATTTTATGGCAGATGTCGTTGTGGGGATTCAGTGGGGAGATGAGGGGAAAGGAAAGATTGTTGATAGGATCGCTAAAGATTATGACTTTGTGGTGCGCTATCAAGGCGGGCATAATGCGGGGCATACCATTGTGCATAAGGGGGTTAAGCATTCTTTGCATTTAATGCCTTCAGGAGTGCTATACCCCAAATGCAAGAACATCATTTCTAGCGCGGTGGTCGTGAGTATTAAGGATTTGTGCGAAGAAATCAGCGCTGTTTGAGGATTTAGAAAATCGTTTGTTTATCAGCGACAGAGCCCATGTGATCTTGCCTTATCATGCCAAAAAAGACGCTTTTAAAGAAAAATCTCAAAATATCGGCACGACTAAAAAAGGTATAGGCCCTTGCTATGAGGATAAAATGGCGAGGAGCGGGATAAGAATGGGGGATTTATTAGACGATACCATATTAGAAGAGAAACTAAAAGCGCATTTCAAAGCCATTGAGCCTTTTAAAGAAGCGTATGATTTGGGCGAAAGATTACGAAAAAGATTTGAGGGAGTATTTTAAAACTTACGCTCCAAAAATTTGCCCCTTTATCAAAGACACCACAAGCATGCTGATAGAAGCGAACCAAAAGGGTGAAAAAATCCTACTAGAAGGGGCGCAAGGCACGCTTTTAGACATTGATTTAGGGACTTACCCTTTTGTAACAAGCTCTAACACCACGAGCGCTAGTGCATGCGTTAGCACCGGCTTAAACCCTAAAGCGATCAATGAAGTCATAGGCATCACAAAAGCCTATTCTACTCGTGTGGGTAACGGGCCTTTCCCTAGCGAAGACACTACACTCATGGGCGATCATTTAAGGACTAAGGGCGCGGAGTTTGGCACGACAACCAAGCGCCCAAGGCGTTGCGGGTGGCTGGATTTGGTGGCTTTAAAATACGCTTGCGCTTTGAATGGTTGCACGCAATTAGCCTTAATGAAATTAGATGTTTTGGACGGGATTGATGCGATTAAGGTGTGCGTGGCTTATGAAAGAAAGGGCGAAAAATTAGAGGCTTTCCCTAGCGATTTGAAAGGTTGCGTGCCGATTTATCAAACTTTTAAAGGCTGGGAAAAAAGCGTGGGCGTGAGAAAATTAGACGATTTAGAGCCAAACGCTAGAGAGTATATCCGTTTTATTGAAAAAGAAGTGGGGGTGAAAATTGGCCTTATTTCTACAAGCCCTGAAAGAGAAGACACGATTTTTCTATGAAAAAATTCGCTTCTGTGTTGGTGCAATTAAAAACCCTTGCGTTAGAAAAAATAGAGCAAAAACTTGAAAGCAAGCGTTTAGAATTGCAACAAAATGAGCGAGAAGTTTTGGACAAACAAGCCCAATTGAGCGCGTTTAAAAACCCTGAATTGGGGGGAATGAGCCTTTTTTTACAAATCCAGCAATTAAAAAGCGCTCTAAGAATGGAGATAGAATATTGCCAACAAGAGGGCAAGAATTTAACTAAGGATTTAAAAGTTTTAGAAAAAGATTATCTTTTGGCCAACCAGGAATTAGAAAAAGCTAAAATCATTTTAGAAAATGAAAAGCAAAAAGAAAAGGAAATTCTGGAAAAAAAGAGCAGGCTCTTTTGGACGAAAACGCCATGATTTTACATTGGCAAAAAGAGGGCTTGCATGCGTAAAATCTTGTTAATGGGCTTGATTTTACAAGCGCTCTTTAGCGAAGAAGCCGCACAAGAATTGTTGCAATGCTCTGCGATTTTTGAATCTAAAAAAGCCGAATTGAAAGACGATTTGCGCCGATTGAGCGAAAAAGAGCAGTCTTTAAGGATCTTGCAAACCGAAAACGCCCGCCTTTTAGATGAAAAAAACGATCTGTTAAACCAAAAAGAAAAAGAAGTGGAAGAAAAACTGAAAAATTTAGCGGCTAAAGAAGAAGCCTTTAAAACCTTACAAACGGAAGAAAAAAACGCCTTAAAAATTTGATAGAAGAAAACGAAGGCATTTTAAGAGAAATCAAGCAGGCTAAAGATAGCAAGATTGGCGAGACTTATTCTAAAATGAAAGATTCTAAATCGGCTCTGATTTTAGAGAATTTACCCACTCAAAACGCCTTAGAAATTTTAATGGTGCTAAAACCCCAAGAACTCGGTAAAATTTTAGCCAAAATGGATCCTAAAAAAGCGGCGGCTTTGACAGAGTTGTGGCAAAAACCCCCAAAAGAAAATAAAGAAAATAAAGAAAATAAAGAAAATAAAGAAAATAAAGAAAATAAAGAAAATAAAGAAAATAAAGAAAGCCAAAAAACCACAGATCCCACGCCCCCCACACCACCCACGCCTCCTAAAGAGCCGATGATAAAAGATCCTAACACCAAAGAGCCT
Source organism: Helicobacter pylori (assembly GCA_047430845.1). Classification (GTDB taxonomy): domain Bacteria; phylum Campylobacterota; class Campylobacteria; order Campylobacterales; family Helicobacteraceae; genus Helicobacter; species Helicobacter pylori_DG. The sequence goes on along the minus strand of JBLDXK010000016.1, from coordinate 146,681 downwards.
GCAGGGGTATGATGTTCATTGCAGCGGTTTTGATGCTGGCGTTTTTAATCTTTGTCCATGAATTAGGGCATTTCATTATCGCTAGGATTTGTGGGGTGAAAGTGGAAGTGTTTAGCATTGGTTTTGGTAAAAAACTCTGTTTTTTTAAGCTTTTTGGCACGCAATTCGCTTTGTCTTTGATCCCGCTTGGGGGCTATGTGAAATTAAAGGGCATGGATAAAGAAGAAAATGAAGAAAATGAAACTCATCAAGCGAATGATAGCTACGCGCAAAAAAGCCCTTTTCAAAAGCTATGGATACTATTTGGGGGGGCGTTTTTTAATTTTCTTTTTGCGATTTTAGTGTATTTTTTTCTGGCATTGAGCGGGGAAAAAGTCTTACTGCCAATCATTGGCGATTTAGAGAGTAACGCGCTAGAAGCCGGGCTATTAAAGGGGGATAAAATCCTTTCTATCAACCATCAAAAAATAGCGAGTTTTAGAGAGATTAGAAGCGTAGTGGTGCATGCTAGAGGCGAGTTGGTTTTAGAAATAGAGCGAAACCATCAGGTTTTAGAAAAACGACTGACCCCTAAAATCGTGGCGGTAATAAGCGAATCTAATGATCCTAATGAAATCATCCAATACAAAGTGATAGGCATTAAACCGGACATGCAAAAAATGGGCGTTGTCTCTTATTCCTTAATTCAGGCGTTCAAGCAGGCCTTGAGTCGGTTTAAAGATGGCGTTGTTTTGATCGTGGATTCTTTAAGGCGTTTGATTATGGGGAGCGCTTCAGTTAAGGAATTGAGTGGGGTAATAGGCATTGTGGGAGCGTTAAGCCATGCCAATAGCGTGAGCATGCTTTTGTTGTTTGGGGCGTTTTTGTCTATCAATTTAGGGATTTTAAACTTACTACCCATCCCCGCCTTAGATGGGGCGCAAATGCTAGGGGTCGTTTTTAAAAACATTTTCAAGATCACTTTGCCTGTGATCATACAAAATGCGTTGTGGCTAGCGGGGGTGGGGTTTTTGGTTTTTGTCATGTTTTTAGGGCTTTTCAATGATATTACTCGTTTGCTATAAAAGGGGGAGTTGGTGCATGTATTGAGCGTGAGTGAAATCAATGTGCAAATCAAAGCCCTTTTAGAAGCGACTTTTTTGCAAGTTAGGGTTCAAGGGGAAGTGAGTAATTTGACTATCCATAAGGTGAGCGGCCATGCGTATTTTTCGCTCAAAGACAGCCAGTCGGTTATTAAATGCGTGCTGTTTAAAGGGAACGCTAACAGGCTTAAATTCGCTTTAAAAGAAGCGGCAGGAAGTGGTTGTTTTTGGGGGCATTAGCGTGTATGTTCCAAGGGGGGATTATCAAATCAATTGCTTTGAAATAGAGCCTAAAGATATAGGTTCATTAACCCTAGCTTTAGAGCAATTGAAAGAAAAATTACGCCTTAAAGGCTATTTTGATGAAGCCAATAAATTACCCAAACCGCATTTTCCTAAACGAGTGGCAGTCATCACTTCTCAAAATTCAGCCGCTTGGGCGGACATGCAAAAGATCGCTTCCAAACGATGGCCGATGTGTGAATTAGTCTGCATCAATACTCTAATGCAAGGGGAGGGCTGCGTTCAAAGCGTGGTGGAGAGCATCGCTTATGCGGATAGTTTTCATGACACAAAAAACGCTTTTGATGCGATTGTAATGGCTAGAGGTGGGGGGAGCATGGAGGATTTGTATTCTTTCAATGATGAAAAAATCGCTGATGCTCTGTATTTGGCTAAAACTTTCAGCATGTCAGCTATTGGGCATGAGAGCGATTTTTTATTGAGCGATTTAGTGGCGGATTTAAGGGCTTCTACGCCTTCAAACGCGATGGAGATTTTGCTCCCTAATAGCGATGAATGGTTGCAAAAGACTTGATGGGTTTAATGTGAAATTGTACCGCTCTTTTAAAACTTTGCTCCATCAAAAAAAGGCGCATTTAGAGCATTTAGCGGCTTCTTTAAAACGATTGAGTTTTGAAAACAAGCACCATTTAAACGCTTTAAAACTAGAAAAATTAAAAATCGCCCTAGAAAATAAAACCCTAGAATTTTTACGCTTTAAAAAAACGCTTTTAGAAAAAATCTCTACTCAAACATTGACAAGCCCTTTTTTACAAACTAAAACAGAGCGCTTAAACAGGCTAGAAAACGCCCTTAAACTCGCTCATGCACATTTGAAATTACCCCAATTCGGGGCGTTTGTGAGTAAAAATCATCAAGCGGTAGAATTAGAGGCATTAAAAAGGGGCGATAAAATTGAATTGAATAATGAAAAAGCCAGAGCGAGTGCTACCATTTTGAGCGTGGATAGGGTGTAGGGGTTTGAAAAATAATATTTAGAATAAAATAGATTTTGTTTTTAAAATTTCGTATTCACTTCTTTTGATGATCTTTTCTAAACGCAATAGCATGATGTTTGAAATCGTGTTTTGATACCCCTTGTTTTTTAAAATGCTAGCAGCTTGCGGGTTATTTTTAATTTTTTCTTCTTTTTGGCACAAATAAAAAGACCAATTCAAATAATAATCCTTATTAACTTCTATAACCGCTTGCGCTGTTGTCCCGCTACCTGCAAAAAAATCTAAAATAATAGAATCTTTAGGGGTGGAGCATAACAATAAATATTTAATCAATCCTACAGGTTTTGGCGTCTTAAAAAGCCCCTTTAAGCCTAATTTTTCTAAATCTTTCGTGCCTTGTCGGCTATAAAAATCCAGCACGCTCAAACAATTATCTTGCGATTCTTTTAGGTAATATTTTTCATAAGGGCGATTATTCTTAAAAATAAGTCTGTTTTGATAATATAACTCCTTAAGCTTTTCATCGCTGCTCCACCCTCTGCTTTTTAAGGGTTCTAAAAAAAGATTGATTTCTTGTATCGCTACGCTACGTGGGTGTGAAGGCGTGGATAAATCTTTAGCGAAATAAATCTCACCTTTTTCATCCACTAAATTATAATTTTTTAAAAAATTAAAATGTTCTTTTTGAGATAACTCTTTGATTTGTTCTTTTAGGACAAGTTGGGCTTGAGCTTGTCCTTTTTGTTTAAAAACATTCTTAATCGTTCGCATTAAATCTTTTAATGCTTTAGCATAAATGGGCAAAAGCGTTCGTAAGATCTTAAAACCAGGAGCGAACGCTTTATTTTTGGCGTAGCTTAAAACATACTCATGGGTAATATTGATGTGTTTAGCGTTAGACCTTGTGGCTTGTTTAGTGATAAAAGTGCCTAAAAAATTGCGCGTTCCAAAAATTTCATTGGCAATGATTTTAACTTCAGCCATTTTATTATCATCTATAGAAATAAAAATACAACCACTTTGTTTTAACACAGCCTTTGCTAAAATCAAATGTTCTTTAATCCATTTTTCATAGTCAGCATGAGCGTCTTCATATTCAAAGTTAGAACTCTTGGTGTTATAAGGGGGGTCTATATAGATCGTTTGGATGCTTTCTTTTTCTATTCTTTTCAAACACTCCAAAGCTTCCATGATAAAAACTTTATGCAAGATAATTTTCCCAAGAAAAATGACCAAACTTGAGATTAAAAAGATTGATAAGCTCTTGTTCTTTTAAATCAATGGGTTTCATTTTAAAATCAAATTCTTTGATTAATTGACTAACCCCTATCGTTTGAGTTGAATGCCTCCTTTCATTATGACACTCTTTCACTTTTTGTTCTAAATACAATCCCATTTCAGGGTGCTTCCCATAAACAATGAATAAAAGATTAGAAATATTATTCCACACGCCCACGGCTAAAGTCGTTTTAATATCGCAAAAAACTTTGGCTTTTTCTAAAGTGGTGTCATTAAAAGTCGCGCTCCAAGTCTTACTCTGGAAAGATACTTGTTTGATTTCTAAAAATTCATCGCTTGAACTTCTTTTAGCATCAAGGCCATGCTTTTGGGTATTGATGAGATCATAATCTAAATATAAAGCCACCATGTTGTCTCTCAATTCATTCAAAAATGAATCGTTGTCATGTTTATTGTATTTATTTTGAATTTCTTCAATTGGCTTTAGTGCTTGATAGCTTTCTGTAATGAAGTTTCTATACAATAGGTTCAAAGCACCCCTTATTAAAAAATCCCAAAGATTGATTTAAAAATTGCATATCTAGCCCTTTGATTAAATTCTGTCAATTATTTTAGTGAAAATATATGATTCATTAGCAATACTTTTAGGCAGAATATCTAAAATTTAAATTTCATTTTTATTATAAGCTTGTTTCAAACACCAGCCATTATCAAAAAGTTTTGTATTATAATTTGATGGATTTCTATGGATTAAAGGTGTTTGGATTGAGTTTAGCCGATATTATTTTAGAGCGTTTTAAAGATTTTATGAGAGGACAACCTGAGCCTTACAAGTTTTTACAGGTTTTTACGCGCAAGAAAAAGAACGCTTTTTAAATGATAAAATGAACGATTATATCAAGCAAAATAAAAGCAAGGAAGAGGCTAGTATTTTGGCCAGACAAGGCTTTGTCAGCGTAATTGGAAGCGGTGTTAGAAAAAATCATAGAACTTTTATTAAAAGATTTTTGTATTAAAAACAATGTCAAAATGACGAACGATAAGATCTTAAGGGCTAAGTGCATTAATGGCGAGTTGGATAAGGTCAAACGGGCTTTATGGGTGCATTTTGGAGAGTATAGCGTCTTACCTGATGGAGATATAATTCTTTATCAAACCAACAAGGATAATGTCAAAATCCTAGCGATTTTATCGGTAAAAAATTCGTTTAGAGAGCGTTTCACAGAAACGCCTTATTGGAAATTAAAGCTTTTGCAATCGCCTATAACTTCTCACATTAAAGTTTTCATGATAACACCGGATAACGATGATGAAATCAGTTTTAAAGACAAGCCTAAAAAAGCCAGGATCGTTATGGAGCATGAATTAGACGGCCTTTATTTAGCCAAAAGCCATTTTGATCAAAGCTCTAAAATTAAGGGCATAGAGAATTTATTAGAAGATTTAAAAAGGCTTTTATGAAACCTTATTTCAGTTTGGAAAAATTGGATTTATACCATGGCGATGCGAGCGTTTTAGAGACTTTTGAAAAAGGTTTTTATGATTTGTGCGTTACTTCACCGCCCTATAATTTGAGCATTGAATACCAGGGGAGTAATGATTTTAGGGCTTATGATGATTATTTGAATTGGTGCAAAAATTGGCTTAAAAATTGTTATTTTTGGGGTAAGGAGCAGGCGAGATTGTGCTTGAATGTCCCATTAGATACGAATAAACACGGCAAGCAAAGTTTAGGGGCTGATATTACTATAGTGGCTAAAGAATGCGGTTGGAAATACCAAAATACGATCATTTGGAATGAAGCAATATCTCAAGACGCACCGCTTGGGGGAGTTGGCTGCAAGCTAGTGCGCCCTATGCTATCGCTCCTGTGGAATTGATCGTCGTTTTTTATAAAAACGAATACAAACGCCAAAAACAAACTTCTACGATGAGTAGAGAGGAATTTTTACTCTACACGAACGGGCTTTGGAATTTTAGCGGTGAATCCAAAAAACGCCTAAAGCACCCAGCCCCATTCCCAAGGGAATTACCCAGGCGTTGCATCCAATTGTTTTCTTTTTTAGAAGACACGATTTTTGATCCTTTTAGCGGATCTGGCACGACTATTTTAGAGGCGAACGCTTTAGGGCGTTTTAGCGTGGGTTTAGAGATTGAAAAAGAATATTGCGAGTTGTCTAAAAAGCGTATTTTGGAGAGTTTGTCATTAGTGTGAGCGTTTTAAAAACCTTTGAGAGTTAAAATAGTGTAAAATAGTAGATTTTAAAACTCAAAAAGGATTGATAATGAATTTATTTGAAAAAATGACTGACCAATTGCATGAAACTTTAGACAGCGCGCTCGCTTTAGCTTTACACCACAAAAACGCTGAAGTAACGCCCATGCACATGCTTTTTGCCATGCTTAATAATTCCCAAGGCATTCTCATTCAAGCCTTACAAAAAATGCCTGTGGATATTGAAGCTTTAAAACTTAGCGTTCAAAGCGAGTTGAATAAGTTCGCTAAAGTTTCACAAATCAGCAAGCAAAATATCCAATTAAACCAAACTCTAATCCAAAGTTTAGAAAACGCTCAAGGTTTGATGGCTAAAAGGGGCGATTCTTTCATCGCTACCGATGTGTATCTTTTGGCGAATATGAGCCTTTTTGAAAGCGTTCTAAAGCCTTATTTAGACACTAAGGAATTGCAAAAAACTTTAGAATCTTTGAGAAAAGGCGCGACTATCCAAGGTAAAAACGACGATTCCAATTTGGAAAGTTTAGAAAAATTTGGCATTGATTTGACGCAAAAAGCCCTAGAAAATAAGCTGGATCCCGTGATCGGAAGAGATGAAGAAATCATTCGCATGATGCAAATTTTGATCAGAAAAACAAAAAATAACCCTATTTTACTGGGCGAGCCTGGAGTGGGGAAAACGGCTGTTGTGGAGGGGTTAGCCCAACGCATTGTGAATAAGGAAGTGCCTAAAACGCTTTTAAACAAACGGGTTATCGCTTTAGATTTGAGCTTATTGGTGGCTGGGGCGAAATATAGAGGCGAGTTTGAAGAGCGCCTGAAAAAGGTGATTGAAGAAGTTAAAAAAAGCACGAATGTGATTTTATTCATTGATGAAATCCATACGATTGTGGGGGCTGGGGCTAGTGAGGGGGGCATGGATGCGGCTAATATTTTAAAACCTGCGCTTGCTAGGGGGAATTGCACACGATTGGAGCGACCACTTTAAAAGAATACCGCAAGTATTTTGAAAAAGACATGGCGTTACAAAGGCGTTTCCAACCCATTTTACTCAATGAGCCTAGCATCAATGAAGCTTTACAGATTTTAAGGGGGTTAAAAGAAACTTTAGAAACGCACCATAATATCACCATCAATGACTCCGCGCTCATAGCGAGCGCTAAACTCTCTAGTCGTTATATCACCGATAGGTTTTTACCCGATAAAGCGATTGATTTGATTGATGAGGGGGCGGCTCAATTAAAAATGCAAATGGAATCAGAGCCGGCCAAACTCTCTAGCGTTAAGCGCTCCATTCAAAGACTGGAAATGGAAAAACAAGCCCTTGAAATGGAAAACAAAGAGAGCAACCACAAACGCATGCAAGAAATCCTTAAAGAATTGAGCGATTTGAAAGAAGAAAAAATCCAATTAGAAGCGCAATTTGAAAACGAGAAAGAAGTGTTCAAAGAAATTTCACGCTTGAAAATGGAAATGGAAAGCTTGAAAAAAGAAGCCGAAAGGTTTAAACGCAATGGGGATTACCAGCAAGCGGCTGAAATTGAATACTCTAAAATCCCTGAAAAGGAAAAGAAAGAAAAAGAATTGCAGTATAAATGGGAAACGATGCAACAAAACGGGGCGTTGTTGCAAAACGCTTTAACCGAAAACAACATCGCTGAGATCGTGAGCCAATGGACGCACATCCCGGTCCAAAAAATGCTCCAAAGCGAAAAAAATAGGGTTTTAAACATTGAAAGCGAATTGCAAAAAGAGTGGTGGGGCAAGAAAAAGCGATCAAAGCGATCGCTAAAGCGATTAAAAGGAATAAGGCCGGCCTTAGCGATAGCAACAAGCCCATAGGGAGTTTCCTCTTTTTAGGACCAACAGGCGTGGGTAAAACCGAGAGCGCTAAAGCTTTGGCGCAATTCTTATTTGATAGCGATAAAAATCTTATACGAATTGACATGAGCGAATATATGGAAAAGCATGCCATAAGCCGTCTTATTGGGGCCGCTCCTGGGTATGTGGGCTATGAAGAAGGCGGGCAATTGACCGAAGCGGTGCGCAGAAAGCCTTATAGCGTGGTGTTGTTAGATGAAGTGGAAAAAGCCCATCCGGATGTGTTTAACCTCTTGTTGCAGGTTTTAGATGAAGGGCATTTAACCGATAGTAAGGGCGTGAGGGTGGATTTCAAAAACACGATTTTGATTTTAACCAGCAATGTGGCTAGCGGCGTGCTTTTGGAAGAGAATTTGAGTGAAGCCGATAAGCAAAAAGCGATTAAAGAGAGCTTGAGGCAATTTTTCAAGCCGGAATTTTTAAACCGCTTAGATGAAATCATCTCCTTTAACGCCCTAGATAGTCATGCTATCATTAATATCGTGGGGATACTCTTTGAAAACATTCAAAAAAAGCGCTTGAAAGGGGCATTAATATAACCCTAGACGAAAAGGCAAAAGAATTGATCGCCGAAGCGGGATTTGACAGATTTTATGGCGCTAGACCCCTAAAACGCGCGCTTTATGAAATGGTAGAAGACAAGCTCGCTGAACTCATTTTAGAGGATAAAATTAAAGAGAATGGCAGCGTGGCGTTTGTGGTAGAAAATAACGAGATTGTGCCTAAGATTAAGTGAAGTTTGGTTATCCTAAAAAATATAAGAAATGGTTATTTTAAAAAAGGATTGAATGATGTTTGATAACACGCTTGTTAATCTCTTTGACACAGCGCCTCTTTTAACTTCGCTTCTAGCTGGGATTTTAACTTTTTTAAGCCCTTGCGTGTTGCCTTTGATCCCAGCGTATATGTCTTATATTTCTCAAATTTCTTTAGAGGATATTAAAGATGGTAAGGCTAAAAGGGTTTCGGTTTTTTTAAAATCCTTGATGTTTGTGGTAGGGTTTTCGCTCGTGTTTTTGGGCGTGGGCATGTCTATGGCCAAGCTTATCCATAGCTTTTCGTTTGCCTGGGTGAATTATATCGCTGGGGGGATTGTGATCCTTTTTGGTTTGCATTTTTTGGGCGTGTTTCGTTTTGCATTTTTGTATAAGACTCAAAGCGTTCGTTTAGCGAGCAAATCTAATAGCATGCAACGCTTTTACCCCTTTCTTTTGGGCATGAGTTTCGCTTTAGGTTGGACGCCATGCATCGGACCGATATTTACTTCTATAGTGATCATGAGCGCGAGTAAGGACGCTTATGGTTTAATCCTTATGGTGGTGTTTGTAATGGGCTTGGCGATCCCTTTTTTATTGGTGGCTTTAATGCTAGAAAGAGCGCTTTTGTTTTTAAAATCCTTAAGGAAATACAACCGCGCGATTGAAATTGTTTCGGGGTTGGTGCTTATTTTAATGGGAATATTGATCATGACAAATTCTTTAGAAAGCCTGACTAACTTTTTACAAAATTAGGAGGGTTTGATGCTGTTAAAAAACGCTTCGTTTTATGATGATGAGGTTTTAAAAAGAGCGGATATCCGCTTAAAAGATTCCCTCATTACAGAGATTGAAGAAAACTTAAACCCTGTTAATAATGAAGAAGTGGTTGAGTGCGATAAATTATTCGTGCTACCAAGCTTCATTGATTTGAGCGTTACTTGTTTGGAGGGTTATGAAAATTTAAAACAAAAGGCTTTTAAAGGGGGGGTAGGGTTACTCAACGTTTTTAATGGCGATCAAAGCGGCATTAAAAACATCATGGCACTCAAAAACAACCAACTAGCCGACATCGCCACGCTTAAAAATAAAGGAGGGGAAATTTTAATTGCACCATCTGACGCTTTTTTAGAACTCATCAGCCACTACGCCAAATCCTACAACTTACCCCTTTTAGTCTCTTTAGAAAATTCTTTTGAAACCCTAAATAGTGGGGCACTAGCCTATGAATTGGGGCAGAATTTTGTGGACAATGCGTTTGAAAACACGCGCTTGGTGCGTTTCATGGAAGTTTCTAGAGCGTTACAAATCCCCATGCTTTTAGATAAAGTGAATAGCACTACCACGCTCAAACTCATCAAAGCCTTTAACGATTTAGGGGCGCGTTTGCAAGCCCAAACGCCCTTAAGCCATTTGATCTTAGATGAGAGCGTGTATGAAGATTATGAGCCACGATTTAAAATCGCCCCTCCTTTAAGGGATAAGGAAGGTCAAAACGCCCTAAAAGAAGCCCTAAAAAATAACGAAATCGCCATGCTCACAAGCCTTCATGCTTCTAAAAATTCTAACGCAGAGCTTTTTGAAGAAAGCGCGTTTGGGTGCGAGAGCATAGAGGACGCTTTTAGCGTGGCTTATACTTTTTTAGTTCAAAAAAAGGTTATCAGTTTCCAACAGCTCATTAAAGTCATGGCGATTAACCAAGCGAAGTTTTTAAAACTCAATGCAGGCGAGGTTAAAGAAAACCAATTAGCCAATTTGATGATCGTGGATTTAAACGCTCAAACAAGAGTGAGTAATCAAAATTCGCCCTTTTATGGTTTGGAATTGTATGGCGAAGTGCAAAGAATGATCTTAAAAGGGCAAAACACATTTATTAAGGAGAATGCATGCAAGAAATCATAGGAGCGTCTTTAGTTTTTTTATGCAATGAAAAATGCGAAGTGTTAGAAGATTATGGCGTAGTCTTTGATGAAAAGATTGTTGAAATAAGCGATTATCAAAGTTTAACGCTTAAATACCCCCACTTAAAGGCGCAGTTTTTTGAAAATTCCGTTCTGTTGCCCGCTTTCATCAACGCGCACACCCATTTTGAATTTTCTAACAACAAGGCGAGTTTTGATTACGGGAGTTTTTCTGGCTGGTTAGGGAGCGTGTTAAACAATGGGGGGGCGATTTTAGAAAATTGCCAAGGGGCTATTCAAAACGCCATCGCTGTGCAATTAAAAAGCGGGGTGGGGAGCGTGGGAGCGATTTCTAACCACTTGATAGAAGTTAATTTGTTAAAAGAAAGCCCTTTGAATGCTGTCGTGTTTTTAGAGTTTTTAGGGAGTAGCTATTCTTTAGAAAAATTAAAGGCGTTTGAGGCCAAATTTAAAGAATTAAAAGATTTAGAAGATGTAAAGCTTAAAGCCGCTCTCGCTGTGCATGCCCCTTATTCGGTGCAAAAGACATGGCTTTGAGCGTCATCCAATTGGCCAAAGATTCACAAAGCCTGCTTTCTACGCATTTTTTAGAATCGCTTGAAGAATTAGAATGGGTAGAAAATTCTAAAGGGTGGTTTGAAAATTTTTACCAGCATTTTTTAAAAGAGTCTCATTTCAAATCGCTCTATAAGGGCGCGAACGATTACATTGACATGTTTAAAGACACGCACACTTTATTCGTGCATAACCAGTTCGCTTCTTTGGAAGCGTTAAAAAGGATTAAATCTCAAGTCAAAAACGCTTTTTTAATCACATGCCCCTTTTCTAACCGCTTGTTGAGTGGGAAAGCGTTGGATTTAGAGAGAGCTAAAGAAGCCGGTTTGAGCGTGAGCGTGGCCACTGATGGCTTGAGTTCTAACATTTCGCTGAGCCTTTTAGACGAATTAAGAGCGTTTTTGCTTTCCCATAACATGCCGTTATTAGAATTAGCTAAAATAGCCCTTTTAGGAGCGACTAGGCATGGGGCTAAAGCTTTAGCTTTGAATAATGGCGAGATAGAAGCCAACAAAAGGGCGGATTTGAGCGTGTTTGGTTTTAATGAAAAATTCACTAAAGAGCAGGCGGTTTTATAATTTTTATTGCATGCTAAAGAAGTGGAACGCTTGTTTTTAGGGGGAAAAGGGTGATCTAATTTGTTTTAAAGACAGAATGCGTTAAAATGGGAAATCCAAATCAATTAAGGAAAGAGTCAATGAAATTAGTTTTAGCCAAGAATACGAGAAAATCAGACGCTAAGAGCGTGGAATTAGAGGATTTGTATCACAAATTTAGTGAAGACAAGCGTTCTATTTTCTATTTTGCCCCCACAAACGCCCACAAAGACATGCTCAAAGCGGTGGATTTTTTCAAAGAAAAAGGCCATACGGCTTATTTAGATGAGGTGAGGGTCAGCACTGATGAAAAAGATTTTCTTTATGAATTGCACATTATTTAAAGGCTTGTATTGAAAGTTTATATTGAAACCATGGGTTGTGCCATGAATTCTAGGGATAGTGAGCATTTACTAAGCGAACTATCCAAATTGGATTACAAAGAGACTAGCGACCCTAAAATGGCGGATTTGATTTTAATCAACACTTGCAGCGTGCGTGAAAAACCTGAAAGGAAATTGTTTTCAGAAATCGGCCAATTCGCTAAAATCAAAAAACCCAACGCCAAAATCGGGGTTTGTGGCTGCACCGCAAGCCACATGGGAGCGGATATTTTGAAAAAAGCCCCAAGCGTGAGCTTTGTGTTAGGGGCTAGGAATGTGTCTAAAATCTCTCAAGTGATCCATAAAGAAAAAGCGGTTGAGGTGGCGATTGATTACGATGAAAGCGCGTATGCGTTTGAATTTTTTGAAAAAAAGGCTCAAATCAGATCGTTACTAAACATCTCTATAGGTTGCGATAAGAAATGCGCTTATTGCATTGTCCCACACACTAGGGGGAAAGAAATTTCTATCCCTATGGATTTGATTTTAAAAGAAGCTGAGAAATTGGCGAATAACGGCACTAAAGAGCTGATGCTTTTAGGGCAGAATGTGAATAATTACGGCGTTCGTTTCAGTAGCGAGCATGCGAAAGTGGGTTTTAGCGATTTGTTGGATAAATTGAGCGAAATCCCAGGCATTGAAAGGATACGATTCACTTCGCCTCACCCCTTGCACATGAATGATGAATTTTTAGAACGCTTTGCCAAAAACCCTAAAGTGTGCAAGAGTATCCACATGCCCTTACAGAGCGGATCTAGCGCGGTGTTAAAGATGATGCGAAGAGGTTATAGCAAAGAGTGGTTTTTAAATAGGGTGGAGAGGTTGAAAGCCTTAGTGCCTGAAGTGGGCATCAGCACGGATATTATCGTAGGCTTTCCTAATGAGAGCGATAAGGATTTTGAAGACACGATGGAGGTGTTAGAAAAAGTACGCTTTGACACGCTCTATAGTTTCATTTACTCCCCACGCCCTTTCACTGAAGCGGGAGCTTGGAAAGAAAGAGTGCCATTAGAGGTTCTCATCTTCAAGGTTAGAGAGGTTGCAAAACAGGCACAAAGAAATTCTAGAAGAAAAAGCCAAGTTGGAAGTGGGTAAAACGCATGTGGTGTTGGTGGAAAATAGGCGTGAAATGGATGATCAAATCGTGGGTTTTGAAGCGGCGCAGCGATACGGGGAAATTCATTGAAGTAACTTGTAAAGAAAAAAGGAATCCGGGCGAGCTTGTAAAAGTGGAGATTATTTCTCATTCCAAAGGGCGCTTGATAGCGGCCATTAAAGGCAACTAATCAAAATAACCAATGAAGAGCGGGTTTAAAGGCAAGAATTGAGCTTAAAATTTTTCAGGAAAAGTATCGTTTTAAAGGTTGTCCCTCGTTTGGCGTTTGGAGTCCTTTGGTTGTTGCATAAAACTTGTAAAAACCGCTATTTTTTAGCTCAAAATTTAAAAGAAAAACCCTTTATTGTAAGCTGTTGGCATGGGGAGCTTGGCATGATCGGGTTTGCGTATTTAAGGCTTGAAAAACGCTTCTGTTTATGTGATCGCAAGCCAGCATTTTGACGGCTCTATTGCGGCGGGTTTGTTTGAAAGCTTTGGTTTTAAAAACATTAGAGGTTCTAGCAAAAAAGGAGGGGTTAAGGTTTTGATAGAGGGGCTTAAACGCTTGAAAGAAGGTTGCGATGTCGCTATCACTCCTGATGGCCCTAAAGGCCCACGACACAGCATAGCGGATGGGGTGATCGCTTTAGCTCAAAAATCAGGCGTGGGGATTAGCGCTTGTCGGGTGGTTTGTAAAAACGCATGGCGGTTGAACACTTGGGATCAATTTGAAATCCCTAAGCCTTTTAGCGAAGTGCATTATTACATGCTAGAATCGGTAATCATCCCTAAAGAATGGGAACTTTCAAGGGCTAAAGAATATTTAAAGACGCGCATGGATTCTGTTGGGTTTGAAGAACCTCAAAGGGGTTTGGGTGCTTAAAGGGTTAAAAAAAGCGTTTAAAGAGAGGTTTTGCTCTCAAGTGTATATCTCTTTTAATGTGGATCACAATCTTTTATCCGCTCAAATTTTAAGGGTTAAAAACCACCGCATTAAAGAGAAATTTTTTAAAACTTTTGAGACTAAAGTGGAGACTAAAAATGGTGAAGTCCCTATTCAAGCCTTAAAAATCGCCAGAACTTATAGCCAAAAATACCCCTACACTTATTTTAGCGCGATGAGTAAAGCTAAAGAGGTTTTATGCGAAAAGCAGGCGTTTGAACAAATCAAACAAGAAAATCAAGATTATCATGCTTGCGAAGTCAATCAAAAGTATTGCGTTTATGTGGAATCTAAGGATTTTTTAAAGGATTTCAAGCGTTTTAAAATCCAGGATGTGGATTTTTTGTTTTCGCCTTTTAGCCTTATTTATGATTTTGTGCGCGATCATTTAGAAAATAAGCCGTTGTTGTATTTGCTTTTGGAGCGTTCAAGATTTTATTTTTTGATTGCGGATAAAAAAGAGATTTTTTTAGCCAAATCCGTGTTTTTAGAAGAACAACCTGAAGAGTTTATAGAGAGCAAAGAAGAAGATTCTATGGGAATGGATAATGAGACTGTGAATTTGTTTTTGAGTGAAATCCAAGAAGATATTGACAGCCTTGAAGAAGCGATGGGGCTAGATAGCAGTAAGGATAGTAAAGAAAAAAATGAGGACGCTTATAGTTTGATTGAAGGCATGACGAATATCCCCTTAATTGCAGATGTTTTGCAAGAGGGATTGCGCAGCGTCTATCATTCTAGAGAGATAGACTTTGTAGAAAAGGTGGTTGTTTTAGACAGCTGTCAAATCCACCAAAAAGCGTTAATGCATTTGCAAGAAACTTTGATGATAGAAGTGGATAGGCTTGATTTTTCTTTAGTGGAGCGCTTGAACATTTTAGCGCGCATGGAGAATGAAAAGCATGCGTTTTAGTTACATTGAGCCAAGAGCGAAATACCTTATCAGCAAGCTTTCTAAAATTTGGGTTTTTTACATTTTTTTATCTTTTGTGGTGGTAGGGGGTTTAGTGTGGTTTATGCACAACGCCATTAAAAGCACTCAAGACAACGCATCCAGTTTGACGATCCAAGAAAGGCTCTACCGCCATGAAATCAGCCGCTTACAGGTTAAGACTGATGAAACCTTAAAACTCATTAAAGAAGCCAAAAAGCGTTTGAATTACAACGATGATATACGAGATGTTTTGCAAGGGCTTTTGAATATTGTGCCGGATTCCATCACTATTAATAGCATTGAAATAGACCAGCAAAGCGTGGTGGTTAGTGGTAAAACCCCTTCTAAAGAAGCCTTTTATTTTTTGTTTCAAAACAAACTAAACCCCATGTTTGATTATTCTAGGGCGGAATTTTTCCCCTTAAGTGATGGGTGGTTTAATTTTGTCTCCACCAACTTTTCTAATTCCTTACTGATAAAAAACCCGGAGTCTATTAAATGAAGCCATTGCATTTTTCACACTTAGACAGAGAGCAATCAGGCGATGTAGGGTTTATCATCAAAAACCTTGTTTTTTTAGGGGTTTTTTCCTTATTGGGTTGGCTCAATACTGAGTATTTTCTATGGCCTAGCATGCTGGAATTAAAAAAAATCCTTTTAGAAGAAAATCGTAAAAAAAGCGTTTTAGAATACGCGCAAAGGCATTTTGAAACAGCCCTAACAAACTATCGCAATCAAAAAGAAACCAGCGAATCCTTATTAAAGATTTTTAATGATGAAGAGTCCAGGCGGATTTTAGAAAAGATTTTAAAAAAATGTTTTGATGCCTATAAAATCAAACCCTTGCTCTCTCAAAACCCTCTTCAAAAAACCCAGTTTTTTATCATGGCCAGAGCGAGCGAATTGGAAAAAACCTATCTTTTTTTCACCTTAATCAACAAATATTTACCGAGCGCTCAAAGCCAATTGCCCTTAAAAATTTCTAAAGATGATGAAGGGCTGTTGGTGCAATTTAGCGTGAGTATTGATCTCCAATAGGATAGGGGTAGTTTAATGCAAGATTTTGATTTCAGTTTTAATCCTAAGGCATGCGAGGGTTGTGGGGCAAAGTGTTGCGTGGGGGAAAGCGGGTATATTTTTTTGAATATCCAAGAAATGCAACAAATTAGCGCTTTTTTAAAATTAGAATTAGAAGAATTCAGTCAAAAATACGTTAAAAAGGTGGGGTATAAGTTCTCTTTATTAGAAAAAGACGCTAAAGAGTTGGGTTTGGCGTGCGTGTTTTTGGATTTGGAGACGAAAAAATGCCAGATTTATAGCGTACGCCCTAAGCAATGCCAAACTTTTCCTTTTTGGGAGAGCGTGAAAACTTTCTCTAAAGAGCAAAAAAAGGCTTTTTGCCAAAGCTGTCCGGGCATCACACAAAAAACCAAAGAAACTAAAGTGCGCTAAAATTCACTTTAGTTACACAAAAAAGGAAATAAAATAATGGATATTCCAATAAAGAAAAGATTTTTAGCAAATTTATTGTTTTTGAGCTTGTTTTCTTGCCTTAAGGCTGAAACCCTTTCAGAAGACCATCAAATTTTATTGAGTTCAGACGCTTTCCATAGAGGGGATTTTGCAGCCGCTCAAAAAGGGTATATGAATCTTTACAAGCAAACCAATAAAGTGGTGTATGCTAAAGAAGCGGCCATTTCAGCGGCGAGTTTAGGGGACATTAAAACCGCTATGCATTTAGCCATGCTCTATCAAAAAATCACCAATAATCGTAACGATGTTTCTATCAATAAGATTTTAGTGGATGGCTATGCGCAAATGGGGCAGATTGATAAGGCGATTGAACTATTACACAAAATCCGTAAAGAAGAAAAGACCATAGCCACAGACAATGTGTTAGGGACTTTGTATTTGACTCAAAAGCGTTTGGATAAGGCTTTCCCGTTGTTGAATAAGTTTTATAACCAAGTGCATGATGAAGACAGCCTAGAAAAACTCATTACGATTTATTTTTTGCAAAACCGCAAAAAAGAAGGCTTGGATTTGTTGCAATCTCATATAGACAGGTATGGTTGCTCAGAGCAATTGTGCCAAAAAGCGCTCAACACTTTCACGCAATTTAACGAGCTTGGTTTGGCTAAAACGACTTTTGCTCGTTTGTATGAAAAAAACCCTATTGTTCAAAACGCCCAATTTTACATAGGGGTATTAATCTTGTTAAAAGAGTTTGATAAGGCCCAGCAAATCGCAGAATTATTCCCTTTTGACAGGCGTTTATTACTAGACTTATACACCGCGCAAAAGAAATTTGATCAAGCTTCCAAACAGGCTTCTTTGATCTATCAAGAAAGAAAAGACCCTAAATTCTTAGGCTTAGAGGCCATTTATCATTATGAAAGCTTGAGCGCGAATAAGAAAAAGCTCACCAAAGAAGAGATGTTGCCCATCATTCAAAAATTAGAGCAAGCCACCAAAGAGCGCCAAGCATGGCTTGCTAAAACCAAAGATAAAGAAGACAGCGCAAGACGCTTTCTTTTATAATTTTTTAGGGTATTCCTTAATAGATTATGACATGGATGTTAAAAGAGGTATAGATTTGGTTAAAAAAGCTTTAGCCCTAGACACTAGCGATTACAATTCAGCGATCTATTTAGACTCTTTGGCGTGGGGTTATTACAAATTAGGGAATTGTTTGGAGGCTAAAAAAATCTTTTCTAGCATCGCTAAAGAGTTTATCCAAGCCGAACCCGAATTGAAAGAACACAATAAAATCATTCAAGAATGCAAGAAATAGGGATTTTAGAAAATTTACAAAAAAGCTTAGCCTTAAAAGAGGGCATGCTTTCTTATGAAATGTTAGGTAAAAGCTTGTCGTATAACCCTTACTTGCCTAGAATCATTCCTCAAACTAAAGATTGTGTTTTTGTAACCCCTGATGAGGTTTTAGAAAAGCTTTTGAAAGAAAACACCCACACCGATTGCGTTATTGTCAATTTCAAAGGATTATACGAAATAGGCGTGCCAAGCGTGTTTGATTTAGAAGTTTTAGGGTTATTGCGCCGCCATGCGAGTTCTTTGATTGTCCATCAAGATCTTTTCATCAGCCATTACCAGCTTTTAGAATCGCTTGTTCAAGGCTCTGATGGGGTCATTTTAGACGAAGAGCTTTTGAAAGAAGATTTAAAGGGTATGGTAGAATTCGCTTGGCGTTTGGGCTTGAGCGTGTTTGTAGAGACCCACAAGCCCGATTATACTCATTTAAAAGATTTAGGGGTTTTAGGCGTGCTAGAAAATAGCCCCCATTCTCAAAATCAAAAAAAAAATAGTCTTTTTAGATTGAATTTTAAGCTAATTTAGAGTAAAAATCGTATTCAAACTTTTTAAAAGGAGTTAGTCATGTCATTATTAGTGAATGATGAATGCATTGCGTGCGATGCTTGCAGAGAAGAATGCCCTAGTGAGGCGATTGAAGAGGGCGATCCTATTTATAATATTGATCCAGACAGATGCACGGAGTGTTACGGGTATGATGATGATGAGCCTCGTTGCGTGAGCGTATGCCCTGTAGATGCGATTTTACCGGATCCTAACAATGCTGAGAGTAAAGAGGAATTGAAATACAAATACGAAAGCTTAAAAGAGCAAGATTAAAGGCTAGCAATGGCTAAAATCACAACCGTGATTGATATAGGCTCTAATTCAGTGCGTTTGGCTGTCTTTAAAAAGACGAGCCAGTTTGGGTTTTACTTGCTTTTTGAGACCAAGTCTAAGGTTAGGATTTCAGAGGGCTGTTATGCGTTTAATGGAATCTTACAAGAAATCCCCATGCAAAGAGCCGTTAAAGCCTTGAGCGAATTTAAAGAAATCGCCCTCAAATACAAAAGCAAAAAAATCCTATGCGTAGCGACCTCAGCGGTGCGCGATGCCCCTAATCGTTTGGAGTTTGTAGCGAGGGTGAAAAAGGCTTGTGGTTTGCAAATCAAAATCATTGACGGGCAAAAAGAAGCGCTCTATGGCGGGATCGCGTGCGCGAATTTGTTGCATAAAAATTCAGGGATCACGATAGATATTGGAGGGGGTAGCACCGAGTGTGCGTTGATTGAAAAAGGCAAGATTAAGGACTTAATCTCGCTTGATGTTGGGACGATTCGCATTAAAGAAATGTTTTTAGACAAGGACTTAGATGTCAAACTGGCTAAAGCCTTTATCCAAAAAGAAGTCTCTAAACTGCCCTTTAAGCACAAAAACGCCTTTGGGGTGGGGGGGACGATCAGAGCGTTGAGTAAAGTGCTGATGAAGCGCTTTGATTACCCTATTGATTCTTTGCATGGCTATGAAATAGATGCGCATAAAAATTTAGCGTTCATTGAAAAAATCGTCATGCTCAAAGAAAGATCAATTACGGCTTTTAGGGGTGAATGAAGAGCGTTTGGATAGCATCAGGAGCGGGGCGTTGATTTTATCAGTCGTTTTGGAGCATTTAAAAACTTCTTTAATGATCACTAGTGGGGTAGGGGTGAGAGAAGGCGTGTTTTTGAGCGATTTATTGCGCCACCATTACCATAAATTCCCCCCCAATATCAACCCTTCTCTCATCTCTTTAAAAGATCGCTTTTTACCCCATGAAAAGCACAGCCAAAAGGTCAAAAAAGAGTGCGTGAAATTGTTTGAAGCCTTATCGCCTTTGCATAAAATAGATGAAAAATACCTTTTCCATTTAAAGATTGCGGGGGAATTAGCGAGCATGGGTAAGATTTTAAGCGTCTATTTGGCCCACAAGCACAGCGCGTATTTTATTTTAAACGCTTTGAGTTATGGCTTTAGCCACCAGGATAGAGCGATCATTTGCTTATTGGCGCAATTCAGCCATAAAAAAATCCCTAAAGACAACGCTATCGCCCACATGAGCGCGATGATGCCAAGCCTTTTAACCTTACAATGGCTGAGTTTTATCCTTTCTTTAGCCGAAAATTTGTGCCTAACAGACAGCCACCATTTAAAATACACGCTAGAAAAAAACAAGCTTGTGATCCATTCTAATGATGCGCTTTACTTGGCTAAAGAAATGCTCCCCAAACTCATTAAGCCCATTCCTTTGACGATAGAGTTTGCTTGAAAATAGCGATTGTCAGGCTTTCAGCGCTTGGGGATATTATCGTTGGCGCGGTGTTTTTGGCGGCTATCAAAGAGTGTCTGCCTAATGCTCAAATAGAATGGTTCGTGGATGAAAGATTTGGCGCGATTTTAGAGCATTCCCCTTATATTGATAAATTACACCCCATCCCTTTAAAAAGCGCGCTTACAACCTTTAACCCTTTGAAGATTTTCAAACTTTTTAAAAATTTAAGGGCTTATGAATACGATATAATCATTGACATGCAAGGCCTAGTCAAATCCGCTCTCATCACTCAAATGTTAAAAGCCCCTAAAAAAGTCGGCTTTGATTACGCTTCAGCTAGAGAGGGTTTGAGCGCGTTTTTTTACTCGCAAAAAGTTTCCATCGCTTATGATGAGTCCATTTTAAAGCGCAATTTCACGCTCCTTTCTCAAGCCCTAAACTTGCCCAAAAACGAAATTTCAGAGGGCTTAAGCTCTAGATCTAAAGTGTTTTCCTACCAAGATTCCCCAAAAATCAATGCGTTAAATTGGAATCAAAATAAACCAAAAATCCTTTTTGTTTTAGAAACTTCTAAAATCAATAAAACTTACCCCACAGAGCGTTTTAAAGAGCTAGCGTTAGCGTTAGAAAATTTTCAAATTTGCTTGTTATGGCATGCTGATGAAAAGAAGGCCATTACGCTTTATCACGCTTTAAAACACCAGCGCGATGTGTTATTGCTCCCTAAACTCACTTTAAACGAGGTTAAGGCGTTGCTCTTTAAAATGGATGTGATTATTGGGGGCGATACGGGCATCACGCATTTAGCATGGGCGTTGCAAAAACCTAGTATCACCCTTTATGGCAACACGCCCATGGAGCGTTTTAAATTAGAAAGCCCGATCAATGTTTCGCTTACCGGTAATTCAAACGCCAACTACCATAAAAAGGATTTTTCTATCCAAAACATAGATCCTAAAAAAATTAAAGAATGCGTTTTAAACATTTTAAAGGAAAAAGAATGACTTATAAAGAACGACTCATACACGAAAAAATATTGAACCAAGACGATAAGGGTTTGAAAACAGAACTGCGCATTTTGAGCATTTTTATCGTGGAATCTTTAGTGAATATTTTGGGGTTTATTTTAGCTAAAATGCCCCATTCGTGGTTTTTAAGGTGCATTAAAGCTGTGGCGTGGCTGATGAGAACCTTTGATAAGCGCCGTTATTTTGACGCTAAAGCCAATTTGGATTTTGTGTTTGGGGATTCTAAAAGCGAAGAAGAGAAAAAAGGATCATTAAAAAGGGTTATGAAAATTTTGCTTTCATCATTTTAGAAACCATTAGAGTGATCTTTATCCCTAAAGATGAATACGACGCTCGTTTCACGCTCATCAATGAAAAAAATGTGTGGAAGTCTTTAAACAAGGAAGGCCAAGCGATCACTTTATGCATGCATTTTGGCTATTGGGAAGCGGTAGGCACGACTTTAGCGCAATATTATAAGGATTATGGTAGGGGGTGTTTGGGGCGTTTGACTAAATTCGCCCCTATCAATCACATGATTATGAGCAGGCGAGAAGCGTTTGGGGTGCGTTTTGTCAATAAAGTGGGAGCGATGAAAGAACTCATTAAAATGTATAATCAAGGCAATGGCCTTGTGGGGATTTTAGTGGATCAAAATGTCGTGCCTAAAGATGGGGTGGTGGTGAAATTTTTCAATAAAGACGCTACGCACACCACGATCGCTTCTATTTTATCGCGCCGTTACAATATAGACATCCAGCCGGTATTCATTGATTTTAATGACGATTATTCGCATTACACAGCGACCTATTACGAAAGTATCCGCTCTCAAATCACTGATAACGCTGAAAACGATATTTTAGAATGCACGCAAGCCCAAGCGAGTTTGTGCGAAGAGGTGATTAGAAACCACCCGGAAAGTTATTTTTGGTTCCACAGGCGTTTTAAAAGCACCCACCCTGAAATTTATCAAAGATAGGGTTTTGTTTTACTGAATACTGATCACAAAATGTAAAAAATGCTAAAAGGCATTTTTTAAAAATAAATAGTAAAGAGCTTGATTTTAATCAAGCGATAATTTCTTAAGGCGGTACTTCTTAGGTTAGGGGGATTTTAAGGGGGAGAATTATTTCAAAATACCCCCTATCCCCTTAAGAAAATGAGTTTTACTATAAAAATAAAGTTAAAAATCCCATTTTTTAAAAAAGTTAAAAAGTTTTAGTTATTACCACTCAATGCGAACAAGAGTGGTATTTCTCCAAAAACTCTTTTTTAAAATTCAAAAACCGCTTTTCTAAAATGGCGTTTCTGGCGTTTTTAACCAGCTCTAAATAAAAATGCAAATTGTGCAAGCTGGCTAAACGAGCGTAAGTGAGTTCTTTAGCCCTAAAGAGATGGTGCAAATAGGCTTTAGAATAGCGTTTGCAAGCATAACAAGCGCAATTTTCTTCAATGGGGGTGTTGTCCAATTTATAGGGCGCGTTTTTGATAGAAATTTTGCCAGAATGCGTGAAAAGGGTGGCGTTTCTGGCGTTTCTGGTGGGCATCACGCAATCAAACATGTCCACCCCTAAACTGATAGCGTCTAGGATATTTTCAGGCGTGCCTACGCCCATTAAGTAGCGAGGCTTGTCTTTGGGGAGCAAGGGGGCGGTGTGCGCGATCGTTTCTAGCATTTCATCTACGCTTTCCCCCACCGCTAAACCGCCTATAGCGTAGCCATCAAAACCTTTATGCGTTAATTCCACGCTAAGGCTTCGCATTTTCAAATGCGTCCCACCCTGGATAATGGCAAAAAGGTTGTTGTTAGGGCGGTTATTTTCTTTGTGGTATTCTAGGCTGAGATTCGCCCATTTAGCACTTCTTCTAATGGATTCTTCAAGGCGCTTTAGTGGAGCGGGCAAGCCCACTAAATCGTCTAAAACCATCATAATATCGCTATTCAAAGAATATTGAATGTCCAAAACTTTAGCGGGCGTGAATAAATGCTTGCTCCCATCAATATGGGATTTAAAAATAATCCCGTCTTCTTGCAATTTGACATTATCGCTCAAACTGAAGGCTTGAAACCCTCCACTATCGGTTAAAAAACTCCCATGAAATTGAGCGAAACGATGCAAGCCCCCTAATTGTTCAACCACTTTCTCGCCCGGTCTTAAATACATGTGATAGGTGTTGGCTAGAATGAGTTTAGCGCCTAAAATTTCTTGCGCATCTGTAGCGTCTAAAGATTTGATGCAGCCTTGCGTGCCTACGGGCATAAAAATGGGTGTCTCTACTTGAGAATGGGCTAAATTTAAAAGACCAGCTCGTGCGTGTTTGTCAATAGCTTGGAGTTGAAAATCCATCGTTTAAGCCTTAATCTTGGATATAATGGCGTAATCATTTTTTAGGAAGTTTGGAATTGAAAAAAATCGCCCTTATTTTAGATGGCATTGTAGCAAAAAATTTTTTAGACTTGGTGCTAAGGCATTATTCTAATCATAATTTTTATATAGTGGTTGTCAAAGATGAGAGCCTTATCCCTAAAAATTATCCGAGCACTTTCGCTTTTTATTGTTTTGATGCGACTTCTAGTTTCAGGCTTTTGCAAGTGTTAAACGATGAGGTGAGCGACGCGTTTTTAATCATACAAGATTTTAAAGAACAGCGCATCATTCATAAAATCATTCAAACCCATTTCAAACGCATGCGCGTGGTTTTGAGCGTGAAAAAAGATAGCGAAAAAACCTTAGAAAACAATGAAGAAAATAAAGATGAAAAGCTTATTTTGATTGATGAATTTGAAGTTTTAGCCAATAAATTCATTTCTCGTTTGCCCAATATCCCTAGCACCCCTAGAGAGTTTGGGTTAGGCAAGGGCGAGATCATGGAGATTGATGTGCCTTTTGGGAGCGTTTTTGCTTACAGACACATTGGCTCTATCAGGCAAAAAGAATACAGGATTGTGGGGCTTTATCGCAACGATGTTTTGTTGCTCTCCACTAAATCTTTGGTTATCCAACCACGAGACATTCTCTTAGTGGTGGGCAATCCGGAAATTTTAAACGCGGTGTATCTCCAGGTTAAAAGCAACGTGGGGCAGTTCCCAACCCCCTTTGGTAAGAGCATTTATTTATACATTGATATGCGTTTGCAGAACAGAAAAGCGATGATGCGCGATGTGTATCAAGCCTTGTTTTTGCACAAACATTTAAAGAGCTACAAGCTCTACATTCAGGTTTTACACCCCACTAGCCCTAAGTTTTACCATAAATTTTTAGCGCTAGAAACCGAAAGTATTGAAGTGAATTTTGATTTTTACGGGAAAAGTTTTATCCAAAAACTCCATGAAGACCACCAAAAAAAAATGGGTTTGATTGTGGTAGGCAGAGAGCTTTTTTTATCTAAAAAACACCGAAAAGCCTTGTATAAAACAGCCACCCCGGTTTATAAAACCAACACTTCTGGCCTGTCTAAAACCACTCAAAGCGTGGTGGTTTTGAATGAAAGTTTGGATATTAATGAGGACATGTCTTCAGTGATCTTTGATGTGTCTATGCAAATGGATTTGGGCTTGTTGCTTTATGATTTTGACCCTAACAAGCGCTATAAAAACGAGATTGTCAATCATTATGAAAATTTAGCCAACGCATTCAACCGCAAGATTGAGATTTTTCAAACCGATATTAGAAATCCTATCATGTATCTCAATTCTTTAAGAAATCCCATTTTGCATTTCATGCCTTTTGAAAGAGTGCATCACGCACACGCGCTTTTGGTGGTTTTTATCCACTAAAGTGGAAAAATTAGCGTTTTTAAATGATGATAACCCTCAAATTTTTATCCCTGTAGCGGAGTGAAAGAATGCAAGAAATTGTAATCCCTTTAAAAGAAAAAAGCTATAAAGTGTTTTTGGGGGAACTGCCTGAAATAAAATTGAAACAAAAAGCCCTCATCATTAGCGATAGCATCGTGGCCGGGTTGCATTTGCCCTATTTATTAGAACGCTTGAAAGCCTTAGAAGTCAGAGTGTGCGTGATAGAGTCCGGAGAAAAATACAAAAATTTCCATTCATTAGAGCGCATTTTAAACAACGCCTTTGAAATGCAATTAAACCGCCATTCTTTAATGATAGCCCTTGGTGGGGGAGTGATAAGCGATATGGTGGGGTTTGCGAGCAGTATTTATTTTAGGGGGATTGATTTTATTAATATCCCTACGACTTTACTCGCTCAAGTGGATGCGAGCGTGGGGGGAAAACAGGGATCAATACGCCTTATGGTAAGAATTTAATCGGATCGTTCCACCAGCCTAGAGCGGTTTATATTGATCTGTCTTTTTTAAAAACCCTTGAAAAAAGGGAATTTCAAGCAGGGGTTGCTGAAATCATTAAAATGGCGGTGTGTTTTGATAAAAACTTGGTAGAAATATTAGAAACAAAGGATTTAAAAGATTGTTTAGAAGAAGTAATCTTTCAAAGCGTCAGTATCAAAGCTCAAGTCGTTGTTCAAGATGAAAAAGAGCAAAATATTAGGGCTGGGCTCAATTATGGGCATACCTTTGGGCATGCGATAGAAAAAGAGACTGATTATGAGCGATTTTTGCATGGCGAAGCGATCGCTATTGGCATGCGTATGGCTAATGAGTTAGCCCTTTCTTTAGGCATGCTCACTCTAAAAGAATACGAACGCATAGAAAATTTATTGAAAAAATTTGATCTGATATTCAATTACCAAATCCTTGATCTTCAAAAATTTTATGAACGCTTGTTTTTAGACAAAAAAAGCGAGAACCAAACCCTAAAATTCATTTTGCCTAAAGGCATTGGAGCGTTTGAAGTTGCCTCTCATATCCCTAAAGAAACGATTTTAAAGGTGTTAGAAAAATGGCATTAAGGGTATTATTATTCTTTTGTTTTTTGTTTTTACAAGCAGAAGATAAAAGCCAAGAATTATTATCCATACAAAAACAAATGGCTTTGGTGGATAAAAAACTCGCCAAAGACGATAACGTGTGGTTGAAAAAATTTGAAAACTATAAGATCTACAATCAAATTTATACCGAAAAAGAGAGCGTGAGGCAGGAATTAAGGCGTTTAAAAAACAAAAAAAGCAAGGATTTATTAAAGATTAGCACCTTAGAGCATACCTTAAAGGCTTTAGAGTCCCAGCAAAAAATGTTTGAAAGCTATGGGGTCAATCCTTTTAAGGACTTGATAGAGCGCCCTAATATCCCCAATATCCCTAATATTGCTAACCCTATTGCGATCATTGATGGCATTTCTTTCATTAAAAGCATGCGTTTAAAGCATGAAAGTCTCAAAAGCAATCAGACTGCTTTAGAAGAAGTTTTAAAGCTTTTAGATCAAAAGCACCAGCTTTTAAATCAGTGGCATGCTTTGGATAAAAGCACGAAACTAAGCGATGAGATTTATCAAACTCAAGCCAAACGCTTAGAATTGCAAGGGGCTCAAAACATTCTAAAAACCACGATCGGGATTTTCCAAAAAGACAGCGATGAAGCTATAAGCATTGTCAAATCTCAAGTTAAAAACCAGCTTTTTAAATTGGTTTATGTGTTTTTAGCGGCGCTTTTGAGCGTGGTGTTTGCGTGGATTTTAAAAATCATTTCCAGTAAATACATTGAAAATAATGAGCGCGTCTATACCGTGAATAAAGCCATTAACTTCGTGAATGTGAGCGTGATCATTTTAATTTTTCTTTTTTCTTATTTAGAGAATGTTACTTACTTGGTCACGGTTTTAGGCTTTGCGAGCGCGGGTTTAGCGATTGCGATGAAAGATTTGTTCATGAGCTTGCTTGGGTGGTTTATCATTTTGATTGGGGGGAGCGTGCATGTGGGCGATAGGGTTCGTATCGCTAAGGGGACGGATATTTTTATTGGCGATGTGTTGGATATTTCTATGTTGCACATTACGATTTTAGAAGACGTAACCTTTACCACTTACACGAATAACAGGAGAGCGGGCCGAATTATCTTTGTGCCTAACAATTACATTTTCACCACCATGTTCGCTAATTACAGCCATTTTGGGATGAAAACGGTTTGGGATGGCGTGGATTTTTGCGTTACATTTGATTCTGATTTTAAAAAAGCGTCTAAAATTGCACTCAATATCGCTACGGAATTGTCTAAAGAATACACGGATATTACCTACAAACAGCTCAATAAAATGCGCGACCGGTATTCTTTAAGGAGTTTGAGCGTCAAGCCTCGATGTTTTTTGATGCCTGAAAGTAACGGGATAAAAATCTCGGTGTGGTATCAAACCAATTCGTATGCCACCATGTCTTTAAGGAGCAAGATTGTGGCTGAAATTGTTGAAGCTTTTTGAAAGAAGAAAATATCCATATCGCTTATACGACCAGCAAGCTGCTTAAAGTGGATGCTGATGCTCTAGGCGATGGCTTTGGGAATAAAAGGGAACAAAAATGAAAAAAGTTTATTTCAAAACTTTTGGGTGCAGGACGAATCTTTTTGACACGCAAGTGATGGGCGAGAATTTGAAGGATTTTAGCGCAACCTTAGAAGAACAAGAAGCCGATATTATTATCATCAATTCTTGCACCGTAACCAATGGGGCCGATAGCGCAGTAAGGAGTTACGCTAAAAAAATGGCGCGATTAAATAAGGAAGTGCTATTTACTGGCTGTGGGGTGAAAACCCAAGGCAAGGAGCTTTTTGAAAAAGGGTTTTTAAAGGGCGTTTTTGGGCATGACAATAAAGAAAAGATTAACGCGCTTTTACAAGAAAAAAAGCGTTTTTTTATAGATGATAATTTAGAAAACAAGCACTTAGACACCACGATGGTGAGCGAGTTTGTGGGAAAAACTAGGGCGTTTATCAAGATCCAAGAAGCGCTGTGATTTTGATTGCAATTATTGCATTATCCCAAGCGTGAGAGGGAGGGCTAGGAGTTTTGAAGAGAGGAAAATTTTAGAGCAAGTGGGCCTTTTATGCTCTAAAGGGGTTCAAGAAGTGGTTTTAACCGGCACTAACGTGGGGAGCTATGGGAAAGATAGAGGGAGTAATATCGCAAGATTGATTAAAAAATTAAGCCAGATTGCTGGGTTAAAACGCATAAGGATTGGGAGCTTAGAGCCTAATCAAATCAACGATGAATTTTTAGAGCTTTTAGAAGAGGATTTTTTAGAAAAACATTTGCATATCGCTTTACAGCACAGCCATGATTTCATGCTAGAAAAGATGAACAGAAGAAACCGCACAAAAAGCGATAGGGAATTATTAGAGATAATCGCTTCTAAAAATTTTGCTATCGGCACGGATTTTATTGTAGGGCATCCGGGCGAGAGCGGAAGCGTTTTTGAAGAAGCGTTTAAAAATTTAGAAAGCTTGCCCTTAACGCACATCCACCCTTTTATTTACAGCAAACGGAAAGACACCCCCTCTAGCTTGATGACTGATAGCGTGATCTTGGAAGATTCTAAAAAGCGTTTGAATGCGATTAAAGATTTGATTTTTCATAAAAATAAGGCGTTCAGGAAATTGCAGCTCAAGCTCAACACGCCCCTAAAAGCCCTAGTGGAAGCGCAAAAAGATGGCGAATTTAAAGCCTTAGATCAATTTTTTAACCCCATTAAAATCAAAAGCGATAAGCCTTTAAGGGCTAGTTTTTTAGAAATCAAAGAGTATGAAATTAAGGAGAGGGAAAACCATGCCGTTTTCTAAATTTTTAGAAAACCTCACCGCTCCCTTTAAACGCATCAAAAACCGCTCGCTTGTTTTGGCGTTAGGGTTTTTGATCCTTACTTTTTGCTTGCTTCTTTTTTTAGTTTTGAGCGATGTTTCTAGGCTCATATCCAGTAAGGATTTTTTTTATGTGATCCAATCTCACCCTAAGCAAACTCTAATTGAAGATGAAAATTATTTTTATGCCAACAAGGGTCTTTATAAAACCAACAAAGAAGCCTTTTTAAGGGCCTATAAAATCCCAGAAAGCATGCCCATAGAAAAACGAGAAAATTTAAGCAAGGTTTCTAAGATCTTTTTAGCGTTGCTTTTTTTCATTTCTAGCATGCTTTTTGGGATCTTTTGGCGTTTGCCTAAACGATTGGATACTAAAATGAGTTTAGAAAGCGCATCTAAAAACGAATTAGAAAATACATTCCAGCGATACGATGCGCTAGGGGTGCGTTTTGAAGACATTGCAGGGGTGAATGAAGTTAAAGAAGAATTATTAGAAGTGATAGACTATTTAAAAAACCCTAAAAAATACCAGGATTTAGGGATTTTTCTCCCTAAGGGCGTGCTTTTAATCGGGCCTCCTGGAGTGGGGAAAACCATGATCGCTAAAGCCTTAGCGAGTGAAGCCAGAGTGCCGTTTTTTTATGAAAGCGGGAGCGCGTTTTCTCAAATTTATGTAGGGGCTGGGGCTAAAAAAGTGCATGAACTTTTCATGCACGCTAAAAAGCATGCCCCCTCTATTATTTTCATTGATGAAATTGACGCCTTGGGTAAGGCTAGGGGAGGGCATAGGAGCGATGAAAGAGAGGCCACGCTCAATCAGCTTTTAACCGAAATGGATGGGTTTTTACAAAACGATGAGGTGGTGGTGATAGGAGCGACTAACCAAATGGAAGTGATGGATGAAGCGCTATTAAGGAGCAAACGATTTGATCGGCGTATTTTCATTTCTTTACCGGACTTACTAGAAAGACAAAGCATTTTAGAAAAGCTTTTAGAAAACAAAAAGCACGTGCTCAATTACCTTAAGATCGCTAAAATTTGCGTGGGTTTTAGCGGGGCGATGTTAGCGACTTTAATCAATGAAAGCGCTCTAAACGCCCTAAAACACCAACGAACCGAAATAACTGAGAGCGACATTTTAGAAGTGAAAGACAAGATCGCTTACGGCAAGAAAAAGCCTCAAACCTTAGACGAAAACCAAAAGGAATTAGTCGCTCTCTATCAAAGCACGAAAGCCTTAAGCGCGTATTGGCTAGAAATTGAATTTGATAAAGCGCCAATATTAGGGGAATTTATCGCTTTTAATGAAAATAAAATCCATAGCGAGAGCGAGATTAAAAATTACATTAAAGTGTATTTGAGCGGGACGATTATTTTAGAATTGCTTTATAAGGAGCGTTATAGTCTGTCTAAACAAGACTTGCAAAAAGCGAAATTTTTGAATGAATTTATGGCTAGTGAGCTTCTTTTAGCCCCTACAAAAGAGTCTTTAAGCGTTCTTTATGAAGAGCAACTGGAGTTTTTAAAGCCGCAAATTGCAGCCTGCAAGCGCTTGAGCGCTCTATTATTGGAGCAAGAATATTTAGAACATTCTAATTTGTATGATTGTTTGAACGGGTGAAAATGCGTTTTTTTAGTGGTTTTGGGTTCATTAATGAAAGCGTTTTGTTTGAAGAGTGGCTTTTAAAAGGGGCTTATGATGTGTCAGGCTTTTCTATGGGGGCGATTAAGGCGATAGAATACGCTTATAATGAAATCTTACAACAGCGCCGCATCAATTCTTTGTTATTGTTTTCGCCTTGCATGCTAGCGCATAAGAGTTTGGCATTCAAACGCTTGCAACTTTCTTCGTTTCAAAAAGACCCACAAAGCTACATGGATAACTTTTATGAAGAAGTGGGCTTGAGCGCTAAATTGGAGCGTTTTAAAAAAGAGGGTTCTTTAGAAGAATTAGAATTTTTATTGAATTACAAGTATAGTGATTCTACAATTAGATTTCTATTAGAAAAAGGCGTGAAAGATTGAAGCGTTTATCGGGTTAAAAGACAGGATCACTGACATTCAAGCCCTGTTAGAATTTTTTATGCCTTTAGTTCAAGTGTGGCAGTTTAAGGATTGCAACCATTTGTTGCAAAAATCTTAAAAAAGGTGGAAGATGAAAAAATTTGGTTTAGGGGTGTATTTGCTTCTTCTAGGTATTTTGGGCGGCTCTTTGATCATTCTAGGAGCGATAGTTGCGCCCATTGTTTTCAAAGCTTCAAGCATTTTACCTGAATTGAATTTGACTTTGTTTGAGAGCGGGAAACTCATGTCGCAAATCTTTGTGCGTTTCAATTTTCTTTTAGGCGCGATCGGTTTTGTGGTGTTACTTTATGAAATCATTTCGTTTATCTACTCTAAAAGATCGTTAGTGTATTTGATTCTTGGCGTGGCGATAGGGGCGTTGTGTTTGCTCTTTGTTTTTTATTACACGCCTTATATTTTAAACGCTCAAAAAGCGGGCGAAGCCGCGCTTCAAAGCGCTGAATTTGCCCGCTCGCACGCTCAAAGCGAATGGCTGTTTAAGGAATTGTTTGTGCTGGTGTGCGCTTTGTTTTTTTGGCGTTTGCTTGGAAAAAATGCGCTTTAGTCCCTTTGATTTAATCAAATGAGAGAGTTTTTGGCTACCATCTAGGAAATGAGAAGCGTAGCGTTTTAATGAAAAAGTTTAAAAAGAAACCAAAAAAGATAACATGCAAGCAAAAAACCATCTTAAAGCGTCCTTTATGGCTTATGCCTTTACTAATCAGCGGGTTTGCTAGTGGGGTGTATGCGGATGGAACGGATATTTTGGGGCTTAGCTGGGGGGAAAAAAGCCAAAAGGTATGCGTGCATCATCCATGGTATGCTTTATGGAGTTGCGATAAATGGGAGGAAAAAACACAACAATACACAGGAAACCAACTCATCACAAAAACTTGGGCAGGGGGTAATGCGGCTAACTACTACCACTCTCAAAACAACCAAGACATCACAGCCAATTTAAAAAATGATAACGGCACTTATTTTTTAAGCGGTCTGTATAACTACACCGGAGGGGAATATAATGGGGGGAATTTAAATATTGAATTAGGCAGTAACGCTACTTTTAATCTAGGTGCGAGTAGTGGGAATAGCTTCACTTCTTGGTATCCTAATGGGCATACTAATGTTACTTTTAGCGCTGGGACTATCAATGTGAATAACAGCGTAGAAGTGGGCAATCGTGTGGGATCGGGAGCGGGCACGCACACCGGCACAGCCACTTTAAACTTGAACGCTAATAAGGTCAATATCAATTCCAATATCAACGCGTATAAAACTTCGCAAGTGAATATAGGCAACGCTAACAGCGCCATTACCATTAATTCGGTTTCTTTAAGTGGGGATACTTGCAGTTCTTCAGTTAGTGTTGGGATAGGGGCTAATTGCTCCACTTCTGGGCCTAGCTATTCTTTTAAAGGCACGACTAACGCTACTAACACGACCTTTAGTAACGCAAGCGGCAGTTTCACTTTTGAAGAGAACGCCACTTTTAGCGGGGCGAAATGGAATGGGGGGGCATTCACTTTCAATAAAGGATTTAGCGCTACCAATAATACCGCTTTTAATAGCGGTAGTTTTAATTTTAAAGGCACAAGCTCTTTTAATGGCGCTTCGTTTAGTAACGCCACATACACTTTTGAGAATCAAGCCACTTTCCAAAACAGCTCCTTTAATGGGGGGACTTTTACTTTTAACAACCAAACTAATCCAGCTAACAGCACTCAGCACCCCCAAATTCGGTTTGAAAACAGCTCTTTTAGCGGTAGCGCTATTACTCTTAAGGGTTCTGCGACTTTTGAGCAAGCCTTTAACAATTCAAACCAGCAATTGACGATACAAAACGCTTCGTTTGATAACGCCACTTTTAATAATACCGGTAAAATCACTATAGAAAAAGATGCGAGTTTTAATAACACGACATTCAACACTTCTGTTGATACAAACAACATGAGTGTTACCGGTGGCGTTACTTTAAGCGGTAAGAATGATTTGAAAAATGGCTCAACCCTTGATTTTGGGAGTTCTAAAATCACTCTCACTCAAGGGACGACTTTCAACCTCACAAGTTTAGGGGATAAAAATAGCGTAACGATTTTAAATTCTAGCGGTGGGATCACTTATAATCATCTTTTAAACCATGTGCTCAATAGCCTGACAAACGCCTTAAAAACAACTGAAAGCCCTTCAAAGCCGCAAAGTTTCGCTCAAGGTTTGTGGGATATGATCACTTACAATGGGGTTACTGGACAGCTTTTGAGCGAAAACGCTGCAACATCTAAACCCGCTGACTCTTCGCCCTCTGCACCCACTAAAGACTCCCCACAAGTCTATCAAGTGGGCTATAAAATAGGGGATACTATCTACAAACTGCAAGAAACTTTTGGTCCTAATTCCATTATTATCCAGGCTTTAGAGAGCGGGACTTACACGCCACCCCCTGTCATTAACGGCTCTAAATTTGACTTATCCGCTTCAAATTATATTAATGCTGACATGCCTTGGTATGATCATAAATATTACATCCCCAAATCTCAAAATTTTACAGAGAGCGGGACTTATTACTTGCCGAGCGTTCAAATATGGGGGAGCTATACTAATTCGTTTAAACAGATCTTTAGCGCGAGTGGTAGTAATCTGGTGATTGGGTATAACGCAACATGGACTGGAAATAGCGTTTCTTCTAGCGACACGGTGTCTTTTGGGGACACTTCAGGGAGCACTCTTAATGGGCATTGCGGGCCTTGGCCCTATTACCAATGCACAGGCACGACTAACGGCACTTATAGCGCTTATCATGTCTATATCACAGCAAATCTGCGTTCTGGCAATCGTGTAGGCACCGGTGGGGCAGCCAATCTGGTCTTTAATGGGGTAGATAGTATCAATATCGCTAACGCTACTATCACGCAGCATAACGCCGGGATTTATTCAAGCTCCATGACTTTTTCCACGCAAAACATGGACAATTCGCAGAATTTGAGTGGCCTAAACGCTAACGGCAAACTTTCCGTGTATGGCGCAACTTTCACTAACCAAGCCAAAGACGGGAAATTCACTTTCAATGCAGGGCAAGCGACTTTTGAAAACACCAACTTTAATGGAGGGAGTTACCAATTCAGCGGCGATAGCTTGAATTTTTCAAATAACAACCAGTTCAATAGCGGTTCGTTTGAGATTAGCGCAAAAAACGCTTCGTTCAATAACGCTAATTTTAACAATAGCGCTTCTTTTAATTTCAATAATTCTAACGCGACCACTTCATTTGTGGGGGATTTCACTAACGCTAATTCAAATTTGCAAATCGCTGGGAACGCTGTTTTTGGGAACTCTACCAATAGTAATGGTTCTCAAAATACTGCTAATTTTAATAATACCGGCTCTGTGAATATTGCAGGGAATGCAACCTTTGATAACGTGGTATTTAATGGCCCTACGAACACGAGCGTGAAAGGGCAGGTTACTCTCAATAACATCACTTTAAAAAACCTAAACGCCCCTTTATCTTTTGGCGATGGGATGATTAGTTTTAGCGCTCATTCGGTGATTAATATTGGTGAAGCTATCACAAATGGCAACCCTATCACCCTTGTAAGCTCTTCTAAAGAAATTGAATACAACAACGCTTTCAGTAAAAATCTATGGCAGCTCATCAACTACCAAGGGCATGGGGCTAGCAGTGAAAAGCTCGTTTCTAGTGCGGGTAATGGTATTTATGATGTGGTGTATTCTTTCAACAACCAAACCTACAATTTCCAAGAGATTTTTTCACCCAACAGCATTTCTATCCGGCGTTTGGGCGTTGGCATGGTGTTTGATTACATGGATATGGAAAAATCGGATCGTTTGTATTATCAAAACGCTCTCGGTTTTATGACCTACATGCCTAACAGCTATAACAATAATTTAGGGAATCCAAACAACACCATTTACTATTACGACAATAGCATTGATTTTTATGCGAGCGGGAAAACTCTATTCACTAAGGCGGAATTTTCTCAAACGTTCACCGGGCAAAACAGCACGATCGTTTTTGGGGCTAAAAATATATGGACGAGCGTAAGCGATGCACCACAATCTAATGTGATCATTCGCTTTGGGGACAATAAGGGGGCAGGGAGTAATGATGCGAGCGGGCATTGCTGGAATTTGCAATGCATAGGCTTTATCACAGGGCATTATGAAGCGCAAAAGATTTACATCACCGGTAGCATTGAAAGCGGGAACCGCATTTCTAGCGGTGGGGGCGCGAGCCTTAATTTTAACGGGCTTCAAGGCATTCTTTTAACGAACGCGACTCTGTATAACCGCGCCGCTGGCACGCAAAGCTCTTCTATGAATTTTGTTTCTAACAGCGCGAATATTCAAGCCCAAAACTCCTATTTTATAGACGATACCGCGCAAAATAAAGGCAACCCTAATTTTAGTTTCAACGCTTTGAATCTGGATTTTTCTAACAGCTCTTTTAGAGGCTATGTGGGGCAAACGCAATCCGTTTTTCAATTCAATGCCGTTAATGCGATCAGTTTCACTAACAGCTCTAATTTAAGCTCTGGTTTGTATCAAATGCAAGCTAAAAGCGTGTTGTTTGACAATTCCAATTTAAGCGTTTCAGTGGGGACAAGCAGCATTAAAGCCAATGCGATCAATCTTTCTCAAAACGCTTCTATCAATGCGAGCAACCATTCAACCTTGGATCTTCAAGGCGATTTGAATTTGAACGACACCAGCTCTCTTAACCTCAACCAAAGCACTATCAATGTGTCCAACAACGCCACGATCAACGATTATGCGAGCTTGATTGCGAGCAATGGCTCTCACCTTAATTTTAACGGAGCGGTTAATTTCAATTCAGCGAATATTACTACGAGTTTGAGTAATTCTTCTATCGTGTTTAAGGGAGCGGTCTCTTTAGGAGGGCAGTTTAATTTAAGCAATAATTCTTCTTTAGATTTTCAAGGCTCTAGCACTATCACCTCTAACACGGCGTTTAATTTCTATAATAACGCTTTTTCTCAAAGCCCCATCGCTTTCCATCAAGCCCTTGATGTTAAAGTGCCCTTGAGTTTGGGAGGCAACCTCTTAAACCCTAACAATAACAGCGTGCTGAATTTGAAAAACAGCCAGCTTGTTTTTAGCGATCAAGGGAGCTTGAATATCGCTAACATTGATTTACTAAGCGATCTGAACGGTAATAAAAATCGTGTGTATAACATCATTCAAGCGGACATGAATGGTAATTGGTATGAGCGTATCAACTTCTTTGGCATGCGCATCAATGATGGGATTTATGATGCTAAAAACCAAACTTATAGTTTCACTAACCCTCTCAATAACGCCCTAAAAATCACCGAGAGTTTTAAAGACAACCAACTGAGCGTTACGCTCTCTCAAATCCCGGGCATTAAAAACACGCTCTATAACATTGGCTCTGAAATCTTTAACTACCAAAAGGTTTATAACAACGCTAATGGCGTGTATTCTTATAGCGATGACGCAGAAGGCGTGTTTTATCTCACGAGCAGCGTGAAAGGCTATTACAACCCCAACCAATCCTATCAAGCTAACGGCAGCAATAACACTACGAAAAATAACAATCTAAGCTCTGAGTCTTCTGTCATCTCGCAGACCTATAATGCGCAAGGCAACCCTATTAGCGCGTTGCACGTCTATAACAAGGGCTATGATTTCAATAATATCAAGGCGTTAGGGCAAATGGCTCTCAAACTCTACCCTGAAATCAAAAAGATATTAGGGAATGATTTTTCGCTTTCAAGTTTGAGCGATTTAAAAGGCGATGCTCTAAACCAGCTTACCAAACTCATCACGCCTAGCGATTGGAAAAACATTAACGAGTTGATTGATAACGCAAACAATTCAGTCGTGCAAAATTTCAATAACGGCGCTTTGATTGTAGGAGCGACTAAAATAGGGCAAACAAACACCAATAGCGCGGTGGTTTTTGGAGGTTTGGGCTATCAAAAGCCTTGTGATTACACCGATATTGTGTGCCAAAAATTTAGAGGCACTTATTTAGGGCAGCTTTTGGAGTCTAGCTCGGCTGATTTGGGCTATATTGACACGACTTTTAACGCTAAAGAAATTTATCTTACCGGCACTTTAGGGAGTGGGAACGCATGGGGGACTGGGGGGAGCGCTAGCGTAACTTTTAACAGCCAAACTTCGCTCATTCTCAACCAAGCTAATATCGTAAGCTCGCAAACCGATGGGATTTTTAGCATGCTAGGCCAAGAGGGCATCAATAAGGTTTTCAATCAAGCCGGGCTAGCTAATATTTTGGGCGAAGTGGCGATGCAATCCATCAATAAAGCCGGGGGATTAGGGAATTTGATAGTAAATACGCTAGGGAGTGATAGCGTGATCGGGGGGTATTTAACGCCTGAACAAAAAAATCAAACCCTAAGCCAGCTTTTAGGGCAGAATAATTTTGATAACCTCATGAACGATAGCGGTTTGAACACAGCGATTAAGGATTTGATCAGACAAAAATTAGGCTTTTGGACTGGGCTAGTGGGGGGATTAGCCGGACTAGGGGGCATTGATTTGCAAAACCCTGAAAAGCTTATAGGCAGCATGTCAATCAATGATTTATTGAGTAAAAAAGGGTTGTTCAATCAGATCACCGGCTTTATTTCCGCTAACGATATAGGGCAAGTCATAAGCGTAATGTTGCAAGATATTGTCAAACCGAGCAACGCTTTAAAAAACGATGTAGTGGCTTTAGGCAAACAAATGATTGGCGAATTTTTAGGCCAAGACACGCTCAATTCTTTAGAAAGCCTGTTGCAAAACCAGCAGATTAAAAGCGTTTTAGACAAAGTCCTAGCGGCTAAAGGCTTAGGGCCTATTTATGAACAAGGTTTGGGGGATTTGATCCCTAATCTTGGTAAAAAGGGGCTTTTCGCTCCCTATGGCTTGAGTCAAGTGTGGCAAAAAGGGGATTTTAGTTTCAACGCGCAAGGCAATGTTTTTGTGCAAAATTCCACTTTCTCTAACGCCAATGGAGGCACGCTCTCTTTTAACGCAGGAAATTCGCTCATTTTTGCCGGAAACAATCGTATCGCTTTCACTAACCATTTTGGAACGCTCAATTTATTGTCTAATCAAGTTTCTAACATTAACATCACCACGCTTGATGCCAGCAACGGTCTTAAGATTAATGCTGCTAATAACAATGTTTCCGTGTCTCAAGGCGATCTGTTTATCAACGCTAGTTGCACGCAACAAAGCGATCCAACTGCAGCTAACGCTACAAACCCTTGCGCGCTTAGCGCCCAAAGCGCGAATGGCGCTTCTTCTAGTAACGCGTCAAATAACGCGCCAATCGCCTTAAATAATAACGATGAGAGCTTGATAATTACGGCGAATGATTTCAATTTTTCAGGCAATATTTACGCTAATGGGGTGGTTGATTTTTCAAAGATTAAAGGCTCTGCAAACGTTAAAAACCTGTATCTTTACAATAACGCTCAATTCCAAGCCAACAACCTTACGATTTCCAACCAAGCGGTGTTAGAAAAAAACGCCAGCTTTGTAACGAATAATTTAAATATTCAAGGCGTATTTAACAACAACGCCACGCACAAAATAGAGGTGCTTCAAAATTTAGTGATCGCTTCAAACGCTTCTTTAAACACCGGTGTTTATGGGTTAGAAGTAGGGGGGCGTTGAATAATTTGGGAACGATACATTTTAATTTAGAAAATTCTCAAACGCCTGTAAATCCGCTCATTCAAGCAGAGGGAATCATTAATCTCAACACCACCCAAACGCCTTTTATAAATGTCAATAACAGCATGGCCAATAACACGACTTACACTTTATTAAAAAGCAGCCGTTACATCAATTACAATATCAACCCCGATAGCTTGCAATCGTATTTGAAACTCTATACCTTAATCAATATCAACGGAAACCACATAGAGGAAAAAAACGGCGTATTGACTTATTTGGGCCAACGGGTTTTGTTGCAAGATAAGGGGTTATTATTGAGCGTAGCGTTGCCTAATTCAAACAACGCTTCTCCAAACAACATTTTAAGCCTTTCTGTCCTTCACAACCAGATTAAAATGTCTTATGGCAATAAAGCGATGGATTTTACCCCTCCCACCTTACAGGATTACATTGCGGGCATTCAAGGACAAAGCGCGCTCAATCAAATTGAAGCGATAGGGGGAATAACGCTATCAATTGGCTTTCAACATTGATGATAAAAACCAAAGAAAACCCGCTTTTTGCGCCGATTTATTTAGAAAACCACTCTTTGAATGAAATCTTAGACGCAACAAAAGATCTTCAAAACACCGCAAGCTTGATTTCTAACCCTAATTTCAGGGATAACGCTACCAATCTTTTAGAATTGGCGAGTTACACCCAACAAACCAGCCGTTTAACCAAACTCTCTGATTTTAGGACTAGAGAGGGAGAGTCTGATTTTTCTTTGTTAGAGCTTAAAAACAAGCGTTTTAGCGATCCTAACCCTGGAGAGGTTTTTGTCAAATATTCACAACTTAGCAAACACCCCAATAACCTTTGGGTTCAAGGGATTGGGGGAGCGAGCTTTATTTCTGGGGGCAATGGCACGCTTTATGGCTTGAATGTGGGCTATGATCGATTGGTTAAAAACGTGATCCTTGGGGGTTATGTGGCTTATGGCTATAGCGACTTTAATGGGAATATTATGCATTCTTTGGCTAATAATGTGGATGTGGGGATGTATGCTAGGGCTTTTTTAAAAAGGAACGAATTCACTTTGAGCGCGAATGAAACTTATGGAGGCAATGCAAGTAATATCAATTCTTCTAATCCCTTGCTTTCTGTGTTAAACCAACGCTACAACTACAACACCTGGACAACGAGCGTGAATGGGAATTACGGCTATGATTTCATGTTCAAACAAAAAAGCGTGGTGCTAAAACCTCAAGTGGGCTTGAGTTATTATTTCATAGGCTTGAGCGGGATGAAAGGCAAAATAAATGATGCCGCTTACAAACAATTTCTCATGCATTCAAACCCCTCTAACGAATCGGTTTTAACGCTCAACATGGGGTTAGAGAGCCGTAAATATTTTGGTCAAAATTCCTATTATTTTGTAACGGCGAGACTAGGTAGGGATCTTTTGATCAAATCTAAAGGCGGCAATACGGTGCGTTTTGTGGGCGAAAACACTTTATTGTACCGCAAGGGGGAAGTTTTCAACACTTTTGCGAGCGTGATCACAGGAGGCGAAATGCATTTGTGGCGTTTGGTGTATGTGAATGCGGGGGTGGGGCTTAAAATGGGCTTGCAATACCAAGACATTAATATAACCGGGAATGTGGGCATGCGAGTGGCATTTTAGCTTTTTTGCTATAATGCTTCGTTCAAATTTTATGGTTAGGTTTTTCTATGTTTAATTATGAAGAGCTGTTTCAAACTTATAAAACCCCTTTTTACCTCTATGATTTTGACAAGATCAAACAGGCTTTTTTGAATTATAAAGAAGCGTTTAAGGGGCGTAAATCTTTGATTTGCTACGCTTTAAAGGCGAATTCCAATTTGAGTATCCTCTCTTTATTGGCGAATTTAGGGAGCGGGGCGGATTGCGTTTCCATAGGCGAGATATATAGGGCTTTAAAAGCTGGGATCAAGCCTTATAGGATCGTGTTTAGCGGAGTGGGTAAGAGCGCATTTGAAATAGAACAAGCCCTAAAACTCAACATTTTATTTTTAAATGTAGAAAGTTTTATGGAATTAAAAACGATTGAAACAATCGCTCAATCTTTAGGGATAAAGGCTAGGATTTCCATTCGAATCAACCCTAACATTGACGCTAAAACGCACCCCTATATTTCTACCGGTTTGAAAGAAAATAAGTTTGGCGTGGGAGAAAAAGAAGCTTTGGAAATGTTTCTTTGGGCTAAAAAAAGCGCGTTTTTAGAGCCTGTTAGCGTGCATTTTCATATCGGCTCACAGCTCTTAGATTTAGAGCCGATTATAGAAGCGAGCCAAAAGGTGGCCAAAATCGCTAAATCTTTGATCGCGCTAGGGATTGATTTGCGCTTTTTTGATGCGGGTGGAGGCATTGGCGTGAGTTATGAAAATGAAGAAACGATCAAGCTTTATGATTACGCGCAAGGGATTTTAAACGCGCTTCA
The DNA here is from genome assembly GCA_047430845.1 of Helicobacter pylori. Taxonomy (GTDB): domain Bacteria; phylum Campylobacterota; class Campylobacteria; order Campylobacterales; family Helicobacteraceae; genus Helicobacter; species Helicobacter pylori_DG. The sequence continues at coordinate 105,764 of JBLDXK010000016.1, read as the reverse complement.
AGGCTTGGATTTGACCATTATTTGTGAGCCGGGCCGCTCGATCGTGGCTGAGAGTGGGGAATTGATCACGCAGGTTTTGTATGAAAAAAAGGCTCAAAACAAGCGCTTTGTGATTGTAGATGCGGGCATGAATGATTTTTTACGCCCCAGTTTGTATCATGCTAAGCATGCCATAAGGGTTATAACGCCATCTAAGGGGCGTAAAGTTTCGCCTTGCGATGTGGTAGGGCCTGTGTGCGAGAGCAGCGACACTTTTTTAAAAGATGTCCATTTGCCAGAATTAGAGCCAGGCGATAAATTAGTCATAGAAAAGGTTGGGGCTTATGGCTCTAGCATGGCCAGTCAATACAATTCGCGCCCCAAACTCTTAGAATTAGCCCTAGAAGATCATAAAATCAGAGTGATAAGAAAAAGAGAGGCTTTAGAAGATTTATGGCGGTTAGAAGAAGAAGGCTTAAAAAGGGTTTGATTAGATGCAAAAGAATTTGGATAGTCTTTTAGAAAATTTAAGGGCTGAAATTGATGCGTTGGATAATGAATTGAGCGATCTTTTAGACAAACGCTTAGAAATCGCTTTAAAAATCGCTCTCATCAAACAAGAAAGCCCCATTTATTGCCCTAAAAGAGAGCGAGAAATTTTAAAACGACTCAGCCAAAGGGACTTCAAACATTTGAATGGAGAAATTCTTACGGGTTTTTATGCAGAGGTTTTTAAGATTTCTAGAAAATTTCAAGAAAACGCCCTGAAAGAGTTAAAAAAATAAAAGAGAGTTGTTATGTTTGAAAAAATTACCCTAGCGCATAAGGACTTGTTTTCAAGGTTTTTAAGCGCTCAAAAAATCGTTTTATCGGATGTGAGTTTTACCAATTGCTTTTTATGGCAGCACGCAAGGCTCATTCAAGTGGCGGTGATTAGGGATTGCTTGGTGATTCAAACCACTTATGAAAATCAAAAACCCTTTTATTTCTATCCTATCGGTAAGAATGCGTTTGAATGCGTGAAAGAGCTTTTGAAATTAGAAAAAAATTTAAGATTCCACTCTTTGACTTTAGAGCAAAAAGACGATTTGAAAGACAATTTTGTAGGGGTGTTTGATTTCACTTACAACCGAGACAGGAGCGATTATGTTTATTCTATTGAAGAACTAATCGCGCTCAAAGGGAAAAAATACCATAAGAAAAAAAACCACTTAAACCAGTTTTTAACCAATTATGCGAATTTTGTTTATGAAAAAATTTCTCCTCAAAATAAAAAGGAAGTTTTAGAAGCCTCCAAAGAGTGGTTTTTAGAAAGCCAAACCGATGATATAGGGTTAATCAACGAAAATAAGGGCATTCAAAGCGTGTTAGAAAATTATGAAAGCTTGGATGTGAAAGGGGGGCTTATTAGGGTTAATGGGGAAATAGTCTCGTTTAGTTTTGGAGAAGTTTTAAATGAAGAGAGCGCGCTCATCCACATTGAAAAAGCCCGCACAGATATTGCAGGCGCGTATCAAATCATCAACCAGCAATTGCTTTTGAATGAATTTAGCCATCTAACTTACGCTAACAGAGAAGAAGATCTAGGATTAGAGGGCTTAAGAAGGTCTAAAATGAGCTATAATCCGGTGTTTTTGATAGACAAATACGAAGCCGTTGCTAAAAATTAAATGATTTTTGGGGATTTTAAATATCAAAAAAGCGTTAAAAAACTCACCGCCACCAATCTTAACGAGCTTAAAAACGCCCTAGATTTCATCTCTCAAAATAGGGGGAAGGGGTATTTTGTGGGGTATCTTTTGTATGAAGTGCGTTTAGCGTTTTTAGATGAAAATTTTCAAAGCCAAACCCCTTTTTTGTATTTTGAACAATTTTTAGAAAGAAAAAAATACCCTTTAGAGCCTTTAAAAGAGCATGCGTTTTACCCTAAAATCTACAGCTCTTTAGATCAAAAAACTTATTTCAAGCAGTTTAAAGCCGTTAAAGAACATTTAAAAAACGGCGATACCTACCAAGTGAATCTCACAATGGATTTATTTTTAGACACTAAAACCAAACCAAAGCGCGTTTTTAAGGAAGTGGTATACTAACCAAAACACGCCTTTTAAGGCTTTGATAGAAAATGAGTTTGGGAGCGTTTTAAGCTTTTCGCCGGAATTGTTTTTGAATTAGAGTTTTTAGACACAGCGATTAAGATTATTACAAAACCCATGAAAGGCACGATCGCTCGCTCAAATAACCCCTTGATAGATGAAAAAACCGATTGTTTTTGCAAAATGATGACAAAAACAGAAGCGAAAATGTGATGATCGTGGATTTATTGCGTAACGATTTGAGCCGCTTGGCCTTAAAAAATAGCGTGAAAGTCAATCAATTGTTTGAAATCATCAGCTTGCCGAGCGTGTATCAAATGATAAGCGAGATTGAAGCTCAATTGCCCCTAAAAACAAGCTTGTTTGAGATTTTTAAGGCGTTGTTCCCTTGCGGATCGGTGACCGGATGCCCTAAAATCAAAACCATGCAAATCATTGAATATTTAGAGAAACGCCCTAGGGGGGTGTATTGCGGGGCGATAGGCATGGTTGAAGGAAAAAAGCCCTTTTTAGCGTGCCTATCCGCACTTTAGAAAAAAGAGCATGCGAAGATTTTTGCATTTGGGGGTAGGGAGTGGGGTAACTTATCAAAGTAAAGCCTCAAAAGAATATGAAGAGAGCTTTTTAAAAAGCTTTTTTGTGATGCCTAAAATAGAATTTGAGATTATAGAGACGATGAAAATTATCAAAAGGGATCAAAAACTAGAGATTAACAATAAAAACGCCCATAAAGAACGCTTAATGCATAGCGCCCAATATTTTAATTTTAAATACGATGACAATCTTTTAGACTTTGAATTGGAAAAAGAAGGGGTTTTAAGGGTTTTACTCAACAAAAAGGGCAAGCTCATTAAAGAATACAAAACCTTAGAGCCTTTAAAAAGCCTAGAAATCCGTTTGAGTGAAGCCCCCATTGATAAACACAATGATTTTTTATACCATAAGACCACTTACGCCCCTTTTTATCAAAAGGCTCGAGCGCTCATTAAAAAAGGCGTTATGTTTGATGAAATCTTTTATAACCAGGATTTGGAACTCACTGAGGGCGCTAGGAGCAACCTTATTTTAGAAATCCACAACAGGCTTTTAACCCCTTATTTCAGCGCGGGCGCGTTAAACGGGACGGGTGTTATGGGGTTGTTAAAAAAGGGTCTTGTTGAGCATGCCCCTTTAAAATTACAAGACTTGCAAAGAGCGGCTAAAATCTATTGCATTAATGCTTTATATGGCTTAGTGGAAGTGAAAATCAAATAACCATAAAGATAGAGCGGCTAAAACCTCATTTTTAGAAATAGGTTACCCAATGGAGCAAAAAAGTTAAAACTCGCCCACAATAATCATAATGATTAAAGTTTTCATATTCATTATAAATCCGTTTACACAATTATTTTATAAATTCAAGTAGAGGGTTTGTAGGAACTCTCATCAAAAAAAAATAAGGAACATAACATGAGACATGGAGATATTAGTAGCAGCCCCGATACTGTGGGCGTAGCGGTAGTCAATTATAAGATGCCTAGACTCCACACTAAAGAAGAGGTGTTAGAAAATTGTCGCAATATCGCTAAGGTGGTTGGTGGGGTCAAACAGGGTTTGCCTGGGTTGGATCTGATTATTTTCCCTGAATACAGCACGCATGGGATCATGTATGACAGACAAGAGATGTTTGACACCGCTGCGAGCGTTCCTGGGGAAGAAACTGCGATCTTTGCTGAGGCTTGTAAGAAAAACAAGGTTTGGGGAGTGTTCTCTTTAACAGGGGAAAAACATGAGCAAGCTAAAAAGAATCCTTACAACACTTTGATTCTTGTCAATGATAAGGGTGAGATCGTGCAAAAATACCGCAAAATCTTGCCTTGGTGCCCTATTGAATGTTGGTATCCTGGGGATAAAACCTATGTGGTTGATGGGCCTAAGGGCTTGAAAGTTTCTTTGATTATCTGCGATGATGGGAACTACCCTGAAATTTGGCGCGATTGCGCGATGCGTGGGGCAGAGCTTATTGTGCGCTGTCAAGGTTACATGTATCCGGCTAAGGAGCAACAAATTGCGATAGTGAAAGCCATGGCGTGGGCTAATCAATGTTATGTAGCGGTAGCGAATGCGACCGGGTTTGACGGGGTGTATTCCTATTTCGGGCATTCTAGCATTATTGGTTTTGACGGGCATACTTTGGGCGAATGCGGGGAAGAAGAAAATGGTCTTCAATACGCTCAACTTTCCGTGCAACAAATCCGTGATGCGAGGAAATACGACCAAAGCCAAAACCAACTCTTCAAACTCTTACACAGAGGTTATAGTGGGGTTTTTGCTAGTGGCGATGGGGATAAGGGTGTGGCAGAATGTCCTTTTGAGTTCTATAAAACTTGGGTTAATGACCCCAAAAAAGCTCAAGAAAATGTAGAAAAATTCACTCGCCCAAGCGTGGGTGTGGCCGCTTGTCCTGTAGGCGATTTGCCCACGAAATGAAGCGGCAAAAGGAGGGGGGGTTGCAGATTCCTTAAAGCGATAAGATGGTAAAAATTTAAAAAATGCTAAAAAGCGTTTTTTACAATATCAATATAAAAAAGCTTGACGCTAGTTGAGCGATATTTTCTTGTAATGCGTTCTTTTGGGGTTAGGGGATTTAGTTGGGAGCTGTAGAGGAGGTATTCAAAATACCCCCTATCCCCTTAAGAAAATGAGCTTAAAGCAAAGTAACCAAGATCCCATTATAAGGCTTGTTTATGCTTAATAGAACAAAGCCTTTAATTTATTTTTCTCTTCAATAAAACGCTAAAAACCACCAAAAGGTTACAAATATTTCGTTAAAGACAAATTATTGATTTTGTTCGTGGAAGCCAGAACGGCGTTATAGTTGTTAGTGAGATTGGAAAATTTATTGTAAGTTTCTGCCATATCCGTGCCGGTCGTTTCCCCACGAATACTTTGAACTTGCGTTTTTAAAACTTCATTACGCCTGATAATGTTTTCAAACGCCTTACCATGAGCGCCGTTTTTAGCGATCATTTTTTCTATGTGATCGCTCAAGTGATCTATAAGGGTGATGCCGTTTTGAATGCCTAAATTACGCATATCGCTAGAATAAGTATCCCCTAAAGCGTCCGGGCGATAAATCCCCTTTCTTACAGAGGTGATGGTATTTTCTAATTGATCAAAAAAATTCACGCTGGGCTTGTCAATAATTAAAGCGTTATTAGCGTTTAATTTAAGGCTTGGTTTGTCGCTGTGCAAGGCGTTTTGAGAAAAATCATTCGAGTCCTTATCAAAAAGCATGAACTGCATTTTGGTGTTTGAATGCATGTTGTCTTGGATAATGACTTTTCCCTCTTCATTCAAATTGACAGAAAGGTTGTCTTTAGCTTGTTTTAACAATCCAATAAAGCGCTCCTTGCTTTCTTTTGAAGTAGGGTTATCGCTGATTTGTTGGTAGATTGCAGGGTCAGTGTTGCTGTAATTGAGTGCGATGCTCATCGCATCCATGAGCTGCCTGTAAGTTACTTCATTGGGTTTAGACGCTTGAATATCAGCGGTTGTGGGGTCATAAAGCGGGATTTTAACGCCATTAGGCAAACTTAAAAAAGCCCCATTAGGATCCAAGTTCATTTGCGTTTCTAAAAACGAACCATTCACATCGTTTAATTTCATGTTAAAAACGCTATTTTCTAAACTCCCCTTAGAGACTTCACTCAGTTTAGTAGAACCATTAGCCGCACCATTTTGAGCGGTTTGAGCGACATTGCTTTCTAATTTTGCCCCTTCTTTATTGAAGTAGGTTTTTTGGTATTCGCTCGCATTATTGGTAGGAATGCCGGCCACTTCTAGCCCTTTATCATCTAAAGTGCTTAAAGCCAAAGAAATAGGCGATTCTTTAGAAGAATTGTCAATGATCCTCAAACGCCCGTTCGTTTCAATTTCCACATCCACTTCATTATTGAAGCGTTCTTTAATCGCGTCTTTCAAATCTTTAATCGTAGAGTTTTTCACGTCTAAAAGAATGGGAATACCCAAATTAATAGGGAGGTTTGGGATTTTAATAGCGCTTTCATCGTCCAAGCGGCTAGCGTTGATTTTTAAAGTTTCCACCTTATCGCCAAAAATCTCGCTCAATTTAGTGTTTTTGTTGGCTAAAACATTGTCTTTAGTTACAAACACGCTAGGGATTTCAAGCACTTTAGGATTATACATGTTAGGCACCGCTTTAACTTGGCTCAAACTCCTATCCGTTACAAACGCGCTTTTGACATATTCAGTAACCCTTTTTCCGCTCGAACGCAAGGCGTCTAAATCATCAAAATCCCCATCGCTAGAAATCAAATGAAAATCCAAATTTTCACTGCCGGGGGTTAGGTTTTTGATCTCAATTTGCCCCCAATTGTTCAAACTCACATCCACGACTTTATTTTGTGAAGTGTTCCCGTAAGCGTGAGCGATTTTATCCAATAAATCGCTCACTTTAGTCGCGCTTTCTTGATTTTGATAGGCTTTAGAGAGCGCGAATTTTTCTTTAAAACTAGAGCCATCAGGCCTAACGCCCTGCAAATAAAAAAACTCTTTAGGGTCATTAGTTGGGTCTTTATCGTTATCGCCGATGAGTTCTCGCAAGGTATCGCTAGGTTTAATGAAAACTTCTTCAGGTAATGAAGAATGCTCTAAAGCGTCCATCACATCAGGGTGGAGCTTGTTTTGATTGAGTAATTTAATGTTGGTGGTAATGAGCTTGTGCTTGTCTTTATCGGTGCCTAAAAACAAATCTTGCCCGCTGATATTATAAGGTACAAGGTTATCAGAGCTAATAAGCGCGTTTAAATCTTCACCATTGCCATGGTATTTCCCATTACTATCAATGGGAGGTCTATCCACCTTACTGCCCCCAAATAAAAATTCCCCCCTATGGAGGTGTTAGCAACATTTATCATATGCTCTCTCAAGCGTTCCAAATCGTTAGCGATAGCGGCGCGAGAAGTTTCTGAATGCACATCGTTAGCGGATTGGATGAGCTTGGTTTTAAACGCCTCCATCGTTTTAGAAAATTCTTGCAAGGCTTTGTCGGTATTGAGCGTTGAAGTGTAAGCGTTTTGAGCCACATCAATGCCTTGATCTAAGGTGTTTTCTTCGTATTGGAATTTTAAATTCTGGTTGTTAATGTCGCTGTTTTGATAGCCATAACGGATTTTTAGCCCTGAAGCGATCTGCGTGTTAGCGTCGTTGATTTTATTTTGTAAAGCGTTTTGATAATTATTCATTTGGTTGTATTTTGAGCCAAAGGTAACGCGCATGATCAAATCCTTATTGGTTTTTTAACAAACAAGCTAAAAGTATTCCAAAAACAAGTTAATAGCAATTGTGAGTGGTTTGAGTGGGGCAATGCGGGTTAATAATGGCGGGTTAAATGGGGTGTTTTTGAGTAAAAAAATTCTTTTAATGCGGATTTAATCTAAATTTAAAGTTAAATTTTAGCAAATACTCACTATAATAAGCGTTTATTTTAAAAAGAGCGTTCAATTTTTAAGGAATAGAAATGTCATACGCAATATTCAAGCATGGCGGTAAGCAATATAAGGTCGTTGAAGGCGATATTGTTTTACTGGATAAAATGAATAAAGAGCCTAAGGCTTTAGTGGAATTAGTGGAAGTGTTAGCCGTATCCAAAGAGGGCAAGCTCTCTTTTGGGAAACCCTTTGTGAATGGGGCTAAAATTGAAGCGGAAGTGATCAATGAGGGGCGTGGCAAAAAAGTCATCACTTTCAAAAAACGCCGCCGAAAAGACAGCAAAACCAAGCGTGGTTTTAGAAGAGATTTCACTCGTGTGAGAATCACTAAAATTGTAGCATAAAGGAGTATTAAACAATGGCACACAAGAAAGGTCAAGGGAGCACGCAGAATAACAGGGATTCTGCAGGAAGACGCTTAGGCGTGAAAAAATTTGGCTCAGAATTTGTGAGAGCAGGGAATATTATCGTGCGCCAAAGAGGCACTAAAATGCACCCCGGTAATAATGTAGGCATGGGGAAAGACCATACCTTATACGCGCTCATAGATGGCGTTGTGAAGTTTGAGCATAAAGACAGAAACCGCAAGAAGGTTTCTGTGGTTAGTCAAAATTTTGGGGAATAGGGTAACCTTTAAAGGTCAATTAAACCTTTAGGTGTTTGTGAAACGCCTATAAACGCTATAAAATATTTATAATTTAGATCTCTATCCTTTATAGAATTTGTTGTGGAGACTGGCTTATGAATAATGTTTTTGTTAAGGGTTTGTTTTTTTTTCTTTTATTGTTTGGGTCTTTTTTGAAAGCTTCAGAAAACCCAAACGCCGCTCTTAATCCATCTAAAGAAAATGTTTCTGTTGAAGAGCAAAAGCGTTTTGGAGGCGTTTTAGTTTTTGCAAGAGGCGCTGATGGCTCAAGCATGGATCCAGCTTTAGTAACTGATGGCGAAAGCTATGTGGCGACGGGCAATATTTATGACACGCTCGTGCAATTCAAATACGGCACGACAGAAATTGAACCAGCGTTAGCGACGAGTTGGGAAATATCCCCAGATGGTCTTGTATATACCTTTCATTTACGCAAAGGGGTTTATTTCCACCAAACGAAGTATTGGAATAAAAAAGTAGAGTTTAGCGCTAAAGACGTGCTGTTTTCGTTTGAACGCCAAATGGATAAGGCTAAACGATACTATAGCCCGGGGGCTAAAAGCTATAAGTATTGGGAAGCATGGGCATGTCTCATATTATTAAGAGCATTGAAGCTTTAGATGACTATACCATTAGATTCACGCTTAATGGGCCAGAAGCTCCGTTTTTAGCCAATTTGGGCATGGATTTTTTGAGTATTTTGAGCAAAGATTACGCTGATTATTTAGAACAAAATAATAAAAAAGACGAGTTGGCTAAAAAGCCTGTTGGGACAGGGCCTTTCAAATTCTTTTTGTGGAATAAAGATGAAAAAATCATTCTTTTAAAAAATCAAGATTATTGGGGGCCTAAAGCTTATTTAGATAAGGTGGTGGTGCGCACCATTCCTAATTCTTCCACTCGCGCTTTAGCGTTAAGAACCGGTGAAATCATGCTAATGACCGGGCCTAACCTTAATGAGGTGGAGCAGTTGGAAAAACTTCCTAATGTCGTGGTGGATAAGAGCGCCGGGTTGTTGGCGAGTTGGCTTTCATTAAACACCCAAAAAAAGTATTTTAATAACCCTTTGGTGCGTTTGGCTATCAACCATGCGATTAATGTTGATGATTACATTAAGGTGATTTATGAAGGCTTTGCTCAAAAAATGGTCAATCCTTTCCCGCCCACCATATGGGGTTATAACTACAACATCAAACCCTATGAATACGATTTGAAAAAGGCTAAAGAGTTACTGAAAGAAGCGGGCTATCCTAACGGCTTTAAAACCACCATTTTTACCACTGCCACTCGTAACCCAAAAGGAGCGGTGTTCATACAAGCGAGCCTGGCTAAAATTGGAATTGATGTGAAAATTGAAGTGTATGAGTGGGGGGCTTATTTGAAAAGAACGGGCTTGGGCGAACATGAAATGGCGTTTGCAGGCTGGATGGCAGACATTGCGGATCCGGATAATTTCTTATACACCTTATGGAGCAAGCAAGCCGCTTCAGCCATACCCACTCAAAATGGTTCTTTTTATAAGAGCGACGCCTTTTCCGATCTGCTCATAAAGGCTAAACGGGTTTCGGATCAAAAAGAGAGGGAAGCCCTTTATTTAAAGGCTCAAGAAATTATCCATAAAGACGCACCCTATGTGCCTTTAGCTTATCCTTATTCAGTGGTGCCGCATTTGTCTAAAGTCAAAGGCTATAAAACGACCGGAGTGAGTGTGAATCGCTTCTTTAAGGTGTATTTAGAAAAATGAAAGGGGTTGTATGCTGAGTTTTATCATTAAGCGTATTTTGTGGGCGATCCCCACGCTGTTTGGAGTGAGTATCATCGTGTTTATGATGGTGCATTTAGTGCCAGGAGATCCGGCGTTAGTGATTTTAGGCGAAAAGGCCAATCAAGCCGCTATTGACGCTTTAAGGGAACAATTTGGTTTGAATAAGCCTTTGATAGAGCAGTATTTTTTCTTTATCAATAATGTGTTGCATGGCAATTTTGGCACTTCTATCATGACTGGTGAGCCTGTGATGCATGAGTTTTGGCAACGATTCCCGGCTACGGTGGAATTGGCTTTGATCGCTTTGTTTATGGCTCTTGTTTTGGGTATTAGTGTTGGCGTGTTAGCCGCAATCAAACGTTATAGCGTGTTTGATTATTCCAGCATGACTTTCGCTTTAGCCGGGATTTCTATGCCCGTGTTTTGGCTAGGGCTCATGCTGATTTATATCTTTAGCGTGCAATTGGGCTGGTTGCCTGTTTTTGGGCGTTTGAGCGATGTGTATTATTTAGATGGCCCTACAGGTTTTTATTTGATAGACAGCTTGATCGCAAGGGATTATGGGGCGTTTGTGGATACGATCAAGCACTTGATTTTGCCTAGCATTGTGTTAGCCACGGTTTCTACCGCTGTTATTGCCAGAATGACTCGCGCGAGCATGGCAGAAGTGTCTAAAGAAGATTATGTGCGCACCGCTAAAGCTAAGGGTGCAGCTCCTTTAGGGTGATTTTTGTGCACACTTTGCGTAACGCCTTAATCCCTGTAACGACTATCGCAGGCTTGATGTTGGCCGGGCTTTTAGGGGGAGCATGATAACTGAAACGGTTTTCTCATGGCCTGGGATTGGTAAGTGGATCGTTAATGCGCTCAACCAGCGCGATTTCCCGATTATCCAGTCCATGTCTTTGATTATTGCCATGATGTATATTGGGGCTAATCTTTTGGTGGATATTTTATACGCTTTTATTGATCCCAGAATAAGGTTGTCATAATGGAGTCTTTTAGAGAATTTATCCAACAATTCAAAAAAAATAAGGCGGCGGTAGTTGGCGCATGGATTGTGCTTTTGTTGGTGGTTTGCGCGATTTTTGCACCCTTTTAGCCCCGCATGATCCTTATGTCCAAAACGCGCAAGATCGCCTTTTAAAGCCTATATGGGAGCATGGCGGGAATGCTAAATACCTTTTAGGCACCGATGATTTGGGGCGCGATATTTTGAGTCGCTTGATCTATGGGGCTAGGATTTCTTTAACCATAGGGATTGTTTCTATGGGGATTGCGGTGTTTTTTGGCACGATATTAGGGCTAATAGCGGGGTATTTTGGGGGGAAAACAGATGCAATTATCATGCGTATCATGGACATCATGTTCGCTTTGCCCTCTATTTTATTGATCGTGATTGTGGTTGCTGTGTTAGGGCCTTCACTCACTAACGCCATGCTCGCTATTGGGTTTGTGGGGATTCCTGGATTTGCAAGATTGGTGCGCAGTTCCGTGCTAGGCGAAAAAGAAAAAGAATACGTGATCGCTTCTAAAATCAATGGTTCTTCGCATCTTCGTTTGATGTGTAAGGTGATTTTCCCTAATTGCATTATCCCTTTGATCGTGCAAACGACAATGGGTTTTGCTTCCACGGTTTTAGAAGCGGCCGCGCTGAGCTTCTTAGGTCTTGGGGCCCAACCTCCCAAACCCGAATGGGGAGCGATGCTGATGAACTCCATGCAATACATCGCTACCGCTCCTTGGATGCTTGTTTTCCCTGGGGTGATGATTTTTTTAACGGTCATGAGTTTTAATCTGGTAGGCGATGGCATCATGGACGCTTTAGATCCTAAACGCGCCTCTTAAAAGGAGCTTGCATGATTTTAGAAGTTAAAGATTTAAAAACTTATTTTTTCACCGATAAGGGCGTGAATAAAGCAGTAGATGGCGTGAGTTTTGGCTTGAAAAAGTCTCAAACGCTTTGCATTGTAGGGGAGAGCGGGAGCGGGAAAAGCATCACTTCGCTTTCTATTCTAGGGTTGATTGAAAAGCCCGGGAAAATTGTAGGGGGGAGCATTCAATTTTTAGGGCAGGATTTGTTGCAACTCAAAGAAAAACAGATGCAAAAAGAAATCAGAGGCAAGAAAATTGGCATGATCTTTCAAGAGCCTATGACGAGCCTGAACCCTTCCTACACGGTGGGGTTTCAAATCAATGAAGTGTTGAAAATCCACCACCCTAACCTCAATAAAAAAGAACGCTTAGAAAGGGTGGTCTATGAATTAGAGCGCGTGGGCATCCCCCATGCAGGGGATAAATACCATGAATACCCTTTCAATCTCAGCGGAGGGCAACGCCAAAGGGTGATGATCGCTATGGCTATGGTGTGTGAGCCTGAAATCTTGATCGCTGATGAGCCTACGACAGCCTTAGATGTAACTATTCAAGCGCAGATTTTAGAATTGATGAAAGAATTGCAACAAAAAAAAGGCACTTCTATTTTGTTTATCACCCATGATTTAGGCGTGGTGGCACAAATCGCTGATGAAGTGGTGGTGATGTATAAAGGGCATGTGGTGGAGCAAGCGAGCGCGAAAGAGCTTTTTGCTGATCCAAGACACCCTTATACGAAAGCTCTTTTAAGCGCGATCCCTAAACCGGGCAAAGAATACCGCAAAAAACGCTTAGAAACCGTGGATGAAAATGTGGATTATTTGAGTTTTCAAAAGGAGTTACGATGAAGCTCTTAGAAGTTAAAGAATTGAAAAAATCCTATGCGATAGACAGGGGGTTATTCAAGCCTAAAAGAGTGATCCATGCGCTCAATGGGATCAGCTTTGAAGTGGAACAAAATGAAGTTTTAAGCATCGTGGGGGAGAGCGGTTGCGGGAAAAGCACGACAGCAAAAATTTTAGCTGGGATTGAAAGGCAAGATAGCGGGGCGATTTATTTCAATGGTAAGCGCCATTTGCATTTTAGCAAACAGGATTGGTTTGATTACCGCAAAAAGGTGCAAATGATTTTTTCAAGACCCTTATTCTAGCCTAAACCCTCGGTGGAAAGTGGGCGAGATCATCGCTGAACCCTTACTGTTAAATTCTCATTTTTCAAAAAAAGAAATCAAAACAAAAGTGCTAGAGATCATGCAAAAAGTGGGCTTGAAATTAGAATGGATCGATCGTTACCCCCACCAATTTTCAGGCGGTCAAAGGCAACGAATCGGCATTGCTAGGGCGCTTATTTTGCATCCTAGCGTGGTGATTTGCGATGAGCCTGTGTCTGCGCTAGACGTGTCCATTCAAGCGCAAGTGTTGAATTTGCTCTTGGATTTGCAAAAGAAATGGGGCTGACTTATATTTTTATCAGCCATGATTTAGGGGTGGTGGAGCATATTAGCGATAAAATCATCGTAATGAATCAAGGACAAATCGTAGAAACCGGGGATGTGGATAGCGTGATAAGCGCTCCAAAGCACCCTTATACGCAGAAATTACTCAATGCGGTGCCGCATTTGGAAAAATCCATGCAAAGATTTGCTGAATAAAAGAAAGGGTATTTAAGCTGTGTTTGTAGATAGCGTGGAAATTATCATCGCTTCGGGTAAGGGGGGGCCTGGAATGGTGAGTTTTAGGCGAGAAAAGTTTGTCATCAAAGGAGGCCCTGATGGGGGCGATGGGGGCGATGGGGGCGATGTGTATTTTGAAGTGGATAACAATACCGACACTTTAGCGAATTTTAGAGGCACTAAACACCATAAGGCTAAAAACGGGGCTCCAGGAGGCACACGAAATTGTGCGGGCAAAAAGGGCGAAGACAAAATTATTGTCGTGCCGCCAGGAACGCAAGTTTTTGCAGATGACAAGTTGTGGCTTGATTTGATCGCGCCTAAAGAAAGGGTGTTAGCCTTAAAAGGAGGCAAGGGGGGTTAGGGAATGCGCATTTTAAAAGCGCGACTAAACAACAACCCACTTACGCGCAAAAAGGCTTGGATGGGGTTGAAAAATGCGTGCGTTTGGAATTAAAACTCATCGCTGATATAGGGTTAGTGGGCTTCCCTAATGCGGGTAAATCCACGCTCATTTCCACCATCTCTAACGCTAAACCTAAAATCGCTAACTATGAATTTACGACTCTAGTGCCTAATTTAGGGGTTGTGAGCGTGGATGAAAAAAGCGAATTTTTAATGGCGGATATTCCTGGCATTATTGAGGGGGCTAGTCAGGGAAAAGGCTTAGGGATTAGCTTTTTAAAGCACATTGAACGCACTAAGGTTCTAGCCTTTGTTTTAGACGCTTCCAGGCTGGATTTAGGCATTAAAGAGCAATACCAACGCTTGAGGTTGGAGTTGGAAAAATTTTCACCCGCTTTGGCCAATAAGCCTTTTGGAGTGTTGCTCAATAAATGCGATGTTGTAGAAAACATTGATAAGATGACTAAGGATTTTTGCGCCTTTTTAAACTTAGAGGTGCAAAAATTAGAGGCGTTTGGTTTAGAGCCGTATTTAGGGTTTTTACACCCCCATTTAACCAACGATTTTGAAAATAACCCTAATGAGCAATCAGCGCTCTTTGTCTTGCCCCTTTCAGCGGTTAGTGCTCTTAATACGCATGCGCTCAAATTTGTGTTGTTGAAAGCGTTACAATGAAGCCCTGTTGTATTTGAAAATAGTTTAATCAAGCCAGATACACTCCACTAAATTATAGCGTGTGGGGTGGGGATTATAGAGGGTGTTTCATAAGATGTACAAAGACACACGCATAATGTAATGGCGTGAAATTTCTGTTGTTAAAAGCGTTGCCATAAAACGCTATTTTTTAATCAATTCAAGCAAAGGCGAGAGATGAAAAGATTTGTTTTATTCTTGTTGTTCATATGTGTTTGCGTTTGCGTTCAAGCTTACGCTGAGCAAGATTACTTTTTTAGGGATTTTAAATCTAGAGATTTGCCCCAAAAACTCCACCTTGATAAAAAGCTTTCCCAAACAATACAGCCATGCGTGCAACTTAACGCATCAAAACACTACACTGCTACTGGGGTTAGAGAGCCTGATGCCTGCACCAAGAGTTTTAAAAAATCCGCTATGGTTTCCTATGATTTAGCGCTAGGCTATTTAGTGAGCCAAAACAAACCATACGGCTTAAAAGCTATAGAGATTTTAAACGCTTGGGCTAATGAGCTTCAAAGCGTGGATACTTATCAAAGCGAGGACAATATCAATTTTTACATGCCTTATATGAACATGGCTTATTGGTTTGTCAAAAAAGAATTTCCTAGCCCAGAATATGAAGATTTCATTAGGCGGATGCGTCAGTATTCTCAATCAGCTCTTAACACTAACCATGGGGCGTGGGGGATTCTCTTTGATGTGAGCTCTGCGTTAGCGCTAGATGATCATGCCCTTTTGCAAAACAGCGCTAATCGGTGGCAGGATTGGATATTTAAAGCCATAGATGAGAATGGGGTTATTGTTAGCGCGATCACTAGGAGCGATACGAGCGATTATCATGGCGGCCCTACAAAGGGCATTAAGGGGATCGCTTATACCAATTTCGCGCTTCTTGCGCTAACTATATCAGGCGAATTGCTTTTTGAGAACGGGTATGATTTGTGGGGTAGTGGAGCTGGGCAAAGGCTCTCTGTGGCGTATAACAAAGCCGCAACATGGATTCTAAACCCTGAAACTTTCCCTTATTTCCAGCCTAACCTTATTGGGGTGCATAACAACGCCTATTTCATTATTTTAGCCAAGCATTATTCTAGCCCTAGCGCGGACGAGCTGTTAAAGCAAGGCGATTTGCATGAAGATGGCTTCAGGCTGAAACTCCGATCGCCATGAGTTTTTTTGTATTCAAGATGATAGCGTAGAGGTTGTTCCCTTTTCTTAAGTCATGCGCTCCAATAAAAATATTTTTTTTACTGCTTGAGAATGTTTGGTTCAGTCAGCATTATTTACAAAAAGAGTTTAAAATAAATGCAATTGTATCTTTAAGTCGTATTTAGAGTGCAAATGATTATCAAAATGAATCGTTTTAGTTGTAAGCGTGCTTGTTTACACTAAAATAATAAGCGTTATTGATAAGACCACATTAAAGGATAATGAATGAAAAAAATGGTTTTGGTATCGGTTTTACTAGCAGGGTTTTTGCAAGCGGTGAATTTGGATTTATCTTCGGCTAAGCTAACATGGACAGCCTTTAAAACTAAGGCTAAAACACCAGTAAATGGGAGTTTTGAAAGCATCACCTATAAATTGGGTAAATCTCAAGATAGTTTAAAAACCCTTTTAGAGGGAGCGAGTGCGAGCATGGATAGCTTGAAAGTCAATTTGGACGATGAATTGAAAAATAAAAATGTTAAAGAAGCTTTTTCGCTCTTTTTAAAAACACTAACATCAAAGTAACTTTCAGGAATGTGATAGAAGCGCGATCATACAGGTTCTCTTACGGCTTATGTGAGGATGAATGAAAAGCTAGTGAAAGTGCCTATGCAATACACGATCGCTGAGGATAAGCTCGTGGTTAAAGGGGTCTTGGATCTATTGAATTTTGGCTTGAAAAACGAATTAGCGAGCTTGGCTAAACGATGCGAAAGCTTTCATGAGGGCTTGACTTGGTCGCAAGTGGAAATCCAATTTGAAAGCATGATCAAGGGATAATTTAAAATCATGGAGTTGTTGCACAGCATTAATGATTTTAATGAAGCCAAGCAGGTGATCGCTGGGGGGGTCAATTCGCCTGTGAGAGCGTTTAAGAGCGTTAAAGGCACTCCCCCCTTTATTTTAAAAGGTAAGGGGGCGTATCTTTATGATGTGGATAACAACCATTATATAGATTTTGTGCAAAGTTGGGGGCCTTTGATTTTTGGGCATGCTGATGAAGAGATTGAAAAAAATATTATTAATGCATTAAAAAAAGGCACTTCTTTTGGTGCTCCCACAGAGTTAGAAACCACTTTAGCTAAGGAAATCATTTCTTGTTATGAAGGCTTAGATAAGGTGCGTTTAGTGAGTAGTGGCACGGAAGCGACCATGAGCGCAATACGACTCGCTAGGGCTTATAGCCAAAAAGACGATTTGATCAAGTTTGAAGGGTGCTATCATGGGCATAGCGATTCGTTATTAGTGAAAGCGGGTAGCGGGTGCGCCACTTTTGGATCTCCTTCTTCTTTAGGCGTGCCGAACGATTTTAGCAAACACACTTTAGTGGCTCGTTATAACGACTTAAACTCCACAGAAGAATGCTTTAAAAAAGGCGATGTGGGTTGTGTTATCATTGAACCCATTGCTGGGAATATGGGGTTAGTGCCGGCTCAAAAAGAGTTTTTACTAGGCTTAAAGGCTTTGTGTGAAAAATACCAAGCGGTGCTGATCTTAGATGAAGTGATGAGCGGTTTTAGAGCGAGTTTGAGCGGTTCGCAAGAATTTTATGGCGTCGTGCCGGATTTGGTAACCTTTGGTAAGGTGATAGGCGCTGGGCTTCCTTTGGCGTGTTTTGGGGGGCGTGCGGAAATTATGGACTTGCTTTCGCCCATTGGAGGCGTGTATCAAGCAGGCACTTTAAGCGGTAACCCCCTAGCGGTGTGCGCGGGGTTGAGCGCGCTTTATAAAATCAAAAGAGACAAAACCCTTTATGCTCGCTTAAACGCTTTAGCCGTTCGTTTGACTCAAGGCTTACAAAAGAGCGCTCAAAACTATAACATCGCCTTACAAACGCTCAATATGGGGAGCATGTTTGGCTTTTTCTTTAACGAAAATGCGGTGCGTGATTTTGATGACGCTTTAAAAAGCGATACCGAAATGTTTGCGAAATTCCACCAAAAAATGCTCTTTAAGGGCGTGTATTTGGCATGTTCAAGCTTTGAAACCGGCTTTATTTGTGAGCCTATGACTGAAGAGATGATTGATTTGGTGGTTGCAAAAGCCGATGAAAGTTTTGATGAAATCATAAAAGGCGTGTGAATTTTTGAAAAAGCCAAAGTATTATAAATTCATAGAGGGGGCGAATTATTTGAGCTTAGGGCTTTCTATGGTGGTAGCGATCCTTATGGGCGTGGCTATAGGCTATGGGCTTAAAAAGCTCACTCACATTTCGTGGCTTTTTTGGCTTGGGGTTATTTGGGGCGTGTTAGCGAGCTTTCTCAATGTCTATAAGGCTTATAAAAACATGCAAAAAGACTATGAAGAATTAGCCAAAGACCCTAAATACACGCAAAACAAAACAAAATAAATCCAATCAAATCCCATGTGCCAAATCCAATGCTTGCTTATTTTACTTTTTATCAATATAGTTAGTGCGATTATCGTTTATTTTTTCCAAGCGTTTCAAGGGGTTTTGAATTTTGAAGCGGGGGTTTTTAGGGTTTTTTATCGTGGCGTTGTCTTCGTATTACGGCGTTAAAAAGCGTTTGGATTTAAGGAAACAAAATTCAGGAGAAAAAGAAGAAAAGCAAAAATTCCAAAAATTCGCCCTGGGTTTGGAAATGTCTTTCAATGTGTGGCGTTTAGGGGGTATGGGGTTTTACTAGGCATTTTAGGAGCGCTTTTATTCTTGCATCTTTTTAACGGGTTAATCTTTCTTATCGGCGTGTTTGTAAGCTCGCTCTCTAGCGCGTTATTACGATTTTTAAATAATCATGGTAAGTTTTGACACAAACGCATGCGGATTTTAACCCCTTTAACCCTCTTTTAATTTTCAATCCTATACAATAAAAACAAAAATGGGAGTGGATTTTGAAAACAAAAAATCTCGCTAAAAGAATCCTAAAAACCGCCGTGATTCAAATGCAATCCAAACCTTACGCCTTAAATGAAAACCTGCAATTAGCACTCAACCTGGCTAAAGAAGCCCACAACAAAGGTGCGAATCTCATTGTTTTACCGGAATTGTTTGATAGCGGTTATTGCGTGAATGATAAAGACGCAGAGTTTGGGATAGATCTTAAAGCGATAGAGCATGGCGAGGAAACGCTAAAAAGCGAGTCGTTGAGAGCGTTAAGCGATTTTGCGAAATCTAGCGATACGCATATCGTGGCATGCAGCATTGAAAAAACGAACAAAAAACTTTACGACAGTGCTTATATCATTCCACCAAAAGGAAAAATCGTTGGAAAACACCGCAAGATCTATTTGTGGGGCGATGAAAAATCGCGCTTCAAAAGGGGTAAAAAATACGAGGTTTTTACGCTGGATTTTGGGGATTTTAGCGCGAAAGTGGGTTTGCAAATTTGCTATGAAATCGGCTTTGGCGCGGGCGCGAATCTGTTAGCGTTACAAGGGGCTGAGATTTTAATCTATCCTAGCGCGTTTGGCAAGGCTAGGGCTTATAATTGGGATTTGTTGAGCAAGGCTAGAGCGTTAGAAAATGGCTGTTTTGTGTGCGCGTGCAATCATAGTGGGGAAGAAACTAACGCTAAATTAAAACAAACGCTAGAGTTTGCCGGCGATTCAAGAATCATCGCACCCAATGGGAAAATCATCGTGCAAGCCACCAAGCTTAATGAAGTCATTATCGCTGAAATGGATTTAAACGAAGCGGCACTGCAACGCCAAAAAATCCCTTATTTACAAGATTTTGACACCAAACTCACCAAAAAGGGGTTTGGAAAACTCACTTAAAAAGGAGCGATTATGGCAAAAGAAATTTTAGTGGCTTATGGTGTGGATATTGATGCGGTGGCTGGTTGGCTGGGGAGCTATGGTGGAGAGGATTCGCCTGATGATATTTCGCGCGGGCTTTTTGCGGGTGAAGTGGGGATCCCACGGCTTTTGAAATTGTTTAAAAAATACCATCTCCCTGCGACTTGGTTTGCACCGGGACATTCTATTGAAACTTTTCCAGAGCAAATGAAAATGATCGTGGATGCAGGGCATGAAGTGGGCGCGCATGGGTATTCGCATGAAAACCCTATCGCTATGACGGCCAAGCAAGAAGAAGATGTTTTGTTGAAAAGCGTTGAATTGATTAAAGATCTCACCGGCAAAGCCCCCACAGGCTATGTGGCGCCGTGGTGGGAGTTTTCTAATATCACTAATGAATTGCTTTTAAAACACGGCTTCAAATACGACCACTCGCTCATGCACAATGATTTTACGCCCTATTATGTGCGCGTGGGGGATAGTTGGAGCAAGATTGATTATAGTTTGGAAGCTAAGGATTGGATGAAGCCTTTAATCCGTGGGGTGGAAACCGATCTGGTGGAAATCCCTGCGAACTGGTATTTGGACGATTTACCGCCGATGATGTTCATCAAAAAGTCCCCCAATAGTTTTGGTTTTGTAAGCCCGCATGATATAGGGCAAATGTGGATCGATCAATTTGATTGGGTTTATCGTGAGATGGATTATGCGGTGTTTAGCATGACAATCCACCCTGATGTGAGTGCCCGTCCGCAAGTGTTGCTCATGCATGAAAAAATCATTGAGCATATCAACAAGCATAAGGGCGTGCGTTGGGTAACATTCAATGAAATCGCTGATGATTTCTTAAAACGAAACCCTAGAAAAAAATAGCGATAACGCCAAAAGATTTTTGGCGTTTGATTAAAAGGTTGAAAGATGTGCGTTTTATGCGGGGAACTTATCAGTTCTTTTCATTGGACCGATGAAAATTATGGGACCAATGGGAGCGATAGTTGTGAGATTGATGAAAATTTGAAAGAGCCAAATGCACTTATTAGCACGAATGAAAACGCCAGAGAACGCAAAAGAGCGCGGCTCAAACGAGTGGGATTGCTCAATCAAATTTTGGCGTTTTATGGGCTAAAAATTAATGATTGGCAAGGTGCGAAGTTTGTGCTGTGCGATAAAAAAGGGCAGAGCGTGATCGTGAATGATTTAGGCGATTTATGGGGTAAGGCACAAAACTTAGCCAGAAAAGAGATGGACGCACTAGATTCTCATCTGTTAGCGTTTTTAAATCAAAATACAAATACCACTCACTGATGCCTAAAATCCCTATCACGCTCATCACCGGTTTTTTAGGCAGCGGTAAAACGAGTTTTTTAAGCGAATATTTAAACCAAATAGATCACCAAGGCGTTGCGCTTATCATCAATGAAATCGGGCAAGCCGCTTTGGATCAGCGCATCTTAAGCGTTCAATATTGCGGTGAAAAAATGCTCTATCTTAACGCAGGGTGCGTGTGTTGCAACAAACGCTTAGATTTAGTGGAGTCTCTAAAAGCCACGCTCAATAACTATGAATGGCGCGGCGAAATTCTAAAGCGCGTCATCATTGAAACCACCGGTTTAGCCAACCCAGCGCCGATTTTATGGACGATTTTGAGCGACACTTTTTTAGGGGTGCATTTTGAGATTCAAAGCGTGGTGGCTTGCGTGGATGTTTTGAACGCTAGAACGCATTTAACCAACAACGAAGCTAAAGAGCAAATCGTTTTTGCTGATAGCGTTTTATTGACCAAAACGGATTTGCAAAACGACAGCAGGGCTTTAATCAAATTAAAAGAGCGGATACAAGCCCTTAACCCTAGCGCAGAAATTTTTGACAAGAAAAATATAGATTACGAAAGCTTTTTTTACGCAACAATAGGGTGCGAAATTTTATGCCAAGAATGCCAAAAGATTCGCACTCGCAAGGCTTTGAGACTTTAAGCATCAGGTTTGAAGGGGCGATGGAGTGGAGCGCGTTTGGGATTTGGCTGAGTTTGTTGTTGCATCAATACGGCACACAGATTTTACGCATCAAGGGGATTATTGATATTGGAAGCGATCTTTTAGTGAGCATTAACGGCGTGATGCATGTCATTTACCCGCCTAAGCACATTTTAAAGGATCAAAACGGCTCTAACCTCGTTTTTATTGCGCGCCATTTAGGGCGTGAAAAAATCTTAAATTCCTTAAAGGGTTTTAAGGATTTTCTCGGCATCAAGGGTTTTGAAACCCCATAATTTTTCTATTTATGGATAGCTGTTTGCATTTTGATAGGGAAAAGAACGATGAAGCTTAAAACCAAACACACCCCACAAATAACAAAAATCAAAACATAGCCCAAATCCCCTAAAAAGATCGTGAAAAGATACGAGAAAAGCGCTTGGAAAATGCCAAAAGAAAACACCACCCACGAAGACGCTTGAGCGAAATGCTTTGCGCCTGCAATTTTTAAAGCCATCATGCTGAATAAATTGATATTGGCGGTTGTGGCCGCTCCCATTATAAAGATGCTCAAATTGAGTAAAGAGATTTGGTGGAAAAAAATAGGCAAAAAGCATGCGATAGATTTTAAAATAAGGATAAAGATGTTGGCGTTTTTAGCCCCTAGTTTTTGAGCCATGGGGCCGCTGATTAAAGAGCCAAGCGTGGCTCCAAAACCAAAAAACGCCCATGAAGTCCCAGCGATAGTGGGGGAGATATTTAAATGACGGATCAAATAATCCACCCAAAAAAGCGTGTGCGGTAAAAAACCAATCGCATTGAGCGCGCAAGAAATGAGCAATAACCACAAATGAAAGGGGATTTTAAACGCGCTTTCTTCTTTTTTAACGGATTTTTTCCTTAAAGAACGGGTTTTTAACCCCACTAAGGAAAGGATGAAGGCTATCAAACAACTGCCCCCTAAAAAAATCCATGCCCATTTGATATTATAAGAGCTGATCCAAGGCAGAATAAACCCGCTAAAGACAGATCCAATGCCTACAGCGCTAAAAATAAGCCCCCCCACTAAGGCTTTTTTATGTTCTTTGACATAGGGTAAAGAGAGAGGGGCGACTAAAATCATTAAAGCACTGCTAGCCACACCGGCGATAAAACGCCAGATCCAAAGCCAAAAGAAAGGGATACTATCAAAATAACAGACTAAAAAACTCAAAGCGATCAAGCCAAAACTGATTTTAGCGATGCTTTCTAATGACATTAACGGGCTTAAAAATTGGATTAAAAAACTCCCAAAAACATAGCCCATTAACACCGCAATACCCAGTTGGAAGCTTTGGTGTGGGGTTAAACTCCCTGATAAAATGAGTAGGGGGATTAAAACCACATAGCCAAAACGAGCCAAGCCGTTAGACACAAAAACCCCTAAAAAGCAAACAAACACGCGCATTTTGATCCTTAACACATGACAAGTTATAAAAAGATTTTGTGTTATTATATTGAAACTTGTTAATTGATAGCGCATAATGGGAGCGAGATGAGAATAAATTCAAGGAGCGTTCATGCTATTTAGTGAGCGTGTATCATTAAAGAGACCCCATGATTGAATGAAAAAGAGTTGGTTATTAGCGTTACAGAGCTTGTTTCAAAAGCGCTTCATAAAAACAAGGCTTCTACTAGAATAAGGCTTCTTTGCGGTGGTGATCAATTGATGAAACAGAGATTTAACTATGGGCTAGGCTTAAAGGAGAGCATCACTGAGAAAAAGTAGAGTTGAACGCTTAAGTTATTTTTTATAGCGGTTTAGAGTTAACTGCGATTGTTGTGTTCTTTTTAAGCGTTATGGGTAGTTTATAAAACAACTCACTATGACTGCCTAACCTTAACAAAATCAGCTCATCATCTTTCACTAAATACACAAGCAAAATGTCGGATTTAATATGGCATTCCCTAAAAGGTTTCCACTTGCCTTTTAGGGCATGATCTTGAAATCGTGGATCTAGCGGTTCTTTTTTTCTTAAGGTTAGAATGACTTCCTTCAAAACGCTATCATCAAACCCATTCAAAAGCAATTTATCAAAATCTTTTTGAAAAGATTTTTTAAGATTGAGCTTCAACACCTAAAGCCTTTTTTCTCTCATTGCTATAACTAGAAAAATCCTCAACGAACAAATCTGTTTCTTTGTTATCCGCATCTCTCATGGCTTGTTGCGTTTGAATGTTTGGGGTTTCATGCCCCAAACAACAATCTCTTTTATCATCAAAAGCTTGACTGTTTTTTTGCAAGAGTTCATTTAATGCGTCTATTTTATCCTTAAAGTTTTGATCCCTCTTTTCCAATTCTTTAGCCATTTTTTCTTTAAAAGAAACTCTATCATTTTGCATCTTTTTGATTTTTCGCTCTAATTGATGGATTAAATTAAAAAGCTGTTTTTCGCTGTATTTTGTGTAGTCTTTTTTGGCGGTGGTGTTAGGCATGCTTATTCCTTTTTTAAAATATCAGCTCATTATAGCGCAAGCGATAGAGTGGGATAAACTAGAAATCAAAACTTAAAGATTAAAAAGCGGATTGGGAAGTTAATGAAAAGATTAAAGATCAAAAGATTAAACGATCAAAAGATTAAAAAGAAGCGGATTGAAAAATCAGTGAAAAGATCAAAAGATCTGTTAGTAAAAAAATTTAAAAAAGTTTAAAAGAATAAAAGTTCTGTGAGTGAAAAATAATCGTTTTAGATTTGATTTTATAATAAAACGCATTTTCTTAAAAAGATAGGAAGCATTTGAAACCATTCTACCCCTTTTAATCTCCAACTTAATCCCCCTAATATAAAGAAGCGCTTTTTAAAAACTATCGCTTGAAGTAGCGTCAAGTTTTCCACTAACCAAATCGTCAAAAACGCTAAAAAGGATTTTTCATCAAACCACCCCCAAAAAAACAAAGAGTTTAAAACAAAGGGTTCTCCCCAAAAAAGGGAGTTCAAAAAGAAACCCCTTAAAAAGGGAGTTCAAAAAAAAAGGGTTCTCCCCTAAAACAAAGGGTTCAAAAAACAAAGGGTTCAAAAAACAAAGGGTTCAAAAAACAAAGGGTTCAAAAAACAAAGGGTTCAAAAAACAAAGGGTTCAAAAAAAAGGGTTTAAAAAAAAGAGTTTAAAAGAAAAAAGATTTTTCATTAAAATCCCCCAAAAAGAAAGAGGGTTCAAAACAAAGGCTTCAAAAAAATTAAACCCCTCCAAAAGAAAAAAAAGGCTTCAAAAAAATTAAACCCCTCCAAAAGAAAAAAAAGCTTCAAAAGAAACCCCTTAAAAAGGGAGTTTCATAAAAGCTTAGTAAGCGAACACATAGTTCAAATACACGCTATAGAGTCTGCGGTATTTGAGTTCAGCCCCCATAAAGGAATAGTAGTTCGTGTTGATGGTGGGGATTTTCACGCCCAGTTCAATGCCATGCTGAGCGGCATGATCGCTGCCTTTTTTCTTAGACCTAGCGAGATTCATCCTCACTCCCATGTTGAATAAGAATTGGAAATTAGCGGTGTTGATCTTAGCGTTATAGACATTATTCACGGTGGCTAAATTCACGATATTCAGAATTAAGCCATGAAGTGCCCGCTAACGCAATCCCGCCAAAAAGCCCCACTGAAAGCTTGTTGTTTTTGCCTAAGAAATTGGTGGCTTTATCGTTGATGAAGTTATAGAGAGCGTCCGCTCCAAAACCATAAGTCCACACATCAGAAGCCGAGTTGAAGAAGCTGGATTTGATGAACGCATGGTTGTAATCAAAAAAGCCGTAATACCTAGCGCCCCATTTTCTTTTTTGGCCAAAGAATTGTTTGTAACCCACTTGAATACCGATCCCATTCATCGCGCCGTTGTTGGTTTGAGAGCTGACGATGCCCAATTTCCTAAAGGGGTTTCTGCCTAGTTCTTGGTTGATGGTTTGGATTTGGTTGTAAGTGTTTTGATTCAAGTAGTAATTGGTTTCTATGCCTTGGGGGCTATAGGGGTTGTTCTTTTTACTCACCGCATTTTGCAAGGATTGAGCGTTAGGGATATTAGAGAGCGCAGTAGT
Source organism: Helicobacter pylori (assembly GCA_047430845.1). Taxonomy (GTDB): domain Bacteria; phylum Campylobacterota; class Campylobacteria; order Campylobacterales; family Helicobacteraceae; genus Helicobacter; species Helicobacter pylori_DG. The sequence continues at coordinate 80,134 of JBLDXK010000016.1, read as the reverse complement.
GATGCTGTTATAAGTGTTGCCCAATTCATTGTATCGGGATTTGAAATTCACTAGAGTGTCAGCGATGTTTTCGGCTTGCTCTATTTGCTGCTCTTGAGTGCCAAAGTGAGCGATGCTGTTGTTTAAATTCGTTATGGTTTGTTCCACATAGGCGCAACCGGAAGCGAAAGTTTGAGTGGTCACTGTGCCAGAAGCGCGAACCTTGCGTGCCACCAGTACCAGCTGTTGAGGGGTTGTTGCATGTGGCTAAAAAGCCTGTAACAAAATTTTTAAAATTCCCGGTAAGATTGTCAGGGTTGATGGTTTGCCCCACTTGATGGGATAAATCAAGCATTTTGGCTTGCGCGCTAGCGTTAGCGAGCATGCCTTGCGCAAAACTTGCGTCTGTGAAAGGGTTGAAAGGCTTATTACCACCCACTTGAGCGGATTGCTCATTGCTGTTAATGACGCTCGTTTGATTGACCAGCTCTTGCGCGTCCGTGATCATCTTTTGGATCGCGCTGATTTCATCTTTAAAAGCGCACAAACCCCCTAAAGTCGGGTTCATCTGTGGGCCACCACTCTTATTAGTTACATTAAACCATGGGCATGCATCGTTGATGGTGTTGATGAGCGTGCTCGCTTGCGCTAAGAGCGCTTGAGCGCTATCAGGCACACCGTCTAGCTTGTTGGTGATTTCGGTGTAGGACACATGTTGGGTGTTACCTGGTTCGTTCGAAGCAACGACTTTTGAACTGATCGTGGTGGTTACGGTTTTGCCGTCTATGGTTTGGGTTTTAGTTACGCTTCCGCCGTTTCGCCCATTGCCATTATTGTTGTTGCCTGTTATACCAAATAGTGACGGATCGCAGTTAGTGTTCCCTTCCCCTGAGCATGTGTAGGTATATTTTACCTCGCTAAGCGTCCCGTTGTTGTTTTTGAGCGCCGGTAAGCCCTTTTCTAAAGCCGTTTGGAGGATCTGGTAGGCTTCGTTAAGCTTTTTCATGTTATCAATACTCATAACGCCCTTTCTTCCAATTCCCAGGTTGTTATAACTGCAAGTGATGGAAGTGGATCGATACCCTGGCTCGTTGTTGAAGATGGTGGTTGAAGAAGTGCTTTTTTCATTACCATTACCCCCGCATTGCGTGGCATAGCCTAAGACATTCCAAAACCCCACCGCTGCGTTGATCGCTAAAAGCACGGCTTGATAGGCCGGGGAATTTTTGGTATCGCCGATCAAGTTCTTCGCGCTCGCGCCCAAATTTTCACGTGCCGCATTGATCGCGCTCGGATCAGAGGCCAATTGGATGAAGGTGTTTAAGGTGCTGTATCTGGTTAAAAGCTTGCTCAAGTTTTCATAGTTGTCTGAAAGCTGTTGGATGCCTTTGGTGTTGGTTACCATTTGAGCGGCTTCACCGATTTGATAGCCTACGCTTGTGTAAAAGCCGTCATCTTCAGCGCTCAAAGTGGAAACTAAAAGCGAGCCTAAAGCGAATGAAAGGATGTGTTTTTTCATGTTTTCTCCTTTTTAGATTAAATTGGATTTTAATATTAGGGATTTCATACATTGAAATACATTTGCACTAGAATGCATTTGCATTGGAATATATTTGGAGTATTATAGCATAAAGCGTTTTTTTTTTTGTCATTTTGAGAAAATTTTGTCATTTTTTTACTTTTAGTGCTTTTTGTTTCGTGTTAGCCCATAAAAAGGCTTTTAGCATTTTTTAAGATTAAATACTAAAGAGCTTGATTTTGCCGTAATCTCTTTAAAAAGCACTCTTTTGGGGCGTTTGCCCCTTATGAGCGAGAAAGTTTATTTCTTGTGAGCGAAATCGTGTGGGTTGCCTTTACCCCCAACATAAGCGATTTTATCGCCTAAAATATCATAAGCTTGACCAAAGCCTTTCACGAAACGCCCTTCTTTGAAATCCAACGCGATCAAATGGAAATCTTGCATGGCGCGAATGGTTTTAATGCCCCCAGCACCGCCGGTTTTTTCAATGAAAGAATCAAACGCTTTGTCAAACTCCGCCCCTCTTTCAATAAATCTTGCGTTGGTTTTATAACGCAAGCGTTTTCTCAAAATAGCTGATTTAGCCTTGCTTTCGTCTTCTAAAAACATCACTTCCACATTGTGGGGGTTGTGTTTAAGGCCGGCAAAATGTTCAGCCACTTCGCTCACATAAATGTAGTATTGTTTGCCATCTGTCATTAAAGGCGCATAAGAGCATACTACATGCCCATTGGGGTGTAAGGTCGCCAAACAAACAGAATCAAAGCTTCCTTTAAAGGCTTTAACTTCTTCTTCCACGCCTTTTAAATCATGGGTTTTTTCCACGCTTTGACACAATTCAATGATAGCGTTTTTGTAGTCTTTAGGATCTTTAACTTCGTGGTTGAATTCAATCCTTAAAGTTTGATTGTTGTTATAGCCAATCACAATGCCTTGTGGATCCACGCTTTTAAAGGCGACATTTTCAGCGTGATGGACTTGCCCGAATTTTTTCAACAAGCCCTTCATGTCTTCTACATGGTGAGCGTTCATGTGTTCTATAATACGATTAAGCAAAATATTCTCCTTAATTTCAAAAAATAAGGGGAATGTTATAACAAAAAATTAAATATTAGCTTAATCTTTAGCGGAAATTTTGGTTTTGATTTCTATGCCTAAAAGTTTGAAAGCGTTGCTTAAGCTCAAGCTCACCATTAAACAAATTTTTAAAAGCTCTTTCGCTTTAGGGGTGTCTAAGATCTTACCGGCGTTATAGAAGCGGTGGAATTCTGAAGCGAGGGTTTTTGCGTATTCGCACATTTTTTGCAAGCCGTATTCTTCAAAAGAGGATTCAACCGCTTTAGGCAAGCTTAAAGCGCTAAAAAGCAGGTATTTTTCCTCAGCGTTTAAATTTTTTAAAGGGGTTTGCAAAATTTCTTCTTTAGAAAAGGGCGATTTTTCTAGCATGGTGTGGATGCGCGAATTAGCGTAATGGATATAGTAAATGGGGTTTGAGCTGTCTTGCTTTTTTAAAGTATTGACATCAAATTCTAAATGGGTGTCAAGCCGTTTGCTCAAAAAAATAAACCTTAAAGCGTCCTTACCCACATCATCAATCACATCTTTAATCAAAATAAAATTACCCGCTCTTTTACTCATCTTGTAAGGCTCGTTATCTTTGAGCAAGCGCACCATTTGAGCGAGTAAGACTTCCAAGTTTGTTGGAATCATAGCCCAAAAACTCAAGGCTAGCTTTCACCCTAGCGATATAGCCGTGGTGGTCTGCTCCCCAAATGTTGATGTATTTGGTGTAATTTTGTTGGAATTTTTCATCATGATAGACAATATCGCCGGCTAAATAGGTGTAGCTCTTATCTTCTTTGATAAGCACTCGATCGCTTTCATCTTGGTATAGGGAAGATTTGAGCCAGATTTTAGAATCCTTTTCATAAAGGGCGTTCGCTTTTTCTAATCGCTCAAACACCGCATCTTTTTGTTTAAAAATTTCTCTTTCGCTCGCATAGGAATCAAAATGAATGCCTAAAGCGTCTAAATTATCCTTAATTTCTAAAAGCATTAAATCTTTAGCATAGCCGCTTAAAACTTCGATGATAGTCTCTTCGTTTTCTTTAAAAAGGCTTGGCTCTAAATCGTTGTTCGCCTTTTTAGCGATTTCAATGATGTATTCGCCTTTGTAAAAGACTTCCGGATAAGTTACGCTTTCTTTTAAAACATGTTCTTTGTAAGCGAGCCATACAGAAAGCCCTAACAAGCGGATTTGAGATCCCATGTCATTGACATAATATTCGCACAAAACTTCATGCCCTAAAAAGCGAGCGATTTTAGCCAAACTATCGCCAAAAACAGCCCCTCTAGCATGCCCTATGTGTAAAGGCCCTGTGGGGTTAGCGCTCACAAATTCTAAAAAGATTTTTTGAGAATGTTCGTTTTTAGGCTGAGAGCCAAATTGTTCTTTTAATTCTAAAGCTTTTTGGGTGAAACGCTCCAAAAAATCCAAAGAAAGCGTGAAATTGATATAGCCCTTGCAAGCCACTACGCTGTCAAAAAACCCTTGAGTTTTTTCGTGCGTGCTGATTTTAAGGGCTAACTCTTCAGCGATAACTAAGGGCGATTTTTTAAAAAGTTTGGCGAGATTGAAAGCAATGGGCGTAGCGTAATGTCCATGCTCTCTGTCTTTAGGGTATTCAATAATGACTTCAGCTTCTAAAATCTCTTCTAAAACGCCCTTAATGAGAGTGTGCATGTTCAACTTTCTTGTTTGCTTTTAATCTCGCTACTTTCATGCACTTTGGTTTGCGTTGCTTGAGCGTCTAGGGTTTTTGGCTCGTTTTTAGCTTCTTCTTCATCGTCTTTCACGGCTTTTTTGAAATTCTTAATCCCACTGCCTAAACCTTTAGCCAACTCTGGGATCTTTTTAGCCCCAAACAACAATACAATCACTAATAAAACAATGACCCAATGCCATATGCTTGTGAATCCGCCCATTTTTTACTCCTTAATCTATTGGTTGGTTTTTATTTGAATTATAGCTTTTTTAAAAAATAATTGATAGGTTTTATAGGGTTTCGTTTTTCCAAGCCTTACAGATTTTTTCAAAATTAAACGCTTTTAAGCGATGGACTAAAGTTTTTGCGATGCTTAAGATGATTTCTTTGGATTTTTCTAAATCTTCATTGATGATGAGGTAATCAAAGCTCTCCAAGCACTGCATTTCTTTATAAGCGTTGATCAAGCGCTTTTCTATCGTCTCTTTAGAATCCGTCCCCCTTAAAAGCAAGCGCTCTTTTAAAATCTCTTGGTTTTTGGTGCTAATAAACACAGAGCATGCGTTAGGGTAATGCTTTTTAAGGATCTCATGCCCTTGCACATCAATATCAAAAATGACGATTTTGCCCTCTTTTAAGGCTTTTTCTACAGGGATTTTAGAAGTGCCATAGTAGTGGTTATGCACGATCGCCCATTCTAAAAACTGCCCTTTTTCTATGCCTTGTTTGAATTAGCTTTTCGCTGACAAAATTATAATGCAAGCCATCAACTTCGCCCTCTCTGGGTTTTCGTGTGGTGGTGGAAAGGGAAAAATGGGTTTTTGGGATTTTTTCTTGCAAATACTTTGTAAGGGTGCTTTTACCCGCTCCGCTAGGGCCTGAAAGGATGAGTAAATTAAAATCATTATGCATTAGGTTTTTTATCCTCTAAAGTGATTTTAATGCTTAAGGTTTTGTTTTCTAAAAGGCTTTTTAAGGACTCTTGATTCAAGCTTTTTAATAAATCCTGCAAATTCAAGTGCAATTCTAGGGGGCTGGAAGTTTTATCGCTTTCTTCTTTTTCTTGCGGTGTTTCTGTGGCGTTTTCATTCTTGGAGATTTCTGTAACACTCTCTTTAGGGGTTTCTGTGTCGTTCTCATTATTAGGAGTTTTTTGCAACGGCTTCATTCAAAAAGGGCAATTCTTTCCCCATCGCTTTAGCCATCACCGGCTCAGGAATGTCTTCAATGCTTTCGTAATGGTCTTCTTGGGTTTTGGGCGTTTCTTTTTCTTGCACTTGGGTTTTTTCGGTAACAACTTCTTGGGTTTCTTGGGTTTCTTTTTCTTGTGATTGGGGGATTTCTACATCTTGCGGTGTTTCTGCGATTTCTTGTTTTTCTAACTCGTGCGCTTGGGTTTCTTGGAGAGCTTCTGCGCTTTCTTGCGTTTTTTCTTTAGGAATTTCTAATTCTTGCGCTTGGGTTTTTTCGGTAACAACTTCTTGGATTTCTTTATCTTGTGGAATTTCTGCACTTTCTTGCGTTTCTTTTTTATCCTCGTTAGAGTTTTCTTGGATTTCTTTGACTAATTCTTGCATGGCTTCTAATTCTTGCGTGCTTGGGGAATCTTGTGTTTCTTCTTGTTTTTCCTCCTTATTTTCTTGTGTTTCTTCTTGTTTTTCCTCTTTAATTTCTTGCGTTTCTTCTTTGATTGGCTCTTGTTCTTTGACTTGCTCTTCTTGCGTTTCTTCTTTAACTTCTTCTTGCGTTTCCAACTCTTTAGAAACTTCTTTATCTTTGGGGGTTTCACCCTCTTGCGTTTCATCATCTTTAGGCTTTTCTTCTTGGGGCGTTTCTTTAATCTCTTCTTTTTCTTCTTGGGGCGTTTCTTTAATCTCTTGTTTTTCTTCTTGTGTATTTAAAGTGGGGAGTAACTGCTCTTCATTGTTAGGCTCTTCTTTGGCGAGAGCTTCTAAATCGCCTAAATTTTCTAATTCGTCCCAATTGGTTTCTAAAACTTCTTGAGTTGGGTCTAAATTCTGGCTAGGCTCTAGCTCGCTTGTGTTAGAACCAAGCTTTTTTTGAAGGACTTTCAACATTTCAGTGGGTAAAAAAGGTTTTTTGATTTTCATCTCAAAGCCCTCTAAGAAAGGTTGCGCTTCATTGCCCTTTTTATACATGCACACGCTGTTTTTATTTTGAGAGATGATTTCTTTTAATTCTAGCCAATCCACTTGATCTAGTTTTTCCAAACATTCATCATCGGCTATCAAAAGCCATTCTGGATCTTTTTTAAGGTGCGCGGATAGCTCTTGATAGTGGTTAAAATTTTCCATAGGCAATTCTAATTTCTTAGAGACACTCTCAAGCAGCTTTGTGATCATGGGGTTTTGGTTGAATAGAATCATTTTCATTTTAGGGACTCCTTAATTTACAAAAAACGCTTTTTAAGCCTATCCATTTTCATCGCTTTTTTTAAATTTTTTATTATAATCAAAAATACAATCAAAAATCCACTGGGTTGGTTATTTTTATCGCATTATTGATAAGGATCATTTGATGTTAAACAAGTTTAAAAAAATCGTTGGTGTGGGTGTGTTAGTGGGCTGTTTAGGGGTTTTGCAAGCTAAAAACAGCTTATTTGTCTTACCTTATGAGCAAAAAGACGCTCTCAATTCTTTAATTTCTGGCATTAGCAACGCCAGAGAGAGCGTGAAAATCGCTATCTATAGTTTCACGCACAGAGATATTGCAAGAGCCATTAAAAGCGTAGCGAGTAGGGGGATTAAGGTGCAAATCATTTATGATTATGAAAGCAATCATAGTAACAAGCAATCCACTATTGGCTATTTAGACAAATACCCTAACACGAAAGTGTGCTTATTGAAAGGGCTTAAGGCTAAAAACGGGAATTATTACGGCATCATGCACCAAAAAGTAGCGATCATTGATGATAAGATCGTGTTTTTAGGCTCAGCGAATTGGAGCAAAAACGCTTTTGAAAACAATTACGAAGTGCTTTTAAAAACCGATGACACAGAGACGATCCTCAAAGCCAAGAGTTACTATCAAAAGATGTTAGGGAGTTGCGTTGGGTTTTAAAAGCCCTTTAGAAGTGGTAATTATACCCCACATAAAAGGCAAAAACCCTACGCATTTGAACCTTGAGTGCGTCAGTAGTGTAGTATTTGTTATTAATGGTGGGGAATTTAAAGCCGATTTCAAATTCATGTTCATCTACAAATAAAGCCTTGAGGCCAAAGTTAAAGAGGAATTGAAAAGAGGTGTTATCAACCGCACTGCTATTGGTGATGCCTAACAATTCCTGCCCTTTACTGCCAATATACCAGCTATTCCCCGCAATCGCAATCCCCCCAAAAACGCCAATATCCACGCTAATATCATCTTGATAGAAACTCCCTTGGAAGAAATTCCACACCGCATCCACGCCCACGCCATAAGTGATCATGTTATTGCCGCCATAATAACCTTTAGGGTATCTCATGCCATAGCCTTGCCAGTCTAAAAAAGCAAAATAGCGCAAGCCCAAGATTTTATCCGGATGGAAAAAGTGGTTATAGCCCATGACTAAGCCAATCCCATTAGATCCCATGTTGGTGAGCTTTTTAACGCTATTAACGCTAGTCATGATATTGGTGTAACCGGTTTGATAGTTAGTAACTTCTCTAACTTCATGGATATTAGTCATTAAATTGATAGAACCTGTTTGGTAATTGACTCCCATATACAAATTTTTTGTCCAAGAAGGCGCTGCGCTTTCTTCTTTAGCTACTAAGGCGTGTGTTAGCAAGCTCACACCAACTAACATTTTTAACAAGGTTCTCAATTTTATCTCCTGCATAGTAAGTTTCATTATAAAGATCTAAATTTTACAACAACTTGCTCAAAATTAAGCATCTATTCTTTATAAGAGAGTATAATTTAGGGCTTAAAATAACTCAAAAGTAAGGCTAATGGATGAAAAAGCGCTTTATTTAGGGGCTGTTGCGTTTAGCGTTGCATTCAGCATGGCATCAGCCAATGAGCCAAAAATTGATTTTAACCCTCCCAATTATGTAGAAGAAACCCCTCTAAAGAATTTATCCCTGAATTGAACAAGTTGGGGAGTTTGTTTGGGCAGGGTGAGCGCCCTTTATTTGCGGACAGGAGGGCGATGAAGCCTAACGATTTGATCACAATCATTGTTTCTGAAAAAGCGAGCGCGAATTATTCTAGCTCTAAAGATTATAAAAGCGCTTCAGGGGGTAATTCCACGCCCCCAAGACTCACTTATAACGGGCTAGATGAAAAAAAGAAACAAGAAGCGCAGTATTTAGACGATAAGAATAATTACAATTTCACTAAATCCAGCAATAACACGAATTTTAAAGGCGGTGGCTCGCAAAAAAAGAGCGAAGATTTAGAGATTGTGTTGAGCGCTCGAATCATTAAAGTGCTAGAAAATGGGAATTATTTCATTTATGGGAATAAGGAAGTGCTAGTGGATGGGGAAAAGCAAATCCTCAAGGTGAGCGGGGTGATCCGCCCTTATGATATTGAAAGGAATAACACTATCCAATCCAAGTTTTTGGCTGATGCTAAGATTGAATACACGAATTTAGGGCATTTGAGCGATTCCAATAAAAAGAAATTCGCCGCTGATGCGATGGAAACCCAAATGCCTTATTAATAAAGAGCAAAGCCTAGCATGAGAGCGATCGCTATTGTTTTAGCCAGAAGTTCCAGTAAAAGGATCAAGAATAAAAACATTATTGATTTTTTCAATAAACCCATGCTCGCTTACCCCATTGAAGCGGCGCTAAATTCCAAGCTCTTTGAAAAGGTGTTTATCTCTAGCGATAGCATGGAGTATGTCAATTTGGCTAAAAATTATGGGGCGAGTTTTTTGAATTTACGCCCTAAAAATTTAGCGGACGATAGGGCCACGACTTTAGAGGTGATGGCCTATCACATGAAAGAATTAGAGTTAAAAGATGAAGACATTGCGTGTTGTTTGTATGGCGCTTCAGTATTTTTACAAGAAAAGCATTTGAAAAACGCTTTTGAAACTTTAAAAAAAATACGGATTATGTTTTCACATGCTCTCCCTTTAGCGCTTCGCCCTATCGTTCTTTTAGCCTTGAAAACGGCGTTCAAATGGCTTTTAAAGAACATTCAAACGCACGCACGCAAGATTTAAAAACGCTCTATCATGACGCAGGGTTGCTTTATATGGGGAAGGCTCAAGCCTTTAAAGAAATGCGGCCTATTTTTAGCCCAAATTCTATCGCTTTAGAATTATCGCCCTTAGAAGTCCAAGATATTGACACTTTAGAAGATTTAGAATTAGCCAAGCTCAAATACAGCCGTTTGAAAAACGCATGCCAGTAAAAATTTTGTGCGATTCGTTTTTAACAAGCGGTTTAGGGCATGTGAGGCGTTGTGAAAAAATCCTTTCTTTTATAGAAAAATTAGGGGTTGAAGCAAGCCTTCATTTATATAAGCAAAACGATATAAGTGCTTTTTTAGAGGGCGTTGGCAATGATGATTTGTTGATTGCAGACAGCTATTGTTTAAATTCAAAGGATTTTTATCTTTTAAAAGAAAAAGCCAAAAGCCTTATGGTGATAGAAGATACAGAGCATGCTAAGGGGTTTTACCCTAAAAACACTAAGATCATGAATTCCACGCTGAACGCTTTAAAGCATTACCATCATTTATCAAAAGATTATCAGTATTATTTGGGGGTGGGGTTTTACCCTATTGATGCTCGTTTTGTTTATGAGCGCCCTATCAATACAGAAAATAAAGAAGTGCTGATCACTCTAGGGGGGAGCGAGCAAAAAACTCTCAAAGAGATAGTCAAAATTTTAGAAAATAAGAATGTGAATTTGCATATCATTTCACCTTATATCCCTAAAAATCCTCCAAAAAACACGCATTATTACAGCCCTTTAAGCCCTTTAGAGTTCAGTTCTTTGATGAAATCTTGCACTTGCGCTATTAGCGCTGCGGGTCAAACCCTCTATGAATTAGCCCTTTCTCAAACGCCCTCTCTTATCCTTCCCATCGCTTCTAATCAAATCCTTCAAAGCAAGGAATTTGAAAGCTTGGGTATTTTCAAACAAACGAGCTTAAAAACTCTAGCTAAAGATTTTGAAAATTTACAAATTCAAAAAAACCAAGCTTGGGCAAAAACCCTAGCCTTTGGGAGTGAATTAGAGGGTGCATTAAGGGAGTTTTTAGAAATTTGAAAAAAAATTATTCTTATAAAAATATCCAAGCGATTGATTTTACCCAGTTAAACGATGGAGAAAAGCTGTTGGTTTTAGAATTTCGTAACCACCCAAACACTGCCTTATGGATGTATAGCGCTTTTATTTCTTTAAAAACGCATTTGCAATTCATAGAAGATTTAAAAAATTCGCCTAGCCACCGCTATTTTTTGTTTAAAGAAGAGGGCGTTTATTTAGGGGTTGGCTCTATCACTAAAATCAATTTTTTTCATAAGCATGGGTATTTGGGGATTTATAAAAACCCTTTTTTGAAAAATAAGGGGGGGACTATTTTAAAAGCTTTAGAACGCATCGCTTTTGAAGAGTTTCAATTACATTCTTTGCACTTAGAAGTGATGGAAAACAATTTCAAGGCGATCGCTTTTTATGAAAAAAACCATTATGAGTTAGAGGGGCGTTTGAAAGGATTTATCTCTAAAGATAAGGAGTTTATAGACGTTCTTTTGTATTACAAGGATAAGAAAGGATATAATGATCAATCTTCTCTAAAATTTTAGGATCAATTTCTAGTTTTAAATCCAATACGCTTAAGGGCAAGTTGCAATCTTGTAATTTGACGAGATCTTTTGAAGTAACCAATAAGGAAGTGGCGTTATTTTGATAAAACTCTTTTTCTAAAAGCTTCAAATCAAAAGGGGCATGGTCTCTAAAATACAATTTTTTAACCACTTCTTTAGGTAAAAACGTATCAAGCCTGCTAGGATTAGCGATAGCCGTTACCAAAAGCATGCGTTTGGTGGGGTGGGCGATAGAGGTGATTCTTTTATAATCCTTATCTTCTGTAACGACTAAACGGGCTTCTTTATAGCTATTAATGCTTTCTCTATACAACCCGCTAGGCAAACAAAAAGGGTAGTAGGGGGGACTTTAGGCTTTAAAAGCGCATTGAATTGGTTGAAATTAAACCTAAAACCATCGTCTAAAAACACGATTTTTGCCCCTAATTCAAGGGCTTTTAAAACACCTAGCTCTCTTTTTTCGCTCACAATCACGCTCGCTTGTTTTAAATTTAAGGCTAAAAGATAGGCTTCATCGCCCGCTGTTTTTTGAGGAACTAAAATGTTTCCTTTAACGCTCACCACCACTAAGCCTTTAGAATCCCGTTGATACCCCCTAGAGACAACCGCCACTTCTTGGTATCTTGGAGCGATCTCTAAAATAAAGGGCGTTTTACCGCTTCCCCCAGCGATCAAATTGCCTATACTGATAATGGGGATTTTAAAATCATGTTTTTTAGCGGTTTTTCGTTTAAGGGTGGCGATGCCTTGATAGATTAAAGAAAAAGGATAGAGCGCGAAAATCAACCCCTTTTGCAAAAGAGTGGGGTCATAAAAATAGCGTTCTAAAAAGGGTTTATCGCTTTTCATTCAGGGTTAAATCGTTTGGCGATAGTGGGTAATTCTAATTTAAAAGCGTTTTTTTGGATACGGCTTGTGATGTTTTTCACTAAAATTTCATCATAGCCTAATTGAGTGAGCGCTTCTGCATCAATGGGCTTTGTTTGAAACAACGCTTCAATATCCTTCAATAAAGGATCGATCACGCTGTAAGGATAGCCCAAATCCTTTTCATCGCTTTGGCCTACAAATAAATCTGCACTAGGGGGCTTATTTAAAATCTTTTTAGGGATATTCAAATGGCAAGCGAGTTCATAAACTTCAGTTTTAAATAATTCCCCAATCGGGTTAATCGCACACGCCAAATCCCCAAATAAAGTGCCATAGCCTAGCATCCTTTCGCTTTTATTGCTCGTGCCAATGACTAAAGAATCGTTTTTTAAAGAATAATCGTATAAAAAAGCCATGCGCAACCTTGCACAAAAATTCCCCTTTCTAGTAAGGCTTGCGTCTTTAAAATGAGAGCCAAAGATTTTATCATAGGGGGCGATAGAATATTCTGTATAAGGGATAGAAAATGTTTCGCACAAATTCAGGGCGTCTGTTTTACTTTCTGGCATAGAGACTGAAGAGGGCATTAAAAGGGCATGGGCGTTTTCTTTAAAAACCTTTTGGCACAGCACCCCAACGACCGCGCTATCTAGCCCCCCGCTCAGCCCGTAAACGACTTTTTTAAAGCCTTTTTTTTGAACTTCTTTTTCTAAAAAATCGCATAAATAAACGATGAGTTTTTGGTAATCTTTTTGCATGCCTTAAATTATAATAGAAAAAACACGCCGCTTAAGTGAAAAATTAGCTTTTCTTGCTATAATCATCGTTTCACTTCTTTAAAAGTGCTCGTAGCTCAGCTGAATAGAGCAACAGGTTGCGGTCCTGTAGGTCGGGGGTTTGAATCCCTCCGAGCACACCATTTCTTAATATTCTGCATGTTTTTAAACATTATCGCTCCCATTATGGTAAAATAAATACTTGCTTAAACACGCTAGGAGATTTGATTTTGGCATTACCCGTTTATTATGATAAAGACATTGATTTAGGCGTTATCCAATCCTTACAAGTGGGCATTATTGGCTATGGCGCGCAAGGAGAAGCCCAAGCGCTCAATTTGAGGGACTCTAAAGTAAGGGTGCGGATTGGCTTGTATCAAGGGAGTTTAAGCGTTTCAAAAGCAAAAAAAGAGGGCTTTGAGGTGCTAGAAGTCAAAGAGCTAGTCCAACAATCGGATGTGATCATGGCGTTACTCCCGGACGAATTGCATAAGGAAGTGCTAGAAAAAGAAGTGATCCCTTTTTTAAAAGAGGGGCAAATTATAGGCTTTGCTCATGGTTTTAGCGTGCATTTCAATCAAGTCATTCTTCCAAAAGGCGTGGGCGCGATTTTAGTCGCACCAAAAGGGCCCGGGAGCGCTTTAAGAGAAGAATACCTTAAAAATAGGGGCTTATACCATTTGATCGCCATAGAGCAAGAAAGCTCAAAATACAACGCTAAAGCGGTGGCTTTAAGCTATGCTAAGGCGATGGGCGGAGGGAGAATGGGGGTTTTAGAAACGAGCTTTAAAGAAGAATGCGAGAGCGATTTATTCGGCGAGCAAGCGGTTTTGTGCGGAGGGTTAGAAGCGATTGTAAGAATGGGGTTTGAAACTTTAATTAAGGCAGGATACCCTGAAGAATTAGCCTATTTTGAATGCGTGCATGAAGTGAAATTAGTGGCGGATTTATTGCATTATAAGGGGGTAGAGGGTTTAAGGAAGCACATTTCTAACACCGCTGAATTTGGGGCGATTAAAGCTAGAGAACCTATGGGAAATCTGTTGGAAAAACGCATGCAAAAAATCTTAAAAAAGATTCAAAACGGCTCATTCGCTAAGGATTTTTTACTAGAAAAGAGCTTGAATTACCCCAGGTTAAACACAGAGAGGAAAGCCCTTAAAGAGACTAAAATAGAACAAATTGGGGAAATTTTACGCGCCCCATTCAATCATAAAAAATAAATCATTAAATTAAAAGGAATTACATGGCAATAGTAGTTACTATCACTTCAGGTAAGGGGGCGTGGGTAAAAGCACCACCACGGCTAATTTAGCGATCGGCTTGGCTGAGAGCGGTAAAAAAGTCGTAGCGGTTGATTTTGACATAGGCCTTAGGAACTTGGACATGATTTTAGGCTTAGAAAATCGCATTGTTTTTGATGTGGTGGATGTGATGGAAAAAAATTGCAACCTTTCGCAGGCTTTAATCACGGATAAAAAGACTAAAAACCTTTCTTTTTTAGCGGCCTCACAAAGCAAGGATAAAAATATTTTAGATAAGGAAAAAGTAGCGATTTTAATCAACGCTTTAAGGGCGGATTTTGATTATATTTTGATTGATTCGCCCGCTGGGATTGAGAGCGGTTTTGAGCATGCGGTTTTGTATGCGGACATGGCGTTAGTGGTGGTAACGCCAGAAGTGAGTTCCTTAAGAGATAGCGACAGAGTGATTGGCATTATTGACGCGAAGTCTAATCGGGCCAAAAGGGGCGAAGAAGTGCATAAGCATTTGATAATCAATCGCTTAAAACCTGAATTAGTGGCAAATGGCGAGATGATTTCTATAGAAGAAGTGCTTAAGATCTTGTGCTTGCCTTTAATTGGGATCATTCCTGAAGACAGCCATATCATTTCAGCGACCAATAAGGGCGAGCCGGTGATTCGCACGGACTGCGAGAGCGCCGAAGCTTACCAACGCATCACCAGACGGATTTTAGGCGAAGAAGTGGAATATGTGGAATTTAAGGCTAAAAGAGGCTTTTTTAGCGCGTTAAAAGGGATATTTTCATGAGTTTGTTTGATTTTTTCAAAACCAAAGGGAGTGCGGCTACCGCAACAGACCGATTGAAATTGATTTTAGCCAAAGAGCGCACCTTAAATTTACCCTACATGGAAGAAATGCGTAAAGAAATCATTGCCGTTATTCAAAAATACACTAAATCTTCAGACATCCATTTCAAAACCCTTGACAGCAACCAGAGCATGGAAACGATTGAAGTGGAGATCATACTGCCTAAATAGTTTAAAATGAAAAGCCATTTCCAATACAGCGCACTAGAGAATATCCCTAAAGCCTTTGACATTCTCAAAGACCCCCCTAAAAAACTCTATTGTGTGGGCGATACCAAGCTTTTAGAAGCGCCTTTAAAAGTGGCTATCATCGGCACAAGAAGACCCACCCCTTATAGCAAGCAACACACCATCACTCTGGCCAGAGAGCTTGCTAAAAATGGCGCGGTTATTGTGAGCGGAGGAGCGTTAGGCGTGGATATTATCGCTCAAGAAAACGCCTTGCCAAAAACCATCATGTTTTCGCCTTGCAGTTTGGATTTGATCTATCCTACGAACAATCATAAAGTGATCCAAGAAATCGCGCCAAAACGGCCTGATTTTAAGCGAATATGAAAAAGACTTCATGCCCATTAAAGGCTCTTTTTTAGCGAGAAACCGCCTAGTGATCGCTTTAAGCGATGCGGTCATTATCCCCCAAGCGGATTTACAAAGCGGCTCTATGAGCAGCGCGAGATTAGCCCAGAAATACCAAAAGCCCTTGTTTGTTTTGCCCCAGCGTTTGAATGAGAGCGATGGCACTAATGAGCTTTTAGAAAAAGGGCAGGCTCAAGGGATATTTAATATTCAAAATTTTATAAACACCCTTTTAAAAGATTACCATTTAAAAGAAATGCCTGAAATGGAAGATGAATTTTTAGAATATTTTGCGAAAAACCCGAGCTATGAAGAAGCGTATCTCAAATTTGGGGATAAACTTTTAGAATACGAGCTGTTGGGTAAGATCAAGCGCATCAATCACATCGTGGTGTTAGCATGATTTTAGCGTGCGATGTGGGGCTAAAACGCATTGGCATTGCTACGCTTTTAAACGGCGTTATCTTGCCATTAGAAGCGATTTTACGCCAAAATAGGAATCAGGCCTCTAGGGATTTGAGCGATTTATTGAGGGAAAAAAACATTCAAGTGCTAGTAGTGGGCAAGCCTAATGAAAGCTATGCGGACACCCACGCCCGCATTGAGCATTTTATCAAGCTTGTAGATTTTAAGGGCGAAATCGTTTTTATTAATGAAGATAATTCTAGCATAGAAGCTTATGACAATTTGGAGCATTTGGGTAGGAAAAACAAGCGGCTCGCTACCAAAGACGGCCGGCTAGACTCTTTGAGCGCTTGTAGGATTTTAGAACGCTATTGCCAGCAGGTTTTAAAAAATCATTAGGGATAAAGTTCTAATATAAAAAATACTCAAAGGTATTTTTTACAAGCGCTCTTTTTGGGTTAGGGGGATTAAACGCAAAATATTCCTATCTCCTTATGATTTTTATTGTAAAACAAAACAACTAAAACCCCATTTATGAAAATTAAAAGGTTCTAGTCATCAATATTTGATTATAATAAAGTCTAAATTTTTTAATAAAGGGAGAAGCGTCATGCTAGGAAGTTTCAAAAAAGCCATTTTTAGGGTTTTGTGCTTGTGTTGTGTGTTTATTGGGGGGGGGGGGGGTTAATGGCAGAGCCAAACCCTGAAGAGCTTGTTGATCAAGGCAAAGAGATTCTTGATTTTGCCGTGAGTGGTGGGGGTGGTGCATTTAGAGTAGATAGTCTTGAGGCTAAGAAATATTATATTCAAGCTAAGGAATATTTTGAAAAAGCTTGTAATTTAAACTATGCTAAGGGGTGTGTTAGTCTAGGGGGTTTATATGAGGATCTGGTAATTAGGAGAGAACCTAGGTTAAAAAAGCGTTTGGAAAAAGCCATTCAATACTACTCTAAAGCGTGTGATTTAAAAGATGGTGGAAGCGGTGTTTTAATTTAGGGTCTATATATGAACTAAATGGGTATGGAGTGGTAAAAAAGGATTTGAAAAAAGCCGCTCGATACTACTCTAAAGCGTGTGAATTAGATTATGATGGAGGGTGTGTAATATTTTTAGCAAGAGAAGATGGAGAACTAGCGAACAAACAAGAAGTTTTTCAATATCTCTCTAAAGCGTGTGAATTAAATAGTGGTAGTGGGTGTTTTGTGTTAGGGGGATTATATGATGATAGGGAAGACTTAAAAAAAGCCATTCAATACTACTCTAAAGCGTGTGATTTAAACGATAAGTTTGGGTGTTCCAGACTAGGAGCTATGCAATATATTGGCAAGGGCGTAGTCAAAAATGAAAAACAAGCGGCGGAAAAATTTGAAAAAGCTTGCAAACTAGGAAAGCAAGAAGCATGCGAGATGGTTACTTATAAAGGGCTTTGCGAATTAGGACATAAAGAAGCATGCGAGATATTTAGCCTTGAAGTGCTTTGCGAATCATCAGATCAAAAGGCATGCAGTATGTCCTATGACAAGAAAAAAGCCTTAGGTTTTTAGGGGGTTAGGGCATTTTTAAAATGCTCCTTATTCTTTTAAGAAAATATTTTTACTAGAGAGTTTTAATCTTTTTTTGGTATTCTTTTAGGGATCATTAGTCTTAAAAACTTTTTAAAAACGGATAATAATGAAAATCATGCATCAAGTCAAGGATTTTTTAGATTTTTGCAAACAAACGATCCGCAAAAATTCTAATGAAGCGTTTCAAAAAACCAAACGAGCGCTTTTTAAAGAAAAATCTCAAAAAATCAGGGAGCAAGCGGTTAAAATCGTAGAAAAACGCTTGGCAAAAGAGGGCATGCAATTGAGCGATTTTAATGAAGAAGAATTAAAAATCATGTTTGAAGCTGAAGAAAAAAGGTTGTTAGAGCAAATCCATGCTAAAGAATTGAAAGAAAAACAAGAAAAAACCACCAAGCATTTTAAAGAAGTTTGGGAAAAGGGCGACAATGAACAAGAAAAATAGCGTAATTTCTGGTTTGATGAATTTTTTTAGCGAAAAGAATGAGCGCTGGCTGTTAGCCCATAGGCACACGAGGGGGTTTGTGATAGTGGCGTGGCTTTTTAGGTTTAAAAGCATTGCGTTTTCTATTTTGATCACTTTGTTGGTGATTTGGGTGGATATTTGGGTTTATAGCGATGTGCGCCAGTTTTTATTGGACACTTCTAGCTCTTTCATTTGGCTTTTAAGTGCTTTACTAATCAAGTGGGGCGTGATTGTCATAAGCGTGCGTAAATGCTACCAATTCAGCCAAAAAATGTTTGCACTCATTCAAAGAAAAAGGCAAATCAGAGAGAATTTAAAAAACCGCTCCAACTACAAAGACACCAAAAATGCGGGAAAACTCTCTAGCATCGCTGAAGAAATCATTTCAAAAAAACAAGAAGAGTCCCGCCACAAAGAAGATTCTAATCATGAAAACCATAAAGACAAGCTTTCTAACATTACTGAAGAAATGATTCTTAAAAAACAAGAGGAATTGAAAGCTAGAAAGGATAAGGGGGATTAAAAAAAAGCGTATAGAAAATCTTAATCAAAAAACCCCCCCCAAAAAAAATAATCAATAAAATAATCAATAAAAAATGTGGGGGTTAATCTTTTAAAAACGGCATGAAGCGTTTGGGTATTTGAGAAGTGATTTTATAATTCGCCCCCTTAAATTCAAATTCCAAACTAGAGGCATGGAGCATGAGTAATGGGGCGTTATTTTCACGCTTTAATTGAAGCGTATCCTCTCGCTTCTTCATCAGCCACCCCATAAAGTCCCTCGCCCACGATCCTGTGATTTATACTGCTTAAATGCAAGCGGATCTGGTGCGTGCGCCCGGTGAGCGGGATTATTTTAAGCAAGCTTATATCCAAAAAAGGGTTATAACTTAAAGGCTCAACAAGGGTAATTGAAGGCTTGCCTAAAGGAGAAATTTGAGATCGAATGCACAAATCTTTTTGAATGTTTTGTGGCGTTAGAATGGGCTTATCTATTATGATACTTTTATCCACCAACCCATGCGCTAGCGCTAAATAAGTTTTTTTCACTTTTTTTGCATGAAAAGCGCTTTTAAATCCTTAGTGCTCTGTAAGGTTTTGCCCGCTAAAACCAACCCGCTCGTTTCATAGTCTAGCCTGTGGGCTGGGTGGGCGTTTTTGCCCAAATGCGATTGGATACAATCTAATAAGCTTTCATGGTAAAAATAGCCTTTAGGGTGGGTATAGACTTGAGCGGGTTTGTCAAATGCGCCAAAATCTTTGGTCTCAAAAACAAGCTTTTCTTGTTTTTCATTAGGCTTGAAATAAATCAAGCTAACGATCCCTTGAATCATTTGGGATTTACGCACGGCTTGTTGGTTTTGTTTTAGGCGTTGTTTGTCAAGGTGCCGTTGGGCTTCTTTTAAAGAGCATTTTAAAACATCGCGCACCAAAAACAAGGCTTTGGTGGGTTTTAAAATTTCAAATTCTTCTTCAACAAAAGGCACTACAACAAACTTTTAACAAACATTTTAGGCTCATTAGAACACTCATCTAATTCCACGCTAAAAAGCACGCTCACCTTTTCGCCCGCTTTCAAAAACCGCTCAGCATTAAAATAAATAGCCTCTTTGATGCATTCTTTATCCTTAAAACGCAAAACCTGGTGGCTTTCTTTAATGATTTTTTCTTCTATGACTTCTAAATTTTTTGCTTGGAATAAGGGTTCAGGGTTTTCTTGCCCATAAGGTTCGCCCATCTCTATAATCTCTAAAAGCTCTCTGTCAATGTCTTTTAATTTGAGCGTCAAAGGGGGTTCTGTTTCACAAAAAGGCAAGACTTTAAAATCAAAATTTTCTAAAGTTTCAAAGAGCGAGACGATATTGTTTTTTCCAACGCTCAACCCGCACGCTTGCCTATGCCCCCCATAGCCGAGCAACAAAGAAGAAACCCCATTCAAAGCGTCAATCAAGTCAATATTTGAAGAGCTACGAGCGCTCCCTTTATACACCCCTTCTTTAAAGGTGAAAACCAGGCTTGGCTTTTGAGTGGCTTCCACTAATTTTTGAAGCCACGATCCCCAGCACGCCCTCATGCCAATTATCCTTAAAAGCGACGATGATTTTTTCTCCAACCATCGCATGCTTAAAGGCTTCTTCAAAAACCTGCTGTTGGATCATTTTACGCTTCAAATTGCATGCTTTCAAGCGTTCATACAAAGAATAGCCATCTTGAAAATTATTCGCGCTTAAAAAATCTAAAGCCATTTTAGCGTCTTGCATGCGCCCTGCGGAGTTGATTAAAGGGGCGATACTAAAAGAAATATCGCTCGCTTTTAAAGAGCGTTTTCTAAAAACTTCTCTTTGGCACAAAAACCCCATCGCCCCTAAGGATTCTTTTTGCAAAAAATACAAGGCTTTAGAAACTAAAAAGCGGTTAAAAAAAGTCAAAGGCATCATATCAGCAATAGTCGCCACGCCCGCTAAGCATAATAACTCACTAGAACGGCTTTTTTCTTTTCCTAAAAGTTGGTGGATACCATAGCACAAATAAAACGCCACCAACGCCCCGCACACTTCCTTTTGGATAAAATCACAATCCGGTCGCTTGGGGTTGATTACCGCATAAGCGTCTGGGACTTCATTATTGTGTAAGCAATGGTGATCGGTGATGATTAGGGTGTAATTTTTTTCCTTGCAAAATTGAGCGGCTTCAAAGGCGCTAATCCCATTATCCACGGTGATAATTAAAGGGGTGTGGTGTTTTTCTAAAAATTTTTTAGAAATCCCATAGCCATCCATGAAGCGATTAGGGATTGCAACGCGAACATGCTTGTAATTTAAACTTTCAAAGAATTTTGCCATGATAGCAGAGCTAATCACGCCGTCAGCGTCATAATCGCCCACCACTAAAATTTCTGTGTTTGTGCGCATGGCTTCTATGATTTTGAGTGCGGCTTTTTTCAAGTCTTTAAATAAAAAGGGGCTAGGAAACCCTTTTTCATTATAGGCGATAGAAGCCACTCGCTCTTTGATTTGAGCTTTAAGCTTTTGTTTCATTCTTTAGATTAGGATTTAGAAAGAGCGCTCTTAATGAAATCCAAAATAATAGGGTTAGGGCTTTGCAACCTGGAGGTGAATTCCGGGTGGAATTGCACCCCCACAAAGAACGGGTGATCTTCTAATTCAATCGCTTCAATCAAATGATTCGCTCCAAAACCCACCACTTTCAAGCCCTTATTTTCCCACTCTTGGCGGTATTTAGGGTTGATTTCATAACGATGGCGGTGCCTTTCTTTAATGCTAGGCTTTTTATAAGCTTTTTCTAACAAGCTATTAGGCATGATTTCGCATTCGTATTCGCCTAATCGCATGGTGCCACCCAATGGCGAATTATAGGTGCGCACCTGTTTTTGGTGGTTTTGATCCATAAAATCTTCAATCAAATACACCACAGGGTATTCGCAGCGTTGGTTAAACTCCGTAGAGTTAGCCCCTTTTAAACCCAAAACATTGCGGCAAAACTCCACGATCGCTAATTGCATGCCCAAACAAATCCCTAAAAAGGGGAGTTTTTCTAGCCTAGCCCTTTGAATGGCGCAAATTTTGCCCTCAATCCCCCTTTCTCCAAAGCCCCCCGGCACTAAAATCGCATCAACGCCCTCTAAATCCGTCTTTTCGTTAAAATTCTCGCTATCCAGCCATTCAATATTGACTTGCGTATCCAGATGCGCGCCCGCATGGATTAAGGCTTCAATCAAGGATTTATAAGATTCTTTTAAGCTTAAATACTTGCCCACAAAACCAATTTTGACTTTGTGTTTAGGAGCGATAATTTTTTCTACTAAAGTGTTCCAAGCCGCCATTTTAGGGTGTAGTTTATTCAAATTAAAGCGTCTGGCAATGGGGGTTAAAATGCCTTCTTGCAAGAAAAGAATGGGGCATGCGTAAATGCTTTTAGTGTCTGTGGCGACAATCACGCTGTCTTGCTCCACATCGCAACTCAAAGCGATCTTTTTTTCAATTCTTTATCCAAAGGCTTAGGCGATCGCGCCAAAATGATTTGAGGGGTTACGCCAAGGCGTCTTAATTCTTGGACGGAGTGTTGCGTGGGTTTGGTTTTTAGTTCGTTAGTGGTTTGGATATAGGGGATTAGGGTTACATGCACATTAATGACTTTCTCATTCCCTAATTCCAATTTAAGCTGGCGGATCGCTTCCAAATAAAACATGCCCTCCATATCGCCCACGGTTCCACCCACTTCCACGATTAAAAAATCCAACCCCTTAGCCGCGCTTTTAATGCGCCTTTTGATTTCATCGGTTACATGGGGGACGATTTGAATGGTTTTGCCTAAATATTCCCCTTTCCTTTCGTTTTCTATTACGCTTGAAAAAATCTGCCCGGTAGTGAAATTATTCAACCTTGTTAAATTCCTGTTCAAAAAGCGTTCATAATGCCCTATGTCTAAATCCGTTTCAGCGCCATCGCTAGTTACAAACACTTCCCCATGCTCTAAAGGGCTCATGGTGCCTGGATCAATATTGATATAAGGATCAATCTTCAAAATAGAAACCTGGTAATTGCAATGCTGTAAAAGCGTAGCGATTGAAGAAGATGAAATCCCTTTCCCTAGAGAGCTTAACACACCCCCTGTAACGAATATAAATTTGGCTCTATCCATAAGTTATTGCGTTCCTTTGATTTTTACTTCTTAAAATTGTAGTCTAAAAAGGGTTAAAAAGCTTTAAAAGAGGGCAAAAATTAAAACGATTTCAAAAAAAAAAAAAACAATTTCAGTTTCTTATTAGTTAGGTTTGATTAAAATAAAAAGCTTTTATGTGTTTAAACTTCATTGTCTTAAATTTTTTAAGAGCGATTTTAAAATTCGTTGGCGTATAATATAAGTTTTGAATTAACTACTAGAAGGGTTTTAAATAATGGCTGAAAATTCTTTCAAAAATGTTTCTGCACAACCCAAAGCATTTTTTTTATTACCAGTTAAAACCCTGTTTCTTTTAGGAGGCGTTTTTAGCGCGTTTTTTATTATGATTGTTGGTTTAGTCCTTTTTGGTTACACCAACTCAATGGATAATGCCATTTTTAGCTTGATGCGTTCAAATTCTTCTAACCCTATTTTAGATCAAACGCTCCAACGCATTGTTTTTTTAGGCTCTTCTCAATTCGTGTTGCCTTTGAGTTTGTTAGTGGGGGTGTTTTTAAGCCTTTATCGTAAAAATTTAGTGCTTGGGGTGTGGTTTGTGTTAAGCGTGGTTATATTTGAAGCCCTTTTAGAATCTTTAAAACACCTTTTGGCACACTCCATTCAATGGCTTTCGCACAGCGCTAATTTCCCTAGCACTATTGCGCTTTCTTTGACGCTATTTTATGGGTTGCTTGTTTTATTGATACCCCATTTGATCACGCATCAAATATTTCAAAACATTCTTTCTTGTAGTTTGCTTGGTTTGATTCTTTTAATAGGCTTAGCGCTGATTGTTTTAGGGGTGTCTTTTAGCAGTGTTTTAGGAGGGGTTTGTTTAGGGGCGTTAGGGGCTTGTTTTTCCATAGGGATTTATTTGAGCGTGTTCCAAAAAATCTAAGCGAACGGCTTAAAAGAATGAAAATTTTATCAAGGTTTTAATATTGGATTTAAAGGTATTATTGCAACGGATTGTTGATTTTTTCATCAAGCTCAATAAAAAGCAAAAAATCGCCCTGATCGCAGCGGGGGTTTTGATCACCGCTTTGCTTGTGTTTTTATTGCTCTATCCCTTTAAAGAAAAAGACTACGCGCAAGGGGGTTATGGGGTTTTATTTGAAAGATTGGATTCTAGCGATAACGCCTTAATCTTTGCAGCACCTCCAGCAAAACCAAATCCCTTATAAAATCTTAAAAGATGACACCATTCTCATTCCTAAAGATAAAGTGTATGAAGAAAGGATCACTCTGGCTTCTCAAGGGATCCCTAAAACGAGCAAAGTGGGCTTTGAAATCTTTGACACTAAGGACTTTGGGGCGACTGATTTTGATCAAAATATCAAACTCATTCGCGCTATTGAGGGCGAATTGTCGCGCACGATTGAAAGCTTAAACCCCATTCTTAAAGCCAATGTGCATATTGCAATCCCTAAAGACAGCGTGTTTGTGGCTAAAGAAGTCCCTCCTAGCGCTTCGGTGATGCTCAAACTCAAGCCTGACATGAAGCTTTCACCCACTCAAATTTTAGGGATTAAAAATTTAATCGCTGCAGCTGTGCCTAAACTCACGATAGAAAACGTGAAAATCGTGAATGAAAACGGCGAATCAATAGGCGAGGGCGATATACTAGAAAACTCCAAAGAATTAGCCCTAGAGCAATTACGCTACAAACAAAATTTTGAAAACATTTTAGAAAATAAGATCGTCAATATCTTAGCCCCTATTGTGGGGGGTAAAAACAAGGTGGTCGCAAGGGTCAATGCGGAGTTTGATTTCAGCCAAAAGAAAAGCACCAAAGAGACTTTTGATCCCAATAATGTCGTAAGGAGCGAGCAAAATTTAGAAGAAAAAAAGAAGCGCACTCCTAAAAAACAAGTCGGCGGTGTGCCGGGGGTTGTGAGCAATATCGGCCCTGTGCAAGGATTGAAAGACAATAAAGAGCCAGAAAAATACGAAAAGTCTCAAAACACGACCAATTATGAAGTGGGTAAGACCATTAGCGAGATTAAGGGCGAGTTTGGCACTTTAGTGCGTTTGAATGCGGCGGTTGTGGTGGATGGCAAGTATAAAATCGCGCTTAAAGATGGGGCAAACACTTTAGAATACGAGCCTTTGAGCGATGAATCGCTTAAAAAAATCAACGCTCTAGTGAAACAGGCCATTGGTTATAATCAAAATAGAGGCGATGATGTGGCGGTGAGTAATTTTGAGTTTAACCCTATGGCGCCTATGATTGACAACGCCACTTTGAGCGAAAAAATCATGCACAAAACTCAAAAAATCTTAGGCTCATTCACGCCCTTAATCAAGTATATTTTAGTGTTTATAGTGCTATTTATTTTCTATAAAAAAGTGATTGTGCCTTTCAGCGAGCGCATGCTAGAAGTGGTGCCTGATGAAGATAAGGAAGTGAAATCCATGTTTGAAGAAATGGATGAATAAGAAGATGAATTGAACAAACTGGGCGATTTGAGAAAAAAAGTAGAAGATCAATTAGGGCTTAATGCAACCTTTAGCGAAGAAGAAGTAAGATACGAAATTATCTTAGAAAAGATTAGAGGAACTCTTAAAGAACGCCCTGATGAAATCGCTACGCTTTTTAAGCTCTTAATCAAAGATGAAATCTCTTCAGACAGCACGAAAGGTTAAAAGATAAAAGGTTAAAAATGGCAACCAAGCTTACCCCCAAACAAAAGGCTCAATTAGACGAACTCTCCATGAGTGAAAAAATCGCCATTTTACTCATTCAAGTGGGCGAAGACACCACGGGCGAGATTTTAAGGCATTTAGACATTGACTCCATTACAGAGATTTCTAAGCAAATCGTGCAATTAAACGGCACAGACAAGCAAATCGGCGCGGCGGTTTTAGAGGAATTTTTTGCGATTTTCCAGTCTAACCAATACATCAATACCGGCGGTTTAGAATACGCTAGAGAGCTTTTAACCAGGACTTTAGGGAGCGAAGAAGCTAAAAAAGTGATGGACAAACTCACTAAAAGCTTGCAAACGCAAAAAAACTTCGCTTATTTAGGCAAAATCAAGCCCCAACAACTCGCTGATTTCATCATTAACGAACACCCTCAAACCATTGCCTTGATTTTAGCCCACATGGAAGCCCCTAATGCGGCTGAGACTTTGAGCTATTTCCCTGATGAAATGAAAGCCGAGATCTCCATTAGAATGGCGAATTTAGGCGAAATATCGCCCCAAGTGGTTAAAAGGGTTTCCACGGTGTTAGAAAACAAACTGGAATCGCTCACCAGCTATAAAATTGAAGTGGGCGGTTTGAGAGCGGTGGCTGAAATCTTTAACCGCTTGGGCCAAAAGAGCGCTAAAACCACGCTCGCTCGCATTGAAAGCGTGGATAACAAACTCGCCGGCGCGATTAAAGAGATGATGTTCACTTTTGAAGACATTGTGAAATTGGATAATTTCGCCATCAGAGAGATTTTGAAAGTAGCGGACAAAAAAGACTTGTCTTTAGCCTTAAAAACTTCCACGAAAGATTTAACCGATAAATTCTTAAACAACATGAGCAGTAGGGCTGCAGAGCAATTTGTAGAAGTAATGCAATATTTAGGGGCGGTTAAAATCAAAGATGTGGATGTGGCCCAAAGAAAGATCATTGAAATCGTGCAGAGCTTGCAAGAAAAAGGCGTGATCCAAACCGGTGAAGAGGAAGATGTCATTGAATAGCCGTAAAAACTTGATCCAAAAAGATCATTTGAATAAGCATGACATTCAAAAATACGAATTTAAGAGCATGGCGAACTTACCTCCTAAAACTAATCCTAATGGCGCGTCTTTAGAAACGCCTAACCCAGAAGAGCCTTTGGAAAAAAAGCGATAGAAAACGATTTGATTGATTGCTTATTGAAAAAAACCGATGAGCTTTCAAGCCATTTAGTGAAATTGCAAATGCAATTTGAAAAAGCCCAAGAAGAAAGTAAGGCTTTGATTGAAAACGCTAAAAACGATGGCTATAAAATCGGCTTTAAAGAGGGTGAAGAAAAAATGCGTAACGAACTCACTCATAGCGTGAATGAAGAAAAAACCAGCTTTTGCATGCGATCACCGCTTTAGATGAAAAAATGAAAAAATCACAAGATCATTTAATGGCTTTAGAAAAGGAACTGAGCGCGATTGCGATAGATATAGCTAAAGAAGTGATCCTTAAAGAAGTGGAAGACAACAGCCAAAAAGTGGCCCTAGCTTTGGCTGAAGAGCTTTTAAAAAGCGTTTTAGACGCAACGGATATTCATTTAAAAGTCAATCCTTTGGATTACCCTTATTTAAACGAGCGTTTGCAAAACGCTTCTAAAATCAAATTAGAGAGCAATGAGGCTATTTCTAAAGGAGGCGTTATGATCACTAGCTCTAACGGGAGCCTTGATGGGAATTTAATGGAACGCTTTAAAACGCTCAAAGAAAGCGTGTTGGAAAATTTTAAGGTGTGATTTTGCAAAATAAAACTTTTGATTTAAACCCTAATGATATTGTAGGCTTGGAGTTGGTGTGTCAGACGCTGCGGAATCGTATTTTAGAAGTGGTGAGCGCTAATGGGGGGCATTTAAGCTCTTCTTTAGGGGCTGTGGAGCTGATTGTGGGCATGCATGCCCTGTTTGATTGCCAAAAAAACCCTTTTATTTTTGACACTTCGCACCAAGCTTACGCCCACAAGCTTTTAACCGGGCGTTTTGAAAGCTTTAGCACTTTAAGGCAGTTTCAAGGTTTGAGCGGCTTTACTAAACCCAGCGAGAGCGCATACGATTATTTCATTGCCGGGCATAGTTCCACTTCTGTGTCCATAGGCGTGGGGGTGGCTAAAGCCTTTTGTTTGAAACAAACGCCAGGCATGCCTATCGCTTTATTAGGCGATGGGAGCATCAGTGCAGGGATTTTTTATGAAGCCTTAAACGAACTGGGCGATAGGAAATACCCCATGATCATGATTTTGAACGATAATGAAATGAGTATCAGCACGCCTATTGGCGCTTTATCCAAAGCCCTTAGCCAGCTGATGAAAGGCCCGTTTTATCAGTCTTTCCGCTCTAAAGTTAAAAAAATCTTAAACACCTTACCTGAAAGCGTGAATTACTTAGCGAGCCGTTTTGAAGAATCTTTTAAGCTCATCACCCCGGGCGTGTTTTTTGAAGAATTAGGTATTAACTATATAGGGCCTATTAATGGGCATGATTTGAGCGCGATTATTGAAACTTTGAAATTAGCCAAAGAGCTTAAAGAACCGGTGCTAATCCATGCGCAAACCTTAAAAGGCAAAGGCTATAAAATCGCTGAAGGGCGCTATGAAAAATGGCATGGGGTAGGGCCTTTTGATTTGGATACCGGCTTGTCTAAAAAATCCAAAAGCGCGATTTTATCGCCCACTGAAGCGTATTCTAACACCCTTTTAGAATTAGCTAAAAAAGATGAAAAAATCGTAGGCGTAACCGCTGCGATGCCTAGCGGCACAGGGTTAGACAAACTCATTGACGCTTACCCTTTGCGCTTTTTTGATGTCGCTATCGCCGAGCAACACGCTTTAACTTCTAGCAGCGCTATGGCTAAAGAGGGGTTTAAACCTTTTGTGAGCATCTATTCTACTTTTTTGCAAAGGGCTTATGATTCCATTGTGCATGACGCTTGCATTTCTAGCTTGCCGATTAAATTAGCCATTGATAGGGCCGGGATTGTGGGCGAAGATGGCGAGACGCACCAAGGGCTTTTAGGCGTGTCGTATTTGGCGCTCTATCCCTAACATGGTCATTTTTGCCCCACGAGACAATGAGACTTTAAAAAACGCCGTGCATTTTGCCAATGAACATGATTCAAGCCCTTGCGCGTTCCGCTACCCTAGGGGGTCGTTTGTGTTAAAAGAGGGGGTTTTTGAGCCTAGCGGTTTTGTTTTGGGGCAAAGCGAATTATTGAAAAAAGAGGGCGAAATTTTACTCATAGGCTATGGTAATGGCGTGGGGAGGGCGCATTTAGTCCAACTGGCTTTAAAAGAAAAAAACATAGAGTGCGCGCTTTTGGATTTGAGATTCCTTAAACCTTTAGATCAAAATTTAAGCGCGATTATTGCCCCTTATCAAAAGCTCTATGTTTTTAGCGATAATTACAAGCTTGGGGGGTGGCTAGCGCGATTTTAGAATTTTTGAGCGAACAAAATATTTTAAAGCCTGTTAAAAGCTTTGAAATCATGGATGAATTTATCATGCATGGGAACACCGCTTTAGTGGAAAAATCCTTAGGCTTAGACACAGAGAGTTTGACTGAGGCTATTTTAAAAGATTTAGGACAAGAGAGATGAAAACAAAAGCGCCAATGAAAAATATCCGCAATTTTTCCATTATCGCTCACATTGACCATGGTAAAAGCACTTTAGCGGATTGTTTGATTTCTGAATGCAACGCTATCAGTAACAGAGAAATGACGAGCCAAGTGATGGACACGATGGATATTGAAAAAGAAAGGGGCATTACGATTAAGGCTCAAAGCGTGCGCTTGAATTACACTTTTAAGGGGGAGGATTATGTGTTAAACCTCATTGACACCCCAGGGCATATGGATTTTAGTTATGAAGTGTCGCGCTCTTTGTGTTCGTGCGAAGGGGCGTTATTGGTGGTGGATGCCACTCAAGGCGTGGAAGCGCAAACCATTGCAAACACTTATATCGCTTTAGATAACAATTTAGAAATTTTACCGGTGATCAATAAAATTGATTTGCCGAATGCGAATGTTTTAGAGGTCAAACAGGATATAGAAGACACGATAGGGATTGATTGCTCTAATGCTAATGAAGTGAGCGCTAAAGCTAAGCTTGGCATTAAAGATTTGTTAGAAAAAATCATTACAACCATTCCTGCCCCTAGCGGTGATTTTAACGCTCCTTTAAAAGCGCTCATTTATGATTCATGGTTTGACAATTATTTAGGGGCGTTAGCGTTAGTGCGTATCATGGATGGGAGCATCAACACCGAGCAAGAAATTTTAGTGATGGGGACGGGTAAAAGACATGGCGTTTTAGGGCTATACTACCCTAACCCTTTGAAAAAGATCCCCACCAAAAGTTTAGAATGCGGTGAGATTGGCATTGTGAGTTTAGGGCTAAAGAGCGTTACTGATATTGCGGTGGGCGACACGCTCACAGACGCTAAAAACCCTACCCCTAAACCCATTGAAGGCTTTATGCCGGCTAAACCCTTTGTTTTTGCGGGGCTTTACCCTATAGAAACGGACCGGTTTGAAGATTTAAGAGAAGCGTTATTGAAACTCCAGCTTAACGATTGCGCTTTAAATTTTGAGCCTGAAAGCTCTGTGGCGCTTGGTTTTGGCTTTAGGGTGGGCTTTTTAGGGTTATTGCACATGGAAGTGATTAAAGAAAGGCTGGAAAGGGAATTTGGCCTTAACTTAATCGCTACCGCTCCCACGGTGGTGTATGAAGTGCATTTGATGGATAATAGCATCAAATACGTCCAAAACCCTAGCGAATTGCCCCCTGAAAATCATATCGCTTGCATCAAAGAGCCTTTTGTTAGGGCGACGATCATCACGCCGAGCGAATTTTTGGGTAATTTGATGCAGTTATTGAACAATAAAAGAGGCATTCAAGAAAAAATGGAATATTTGAACCAGTCTCGTGTCATGCTCACTTATTCCTTGCCGAGCAATGAAATTGTGATGGATTTTTATGACAAACTCAAATCTTGCACTGAAAGGGTATGCGAGCTTTGATTATGAGCCTATAGAAAACAGAGAGGCTCATTTGGTGAAGTTGGATGTGAGGGTGGCAGGCGATGTGGTGGATGCGCTTTCTATCATTATAGATAAAAACAAGGCGTATGAAAAGGGGCGAGCCTTAGTGGAAACGATGAAAGAGCTTATCCCAAGACAGCTTTTTGAAGTCGCTATCCAAGCGAGCGTTGGGAATAAAATCATTGCCAGAGAGACGATCAAATCTGTCGGTAAGAATGTAACGGCTAAGTGCTATGGGGGCGATATTACACGAAAAAGAAAACTCTTAGAAAAGCAAAAAGAGGGCAAGAAACGCATGAAAGCTATCGGTAAGGTGGAGCTTCCCCAAGAAGCGTTTTTAGCGATATTAAAGATTGATTAGGGCGTTTAGCTTCTATGGCAAAACATAAGAACTATGAAATTTTAAATCTCATAGGCTATGCTTTGGCAAAATTTGATAATGACTTTATTAAAGAATTTGGTTTTTCTACTAAAAATGCTTTTTTTGAATATTGCGTCCAAATTGGCCTAGCTGACACGACTGGCGTTATCAAAAATCGCATGGATTTATTTGATTATTTTTTTCCTAACAAACGCAAAGGCTGGTGGCAAAAAGGCAATGCCTATATCCATAGAAAATTATGGATTGATAGCTTGTTTAAAGATGAAGACGCTAAAGGTTTTAGCCATATTGTGAAATTATTTTTACAAGAACAGTATGGCATTCAACTAGACATTACCCCTAACGCTTACCTTAAAACCCGCTATAAAAGCATGCAAGAAACAGGCTTAGAGGCAGAGTTATATTTTTTAAACCACTATAAAAATATAGAAGTGTTTTCTTGTGGGAGTTTAAAAGACATGCGTCTTTTTGGCGATGGGTATGACTTCTATATTCAAACCAACAAGCAGGCGTTTTTAGTGGAAGTTAAGGGGATTAGAGAAAAGCAAGGGACATTGAGATTGACTCAAAAAGAATACGATCAAGCGCAAACTTATAGCCATGATTATGTGCTTGTAGTGGTATTGAATTTGAGTGAGAAACCCTATCTTTTATCTGTTGTTAATCCTTTAGAGCGTTTAGAGTTTAAGGCATGCGAGAGAAAGCAAAAAAGCATTTTAGAATACCACTTAGTAGGGCAAATAAAATAACTTTGAATTTTACAGGAGGCTATAGGAGTGGGGTTCAAATTGATAGGAATGCCCCCAAACGCACTTACAAATACACCAAAAAAGATTGCGATTTG
Organism: Helicobacter pylori; assembly: GCA_047430845.1. Classification (GTDB taxonomy): domain Bacteria; phylum Campylobacterota; class Campylobacteria; order Campylobacterales; family Helicobacteraceae; genus Helicobacter; species Helicobacter pylori_DG. The sequence continues at coordinate 48,646 of JBLDXK010000016.1, read as the reverse complement.
ATTTTAGGGATAGACACTCGCACGAGCGAATGCTATATTATCCCTATTGAAGACACACAAGAATGGGGCAACACAAAGAGCTTGTCGCAACTCCAACACTATAAAGAGAATTGGCAAATTTTGATTGACTTGGCGTTGGAGTAAGAATATAAAACTACATTCACAAACAAGAAAAAAGATTTCTTTAGATATAGTGTTGGTTATGCCAAAAAGATAAAATCAAATTGGACTTAAAAAACAAAAGTTTTCGCTCACACACCGCCTATACAAACGCTTCAAAGAATGATTTGCTCTTACACCCTAATTTAGTGGAAGCAGAAAGAAATTTTTTACAAGCTTTTTAAAATGGCTCTATCTTAAAATGAACGCTGATAATCAAGTGGGTAATCAAAAAGCTTGATTGGAGCAATAAAAACATTAAGGGAATTAGAGACCAAGCCGACACTCTTTAACCATTACAGAAACGGCTATAGCATCTCAAACCTTAATGAGATTAGATCTTATCACAAACGAGTTTAAAACACAAAAGCCACAACGAACTGAACAATAAAAAAGAAAAAATAAACATGCAAACACACGCATGCATGGAAATTTTTCACAAGTTAAAGAGGCAAAAGAAATTTTTGAAGACTCGCAAGCCAAAAACAATCCTAAACCATTCGCTTTTAAGCTTTTGAGGCGAGTTTGTTGATCGCTTCAGTGTTCATGTCATCTTGATGGGTTTTTAGCACTTTAGAATACATGTCCAAAAAGCGGTTGATTTCAATCAAAGCGCTCATCTCACGCACCGCATTGACATTGCTTTTTTCTAGCATGTATTGTTTTAATGCGCCAGAGTTAGAGACTTGATGGATGCCTTCGCCCTGATAAGCATAAAGGTTTTGCCCTATCTTTTTAAGATTTTTTGGTTCGCTAAAACTCACTAAAGCCAACGCACCCGCTTGAATTTGGGCTTCATTATCCCTAAAAGTGATTCCGCCATTTTGATCTACTTCAATTTCAGCGTCAGGCATGAGCATGATCCCTCCTTTTTCGTTCAAGCCAGAGCGTGAAAGCACCTTAAAGCCATTAAGAGTAACTAAAAAGCCGTCTTTATCAACGCTAAAATGCCCGTCTCTAGTATAGGCGACGCCCTCATTAGTTTGTATCGCAAAATAGAGGTTAGGGCTTGTTAGGGCAAAATCTAGGGGGTTATTCGTCCCTTCAAACGCGCCAAGACTCCTATCCGTATAGATTTCTGATAAAATAGGCACACGATTGAGATTGCGGTTTAAATACTTCGCACTCGCTTTGGTTTGATCTTCTAAGGGCAGTTGCTCTCGGTATTGTTGGTAAAGCCTTAAAAAATCGCCTGTAATCGCATCGTCTCTTTTAAAGCCATTGGTGTTTAAATTAGCTAAATTATTAGAGGTCAAATCCAAGCGGTTAAATTGTGTCGCCATAGCGCCTGTGGCCGCATAATACCCATTTTGCATGCAAATAATTCCTTTTAAAAGGAAAAATTATAGCAAAAATTAAATAAAAACAGATTCATTCCAAATAGGTTTTTTTAGGGAATAGGATAACCATAACCATAAAGATAATAATACTCAACATGACATAGCCCACAAACCCCACTTCAAAACCATGCTGTTTGAACTCTAACGCTACATAGCTTGCGCTCCCTCCAAAAAGTGCATTCGCAATCGCATAGGCCAAACCCACGCCAAGCGCTCGCACATGTTCAGGGAATAATTCCGCTTTAATGACCCCAGCAATGCAAGTGTAAAAACTCATGCTGCTCAATGCGAGTATTTCATAAAATAGGGCTTCATACACGCTAGTGGCATGCTTGATACCATAAAAGACAATAGGCGTTACAATAAGCCCTGTGATCGCAAAAACCATCAGCATTTGGGTGCGTTTGATTTTATCCGCAAGCATCCCGCATAAGGGCTGTAAGAAGATGAAATAAGAGAGCGCTAAAAGCATGATGAAACTGCTTTCTTTAGGGCTGAATGATGAGCTGTTGGTTAAAAAGATTTTTAAATACACCGTAAAAGTATAAAAACACAAACTCCCTCCCATAGTTAGCCCAAAGACTATCATTAAGGCCTTTTTATGGTTGAGCAATTCCTTCAAACTGCCTCTTTGGGTTTCTTCTTTAATAGTGGTTTTGGGAGTTGTTTGACTATCCATAGTTTCTTCCATGATATTTCTTAAAAAGAGCGAGAGTAGGGCTAATATACCCCCTAAAGCGAATAAATAACGCCAAGCAAACGCGCTGATTTGCTCATGCGTGTAAATGTTTTCAACGATAAAGAGCGAAAAAATAGCTAAGAGCTGCCCTCCAACTAAAGTTACATATTGGAAAGAGCCATAAAAACCTTTTTTGCCATTCTTGCCTAATTCAGAGAGGTAAGTAGCGACCACGCCATATTCGCCTCCCACGCTAAAGCCCTGTAAAAGCCTGGCTAACAATAAAAACAAGAACGCCCATTCCCCCACGATTTCTTTAGTGGGGAGCAATGCGAGCATGAAAGAGCCTAGCGCCATAAGGATAATGGAATACACCATAGAAGTTTTACGCCCCTTTTTATCCCCCAATTTACCAAAAAACAAACTCCCCAAAGGGCGCATGAAAAACCCTAGCATGAAAACCAAAAAAGCTGAGATGAGCGCTAGAGTAGGGTCATTGGTGTGGGTAAATTCCTTAGCGAAATAAGGGGCAAGGAACGCATAAGCGTAAAAGTCATACCATTCCACTAAATTACCTGAACTAGCGGCTAAAAGGGATTTTAAGGGTTTTTTGGTGGCGGGTTGAATCTGGGGGTTCATGGCTATCCTTGAATATGAAATTTTTAGGTAATTTTACTAGGAGTTAGGGAAACCACAGATAATATTTGATTAATAGATGAAAGGATTATGGTGTTTGTATCATTGAGAAAAGTTTTTTTAAAGAAAATGATTTTTAAAAATTAAAAATAATGTTTTTATTGCCAATATTCATTGAAAACAAAAACCTAAAAGTTTTATAAAATCTCTCTGTTGCCTTTGGCGTTTCTTGGGGATAAAAAGCCTTGAGCTTCTAATTCGTCAGTAATGGTGGCGGCTTGGTTGTAGCCGATTTTTAATTGGCGTTGTAAAAAACTCGTAGAAGTGATCTTTTTTCCAAAATCACCGCTTTAGCCCTTTCTAAAATGTCATCGCCTTGATAGTTAGGGGTGTCTAAAGGCATGCGCGATTCTTCTAGCAAGAAATCTTTATCGTATTCCACCTCTTTTTGGGCTTTAATAAAATCCACGATTTTTTTGATTTCTATCTTCAGTGGCAAAGGGGGCATGCAAGCGCACTAACCCGTTTGTTCCTGGGGGGTAAAGAGCATATCGCCCCTTCCTAGCAAGCTTTGCGCCCCATCGGTGTCTAAAATCACTTTAGAATCAATCTTAGTGCCTACCCTAAAACTCACCCTTGAAGCGCAAGTTGGTTTTAATCAAGCCGGTTACGACATCCACGCTTGGGCGTTGGGTCGCTACAATGAGGTGCAAACCGCTCGCTCGCCCCATTTGAGCGATTCTAGCGATAGGAAACTCCGCTTCTTTGCCCCCTGTCATCATCAAATCCGCTAATTCATCAATCACCACAATCAAATAGGGGAACGCTTCAACACCATTGTTTTTAGCTTGTTCATTATAAGAATCAATGGTTTTAACCTTGTATTCGCTCATTAAAGAGTATCGGCGCTCCATTTCTTTAGCCACGCTTTGCAAAGCCCCGATAGCTTTTTTAGGGTCGGTGATAATGGGCGTGAGTAAATGAGGGATGTCCGCATAAATGCTAAATTCTACCATTTTGGGATCTATCATCACTAATTTGAGCTGATCGGGAGGGTTTTTATAAAGTAAGGATAAAATCATCGCATTCACGCCCACGCTCTTACCGCTTCCTGTCGTGCCGGCGATGAGCAAGTGGGGGAGCTTTTTTAAATCCGTGATGAAAGGGTTACCCACAATGTCTTTGCCTAAAGCTAGAGTTAAGGGCGAGCTGGATTTTTGAAACAATTCGCTTTCTAAAATTTCTCTTAAATAAATAATTTGGCTTTGGCTGTTAGGGATTTCAATACCAACGACATCTTTACCCTTAATAGGGGCTTGAATGCGGATGGATTCAGCGCATAAAGTCATCGCTAAATCATCGCTCAAGCCTAAAATACGGCTCACCTTAACATTGGGAGCTGGGCGGAATTCAAAAGTGGTTACAATAGGGCCTGAATAAGTGCGGATAATATCGCCATCAATTTTAAAGGTGTGCAGCTTGCTCAATAAATCCTGGATTTTTTGGTCAATCTCGTTTTCGTCTAAAGAAGTTTCTTTCAAACAAACCGCATTCAATAATTGCGTTGTGGGAAGTTCATAATCTTTGGGTTTTTGCACTTCGCCATAATCCAACCCGTCTAATATCTCTTTATTTTCGCTCAATTCTTTAACCATAACGGGTTTTTTAGTGCTGGTGGGGGTTAGTGGGCTAAAGTTTGGAGCGTTCTCTGTTTCTCTTTTTTCTTCTTTTAGATTTTCTTTTTCTTCTATATTTTCTTTTTGTGGGTTTTCTTGTGGTCTTTCTTGCAAATCATCTTCTTTTATGGGGTGGTTGGGGGTTTTGTCATTTTCTATTTTATCATAATTTTCTGTGTTGGGTGCGGATATGATAGGTTTGGGCGTGGTGGGCGTTTCTTTTTTTAGCGTGGGTTCTCTTTCTTTGGTTTCTTGCTCAGGTTCTTTTAAAGGGGGGTTAGTCAAATCATCAAATCGGTTTTTTTTAGGGTAAATAGTGTAATGGGTAGGGGGGTGGGAGGAAATTTGAACCAAGCCTTCTTGTGGCTCTGAATTATTTAAGGTCGTGTTATAGGGGGTAGGGATCGCTAAAAACGATTCTTCGTTAGGGGTTTTGTGGTTTTCATTAATAGGGTTTTCTTTGAGGTTTTCTTTTTCTTTGTCGTTGTTGGTTTCTTTTTTTTGGATATCTGATGGGGTGTTTTCAAAACCCTCTTTTTTCAGGCTAAAATTAGGGCTAAAGGCTTGTAAGCATTGTTTGTAAATCTCTTTTAAAAGGTTTTGTGTTTTGTTCATATAAGGATAAAAAACGCTTTTAGGGGGTAGTTTGAATAAAATCAAATAAGAAATAACTACCATAAGCGTTATCAGCGCATAAAGCCCAAAGTCCCCTATAAAAGGGCGTAAAAACAAACGCACGCTGTTGCCGATTTCCCCTTGATTTAATAGGCTAGATTGTAAAAAAAGCAAAGATAAAATGCCTAATAGATGCCCTAAAGTTTTTTCTAAAACGATTTCTGTAAAAGGGTTTTTAGTCTTGTATAAAAGGAATAAAACCCATGCTAAATAGGGTAAATTAATGAATGAAAGATACCCAAAATATTTTTTATTGAATGCGGCAAACCACACCCCAAAACGCCCCACTAAACCGCTATTACCCAGCCATGAAGATAGGGTTAAAAACGCTAATAAAACCCCTATGATTAAAGCCAAATAAAGTTTTTTAGATTTCATCGGTTGCATATGTCTTTAAAAGAGCAATACTCACAATCTTTAACTTCTAAAGTTTTTTCAAAATCAATTTCTTGCTTGAGCTTGGGGATAAGAGAATATTCCAAATGATCCATTTTAGCCTGTAAAATAAGCTCGTCTTCTTCTAGTAACTCGCCCTTTCTCAAATCATAAAAAAAGGCTTTTATAGGCCCTTTGTAACCCAGATTTTTAAGGGCAAACGCGTAGATGGTCATTTGATAATCGGTGCTGATTTGAGCGATTTCTATGGGGCTTAAGCCTCCTCTTTGTTTTTTACTCATGTTGTCTAATTTCAAATCGCTTTTGAATTTGTAATCCAATAAAATAATCTCATTGTCAGCCGTTTTGTCAATCCTGTCTATGCACCCTTTAAACGCAACGCCTTGAATGGTTGTTTCAAAGCTTTTTTCAAGATCAAGGATTTTGATTTTTGCCTTAAAGCGTTCTTTTTCTTTAAGATAAAAAGCCTGGATTTTTTTGAGTGCTACAAGAGTGTCTAAACGCTCTTTAGGGGTAACGTTTTCTCTTGTTTCTAAGAGCCAAATGAGCCTCTCTTCTAATGCATAGGGGTTTTTATCTTTTTCATAAGCTTCTTTTAAGAGTTCATGGATCAAACTGCCCACAGCGCTATTATTTTCATCTTTAGGGGTTTCTTTGAAGCGCTTCATGTAGTGGTAATAAAAACGGCGCTTGCAAGTTAAAAAAGCGTTCAATGAGCTAGCGCTAAAGCCAAAATCTTTAGGGATAGTGGCTTTGATTTCTTCTTCTTGGTAGTCTTTTAAAGGGGTTGGTGCAAAAAGCGTGTAAGCGTCTTTGATAGGCTCTATGTGTAAATCCAATTCTAAAAGCATGTTGGAAACTTTTGAAGTTTCGCTCTCTATATAAGAAAGCACCATTTCTTCAGAGTTTTTAAAGAGCTGGTAGTAATAGTGTTTTTGCAAATTTTTCTTATCCAATAAAGTGGGGAGATTGAGCGATTTCCTTAAAGCAGAGTTTAAAAACAAATCGCAATCTTTAAGGCTTGGCACGCAGGTTTCATTGAAATCCGCAACCACTATTTTATCAAATTGCATGCCCCTTGTCTCTAAAGTGTCCATGACTCGTATTTTGCCTCCACTAGAATCGTCTAAGCGGAAGTTGGCTTCAAATTCTTGCAAATACAAATGCAATAAATCTTTAAGGCTGTAGTTTTTAAGCGTGTCTTTTAAAAGATGATACTGGTGCATGATTTGAGAATGCGCTTCTTTTAATGGCGCTTTTTCTTTAGAGCTTTGTTGTTCTAAAAGCGGGAGTGTAAGGTTTTCTAAATCCAATAACGCAGATCCGCTTAAATTAAGATCGCTTGTTTGTAAATCTTCTAAGATTTTGACAAGCTCTGTATAATAAGGGCTGTTTTTAGCCCCTAAACCCATCGCAAAATTCAAATTATTGTTTTTGTCTAAGAGCTTTAAAAAAGGTAAAAAATCCGCATTAGGCGTGATGATCGCCATTTTATTAGGGTCGTTATTTTCTTGCAAATATTCTTCTATGGTTTGTAAAACTAAAGCGCTTTGTTTTAAATAACTGGAGTTGGCATAGAGCTTTGGCTCTATTTTTTGATCGTTAAAAGTTTGAGAAAGGATCTTCTGGGTTTTAAAATCAATGGAATAATCGCAATCTGTTTCTAATTTGAGATTGAGAAATTCCAAGAATTTTTGATTGTATTTATCGCATGACAGGTGTAAAGTGACAGGCACTAACTCAGCCACTTCCAATAAGCATTGCCTTTCAAAAACGCTCATAAAGCCGTCTAAATGCCATTCAATGGAGGAAAAATGCTCAAAAAATTCTTTTAAAATGGCGGGCTTTTCTTGCATGATTTTGTCATAAAAGCCTAATCCTTCCAGCTTTTTAATGTAGCGATCATAAATCATTTCTAAGACTTCTAAATGCTTTTCATAATCCAAGTAAATGTCTTTAGAAGAAAGTTCATTGAGTTTGATGCAAGCAGAGCTTAACTCATCAAACAAATCAAACAAAAAAGAAGTGCTTTCCAAATACCCTAAAAAGCTGTTTTCAAAAAGCAAAAGCCGCTTCAAGAATGGATTTTTTTTCTTTAGCGATGGCTTTAATGGTGTCTATCATTAAAATTTGGCGCGCGCTGTTAGGGATTTTCTTTTTATTGGGGATGTAAAAAGCCTGTTCAAAAAAACTCCCCATGCTCATTGCGCTAGGCAAAAACCCTTCGCCTTGCTCTAAATAGAAATGTTTTAAACGCCTAGTGGAGCTAAAAACAAACAAGGGGGATTTTTCTAAAAAAAGTTTTTCTAAGTTCATGCGTTGAGTAACCTTTTGGCTTGAATGGTAACATTTTCAACGCTAAAGCCAAATTTTTCAAAGAGTTTATCGCCCTTTGCTGAGCTCCCAAAAGAATCCATGCCAATGATTTTGTCCGCAAAACGATACCACTCTATCGCGCGGCTCGCTTCAATCACTAAGACTTTGCCCTTAAAGAGTTCTTTAAGATAGCTTTCATCTTGCTCTATCAATAGATCAAAGCATGGCGCACTGATGACTTGCGTTTGGATATTTTCTCGCTCTAAAATTTGAGCGCTCTCTAAAGCCAAAGAGACCTCGCTCCCGCTCGCAACGAGCGTGATAATGGGATCTTTAGAGTGGTGTTTAACATACGCCCCTTTTAAAACCTGCTCTTTAGAAACCTCATCAAGCACGGGCAAATTCTGGCGCGATAAAATAAGAGCGCTAGGGGCGTTCAAACTTAACGCTACTTGCATGCAAGCCTTATTTTCAAAAGCATCGCTAGGCCTGAAAGCATAAAAATTAGGCAAAGCACGTAAATGGCTCAATTGCTCTATGGGCTGGTGCGTTGCCCCATCTTCACCCACGCCAATGCTGTCATGCGTGAAGATAAAAAGGGCTTTTAATTTCATTAAAGCGCTCAAACGAATGCTTGGCATTAAATAATCGCTAAACACAAAAAAGGTCGCGCAAAAAGGCACAAACAAGCCATACGCCGCTAAAGCGTTAGTGATAGCTCCCATGGCATGCTCTCTGATCCCAAAATGCAAGTTCTGCCCTAAAGGGAAATCGCCAGAGTGTTTTAATTGCGTGTTATTAGACGGGGCTAAATCCGCGCTCCCCCTAAAAAACCCTCGCATTCTTTAGCGATAGCGTTTAAAATCATGCCGTTACTCACTCTCGTGGCTAGAGATTCGCCTTTTTTAAAGGCGGGGTAATGGATGGCGTTAAAATCAAAATCCTTTAACGCATGGATTTTTTCTTTTGTTTTAGGGCTTAGGGATTTTTCCCATAAGGACTCTAAACTAACGCCCCTAACTTTCACTTCTTCAAAATGCATTTTATTTTTTGGGCTAATGATAAAGCTTTCACTAGGATTGATTTGAGCGTTTTCTTTGGATTGTTTTAACACTTCTTTACTTAATGGTGAGCCATGCGTTTTTTCGCTTCCCTCTAAGCCAATAGCCCCCTTACCAATAATCGTATGAGCGATTAAAAGCGTGGGTTTGGCGGATTTTTTGGCTTCTTCTAAAGCGTCATGAATCGCTTGATAGTCATGCCCATCGCATTCTAGCACTTCCCAATTTTGCGCTAAAAAACGCGTTTTAACCTGTTCGCTAAAACTAATATTAATAGCGCGCTTCAATGCTGATCTGGTTACTATCATAAATCACGATGAGGTTATCAAGGCGAAGATGCCCGGCTAAAGAAGCGCTCTCATAGCTAATGCCTTCTTGCAAATCCCCATCCCCACACAAGCAATAGACTTTATGAGAAATGGCTTCTTTATCTAAAAGGGTTTGAGCGTATTGGCTCGCCATGCTAAAGCCCACAGCGTTAGCAAAACCTTGCCCCAAAGGGCCTGTGGTGATCTCAATGCCTTCGGTGTGGTGCAATTCGGGGTGTCCTGGGGTTTTAGAGTGTAATTGCCTGAAACGCTTTAAATCGTCTAAGCTCAAATCAAAGCCCCACAAATGCAACAAACTATACGCTAACGCGCTCGCATGCCCTCCGCTAAAAACCAACCTGTCCCTATTGAGCCATTTAGGGTTGGTGGGGTTTAGATTAAGGTGCAAGCTTAAAACCACCATCACATCAGCTAGCCCCAAGCACACGCCCGGATGCCCGCTATTAGCCTTATCTATCATGTCCGCGCACAAAAAGCGAAGCGCATTAGCCATGCTTTTTAATCGTTCTAAATCAGCGTTACTCAATCGCATCAAATTTTTCCATTTTTAAGGTTTTCAAGAGTCATTTTAACACAAATTATCTCAAAATCTCTTTGGCCATTAAGATGTCTTGTTGGATCTGGTTTTTAAGCTCTTTTAAAGAAGAAAAACGCATGTTGTCTCGTATTTTTTGAACCAAACGCAAAGCGATTTCTTGGGGCGGGTTTTCTATGATGGTATCAAGGACATGGCATTCTATGGCGAAATGTTGATCCGTGCTTAAGCGGTTGCCTATAAAACTCACGCTTTTTTGATAAATTGGATCCTTTATTTTCACCAAACTCGCATACACCCCAAAACTAGGGAGGATAAAATCTTTAGTTTTGATATTTAAAGTAGGCGCTAATTCTTTATGCCCTAAGCCTTGATCGCTAATGACTTCCCCACACACTTCATAAGGCCTGCCTAAGAGCTTGTTAGCTAAAGATAAGTCGCCATGACTTAGGGCTAGTTTGATGGTTTTAGAATGCACGCTAATCTCTTTTATTTTCACTTCAGGCACAATAATGGTTTTTTCAAAACGCTCTTTTAAAAATAAAGCGTCATTTTGCCTCTCATGCCCAAACCTGAAATCATAGCCCACGACCAGGCGTTCTAAATGGGGGAATTTCTTTTTTAAAAGATCTAAAAATTCTGAAGCGTTTAATGGCGAAATCTCTTCTAAATGCACAAAAAATAAAGGCATGCCCACGAGTTTAGTGCGGTATTTTAGGGGGGTTAAATAGCCTTTAGTGTAATGTTTTTTTTCTATGATTAAAAGGGCTTTGGGGTCTTTTAATTCTTTAAAAAGGGCTTGATGCCCTAAATGCAGGCCGTCAAATTTACCGATAGCCAGGCTTTTAATCTCAGGCTCGCTTGAAATGGATAAAAAATTCAACATTCCCGTTTTTCCCTTTCACTAAGCTTTCTTGGATCGTTAAGATTTGAAAATCCTTTGTTTTTAAATGGTTTTTAAAGTTTTCTAAAGCGTTTAAAATGGCTTCTTTATCCATTACCACCCCCTTTTTATTGCGTTTTGCGGCTCTGCCCACTTCAAATTGCGGTTTGAAAAGCACCAAAAATTCACCGCTTAAAGGCACAATCGCTTCTAAAATACAATATAAAGAAATAAAGCTCACATCACAAAGCACTAAATCAATTGTTTCTGGCGTTTTAAACCCTCTAATATCGCATTCTTCATAACATTCTATGCGCTGGTCGTTTTTCAAACTTTCATCTAATTGCATTTTCCCCACATCCACGCAAAGCACCTTTTTAGCCCCTTTTAAAAGAGCCACTTGACTAAAGCCCCCCTTGCTCGCACCCACATCTAAAACAACCTTTTCTTTAAAATCTATAAAGTGATTTTCTAAAAAAGCCCCTAATTTTTCCCCAGCCCTGCTAACGAATGGATTGGTAGCGATTAATTCAATTTGATCACCCTCTTTAACGATAAAAGAGGGTTTAGAGATCACTATTTTATTGACTAAAACCCGATTTTTTAAAACCAACGCTTTAGCTTTTTCTCTGCTATTTGCTAAATGCTGGTTGAATAAGGCGTAATCTAATCGCATTAAAATTGAGGTAAGGGGACTTGATAAGCGAAATTAAAAACAATCTTGCCTAAACTATAGGCATCAAGCTCTAGTTTGGCTTCTTGCACTGCTAAATAATCCAATTTGTTAAAAGCGAGCAAAAAAGCTCTGCTCCACCGGTTCGTGGTTTCTAAAATGCCATCAAATTCATCTCTTGTGATTTCTCGCACCCATAAAGGCTCTGAGCCTATAGGTTTTGTGCCAAAAAGTTCATAAGAAATATAGCCATCATCTATCCAGTCGTTATTTTGCGTGAAAATCTCCACTAAAAAATACTCATGGTCATAGTAAGTGCCGCTATCCACATCGTTTAAATGCGTAGCGATAGCCGTGATGATAGGCACATTATCTTTGGTGATTTCGCCTTTCCTGCTGGCTTGGATCTTTTTTCTAACACTAAGTCTAGCGTGTAAGTGTCTTCATTAAAATTGCTCACACACCCCAAACAAAAGAATAAAAACACCAGAAGTGTTGAGAGATTTTTCAAGCCCATTCCTTGCTAAAACCCATGCCATTTTTAGCTAAAATAAAACCTATATTATAACTAAAAGGGGGTTTTATGCCAAAAAAATGCCGACACTTGCTCCAAACCAGCGATTTAAGCCTAGATGAAATCAAGCTTTTATTGAACAAAGCGAGCGTTTATGCGAACGATTTTAACGCCGTATCTTTAGAGACAAGAGAAAAAATGCAAAATAAAATCATTGTGGCTTTATTTTTTGAAAATTCCACCAGAACGGTGTCTAGTTTTGAAATCGCAAGCTTGAGATTGGGGGCAAAAATAGTGAAATTAAACATGCAAACAAGCTCCACTTCAAAGGGTGAAACTTTGATAGACACTTTCAAAAATATCCATGCCATGCAGCCTGACGCTATCATCACACGGCATGCTTTTTCAAGCGCGCCTTTTAAATTGGCTGAATTTTCACAATGCCCCTTGATTAACGCAGGAAGCGGCACAAGCGCTCACCCTACCCAAGCGTTATTAGATTTGCTCACCCTTTATCAGCATTTTGGCGGTTTAGAAAATCTAAAAGGGAAGAAAATCGCTTTCATAGGCGATGTGAAAAATTCCAGAGTGGCTAATAGCAACATTAAATTACTCCAAAGACTAGGGCTTGAGATCATGCTGTGCGCTCCAAGCTCCATGCTCCCTAGCGTTTCTTTAAAAACGACGCACAACATTGAAGAAGCGATAGCGTTTGCTAGACATTTTAATGAGCTTAAGGACCCAAACCGAACGGCACAACGCGCCCATTTTTGCGAGCTTGAAAGATTATGGCAACGCTTATTGCATCACCCAAAAACGCCTAGAGGATCACGCTAAAAATAAAGAGGTCATTATTTTACACCCAGGCCCAGTGCATAGGGATATTGATATAGAAAGCGCGGTGTTAGAAGACAAGCGATCCAAAGTTTTAGAGCAAGTCAAAAATGGCGTAGCGATGCGCATGGCGGTGTTGGAGTTTTTGCTATTAGATTGATTGTCAAACTTAAAAACGCTTTTTGGCATTTTTTACAATCAATACAAGAACTTTCATATTAAAAAACGGGTTTGGTTATAAAACGGCACAAAAATCTCACTTTAATTAGATTTTGATTTACTTCATCTCATTTTAGTATGAAACTAAAAAAATTTCGTTATAATCTAAAATAGTTGAGTTAATTAAAAGTAAATAAATAGCTTGATTACGCTTCTTTGTTTTTTAGATCAGTTAAGAATTGTATAGTCTTTAAGATGTATTGGCTATTAAAAGGGAAAAAATGAAAAATAGCGCGCCTTTAAAGAATAAAGTTTTTTGTGGGTTATATGTTTTGAGTTTGAGCGCTTCTTTGCAAGCGTTTGATTATAAAATTGAAGTTTTAGCGGAGTCCTTTTCTAAAGTTGGCTTTAATAAAAAAAAGATTGACATAGCTAGGGGGATTTATCCTACAGAGACTTTTGTAACCGCTGTAGGTCAGGGCAATATTTATGCGGATTTTTTATCTAAAGGCCTTAAAGATCAAGGGCATGTTTTAGAGGGAAAAATCGGTGGCACGCTAGGAGGGGTCGCTTATGATGATACTAAATTCAATCAAGGCGGATCGGTTATTTATAACTACATTGGTTATTGGGATGGCTATTTAGGGGGTAAAAGAGCCTTGCTTGATGGCACGAGTATCCATGAGTGCGCGCTTGGATCTGATGGCAAGGTGATTGATTCTATAGCGTGCGGGAACGCTAGAGCCAATAAGATCCGCCGTAATTACTTGATGAATAACGCTTTTTTAGAATACCGCTATAAGGATATATTTGCGGCTAAAGGGGGGCGTTATCAATCCAATGCTCCTTATATGAGCGGTTACACGCAAGGCTTTGAAATCAGCGCTAAAGTTAAGGATAAAAATGAGGGGAGTCATAAATTATGGTGGTTTAGCTCATGGGGTAGGGCGTTCGCTTATGGGGAGTGGATTTATGATTTTTACTCTCCAAGAACCGTGATTAAAAACGGGCGCACTCTAAATTATGGTATCCATTTAGTGGATTACACTTACGAAAGGAAAGGGGTTAGCGTCAGCCCTTTTTTTCCAATTTTCGCCCGGGACTTATTATAGCCCTGGGGTGGCTGTAGGCTATGATAGTAACCCTAATTTTGATGGTGTGGGCTTTAGATCCGAAACGAAGGCTTATATTTTGCTCCCTGTCCATGCCCCCCTTAAAAGGGATACTTATCGTTACGCTGTGAAAGCGGGTACTGCCGGGCAAAGCCTGCTCATTAGGCAACGATTTGATTACAATGAATTTAATTTTGGGGGAGCGTTTTATAAAGTGTGGAAAAACGCAAACGCTTACATAGGCACGACAGGAAACCCTTTAGGCATTGATTTTTGGACCAATAGCGTTTATGATATAGGGCAAGCCTTAAGCCATTTGGTAACCGCTGATGCCGTCTCTGGCTGGGTTTTTGGTGGAGGCGTGCATAAAAAATGGCTGTGGGGGACTTTATGGCGTTGGACTAGCGGCACTTTAGCCAATGAAGCGAGCGCAGCTGTTAATGTGGGCTATAAGATCAGCAAGAGTTTGACAGCGAGCGTGAAATTAGAATATTTGGGCGTGATGACGCATTCAGGCTTTACGGTAGGGAGTTACAGGCCCACGCCCGGCTCTAAAAGCGCTTTATTCAGACAGGAGTCATTTGATGACAACTCTTAGCGCTAAATTCTAATCAATCGCTTTAAGCTGTTTATTAAAGTGTTAAAAATCCCCTAATAAAAACACTATAATAAGAGTTTAATCAAATCCAAAGGTTAAGCATTTGAAACTCTTTTTTAGGCGTTATTCTAAATATCTTAAAGAGCATTATAAAAGTTTTATAGTGGTTTTATTTTCTTCTTTAGTGGTGGCTTTAAGCACGGCTTGGGGGACTTATTTAGTCAAGCCCACTTTAGATGAAATTTTTATCAATAAAGACACTTACATGCTCAAAATTTTACCTTTTTTAGTGATTTTGGCGTATTTGGGTAAGAGTGGGGGCATGTATTTAGGCACTTATTTCACTAACTTTATTGGGCTTGATATTGTCAAAAAAATACGCAACACTATGTTAGAAAGCCTTCTCAAAATGGAAATGGATTTTTTTAACAGGACTAAAAAGGGCGAATTGATCGCAAGGATCACCAATGATATAGGTTTGATTAGAGCGAGTTTGTCCAATTACCTTTCAGAGAGCCTAAGAGAGGGGCTAACGATTGTCGGGTTAGTGGGGGTGGTGATCTATCAAAGCCCTAAATTAGCGTTAGTGGGGCTAGTGATCATGCCGCTAGCCGCCATTCCTATCAGTAAAATCATTCGTAAGGTTAAAAAACTCGCTAAATCCCATCAAGAGAGTAACGCCAAAATCACCGCTCGTTTGAGTGAAGTTTTTAACAATGTGGAAGCGATTAAAATCTCTAATGGCGAAAAATTAGAGCATAAGGCTTTTGTGAAAGAAAATGAAGCGTTTTTTAAAATCGGTATCAAAAACATCGCCGTGGCTGAAATTTCTTCGCCTTTAATGGAGTTTTTAGGCTCAATCGCTATAGCGTTAGTGATTTATTTAGGGGGGAATGAAGTGATTAGGGGTCATATTAGCGTGGGGGCGTTTTTTTCTTTCATCACGGCCCTTTTTATGCTCTATACGCCGATTAAACGCTTGACTAGGATCGTTTCTAATTTTCAAGAAGCCTTAGTCGCTAGCGACAGGATCCATGAGATTTTAGAAAGAGAGCCGGTTATTGTTGATGGGGAATTAACGCTAAATAACGCTATACACACCATTGAATTTAAAAAGGTATGGCTCGCTTATGCGCTAGACAATCAAGAGCGTTATGTTTTAAGCGATATTAGTTTGAAATTCCAACAAAATGAAATCATCGCTTTAAAAGGCGAAAGCGGGAGCGGTAAAAGCTCATTAGTGAATCTGATCTTACGCCTTTATGAGCCAAGCAAGGGCGAAATTTTCATCAATGATCAAAAAATAGAGAGCATCACTCAAAAATCCTTAAGAGAAAAGATTAGCGTTGTCACTCAAAGGGTGTTTATTTTTAACGGGAGCGTGGCTGAAAATGTGGCGTATGGTTTAGAAATTGATGAGGTAAAAATCAAAGAATGCCTAAAAAAAGCTCAAGCCTTAGATTTTGTGGAAAAAAT
Organism: Helicobacter pylori; assembly: GCA_047430845.1. Classification (GTDB taxonomy): domain Bacteria; phylum Campylobacterota; class Campylobacteria; order Campylobacterales; family Helicobacteraceae; genus Helicobacter; species Helicobacter pylori_DG. The sequence goes on along the minus strand of JBLDXK010000016.1, from coordinate 32,595 downwards.
GCCTCATGGGATAGGGAGCGTTTTAGATGAATTTGGCGCTAATCTTAGCGGCGGCCAACGCCAAAGAATCGCCATTGCAAGAGCTTTGTATAAAGACGCTCAAGTTTTAATCTTTGATGAAGCCACTTCCGCTTTAGACAATCACACAGAAGAGAGCGTTAAGCAAAGCATTTTAGAATTGAAACAAAACCGCTTGATCATTCTCATCTCGCACAACCCAAGCACGCTTAAATTAGCCACTAAGCATGTGAAATTAGAGCATGGGCGTTTGACAGAATGCTAAGGGTTTTAAGCGTTGGTGTTGCTTTTATTTTACTAGGGTGTCAGTTTTTCAACAAAACGACGCTCCACTTAAAATATAAAGATTACCCCAAAAATAGCGCTTTAAAAACCGCTTCCACTTTAACCCTCCCTAAAATCTTTTTTAACGCTCATTTTGTGCCGCCCTTTTACCAAAAAGAATTTAAAAAAGCACTCGCCCAGCAAATCGCTTATTTTTTAAAAGATAAAAGCGCTTTTACCCTCAATGTTTCAGGCAATGTTTTTTTTCTTTTGAAGAGAGTCCTAAAGATTTAAAAGCCATTAAAGAAAGGCTTAAAAAGACGATTGAGCCTAACACTGACCCAAAAGCCGTCATGCGGTTTTTAAACCTTCAAGCGAGCTTGATTTTAGAATGCGTCCCGCAAACGACTTGCCCGTTTGACACCCTTTTAATCCCCACCGCTCTCAGCGTGCCTGTTGATTACGCCAATCGTTTGGGCGATAACCCCTCTCTTTTTCCCCAAGAAGATAAATCCTATCATAACGCTTTAATCAAAGCCCTTAATAAGGCTTACTATTCTCTTATGGAGGGTTTAGAAAAGCGTTTGAACGCTATAGAAAATGCGGCATGGTTTTAGGGCATGAAAAAGATTTTATTTTTCATTTTTGTTGTTTTGTTTTCGGTAGGGATTTATTTAACTTGGCATGTTTTGTTGGAAAAATCTCTAGAATTGAAATTGGTAACTTCGGCTAACGATTTGCTTTTAAAATTGTTGGCGCTTCTTGGCGTTTTTTCCATGTTAGTGTTATTTCAAGGCGTTATTTCTTCGTATAAGAAGCGCCAACTCAAACGCATTCTACAAAAAATAGACGCCATGAACGGCTTTGAATTTGAAGAATATTCCAAAATCTTTTTCACTTCCAAAGGTTTTGAAGTTACAATCACTCAAAAAAGCGGCGATTATGGAGCGGATTTGATCATAGAAAAAGACGGCGTCAAATGGGCGGTTCAAGCCAAACGCTACTCGCATAAAGTTTCGCCCAAAGCCATTCAAGAGGTGGTTTCTTCTAAAGCTTACTACGCTTGCGAAAAAGCTTGCGTGATCACTAATAGCTACTTCACGCAAGCCGCTCAAAAACTGGCTCAAGCTAACGGAGTGCTTTTGATTGATAGAGACGAATGGGTCAAATTTTTGGGTGGGAAAAACTAATCCAAATAGGATAATTTATATAATGCTTTTATTTTTATGATTTCTTATTTATTTCCTATTAAATTTTGTCGTAATCGCATGCGCTATAATGTGAAAATTTAGCATCAATTTCTGCTTGGATAAAGGGGTTCAATGATTCAGTCTGTTCGCATTAAAAACTTTAAGAATTTTAAGAACACTCAAATTGATGGTTTTACCAAACTTAATATTATCACCGGCCAAAACAATGCGGGCAAATCCAATTTGTTAGAAGCATTGTATTATTTGGTAGGTAAATCCATGCACCCATGCACTAATGTATTAGAAATTTATGACAATATACGCAAAGAGCCTTTAACATCAGAATCAAAAAGCTTAATGTTTTATGGTTTAGACACTGAGAAAAAAATACAAATCACCACAACTTTAGACAACAATCAAACCTTAGACTTACAAATAAAATTCATAGCCAGTGAAAACCAAAAGGTAATAGAGTCGCAAATAATACCTACAGCAGAACAAACTCAAATGCTCTCTCAGCTTAATTTCACTCTTAAAAAAAATAATGAAGAAATCTATAACGATCATTTAAATATTGCTAAAGTTCCTAATTTCCCACCAATTCCTAATCAGTCAGGCTACAATAGGCAATTTAAGAATTTTGATCCTAATCAATTGCAAAAACTTTTACCCTTTGAAAGCGCTACCATAATACCTAGCGATGTTGCTTACAGGCAAGCTCATATGATTCAAGCGGTGAGTAAAATTTGCAGTAACAACCAATTAGAAGAAGAATTAAATAAACATCTTAATCAATTTGATAACAATATCCAATCTATTAGCTTTAATACCAATAACCAACTCAAATTAAAAGTGAAAAATATCAAAGAAAAAATCCCATTATCTGTATTTGGTGATGGTTTGATTAAGTATTTGTATATTGTAAGCGCTTTTATGGCTGATAACGCAAAAACGATTTATATTGATGAAGTGGAAAATGGCTTGCATTTTTCTCGCATGAGATTATTATTAAGGTGTGTTATTGATTTTATTAACGACAACAAAGATGGTAATTTGCAAGTGTTTATGACTACCCACAACCAAGAATTTATAGAAATTTTAGATCAAGTTATCAGAGAAAAGGATTTTGCACATCAAACTAAGTTGTTTTGCTTAGAACAATATAATGGTTCAATCGTTGCAGAGCCTTATTATGGAGAAAATTTATCTCTTTATTTCAAGAATAGCGCCAATCTTTTTGGAGGTAAAGAAAGGTTTAAGGAAAATAATTATGAGTAAAAAGACACTCATTTATACAGAAGGAAAAAAGATAAAAATTTTCTAAGTTGGTGTCTTGATGTTTGGAAAAATGGAGATCATTTTGATCAAGCTCATTTTGATATAATCCATGTAGAAGGTAAAAATAACTTATTCTCAGATGGATTTTGTGAAGAAATCGAGAATATTTTAAAAAATAACAACCCAAGATACAAACAAGTGTGCATTGTTTTTGATGCAGACATAAAAAAGAGAACCAAGAAAGCGATGCAGGTTTTGATAACAAGCTTAAGCATATTCGTAAAAAATTCAAAGAAAAAGGGATTGATTTTCCCAAAGAACAAATCTTTTTATTCCCTAACAATCAAGATGATGGCGATTTAGAAACCCTATTATTAGAAATTGCTAAACACGATGAATTTCTTAAATGCTTTGAAGGATACTTAGAATGCATTAAAAGTAAAGAACACTATAAACCGATTAAAAACATAAGAAAAAATATGCTGTATGCCTATTTAGAAGTGTTTGAACTATAGAAATTTTTCTAACGAGTGGGATAACAAGGAGAATAAAAAAAGATTATTATTGATGATAAAGGTAAAATAAAGGAAGAACACCAAGAAGAATATGAAAAACTAAAAGAAGCGATTGATTTTAACTCAAAATCTCTCATTCCCCTTAAAAATTTTTTAAGGCAATTTGCAGAAAATAAACAAAAAACAAATCTTTTCTAATTTAACAAAATATATTACAATCACTCAAAAAATATTATTTTTACAAAAGGTGTGCTGTGAAATTGTGGTTTCCTTATTTTTTAGCGATTGTGTTCTTGCATGCGTTAGGTTTGGCGTTACTTTTTATGGCTAATAACGCTTCGTTTTATGCAGCGGCGTCTATGGCTTACATGCTAGGGGCAAAGCATGCGTTTGATGCGGATCACATCGCTTGCATAGACAACACCATTAGAAAGCTCACCCAACAAGGCAAAAACGCCTATGGTGTGGGGTTTTACTTTTCTATGGGGCATTCAAGCGTGGTGATTTTAATGACTATTATCAGCGCGTTTGCGATCGCTTGGGCCAAAGAGCATACGCCGATGCTAGAAGAAATAGGGGGGTAGTGGGGACTTTAGTTTCTGGGCTTTTCTTGCTCATTATAGGGCTATTGAATGCGATTATTTTAATAGATCTATTAAAAATCTTCAAAAAATCGCATTCTAATGAAAGCTTGAGCCAGCAACAAAATGAAGAGATTGAACGGCTTTTAACGAGTAGGGGCTTACTCAACCGCTTTTTTAAACCCTTGTTTAATTTCGTTTCTCAATCGTGGCACATTTATCCTGTGGGTTTTCTTTTTGGGCTAGGTTTTGATACCGCTAGTGAAATCGCGCTTTTGGCCCTCTCTAGTAGCGCAATTAAAGTGAGTGTGGTGGGCATGCTCTCTTTACCCATTCTTTTTGCTGCTGGCATGAGTTTGTTTGACACTTTAGATGGGGCGTTCATGCTCAAGGCGTATGACTGGGCGTTCAAAACCCCTTTAAGGAAAATCTACTACAACATCTCCATCACCGCCTTGAGCGTGTTTATCGCGCTTTTTATCGGGTTGATTGAGCTTTTTCAAGTGTTTAGCGAGAAACTCCATTTAAAATTTGAAAACCGCCTTTTAAACGCCTTACAAAGCCTGGAATTTACAGACTTGGGCTATTACTTGGTGGGCTTATTCGTGATAGCGTTTTTAGGCTCGTTCTTTTTATGGAAAATCAAGTTCTCTAAATTAGAAAGCTAGATTTTAAGCCCTCAAATCATCGCTCAACAAATCTTTAAGGCTTTTATTTGAAAAACTTTGTTTTGGCATGAAAGCTTTGGGGTTTGAAAGGCTTTCACTCAAATAGCCTAATAATTCCTTAATTTCGTTTAATTTTTTCTTCCAAATAAGCTTGAAACCCGCTTATATTTTCCAATAAATCCAAAGGATTATCCACAATCATGGAAAAAACCTCATCGTTAATGGCAATGTTGAGCTGAGTGTCAAACAAAGGGGAGGCTAAAAACTGGCAATTTTCTACAATTTCTCGCAATTCCTGTTTAATGATAGAAGCTTGCAAAGCGTCTTTATCTCCTAAACCCATGCTCTTATTGAAAAGCTTTTTGCAAGCGATTTGCAAGACTTGTAACGCTCCAACGCTCTCGTTTATATTTTTCATGTCCCTACTGAATTTAGCGATTTGTTGGGATTTTTCTATCACATTGGTTTTAAAATCGCTTGTTTCAACATCGCCCAAATGCTTTTGAAGAGTTTTTAAAATATCCATAAAAAACCTTTTAAATAGAATTGATCATTCACAAGCATTTTTCGTTCCTTTTTTATGGAAACTTCAAAAAACACCCTTAAAAAGGTTTTTAGGTATAATTAGCGATCTTTTAGTTTCAAAGAGTAGAGAGATTGGATGAAAAAAATATGGCTTTTAGTGTGGGGCTTGTATTCTTGGGTGTTTTTGCATGCGATAGAAACGATAGAAAAAGCCCCTACAAATGTAGAGGATAGAGACAAAGCCCCCCATTTGTTGCTTTTAGCAGGGATTCAAGGCGATGAGCCTGGAGGGTTTAATGCAACTAATTTGTTTTTAATGCACTATAGCGTTTTAAAAGGCTTGGTGGAAGTGGTTCCCGTATTGAATAAGCCTTCCATGTTAAGAAATCATAGGGGCTTGTATGGGGATATGAACCGCAAATTTGCCGCTTTAGACAAGAATGACCCTGAATACCCCACTATCCAGGAAATCAAATCCTTGATTGCAAAACCCAATATAGACGCCGTCTTGCACTTGCATGATGGTGGTGGGTATTATCGCCCTATTTATATTGATGCGACGCTCAATCCTAAGCGCTGGGGGAATTGCTTTATCATTGATCAAGATGAAGTTAAAGGGGCGAAATTCCCTAATTTGCTTGCTTTTGCCAACAATACGATTGAGAGCATCAACGCCCATTTATTGCACCCCATTGAGGAGTATCATTTAAAAAACACGCGCACCGCGCAAGGCGATACAGAAATGCAAAAAGCCCTAACTTTTTATGCGATCAATCAAAAAAAGAGCGCTTTTGCCAATGAAGCCAGCAAAGAACTCCCACTAGAATCAAGGGTGTTTTACCATTTGCAAGCCATTGAGGGCTTACTCAATCAACTCAATATCCCTTTTAAGCGCGATTTTGAGCTTAACCCTAACAGCGTGCATGCCCTAATCAACGATAAAAGCTTATGGGCAAAAATCAGCTCTCTGCCTAAAATGCCCCTTTTTAACTTACGCCCTAAACTCAATCATTTCCCTTTACCTAATAACACTAAAATCCCACAAATCCCCATAGAGAGCAACGCTTACATTGTGGGGCTAGTCAAAAATAAACAAGAAGTGTTTTTAAAATACGGCAACAAGCTCATGACACGATTATCGCCTTTTTATATAGAATTTGATCCTTCTTTAGAAGAAGTGAAAATGCAAATTGACAATAAGGATCAAATGGTTAAAATAGGGAGCGTGGTTGAAGTGAAAGAGAGTTTTTATATCCATGCTATGGATAATATCCGCGCGAATGTGATTGGCTTTAGCGTTTCTAATGAGAGTAAGCCTAATGAAGCGGGCTATACGATTAGATTTAAAGATTTTCAAAAACGCTTTTCACTGGACAAGCAAGAAAGGATCTATCGCATAGAATTTTACAAAAACAACGCGTTTAGCGGGATGATTCTAGTGAAATTTGTGTAGGAATGGGTGAATCTTGCCAAAAGAGCTCATAGCGTTTTAAAGCAACGCCTGATAAAATATGATAGCCGCAAATAAAGGATAGTCATGCCAGACATTAGAAATCTTTATTTATCATTACCTGACTTAACAAAGAGGCTATGCAAAATAAGCAACAGACTTACAAGCATGCGTTCATCTTGTTCTTTTTCAGCAAGGGAATATTGTGTTTTAGAAAGAATGCATGAGGTAATCCAAAAGGGCATGGATAGCTTAACACAGCGATTAGGCAATGACTTAAAAGACGAACACTCCCATATTCTTGTCCCTATTGAATACATACAAGGCTTATGCCTTATTGGCAACATGAAACCTGACGAGCTATGCATGTTGTTTGTTAAAATCTGTGAACTGATTCGTTCGCAATGCAGAAGCAATCTGTCTCGTAGCTCCCTTTCTTTTATGGGTGGTGTAATTAGCGGCTTGAACAAGCAGATTCGTTTGTATCAAAAATGGAAATGAGAAAAGGAAAATGCGATAATTTCTTTCCCTTATTGTTATGATAAATCATCATTGAAGGGCGTAAAAACACCCAAACAAAGTATTAAAAGACAACAACCGCTTCTGAATGTTGCGTTTTTTAACCCGATACTTCTATATCACACACCTTTATTATATTACTTCTTGCCCCGCATCTAGTAAGGCTTCTTTAATCAAATCCTGTGTCGCTGGAGCGTCAAATTCTACAACCACGCTCTTTTTTTCCACGCTCGCATCAATAAAGCTCACGCCTTCAATTTCGCCCACAAATTTTTCAATCTTATCCACGCAATGGCTGCAAGTAATGCTTGGCACTTGAAAAGTAACTTTCATTCAATGATCCTTAATTTTAAAATTCCTTAGCCTTTGGGAGTTTAAAACCACACTCACAGAGCTTAAGCTCATCGCTAAACCCGCAATCGCTGGGCTTAACATGATATTAGCCTTATAAAGAACCCCACAAGCTAAAGGGATAAACACGCTATTATAACAAAAAGCCCAAAACAAATTTTCTTTGATATTTTTAATGGTCGCTTGGCTTAATTTAATCGCGCTATAAACCGATTTAATATCGTTGTTAAAGCTCACAATATCCGCTGCTTGCACGCTCACATCGCTCCCTTTAGCCATCACCACCGCCACATCGCTCATAGCAAGGCTAGGAGCGTCATTCAAGCCATCGCCCACCATCATAACGATCTGCCCTTTTTCCTTAAGCTCTTTGATCTTATTGAGCTTGTCTTGTGGTTTAGCGTTGCTGATATAACCATCAATCCCTAATTCAAGCGCGCATTTTTTGACATTTTCCCTATTGTCCCCACTTAAAAGAAAAGTGTTAATGCCTAAATTTTTGATTTGAGCGATATGTTCTTTCACGCCTTTTTTGGGCAAATCTTCTAAAACAAACACCCCTAAAAGCTCGTCTTCTTTTTCGTTGATCGCTCTACCCACAAACACTAAAATCCCGTTTTCTTGAATTTCTAGCGTGTTAATAGGGTTAAAAAATTCGCCATTGCCTACTTTAATGATCTCTTTAGCGCCTTGATAATCTACTTTAGCGCTAATGCCAAAACCCGTTTTCACTTTAACTTCGCTCATTTCTTTTAAGGGAGCGTTACGCTCTTTGGCGTATTCTACAATCCCTTTAGCAATGACATGTTCGCTGCTCTTTTCAATACTGCCCGCTAAACTCAATAACTCTAATAATTCTATCTTAGAATGAACGCTTTTAACGACAGGCTTGCCGTTAGTGAGCGTGCCGGTTTTATCAAAAACGATCGTATTGACTAGCCTTGCTTTTTCTAAACTTTTAGCGTCTTTAAAAAATAATCCTAAAGAACTCGCTTTTTGATTCGCTACTAAAATGCTCATAGGCGTAGCCAGCCCTAAAGCGCAAGGGCAAGAAATCACTAAAACCGATACAAACACTTCTAAAGCAATCCCAAAATTCCACCAAAAATCAGGCTTAGGCGCGATGATGAGCCACACCACAAACGCTAAAATAGCGATAGCGATCACGCTTGGCACAAACACGCTTGAAACCTTATCCGCTAAGCGAGAAATCTCTGCCTTTGAGCTTTGAGCGTTATGGATCATTTCTATAATTTGAGACAAGGTGCTGTTTTTGTTATTTTGCGTGGCTTTCATTAAAAAACTCGTGTGGCTATTGAATGTCCCTGAAAAGACTTTATCGCCGACTTTTTTATAAACCGGTAACGCTTCGCCGCTTAACATGCTCTCATCTAATTCCCTTCGCCCTCTATGATTTCACCATCTACTGCAATCGCGCTTCCAGGGAGGACTTTTAGAATATCCCCCACCACAATGCTATCCACTAAAACTTCAATCTGTTGGTTATTTTGCATTTTAAGGGCGGTTTTTGGGGCGTTTTTCATCAAAGCTTGAATGGCGTCTAAGGCTTTGTCTTTAGAAACATTTTCAATGCGTTTGCCCACCATCACAAACATTAAAATCACGCACACGCTTTCAAAGTAATAATGCCCATAAGACCACTGATCGGTATAATGATTGGCATAGACCAAATACAATTGCCACAGGCTTGAAATTAAGGCAGCGCTTGTGCCTATGGCGATAAGGCTGCTCATGTTGGGTTGTCTGTGCCATAAGGCTTTAAACCCTTGAATGTAAAAATCCCTCCCCCAATGCATGACAATGAGCGTGCCTATAAGCTGTAAGCATGCGTTTAAAAAATTACTATGGTTGTTAATCGTAAGCAAGCTTTCAGGTAAAAGGCTAGGACTAAGCATTGCCCCCATAGAAAGATACACCACAAAAAGCGTGAAAATAACCGCCAACGCTAATTTAACATTAGGGCTAAAAAATTCTTTTTTTCTTTCTGCTAGAGTTTTTTTAGGGCTATAACCCAGTTTTTCAATGAGTTTAAAAATTTCGTCTAAATTGGTTTCGTTTTCGTTAAATTCAATGTTAGCGCTCTTATTTAAAAGGCTCACTTCTATTTTTTTCACAAAACTCTTACGCCCTAAAGAGCGTTCAATCCCACTAGAACACGCCGTGCAAGTCATTCCCTCTATGTAAAAAGATTCTTTCATGTGCTTTTATTTTTATTAAAAATAATTTTTATCATTAAAAAGAGCCACCGAATGATGCCATAAATCAAATACAGCCCCATAAACACGCTTAAAGCTTCTAAAGGGCGCACAAACACTAACGATAAAAAAATCAACACTAAGATGAAAAGCTTGAGATTCCATTTGACTTTTTTAAAATTAGGGTAGCGGATATTGCTCACCATAAGCACCCCCAATAAGACAATAAAGCTTAAAAATAACTTTTCGGTATTTCCTTCTAAAAAATGGTATTTGTTATCCAATAACACACAAAGCACCACCAATACCGCCGCCGCAGGAATGGGGATACCGATGAAAGAATAGGGGTCGCTTGTGTTGGTGCTGATATTGAATCGCGCTAATCGTATCGCTCCAAAAATCACAAACAACGCGCTCACCGCCATGCCTATGCGCCCAAAGTTATACCCCACATAAAAGTAAGTGATTAAACTCGGAGCCACCCCAAAAGCGACTACATCAGCTAGGGAGTCAAATTCAATACCAAACTTGCTGGTGGTGTTGGTAAGCCTTGCGACACGCCCATCAAGTCCGTCTAAAATAAGACTCGCTACCACTAACCAGCATGCCATGACAAATTGGTAACTGGAAGCGTAAAAAATACTCATCATGCCTAAAAAAATACTGCTAGCGGTAAAAAGATTGGGGAAAAGATAGAGAGGGTTAATAGGCATTAGAGACTCTTTTTAACTTGGCTTTTAGAATGGGAATAAAAACGATTTTAAAATCCATTATGGGAATAAAAATCTCACAAGCGTTAAAAAATTTACAAGGAAAGAGCGTTAGAGCAAACGCTTTATAACGCTGTTGGTAAGCATGAATTTTGAAAAAACAAAACCTAAAAAAAAACTTTAAACAAACAGAATGTTTATCATAAGGCTTTAAACCCTTATCAAAAATCCGTTTGTAAGCTCGCACTCTTAACTCGCTTGCTCTTCTAAAGGGATCAAACGGCTTTCTAAATTGTTGGCGGCTTCGTATTCGCTGATGATTTCACGCACCCTTTCGCCTGTAATGACTTCTTTGTCAAACAATTCTTTGACCATGATTTCAATCGCTTCTCTATAGTCGCTCAAGGTTTGTTTGACATGCTTATAGCGTTCTTCTAGCAGGTTTTTAATGAAAAGATCCATTTCTTCTGCGGTCTTTTCGCTAAAATCCCTACTGCTTCCATAACCACCTCCTAAAAAGGCGTTGCGCTGTTTTTCTAACACCATAAGCCCACTGACACTGCTCATGCCGTAGTAACTCACCATGCCTTTAATAATATCAGTCGCTCTTTCTAAATCGTTGCTCGCACCGGTAGAAATTTCTTCCAAAAAGACATCTTCAGCCGCTCTCCCGCCCAAAAGCACATCAATTTCAGCGATGAGTTCGTGTTTTTGCATCAAGTATTTGTTTTCTTCAGGCGTGTTAAGGGTGTAGCCTAAAGCCGCCATGCCCCTTGGAATGATAGAGACTTTATTCACCCTAGCGCTCCCTTTAGTCATTTCAGAAATCACGGCATGCCCGCTTTCATGGTAGGCGACGATTTTCTTTTCTTTAGGGCTGATGCGCCTGCTTTTCTTTTCTAACCCTGCAATCCCTCTTTCAACCGCTTCTTTTAAATGCTGTTGCCTGACTTCTTTTTGGTTGTTTCTTCCTGCTAAAAGCGCGGCTTCATTGATGATATTCGCTAAATCCGCCCCCGCAAGGCCTGCGGTGAGTTTGGCGACTTCTTGCAAATTCACATCATTAGCGAGTTTCACGCCCTTAATATGCACTTTTAAGATTTCCACCCTGCCATTAAAATCAGGCTTATCCACTAAAACCTGCCTGTCAAAGCGTCCTGGACGCATTAAAGCTGGGTCTAAGATTTCAGGGCGATTCGTTGCGGCTAAGACAATCACAGGCGCATTTTCGCTCCCAAAACCATCCATTTCGGCTAAGAGTTGGTTTAAGGTTTGCTCTCTTTCATCGTTCCCGCTCACCACGCCTCCAGCCGCTCTACTCTTGCCTATGGCATCAATTTCATCAATAAAAATGATGCTAGGGGCTTGTTTTTTAGCGGTTTCAAACAAATCCCTAACCCTGCTTGCCCCTAAGCCCACAAACATTTCAATAAAACTGCTCCCTCCCATAGAGAAAAACGGCACATGTGCTTCGCCGGCTACCGCTTTGGCTAAAAGGGTTTTACCGGTTCCTGGAGGCCCCACTAATAACACGCCTTTAGGGATTTTAGCCCCTAAATTGGCGTATCGTTCGGGGTATTTTAAGAAATCTACGATTTCTACCACTTCTTCTTTGGCTTCTTCATTGCCTGCCATGTCATTAAAACGCACATTGGGTTTTTCAGCGTTAATGAGTTTTTTCGCGCTCCCCATGCCAAAAATACCCCCACCCATATTTTTTTGCATGCGGTTTGCCATAAACATCCATAGCCCTAAAATCACTAAAATAGGCATGAGCCACCCTAACATGTCCGTAAAAAAGTTAGACTCGCTAAAACCAGAATAATTGATTTTTTTCTCGTCTAACAAAGGCACTAAGGTCAAATCAGGCACTCGTTTAGCGATATAAATCACACGATTGTTACCCTCTTTATGGCTGGCTTTGATCAAAGTTTGACCGATACTCACATTTTCCACTTCATTGTTGCTGATGAGCTGTTTGATTTCATGGTAGCTCACATTTTTAGTGCTAGAGGCTAAGAAATTGTCCGTAAAACTGCCCTCAGAATTGAAAGAGCGTAGGAAAAAGATGAGTAAAATCCCTCCAAGAACCGCAAGGATAATGGGACTTTGAAAAAAAGGTTTTTTAGGCTCGTTCGTTGGTTTCATTATAATCCTTAATTTATTGATTGTTTTTTAAGCAATTTTAGAGCGACCCATTCGTTACGCTGTCGTTGCTCTAAAACCTCAAATCCATTATAATAGATCTGTAAAACAGAGTTTAAATGGGTTTCTAAAATCCCTGATAAAATAAGAGTGTGGTTACAAAGCCGCACAAATTCACTATACAAACTCTTAATCACATCAGCGACAATGTTCGCCACAATAATATCAAAACGCCCTTCAATTTTTTGCGTAGAGCCATGAATGACTTTATCTTGCACTAATAGAGTGATTTGATTCAAGCTGAAATTTTTTAGGGTTTCTTCAACGGCTAAACTATCCGTATCGCAAGCGCTTAAAGCGCTAACGCCTTGTTTTTTTAAGGCGATGCTTAAAATCCCACTCCCACAGCCCACATCTAAAGCGTTTTTGCGTTTTAAATCAAGGTTAGAGAGCAGTTCCAAACACATAGAAGTGCTTTCATGATGGCCTGATCCAAAGGCAAGAGCCGGATCAATCATTATGCTATCATCTGTAGCGACATGGCTTGGTTTTTGATGCCAGCTAGGGTGTATGTAAAATTTGGCGCATTGCACCGGCAAAATAGCTTGTTTGTAGAACTTCTAGCCAGTCTTTTGAAGCCAGATTGCGTGAAAGATAGAAAAAATCAAACCCGCCTTGCAGGTTTTGTTGCAAGCTCAAGCAAAACGCCTCTAATGCTGGAATGAGCGAGTCGTTCAAATCCTTTTGAGAGCGTAAAATAACGAAATTTTTGAGGTGTGGGGGTTTTTCTTTTAAATTTTCTTTTAAGGGGTCATGAGTGGCGAAATAACGCCAACTAGATTGGCTTATAAATTCAATGGTTTCTTTATCGTCAAACGCTTTTAAATTTTCTAGGCTTGATTCTTCTAATGCTAGATGCGTGGTGTCTAAAAGAAAGCTCTCAAAAAGCTCTCGCTCCTTAGGGAAAATAAAGAAAAACTCATAATACATTGGCTTTAACACTCAATCGTTTGTCCCTAAAACAACCTCTAATTTTTCTTTCAAAACCTGGGGGGTAAAAGGCTTCACAATATAATTATTCACGCCCGCTTTCAAAGCCGTAATGACCTCAGCCTTACCGCCCTCTGTGGTGATCATAATAATAGGGATTTCTTTAAACCGCTCATCCGCACGCACCTTTATAACGAGATCCAACCCGTTCATTTCAGGCATGTTCCAATCTGTGATAAGCACCTTAGTGTCCGCATTAGCGTTTAGTTTCTCCCAAGCTTCCACCCCATGCTCAGCTTCTAAAACATCTTCATAGCCTAAGCGTGAAAGTGTGTTTTTAATAATTCTTCTCATAGTTGAGCTATCATCTACTACTAGTAGTTTCAAAGTGCTTCTCCTTTTAAGATTGCATTTAAATTAGGCTCTTTTTAAACAGCCAAAGCGTCTCTAACGCCTTATAATAATAAATCATTCCAAATAATAGCATGTTTTGATTAAAATTACCTTGACCGACAATAATCATTGGCTAAATGGAGCGTTCAATGAGCGTTCTCATTTGTAAAAAAATTCAGTTTGTTTGCTATGATAATCGTTTAAAAGTAATAAAATAACTCTTTGAGTGCGATAAAGGGTCATTGGATGGTTTGAAAAAAGAAAGACAAGGATTTTACAAGTAAGTGCATTATTTAAGAATTTTAATACTGAGTATGAGTTTTTTAAATATTTTAAATGCTGAAAATTTGAGTTACATGTCTTCTTCTTATCAAATAGGCACGGTGTTTATGCGCCCTTTAAACACCAACAAGCTTTTACAAGGGGCTTCAATCCTTCAAGGCTATGAAGTGAATCCTAAAAACGATTGGGCTTATTCTAGGTATTATTTCTTTATAGATTATGGTAATGTGCTTTTTAATAATGACTCTACTTTGCAAGCGAACATGTTCACTTATGGGGTGGGAGGGGATTTCATGGTCGCCTACGCTAAAAACCCTATCAACCGCTGGGCTTTTTTCTTTGGCTTGCAACTGGCCGCTAACACATGGATACTCAATAATAAAGTCAAAGATTTGGTGGTGAATACTTGGGATTCATTGAAAGATTTCAATTTTCACAACACTTATTTCAGGGCTATCGGGAAATTTGGGGTGCAGTTTCGCACGATCGTTTTGTATCATAAGGTGGATGTAGAAATTGGCATGAAAATCTTTCTAACCCCTGAAAGGTGCAGCTTGTTTGAAAGGAGCTTTTTGTTTTTTGTTTCGCATTCGTGGCATTTTTAAGTGGCGGAGAGAGAGGGATTCGAACCCTCGAAGCGCTTGCACCTTACACGCGTTCCAGGCGTGCTCCTTCAACCACTCGGACATCTCCCCTTAAAAAGGGACTATTATAACTAAGATTTGTTTAAAAAGGGCTTATTTTAAAAGGAGTGAATCTTTAGAAATCACGCCATCTATTTGATTTTTAGCGCAAATTTCCCACGACTCTGTATCGTTTAAATCCATAGAAAACAAGATTTTGCTATCTAATAAGTAATTAGTGGCGTGTTGTTGGGCGAGTATGGCTTGCTTAATATCCTTAAAAATACAATAGAGCGGTTTGAAAGCGTTGAATAAAAAAAGGCGTCCGTTTCTATCTTGTGCGATAAAAAGATCACGCTAAAATTGACGCTATTTTCACAGCAATACTTAGCTAATTCCAAATTTTTTGGGTTTGCTTCAAAACACACTATATCGTTATTGGCGCTAGAATGAATGCCATCGGTGTTTTTAATGAAAACAAAACGATCGCTAGGAATTAAAGGGTGTCCTAAAATAAGCATATTTACCTCTTATCCTTCAAACAAGTTTCACTGCAATACGCCACCGCCCCACTATAAATAGCGTCTTTGCTAGAGACATAGGTTTGGCATTTAGAGCATACAATCATGTGATCTTCTAATTCTTTGGGGGTTTGTTGCGTGTAAGAGTGGTTGTCTTTGGGGTCGTCTTTATTGGGTTTTTGTCTCAAAAACAAACGCCATAAAACCCACACAATAATGAGCAAGGGGATTAAAATTCTTAACATAAACTTTCCTTTGATTTGTAAAAATAAACACGCTTTTGATACATAAAGCATTCAGTGTCTTTACAAGCGATTTCATTCTTTAACTGCTCGCCTTTATAGAATAAAAAATACCCCTTATCTTTTAGGAAGCGTTGGCTTTTTTCTATCAAAAAAGAAGAGCTAGCGACCGCTCTAGAAGTGATTAAATCCACTTGTAAAAGATTTTGATAATCTTCTAAACGCTTTTTAATGATTTCAATGTTTTTTAAAGGCAAAACGCTTTTAAGGTAATTTAAAAAAGCCGCTCTTTTTATTCTTGGCTCTAAAAGAATGAATTGTGTTTCCGGTTTTTCAAGGGCTAAAGGGATAGCAGGAAGTCCCGCCCCGCTCCCAATATCCAAGCAGCTTTTAAAATCTTTGACAAATTCTAAGGGCTTTAGAGCGTCTGTGATCTGAGGTTCTAACTCGCTTAAACGTTTCGCGCCGCTCAAGTTGTGCGTTTGATTCCATTCTAAAAGGATGCGTGCGTAGTCTTGCAATAAGGGGTTCATAAAATCAGCATCCCATCGCCATAAGAATAAAAACGATACTTCTTTTCTATGGCTATTTTGTAGATTTCTTTGGTTTTTTCTAAGCCTATCATCGCGCTTACAAGCATTAAAAGGCTTGATTTGGGCAAATGGAAATTAGTGAGCAAATGATTGACATGCTGGATAGGATTGGCAAGATGCAAGAAAATATCGCATTCAAACGATTCTTGATTAGGGTTTTCTAAACGCTTAAAGTATTCCACGCTCCTTAAAGCGGTCGTGCCGATGCATAAAATCTCTTGGGATTCTTGCAAAATTTCTTGGCTCTTTTTAGGAATATGCAAAACTTCTGTATGGATTTGATGCTCTCTAATATCCTTAGTTTCTACGCCAAGAAAAGTCCCAGCCCCCACATGCAAGGTTAAAAAAGCGTGCTTGAAATCTTTCAATAATTTTTCTAAGGTATTTTGAGAAAAATGCAATGACGCCGTAGGGGCAGCCACCGCACCGATGTGTTTAGCGAACACGCTCTGGTATTCATGCGTATCCAAACTTTCATCCGCTCTTTTAATATAAGGGGGTAAGGGCATATGCCCGTATTGCTCTAAAAGTTTTAAGATATTTTCTTGATTTAAGGAGGTTTTATGGTCATAAAAAGCGATCAAACGCTGGCCGTTATGAAGCAATTCCAAGACTTCAGCGTAATAATTTGCATCAAAAAAGATTTTGTCCCCCACTTTGATCTTGCCCTTGATTTGAGTTAGAGCGGTATTATTTTTAAAAAAGCGGTGGAAAAACACTTCGGTCGTTTTTGATGGCAAAAAGGCATGCTTAGATCCAAAAAGCCTAGCCTTAATCACTTTAGTGTCGTTCAACACAATAAGGGCGTTTTTAGGGAAAAAGTCTAAAACATGCTCAAAAGTGGTGTGCGTGATTGTTTGCAAACGCCTTTCATAGACGAGTAATTTAGCCTTTTCTTTGGGCAAAACGGGATAATTTGCGATCAATTCCTTAGGCAAATAATAATCATAGCTTTCTAAATCAAATTCTCTCAACTACGACTCGCTCTTTGTATGCTCTTTGGTGTCATTTTCGTGATCGCTTTCGTTGTCTTTAGGAGCCGGATTGACCATTTTGGCAATCAAAATAGAAAGCCCATAAAGCCCCACTAAAGGCAATGCCATAAAGATTTGACTCACCACATCAGGGGGAGTGATAATCGCTGCTACAATAAAAATCACTACAATAGCGTATTTAAAATACGCTTTCAAGCTCGCATCGGTAATCAAGCCCACTTTAGCCAAAAAATACGCTAAAACAGGCAATTCAAACGCCACGCCAAAGCCTAAAATCAAGCGCGTGAAAAAGCTCACGTAACTGGACGCAGAAATATTGGCCGCAAACACATCGCTCCCAAAAGTGGCTAAGTATTCAATGATGAAAGGGAACACCACATAATAAGAAAACGCCGCCCCAATCAAAAACATCCCACTCCCAAAAAACACAAAAGGCAAAATCACTTTTTTTCATTCTTATAAAGCCCTGGAGCGATAAAGAGCCACAATTGCCAAAAAATAATGGGCATGGAAATGACGATAGCGGCTGAAAAACTGATTTTAACCGCTACCATGACCCCTTCAATAGGGGAGAGCTGAATGAGCGTGCCTTTATAAGAATTTTTAACAAATTCAAAAATATTTTTCCAAAAATGAAAACACCCCAAAAACGCCACTAAAATCGTTCCCACAGAAACCATCAAACGCTTTCTTAATTCCTGTAAATGCGGTTTTAAATCTTTCAAACATGCTCTTTTTCTTTGTCGTGTTCTTTGGCGTTGTTATCGGTTGTTAATTGGACTTCTTTAGGAGATTCATCGCTTGAAACTTCTTTATTTAAGGCTTCTTCATTGGAAACTTCTTCGTTTAAATGGTTAGGGGGTGCGTTGTTTTCTAGGCTTTGTTTGTAATCTTGCATCAAATCCTGAATGCTTTTAATCTCATTTTCTGCAGTCACTTTAGCGTCTTCTAATTCTTCAATCTTAACGCCTTTAAGACTCTCCACTTTATTTTCAAAGAGTTTTTGATACTCTAGGGTTTCTTTTTTGATTTCTTCAATATTGATTTCTTTATCTAAAGTGTCCTTAGCGTCATTGAGCGTTTTTTTAACCGCACGAAAAAACTTCACCACATCCACGACAGCCTGGGGGAATTTTTCTGGCCCTAAAAAAATAATCGCTACAACCAACACCACAAGGATTTCAAAAAAGCCCATGCCAAACATAATAATCTACTTTTACACCCTTAAAATTTTATCGTTATTGTAGTGTAATTTTCTTTCTAAACAAGGTTAAAATAAAGTTTGGGGGTTTAAAGTGGGGATTTTTAAAAGCGCATGGGTTTTAGGCGTGGCGATTCTGCCTTTAGCGGTGCGCTCTAAATAACCATTAGCGAGTAAAAAAGGCTCAATCACGTCTTCAATCGTGCCTTCATCTTCTCTCATAGACGCTGCAATCGTGTTCAAACCCACCGGCTTTCCTTGAGCGTTAGCCAACAAAGATAAATACGCCAAATCCGCTTCATCAAAGCCTAATTCATTCACGCCCAATTCATTCAAAGCATGCAAAGTGATGTTTAAATCCATCAAGCTTGAATTTTTAACGAGTGCAAAATCGCGCACTCTTTTTAAAAGCCTTAAAGCGATCCTTGGCGTGCCTCTACTCCTTTTAGCGATTTCATCAGCGCTTTCTTCTTTGATGTCTTGGTTGAGTTTAACGGCGGCTTTTTTGATGATGAGGGCTAGTTCGCTAGGGCTATAAAATTGCATCCTAAAACTCATGCCAAATCTGTCTCTTAAGGGGTTAGAGAGCATTCCGGCTCTAGTGGTAGCGCCGATGAGAGTGAAAGGGGGTAAATCAATTTTAATGGTTTGAGCGGCTGGGCCTGAGCCTATGATAATATCCAGTCTAAAATCTTCCATAGCCGGGTATAAAACCTCTTCAATCGCCGGGCTAAGCCGGTGGATTTCATCAATAAAAAGAATGTCTTTA
This sequence comes from Helicobacter pylori, assembly GCA_047430845.1. GTDB lineage: Bacteria > Campylobacterota > Campylobacteria > Campylobacterales > Helicobacteraceae > Helicobacter > Helicobacter pylori_DG. The sequence continues at coordinate 13,556 of JBLDXK010000016.1, read as the reverse complement.
GCTTGCAAGTTAGTCAAAATAGCGGCTAAATCACCGCTTTTTTCTATCATAGGAGCGGCAGTGATTTTGATATTGGTTTCCATTTCTTTAGCGATGATATGGCTGATTGAAGTTTTACCCAAACCGGGCGGGCCAAAAAAGAGCATGTGATCCAAACTTTCTTGGCGTTTTTTAGCCGCACAAATAGAAATTTGCAAATTGCTTTTAATCTTTTCTTGACCGATAAAATCTTCCCAAAGATTAGGGCGCAAACTCACTTCTTGAGAAGTTTCAAAATCCAAAGTTTCTAAATTGACTATCCGTTCTTTCATTTAATGATAACTTTCTAATTCGTTAGGGAAGTTTCCCTTTTTCACATCATCAGCGTATTGCTGAATCGCGTTTTGAACCAATTCTTTCCCCTTAAGGTATTCTCGCACGAATTTAGGCTTAAAGCTATCAAAAAAGCCTAACATATCGCTCCACACTAAAATCTGCCCGTCGCAATCTTTACCGCTCCCTATGCCGATCGTGGGGATTTTGATTTTTTGCGTGATTTTTTGAGCGATAGGGGTGGTTATACCCTCTAAAACCAACAAACCCACCCCAGCTTCTTCTAAACTCAAGGCGTCTTCTAAAAGCTTTTTTTGTTGTTCTTCATTTTTGCCCTTAATCTTATAACCCCCATCAAGACGCACGAATTGGGGCATTAAGCCGATGTGTCCTGCCACAATAACGCCTTCATTAGTGAGCGTTTTAACCAGTTTCGCTTTTTCTTTTCCGCCCTCTAATTTGATCGCGCTCGCTTGGGTTTCTTTATAAACTCTGATGGCGTTTTTTAGGGCTGTTTTTTCATCTTTATAGCTTCCAAAGGGCATGTCTGTGATGATAAAAGGAGTCTTAGCGCCCGCGCACACGGCTTTGGTGTGATAGAGCATCATTTTTACACTCGCACTTAAAGTGTCGTTTTGGTTGAAAAAACTCATATTCAAACTATCGCCCACTAAAATCACATCCACTAGCGGATCAAATATGTGAGCGAATAGCGCGTCATAAGCGGTAATAGCGATGATTTTTTCTTGATTTTTTTTAGCTTGGAGGTGGTTGAGAGTGATCTTTTTAATTGGGGCGGTTTGCATGCTCATTAAAAATCCTAATTGTTAAATATAGTGGCATTGTAGCATGACTTTGTTAGGTGGGTAAAAATTTTACTCCATTTTAACCGGTCATTTTAATTATTTTAGTATAATTGAAAGAAACTTTTAACAAACAATTCAAGGGATTTGGCGATTTTGGGTCTTAAAAAACGAGCTATTTTATGGTCTTTAATGGGATTTTGTGCAGGATTGAGTGCACTTGATTATGACACCCTAGACCCCAAATACTACAAATACATCAAGTATTATAAAGCTTATGAAAGACAAAGAAGTTGAAGAATTAATCAGAGATTTAAAGAGGGCGAACGCTAAAAGCGGGCTTATTTTAGGGATCAATACCGGGTTTTTTTATAACCATGAAATCATGGTCAAAACCAATAGCTCTAGTATCACCGGGAATATTTTAAATTATTTGTTTGCCTATGGCTTGCGTTTTGGCTATCAAACTTTCAGGCCGTCGTTTTTTGCACGCTTGGTCAAGCCCAATATCATTGGCAGGCGCATTTATATCCAATATTATGGAGGGGCTCCTAAGAAAGCGGGCTTTGGGAGCGTGGGGTTTCAATCGGTCATGCTGAATGGGGATTTTTTATTGGATTTTCCTTTGCCTTTTGTGGGGAAATACCTTTATATGGGGGGGTATATGGGTTTAGGCTTGGGGGTTGTGGCGCATGGGGTGAATTATACAGCAGAATGGGGAATGTCTTTTAACGCGGGCTTGGCTCTAACGGTATTAGAAAAAAACCGCATTGAATTTGAATTTAAAATTTTGAATAATTTCCCTTTTTTGCAATCTAATTCTTCAAAAGAAACTTGGTGGGGAGCTATAGCGAGCATTGGGTATCAATATGTGTTCTAAAAAAATAAGAAATCTCATTTTATGCTTTGGTTTTATTTTAAGCTTGCGTGCTGAAGAAAATATCGCCAAAGAAAACATGACTGAAACGAACACGACTGAAGAAAACACCTCTAAAGACGCTCCCATTCTTTTGGAAGAAAAACGCACCCAAACGCTAGAGCTTAAAGAAAGAAATGAAGTGGCAAAAAAGATTGATGAAAAAAGCCTGCTTGAAGAAATCCATAAGAAAAAACGCCAGCTTTACATGCTCAAAGGGAATTGCATGAAAAGAATGAATCCATCTTATTCCAACAAATGGCTAAAAATAAGAGCGGCTTTTTTATAGGCGTGATCCTTGGCGATATAGGGGTTAGCGCTCATCCTTACGAGAAGTTTGAACTTTTAAGCAATATTCAGGCTTCTCCCTTGCTGTATGGTTTAAGGAGCGGGTATCAAAAGTATTTTGCTAACGGGATTAGCGCCTTACGCTTTTATGGGGAGTATTTAGGGGGGGCGATGAAAGGATTTAAAAGCGATTCTTTAGCCTCTTATCAAACCGCAAGCTTGAACATTGATTTGTTGATGGATAAGCCTATTGACAAAGAAAAAAGGTTTGCGTTAGGGATATTTGGAGGTGTTGGAGTGGGGTGGAATGGGATGTATCAAAATTTAAAAGAGGTTAAAGGGTATTCACAGCCTAACGCCTTTGGGCTGGTGTTAAATTTAGGGGTGAGCATGACGCTTAATCTCAAACACCGCTTTGAATTAGCCTTAAAAATGCCTCCCTTAAAAGAAACTTCGCAAACTTTTTTATATTATTTTAAAAGCACTAATATTTATTATATTAGTTACAACTATTTATTGTAAAGGCTAAAATGTTGAAATTTAAATATGGTTTGATTTATATCGCACTCATACTAGGACTTCAAGCGACAGATTATGACAATTTAGAAGAAGAAAACCAACAATTAGACGAAAAAATAAACCATTTAAAGCAACAGCTCACCGAAAAAGGGGTTTCGCCCAAAGAGATGGATAAGGATAAGTTTGAAGAAGAATATTTAGAGCGAACTTACCCAAAGATTTCTTCAAAGAAAAGAAAAAAATTACTCAAATCTTTTTCCATAGCCGATGATAAGAGCGGGGTTTTTTTAGGGGGTGGGTATGCTTATGGGGAACTGAACTTGTCTTATCAAGGGGAAATGTTAGACAGATATGGCGCGAATGCCCCTAGCGCGTTTAAAAACAATATCAATATTAACGCTCCTGTTTCTATGATTAGCGTTAAATTCGGGTATCAAAAATACTTTGTGCCTTATTTTGGGACACGATTTTATGGGGATTTATTGCTTGGGGGAGGGGTGTTAAAAGAGGATGCGCTCAAGCAATCTGTAGGCTCGTTTTTTTATGTTTTAGGGGCTATGAATACCGATTTATTGTTTGATATGCCTTTAGATTTTAAGACTAAAAAGCATTTTTTAGGCGTTTATGCGGGTTTTGGGATAGGGCTTATGCTTTATCAAGACAAGCCTAATCAAAACGGGAGGAATTTGGTAGTAGGGGGCTATTCAAGCCCTAATTTTTTATGGAAATCTTTGATTGAAGTGGATTACACTTTTAATGTGGGCGTGAGTTTAACGCTTTATAGGAAACACCGCTTAGAAATTGGCACAAAATTACCGATTAGCTATTTGAGGATGGGAGTAGAAGAGGGAGCGATTTATCACAATAAAGAAAATGATGAACGATTGTTGATTTCAGCTAACAACCAGTTCAAACGATCCAGTTTTTTATTAGTGAATTATGCGTTCATTTTTTGAGGCTTGATTTTGGGGTTAGGGTTTAAAATTTTAGCGTTAGTCGTTTTAATTTTGGGGGGTTATTTGATTTTTAACGCCTTTATCACAAAACCCAGAGCTTTAAGTTTTAGTTTAAAGAGCGAAGAAAATGCGCTTGATGACAACAATGAAGCGCTTTTTTGGGATTTGAAAAAACCCATTAAGGTTAAAATAGTAGCCCCAAAGGGCATCAAACGCTATGAAATAAAAGTAACCACAAAAGACAATTTGATCTTATATGAAAAAGAAAGTCTGGTATTGGATAAACCCAAGTCTTTAGAAGTGCCTTTGATTAGGCCTGAAATCATGGGATTAGAAGGCAAGTGCCTTGATTATGAATTTCAGGCGAGCGATTGGAGCTATGCTAATTTTTTCAATGGCAATAAGGCGTCTTTCAAACAGGAAGTGTGTATTGATACGATAAAACCCTCAATCACGATTTTATCTCGATCCCCAAGCATCGCTTATGGAGGGAGTGCGATAGTCATCTTTGAGGCTTTGGATAAGAATTTGTCTCAAGCGTTTGTGCGCGTCAAAAAAAAGGATTTTAAAGCGTTCAGGTTTTTAGAATTCAAACAGCGTAATGTTTTTATCGCTTTAGTGCCTTGGCCTTATGAGAATAAGGATTTTAAGGCGTTTATTGTCGCTAAAGATAAAGCTTATAACTCTAATACCACCCCTTTATTGTTCAAACGAAAAACCCATCGTTTGAGGGAAAGGGATATAGACTTAAACGCCTTAAAAGATAAGGTTGCAAAGCAAGAAAAATTTCAAAATCACACTGAACAAACTTTATTAGAAATATTTTCCAACACGCGCTTAAAAGATTTAGAAAAAATCCAAAAGATCGCTTTAGAGCAAGGGGATTTTGATAAGGATTTTTCCCATTTTCAAGCGCTAAAACCCTTGAATGGGCCTTTTAAAATGACAAGCAATTTTTTAGAAAATCGGCGGTTTTTAAAGGACAATCAGGTGTTGTTCCAATTCTTGCATTTAGGGGTGGATTTGATGCCTGGCAAGGATTTATCTTTAGCGTTTGATCCATCGGTGGAGAGGGTTTTTAAGGGGGAGTTCGATTTTTATGGTAATAGTTTAATCAATTGCTATGGGTTGGGTTTGTGCGTTTTTTTAGCTCATTTAAAAGATGATAAAAGCGTGGGGAGTAGTGGTTTGAAATTAGGGAGCGGGTTGCATTTAGGGATGCTTTTGCAAGGGGTTTTTGTCCGGCCTAATGAATGGCTTAATGAGCAATGGATAAAAACCAATATCATCACCCCCATAGAGCAAGCCAAACGGCTTTTAATGAAAGGATAGCCATGTTAAAAACGAATCAAAAAAGCGTGCATGCGTTTGAAATTGAAAAGCAAGAGCCTGAAGCGGTCATGGAATTTTTAGAAAAAAACCATGCCCTTTTGCAATATTTTCTCATTATATTTAAATACGATATTGAACCAGAAGTCAAAGCCGTTTTGCACAAACACCAGCTTTTATTTTTAGAAACGAATCGCGTTTTAAACGGACGTCATATCAAAACCATGTCTTTAAAAGACGAGACTGATCGCTCAAAACCCAATAACCCTAAAACAGAACCTAAAACAACGATTTATGAGCGCCATATCAGGAGTGGGGAAGAGATTTATAGCACTAATCACCTTATTTTTTTGGGTAATATCCACAATGGGGCAAAGATTATTTCAGAGGGCTGTGTGTCGGTTTATGGGGTTTGCGAAGGGGCGATTGTGTGCTTTGGAGAGTGCTTGATTTTGAAAGAAGTCAAGAGCGCTCAAATCGTTTTTCAAAATAAAATTTTATCTCTAAAAGAGGTTGAACGGCTTTTGGTAAATAAAAATATTAAAATAATCACTAAAAATGACGATATACTAGACATAAAGGAAGTATTATGAAACAAACAACCATTAACCACTCTGTGGAATTAGTAGGGATAGGCTTGCACAAGGGCGTTCCTGTGAAGCTTGTTTTAGAGCCTTTAGGAGAAAATCAAGGCATTGTTTTTTACCGCTCTGATTTGGGCGTGAAGCTCCCCTTAAAACCTGAAAACATCGTGGATACCAAAATGGCAACCGTGTTGGGTAAGGATAACGCTAGGATTTCTACGATTGAGCATTTGCTTTCAGCTATCCATGCGTATGGCATTGATAATCTTAAAATCTCTGTGGATAACGAAGAGATCCCTATCATGGATGGGAGTGCTTTGACTTATTGCATGCTTTTAGATGAAGCAGGGATTAAAGAATTAGACGCTCCTAAAAAAGTGATGGAAATCAAGCAGGTCGTTGAGGTTAGAGAGGGCGATAAATTCGTTAAAATTGAGCCAGACAGCCAACTTTCTTTGAATTTCACGATTGATTTTAACCATCCGGTTATCGCTAAGCAAGCCCATCATTTTGTCTTTAGTAAAACCGCTTACAAAGAGCAAGTCGCTAAAGCCCGCACCTTTGGGTTTTTGCAAGAAGTGAATTACTTGCGATCCATTGGTTTGGCGAAAGGAGGGAGTTTGAATAATTGCATCGTGCTGGACGAAAACAGCATTTTGAATAAAGAGGGCTTGAGGTGCGAAAAGGAATTCGTGTGCCACAAGATTTTAGACGCTATGGGGGATTTAATGGTCTTAGGCATGCCTGTGATGGGCAAATACACTTCTTTTTCAGGGAGTCATAAGCTCAATTCCATGTTGGTTAAAGCCATTTTAGCGGACGCTAAAAATTACGAAGTTTTGATCGCTACGGATCCGGCTAAAGAATTTGCGTTGCAAAAGGCTTTCGCTTAATCCTAAATTAGGGTTTATTTTTTGGAATTGGATTTAGTGCTTATTTCTTTAGGCGATGGGGTCTTGCTTGGGGTGTATCAAAACAATTTTTTATGCGCTTCTTACACTTCCAAATCAAAAACAAGCGAAGCTTTAGTGGAAGTTTTTTCACAATTATTCAAAGATTTTAAAAACCCTACTTTACCGGCGGTTAAAGGGGTTTATTACGCTAAAGGACCAGGGAGTTTCACTAGCCTAAAGCTCACGCATGTTTTCTTACACACTTTGGCTTTAATCCATGACTTTGAACTCTATTCAACTACAGGCTTTGATTTTAACGACAACACGCCCATTTTGGCGTATGCCAATAAATACTTTGTTTCAAAAGAAAGGGAAAGCTTAACCGATTTTAAAGATTTGAAAATTGCACCAAAAGATTTCATGCTGCCCTCTTTTTTAGAGAAAGACAAATTCACCCAATTGAACACGCCGTTTTACATTTTGCCTCCTATTTAGTGTATAATGCTAGCTTTAAAAATGAAAGGGTATCAACAATAGGGGTTTAAAATTTGGTAGTGAGTGTTCCTGCAACAAGTGCGAATTTAGGCCCCGGTTTTGATTGCTTGGGTTTGAGTTTGAATTTACGCAATCGGTTTTTTATTGAGCCTAGCAGCTTCCATGCGGTGAAATTGGTTGGGGAGGGTGAGGGGATCCCTAAGTTTTTAACCAACAATATTTTCACTAAAGTGTTTTATGAGATTTTAAAAAAGCATGGGAATGACGGATCATTTAAATTTTTATTGCATAATAAAGTCCCTATTACAAGGGGCATGGGGTCTAGCTCAGCGATGATTGTGGGGGCGGTCGCTTCAGCGTTTGCGTTTTTAGGGTTTCCTTTTGATAGAGAAAACATTGTCAATGCCGCTTTAATTTATGAAAACCACCCGGATAATATTACCCCGGCGGTGTTTGGGGGGTATAATGTGGCGTTTGTGGAAAAAAAGAAAGTGATAAGTTTAAAAACCAAAATCCGCTTCTTTTTTAAAAGCGGTGATGGTGATCCCTAATAGGGCCATTTCCACCAAGCAATCGCGCCACCTCTTGCCCAAGCGTTACAGCGTGCAAGAAAGCGTGTTTAACCTTTCGCATGCGAGTTTGATGACGATGGCGATTGTGCAGGGGAAGTGGGATTTATTGCGTTGTTGCTCTAAAGACAGGATGCATCAATATAAGCGCATGCAAACTTATCCCGTGTTGTTTGCGATCCAAAAGATCGCTTTAGAAAATAACGCCCTAATGAGCACGCTTTCAGGGAGCGGTTCGTCGTTTTTTAACATGTGTTATGAAGAAGACGCCCCTAAATTAAAGCAGGTTTTGAGCAAGAAATTCCCTAAATTTAGGGTAGCGGTTTTAGATTTTGACAATGATGGAGTCCTTATTGAGAAAGACTGAAATTAAGATCCGCATGTGCGTGGCGTGCAGAATGCGCCAACCTCAAAAGGATTTGTTGCGCTTGAAAAGCTTTGAAAATCAAATTGTGGAGTTTGATGGGAAGGGTCGTAGTTTTTATGTGTGTGGAAATTGTTTGAAAAATGGAGAAAAAAGTTGTTGAAAGCGGTTTCAAAAATAAAGAATGCCCCAAAAGATACCAAAAATATCATTACTTGGATTAAGGAGAGAAGCATAGCATGAGCGAGATGGTTGATTTAAAAGAATTTTTAGCCGAGCTTGGTAAGACCCAAAGAGAGCTTAAAAATGTGATCGAGCAAGCCAAAGACATTGGTTTAGAGCTTAAAACAAATTCTAAAATGACCCCAGAGCAAGCAGGCAAGCTATACAAATACATTGTGGAGGGCATTAAAGAACAAATACAAGCCAATCAACCCACTAAAAATCCTGAACAAGACAATAAAGATGATTTGAATATGGCCCAAACGCCCAAACCCCTTAACAAAAAGGTTTCCAAAACGCCTAAAAAAGAAGAAACAAAAAGCCAGCCAAAGCCCAAAAAAACTAAAGAAAAGAAAAGAGAAGCTCCTGCACCCATTGCCAAAAAAAAGGAGGGATAGAGATTGTCAATACTTTTGAAAACCAAACGCCCCCTACAGAAAACACCCCTAAAATGGTTAGCCATTCTCAAATAGAAAAAGCCAAGCAAAAACTCCAAGAAATCCAAAAAAGCCGAGAAGCCCTAAACAAGCTCACCCAAAGCAACACTAACAACGCTAACAGCACCAATAACGCTAATAACGCTAAAAAAGAAATCAGCGAAGTTAAAAAACAAGAGCAAGAGATCAAACGCCATGAAAACATTAAAAGACGCACCGGTTTTAGGGTGATTAAACGCAACGATGAAACAGAAAATGAAAGTGAAAACAGCGTAACTGAAAGCAAAAAACCCACTCAAAGCGCGGCGGCTATTTTTGAAGACATTAAAAAAGAATGGCAAGAAAAAGACAAGCAAGAGGCTAAAAAAACCAAAAAATCCAGTAAGCCCAAACCCACCCCCACAGCCAAAAACAACAAATCCCATAAAATTGATTTTAGCGATGCGAGGGATTTTAAGGGCAATGATATTTATGATGATGAAACCGATGAAATCTTATTGTTTGATTTGCATGAACAAGATAATTTCAATAAGGAAGAAGAAGAAAAAGAAATCCGCCAAAATATCAACGATAGGGTGCGCGTCCAAAGAAAAAACCCTTGGATGAATGAAAGCGGAATCAAACGGCAATCCAAGAAAAAGCGTGCATTCCGTAACGATAACAGCCAAAAAGTGATCCAAAGCACGATTGCAATCCCTGAAGAAGTGCGCGTCTATGAATTCGCGCAAAAAGCGAATTTGAATTTAGCCGATGTGATTAAAACCCTCTTTAATTTAGGGCTTATGGTGACTAAAAACGACTTTTTGGATAAGGATAGCATAGAGATTTTAGCCGAAGAAGTTTCATTTAGAAGTTTCTGTTCAAAACACCTTAGAAGAATTTGAAGTAGAAGAAGTGCTAGAGGGGGTGAAAAAAGAACGCCCGCCTGTGGTGACTATCATGGGGCATGTTGATCATGGTAAAACCTCACTACTAGATAAAATCCGTGATAAAAGAGTCGCTCACACGGAAGCTGGGGGGATCACTCAGCACATTGGCGCTTACATGGTAGAAAAAAATAACAAATGGGTGTCTTTCATTGACACCCCAGGGCATGAAGCTTTTAGCCAGATGCGTAATCGTGGGGCTCAAGTTACAGATATTGCAGTGATTGTGATAGCGGCTGATGATGGCGTGAAGCAACAGACTATTGAAGCGTTAGAGCATGCAAAGGCCGCTAATGTGCCTGTGATTTTTGCGATGAATAAAATGGATAAGCCTAATGTGAATCCGGACAAGCTCAAAGCCGAATGCGCTGAGCTTGGCTATAACCCTGTGGATTGGGGCGGAGAGCATGAGTTTATCCCTGTTTCAGCTAAAACGGGTGATGGCATTGACAATCTATTAGAAACCATTCTTATCCAAGCGGATATTATGGAATTAAAAGCCATAGAAGAGGGTAGTGCTAGAGCGGTTGTTTTAGAAGGAAGCGTGGAAAAAGGGCGTGGGGCAGTGGCCACTGTGATTGTCCAAAGCGGGACTTTGAGCGTGGGGGATAGTTTTTTTTGCCGAAACGGCGTTTGGTAAAGTAAGAACGATGACTGACGATCAAGGCAAGAGCATTCAAAATTTAAAACCCTCTATGGTGGCTCTCATCACAGGCTTGAGCGAAGTGCCGCCTGCGGGATCTGTTTTAATAGGGGTAGAAAACGATTCTATCGCACGCTTACAAGCTCAAAAGAGGGCGACTTATTTACGCCAAAAAGCGTTGAGTAAAAGCACTAAAGTGTCTTTTGATGAGCTTTCAGAAATGGTCGCTAATAAGGAATTGAAAAATATTCCTGTAGTCATTAAAGCGGACACGCAAGGAAGCTTAGAAGCCATTAAAAACAGCTTGTTGGAGCTCAATAACGAAGAAGTAGCGATTCAAGTGATCCACTCAGGGGTGGGGGGCATTACTGAGAATGATTTGAGCCTGGTTTCTAGCAGTGAGCATGCCGTGATTTTAGGCTTTAATATCCGCCCCACCGGTAATGTGAAGAATAAGGCTAAAGAATACAATGTGAGCATTAAAACTTACACGGTGATTTATGCCTTGATTGAAGAAATGCGATCGCTCTTATTAGGCTTGATGAGTCCTATCATTGAAGAAGAGCATACCGGGCAAGCGGAAGTGAGGGAAACCTTTAATATCCCTAAAGTAGGCACGATAGCTGGGTGTGTGGTGAGCGATGGGGTGATCGCTCGTGGCATTAAGGCGCGTTTGATTAGGGATGGCGTGGTGATTCACACCGGCGAAATCCTTTCTTTGAAACGCTTTAAAGACGATGTGAAAGAAGTTTCTAAGGGCTATGAGTGCGGGATCATGCTAGACAATTATAATGAGATTAAAGTGGGCGATGTGTTTGAAACCTATAAAGAAATCCATAAAAAAAGAACCCTCTAATGAACGCTCATAAAGAACGCTTAGAATCCAATCTTTTAGAATTACTGCAAGAGGCTTTAGCGAGCTTGAACGACAGCGAGTTGAATTCTTTAAGCGTTACTAAGGTGGAATGCTCTAAAGGGAAGCACCACGCTTATGTGTTTGTGCTTTCATCAGATCATAAAATCCTTTCTAAATTAAAAAAAGCTGAGGGCCTGATTAGGCAATTTGTTTTGCAAACAAGCGGGTGGTTTAAATGCCCAAAACTCAGTTTTGTTTCAGACAACAGCTTAGAAAAGCAACTCCGCCTAGACGCCATATTCAATGAAATCGCTAAAGGGAAAGATAATGACTAAAAAAATAGAAGAGAAAATAGAGGGCGTGATTGAAAGCTTGGGATACTTGCTTTATGATGTGAGTTTGGTTAAAGAAAACGAGCAGCATGTTTTAAGGGTGAGCCTTAAAAACCCTAATGGGGCGGTTAGCTTGGATATTTGCCAACAAGTGAGCGAGGTGATTTCGCCCTTATTAGATGTGTGCGATTTTATTCAAGACGCTTATATTTTGGAAGTGAGCTCCATGGGGTTAGAAAGAACGCTTAAAACCCCTAAACACTTCAAGCTTTCTTTAGGCGAAAAAGTGGGAGTCAAACTCACAAATAAAGAAAGCTTTCAAGCGGTCCTTAAAGACGCTAACGATTTGAGCGCGGATTTTGAATTAGAGAATCACGCTATCAAAAGCGTGGAGTATAAAGATTTAAAGAAAGTTAAAACGCTTTTTGAGTGGTAAAATAACGCAAAGCGGTAGACATTCTTACGCTTTATGAGAAATTACCGCTTGATTGAAACTGGCTCTTGTTATTTGGCTAAAAAACGCCAAAAAGCATTTTTGAGATTTCACTCTTCCATTTGAACGATACTCATTATTTCTTTAACCACATTCACATCTTCTAGCGTGCTTAAATCTTGAGTGATGGGCTCCTTTTTGGCGATAGATTTCAAAAGCGCTTCTCATGATTTTCCCGCTTCTGGTTTTAGGTAAACCCGGCACATACATGACATTGTCTAATTTCGCGATCTTTCCAATCTCAACGGATAAGATATGATTCATTTCTTTTAACAATTCTAAACTCTCGCCAAGATTGCATTTAGCCCCATCGCACAGCACCACAAACGCAAACAAGCCCTCTCCTTTAATCGCATCAGGGATACCCACTACCGCGCATTCAACCACCATTTCATGTTTAGAAATAGCGCTCTCCACTTCAGCCGTGCCAATCCTATGCCCACTCACATTCACAATATCATCTGTGCGCCCAATAATAGTGATGTATCCGTTTTCATCCACGATAGCGCCATCTCCAGAGAGGTAGAACATATTCCCCATTCAACTTGATCTGAGAAAAATAGCTATCAATGTATCGTTTTTCATCGCCCCAAATGTTTCTTACCATAGAAGGCCATGGCTTAGTGATGCATAAAAACCCTTGCTCTCCAGGCTTTGTTTTGGTGCCGTCTTCGTTTAAAACTTCTGCATGGATTCCAGGCAAAGGTAAAGTCGCGCAGCTGGCCCTTATAGGCGTAGCTCCCGGTAAAGGGCTGATGATATGCCCGCCTGTTTCTGTCTGCCACCAAGTATCCACGATACTGCATTTTGAGTTACCGATTTTTTCATAAAACCATTTCCATGCCGTAGGGTTAATGGGCTCTCCCACCGTTCCTAAAACTTTGAGCGATTCTAAATTATACTTTAAAGGTTCGTTTTCGCCTTTAGCATGCAACATTCTTATAGCGGTGGGGGAAGTGTAGAATTTATCCACGCGGTATTCTTCTATCATCCTCCACCATCTCCCATAATCCGGATAAGACATCGTGCCTTCTAGTATCAAAGTCGTTGCCCCGCAAGCTAAAGGTCCATAAACCACATAAGTGTGCCCTGTGATCCAACCAATATCAGCGGTGCACCAAAAATTATCGTTATCTCTAATATCAAAAACCCACTCCATCGTCATTTGTGCCCATAGCAAATACCCCGCACTGCTGTGTTGAACGCCTTTAGGTTTCCCGGTTGATCCGCTTGTATAGAGCAAGAATAAAGGATCTTCAGAGTCCATCATTTCAAGTTCGCATTTATCGGATTGGTAATTGACCATTTCATTATAGACAAAATCGCGCCCTCTCACATAGTCAATCTCTTTGGCGTTTCGTATCACAATGAGCGCTTTTTCCACGCTAGGGCAGGCATTATTTTCTAGAGCCTTGTCAAGGGCTGGCTTGAGCATGTAGGGTTTGCCTTTTCTAAAAGTCCCATCCGCTGTGATAACTAATTTAGCTTGAGCGTCGTTGATCCTATCCCTCAAGGCTTCAGGGCTAAACCCAGCAAAAACGATGCTATGGATCGCTCCAATCCTAGCGCATGCGAGCATCATATAAACGCTTTCTACAATCATAGGCATATAGATAATG
>JBLDXK010000015.1:0-2239 GCA_047430845.1 Helicobacter pylori | reverse complement strand
TAGCGATTTTATAGTCTAGCTGGTGGGATTTCAATAAAAAGTCATTCAGCAAACAATCATTAATCAAGCCCAAATTATCATGGCTAATCAAAAGCATTTTGGCTTTTAATTTTAGGGCCAAATCCAGCATGTTTTCTTCTAAAGTGATAGGCACGCATAACCCCCCAGCCCCTTCAACGATGACTAAATCGTAAGTTTTGGTGAAATTTTGAAAGCGTTGGGTTAAATTGTCTGTGTCAATGGGGGCGTTTGGATCTTCTTCTTGTTGGGCGATGAGGGGGGCTGAGGCTTTATGATAACGATAGAATGAAATGTCTTTTAAGGTTAAAGAGCGATCCAAAAGGCGGTTATCTTGTAGGAATAGGTGCGCATCGCTAAAGTGGTTAATGGTGTCATTAACGCCCGTTTCAATGGGCTTTAACAAGATCGTTTTAATGCCACAAGCGTTGCAATATTGGGCTAATAGCCTGGCGCATGTGGTTTTTCCGGCATTGGTGTTAGTCGCGCTGATAAAGAGCATGGTTTAACCTTTAAATTTATGGTCATTACCTCTAAAGTGGTAAGCACTCTCAAAGATTTGAGCGGTCAATACATTTTTAATTTGTGGTAACTTCACATTTTTAAGCACTTCTCTTGGGACTTCAATGACTAGTCTCTCAAACACTTGGTCGCTTAAAGGGTTATCAATATCAAAAATGAAACTTAAGATATTGTGGAGTGAATTATAGGTGATTTTGTCAATCAACGCATAATTTAGTCTAACTCCCTCTGCTTGCTCTATGGCGGTTACGATACTCTTGGATAGTCTAGGGCTGATGTTACCAAGTTGTGTCGCTAAATCTGTCGGCGAGATAAAGCAATACCCTGCATCGGTGTCAATGGTGTTAGCAAGCACTTTAGCAATCAATGTCCTACTCACTTTCTTGCCTTGTCGCATAGCATTGACAAGGTCATTGACTTTAATGTTTCGTTTCATACCTTGTTTGAAGTCATCGCTTACCGCACATTTTCGTGCTTCTATGCGTTTAATCGCATCTTCCTGTTCTTTTATCATTGCGTCCAAAGAGAACTCTTTAGGGTGTCCATAACAACGAGTATTTCTCTGTAATGCTTTAATCTCGCTTCTAATAGTCTCACCAATAGTCCCTACACCTAATTTAGAGTAATCAAAAGGCATACAAGTCGCTTTTAATTCTGTCTTAACGACTTTATTGAGAGCGAGTTTATTAAGACCGATACCCTCTTTATTCCTAGAGAGAAAAGTATAAACGCTGTCTTGTATGCGTGTGAGAGCTTGTGGTAAGTCGCTAGGAACTGAAAATTTAATCCCTGTGAATTTAGCCTGAACCTCACCAAAACTATTAGGGCTAGAGCTTATCAAATCTATTCTATAAGTCTTATTCTTATTAGCCATCAATTGTCCTCCATAGCAAATCGCTGCTTGTCTGAATTGTTTGCCCCATATCAATAAGTGGTTTTTCAAATCAAATGTGCTACTAGGTTCGTTTTGGAATACGAAAAAGCTAGTCTCTTTGTCTGGTAAAATATTGTCTTTAGGGTTGTCTTTCCAATACCCTAACACTTCAATGTAACCAATGAAGTCTCTATCAATATTCAATATGTCTTTTAGCTGTTGTGTCCTTGCCATATTTTCTTTTCTAGTGTAGCGGTATCTCTCAACAAATTTATCACTAGACATAAGGTCTCTCATTGTGGCGTTTTTCTTAAAAAATTTATCCACATAAAAATTGCCTAATTTGTTATAGAGTGTCGCATAAATGGTCTCAATCATATCCTTGTATTTCTTAAATTTTGTGGTCTCTTTTCCATTTTCAGGTTGTGGGTGAAAGAAATCTACAACTTTAATAGGGTCGTATGGGTCTATATCCACCGATTTACTTAACCAATATTTGGCTACTATGTCCGCATTTTTAGGGTCTGCTCCGCTCTTATAAGCATAAATTAGAGCGTCTTGTTCCTCTTGAGTGAAATCTTTAATAAAAGCGTCTTTAAAAGGTCTAAACGCTGAAATAGTCCCAAAAGGTAGTCCGCTCGCAATCTTTTTATAAATGCTGATAAGATTAGCGCTTTCAATTGTAGAACCTTTAATCGTTTTGTGGCTCATATCGTTTTTAAGTCGTGAGATTTCATCGCCAACAGCATCTAAAAACTTGCTTAAGGGCATCGCCTTACCAAGCACCCTAACTCTAGGTTTATTTTGTCTAGCTAATTTTGTAAC
>JBLDXK010000014.1:0-4256 GCA_047430845.1 Helicobacter pylori | reverse complement strand
GAAAGCTATTTAGATAAAGTGGATGCGATCATTGTGCCTGAAGCCACATGCGCTAGCATGCTCATCAATGATTATTACAAGGTGTTTTTAGGCGAAACAGATAAGGATTTGTATGTGAAGCGCTTGGAAAAAATCACGCCCAAAATCTATCTTGCGAGCGTGTTTTTAGAGAAACACACCCCTTTAAAAAGTCTTTTAGAAAAAATCCCTAAAGGGAAAAAAGAGGTTATCACCTATCATAACCCTTGCCATGCCAAAAAAACCCTAAACGCTCACAAAGAAGTGCGAAGCTTGCTCAATGCGCATTATGAAATTAAAGAAATGCCGGACAATTGCTGCGGTTTTGGGGGGATTACGATGCAAACCGAAAAGGCGGGATTTTCTTTAAAAGTGGGGCTTCTTAGGGCTAAAGAAATCATAAACACCAAAGCTGCAATTTTGAGTGCAGAATGTGGGGCATGCCACATGCAATTAAACAACGCTTTAAAGTCTTTAGATGACCCTAACACCCCGCCATTTTTGCACCCTTTAGAACTCATCGCTAAAGCCTTAAAAAGCGCTGAATAAAAAGCCTTTTTAACCCCACTTTCCAACATCTTTTTATATAATGTAGGACTTTAACGCCACTATAAGGAATGAAAAATGCAAGAAATCAGCGCCTACGAACTCATCAAAGAAAAACTGCATGCCATACCCAACCTTCTGCCATAAAGGGAGCTTGTTTGAAAAAATTTCTAAGCAATTTTTACAAGAGCATGACAGCGCTAACGAATACGAGTCTATTGATCTTTGGTATGATTGGAAATTAAGGGGGAATGAGCGCGATAAGGGGATTGATATAGTCATTACGACCTTAAACAAAGAACACATCGCCGTGCAATGCAAATTCCATCAAAACAGCATCTCATATAACGACATTTCACCTTTTTTAACCCAATTGCAAAGCGGGGTGGGGGAGGTCAGGTTTAAAAAAGGGATCATCATCTCCACTTCTAATTTAACCTCTGAAGCTCTTAAAGCAATTGAGCAAATCAGAAGCACAGGAATGGGGATTGACATTGATGAAATCACTGAAGAGGATTTCATTTATTCTCGCATTGATTGGGAAAAGTTTGATCCCACAAAAACCGAAGACGAAATCCCCTTATGCGATAAGAAAAGGCCGCGCACCCACCAAATAGAAGCGATAAACGCCACCAAAGAGTATTTTTCTAATCCTAAAAACGCTAGAGGCAAGCTCATTATGGCATGCGGGACCGGCAAAACCTACACTTCTTTAAAAATCATGGAAGCTTTAGATCCCAAGATCACGCTTTTTCTAGCGCCAAGCATCGCTTTGCTTTCTCAAACTTTTAGAGAATACGCGCAAGAAAAAAGCGAGCCTTTTTACGCTTCTATCGTGTGCAGCGATGATAAAGTCGGGAAAAGTAAGAACGAAGACAATGACGATATTAATTTTTCTGAGCTCCCTATAAAGCCCTCCACCCGCCTTGAAGACATTTTAAGCGTTCACAAAAAAGCACAAAAAGAAAACAAGCGCTTCATTATCTTTTCAACTTATCAAAGCGCGTTGCGTATTAAAGAGGCGCAAGAAGCGGGTTTGAATGAAATCGATCTCATCATTTGCGATGAAGCACACAGAACGGTAGGGGCTATGTATTCTAGTAATGAAAGGGACGATAAAAACGCTTTCACGCTTTGCCACAGCGATGAAAATATCAAAGCTAAAAAACGCTTGTATATGACCGCCACGCCTAAAGTGTATAGCGAAAGTTCTAAAGCTAAAGCCAAAGAGAGCGATAATGCCATCTATTCCATGGACGATGAAGAGACTTTTGGCGAAGAAATTTATACGCTCAATTTTTCAAAAGCGATCGCTTTGGATCTCCTAACCGATTACAAAGTCATCATTTTAGCGGTGCGAAAAGAAAATTTAAGCGGCGTTACTAACAGCGTGAATGAGAAAATCAGCCAACTCAAAGCCGAAGGCACTAAATTAGATAAAAAGCTCATCAATAACGAATTTGTTTGTAAGATCGTTGGCACGCATAAAGGGTTAGCCAAGCAGGATGTGATCGCTTTAGACGATGAAAACAAAGAAGACAACGACTTGAAAAACAAAGCAGACACCTTTGTTTCTCAAAGAGCCATAAGCTTTTGTAAAAGCATTAACACGAGCAAGAACATTAAAGACTCCTTTGAAACGATCATGGAATGCTATGATGAAGAGTTGAAGAAAAAGAGTTTTAAAAACCTACAAATCAGTATCGATCACATTGATGGCACCATGAATTGTAAGGAGAGGCTTGAGAAATTAGAAAACTTGAACACATTCAAACCCAACACTTGCAAGGTTTTAAGTAACGCCAGGTGTTTGAGCGAAGGGGTGGATGTCCCGGCGTTAGATAGCATTGTCTTTTTTGATGGCAAAAGCGCTATGGTGGATATTATCCAAGCGGTGGGTAGGGTGATGCGAAAAGCCAAAAACAAGAAAAGAGGCTATATCATTTTGCCTATCGCTTTAGAAGAGAGTGAAATTAAAAACTTAGATGAAGCCGTCAATAACACCAACTTCAAAAACATTTGGAAAGTGCTAAAAGCCTTAAGAAGCCATGACCCAAGCCTGGTTGATGAAGCCACTTTTAAAGAAAAAATCAAAATCTTTGGGAGCGATGATGGCAAAAAGCAAGACGATGAAAAAACCCTTTTTGACGCTATCTTGTTGCAAGATCTAGCGGACGCTGTGTATAACGTCATGCCCACTAAATTAGGGGACAGGAATTATTGGGAAAATTTCACCAAAAAAACGGGCAACATCGCAAGGACCTTGAACAACCGCCTAAAAATTATTTTTGAAAAAAACCCTGAATTTTTCCACGGCTTTTTGGATTCCTTAAGAGGCAATATCCATGCAAACATCAAAGAAGATGAAGCCTTGGATATGATCACTTCTCACGTCATCACTAAGCCCATTTTTGATGCGCTTTTGGGGACAATATTAAAAACCCTATCGCAAAAGCCTTGGATAAAATGGTTTTAAAACTTTCCACTCTGGGATTAGAAGGGGAAACTAAAGATCTTAAAAACCTCTATGAAAGCGTGAAAACCGAAGCGGCGCACGCCAAAAGCCAAAAAAGCCAGCAAGAACTCATCAAAAACCTCTACAACACTTTCTTTAAAGAAGCCTTTAGAAAGCAAAGCGAAAAACTAGGGATCGTTTATACGCCTATAGAGGTGGTGGATTTCATTTTAAGAGCCACTAACGGCATTTTGAAAAAGCATTTCAACACGGATTTTAACGATCAAAACATCACGATTTTTGATCCCTTCACCGGCACCGGGAGTTTTATCGCTCGTTTGCTTTCTAAAGAAAACGCGCTCATTAGCGATGAAGCCTTAAAAGAGAAGTTTCAAAAAAATTTGTTCGCTTTTGACATCGTGCTTTTATCTTATTACATCGCTTTAATCAATATCACCCAAGCCGCGCAAAATAGGGACCGCTCGTTAGAAAATTTCAAAAATATCGCGCTCACGGACAGCTTGGATTATTTAGAAGAGAAAAACGATAAGGGGGTAATCCCTGGCTTTGAGGATTTGAAAGAAAACCAAGAAATCAAAACCACTATGGAAAAACAAAACATTAGAGTCATCATCGGCAACCCGCCTTATTCAGCCGGATCAAAGAGCGAAAACGACAACAACCAAAACCTAACCCACCCTAAGCTTGAAAAAAGGGTTTATGAAAAATACGGCAAAAATTCCACCGCCAAAAATGGGAAAACCACACGAGACACGCTCATTCAAAGCATACGCATGGCGAGCGATCTTTTAAAAGATAAAGGGGTGCTAGGCTTTGTGGTGAACGGGAGTTTTATTGACTCTAAAAGCGCGGACGGGTTCAGAAAATGCGTGGCCAAAGATTTTTCGCGCCTTTATGTGCTGAATTTGAGGGGGAACGCAAGGACTTCAGGGGAGACTCTTAAAAAAGAAGGAGGGAAAATCTTTGATAGCGGATCAAGGGCGACGATAGCGATCGTCTTTTTTGTGAAAGATAGTAGCGTTCCCAATAATACGATTTTTTACTATGAGGTGGAAGACTATTTGAAAAGAGAAGCCAAACTCAACTTGCTTGCGGGTTTTGAAAATCTGGAATCGGTGCCTTTTAAGGAAATTGTCCCCAATGACAAAGGCGATTGGATCAACCAAAGGAATGACGATTTTGAAAAGCTCATCCCTTTGAAAAGAGACAAACAACT
>JBLDXK010000013.1:0-63718 GCA_047430845.1 Helicobacter pylori | reverse complement strand
ATTGAGCCTAGAGAGCAGGGAGGAACAAGAGGAGTTTATAGATCTAGCGACCAACAGGCAGTTTCAGAAAAATCCCATAGAGAGCGAGATAGAGTATATGAACATGTATCTAGTGGAGGTGATAGAGTATCAACAAGAACAACAAAGACTAGCCAAAGAGAAGAAACAAGCGGACATCAAAATGATGTTAGAGGCAGAGAAACAGGGGATTTATCCCAAGATACGAGAGGAGTATCACCCTTATCGCAATCCCAATCTAGTCCATCAAGTCAGTCCGAGCATGTGGTATATAATGGGACAGATGACAGACCATCAGAACTTGGATTATTACGCTTATCTAATCCTAGAGAGATGGGCGCATTATTTCCCACAAACGATGAAATCAATGGAAGACAAAGTTCTAATGCCCATACAGCAAGTGATAGAGAAACAAACCAAGATGGAGCTAGAAGTCCTAGACAGCATGGAGGCTCAAATCAAGAGGGCGCAAGGTTTGACAGACATGGAGTTACTCAAAGAGGCTCAAATCAATCAGTATCACTATCTACTAGAGAGCGGGGACATTCGCAGTTCCAAAGCGTGGAAAGAGGATTGGGAAGTGTTGAAACAAGCAGGAATGAGCATACAAGACTTTTATCAAATTTAGACCATTTAGAAAGCCTGCTTAACGCTATTAGAAACAACACCATAGCGAGTGAGCCTGACTTTAGATCTAGGCTCTTAGAAGCCATTCAAAACAACGAGCCTTTAAAAGATAGCATTGTAGGGATACAGCTCCTTAAAGACCCTACGACTAAAATCTTTTATGACAAATTCCAATTAAAAATCAGCCCTAAAAAAGTATTAGAGATTTTAGAAAATCGCATTAAAAAATCCATTGAAACAGCGAATGAAGCCTTAAACGCATCCAACGCGCCAGATAGTCAAGCTATTGATAAAAACGCTATCTCTAATAATGATGTAGAATTAAATCCAACACAAGAGAGCGAAATAACAGACAATAGCGTAGAGTTGAATAACGCGCAAGAACAAACCGCACCAGAGCAAGACACTCAAGAAAACACAGAAAAAGAACAAAACCAAGAAAACACAGAAAAAGAACAAACCACACAATCAATTCCCCTTAATCCTAAGATTGATTTTAAACCTAGCGAAGAAATTTTGATTAGGGGAAAAGTCAGTCGCTATAAAGCCAATATCAAGGCTATTGAGCTTTTAAAAGAATTGCAAACTAGAGAAAAAGCCTTACAAAATATTGATAAAGACTTACGCTACTACGCTACTAAAGAAGAACAAGAAGTTTTAGCACAATTTAGTGGCTGGGGCGGACTTGAGAGCTACTTTAAACCAAATAGCCAACCTAATGAATACAAGGAATTAAACGCCTTACTCACTAAAGATGAATTCAGAAGAGCTTATTCAAGCGCAAGAGACGCTTACTACACCCCTAAATTAGTTATTGATAGCATTTATCAGGCTTTAGATCAATTAGGGTTTAATAACGACAACCATCAAAAAGAAATCTTTGAACCCAGTTTAGGCACAGGCAAATTCATCGCTCATGCGCCAAGCGATAAGAATTACCGCTTTATGGGAACAGAATTAGATCCTATTAGCGCTAATATTTCTAAATTCCTTTACCCTAATCAAGTCATCCAAAACACCGCTTTAGAAAACCACCAATTCTATCAAGAATACGATGCGTTTGTGGGCAATCCTCCTTATGGCAGTCATAAAATCTATAGCTCCAATGACAAAGAATTGAGTAACGAGAGCGTTCATAATTACTTTTTAGGGAAAGCGATTAAGGAATTGAAAGATGATGGCATAGGAGCGTTTGTGGTGAGTTCTTGGTTTATGGATAGTAAAAACCCTAAAATGAGGGAACACATCGCAAAAAACGCCACTTTTTTAGGAGCGATAAGATTGCCTAATAGCGTGTTTAAAGGCACAGGAGCAGAAGTAACTAGCGACATTGTGTTTTTTAAAAAAGGCGTTGAAAAAGCAACCAATCAAAGTTTCACTAAAGCCATGCCTTATTATGACAAGATCATTGATAGCTTGGATAATGACACCCTTTTTGCCTTACAAAACAACCGCTTTGATAGTTTTATCCCTAGCGACCAACTTAAGATTGTCAATGCGATTGCAAGCCATTTTGGTTTCAAACAAGAAAAATTGCAACGCTGGTATGAAAAAATAGACACCGCTAACTTTGGCTACAGAGAACAAGACTATAAGATCATCAAAGGCTTCATTGATAAAGTTGGCGAGAATAATATCAATCTCAACGAACAAACCTTAAATGAATACTTTACCCACCACCCTGAAAACATTCTAGGGCATTTGAGTTTGGAAAAAACCCGCTATAGCTTTGAAATAAATGGCGAACAAATTTACAAATACGAGTTGCAAGCTTTAGAGGATAAAAGCTTAGATTTATCCCAAGCTCTTAATCAAGCGATAGAAAAATTGCCTAAAGATGTCTATCAATACCATAAGACTACCCTTAAAACAGACGCTCTCATTATTGATACAAATAACGAACGCTATCAAGAAGTTCAAAAGCTTATCAAAAATTTAGAAAGGGGGGAATTAGTCAAGTGGGATAATCTTTATTTCCAACTAGAACAAAATAATGAAATGGGCATCTTTTTAAAACCCACTAAAATCAACTCTAAAGTCCAAGATTCACGACTAAAAGCCTATTTTAAAATTAAAGACGCTTTGAATGATTTAACGAGCGCGGAATTAAGCCCCTTAAGCTCTGATTTGGAGCTAGAAAGTAAAAGAGTTAGGCTCAATCTTGTTTATGATGAATTTGTCAAGAAATTTGGCTATCTCAATGAGAATAAAAATCGTAAGGACATCAAACAAGATTTGTATGGCGCTAAAGTCTTAGGATTAGAAAAAGACTTTGAAAAAGAAATCACCCCTAGAAGTGCTAAAATGCAAAACATAGAGCCAAGGCAAGCCCAAGCCAAAAAAGCTCAAATCTTTTTTGAAAGGACTTTAAACCCTAAAAAAGAACTCATCATCACTAATGCTAAAGAGGCATTAATCGCAAGCATCAATCAAAAAGGGGGTTTGGATTTGCATTTCATTAGAGATCATTTCGCAACCCAAAGCTTAAAAACCACGATTAAAGAACTTTTAGAGCAAAAACTTATTTATAAAGACCACAAGGATAATGGCGACTATATCCTAGCGAACGATTATTTGAGCGGCAATGTGAAAAGAAAACTCAAAGAAGTTAAAGAAGCCATCAATCAAGGCGTGGAGGGATTAGAGGCTAATGTGAAAGATTTGGAGCTGATTATCCCTAAAGATTTGAAAGCCACTGAAATCATGGCTAATATCAACAGCCCTTGGATACCCACCCAGTATTTAGAAGAGTTTTTAATAGAGTTGAGCGCTAACCATTATGAAAAGCAATACGGCGATAAAATGACGGATTACCAACTAGGCAATCTCAAAGAAAATATCAAAGTAGAACACTTAAACGGCGCTTATGAAGTTTCTATTAGAAGCGATGAATTGAATGAGCTTTATGGCATCAGGCATAAAGACAAGCCGCATTCTTATAAAGCGCCTTTTGAAAGTCTTTTAAATAGGGTTTTAAACAATAAGGATTTGAGCGTTAAATACGCCCAAGTTGATCCTAATGACCCTAAAAAAGAAATCTTTATCACTGATGAAGAGCAAAGCAATCTCGCCAGACAAAAAGCAGAAGAATTGAAAGAAGCCTTTAAAGACTGGATTTATAAGGATTATGCAAGAAGAACCCATTTAGAGCAAATCTATAATGACACTTTCAATAACCTGGTTTTAAAAACTTATGATGGCTCGCAATTAGAACTAGAGGGCTTTAATCATAATATCAAATTGAGACCCCACCAAAAGAACGCTATTTTTAGAACGATCCAAGACAGATCGGTGTGTTTAGACCATCAGGTTGGAGCGGGCAAAACTTTGTGCGCTATAGCCAGTTGCATGGAACAAAAACGCATGGGATTAGTGAATAAAACCCTCATTGCCGTGCCTAACCATTTGACCAAACAATGGGGCGATGAATTTTATAAGGCTTACCCTAACGCTAACGTGTTGGTTGTTGATAGCAAGGACACCACTGAAAAAGAAAGAGAGCTTTTATTTAATCAAATCGCTAACAACAATTACGACGCTGTGATTATCGCGCACACCCATTTGGAATTATTGTCTAACCCTAGAGGAATCATAGAAGGATTGAAAGAAGAGGAGCTAGTGAATGCTGAAAAAAACTTTGAAAGGCAAGAATTAGCCTATAAAAATAACCCTAGAGAAACTAAAAAACCCAATGAAAGAGCCTTTAAAAACAAACTGGATAAAATCCGTGCTAAATACGATGCAATTTTAGAAAAACAAGGCTCCCATATTGATATTAGTCAAATGGGGATTGACAATTTAATTGTGGATGAAGCCCATTTATTCAAAAATCTAGCCTTTGAAACTTCTATGGAAAAAATTGCAGGGCTTGGTAACCAACAAGGCTCTAATCGCGCTAGAGATCTGTATCTCAAAACCCGCTATTTGCATCAAAACGATAAGAAAATCATGTTTTTAACCGGCACGCCTATAGCTAATTCCTTAAGTGAAATGTATCACTTGCAACGCTATTTAACCCCTGATGCGCTCAAAGAAAGAGGTTTAGAATTTTTTGATGATTGGGCTAAAACTTATGGGGAAGTGGTGAATGATTTTGAATTAGACACTAGCGCTCAAAGCTATAAAATGGTCAATCGCTTTTCTAAATTTAGCGATGTGCAGGGCTTAAGCGCCATGTATAGAGCCTTTGCGGATATTGTCTCCAATGATGATATTTTAAAGCATAACCCCCACTTTGTGCCTAAAGTGTATGGGGATAAGCCTATTAATGTGGTGGTGAAAAGAAGCGAAGAAGTGGCTCAATTCATTGGAGTGGCTTTAGAAAATGGAAAATATAATGAAGGCTCTATCATTGATAGGATGCAAAAATGCGAAGGCAAGAAAAGCAAAAAAGGGCAAGACAATATCCTTTCTTGCACCACAGACGCTAGAAAAGTGGCTTTGGATTACCGCTTGATTGACCCTAACGCTAAAGTAGAAAAAGAATTTTCTAAAAGCTATGCTATGGCAAAAAATATCTATGAGAATTATTTAGAAACTAATGCCACTAAAGGCACACAACTTGGTTTCATAGGGCTATCCACACCCAAAACCCATAGCCAAAAAGTGAGTTTAGAAGCGCTAGATAACGCTCATGAGATAGAAAATAAAAATCCCCTAGATGAAGCTCAAGAACTTTTAGAGAGCTTGTCTAGTTATGATGAAAATGGCAATCTTATCGCTCCTAGCAAGAAAGAATTAGAGAACGAACTCAAAGAGAAAAAGGCTAAAAGCGTCAATTTAGATGAAGAGCTAGCTAAAGGCTGTTCGTTTGATGTTTATAGCGATGTTTTAAGGCATTTAGTCCAAATGGGTATCCCACAAAATGAAATCGCTTTCATCCATGACGCTAAAACCGAAGAGCAAAAACAGGATTTGTTTAAAAAGGTTAATCGTGGCGGAGTCAGGGTTTTATTAGGCAGTCCCGCTAAAATGGGCGTAGGCACTAATGTGCAAGAAAGATTAGTGGCTATGCATGAATTAGATTGCCCATGGAGACCTGATGAATTGTTGCAAATGGAAGGGCGTGGGATAAGACAAGGCAATATTTTGCACCAAAACGATCCTGAAAATTTTAGAATGAAAATCTATCGCTACGCCACTGAAAAAACTTATGATAGCCGTATGTGGCAAATCATAGAGACTAAATCTAAAGGCATAGAGCAATTTAGAAACGCGCACAAATTAGGCTTGAATGAATTAGAAGACTTTAATATGGGGAGTTCTAATGCGAGCGAGATGAAAGCAGAAGCGACAGGCAATCCCTTGATTATTGAAGAAGTCAAATTGAGAGCAAAGATTAAAAGCGAAGAATCAAAATACAAAGCTTTCAATAAAGAGCATTACTTCAATGAAGAAAGCTTAAAGAACAACGCTTCTCAATTAGATTATCTCAAACAGGAATTGAAAGATTTAGAAACGCTTCAAAGCTCTGTAATGATCCCCACTCATACAGAGATCAAGCTCTATGATTTGAAAAATGAAGAGAGTAAGGATTATGAGCTTATCAAAGTTAAAGAAGTAGAGCCTTTAAAAGAAAACGCCTCTATGAGTGAAGAATTAACGCACAAAAAACTCAAAGAACAAAACAAGCAAATAGCCGAACAAAATAAAGAAAAGCTAGAGGCTATTAAAAAGCAATTTGCAAGCAATTTGAACGAGTTGTTTTTCAATGAGGAAAGAGATTGTAAGCTTTTAGAATACAAGGGCTTTGTGGTGAATGCTTATAAAACTAAGTATCAAGTGGAGTTTAGTTTAAACCCTAAAGACAATCCAAATATTGCCTATAGCCCTAGCAATATGGTTTATAAAAACGATACTGCCAACATGTTTAGCTCTTATAATTTCTGCGGCGAGATTAAATTTGATGGGTTTTTAAAAAGATTGGATAACGCTATCACTAAACTCCCTGAAAAAATCAAGGAATTAGAAAACTCCATTGAAACCACTAAAGAAAATATCGCTAAATACACAAGATTAGTGGAGCAAAAACCTCCTTACCCACGACTAGAATACTTGCAAGCTTTAAAATGGGATCATAAAACTCTAATAGATGATTTAGCTAAAATGAGCAAAGACAGAGATTATAAGCCTGTGTTCAACCCTAAATCTAAAGAAGTCTTAAAGAATTTGGAGGCTGAAAAAAGAGCGAGTTTAGAAAATGAGAGGGAAGAGCAAGGGGTTAAGGGGAATACAAAGAGCCATGATGAAATAGAGCCAGCTACAGAACAAGTGATTGAAAAAGAAATAGAAAAAGGAGCTGAAATTATCTATTCTAAGGAAGTTGCAACCACTAATAATGTTGATTACTACGAGAACGAAGAAGTAGAAATCATTAAGTCAAGGGGTAGAAGATGAAAAACCAGTCCAGCAAAAAATCTAACAAGCTCTTCAGCTTTTTAAATGGCATTAAGTGGCGTGATTTACGCCTTACGCCACTTATTAACTCTTAAAAGAAAACAACCAAATGCTAAAAGAACTCTTACAGAAACAAAATCTACAAAAGAAAGGAGTTAAGTAATGAATTACGATGTTTTAATGGGGTTTTTAGCGTTAATCTTGCTAATTCTTTGGTATGTCTATGGATTAAGACAATACCTTAAATTAAAAGATGAGAATAAGAGATTAAAAGAGAAATTACAACGCTGTAATTGTAATATTAAAATTCCTAGTATTCTTGAAGTGGCGAATAAACCTATCATTATGGATATTAAGGGGGAATTGCTACCACATCTTACAGAGAGTTATAGAAAATCAAAATTTAAGGAGTAATAACAATGAGCAATACAGAAATAAAGTGTAGCAAATAGGCTAACGAAAAAATAGAGTTAATTAAGAAATTGGAAAAAGAAAGCGAAGTTTTAAAGAAAGATTTACAACAACATTCAAACGAGCTTTTTAAAATGTTGATTATTGATAATGAAGATTTGTTTAAAGAGCAATTTGAGATTATGTTTAAAGCATGGGTTGAAATCGTAAAAATGATGTTTGAATTAACCAAAAAAACCAAATTTGATGGCGAAATGATTGGCTACACAGAAGAACTTTTAAACTTTTTAGTTAGAGATTTTTTTAATGGGATTTTTAAATCCAAAGTAATACCTAAAATGCCTATTTTTTGCGGTGATGTTAAATGCGAAGATTTTAATGCCCTAAGAAGTTTAGTTTATCTTTCTGTGCTTGAGTTGGAAGAAACGATAAATCCTAATAAAATCCCATTTTAAAGGAGCAATCAAATGAATAACAGCGTCATCATTATTGAAAGCCCTAATAAAGTGGCTAAGATTAAAGAAATCACAGGAGTTAAAGTTTATGCTACCATAGGGCATTTTATGCAACTAAAAAGCTATGATGAAAATAATAACTTTAAGCCGACTTTTGAATATGACCCTCAAAAGAAAAAGCGTATTTTTGAGATGATAGAGGCGTGTAAAAACAAAAAGGTTTATATCGCTACTGACCCTGATAGAGAGGGGTATGCCATAGGCTATCATTTTTATGAAAAGATTAAGAAGATAGCAAGTTCTATTTATAGGGCGGAGTTTTTTGAAATCACGCCAAGTGGGATTAACAAGGGCTTACAAAACGCTTCTTTATTTGAAAACACTAATAAGCAAATGTATCAAAGCGCTTTAGCAAGGCGTGTGGCTGATATGCTATTAGGTTTTACGCTCTCCCCTTATTTAGGTAAGGCTTTAGGACAAATGAAAGGTAGTAGTGCTGGGCGAGTGCAAACCCCTTGTTTAAAACTTATTGTAGATAGAGACAGAGAGATTGAAAAATTTAAGGCTTTACCTGAAAATGAGAAAGTAAGCTATCAAATTCAAGCTAAGATTAACGATAGTGCTAACAGAGAAGTAACTATCAAGCATTGTGATGAAAAGGGCGAAGAGATTAAATTCAATGATAAAGAAGAGGCTTTAAAACTCTTTGAGAGCTTAAAGGATAATAAAGCTTGTCTTTTAAAGGATTTAAAAAACTCTGTTGTAGAGACTAAACCTAAAAAGCCCTTTATCACTTCTACGCTTTTAGAAAAAGCAAGTTCTATGCTTGGTTTAAGTATTAGCGAAGTGCAATCACTAGCTCAAAATCTTTTTGAGGCTGGGCTTATTACTTACATTAGAACGGACGCTGAAAGTTTGAGTGTGGAGTTTTTAAATGAGGCAGAGAGCTTTTACACACCCATTTATAAAGAAGTGTATCTAAAAAGAGAATATAAAGCTGGTAAGCAAAGCCAAGCAGAAGCACACGAGGCGATTAGGATTACGCACCCTCATACTTATGAAAACTTAGAAAGTGTGGTCTATAATGCTGGCATTACTAATCAAGACGCTTTAAAACTCTATCAACTTATTTTTGAAAGAACTATTGAAAGTCAAGGCAAGAATGCTATTTATGACAAACAAGACTTGCTCTTTAAAATCAAAAATGAGTATTTTAAGTGTAGCGTTAAGAGTTTAAAAAGCGCTGGGTTTTTAGCAATGTTTTCTAAAAAAGAATTAGAGAGCGATGAAAGTAATGATGACAAAGATGATAAAGAAAAAGACCAAAACGCACAATTTAATCTAAAAATTGATGATATGTTAAACCTAAAAGCCCTAGATTTAGCCACCATTAAAAGAAATGCCCCAAGCCCTTATAAAGAGGCAGGTTTTGTAAAGCTTTTAGAAAATAAAGGCATAGGAAGACCTAGCACTTATGCTACCTATTTGCCTACGCTTTTAAAAAGAGAATACATCAGCATTAGCCAAGATAAAAAACACACCATTACGCCCACGCATAAAGGCAAAAGAGTAGTAGAAGTGTTTGAAAATGCTTATCAATTTATTATTGATTTGACCTACACCAAGCAAATGGAAGAAGTGCTAGATGAGATTGTAGAAAATAAAAGCTCCTACTTAGATTTTTTACAAAATTTAGCCACTAAATGTCCCAAAATTGAAAAACTAGAAAGAAATGATGATGAGATAAAGCCTAGTAGTGAGGGGCAAATCACTTATATAGAAAATATTTTAAGAGATTTACAATTAGAATTAAGCGAAGAGTTTAAAAACTACAAAGAAGACAACAGAGTGGCTAAGGCGTTTTTAGACCGGTACATTAAAGAGCATGAGTTCTTTAAGAAAAACAATAAAAAGACTAGTAGCTCTAATAACAATGAAACTAGACCTGCCACACCCAAACAAATTAGCTTTGCTGAAAGCTTGGCTAAAAAGCATCATGTCAAGCTCCCTAAAGATTACAAAAGCAACATGAAAGTGTGTGGGGATTTTATCAATGAGTATAGTAAGAAGTAGTAAGTAAAATTTTGCTAAACTAGAACCTAGTTAAATTGAATTAAGGAGTTTAGCATGCTTTATATTCCGCCTACTTCTAAAGAAGTCTATGTTAGTTCTATTGTAGCTTTAAATATCCACTCCCCACAAGGCACAGGAGATTGGCATAGCTCAAGGGCTTTAATGCCTAATGCTATTGATTTATGCTATTACATTTATGGCAAAGACCAAGAAAGAAATACTAATCATTTATTAGGTGATTTAGGCATTATAGATGGCACAGAAAGATTAAATAAAATGGGCTATTATCCAGAAAATTCTCCCACTTATATTGCAGAGCATCCAAGAGCTTGTGTGGATTATCTCTATATGGCAGTATTAAAAACAGGTTCGCTAGGTAGAGTTATGCTAGATGAATGGTTTCCTAGCATTGAAGATAAGAAAAGCGTGTATGCACTCATAGAAGTGATGAAACCCAAATTAAACAAGCAAGAAAGAGAGAATTTAGATAAATGGATAGCAAGAAACCCCATTGCCGAGTGATTTTAAGCGAACAAGAAATCTATCATGAAAGATTGATGAGAGCCATTGTTAAAAATTTAGCCAACACCCCTATGGTGTTAAAGGGTGGAACGGCTTTGTATCTAGGCTATGGCTTAAATCGTTTTTCAGAGGATTTAGACTTTGATTGTCATAAAAAAATCAATCTTTTAAGCAAGGTAAAAAGTGCTATTCCTAGCGGCATTATTTTGAATGACATTCACATTAAAAAAGATACGGATAGTGTGGGGCGTTATATGGTGCGTTATGCTACTAAGGACAATAAAGAAGAACAAACCTTAAAGTTAGAAGTCTCCTATAGAGACGCACCAAAAGAGAGCGAAGTCAATGTCATTGAGGGAATGAAAATTGCCAAAGTGGAGCGTATTATTGACAATAAACTCTGTGCTTGTTTTGATGGGGAGCATATAAGAACTAAAGCAAGAGATTTGTTTGATTTGCATTTTTTAGCCAAGCATTATGAAGAACACTTTAACTTAGACTTAGCAAAGCGTTTAAAAGATTTTAGCAAAGACCCTGATAAATTAGTGAGCGATTATTTAGTAGATAAAAATGATGATATTCTAGTTAATAAGATTATGGACTTAGAAGAAACAGCTCTAGAATTAAGCATTATGGCTCATCTCATTCATAAAAAACTTGAAAAACAATCTCATTCCCTTAATACCTTGCAAGAACGGCTAATGTTTATAATAGTTTAGATAATTCTAATGAAAACACCCACACATCTAAGCGTAGACGGTAAATAATATCATTAAGTGTGTATTGAATAGTTTTTGGTTGTTTTTATAGTGTCATGTTAATTATATAGCACTTAATAGTTTTTCTAAAACCATTAAAAACCTATCTATTTTTTAAACCCAACAAGGTTTAGTTAATACGCCCACTCTCTAAAATCTCTTTAAAACATTGTTGCAATTTTTTAGAAAATGACTCTTTTTCTTTGTCATAGTCTTTTCCTAAGCTGATATAAAGTGCGGTGTCTTTGTCTTTAAAGTCTTTGATTTCTTTTGTAGGTTTATAACTCAAAAATTCTCTAATCTCTTTAGCATAACCTTTTACTAAAACTTGCAATAAGTCAATGTCATAAGAAAATTTATCTTTAAGGACATTTTGAGCGATTTCTATTAAGCACTCATCATAGATTTCTACACTTTCATCAAACACTTCTTCTACATCACTTTCTTTAATACCATTTAAAAATAGATAGTAATTAAAGAGCCTATCTTCTTTTTCTTCATTTAGCCATTCTAAGTCGTCTTCATATTCTTTCTTCATTAATAGGTTTAAAATCACTAGGAATAGTGTTTTCATAATCAATAGGATTAAACTTACACATAAAGCGTGAAATAAGAATTTTAGGGGCATTTTCATTGTCTATCTTAGCAAATACCATATTGGCTAAGATATTAGCCAGAATTAACTTCTTTTCTAAACTAGCTTGGCTAATGTCTTGTTCTAGTTTGTCTTGGAGTTTTAGAGGTGTGTCTTTGTAAATAACTTTGCTAGTAAAAAATTTATTCAAACTTATTATTTTCATTGTTATCCCTTTCTTTGTTTTGTAGCTTTTCAATTTGTTTTAAGAGTTTTTGCTCCTGGGTGTTTTTTCTATGTTTTAAATGCCTAATAAGCGCTTCTTCAATAAAAGTGCTTCGTGTCTCTTTAAACGAGCCAAATTCTAACAAAAATTCATCAAGTTCTTTTATGATAGAAGGACTAAAAGAGATATTAAAGCTCTTTTTCTTATCTTCATCTAAAATAGATTTTTTACGCCCCCTTTTTTTAGGGGTTTTTACTTCTTTTGTGCTAGGCTCTTGTTCTAAATGATTTTCTAACTCACTGACTTGTTCTTCTTTATTCAAACTCTCTTCAAGCTTTTTTTCTAAATCATCAATTTGTTGCAAATCCATATTTGTATGCTCCTTGTTGTGTTTATTTTTGTGCTTTTTAACTCTTCTAAAACGCATGTTTTTTCTCTTTTTCTAAATGGCTTTTTAATTCGTTGTGAAAATTAACCCACTCATTGATAGCCTTTTTATCGCTGTATTCTATGACCCCTAAGCCTTCGCTTACACTGCGCTTATAAACAATGCACTCACTCAAAGAGCTTTCTAAAAGTGTAATCCTATCGCTAGGGTTATTTTCTTTAATAAACTCTATTAAGGCTTGTCTTTCTTTAAGCGTAGGGATAGTAGGCATTCTATTGGTGACAATTAAGGCTCTTAGATTTTCATTAAGCTCTTGGAGTTGCTCAATTCTTTCTAGCATATTAGCTAAGACTTCAGTGTCTAATTGACTAGGAGTTGTAGGCACTAGAACAATATCGCTTAAAAGCATAGCTTTTTGAGTTTCTTTGCTATATTCCCCCTTAGTATCAATGAGAATGTTTTCATACTTAGATACCATTTGTTTTAAAGTATCGCTAAAGCCACTACTACGATTAAATAAGCTAAAAGTTTTATGTTCTTTTTGAGTGCGAATTTCAGTAAAAACTTCCATAGATTTTTGGCTATCTGTATCTAAAACAACCACTTCTTTATTGTCTTTGAGTAATTGCACCGCTAAATTTAAACAAAGCGTGCTTTTACCACTTCCCCCTTTTTCATTAGCAATACAAATGGTCATGCTATTTTCCTTAATTTAGTTATTTATAAGTATAGCATAATTATATAGATTTTGAATTAATTTTAAAGATTTTAATTATTAAGATTTTCTATAGTAGATGTAATTATCAATTAAATTTAGTAAGGAATAATAAAATTATTTCTATTTGATGAGTATTTAATCTTTAATTTAATATTATGATATTAAAAGAATTTATACTTATTTAGCTTATATCATTAAAACTATTAAGAAATTAAGTTATTAATTAAATTTAAAGCATTTTAAGTGGGTTTTTTAGTTTGGTGTTGTTATGCGATAACTAGCACCCCCTTTTTTATTTACTTGCACCTTCTATACCGCCAAATAAAAATTGCAAAATCAGTAAAATACAAATGAGTATTTAGGTTGTCTAAGATTTTTATGTGAAATTTATAGATGTGGTTAGAAAATTTCTTAAAAAACTTTTTAAAATAGTAAAAAACTATCATTTTAGCTTAAGATTAGCTTAAATTTTAACTTTTTTTCATTAAATTTTAGGCTTATTTACTTTTCATTTACTTTTAGATTAAGTTACGCATTTTAGGGGGTTGTAGAGTTTGAGCCTTAAAAATGTGTGCGTATACATTTGGGTTTTTTGCTTAATTTTAGCTTAAAAAGTGGCATATGTATACGCACACATTTTGAAATAGTAAGTAAGTCAAGACCTTGATTTTTTGCAATCTTAATGGCATTCTAATAAAGATTTTTTTAAACAACAAGGACAGACAAAATGACACAAGATTTTTTAGAACTTACAGAGGGAAATTACCCTATGAGTGAGGAGCAAATGTTAGAGTTTATGCAAATGGGAGTAGAGCCTAAAAGCGAACAAGAAGTGAAAATGGAGCTAGAAAATTCATTAGAAAATACCAATAATAGTAGAGAGGAAGATTCAAAATGAAAGCGTGGAATGAAATGGATATTAAAGAGCAAAAAGAAATTTTTGCTCAATTTTTAGCGAGTGAAATTGCACAAAGTCTTAATGCAGGACTAGAGTTTAAAGCCAATAATAGAGCTTATAATGGCAATGTGGGTAATGCTTATAATGGCTTAAACGCTCTTATTTTAGATGCCAAGCAACATGAAAATGGCTATGAGAGTAATGTGTGGGTAGGTTTAGATGATGCCTTAAAACTTGGGGCAAACCCTAAAGAAGTGGAGCATAGTGAATTACCCAACCGCTAAAGCGATTGGGCTTTTTCTTGCTTCGTAGCTCCATAACTAGCTAGATCTAATATGTTGCCATATTTAGAACTAACCCCGTTAGAGGAAGCTCCACTAAGCTTTGATGCGCTCATCAGTGTAATGAGCGTAATCAGTTCGGATAATCCCTACCCTACTTTTATCTATCTTTACTTTATGCCTCTCATTTAGCATGCCTAAAGCGTAGTTTCTGATATTGACGCTCGCATTGTAATCTCTGTGGTGTGCGATATTGCAATGAGGACAAGTGAATTTAGTGATGCTTTCATGTTTTTTGCCTGTATTGAACCCACAATAAGAACATAATTGAGAGCTAGGGAAAAATCTGTCTATGCCTAATAGGGTTTTCCCTTTTCTTTGGGCTTTATACTCTAACATAGCAAGAAATTTCCCCCAACTCGCATTAGCAAGGCTTTTAGAATGATAAGTTCTCATAAGCCCCTTAACATTCAAATTTTCTACCCCTATCAAATCGTATTGATTGGTTATCTCATTACTGATTTTATGCAAGTAGTCATCTCTAGTGTTTGAACAAGCTAAATGCAATCTAGCCACCTTTTTAGCTTGTTTTTTCCTGTTGTTGGAACCTTTTACTTTTTTACTTAACCTCCTTTGCGCTTTAGTGAGTTTCTTTTCTAATTTTTGATAAAAGCGAATGTGTGGGTATTCTATTTTATCGCTTGTAACAATGAGCGTTCTTAAGCCCATGTCTAAACCTACCGCTTTTTTAATAATGGTAGGTTTAGGGATAGGCTCTTTGGTTTCATAGGATAGAGAACAAAAATATTGATCGGCTATGCAAGAAATAAAAGCCTGTTTGATAACACTATCTTTAGGCAATTCTCTGTGTAATTTAGCCTTAATACCCTCTTTGAATTTAGGGAGAGCGATGGTTTGAGTCTCTGTTTTGATTTCTATGTTTTGGGGGATTGCAAAAGATTGTTTAGCGTTTTTTTTAGATTTGAATTTAGGGTATCTCGCTCTTTTGCTAAAGAAATTATCATAAGCACTCACCAGCTGTCTTAACGCCATTTGCAAGCTTTGAGAATTGCATTCATTGAGATAATGGTATTTTTCTTGCCGCTTGATTTGGGTTAAGACTTTTTGCATGGTGAAGTAAGTTTCTTTAATGCCTTTTGCGTATTGCTTTTGTCGGTAATCTAAAAAGTAGTTATACACGACTCTAGAACAGCCAAAATGTTTAGAAATCAATTCTTTTTGTTGAGCGTTAGGATAAATTCTAAACTTGATAGCGTTAAGCAAAAATAACTCCTTATCTTTATCTTATATTATTATACAATGTTTTTATAAATAATGAATAAGGCTAAACTAATGAGAAAAAACATTATCCATTAAGAGGGTATATTTCAACCAACCGAAGCAAGCATAATCTAAAAGCCCATTTGATTTTAGTGTGTAAATACAGAAAAAAGTTGTTGCAAGGGGATTTGAATGATTTTATTAAGTCTGTTATAGATGAGATAGCCACCCAAAGCAGTTTCATCATCATTGCGATGGAAAGCGATATAGATCATTTGCACTTAATGGTTCAATATATTCCTAGAATGTCCATTAGTTCCATTATTTCTAGAATCAAACAAATCACTACTTATAGAGTTTGGCGTGATAAGAGATTTATCCCCTTATTGCAAAAACATTTTTGGAAAGAAAAAACTTTTTGGACTGATGGATTTTTTGTTTGCTCTATCGGTCAAGCTAATCCTGAAACGATCAAGGCGTATATAGAAAATCAAGGTTAGTTTCACTTAAGGTTTTTATTCCTAGCGGAACTAAAGCATTCATCCCAAACACTAAAGATATTTGGGATTTCTGCTTGGGTGGTTTAAAAACAACACTAAGAGCAAAAATAATAAGGAGGGCATTTATGATAAGGCAAGTATCGCTTATATTAGAGATTATGAAATGCGTTATATTAAAGCAAGAGACAAAGAAGCGCAATTTAATCCCCCTTAAAGACAAAGAGGGCAATGCTAGGCGTAATGCTAAGGGCGAAATTATCTATGAAAATGAAAAAGTCCCCCAAAGAGACAAACTTGGCAACATCAAGTATATGCAAGATGGCGTTACACCCTTTTATGAGTTTAAGAAAGAAAAAATAGATATAGAGCCGACCTTAGAAATTAAAAATCTCTATAATGTCAATATTTTTCAAACGCTAGACAAAACTAAGCTTAAAGAATTAGACCCTAAAACTTTAAGAACGCAATACATTAGCCATACTTTCTCTATGGATAATCAAAATTTAGTGATTTATGATTTATCCAAGCATTTGAATGAAAAGCAGTATAACAAAGTGCTAGATTATGTCAATCAATATGGGGCAACCCATCATGAAAAAAGAAAGCAACACAAAATCTATCAAGAACCACAGCAACAAATTGCACCTAATACAGACAACAATGCCAAAGAAAACAACACTAAAGAGCCAAACAACAATGAAATGAATATGGCAGAGTTTTCTAAAATGCTTGAAATGGCTCAAAACAATCCCCAAATGTTAGCGATGTTGCAACAAACTCTTAATAAAGGAGCAGAGCAACAAAAGTATGACCACTACTTTGCTAATGATGAAGTAGTGCTTACTCAATCTAAAGGCAGGGGCAGATAATGCAAGATTTTATCAATGGATTTTTAAAGGCGTGGAAAGCTTGGAGTGATGATGGAAAGGACGCTTTTTTAGAAAGTTTTTTAGATGAAGTTAAAAATTCTAAAAATGACCCCACCAATTTTTTAGGCATTTTAGAACAAGAAATCAAGTCTTTAAGCCAAGAGGGCTTAAAAGATGACATTTCTTCTATGCTAGAAGTCATTGAGAGCATGAAAAATGAAATCTCTAATACAAAAGACAAACGAGATTATGAAAGAAAATCAAATTCAAAGAGTTGGAGAAATTAGTATTGCAGAGCATGAAAATAAGCTTGAAAAAGAAGAGCTAGAAAGATACGCCCTAGAGGGCGAAAATAAAAGCCCTAGAGCAATATTATGAGAGCCAAAACCCTGATACTCTCTATGAGCAACAAGTTTTTCAAGAGCAAGAAAAAGAGCTTTTAAACCAGCAAGACTTAGAATTAGAGACATTAAGAGATAATAATACCAAGCAAGGTTTGGATAATGAAAGTGCAACACTTTTAGAGAGCTTACAAATCATAAGAGATGAAACAAACGAAGTTGCCAACTCTCTAAGAGCTAATGAGACCATTGAATTGATAAGACCTACAGGTGAGAATACTACCAGCAAAATTGCCTCTCTTGCCTTAGAAGAAAACAACAAGCTTAATGAAAAAGAAACTAACACACAAGAACAAAATACAGAAAAAGAGCAAGAAAAGACCAAACACCTAGCAATGACATAGACCTTAAAGACAAATACGCTAATTTACATAGCTTTTTCAAACAAACCGAGCTTGATATTAAGCAAAAGCGTATTAAGACTAAGCTTGATTTTAAAGAGAGCTTTTTGAATTACGCTAAAAACCACATGAATGAAGATGAATTGAAAGTCTTATTAGTGGTGAGCCAAAAAGAACCCACCAAGCTCACTAAAGAGCATATCAATTTGATTAAAGATTGCTTAGAACAAGCACATGGTAATAAACATATGCAAGATAAGGGCTTGCAATTAAGCGTTAAATCAATCTTGGGACACGAATTAGAAAAAGAACACCACGAAGCGTTAAAAGATTATATGCAAAAAAGTAAAGACAGCTTAGAACCTATGGATAACAGAGTGTATGAAGTGATGCAAAAACACTTAGACAAGC
This sequence comes from Helicobacter pylori, assembly GCA_047430845.1. Classification (GTDB taxonomy): domain Bacteria; phylum Campylobacterota; class Campylobacteria; order Campylobacterales; family Helicobacteraceae; genus Helicobacter; species Helicobacter pylori_DG. The sequence goes on along the minus strand of JBLDXK010000013.1, from coordinate 45,570 downwards.
AACAAGAAAAAGCGCTCAAAAATTTAGATAGCACCACTCAAAGTGTGGGAGTGAATGCTATTAAAGAGCAAAATAAGGCTAATAAAAATAACAACCTAAAAACTCACAAAATGAGCAAAAAAACTACTAACGCTCAAACTAATAGCACCGCTACACAACAAGAAAACACAAAACAAAACCAAGCTATAGAGCAAAATAGCACTACTCAAGCAAAAGAGCCACAATCTAAGCAAGAGCCAAAGAAAACCTTGCCTGATGAACCATGGCTAGATTATGACCCTAAAACTCATAAGTGATTACAAGGAGCGACAAGAAAAATCCAAGAAAAAACACCAGAGTAAGGAGAATGATGAGCCTTGGATAGAGCATGGCAAACGCATGCAAGAAAAAGCCAAAGCCCACTATCAAGCTTGTTTAGAAAAAGAGCGAGCCAAGCAAAATCAACAAAATACCCAAAACACCATAGAGAACCAAAACAAAGAAGTAGTAACCATAGACTATGGCTATACACAAAATACGCCAGCTAAGAGCAGAAGGCGCTAGGAAAGCATTATGGCTTACATTCCTAATCTCACTGCCTTGCCCTTACATGAGATTTTGCTAGACAATGGCTACACTTATAATAAAAACAAGACAAGCAAGAATAACCCTTGCTTAAAACATGAAAATGAAGAGGGAAGTTTAGTCATCTTTAAAAATCAAAATAAAGATGGCTCTATTAGTTACACCTACAAAGAAACCCACACAGATAAAGTCGGTAATATCATTACTTTTTGTAAGGATAGAAACATTAGTGTGGAAGATTTAATCGCTGGAAAGTTAGAATATTATCTTAACAAGCAAGACAATCTCAAAGCAAGGAATAACACACAAGAGAATAACGAAGAAATTCAAAAAATCATCAATGAGTTTAAAAACCTTAAACCCTATGATTTACAAAACGCTACACTCATTAAAAAGCGTGGCATTGATACAAAACTATTAGAGCCTTATAAAGAGCATTTAAAAACGGACAATTTTAATAATCTTATCCTTGCTACCTATTTGGCTTTTGAGAATAAAAATCTTAATGTCATACCCATTCATCAGTGTGGGATTAACAAACGCCTAAATACTCCCTTAAGCACAGACAAAGAGGGCAACATAAGAGACAAGCCATTAAAATCTATCGCACAAGGAAATAAAGGCATAGAAGTCTTATACCCTAATGACTTAAACTTAGTTAAAAATGTCATTGTTACTGAAAATATCTTTGATAGTCTCGCTTATTTAGAATTACAAGATTTAGACCCCAAAGAAAGCGTTTTAATTAGCACTGCAGGGCAATTTAACGCACAAAAATTAGAACTCTTTTTTCAAAGCTTTTTTAAGCAATTAAAAAACAGACAACAAGGAGCGTATAACCATTATCTAAAACAAGAAGAACAATGGCAAGAATTAGTGAGACAAGGCAGGGCTAATGATGATTTTAATAGCGTGGTCGTAGAGACCTACACTGACATTATTAAAAACTATCAAAGAGAAAAGAACACTCCCATTTATAATAAAAGAGTGGAAAAAACTAGAGGGTTTAGAAAGCCACAACCTGTCAATCAACCACAAGAGAGCTTTAATGTGGTGTTAGCCTTTGATAATGATATTAAGGGTAAAGGTTATAGAGAAAAATGCGAGGGTATTTTATATGCTCTCTTACAGCAATTCCCCACTATCTATACGCCTTTTTCAAAAGATTGTAATGATGATTTGAAATTAGCACACATTATAGAAAATAAGGCGATTAACATTGACACTATGGCGGAGTTTTTAGAAAGCTCTTTAGAAAAATTAAAAGACAACTACACTTCAATACAAGAAAAGGAAAATATCATGGATAAATTAGAACAAATTGATAGCCTTAAACCTTTTAGTAAAGAATTTAAGGACATTTTAGAAAATATTAAAGAAAATTTACAGACACAGAGTTATGTTAAAGGGAGGGGGAGATAATGCAAGGTAATAGTCTAAGTATTTATGAAACGATTTTATCGCTATTTAGCGACCCAACAAAAAAAATATTTTACAACATAGCAACTCAAACAGCAGAAGTTTTAAAAGCTCAAATGATAATTAATGCTGTTTTGGTAATTTTATTTATGATATGGGCTTATAAGCGAGTGAAAGAGGGCGATATATTTCAGTTTAAAACCGCTATGAGCGTGGTTGTATTCATAGTGTTTATGGGAGTTTTAAATTGGGCAATGGATAATCCAACAACTTACATGAATATGCTTAAAGACACCATTTTCTACCCTTCTAATAAGCTCACTGAGATTATCACAAACAGCATGACATCATTGCAAACATTGACAGGAAAAAATGATTTAACCTTAGGCTCATTGATAGATAAGTCCTACTATTCCATAACACAATTATACAGAGAAGTATTTAGTGATTTAGGCTGGAAGACATTTTTTACTATGTTTCCTATGTTAATCATTTTTCTTTTGTTAGTCCTAGCTCAAATTCTTTTAATTGGACTAATTTTAATCATTGTTCTAATCACTCTTGTTGAAACTCTTACATGGCTATCATTGGGCTTTGCAGTTTTACCATTAGCACTATTCCCACAGACTAAGGGCATGCTCTTTAGTTATCTCAAAAAACTCATTTCCCTTACTTTTTATCAGCCTTGCATTATGGTAGTATCTTTTTTAAATTTTTCAATGATAGAAAGTATTACTTTAAAAATTCCTACCCAAGCAGAAATAATCAATGGGTTCTATAACAAAGGACACATAGTTGACCAAATGATAGAAAATGGTTCAAATCAAGCAATCAATAATTTTCAAAATGCTATGGGAGCTTATACTAGCGTATTAGGATTTTTTATTATCTTAATTTTAGGCTCTGTAATTTGTTTCTTTCTAGTCAAACGAGTGCCTGATTTTATCAACAATATCTTTGGCACAAGTGGAGGCGTTGGGGCAGTAACAGAAATGATGCAAAAAATTGGTATGACAATAGGCGGAGCAGTCGTAGGAGGCTCTATGGTTATGGTAGCTAATCAAGCTAGACAAGCTTATCAGAGTGCTGGGGGCGGATTAGCAGGACTTCAAGCTGGAGCAAGAGCGATGTTTGGGGCTGGACTAAGCGGAGGGATTACCACTATGGCAAATGCAAAAGGAGCAAAAGCTGGTGTGAGACACTTTGTAGCGAGTGTGAAAAGTGGCTTTGGACTTGATAATGATAGAAACAACAAATGAAAGGTTTTATAATGAAAAAATTAGTTTTTAATATAGGTTTTAGTGTGCTTTTATATTACAATAGCGTGTTTGCAGAGGGGGAAACTCCTTTGATTGTCAATGACCCAGAGCTTCATGCTGGTCAAGCCACTGTGATAGGTAAAATGGTAGATAGCATTAAAAAATATGAAGAGATTATCTCTAAAGCTCAAACTCAAATCAATCAGTTGCAAAAAGTCAATAACATGATAAATACGACTAACTCTTTGATTAGTAGCAGTGCTATCACTTTAGCAAACCCTATGCAAGTGATACAAAACGCTCAGTATCAAATAGAGAGTATTAAATATAACTATGAGAATTTAAAGCAGAGCATAGAAAATTGGAACGCACAAAATTTGTTAAGAAACAAATACTTACAGCAACAATGCCCTTGGCTTAATGTCAATGCCTTGACTAACGATAAGATTGTCAATCTAAAAAATCTCAATAATTTAATCACCAAAAATGGCGAACAAACCCAAACCGCAAGAGATGTGCAAAATTTAATCCAATCTCTAAGTAGCAGTGGCTATGAAAACATGCAATCACTTGCAGGGCAATTAAGTGGTAGAAATATGGGATTGATTTTATGCGAAGAGCTAATCAAAGATGAAAATCAAGCAAGGTATAACCAACTATCAGCAGAAGCTAGTTTGAATATTCTCAATGGTAACTATCAAGCATATAAAATGAAAATATTTCAACAAGATGCGATGAAATTAACAGAAAGGATTAAAAAACAAAAAGAAATTAATGCAAAAGCAGATTATCTAAAACGCAGACTAGCTGATATTCAACAACAATTAGGCGTAACAGACCCCACAGCCAACCATAATAATCAAGGGATACAATATTGTAAAGAAAACAAAGAAAATGGCACTTGCACGCCATTAGCCCTAGAAAAAACTCGCCTAGACAACGAGCTAGAGCAAGAAATCCAAACTCTCACACTTGATTTATCTAACGCTCCTAATAAAGATGCTCAGAGCCAAGCCTATGCGAATTTTAATCAAAGGATTAGGTTACTCACGATAAAGTATTTAAAAGAGATCACCAATCAAATGCTCTTTTTAAATCAAACTATGGCAATGCAAAGTGAGATTATAGCAGACATATACAAAACAGACTATGGGTTTAACACAAATTTAAAGGGCACAAAATCAACCCAATACCAAACAAGAGAGCAAATCTTAGGCAAGGTAAAAACAAACCAATTTGGCTTTCCAGAAATTGCTCCCGATTGAAAATCAAGGCTGTCTAACAGCTCTTTTTATTTCTAATTTTGGGTGCATTATGGCTAGACTTGCAGCTTTTGAAAGGCATTCATGGTCAGCTTGATTTTGTTCGTTTTCAAATTTTTTCTTCAAAGTGTGAGCCACTATAAGTCCACCATTTGGGTTTTGTGTCTCCATAGGCACTATAAAAAGCATTGCTATAACACGATATTTTACCTTCTTCACTTTTGCTACAACGATTTTTTTTAAGAAAGTTACTTTCCGCTTTTTTACGGCTTTCTCTAACATAGTTTCTACAAGCAACTAGCCACTCTTCATCTTTTTTAATTTGCTCATTTCTTTCATCTACTATTTTCTGTAATTCTTGTTCTTTTTTAGATAGCTGTTTTTTATTAACACAAGAAAGAAAAGCGGTTTTCCATTCTTGTGGAAGATTTTTTGATAAATTCCAACCATCATTCAAATATTTAGAACCATCAATTTGAGAATTACAATCAATGGCGTATTCTTTCTTAATATTGCTTTTAGATTTGCTGAGATAGTCAATTAAGTTAGCATCTGTAAATAAAGATTTCGCCATTACATTAAGCGGGGAGCACACCACCAACGCTCCAGCTAATAACCCTGTCCTTAAAATTTTATTCAAACCTTTTAGCTTAATCATTTTTATTCCTTTAATTGAAACTTAATATCTCACTCATCATTATAACATAAAGTTTTAAAAATATATCAATAACAATCAAGTATTTAGTTATTTTATAAGTATTGAGTTAGTTTTGATTATTTGAATTACTGATTAAATATGTTATTAACAAGTAATAACAATGTCTTATAGCTAATTTTATTTGTGTTATAATCGGTTTAACAAACCATTTAAGAGACACTATGCAAGATTTACAAGATTTTAAAAACGATATTACGCTCATTCTATCCAAAGATAGATTAGACACTTATGACAACCTAGAGCAATATAAAGAAAACCTAAAACTAATTAGTTCAATCACGCCTAAAATCTCTAATCTAGAGATTTACTTACGCAACGCATTAGATTATTGTCTCATTCAAAATAAGGGGAGTGAATGGGTGTTTGATGAAAATTCTTTAATCCCCTTAATAGAAGAATTAAAAGACAAGAAAAAAGAAATCTCGCATTCTTTAATCTTGTCTAAAATGTCTTTGGGAGCAGTGATTAAGCTTATCTTTTTTTATAAATTAGAAAGCTCGGTTTTAAATCTAAGGCATTTTAATTTTAAAAAATACTACCAAGATAACAAAAACACTTTGCTTGTTAATGACAGAAAACAAAGTCTTTATGATTATATTAAGGCTCATATTGCTCTAAATTTGCTATGGACAATTAGAAATCGTGCGTATCATTGGGAAAACCTACTAAAAATCAAGCCAAACAACCGCCCACGCATTACGACTTATTTTAATGGTTTAAGAGATGATGATAAACCTAAAAAACCCATGAATATAAGCGTTGAGTCTAGTAAAATCACTCTATTTTTAGATGATTTAATCAAAAGCATTGGGAATAAAGATTTAGAACAGTTGAGTAACCTATAAAGAAGTGGGCTAACCGAAGCCCATTGAATGTAGGCGTATTATAGCCAAACAATCGCTATAAGTCAAACCAAAACCAACACAAAATTTGCTAAACTACAATCAAATCAATTTAGGGAGGATAAAAATGTCATTTGCCCCTATGTTATTAGCTACAATCAATAACTCTATTGGCAATAAAGATAAGCATGTGAGTTTAGAGTATCTTATAGGGCTTTTTATGGATAAAAAAACAACTAATCTAAGCAATACTGACAAGTATATTATAGGCACAATTCAAACAGAGGCACTAGAGCAAGAAATAGAATGGTTTTCACAAGACTATCACATTCCTATGGAGAATATTTTACATGTCCTTTCTATCAATCCCTATCAATGAAAAGAGCCTTAGTTTTATCAAAAACAACTTTCAAGCTCAAATTCAAGCCCTAGAACAATTTTATCCCATTATTAAAAATGCTTTGAATTTAGGGCTTAATCCTAGTAGTATTAAGTTTGGAGGAGGCACAGCTTTGAGCATATATTACTTCCAGCATAGATTAAGCTTTGATATTGATTTGTTTGTCAATGATGCTCAATGTTTGGGATTTTTTAGCCCTAAATTATGGATAGATAATTGCAGTCATTTTGATAGCACAAGATACATAGACCAACATAATCATATAGGCGTAACGAATAAAGACAACATTAAAATAGATGTTTTAGTGGATTATGCTAGTAATGAGGGATATGTAGATAATTCTAAAAAGATTTTCTCTTTTGATATTTATGTGGAAAGTCTGGAAAATATTATCGCTAAAAAGATTACTTTTAGAAAAACTGATAATAAAACAAGAGATATTTTTGATATAGCAGTGGCTTTGCATAATGACAATAATTTATTTGACAAGCTTTTAAGTTCTCAAAAAATAACTAAGCAAGACTTACTAACTCTTCAAAATTCTTTGCAAGAGTTAGATAAAAAGCGTTATAGCATAGAAATAGATATGGTAGAACCCATTTCACACTATAAAGACCTTTCTTTAAATGCTTATGATTTTTTAATAGACAAAATAGACCAAATTAAAACAGCGACTTACTCAAATTCCCATGACAACGCAGATGATTTAGACAATTCCAATGAATACACCCCCACACCTAAGCGTAGACGATAAACAATCTTGTTAAGTAGGTATTTAATAGCTTTAGTTAATCTATCAGTATTTAATAGAATTTAGTTATTTGTATTGTTAATCAAATATATTCTTAATGATTAACAATAATCTATAATTACATTATTTTTAGAATATTTTGTAATTTAAGCTAACTCTATAAAATCTCAATGATTTTAACAACCCTTATAAAACTAATCATTTTTAATTAGTAATAAAACATTAAATAGTTAATTAAAATTATCTAATGCTAGATTATTTATCTTAATAAGATTATTTAAACTAATTACACTAAACTACCTAATCAATTTTAACCACCTTACTTCTTGTTCTCTATCAAACTATCAAACACAAGAGCCACTTTCTTGTTATGCTCTTGTGTGGTATGAATATAAATCTTAGTAGAGAGTAAGGAGCTATGCCCTAACGCCCTTGAAGTTAAAACTAAGTCTTGGGTTTCTTGATAAATGAGTGTTGCAAAACTATGCCTAAATAGATGTAAGCCTGTGCCATATTGCTTATAGTGTTTGATTTGAGCTAGTTTAAAGATTAAGGGGATAAAGTTATAAAGCGTTAAAGAATTTTGTGCTTTTTGTTTGTCTTTTTTAAAAAGATATGCCCCATTAAAATATTTTAGTCTATATTCATCACTAAGCCAAGCATTCGAGCTTGGTTCTAACAAACTCTTTTTAATATAAGCTTTTCTCTCTTTTCTACCTTTACCTTGAATTAAAATAGAGTAGTTTTGCTCTTCTACTTGAATGTGTTTTAATTCTATGTTTAACACTTCGCATTTTCTAAGTCCCCCAAGTATTACAATAAGTAGAATACACTTATTGCGTTTTTCAAAGCTTGTAGCTGGCTTATAGTCTAAGAGTGTTTTTAAAAAACTCTTTAAGTCTTTATCGTTTAAATGTCTGGGTAAGCTTTCTTTGGTCTTAGCAAAGGCTAGGTTTTTAAGCGTAAAATCAAAGCTATAACGCCTTTTTCTATCCAAATAATCAAAGAATTGTCTTAAATACATCACATACTTAGCCATAGAGCTGGGTTTTCTATTTTGAGCGAGTTCAAAGAGAAAGTTAATCACTTGCTCTTAGCTAAGCATTCTAAAACTTCTTAATTTGAGATTATCTTTAAAATAGTTAAAGAATAAAAACAAGCCTTGCATCATTATAGTGTGTTTAATGCCTTGATTATAAAGAATATGACAGAGTTGTTTTAATTGCTCTATATTATGACATTTTAAGATTTTATCTTGTGTGTCTAGGATTAAAGCCATATCCTTCACATCTTGAATGGGCGTGAAGTTTTTAGCCTTAGTGCATAAAAAGGCTTTGAGATTACAAAAGAGTTCTCTCTGAGATTTAGTGAGTTTGTTATGTGGCATATTGCTCCCTTATTTAAAATTCAAAAATAAATCTTAAAGAATGAGAGTTTTATGTCTTTTAATTTGCTTGGTTCTAAAAGCGGTATTTTTAACAATTCCGCATTGCTCCTTAGAGATTACTAAGTTCCGCTTTTAAATCTTAGTTTTTAAAAAGTTCCGCATTCACTAAAGCATAAAATCAAAATTCCGCCCCCCTTAAAAGTAAATAATCAAATACATGGTTATTTGCATTACCTACTAAATACAAAAATTAAATTTATCAACGATTAAATAGCTATTGAAAATTAGCTTTAAGCGCTTTTTAAGGTTAAGAAGTGCGTGTTTATGGGTATTAGAGATAAAAGCGGAACTTAAGTTCCGCATAGTTATAAAGATATTAAGGGAAAGAAAGGTTTACCTTTCTTTCCTTACCTATTCAGTGAACATGTTATAAGTAATATCATGTCATGAGTGTTTTTCTTTTTTTTTAAAAAATATTAAATCATGTAATGTGTTTTTGCTAAAAAAAGAAAAAGTTAAATAAAAAAGAAAAAACTTTTTAATTTAAAGAGGATAAACTAATTGGAGTTCCCATAGGATAGTGCAATGTTTAGTTAAGGGTAGGGTTTTAGTTTAAGATTGATAAAGTAAGAACAAAAATCAAAAAGAAAAGAAAACTAAGAATTACTTATCAATGAAATGTTTGTTGTGGGGGGAATGATTAGGATTAGGTTGTATTGTTAAGTTGTAAGGGTTTATTGTTTAGTGTTCTAGGATTAGAAAGAGTTAAGTTTAAAATATTGCAAGGTTAGGTTTGTTTCTAGCTCTTAGCATTAAAAGATTTGAGCTTGAGTAGTAGTAGGTTCAAGGGATAGATAAGAGATTGTTTTATGATAATGTTTAAGAAAACTTAAGGTTAAGAAATTTCAGCGCGCCGCTTAAGAAAAAATAAGCTAATAAAAGCGTTTTAAGGCGTTTTAAGGCGTTTTTGATTGTGAGTTAATGGTTTTCCTTGTCTTATGGCTTTATTTTGATTGTAGGGCATTTTATAGTAATCTATTTGAGTGTTTGTTAGAATTAGCTATTTTACAAAAAGAACAAGCAAAGAAACCCACTTAATCAAGGGGCATACTATCTTTTTAAGGGCATTAAATTAAATTACTTTAGAGTATTACCTATTACGCCCTTTAGAATTTGTGTTGCTATCATTTTCTTTCAATCCAGCATGAGCTTTGGGGTCATCATCAAGCTCATTAGAGTGCAAGGTGTTAGCTTGTTGTTTAGCTAATTCTTTAGCTTTTTCTTTTTCTAGCATAGCTTGATAGTGCGCTTTAGCTCTAGCTTGTTCTTTTTTACCAAACTCAATCCAAGGCTCATCGTTATTAGGCTCTTTTGTGATAGCTTGAATTTCTTTTTGCTCTAGCTTAGTATCTTTAGCGTGTTCTAGGACTTTTTCAAGGTTTAGGTTGTCATAGTGGGTTAAAAACCTATTAGCTCCTATGATTTCATTACAAGTATAGAGAATATCCTTAGAAATTTTAGAAAATTGTTTAATTTGTTTGAGAAAGCCTTGTTTTTCTTTTGGAGACAATGAAGTTTCTCTATAATGTTTTAAAGATTTCACATAATGTTCTTTGGCTCTTTCAAACTCCTCTTCTTTTTGTTTTAAATCTTGTTCTAAAAAAAGTAATCTCTCTTTGGCTAATAAAAGCATGGTGTTTTGATAGTCTTGTAGTTGCTTACTCACTAGCTCATAAGTGTTATCATTAAGCTTGTAAGTGGGGTCATTTTGCTTAGTTTTAAAGCTCTCTAGCATGAATTGATATTTTCTAGCACTAAAATAAGCGTTTTTAAAGGTTTTGAGAGTGGGGTGCTTGTCCTTAGGAAGTTCTAAGGCTTTGGCTAAAAAAATAGGATTAGTTAAATTATTGTATTGTGTGTTGTTTTTAGTTCTCACTTCATTTCTTAATTGAGCTAATAGTAGGTGTGAGTTTTTATCCAAAAGGCGTTTGTCTAGGCGTTCTAGCTTACTTAGTAGCATTTCTTTTTTCTTTAACACAGAAAAGCCTTTAGTCTCTCTTTCAAAGTTTTTGTCTAAATCATTGAGAATATGAAAATTCTTAAAGGCGCAATGTTTTTGTTTTTTATCTAATTCTTTTTGATAAAAGCCTAAGAGTTCGTATAGCTCGTGTTTACTCGTGTTCTTTAAGTGTTCGCTCACTGGCTTTCTTTTGTCTATTCTGTCAATATCTAGGCTTTCTTTTTCATCATCGCTTGTGTCTTTGTGGTTAAAAAGAGCGATTTTAAATGCAGAAATCTTTTGTTTTAAAGGAGCGCTTTGGTTGTTTTGAATGTCTAGGGCTTTTGCTTTGTTTTTGTCTTTGAGAGTTTGTAGGTATTCTTTTTGTAAAGCCTTGTTTAAATCCCACTCATCTTGTGGGGTTTTAATTTGTTCTAAGGCTTTTTCTTCTTTTTCCAAGTCTTGTAATTGCTGTTTGATATTGTCTAATTCTTTGAGCTTAGGCTCATTGACATACAGGTATTCTTCGCTTAATAAATGGTTATTCAGTCGGTAAGCAAACTCATTTCTTAATTCGTTAAAAAATTCTTTGCAATCCTCACGCCCTTTAAAACGCAGTCTTCTTTGTGTTAGTTGATTAGTCTTATTGATAAAACAATGGATATGGGCGTGGTCTTGGTGTGTATGGGGGACTAGAGCAAATTTATATTCAGGTAACCTTACTTTTAAACTTTCCCAAGTGGAGTATAAAAGCCCTTGCATTATCTCCTCATCTGGCTTGTCTTTGATAGAAAAAACTAAGTGCATAGCTTCGTTGTAGTCGTTAGTCAAATCAAAGTCATTGAGCCAAGTCTCTAAGATGAATTGCTTGTCGCACTCCATAAACATTTCATTATAGGCTGTTTCGCTGTTTTCTAAAGCATAGCTTAGGGCATTTTCTAAATGGGAGCGTTTCATTTGCCCTATGTTTTTAATCAGCACAGGACTAGTGCTCTTTGTGCCAACTAAATTAGACTTAATAGACTTTGGACTAGAACTAAATTGATTGAACTTGATTAGCAATCTTTTATCCACTTTATCGCTATCACTAAATCTAGGCTTTTGCATATGCTTTAAAATATCATCTAAGAAAGATAAGTCCATAGGGCGACTATCTAGCTTAGTATCTAATATAGCCCTATCTAGCATACAAACCCTTTAAGACTTAACAACATTGCTAAATTTTTATCTAATTCGCACACTTTCAAGCTAAACTTCTTTCCCTTACTAACAAGGCATTTAAAACGCTCAAATCTTGTTCAAGCTAACGCTAATTTAAGAGCTAGACTTTTGATTTTAAATCTAGCGATTTTTCAATTCTTTGTAGCATAGCACAAAGAATTGAAATTAGAACTAAATCAAAAAGGTGCAGGATAACACCATGTGTGCGTATACATTAGGTTAAAACTTCGTATTCAAGGGACTTGGAGCTAGATTTTTAAAAAATAAGGGTTTTTGCTAACTTTTTGCCTAAAAAGTTTTTAAAAAGTGCTTTGATAGATGAATTAAATTTTTAATCTAGTAAGAGAGAAAAATTTCATTCAAAAGCTTTAACCCCATTACTCAATTTTTTAGGCAAGGGCTTGTTAGAAACGCTATAAAAACTTAGAGATTTTTATTGAAAGAACTTGTAGTCAAAACATTAAGAACTAGATAGCTAAATGGTAAGAACTTAGCTATGAAAACTTTATAGCACAAACAAAAGAACTTACAGCCCACTGATACGAACTAATGAGGCTAGAATAGATACGAACTTGTAAGCAAAAATTAGAGAACTAGGTAGCTACACGATAAGAACTAAGAGCCACAAGTTAGAACTTAATAGCTCACACCCACAAAGAAACTCAGGGGAAAATAGATTAAGAACTTGTTTGCTCTAATGGTATGAACCTAGGTTGCCTACACGATTAAGAACTAGAATGACACCACCTTAGAACTTACTAGAAACTCGCTTGATAACTTACAGCTAGAACCAAAGAACTTTCAGTCCATTTCATAAGAACTTACAATCTAATATTAAAGGAATGAAATTATTCTTTAAGCTTTTGTTTAAAAAATTTATGCTACATTTCCAATGATTTTTTAGTTGAACTTAGACTTGAAACTTAGAGAACACTTAAGACTTACATTCTTTATTTTTTTCATAGGCATTAACAATTTTTTTAGCGTATTTGCTCACACCATCTTTGTTGTAAATGGTTTGAGTTTTTACATCTCTTCGTTTAGCAACAATTCTTAGTGTAACACCATCTATCAATTCATTCAAAGCTTGTGTTCTGTATAAAAATTGTGTAGCCACCTCTTCTTTGTCAAAATTTGAATAAGTTATTCCACATAAAGATATTGCTCCTACTAAGTTTCCTTTATGCGTTAACACAAACTTTTCATTAAATTTCCCATTGATATTGTTTTCTTGAACTAAAGAATATTGGCTAGGAATACAAAAATTTAGGAAATTAAAAATAAGTCTTTTAAAACCCTCTAAACCAAGAAACATTTTTAAAACCCTTTAAGCATAATATTCTTTAGTATCATTTTTTAGCGTTAGGTTTGCCAAGATAATGTTTGTAATATCTTCATCAAAAAATTCTAATATGTAAAACATTGTTACCAATGCTACCAATAGCACCACGCCATACAATAAAGACCACACAAATAAGAAAGAAGCACTCAAAAAAGAAATGATCCAACTATTCATATTAAGCTTTAAAAACTTCTCTTTTTTAGATATTTCTCTAACATTGATGGTCTCTACATAATTTAAAATCATTCACCCAACTCCAAATAATTTAGTGGCAATAGTTTGAGCGTTTGCAATGGCAATAGTGGCTAAAATTATCCCTATACATTTCCACGCAATTTCTCCTAGCCTGTCTAGGTTTTTAACTACATAAATACCCACACAAATCACAATAATTGCACCTATTGCTTTCATGAAAGGACCGCTAGTAAAATTGATGATTGTTTGCAATGCATTAGACTGCCACACGCCACTTCCATTTGCCAACAATAAATTGGGCATAGCCAACAGCATAAAATACAAAGCTTTTTCTTTGAAATTTTTACATTTCATAATCTACTCCTTGAATTGGTTTTTCATTTTCTTTTGTGTCGTTTTGTGAGGTTATTTGTTTTTGTGGTTTCAATAAGGCTAAGCACTCATTTTTAAGAGCTTCTAATTTTTCTTTCTTCTCACCATCAAAAAACAAAGATTGTTTCTCTATTCTTTCTAAAAAGTTTTTTATCATTTCACTATTGATATGATCATTACCGATCAAATTGGCTAGTTTTAAGTCATCGTTACAATCCTTAGAATATGGGATAAAAACATTAGGCATATTTTCTGTATGTTTATAAATGATTTCTTCACTAATCTGTGTATAGACTTGTCCATTTTTATCATTGTCATAAGCTAAAACAATATTTAAAGACAAATCAGGTTTATTCACAGGCTCAGGCTCTGTGGTTTGGATTTGCATGTTTTGTGTGAATAGATTACTCATTGCTTGTTGTTTTAAATAGGTTAAATCCATAATGCGTCCTTTTAAAATAATAGGCATTGCATCATTAGGGCTTTTATAATACGCCCTTGATCTATCCATAGAAACTTTTTTATCTATGTAATCATAAATACCTAGAGCCTTAGCGCAAAAATTGTTAAAGGCACTAAAATTATCGTTACAATTAAAATCTTGCCCTATAGTTTGTTGTGTAGGGATAATGATTCTAAATCTTTCAGCAATATGTCCGTGCTTTTCTTTATTATGGTTTCTTGATGGGATAATAAGCGTTTCTATGCCATGTTTTTTAAAGAGACTTTTAGTTTCTTCTAGGCTAATATTAGGTTTATCTTTGTCATTATCTATATCAAAAATAAGCAAATTAGAAAAACCTTTGGTGTTATGGGTGTTTCTATAGTTATTCTTGTAAATCGCACTTGAATAATGGTAGTTTGTAATCACCCTAACTAATTCATCTAAACTTTTTACGCTTTCATTAACCCAATCTTTAGCTGGCATAAAATCTGTGCTACTAGGATATTTAGCCCTTGAAAAATGGATAGTTAAATTATCTCTAGTGGTGTTTGTTTTATTTTCAATTCTCGTTTGAGCGCCTTTATACAATTCAAAACTCTGAACCTTCTTAAGATAATCGGCATATTCTTTGCTTTTAGATTGCTCAATATCGCTCAATAATTTTTCTAAAAAAGCGTCTAATTTATTAGCAGTGAAGTGCCCAACCGTTAAAGACGATTGGGCTTCCTAGGCTGATGTTGCCCGTAGGGAAAGTTTGGTTCTCACTCTGTGTCCCTATAGTAGGGATTTTACAGAGTTTGAGCTCCAACGCATTCCCTACAGGTCTCACACATCATATCTCCAAAGGCGTAACTTTGCACACTTCCTGTGCTAGATACGAATGTATGGGGATATTATACCACGAATTGGTAGCATTCATCCCAAACGCTAAAGACGATTGGGATTTCTGCTTGGGTGGTTAAATTGCCCATTACAGCTTAATAGAATACTTTCATAAGCATTGAGCTTTCTTAATTGCAAATAACTCATGCTATCAATAATGCTTTCACTCAAAACAATATTTTTAACCAGCTTTAAATCCTTAGGGGCCAGCATTTCTATACCTTTTTCCCCCTTATTTAAAGCATTGATAGGTCTGTTTAACACTTGATTATTTAAGCTAGTCATAGGATTTTCTAAGCGTCTAGTGTAAGAAATGATTTTATTAGAATGGCTATTTTTAGAATATAAGAAGTTAGGTATACACATATTGTTATGCTTGTCTCTTTTTAAAGAGTGGTTATAGGCTAAAAAAAGATTACCATTAAGCCCTCTTTTTTCTAACATTTTGGAATTGGTTAAATCGTAAAGCTCAAATTGATTGAATTTATCAATAATTTTTTGTTGCTCTTTAGATTTATCCGCTTCTTTATTGGCTAGTCTAAGAGTATTTTCTTTTATGGTGTCATCGTTTATGATTAAGCCTTGCGTAAAACCCATTAAATCTAAATTTCTGTTCTTACAAAAATTGATAATATTGCCACTATCAGCTTTATTGTCGCAGTTTAAATAAAACCATTGAAAATTAGCGTTTTGTCTTACAAGAAGCTTTTCATTACCATTATTATAAACTTTCCAAATTTTAGTGCTTTTTTGTGCGTTCAATCTATAACCATTTCTTTCTAAAAGGCTATCTAGTGGTAAGTGTATAGCGTTCTTTACATAAGCCATAATCTAAGTCTTTATACGCATCCTCTTAAATCTTTAGATTTAACGCTCAATCTATTAAAAGCTCTTTACAAATTTTTCAATACAATAGCTTTTTGATAAGGACATTTGTTACTAGGTAGCGCTTTTTTACTCAAGTTTTTATAATTAAGCGTAAAAATTGTCTGTGTGTCATTCAAAGGGTTAAAACTAAAAAGTAAGTCGTTAAATTGTCTGAATTTACTAAAAACAATCTCTTTAAGCTCGCAAATTTGATTATTAACTCTATACTTCACGCTTTTTAGCCTTTGTGTGTTCTTTTGTAAAAAGTTAATAATTTTTAAAAAAAAGGGGAAGGGAGTGTGTTTTTATTGAATTTGCTCCCTTGAAACTCCTTATTTTTTGTGAAGTCTTTTAAATAGATATACACATAGCCTGGCTTATTTTTCACCGCTTCAATTAACCTTTGAGCTTCCAAATCATTGATTGCGTTTCTTAAAGACCTATCTACACACTGATGCACTTGCGTGTAATAGTGCCTACTTAATGCAATTTTATTGCTTTTTGAACTTATTGCAAGCTCACAAAGCTCTCTGTAAAGCCTTCTAGCACCAACCCCACCAAATAAAATGCTATAAAACCTATCTTCAACAACTTTTCTAAAGATTTCTACATTAACATCTGGATAGTTTTGGAAATAAAATTGTTGTGTCTTTTTGGAAAATTTAACATTGTCTAAAAACATTTCTTGGCACTCTTTAGAATTTAAGTGCAGTTTAGGGATTTTAAAAAACTTCATAAACTTCCTTTAAAAAGAAGCTTAGATAAGAGTTTTATAAATAATTACATTCTCTTAAGAATGAATGAGTAAGGGATAAGAGATGCGTGAAAGTTCAAAATCCATGCCCCCAAATTGATGCGATCTAAATCTTTCTCTTGTGATCATAAAACTATCTTCTATGAATTGTTTTTGTTTTTCTAAATATTTTAAAGTATTTTCTAAATTTTCTAAACTGATTAAATTTAATTGCTTAGCGTAATAAATTATTTCACTCAATTCATAAAGAGTTTTTACTTTATTATTGGCCCCTAAAAAATGGTATTTTTCATCTTTTAAAGTAGTGAGCTCAAATTTTTCTTTATCTTTAATAGGGACATCATAACCGATTTGCCACTCTACATAATGCTTTAAACTAAAAGGGATTTTTCTAGTCGCTGTTGAAATGCCATAATCGCTAAAGGCATGTCTGATTTTCACACGCACTTTGCCTGAAATGGAAGTTAAAGGAACAGAAACCTCAATCGCTTTTTTACTATCATCAATCCTAATCAAACTCACAAGGGTGTCCTTGAAACAATTTTTTAAAATATTCTAAACGCGCTCTTTTATCTTTTAAAAAAGCGTCTTTAATTTCTAAAAAAGCAAAATGATCAATGATAATATCCAAATTACCAAAATAATAAGGGATTTTAGGGGCGATTTCCTTAAAATAATGGATATATTGGTAATAAATCAATTTATCTTGACTGATATACACCGCATTTTCGCTTGGCGCGTTTAAAAAAGTTTTGTTGCGTTTGAGAGCGTTAATGTCTCGCATAGGGAAAAAATAGCCCACGCATGCACCAACCTTTTTAGCGTTAGGGTATTTATCCACATAATTGGCTATATAATCAAAATCGTTTAAGCATAGCGTTGTATCGCAATCAGTTGGAAAAATAAAACGCCTAATCTCTGCATAGTCCATTCGCCCTCGCTCATATAAAGCTATCACAATAGGAAATTCGTTACTTTTAGTGAAAGATTTAGAAGAAACAACCAAAGCGTCTAAAAGCCTGTAATGATCCTTAAATAGCTTTAATTGTTTAAAATTAGCTTCTTTGATGAGATAAGATAAAGGGTGTAACACGCAAATAAACGCCGGCTTTAAAATTGCAAAAGATTTTAAAAAACTTATCCCTAAATCCCTGGATTTCAAATCGTTGTCTATCTCAAAAATGAAATCTTTATTTTTAATATCTTGTTTGATAAAGGAAGTTCTATCGTTATAGGGGGGATTGCCCACAATAATTAAAGGCTCATCTTGGCTAATGCCATAATTTTCTCTTTTAGGATTGGCTAGAGCGTTTATTGTTAAAGCACCACACTCAGGGTCAATATCCGCTCCTATTTTTTTAGGGTGGTGGAGTTTTAAAAACTCTTTATTGCCACATGCGGTGTCTAAAAACGTGTAGTTTTCAATACCAACATGCTTTTTTAAAAGCTTGTAAGCACAATCCACTAAATAAGGGGGCGTGTAGTAAGCCCCTAAATTCACGCTCTCTTGTTTGGTTAAATGTTTAGGGGTTCTAATCAAAATCCCTTACACATCTAGCTGTTTCACATCTTTAGCATGCGCTTGGATAAAGGCTCTTCTAGGCTCTACTTCATCGCCCATGCAAAGCGAAAAGACTGCATCGGTTTTTTCCAAATCTTCAATTTTGAGTTTGATTAAGCTGCGGTTTTCTTTATGCATGGTCGTTTCCCACAAATCATTAGGGTTCATCTCGCCTAGCCCCTTATAGCGCTGGATATTCGCTCCCTTTTTAGCGTGATTTTCCACTTCTTCTAAAAACGCCAAAATATCCTTATTTTCCAAGAAATCTAAGTTATACTCCATAAGCTTTTGATAAGTGTAATGTGCTTCTTCAAACAACACTTCTTTAAAGAGGTTGTCATCTAGGTTAAATTCCACCAAGCCCTTAGGGGTTTGCGTGTGCAAATGCAAGCTTTCTTCAGTAGCAAAAGAGCGTAAGATCTGATAATTCAAGCCCTCTAATTTTTCCAAAATGTTTCTTTCTAAAACTTTCATATCAAAGCTTAAAGCGTCCTTAGTTTCAATGAGAAAGCGTAAAATTTCTAGCAAATTGTAGCGTTTTTCTAATTCCAAAAGTGCATAGCGGTAATGGCGCGCCACTTTTAACAAATTCATCAAATCGTTCTTGCCAATCCCTTCAACATCCACCGAATTGATGCCATGCTCAATTAAAAAATGATCCAAAGCGACGCTGTCTTTAAGATAAATTTCTGTTTTGCCTTTCTTGTATTTATAAAGAGGGGCTTGAGCGATATAAACATGCCCTTGTTCAATCAGCGGGCGTAAATAACGATAGAAAAAAGTCATCAGCAGGGTTTGGATATGGCTCCCATCCACATCAGCATCGGTCATGATAATGATTTTATGATAGCGCAACCTTTCTATATCAAAACTCTCTTGAATGCCACACCCAAAAGCCGTGATCATGTTTTTAATTTCTTCTGATTTTAGGATCTTTGACAAATGGCTTTTTTCCACATTTAAAATCTTACCCTTTAAGGGCAAGATCGCTTGAAAAACCCTATCGCGCCCTTGTTTAGCGCTCCCACCCGCACTATCGCCCTCCACTAAAAAGATTTCACTCTCTAAGGGGTCTTTACTCTGGCAATCGGCTAATTTTCCAGGCAAAGTACCGACACTCAAATTGTCTTTTTTCCTTGTAAGCTCTCTGGCTTTCTTACTGGCTTCTCTAGCCTTTGCAGCTAGTAGGGCTTTATTAGCGATGATTTTAGCTTCGTTAGGGTTTTCTTCTAAAAATTGATGGATTTTATCATAGACTAATTTTGAAACCAACGCGCGCACATACGAACTGCCGAGTTTGGATTTAGTCTGCCCTTCAAATAAAGGCTCGCTCATTTTCAAGCTCACAACAGCGATCAACCCCTCTTTAATGTCTTCAGAGATGGGGCGCGATTCTTTAGTTTTAATGTTATTGTCAATATATTGTAAAATCGCTTTAGACAAGCCCATTTTAAAGCCCGCTTCATGCGTGCCGCCCTCAGAAGTTTTAATGTTATTCACAAAGCTTAAAGTGTTTTCATTGTAATCATCAGCATACGCTAGAGCGACTTCTATAGAAGTGCGCGTTTTTTCATCCATGCTTTTAAACGCAATAATGGGGGTGAGCAATTCTTTTTTAGCGCTGTCTTTAACGAATTGTTTCAAGCCGTCTTTATAGAAATAAGTCTCTTGCAGTTGGGTTTTTTCTTCTTTGAAAGAAATCTTTAAGCCATCATTAAGATACGCCATTTCTTTGAAGCGCTTTTGCAAAATACCCGCTTGAAATTCAACGACCTCCATCACGCTTTCATCAGGGAAAAATTCAATAGTCGTACCGCTTTCTTTAGCGCTTTTAGTCTTGCCAATGATTTCAAGCTCGCTAATGGGAATACCCTTTTCAAACTCTTGGCGATAGATTTGACCCTCTTTTTTAATGGTCATAATCAAGCGTTTGCTCAAGGCGTTCACAACCGAAACGCCCACGCCATGCAAACCGCCTGAAACTTTATAAGTATCATTATCAAACTTGCCCCCCGCATGCAAAATCGTTAAAACCACGGTGCAAGCGGGGATTTTTTCCGTGGGGTGGATATCTACAGGAATGCCTCGCCCGTTATCTTCTACAATGCATGACCCCCCCTCAGTCAAAGTGATATTGATCGTATCGCAAAAACCCGCCATGCTCTCATCTACAGCGTTATCCACGACTTCATACACCATGTGGTGCAACCCACCCATATTGGTATCGCCAATATACATTCCAGGGCGTTTCCTAACCCCCTCTAAGCCTTTTAAAACCTTAATACTATGGCTCTGGTAATTTTGCATTCAAATCGGCCTTTATAGTGTGATTGGCATCATCAAAGTAGAAATTTTAGCGCTCAAGTGGCTTTGCTTTTCATCAAGGGGTTCTTGGATCAAAAAAGGCGAAGAAGGCTCATTGCATTTTAAAACAAATTGCGTTGTCCCTAAAGCGTTTAAGGCTTCAAGGAAAAATTTAGCGTTCACGCCCAAATGAAAGGCTTTTTCAATATCCAAACCTTTTTCAATCTCAACAGAGGTTTTAGCCGTTTCGCTATGCTCAGAATCCAAAGATTCAAACAAAGCGTTGTTTTTTTCTAAAGTGAGTTTAATAGTGGAGCTTAAAGAACTGCATAACTTAATGCTCTCTTTAAATTCTTTCCTTGCCTAAAGTGAAAGAAGAAGTGTATTCTTTGGGGAGGATTTTTTGATAATCGGGGTAATTCCCATCAATGAGCTTGGTGAAAAAAGTGTGCGTTTCGTTTTCAATTACCGCTAACATGCCATCGCTTTTAAAACTGAAATTTTCATAAAAAAGCTTAAGGATTTCTAATAAAGCCCTTTTAGGTAAAATACAAGAGATGTCTTCTTCAGTGGAATGGATAGAGATTTTTTCTAACTGCGTGTAAGAAAGTCGTTTGGTGTCCGTGCCTACTACTGAAAGGGTTTGATGTTTTTGATCAAATTGCATTAAAATACCGGCTAATTCCCTTTTATGGCTGGTTTGCTCAATCACAGGAGCGATCTTTTTAAACGCATCTGTTAAAAAGGGGGCATTGACTTCTAAACTCACTTTTGGCTCAATAACAGGGAATTCAGGAAACTCATCAGCGTCAAACATGGGGAGTTTGAAAGAGCTTTTATTTTGTTTGATCACCAAGCTGTCATCTTTAGTCTCTAAAATAATATTAGAGTCTTTTAAACATGAGATAATATCCAAAAACTTTTTCCCATTGATCGTGCCTACGCCCTCTTTATCGCTAGATTGCGTAAAAATATAGCTTTTTAGCCCAATATCGGAATCGCTAGCCTTTAAAAAAAGCTTTTCTTTAATGACTTCTAAATGGATGTGTGAAGCGATAGAAGAAGCGTCCTTTTTATCCAAAAAAGCTTGCAAGTAGCGCAAAGCATTTTCTAAATCGTTTTTACTAACACTGATTTTCATAGCTGAATAATCCCCTTGAATTTTTAGTCTTATTATAGCATAAAAGAACGCTTTTTTAAGGGTTTAAGCGTATTCCTACCCCTATACGATTGGAAAAAACATCGTATTCATACAAGCCATCGCCATAGCCATTAAACCATTGCGCATAAATCCCTACAAAAGGGTTAATGCGATAGGTATAGCCTAAGCGGAAAGCTCCATGCCAACGATCATAACGCCAGTATTGCGTGAAAATATCATAAAGTTGCAATTCAAAATGATGGCGCCCTCTCCTGTAATCAACTTTAGCGTTACCATACCCCATATAATCAATCAAATTAGGGTTGGATTGATCATAAGGGATATAGGGCCAATAAGCGACCATGATTTTCAAGCCCCCCTTTTCCCACACCAAACGAAACACAGGGCGTTGCCCCGCACTCACCGAGCGGCACCCCCCAGCGCACGTCTTTTTGCCCGTTATAATCTTTAACGATTACAGGCCCTCCTGGAAACTGGTTTTCAGGATTACCGTCTTTAAAAGGTTGGTAACATTGCGCGCCCCCCACGCCATTAGAAATGTGCTGCCAACCTATCCAAATTTCAGAAAAATTCCCTATTTTACCCCCAAAAGGTTTAAAATTAATAGGATAAACATAGATGAGTTCAGGCATGAAATTCATCATTCGCATGGGAGCGGATTGAGGGTCATTGTAAATTTGAAACCAGTTAGTTTGGGTATAAGCCAGATAAAGCGTGCCTTTAGTCCAAAGAATATGCCTAAATACAGGCACTCTAAAACTGATTTGGAACTTAAACTCATTGCGTTGATAGGGGTTGATATTAGGGTGGTACCATTGAAAAATGGGGGTGAAACTATGATAAAAAGGCAAAAAATAAGTGCCTAGATAATCCATCATGTTTAAATATTTTTTAGCAAAATCCACCCAAGAATGTTCTTTGGGGGCTTTTTGTGGAGGGAGATACCAGGCATTGGACAAATCGTTTTGCGTTTTAATGATGTACAAATCCTGTTTGCGCAAATAGTAGTTATAATCCACCTTAAAATTATCTTGTGAAAATTTTTTGCCTTCTAACTGACAAACTACAAAAATCATAAAGAGCCAAATGCTTTTCATCAAGTATCTTTATTTCACTTAAATTGCAAGATGAAAATCGCTAAAATCACTACAGGCGCGATAAAACGAACGCTAAAATGCCACGCTTTAAAGGCGTTTATATTAAAGAAATGCTTCGTGGCTAAAAAAGAGCGCTTTTTATTTAAAATCCATCCTATAAACAAGACTGAAAACAAGCCTCCCAAAGGCATTAAAAATGAAGAAGTGATGAAATCCAGCCACCCAAACACGCTCTTATGAGCGAAGCTCAAAAACTTAGCGTATCGTTCATTCATAGAAAGAATGACTAAAACGCCTAAAACATACACAACAATCCCTATCCATAGCGACGCCTTAAGGCGTGAGAAATTAAAACGATTGATGAGATAAAGCGCTAAAGGCTCTACTAAAGAAACCATGGAAGTGATCCCAGCAAAAACAAGCGCCATAAAGAAAAAAAGCGAGACAATCTGCCCGCTCATGCCCATTTTAGCGAAAGTTAAAGGTAAGGAAATAAAAACAAGCCCTGGCCCTTGAGACACATCTGCATGGTATTCAAACACAAAGGTAAAAATCATCACCCCGGCAATGAGAGAAATTAAAATACCCGGTAAAACAATAAATAAAGAGCTTTTGAATAGATTTTCTTTTTTGGGCGTGAAAGCTGAATAAGTAATGATCGTGCCTACCCCCAAACTCAAAGAAAAGAACATCTGCCCTAAAGCGTCCATCACAACCTTAAAATCAATCTTTTGAATCTCAAAATTAAATAAAAAGCGCAAAGCTTTAGGCATGCTTTCTAAAGTCATCGCATAGATTAAAAGCCCTATAAAAATCACAAACAATAAGGGCATCAGCACGACATTTAATTTTTCAATCCCCTCTTCAATCCCCCTAGAAACAAACCATATTGTCGACAATAAGCATGCGCTAAAGCCAATAACAGGCCAGATTAAACTGCCATTTTGGAGCGTGCTAAATTGCATTTTAGCTTGCTCTAAATCTTTAGGCAAATCAAAAGTTACTACAAAAAGATAGTAAAGCACCCAGCCTAACACCACCGCATAAAAGGATAAAATGAGAGGGCCACCTAAAATAAAAAAAGAAGTGAAAGGGTAATATTTTTTCCTTTTAGGATCTAGTATTTGATAATTAGAAACAACATCTTTTTTACCCAAATTCCCAATCAGCATTTCTACTAAAAGCATAGCAATGCCTAAACTCAAGGTTAGTGCTAGATATAAAAGCACAAACGCACTCCCCCCATTATGACCTACCATATAAGGAAAGCGCCAAATATGCCCTAAACCGATAGAGCTACCCAAAGTGGCTAAAATAAAGCCTAATTTAGAAAATTTTCCCATGCTAAATATTTTAATAAATCTTGCTCAACCAAATAGAAAACACAATTAAAGGGGTGATATATTTAAGCAAGAAATACCAAGTTGCAAACAATTTAGGGCCTAAAAAGTGCGTGCTTAAAAGACGCAATTTTTCTTTTTTCAAAACCCAGCCCATAAAAATAAAGGTTGCCATCCCGCCTAAAGGCATGATAATGGTGCTTGATGCAAAATCCAACCAATCAAAAAGACTTTTTTCAAAGAAAGTGAGATAATCTTTATAATCCTTATGGAGCGAGAAAATCAACACCACGCCTACGATAAAAATTAGCGCTACAAGACCCCAAGTAACCTTAAAACGAGAGTATTGATACCTTTCGGTAAGATACATCACGCTTGGCTCTAATAAAGCCACCGTAGAAGTGATGCCAGCAAAAGCGAGCGCGAGCAAGAAAAGAATTGAAACAAGAACGCCTATCGCTCCCATTTGGCCAAAAACCACCGGTAAAGAAGTGAAAATTAACCCTGTGCCTTGTGAGACATTCGCCCCGTATTCAAACACAAAAGTGAAAATCATAAGCCCTGCCACAAGAGAAATTAAAATCCCTGATAAAACCACCCAAATCGTGCTTTTAAGCAAATTCTGCGTTTTATCCGTAACCGCAGCATAAGTGATATTGATCCCTAAACCGATGCTTAAAGAAAAGAAAACCTGCCCCAAAGAATAAGTGAACACTTGAGAAGTCAAATCTTTTGGCTTGAAATCAAACATGAAATGGAAAGCTTTAGAAAAAGAATCCATGCTCATCGCATAAAAAAGCAAACCAAAAAAAGTGGCAAAGAGTAAGGGCATTAAAACCAAATTGAGTTTTTCAATCCCTTCTTTAATCCCTCTAGAAACAATCCATCCGGTTATGAATAAAACGCTAAAAAGCCCTATGGATTGTAACCCTATAGACTGCAAAGTTTGAGTAAAAATTTGTTCAGATTCTTGGATATTGTTAGGCAAATTAAAACTAACACTCACCAAATAATAAAGCACCCAGCCTAAAATCGTGCCGTAAAAAGTCAGTATTAATGGCCCAGAAATAAGCAAAAGCCCTGCGTATTTCCAGCGTTTTTTGGGGTTAAGGTCAAGCTCTTTAAAGGCTTCTATTACATTTTTTTGAGTGCTTTGTCCTAATAGCATTTCAGCGATAAACATCGCCGCACCAACGCTTAAGGATAAAAATAAAAACAATAAAACAAAAGCACCCCCACCACTCACCCCAGTCATGTAGGGGAAACGCCAAATATGCCCTAAACCTATCGCACTCCCTAACGCCGCTAAAACAAATCCTAATTTAGAAAAATGATTACCCATTTTTAAACTACCAAACTCCTTGTCAATGATTAAAATTAAAGAGCGATGTCCTTAATCGTCCAACTATTGCTGTATTAGTTTTTTAAAATCTTTAAAGATCTTAAGACTTAAGAAAAACCCACTTTAAAAACACCTAAAAAATATAAAGCAACGCCCCTAGATTATACTATAGTTAAGTTACATATTGTATAATTTTAAGAAAATCTCATTATTTAAGTAAGGGGAATTAATGCACTGTAGGGTATATTACGAAGATACCGACTCTGAAGGCGTGGTCTATCATGCGAATTATTTGAAATATTGCGAAAGGGCTAGGAGCGAGTTTTTTTTTAAAAAAAATGTCTTGCCAGAAAATGAAGAAGGCTTGTTTGTCATCCGCTCTATCAAAGCGGATTTTTTCACCCCCGCAAGCCTTGGCCAGGTCTTAGAGATAAGAACGCAAATTAAAGAATTGAGAAAGGTTTTTGTGGTGCTTTTTCAAGAAATTTATTGTATCCAAAACGCTTCTTTAGAGCCTATGAAGCCTTTTAAAGTCTTTGCTTCAGAAATCAAGTTTGGCTTTGTCAATCGCTCTACATACAACCCTATTGCCATTCCTAAATTGTTTAAGGAGCTGCTCAATGCCGTCTGATTTAGAAAAACCCACCATTATTTACCCTTGTCTTTGGGATTATAGAGTGATTATGACCACTAACAATACAAGCATGTTAAAAGAGCTTTTAGAAACCTACCAACGCCCCTTTAAATTGGAATTCAAAAACACTTCTAAAAACGCTAAATTTTATAGCTTTAATGTTTCTATGGAAGTTTCAAGCGAAGTAGAACGGAATGAGATTTTTCAAAAAATTTCACAATTAGAAGTCGTGGCGCATGCGCTTTAATCTTTTAAAACAAACGCCTTAAATTTTTCACCCCTTTCTTTATACGAAGAAAATTGATCCAAACTGGCCGCACTGGGTGAAAGCAAAGCGACTTCATTTTGTAATAAAACGCTTTTAATTTCTTGAACCGCTTTTTCTAACTTTAAACAAACTTGACAAGAAACATTAAATTCTAACGCTAAGGCTTGGATGATAGAAGCGCTTGATCCTATGGCATAAAGGCTTATTTTATAGTTTTTAAACTCTTCAAAAAGGGGGTTAAATTGACCCCTTTAATATCGCCCCCTACAATCAAATGGATTTTTTGGTTTTTAAAGGTTTTTAGGGCTTGTAAGGTGGCATCAATATTCGTGGCCTTGCTGTCATCTACCCACAAACGCCCTTCTTTATCCCTAAATTCTTCCATTTTATGCGAGCCAATTTTAAAAGCGTTCAGTCTTTTAAGGGCGTTTTCTCTATAATCTTGCCATTTTAAATTCTTTATTTTTAAAAATTGCTCATAAACTAAAAGGGCTAAAGCCGCGTCCAATAAAAACGCTCCCTTAAAAAAAGGGCGTTAGAAGCGGATTTTTAAACACTTTAAAATCTCTTCGCTTGTGTCAAAAAAGATTTTTTGCGCTTGCGAGTTTTGAACGCTTGAATGTTCTTTGAATTTTAAAGGGAGGATAGCGAGCGAAGTTTTAGGCATCAACGATAAAACCTTGAGTTTAGCGTTCAAATAATTTTCAAAATTGCAATGCCAAGTCAAGTGATCGGCTTTGACATTGATGAGCAAGTAGATTAAAGGGTAAGCCTTATTGGTGTAATGCAAAGAAAAGGAGCTTGTTTCTAGCACCCACAAGGGCGATTGCTTTTCAAACAATTCAATCAAGGGCGTGCCGATATTCCCCCCACTCACAGCCTTAAAATCTTCTAAAAGTGCAGTGAGCATTTCTGTCGTGGTGGTTTTCCCGTTAGTGCCGCTAATACTTATCATCGTAGGCGTGAAAGAATGATCAAACAAACTATCAATATAATCGTATTCGCTCATTAAATGCTTGGCTTTCATGACTAAAGGGTGCGTGAAACTAATGCCCGGACTGACTACCTCTAGTTGGGAATCATTAGGGTTAAAATCCTTACTGGGATAACAAAGAAAACCCTCGCTATCTTTAAAAAATGCAGTGAATTGATCATCAAAAAATTTGACTTCGTTATGGTTTTTTTAAAAAAACGCCCTAGGGCTAGAGTGGTTTTGCCATGCCCCAATAAAGAGATTTTCATTTTAACGCACCTTCAAGCTTAAAAGAGCGACTAAATTACTCAGCATAGAAATGATCCAAAAACGCACGATCACCTTGTTTTCTGCCCAGCCCTTTTGCTCAAAATGATGATGGATGGGCGCCATTAAAAAAAGGCGTTTTTTACGGGTTTTATAACTCCCTACTTGCAAGATCACCGACAGAGTTTCTATTACAAAAATAGACCCCATTAAAACGAGTAAGATTTCATTATGTGAAACAATAGCGTTATAAGCGATAAACCCTCCTATTGCCAAACTCCCGCTATCGCCCATAAACACGCTTGCCGGGTTGCAGTTATACCACAAAAAGCCAAAGAGCGATCCCACTAACGCTAACGAAATCACAAACAATTCCCCCACATCTATGACTTTAGGGTAGAGCAAGTATTTAGAAAATTCCGCATTCCCTGCCACATACACAAAGATAGAAAGGCTTAAAAGGGTGAAAATGCTAGGCACGCTCGCTAAGCCGTCTAACCCATCGGTTAAATTCACCGCATTGCTCGTGGATAAAAAAACCAACACCCAAAAACCAACCGCTAACATCATGGGCATTTCAAACAAAGGGTTTTTCAAAAACGGCGCGTATAAAAAAGTGTCTAACCCCTTAAGGCTCAATAAAACAGACACAATAAGCGAAAGGATAAAAAGCATGCCAAATTTCATTTTCGCGCTCATCCCGGCGTTATTTTGTTGGTTGATTTTAGTGTAATCGTCTCTAAAACCCACAAAACTAAAGCCCACTAACACGATTATCCCTAACAACACATAAAGATTACCCAAAGACGCGCACAACACGCTCGCAACAATGGTTGCAAAAACAAACACAATCCCCCCCATCGTAGGGGTATCCTTTTTATTCTGGTGGCTTGGCACGAAGCTAGAAATGGGCTGGTTAGCCTTTTTAGCCTTGGCCCATAGAATGAATTTGGGCATTAAAAAAAGCGTGAGGAAAAAGGCTATGAAAAACCCTAACCCTGCTCTAAAAGTCAAATACTGGAAAAGATTGATATTGAAATAGCCATATAGTAAAGAATAGAGCATAAAATCCCCTAAAATCGCCATGCTTGAAATTAGAAAAATAAAATTGTAGCGCAAATTGATTTACTTAAAAATAGTATAATTATAGTTTCAATTTTTATTTTTAGGAGTCTTTTGTGGAGCGTTCGCTTATTTTTAAAAAAGTTAGAGTTTATTCTAAAATGTTAGTGGCTTTAGGGCTTTCAGGCGTGTTAATCGGTTGCGCGATGAATCCAAGCGCTGAGACAAAAACACCAAATAACGCTAAAAACCAACAACCAGTTCAAACTCATGAAAGAATACAAACAAGCTCTGAACATGTTACGCCGCTAGATTTTAATTACCCGGTGCATATTGTTCAAGCCCCACAAAACCATCATGTTGTAGGTATTTTAATGCCGCGCATTCAAGTGAGCGATAATCTAAAACCCTATATTGATAAGTTTCAAGACGCTTTAGCCAATCAAATCCAAACTATTTTTGAAAAAAGAGGCTATCAAGTGTTGCGTTTTCAAGATGAAAAAGCTTTGAATGCGCAAGATAAGAGAAAGATTTTTTCCGTTTTGGATTTGAAAGGGTGGGTAGGAATCTTAGAAGATTTGAAAATGAACTTAAAAGACCCCAATAATCCTAATTTAGACACGCTAGTGGATCAAAGCTCAGGCTCTGTATGGTTTAATTTTTATGAGCCAGAAAGCAATCGTGTCGTCCATGATTTTGCTGTGGAAGTGGGAACTTTTCAGGCAATGACCTATACTTACAAACACAGTAATTCTGGAGGGCTTAATTCTTCAAACAGCATTATCCATGAAGATTTGGAAAAGAATAAAGAGGACGCGATACATAAGATTTTAAACAGAATGTATGCGGTTGTCATGAAAAAAGCTGTAATGGAACTTACAGAAGAAAATATCGCCAAATACAGAGACGCTATTGACAGAATGAAAGGCTTTAAAAGTTCTATGCCTCAAAAAAAGTAGTTCTTAAACGAACCATTTAAAAATTAGCCTTAAAATCAGCCTTTTTAAAGGCTAATTTAGGTATAATGTCAAATTCATTTCAATATTTAAGGATACACAATGGCAAAAAGATGCACTTTAACTTTTAAAGGGCCTATGATAGGCAATCATGTCAGTCATGCGAACAACAAAAATAAGCGTCGCTTACTCCCTAACCTACGCTCTATTAAGATCCAATTAGACGATGGCACGACCAAACGCATTAAGGTGGCTGCTTCCACTTTAAGAACCATGCGTAAAGGGGCTTAGTTTTTAGAATTTCTATCCATTTTTGATTATAGGGGTGGTTTTGATGTTTTTGATAACCTTTTTAAAACTTCCCTTAAAACTAAACTTCTTTTTGAGATTAAAACACGGCCTAGATTAGGTTTAGCGTTTTGATTAGATTTAGAGGTAAACGCTTTCAAAAGAATTTATTTTGATCTAGGAATTGGTTTTGTTTGAAAAGTTGAAATTTTTTAAAATCAAAAAAGACGATGAAAATCAGCCAGAAGTCAATTTAAATTCTGAAATCTATGAGCAATTTAAGGTCTTTAGACTCCCGCTTATTTTAATCCAATTGCTTGTGCTTTTAGGCACTCTGGGATACTTCGCCCTAGAAAATTATAGCCTTATGCAAGCTTTCTTTCAAACGACTTACACCATGACAGCTACAGGGTTTGGCGCTTTAAATGAAAGCCAGTTCGGGCCTATAAGTATTTTTTTAACTTCCATTTTAATGTTTTTTGGGGCAGGAATCATTGCCTTTAGCGTGGCTATTTTAGTTAGCGTGGTCAATAAAGGCACGCTTACCAGATTGATTAAGGAGAAAGGTATGATTTATAAAATCAGCGCGCCTTAAGGATCATTATGTGATTTGTTACCACAACGAATACACCATTGAGTTGAGCAAGCAGTTTCGCTCCGCTCAAATCCCCTTTGTGGTCGTGGATAATGACCCTAGTTTTGAAGAAGAAGCCATTAAGCACAAATACCCCTACTATATCATAGGCGATCCGCACACCAATTTAGCCATGCTAAAAACCCACTTAAGCAGCGCTAGGGGCGTTGTGGCGTTGTCTAAGATTTTACCGGTGAACGTGGCGTTAATGGTGAGCGTGCGCTTGTTTGAAAAGGAATTAAAACGCAAACCTTACTACATTATTGCGAGTGCGCACAGCGATGAAGGTTTAGAAAAATTAAAAAAATTAGGGGCTGATATGGTGGTTTCCCCTACAAAGCTCATGGCTCAGAGAGTGAGCGCTATGGCGGTGCGTCCGGATATGGAAAATATCTTAGAGCGTTTTATCAATAAAAAAGACACGCTTTTAGACTTAGAAGAAGTGATTGTCCCTAAAACCAGTTGGCTTGTGTTAAGGAAATTAAAAGAAGCCCATTTTAGAGAGATCGCTAAAGCGTTTGTGATTGGTATCACTCAAAAAGATGGCAAATACATCCCCATGCCTGATGGAGAAACGATTATTGCAAGCGAATCCAAGCTATTGATGGTTGGCACTTCAGAAAGCGTTGCGACCTGTAAGCAACTCATTACTAGCCACCAAAAACCCAAAGAAGTGGATTACATTTCATTGTGATTTCACACAGCCCTTTTTATAAAATAAAAAAGGCTTGGATCTCATCAAATATGGATAATAAAATCTAAAAAATGCTAAAAACATTTTTTACAATCAATAGTAAAGGGCTTGAATTTAGTCAAAAAGGTTTTAATTATCCATGCTTGATGAGAACAGAGCCAAAATTTGAATGGATTTGACGCTTATTTTCTAACGCCCAT
The DNA here is from genome assembly GCA_047430845.1 of Helicobacter pylori. GTDB lineage: Bacteria > Campylobacterota > Campylobacteria > Campylobacterales > Helicobacteraceae > Helicobacter > Helicobacter pylori_DG. The sequence goes on along the minus strand of JBLDXK010000013.1, from coordinate 14,109 downwards.
AAGCCAATAAAAGTTGGTATTTTAACCCATTCAAATCTTTTAGCCCTCTTTACTCAAAGGATTATTGAAATTTTTCAAACCATGTTTTAAGCTATTCTGTGGCTGGTGTCCCATCATTGCATTGTAAGCCTTAACGCTTTTTTGAGTTTCTTGTTTTAAAAGCCTTGTCGTGGTTTCTATCATTTGATTTTCTAGCTTTTTAATTTCGCTTTTGATGTTTTCAGCGTTAGCGTTTAAGGTGTCGGTCACTTCTTGTTCATTCGCATGCATGCTTGTATTAAACTCGCTAAAAAAGTTCTCGTATTCTTTCATTTTTAATTTCAAGCTCTCGCCGGCGTTAGAAAGCCAGTCAATGGAATTCCTCAAACTGCTATCGATCTCGTTGGCGTTCTTGAAAAAATCCAAACTCAAAAGCACTTCTAAAATCCTAACGATGCCTTTAAGGCTTAATCCCACTTGCTCGCTAAAATGCGTGTTGCTGTGTAAAGCGTTTTGTAATTGCTTTAAAAGCTCGTTAGTGATCTCTTTCACTTCAGGCTGTTGTGTGATTTCTAGCGCGCTATTAGGTAAATTAGGGTAATTCATTTTTTAATCCTTGACTTTTTCAAGTTTTTTAAGTATTGTTCTTTTCAGCACCACCATGGGAACTCAACCTATGGCACACTTTCGCGTTAGCGTCGAGTGAGGTGCTTGAAAATTCTTTATAAACATCATTATTCTTATAATCTCCGTTACTCTTGAACATCGTTTTTAAAACTAATTCATTTTTCTTATTGACCGCTTGCTCTACCACTACCGCATAGCCATTGATTTGTTTAAACGCGCTTATAACTTCTTTATCCTCGTTGTCTAAAGTCCTAAGAATCGCATCAGCATTATTGACGATATACCTATAATTCGCTATATCATCGTAAGTAATAGGGCTTTCTCCATTTTTAACATTAACAGAATTAACGCCATTCCTTTTGAGTATGTGAGCGATAGCATCATGATCTAAACTCGCTCTTATGTTTTGCTTAAAGTTAGCGTCTTTTAAAAGTTCTAATTCTTTGTTAGAGGCTTTTTCTATAATCATTTTTTTGTTGTTTTTGTGTAGGAATTCAACGATTTCAGGGTTTAGGTTATTCACTCCAAAAGTGATCGCATCTCTCCCGCTTGTGGGGATTTCTGCGTTATTTAATAATTCTTTGATTTGCTCGTTAGTGAGTTTTTGATTAGAAAAATCAAACGCTTTCTCTTTGATTTCTTCGCTCGCTTGTTTGATTGAGTTAGTAAGCTCTTCAATGATTTTAAGCGTGTTGTTGCTAAATTTAGCGTTTTGTGCGCTCAATTCTAAATTCTTACTGAACTCGCTTATAGAGTGGCTTCTCTCAAGCGCTCTTTTTAGGTGGTATTTTAACGCTGCGCCTGCGGTGGCTTCGTTTAGCGCTTTGGGTAATTTCACTCCTAAAATGCGATCGGGTGCGTTGCGGTATAAAGTCCCTAGCGTAAATTTAGTCCATTGGTATTTTAACGCTCCGCTTAAAGTGGTCGCTAAACCTTGGCTTAAGTTCTTGGTGATAGCGGGCTTCAAACTCTCAGCGATCTTAGCGTCGTTTTTAAAAAGCTTGTGAAAACCGCTCGCTATGTCAATGTATTCTTTAGCCTTGGGTGTGGTAAAAACATCGCTCTTAAACTCGTTTAGCTTGTTTAAAAACTGCACGGGGTGTGGTGTTTTGTTCTAGTATATTAAATATTGAATAATAAAATTAAATAAGGCTTTTTGAGTATTGATATTTGATTGGAGCAGAGCCTTTTAATATTTTAAAAAGGCTAATCAAAAATATCCATTAAGGATAAATACTAGTAAATCCTAAAACCATAAGTGATGTTAAACATGATATGGCTTCGGTCAGAATACACATTGTGTGTTAAAGGTTGCGTGCCAGGCCCATTAGGATCGACTGGAACATACATGCCACAATACCCAATACAATAGCCTTTTTTGGTGATATTGCCATAATATTCTAGTTTTAAATCCATTCTAATATTATATTTATTAGAAAAATAACTCAAAAAGAGTGCGAGACTCCTTTCATCAGCCCTTGGGCTATCCGTCCAACGGCCTAAAATTTTCCAACTAAACCCTCTATATTGTGAGCCTACATACAAAAACCCGTTAATAACATCAGCACCAACGATATTGTTAATTTCTGCGTCATAAATACTATTTGTCCAAATGTTATACCCCAAAGGGTCGCCATAAATACCTATATCACCATTAGCGTTACCGATATTTTTATAGACACTACCCCCAAATTGCCACTTATTATAGTAAAAACGGGTGCGGAAGAAATAAGTTTGCCCGCTCTTGCCTAACGGCACTTGTTGGAAGAGGATAATATCATTTTGATTAGCTGGAGTGGCAAAAATGGGGAAAAACCCTACGAAAGTGCCTACAAAACGAAAACCCTTATTGTTGAAATTAGGGTTGGTGTCATAAGTGATATTAATGCCTGGCGCATACATTCTTTGAAAGATCGCATAAAAATAAGGGTTGATTTTTAGGTTGTCTTTTTCATATTTCAAATCCGCTACCATTAGAGCCTTACCGCTTGTATAGTAACGCCCAAAATACCAAAACCAGTCGCTTGACGCTGAAGCCCTAGCGTCTGAATACATCACCCTTAACCTGGTGTCTTTGTATTTGACAAAGCCTTCAACCCCTTGAGTGTAAGAAGTGAACCAGTCATACTCTTCAGCATCATAGCGCCCCCCTTTCACGCCAAAACTGAATTTGTCTTTCTTGTAGTTGTAGCTCAAAAAAGCGTTATGCACCATAGCCAAACGAGGTTTTTGCACATTTAAACCGCTATGCCCTGCATACCAGCCAATGTATTGCCAAAAGATACCCGCCCCAAAAGGATCCGTCCTAGAGCCAGGCTGGCCGTTAGGGATATTGTTGCCTTGATAGGCGGTAGAGTCATAGGGGAGCGCTGCCATCATCGCCCCTACTTCTGCCCTCAAGCCCTTGTATAACCCCATGCTCAAATTCAATTCGCCGAGCAAAGAAGTGTAGCTACCTGTAGGATAAATGTCTTTAGAAGGCTGGTATCTTTGGTTGTTAAAGCCAAACTTGGTATAGCTGCTCACCTTTCCAACAATGCTCATGTTGAATTTATAAGCTTGAAGTTTGGATAAAAAAAGACTAGAAAAAAGCAAAAAAAATAGAGCATAAAAAAAATATTTCTTAATTTCCAAAGCCCTAACTCCCAAAGATATTAAAATAAAAATACAAAAGAAGGCATATCTAAGAGAATAGGGAAATTCCTAGAAACTATAACTAATGTGTGTCATCAAATGGCTTCTGTCTTGGGTAATACTCTTTTTAATGCCACCCATGTCTTGAGGACCTTGTGCGAACGCAGAAGATTCAAACAAACCATTATTCAAGTTAAGCGGCTGACCGTTTGGCCCAAGGAAACCGGTTCCAGGGTTGTAACCCGCACGGATTTGGAACTCTAACCATACGAGTTTGAGACCCGCTTTAACATGCTTGCTGAACTGATAGTCTAGATACATACCAATACCATATTCCAAAGCTCTTGGAGCGGTAGTGAAGCGTTGATAAACGCTCCAACTGAACTTACCATGCTTGCCTCCACCTTTAACATACTCGGTGAACGCGTCAGCGTCGGTAATGTTGTCAATCCCCGCAAACCCTAAGCTGTAGATACTGCCAACCCATTGTTCGATACCATCCCCAGCGATGATGTTACCCCAAGTACCTAAGTTCATGTTAGGGTTACCAATGTTGAGATAAGCACCACCAACCACAAAGTAGTTGTTAATGTCTATATGATGGCGTAAAAAGAGCGTCGCACCACCAGGACCTTGCAAGCCACGCCACTTACCATTATCCAAGAACGGATCCCAAGTGTTATAACGAGCGGGCGCGTAACGACCGTATTCAGCGTTATTCCAACGATAGCTGTATAACGCATAGAAAGCCGTTCTATTCCTAATGCCCCTACCACTAAACCCCGGATTGGTATCATACTCTATTTTAACACCGGGATCTGTTTCTACTTCTGGGATAAGATACACATAAGGGTGGATCAATAAATTCTTTGTAGGGCGATAAATAATACCCGCTTTATGAACCCCCCAAGGCTTTTCACGATAGATAGGGAACAGCCACTGACCATCAGCGATACCACGACCCCAACCGCTAAAGAGCAAGAACTTCATCTTATTCGTGAGCTTGAAAGTCCCATAAAAACCTTGGAACAATTGGTAAATCCAATCCATTTGCTCCTGCTCCGTAACATCAAAGCGCCCCATTACCATATGGGCTCTATCGCTATCATAAGTGAGATTCGCTTTATAAACTTCATAGCGCCTTGAGCCACCAGGCAAGTAGGCGTTAGCCGGATAGTAGTTAGGGAACAAGCCGTTCCACTCACCCATATATTCCCAACCAAGACCTCTAGGGTTAATGATACCACCTGGCCCTGATTGCTGCCACATTTTAGTGGCGTTCATACAAAGGCTCATAGAATCAGTGCCGCAAGAAGTTTTATCCCAATAGCTTGGGGGGTAAAATCCTTCGCCCACCTATCATACCTAGTGCCATCATAAACCTGTCCGCCCAAAACACCGCCTAAATTCACGGTCCATCCCCTACCTAAATGCACAGACCCCTCTAGCTTACCTGTAAGGTTAACAAAAGTCTCTGTAGGATAGATACCTTTAACAGGGTTAATGGGCGAATGGTTAAAACCCACTTTGGAGAAGTTGATAAAATCCCCATGCACTTCATAAGTAACCGCCCCTAATGAACCCGTAGTGAACAATAGTGGCAAGGTAAAACGCTTTAGCAATGTAGCTACAACTTTTCGTTTCTTTAATTTCATTCCTCTTCCTTACTTTACCTGAGAATAGATAAATTACTCTGTAGAAATGATTGTAGCATAAAAGAATATAGAATTAGTTTAAAATCAAGCTAATTTTTCTTAAAAATCACAAAATTTAAAACACAAGTTTATCCTTAAAAGCTCGCTCATCGCATGCAAATGGATAGGATAATCTTTTAATATCCTAATAAGACATTAAAAAAGGCTTTTTTAAGGCTCAACAGGGAATTTACTGATACAATTAAAGGCATTGTTTTATATAAAAAATAATAATAAGGAAAAAAATGAAAAAAATTGGTTTGAGCTTGTGTTTGGTTTTGAGTTTGGGTTTTTTAAAAGCCCATGAAGTGAGTGCTGAAAAGATTGCGGATATTTTCTACAAGCTCAACGCCAAAGAGCCTAAAATGAAAATCAACCACACTAAGGGGTTTTGGCGCTAAAGGCGTGTTCCTCCCTAACCCGCAAGCAAGAGAGGATTTAAATGTGCCATTACTCAATGAAAAAGAAATCCCTGCGTCTGTAAGGTATTCTTTAGGGGGCGCGATGATGGACGATAAAAGCAAAGTTAGGGGAATGGCGTTAAAATTAGAAAACCAAAACGCTAGCTGGACAATGGTGATGCTCAATACAGAAATCAATTTTGCCAAAAACCCTAAAGAATTCGCTCAATTTTTTGAAATGAGACTTCCTAAAAATGGCAAGGTGGATGAAGCAAGAATTAAAAAGCTTTATGAAGAAGTCTCCTCTTATAGGAATTTTGCCACCTATATGAAAACGATAGGGATTAGCTCAAGCGTGGCTAACACGCCTTATTATAGCGTGCATGCGTTCAAGTTTAAAGATAAGAAAGAAAAATTATTGCCTGCGAGATGGAAATTTGTGCCTAAAGACGGCATCAAGTATCTTAACCCTCAAGAATTAAAGCAAAAAGATTCAAATTATCTGCTTTCTTCATTCCAACAACACCTTAAAAATAAACCCATAGAATACCAAATGTATCTGGTGTTTGCGAATAAAAATGATGCCACCAACGACACGACCGCGCTTTGGAAAGGCAAGCATAAGGAATTATTGGTGGGGACATTGAAAGTTGAAAAATACGAAGGAATGGGTTGCAATAAAGACGTGTATTTCCCAGCTGATCTCCCTAAAGGCGTAGAAGCCCCTACTGATCCCTTATTCCAAATTAGGAATGAAGTTTATGGGATCACTTTTAGCAGAAGGCAATAAAAAAGATAGGGCGGATCAATATAAATTGGTTGCAAAAATGCGTTTTTATGGGTTTAGGGGAGTGGAATTTTTGTTTAAAGCTTTTGAGCACTCCCACTAAAACACTTCTTCTCTTATTTGAGGCACACACTCACGCTGAATGTTGGGCAAAAATAACAAACATTCAATCCACCTACCACATTTTAATGCTATTATCTTGTATTTTGTTTAGGCCGTATTATGGTTTTTATGAAAGCGGCTTACTAGGTATTTCTGTAATTTTGTGATCAAAAAAGTTTTGCGAAATATTAAAAACGCTCTGCCCTTCCATTTGTTGGCGGGTTATCCAATTCAAATCATTGTCTTTGATTTTAGAAATTTCTACGCATGCTACTTGCCCGTTAAACAGATCGAAATGCACCACAATAGTAGGAATTTTATCCGTTATCAAACGCCTTTTAGCTTCTATAACTTTATGTTCTTTAATATCGTTGATCCCTTGAAACCCACTTTGAACTTCTAGTAATAAATGATTGTCTAACAAAAAATCGGCTTTAGGACTTCTTTTAAAGCTTTCTATACTCTCAAAATTATCACCACCAAAAAATTTGATGGTTTCTTTTTGCGCGCCAAAAAGACAAGCGATAAAATCCTTAAAAAACTCCGTTACCAAAAACCCGCACATCCACGAAAAACAAACTTCTTCAACTCTTCTGCCTTGATTATTCAGCTTATAAATAATATGAGTGTCCGCTATCTTTGAAAACACTCGCTCTATGGAGTTTTTAAAAAAGCATTCCAATTCATACTCATTATATTTAAAACAATAAATGCTATTGATAGCGCTAAAAATTTCAATCAGCCTTTTTTTGAGTGCGTTTAAATCATTGAAATCAACGCAAGGTTGTATGTCTTTAGCGCCTAAAAATTCCTTAAACGCATTTTGAGAATTAAAACCCAATAAATTTCTATAACCTTTAAAATCGTTATTATCAAACATTTTTACCCCTTAAAAAATCAAAGACAGCATGAGCGAGTGCTACACTCAATAAGGGTGGCACGGCATTACCAATTTGTAATCTTTTAGCGCTAGCACTCCCATAAAATTTATAATTATCAGGAAAGCTTTACAATCTTGCTCCCTCTCTAATGCTTAACGCTCTAGAGTCTCTTGGATGGATACACCTAGAACTGCTTGGGGTAGAAAAATTTCTTGTAATGGTGGGGGCTGGTTTTTCCCACCACATTTTGGCATAGGTATTAATATAACCACTTTTGGGGCGTAAACTTTCTGGCAAATCATCTTTACTCTGCCCGTCTTTTAGCGTTTGCATGATTTTTATCAGTTTTTCATTGTTTTTAGGACTGCTATGCTCGCTTAATTCTTTAGAATTCCGCACAAATTCCAAAAAACATTATCCGCATTTTTAAGATAACCTAAAGCATCACCATTTTCACCGCTTTGAATGGGCGGTAAATCCCCTAAAGCGTCTTTTAAAGAAAAATGCGTTTTTATGGGTTTGGGGAAGTAAAATTTTTGTTTAAAGCGTTTAAGTGCGCCCACTAAAATCACTCGCTCTCTTATTTGAGGCACACCATAATCTAGGGCGTTTAAAATGGCATGCTCTAAAATATAACCTCTCTCTTTAAAAGCGTTACAAATTTGTTGGAACAATTGCCCTTTTTGCATAGACATTAAACCCACCACATTTTCAAAAACAAATATTTTTGGTTTCACTAAATCTAAAAGCCGCAAATATTCTTTAAACAGATTCGCTTTTTCATCCATTTTTCTTTTGCCAAGGGTAGAATAGCTCTGGCATGGTGGTCCGCCTAGTAGAATGTCAATTGGAACGCATGGTAAGTTGTGGCAATGAAGTTGCATAATATCGCATAAAATGGTTTGCGCCTCTTTATGATTGGCTTGATAGCTTAAAATGGCATCCTTGTCTATATCGTTAGCCCATATCAATTCAAAATAAGGGTGCTTAGAAAAGCCATAGCTCAATCCTCCAGCACCACAAAAAATATCTGCTACTTTATACAAGTTTACCTTTTTTCCTTTCATCTAAACCCACACTTTTTAAATGGAGTAAAACTTAAAGCCCTTTTTTGAAATTGGGTTAAAACCATTTATTCAATCTTTTAAGTTTTGCTAGGTTTGTCAATCGCTTTTCTATGGACGGCTTTTTCTCTGTTTTGAGCTTTTTGAGTGATATTGGCATGCTCATCTTTAATATCGTTTGGCCAATCTTTACCTTGCTCTTGCTCATTCCATTCAGGTAATGCGTCATTGTTATTGTTTCTATAATCCGTCAGGCAAGCTTGCTCTAAAAGCTTATAACTGATGCTTGCGTCTTTGATTGCACAAAAACCAAACAAGCCTTTCACTTGAGTTTCAAAATTAGGCTGATAAATCATGTAAAATTCTATTTTAGCCCCTGTGAGTATTGTGTGATAAAGAAAATACCACACGCCAAAACTTCTAATACTAGGCCTCCCTTTGACTCCCCCATCTTTATAAATATTGAGCGTGCTTTTAATCCCACCATCCGCTTGAGAACCACCGATTTTTTTAATCTCACCATCCACTACAATTAAATACACTCTAGCCACATTTTGAGTCAAAATATTTTGAGATAAAGATTGATTGTTTTCATCTTTTAAATCCTTAAGATAGTTAAAATTCAACTTTGTGCTGTCTTTCACGTATTCTACATCAGCGATTTTAAAGGCAGTTTTGACTCCGCTAATATGCATTTTTACTCCTTGATAATCAATAGCTCATGAGATTGTTTGACATGATTATTATCGCCTCTTTCTAAGCGGTTTTTACCCATTCTGGTTTCGCCTTGTCCCATAGTGTATTGCCAAGATGGTTCTAAAATTTTAAAATCCTTATAAGCATTCCTTACCAATTCGCAGTCATTATAGCTTAAAATAAATGGTCCTTTATGCCTTTTTAGCATGTGAGCTAACACTTCATGTTTAAAACCATTATGGTGGATAGGGAAATTACGCATAGGATAAATCCCCTTAAACATTTTAGAATTTTCTAACACATAAGGGGGGTCAAGATAGAAAAAATCATTAGGATAAGCGAGCAACACTTCTTCAAAACTAGAGCATTCCACCTTTAAACTAGGGGCGTTAAAATCTTTAATTTTTAAAAGGGCGTTCAGATAGCGTTGCTTATCAGTGTAAATTTTACTCATCCACCCTAAAAATCCTGGCCCATAGCTTAAATTAAAGTTAAAGTAATAATCTCTAGCCAAAATTAAAGGGTCTAAAACGCATTCTTTTTTATAATAGGCTTTTAACTCTTGCTTGATGGTGTTGTAAGTTTCTTGATTAGGTTCTAAAGAAAGCAAGCTGTTATAAAGAGCTTGTTTGTCTTTGAGTAATACTTGATAAAAATTCACTAAAATGTCAAAAATATCAAAGCCTAGCACTTCTAAACCTAGCTCTGTCGTGCATGCAATTTCTACGCTCCCCCCACCTATAAAAGGGCTAATAACCCTACGCACACCATTAGGTATACACTCCACTATTAACCCTACAGCTAAAGACTTGCCCCCACCATATCTTAAAGGGGCTTTTACATAGCGTTTGTAACGCCCATTATTAGAACGCAAATTGTGCAAAAAAATGTCTTTTTTGCTAGTGTTTTGGTTGAATAAATTCGCATGCATTCCAAAAGGTTTTATTTATTTTTTCGCCCTTTTCCTCATGTTGGGGTCTAAAATCTTTTTCCTGATCCTTAAATTCAAGGGGGTAACTTCTAAAATCTCATCTTCTTCAATCCATTCTAACGCCCTTTCTAGCACCATAGTCCTAGGCGGGGTGAGTTTGATCGCATCATCGCTCCCGCTCGCTCTCATGTTGGTTAAATGCTTGGATTTGATAGGATTGACATCTAAATCATTATCCCTGCTGTGCTCGCCAATGACCATGCCCACATAAACCTTCGTTTGGGGGTTGATAAAAAGCGCGCCTCTTTCTTGGATATTGAAAAGGGAAAAAGCGGTCGCTTCGCCATTTTCCATGCTGATTAGTGCCCCATTTTTGCGCGATTCCACGCTCCCGCTGAAAGGGCGGAATTCCAAAAAGCTATGATTCATCACGCCTTCGCCTTTAGTGTCGGTTAAAAACTCGCTCCTATAACCGATAAGCCCTCTTGCAGGAATTTCAAATTCTAATCTTGTATAGCCATCACTCATGGGATTCATCGCTTTCATTTCGGCTTTTCTTTTGCCTAATCTCTCAATGATAGCCCCACTAAAATCTTGGGGCGTGTCAATCACTAAATGTTCAAAAGGCTCGCATTTAACGCCATTTTCTTCTTTAATGATAACTTCAGGGCGTGAAATGCTAAACTCAAACCCTTCACGGCGTAAATTTTCAGCTAAAATGGTGATTTGCAATTCCCCACGCCCGCTCACTTTAAACTTGCCTTCGCCCATTTCTTCGCATTTCATAGCGATATTGGTTTGCATTTCTTTTAAGAGCCTGTCTTTCAACTTATTAGCAGTAACATGCTTTCCTTCTAACCCGGCTAAGGGCGAATCATTGACGGCAAAATACACGCTCATCGTAGGCTCTTCTAAATGCATGGGATCTAAAGGCATGGGGTTAGTGGGATCAACGACGCTATCGCCCACATCCATCGCATTAAACCCGGCAAGCGCTACAATATCGCCCGCATAAGCGTTTTCAATCTCAGTCCTAGCCAGCCCTAAAAAGCCTATAAGCTTAGTGATACGGCCATTTTCTTTACTCCCATCGCTTTTCATCAACAGCACGCTTTCATTCTTTTTAACCGAGCCATTAAACACTCTAGCGATACCGATTTTGCCCACATAATTGTCATAATCAAGCGTGAAAATTTGCATTTGCAAAGGCTCATCCACGCTCCCGCTAGGGCTTGGCACATGCTCTAAAATCGTTTCAAACAAAGGCTCTAAATTTTTCTTTTCATCGTCTAAACTTTTCATCGCATAGCCATCTCGTGCGGCGGCATAGACGACAGGGAAATCCAATTGTTTATCGCTAGCCCCCATCGCTACGAACAAGTCAAAAACTTCATCCACCACCCTATCCGGTTCAGCGGCAGGCTTATCAATTTTATTCACCACCACAATAGGGCAAATCCCAAAACTCAAAGCCTTTTTAACCACGAATTTAGTTTGAGGCATGACCCCTTCTTGAGCGTCCACTAAAAGCAACACCCCATCCACCATTTTTAAAACGCGCTCCACTTCGCCCCCAAAATCAGCATGCCCGGGAGTGTCAATGATATTGATTTTAGTGTCTTTGTAATAAATAGCGGTGTTTTTAGACAGGATAGTAATCCCTCTTTCTCTTTCTAAATCATTGCTATCCATCACCCTTTCATCCACTTTTTCCCTCTCACTAAATGTGCCAGATTGAGAAAGTAAGCCATCTACTAAAGTGGTTTTCCCATGATCAACATGCGCGATTACAGCGATATTTCTAATATTTTTCATAAATGTCCTAACAAGCAAAATTGAAATCAGAAGTATAACACAATATTATAATAGCCCCAAATGGCGGAATTTTTTGGCTAAATCCCGTTCTATAGAATGGCTTTTGTGGGCTTTTAGAAAATTTTCATTCTTATCATTAGGAGGCATGAAATCGTCATTATCCCTATAAAAAAAGATAAAATAATTTTTCTTTAAATAGTAAGCCAAATGGATCAAAAACGAATCCCCCCCTATATACAAATCGCTTTCTAAAATCAGGTTTTTAACTTCTTCTAAACTGGTTTTAGCGCGATAATGAGTAACTTCATCTTTTAAAAAAGCGTATCGTTCTTCAAAATCTAAAAGCGTAACACAAAAGGGTTTTAAGAGTTTTAAAACGATTTTTAAATGCTCTAAAGGGATACTTCGCTCTATTGATCTTGTGAAAGGGTTGATTAAAATCTTTTTGGGGTTTTTTAAATTCATGGGGTATAAAGGGTTATCAAAAGCATGCCCATAAATTTGAGAAAACAACTCCTGGCGGTTTTGATAAACGTTTTTAATTTCTTTATTTGGAGTGGTTATGGGAATGAATTTGGATAAAAGAGTGCTTCTAAAATCCTGTTTTTCTAAAATCAAATGTTTGATTTTGTGCTTTTTAAGCACTTTTAACAACCATAAAAAATCCTTTATCGCTAAAAAAACGCCTTGTTTTTTAAGATCGTAAAAAGCAGGGACATTTTCAAAAATAGGAATGATTTCAAAATGTTTTTCGCATTCTAAAAGCTTGGCGATTTTTAAAGTCAAACGAGTGCCTAGGATTTTAAGGGGCTGTTGCTGTTTGAAAGCGATTTCTTTTAAAAGGCTAAGCGTGATGAGGTTATCCCCTAAAGCCAAAAGACAAGCAACATGCATGGTTTTTCCTGATGGTGAAATGTTTAGGGTCTTTTTTTCTATCCCTAAATTTTTTAAATAAAATTTTTCATCAAAACTATTGTTAATAAATTGCGCAAATAGGGGCAAACATTCCAAATCTTTTCTTAAGATTTTATGCGTTTTAAAAAGCGATTCAAAAATGAATTGCATTAAATCGCTGTTTAATAGTTCTTTTAACGCATGAGCGTTGATAGGGAAATTTTCTTTCAAAACAAACATGTTCGCGCTGTTTAAAAAAAGGCGTTGCTCATTGTCATAAAAAAAGACAAGCTTTGAAGAAATGAATTTATACACGATTTTTTCTCTAGCCTGATAAAGGCTTAAGGGAGCGACTTGCTGGCAGTCTTTCAAATCAGCGTTAATGAATTGGCTAGGGGCTTTTAATCTGTCTTTTAAAATATCTGAACCCCTAAAAATAGGAATGGTATTTTTTTCTTGTTTGGGGTGTAATTTTTCTTTATTGTTGCCTGTAACAATCCCTAAAGCAAAATGAGCGTTATTTTTTAAAGTGATATGAGGAATGGAGAAAAGGTGGTCTAAAATTTTATTTTCTTTACTAGAGCAATGGATATTAAAAATCTTTTTAGGGTTGTTGAAAAAAGAAGAAGGCGATCGTTTGAACTTGCTATTTTGATAAAAACATGAGATTTTTTGATCCTTATTAGGGGTTTTTTTAAGCACCAAACCCACAGCCTTAGTCATTAGATTTTTAAAGGGTTTGTCAAAATCAATCAGGCTTCTCATTTGAAACTTCAAAGCCATTTCTCGCATTTTGCTAAACGCATCAATATTCAAACAACTTTCGGGTAATAATAGCCCCAAATGAGCGTTTTCTTTTAAACAATTCAAACTCGCTATAAAAAAGAGCGACGCGCTATCTAGGCTTTGAGAGAGGTTGAATCGCTGTTTGAAATTTTCTTTTTGGTTTTGGTTGTATTTCTTACCCCATGGCGGGTTAGTGAAAATACAATCAAATTGCGGGGTGTGTTTTAAATTTAAAAAATCTTTTTGCATAATATTAGGGCAATCTAAACGATAACGCTCTTTAATACGCTTTTTAGTCAAAGCGACAGCAAAAGCGTCTGTATCATAGCCATAGATATTTTCAACCTTAAAACCCAGTTTTAAAGCATGCATGACAAAATTCCCGCTCCCCACAGCCGGATCGCAAAAAATCGCTTGAGAAGCATCAAAATCTTTAGGGAGGGTGAAAAGTTGTTCTACTATCCTATTAGGAGTGTAGTAAATGCCTTCTAAATTTTTGGTGGTGTTAGAAAGCTCTTTTTCATAATAAGAACCCAACTTTTCTAAATCAGAGCTATTTTCTAATATTTTTAGGTATTTTAAAATCAATTCTTGATGGTTATGCGCGCCTTTTAAGGATTTGTTAGCGTATTTGTTGAGTTTGTTTTTCCCTAAATGGTTGCGGCAAAAATCTAAAAAAGAGCTTGTTTTCACATAAGTTTTATGATCAATCTCTAGTTTCTCTAAAAGATTGGTTTTGATCCAATTATGCACGCTGCTATGAGAAACATTGATTAAATGAGCGATTTCTTCAATCAAAAGAGCGTTTGAAGGCATTT
>JBLDXK010000012.1:0-149493 GCA_047430845.1 Helicobacter pylori | reverse complement strand
AAAAGATCGCTTTGGAGTTTTTGAAAACTAGGGGGAAAGACCTTTTCTACCCTGAGCAGTGTTTAATCAATATGGTGTTTTGGAAGCGCATTTTAGAATTGCCTATTTATTATAATTGCTATTCTGATTCTTTCAAAGAGCACTACCCTAAAAACATCGTCATGCTCCATTTCATCAAATACAAGCCCTGGCGTTCTGTCAGTTCTTTGAACGGGCGTTTGATTTGCTATGAAGCTGAAGCGGGTTTTTGGCTCGCCAACCTTTTTGCACCCCTTTTAAAAACGATTTTTTTAAAGAACGCCTTGAAATGGCTAAAGACCAACAAATGCAATCTTTTAAAACCCACATAAGATCAAAAACGATTAGGGATTATTTTTGTTTTAGGATAAAAAATATTTTGAAAAAAGTTTTTAAACTTTCTTAAAGGGCATTCATGGAAAAATTATTGAAGTTTTTAAAATTCTTTGCCAGTAGCGTAACTCTAGATGAAAAATTTTTAATATTTCTTCTTTGTAACGCCCTTTCTAACGCTTACAAAAATAGCGATCTGTTTTCTTTCTCTAAAGGCTTTTTAGGCGCTTTTTTAATCGGGTTTGTGGTGTATTATGGTTGCGTGCTAATCCCTAAAAAACGCTTGCGGTATTCATTAGAATGGCTGTTTATAGGAAGCGGTATTGTTTTTAGCGTTGCAGAAATTTTTACGCTGTTTATGTTTAAAATGCCTTTTTCCAAAGGCTTGATTGACACACTTTTAGCCACAAACAGCTCTGAAACGATGGCGTTTGTAAAAAGCTATAACAATTATTTGTTTTACTATGTTTTTATTTTGATCGCTTTATTGATTGTTATTAAAATCATTCGCTTTAGAGCGCTTGTGCCTGGTGTGATAGCGGGCGTTTTAGGGCTTTCTATTCTCACCATAGGAAGCGTTCGCCATGTTAAATACCTCACGAGCAACGATGCCATTTTAAAAAAATCGTTGCGTTCTCTTTCTTTAGCTAGGGGGTTTTATTCCGCCTATTTGAGCTTAACTGATCGCCAACAAGCCATAAAATTTTATAGCTTTTTAAATAACCTTTATTTACCAAGCGATTATCTTTCTAGCACGGGCGATGTTAAAAATGTCGTCTTAGTCATCGGCGAAAGCGCGAGCAGAAATTTCATGCAACTCTATGGCTATAACGCCCCTAATAACCCCTTATTGAGCGAACTCGCCAACGAGAGAGAGAGAGAGAGAGAGAGAGATAACAACCTGTTCGTGTTTTCTGACACGATAAGCAAAGAAGCGTAGCACTTCTGATGTCTTTGAAAGCCTGCTCAATTATAGCGATGCTGAAACGACTAAACCTTGGTATCATTACCACAACATGATAGATATTTTCAAGCGATCCCATTATGAAACTTTTTGGTTAGAAAAAACAATTCGTTGATCAATGGTCATTAATACAAGATCTAGTTTCTAGTCGTTCTAAAAACCGCTATTTCCTTCAACGCGATAGAAACCGCTACTTCCTTCCCAAAGAATGGACAAGCTATGATGAATATATTTTAACTTTTTATTCTAAAAATATCCCATCCCAATTAAAAAGCAAGAATTTTATCGTGTTCCATTTGCGTGGCTCACACAAGACTTACAGCGAACGCTTCCCCCAAAGCTTTGCCAAATTCAAACCAAGCGATTTGTCTTTTTCTAATTTGCATGTGAGCAATGATAGAGACAAACAAATCGTCGCTGATTATGTCAATTCGCTCTATTATAACGACTTTGTTTTGAATGGGATTTTTAACCTCTTTAAAGATAAAGACGCTATTGTGTTTTATTTGAGCGACCATGCGCAAGATATTTTTGAAAGCGGCCCCACTTATGGGCATAGCTGTTCTAAAGCGGGCTTAGAAATCCCTTTTATGATTTATGTGAGCGATATTTTTAAAGAAAAACACCCCGAGAAAGTGAAATTGATTAAAAACGCTTTAAACAAACCTTTCATGAGCGATGATTTAATCCATTCTCTTTTGCCTTTGGTAGGCATTCACACTAAAGACGAGATAGAGAGTAAAAACCTTTTTAGCCCTAAATTTGACGCCCAAAGAAAAAGGATTACTTGTCGTTGGGGGTTTGGATCATGATAGGACTAAATAATAATAAGGCTCTGTTCTCATCAATAGGGATAAGCTTGATTCCACATAAAGCCTTTCAACCCTACCTTAAAATTTTCACTTCTTCTTCTAAATGAATGCCGTATTCTTGTAACACTCTAGTTTTAGCGAGTTCTATCAGATCTAGGGCTTCTTCAAATTCTGCACCCCCCAAATTCACCAAAAAATTCGCATGCTCTTTAGCAAAGCCCGCTCTTTTCAAACAATAACCCCTTAAGCCCACGCCCTCTAAAAGCCTGCCCGCATAATCGTTAGGCGGGTTTTTGAAACAGCTCCCAAAATTAGGCAATTTGGGGTGGCTTTTGCGTATGCTTTGACACGCTTTTAAAACCTCTCCTCTAAAGCCATGCGTTTTTTTAAACCTCGCTCTTAAGACAACGCCATTGAATTTGCTGCTGCGATAGCCCAACCCCAAAGCTTCTTTTTCTAACCATTCGCCATTAATACAAGCGCTTTCTAAAACGTTTTTGATTTCAAATTCTTTCATGCCAGCATTCATTTTAACTAACGCCCCCAAAGTGCCAGGCAATTGCCCTAAAAACTCCAAACCCTCTAAATCATTCGCCCTAAAATAATTAAAAATTTTAGACGCATTAACCGCCCCCCTATTTCAACGCATTCGCCCTGATCGCAAATATAATCGTAGTTTTTTCCTAATAAAGCGAGATTTTTCGCACCAGGAGCGATTAAAAGGTTGTTCGCTAAGCCTATGATCTGGTGTTCTTGAGAAATTTCATCATCGTTTTCTAAAACGCTCACTTTTAAAGGCGTGCCAATTTTCACGCTGCTGTAACGAGAAAAATCAATGGTGGTTTCTAGCATTTTCTAGCCTATGATTTTAGGAATGAGTTTGATTAAGGTTTGGGTGTAATCTAAAAGCATGTTAGTCATCCACGGCATGGTTAAAATCAGCACCCCAATCACGGCTAAAATCTTAGGCACAAAAGACAGAGTCATTTCATTGATTTGAGTGGTCGCTTGAAAAATACTGACTAATAGCCCCACCACCAAGCCCGCTAGTAATACCGGTAAAGAAATCATCAAAGTGATTTTATAAGTCTCAATGGCGAGTTTCATGAGTTGTGATTCCATAACATTCCTTTTATTTTAAGATTTCTTCTAATTGCTGAAAGCTTGTTTCAAAAGGCTGCAAAGCGTTTTCATCTTGCGCTAAAAACTGCTCCATTAAAGCCTTTTTCTTAATCGCTTCATCAAGCTCTTTATCGTTCCCCATTTGATAAGAGCCGATGCGAATGAGCATTTCATTTTCTTTCAATAACGCATACAAACGGCGGAATTTTCTCGCGCAAAGGTTTTGAGACTCGCTGATGATGTCTTTAGCCACCCTTGATGCGGAGTTTAAAATATTGATAGGCGGGTAGATCCCATAATCGGTCAATTCCCTGCTTAAGACGATATGCCCATCTAGAATACTCCTAGCCTGATCAGCTATGGGGTCGCTCAAATCATCGCCCTCTACCAGCACGCTAAAAAAAGCCGTAATGCTCCCCTTATTTTCTTCCTTACCCGCCCTCTCCATTAATTGAGGCAATAAAGAAAGCGCGGATGGGGGGTAGCCTTTGGAAGTTGGCGGTTCGCCTAAGGCTAAGCCGATTTCTCTTTGAGCCATAGCGAAACGAGTCACTGAATCCATGATGAATAACACGTCTAGCCCTTGGTTTTTAAAATACTCCGCCACGCTCATCGCGCAAAAAGCCCCGTATTTGCGCATCAAAGGGCTATCATCGCTCGTAGCGACCACCAACACGCAAGAGCTTAAATCCCCTTTCAGGTTTTTCTCTATAAATTCAGGGATTTCTCTGCCCCTTTCCCCAATCAAAGCGATCACTTTAATCGGCGCTAAGCAACCTCTAGTGATCATGCCCATTAGCGTGGATTTACCCACCCCAGAGCCGGCAAAAATGCCCAGTTTTTGCCCCTTACCGCAAGTCAAAAGCCCATCAATGCTCTTCACCCCCACGCTAAAAACCTCATCAATCAAGCCTCTTTTTAAAGGGGCTATAGGCGTTGTGATCACAGGCGCTAATCGCTCATAATCTAGCGCCCCCTTATTGTCAATGACTTGCCCTAAAGGGTTAAGCACCCTCCCTAAAAGATTACGGCCCACAGGGAAATTCAACCCCTCTTTTAAAAACAGCACCTTATCGCCAGCCCTAGCCCCCTCTATAAAGTTAAAGGGCGTGAAACCAAACTGCTCTTTTTCTGCCACCACCACCATTCCCACGCATTCGCTGCCATCGCTTTTTTCAATCTTCACCACATCGCCCACAGACGGGTTAAAACCATCCGCATAAACGATATTGGGCATGATTTTTTTCACGCTCCCATAGCGAGGCGATAGATCAAAATGCTGATTCAAGCGGTTTTTTAAGGATTTTAGGGGCATTAAAGCTCTTTAGTCCATAAGACTTCAGCGATTTGGCGCTCATTATTGATCCTATTCACATGCACGATCACATCAATCGCGCTTTTAAAATACGCGCACATCAAATCCTTATCTAAAGAATGCGTGTAACGCATGCTCAAATTCAGTGAAAGGGCTTCTAAAGTGTTTTGAGCGCTATTAGCGTGAATGGTTGAAAGCATGCCCTTATGCCCGGTGTTTCCTAAACGCAAAAAGAGCGCCGCATTCCTAGTGTCAATCTCGCCCACAATGAGCCTGTCCGGGTTTAAGCGCATGGCCATATTGAGAGCGTCTTCATAATTAAAGCGCCCGTTTTCTTGCTTACCCACTAAAAGCCCCACGCAATTACTAAACGCCTTTAAATCCAATTCTTGGCTGTCTTCAACGCTCACCACCCTTTCATCTTTATTGACGCAGTCTAAAAGAGCGTTGAGTAAGCTTGTTTTACCGCTTGAAGTCTCCCCACTAATGAGGATATTATGCCCTTTTAGTGCTAAATCTTTCAAACCTTTTGGATCGCTTGCTTTGAAAGTGAAATCCTCTAAACTTAAGGGCTTAAGCCTAGGCACACGGATATTGAGCGTGATTTGATTATTGGTAGTGATGCTAAAATGATTCGCACTCACCCTATAGCGCGTGAAAGGGATAGAGCAATTTAAAGTGGGGTGCTCTTCATCAAAAAACAACCCCCTAAAACTGGCCAATTGCTCACAAAACCTCAGTAAAAACGCCTTATTAAAAAGCGCTATGCCCTCTTTTTTCTCGTGTGTTATTGACTTTATAAAGCCAAAGCTCTTGCTCGGTATTGATGATAAGCTCTGTGATCCCGCTTTCTAAAAAAGGGGTGAAATGGCCGATTAGGGCTTGTAAAACTCTATGGGTTTGTAAAGTTTCCAAAAAGCCCTATCCTTTTATCATCGCTCTTCTAAAACCTCTTCGCAACGCTTGCAAGGGGTGTTTTCTAGCTCGCTTTTAAAACGCCAACACCTGGGGCATTTATAAAAGGGGGCTTTAAAGAGCGTGAATGCTGGCGTTTCGCTCAATTTTTCTTTTGCAACCCCTACAAAGCTTACCATCAGCAATTCTTCTACTAAATTTTCACGCAACGCTTTTTCTTTCACTTCAATAGCGCACTCCAACGAATTTTTGATCACGCCTTCTTTTTTCAATCGGTCTAACTCTTCATTAAAGGCAGAACGCAAGGCTAAAACGGCTTCAAAATTTTCTGGTTTTTTACATTCTTTAAGGCGGAGTTTTTCTGAAACGCTAATACCTTTTAGATCAAACACATCTTTGGCTTGTAAAAACGCACAAAGCACCTGGCTATGCTCTAAAACTTCTTCAATCGTGTGCGTTAAAATCGGGGCTAAAAAGTAGCACAATTGACTAGCCACAGCGAGTAAGACCATTTGAATGGCTTGGCGTTTTTTATTGTTTTTGCTATCGCAATACAAGCTATCCTTACAAGCGTCTAAATAAATCCCGCTCAATTCATTGGTAACAAACGCCATTAAAATATTCAAGCCTTTCACAAAATCATGCTCTTCAAACGCGCTATTGACTCCAGCACTTATGGTTTCTAAAGCCTCTAATATAAAATGATCTAAAGGGCTAAAATCATGGGAGCGTTCTAAATCCTTAAGATCCATATCGCTAAAATTAGCGAGTAAGAATTTCAGGGTGTTGCGGAATTTTTTATAATGCTGTTCTGTTTGAGTGAAAAAGGTTTGAGAGACCCTCAAATCGTTTTGATAGTCATTAAACGCCACCCACAAACGCACCACATCGCTCCCATGCTTTTTGAGTAAGTTATCCAAAGACACCACATTGCCCTTAGATTTGCTCATTTTCTCGCCCTTTTCATCTACGATAAATCCATGCGTAATGACCTTTTTAAAAGGGGCTTGGTTGTTTAAAACACAACCGATTAAAAGCGAGCTTTGAAACCACCCCCTATGCTGATCGCTCCGCTTCTAAAACCACATCGCTAGGGCTTTGCCCTTTGCTCCATAGTAGTCTTCTAAAACCGCTTTAAAGGTGCTACCGCTATCAAACCACACGTCTAAAATGTGCATGACTTTTTCGTAATGCGTGGCGTCCTCTTGATAGCTAGGGGGCAATAAATCTTTTACGCTAGACTCCCACCACACATCACAGCCTTTTTTTCAAAAAGATTCGCCACATGCTCTAAAACTTCGCTTTCAAAACAAGGCTTATTCGTGCGTTTGTCTATGAAAAAGGCCAATGGCACGCCCCATTTTCTTTGCCGGCTCAAGCACCAATCAGGGCGGTTTTCTATCATGGTTTTTAGGCGGTTTTTCCCGCTGCTTGGCACAAATTCCACCTTTTCAATCGCATCTAAAGCCACTTCTCTTAAGGTTTTTTGAGAGCCATCATTTTGAATGAAAGGCTCATCCATTAAAATAAACCATTGCGTGGTCGCTCTGTAAATCACAGGCTTGTGCGTCCTCCAACAATGCGGATAAGAATGCTCAATCTCTTGCTCTAGCAATAAAGAATCGCCCAATTGCTCTATAATGCGTTTTTGAGCCTTAAAAACATGCTCGCCCAGATAGCTTTCATCTAATAATTTCTTATGGATAATGCCCTCATCATAGCAACCCTTTTCATCTACAGACATTAACACTTCTAAATGGTATTTTAAGCCTAGATAATAGTCCTCTTCACCATGCCCGGGCGCGGTATGCACGGCTCCTGTGCCGTCTTCTAAACTCACATGATCCCCTAAAACCACCAGCGAATCCCTTTGATTGAGCGGGTTTGTAGCCACTAAATATTCTAAATCATTGGAATTAAATTCATGCGTGATCGCATTATCCACCACCCCTAAAGCGGCTAATTTTTCATGCAAGGCTTTAGCGACTAAATAGCCTTTTTGGGTGAGCGCATAAAGGGCGTCTTTTTTCAAAGCGATCGCCACATTCGCATACAAAGTCCAGGGCGTGGTCGTCCAAATCACCAAGCTCGCTTTTTTGACTTTTAATTTTTCTAAACCCTCCTCTTTCAAATCAAACGCCACGAAAATGGAGGGCGATTTTTTCATCTTGTATTCCACTTCAGCTTCCGCTAAAGCGCTCTCGCATGCATAACTCCAATAAATAGGCTTGTGGCGCTCTTTCAAAAGCCCTTTTTTAGCCACTTCCACTAAAGCCCTATAAATGCTCGCTTCAAATTTAAAATCCATGGTTTTATAAGGATCTTTCAAAATCCCCCAAAACGCCTAATTGCAAAAATTCATTCTTTTGGATTTCTAAAAATTTCTTCGCATGATCTCGGCACTTTTCTCTAAACAGCGTGGGGTTTTCTAGGCTCGTTTTTTCTTTTTCTAATCGCTCTAAAATTTGCTGCTCAATGGGTAAGCCATGGCAATCCCAACCGGGCGTGTAATAGATTTTCTTCCCTTTAAAATATTCTCTTTTAACGACAATGTCTTTTAAAATCTTATTTAAGGCATGCCCTAAATGCAAATGCCCGTTCGCATAAGGCGGCCCGTCATGCAAAGTGAAATCCCCACGGTTATCTTTCCTAGCTTGCATGCGTTTGAACGCTTGTTGTTCTTGCCATTTGGCGTAAGTTTTAGGCTCATTGACGCTCAAATTCCCTTTCATAGAAAAGGTGGTTTCGTTTAAGTTTAAGGTGTCTTTGTATTCTTTCATTATATTATCCTTTGCTTTATTATTCTTTTGTTTTAGGAGCGATATAAAGGTGTGTGTCTTTTCGCGGCACATTTTTTAAAGTGGGGATTTGTAAAATCGTGTATTCTTCTATCCCCTTTAAATAATGCAAGCTAATCACATCGCCTGTTTTCACTTCTTTACTGGCCTTAGCGCAACTCCCATTGAGCCACACCGCCCCTACGTTGCACATATCTGTCGCTAAAACGCGCCGCTTCACTAAACCCACTGATTGTAAAAATTTATCTATTCGCATGCGTTTATTTTACCCTATTCTTTAAGTTTTTATCCATAACTTATAAGGGTTTTAGTTTTAGCATGTTAGCATTCAGCCACCACTCTTTTTAAGGAATTTGTTTGAAGTTTCAAATCGTGATTTTGTTAGCCGCTCTTTTATTAGCCTCTTGCTTGCCCCCTAAAGGCCATCATTCTGGTTTGGTGAATATGTATATCGCTCACCAAGGCCAAAGCGTGCGCACTTATTGGCGCAAAGTGGATAGAGGAGTTGTCGCCAAACACAATGAAACGCTTAAGAAAAACCCTAAAGCAAAGCTCAAAGACCCTAGAGGGCCTTTGTTCATGCTTGGGAGTGAGCGCTTCATGCTTTTATGGAAAAACCGCTATACTTTAGCCAAAGTCCAATCGTTCAAGCTAGAGCCTGGGTTTTATTACTTGGATTCTTTTAGCGTGGAAACCCAAAAAGGCATCTTGCAAAGCACCCCCGGCTATTCATACACCAAAAATGGCTATGATTTCAAAAACAACTGCCCCTTTTTCCTAGCCTTTGAAGTCAAGCCTGATAGCACAATCATTCTTCCTAGCGTGGAATTGAGCCTGATTAAAACCCCTAGAGGCTTTTTAGGGGTGTTTTTATTTGACAACAACGAAAAGGGGGCCAATACCCAATGGGTTGAGGGGAGCTTGAATTTAAAGCTTAAAAACGCTTCTTTTAAAGACGCATGGGAGTTAAAGCAATAAAGCGCAAGGCTTTGTTTTATGAAGCGTTGGTATTAAAATATTAAAAATTCTTAACAATATTATTAAATAAAAAATTACTTTTTATGGGCATTGATGAGTATTAATGAGCGTTTGTAAAAATAAAAATCAAGCGTGTTGGTTTGATCGGATTTAATAGGCTTGATTAGAATGGGTTAGAATGGAATGATTGTGTTTTAAAGTCAAAACCAGAGACAACCCTAGTCAAGTTGCCCCTAGCCACACCGATATTACTCGTGATGCCCGTGGCAACAGCCTTCTTCTTGATGATGACTATCGCTAGTGCTGCAACAACGCTTCTTCATGATGAGAGCTGTGGTGGTGATGGTGGTGTTCACCGCCATGATAGTGGTGGTGGTGTGTGTGGTGGTGATGGTGGTGGTGCCCGCCGTGTTGTTCTTCATGGTGTGCCATGATGACTCCTTTGATTAAAAATTTAAATTCTAGCTCACTGGCTAGGATTTTATTTTACAGTATAAAATCTAATCAATTGTTAATGGAAGAAATTTTGACGCTAATTTTTAAATTTTTGCTACTTGAAAAAAGAGGGCTAAAGCAAACAACGCTTGGTAGTGAATACTAGATCCATTGCCATTAAAATTTTTGATTTTGAAAGAAAACTAAATTAAAAGAGAAAGTTAAAAAGCCAAAAAGCAGCCCTAAGGCCGCCCCATAAACGCCCCAATCAATATTGTTGGTTTTGTTGTTGTGCTTTTTGTTGTTGCTGTTGTTGAGCTTGTTGCTCTGCTTGTTGCTCTGCTTGTTGTTGCGCATTATGGTGATGGTGTTCGCCGCCATAATAATGGTGGTGGTGTGCGTGGTGATGGTGGTGGTGTTGGCTGTTAGCCTGTTGTTGTTGTTCATGGTGTGCCATGATGACTCCTTTAATTGAAATTTAAATTCTAGCTCATTAGCTAGGATTTCATTTTATAATGCAAAATCTAACCAATTATTAACGAAAAAGATTTTAATACTAATTTTTAATACGAGCGCCACGAGTGTTAATTGAAGCGTTCCTATTGTCAAAACTACCAACATCTTTGGATGAAAAAAGCTATAATAAAAAAGTTGCATTAAAAAGGAAAGACAAATCCCCTTTTTAAGGTATAATACTAGGAATTAAAAGCGTGCTATGGTAGTAGCTAAAAAGTCTTTAGGACAGCATTTTTTAACGGACGAGTCGTTTTTAGACAGGATTGTTGGTGCTTTGCCCCCTTTAAACCCGTTAAGATTGATTGAAATCGGCGTGGGGCTAGGGGATTTGACTCTCAAGTTGTTGGATCGCTATCCTTTAAAGACTTATGAGATAGATAGCCATTTGTGCGAGAAAATGCGAGCGAGGTTAAGGGCAGAAAAAAAGCCTTTTCAATTGGAATTGGTAGAAAAAGACGCTCTTTTTTTAAAAGAAGAAGAGCCTTATTTTTTGATTTCTAATTTGCCTTATTATATCGCTACCAGGCTTGTTTTAAACGCGCTCAAAGACCCTAAATGCAGGGGTTTATTGGTGATGACGCAAAAGGAAGTGGCGCTCAAATTTTGCGCTAAAGATTCACAGAACGCTTTGAGCGTTTTGGCTCACACAATAGGGAATACTACCCTTTTGTTTGATGTGCCGCCTAGTGCGTTTAGTCCGCCTCCAAAGGTGTTTTCTAGCGTGTTTGAAGTGATCAAAGAGTCGCTGAAAGAAAAGGCGTTGGCTTCATTAGCCCAAGCGCCATTTTTTGAAGAAGCCCTACAAAAAGGGTTTGAAACATTAGAAGATTTTTTGAAAGCTTGTTTCTCATCTCCCAGGAAGACGCTTTCAAACAATCTTAAAAAAAGCGTTTCTTATAAAGAAAAGCTTGATAAGGTGTTAGATTTTCTAGCGTTAGAAAACCAACCAACAAGCGTGAGGGCGTCTGAGGTAAAAGATTATCTCAAGCTCTTAAAATCCGTTTTAAAAGGCTAATGCCTTTTTAAAAAATTGAAATAAAGGAATAATCGTTATGACTGATAACAACCAAAATAATGAAAACCATGAAAACAGCAGTGAAAACTCAAAAGATCACCATGGGGCACGAGCCGGGGCGTTTGAGCGATTCACCAACCGCAAAAAGCGTTTCAGAGAAAACGCGCAAAAAACGCAGAGTCTTCAAGCCATGAAACGCCCTCGCACCATAAAAAAGAGCATCGCCCCAACAAAAAGCCAAACAACCACCACAAACCTAAACATGCCCCCCAAAAAACACGAAATTACGCCAAAGAAGTAGTTGGATAACAACAAAGTAGAGGGCGTTACGGAAATTTTGCATGTGAATGAGAGAGGGACTTTAGGCTTTCATAAGGAACTCAAAAAGGGCGTTGAAGCGAATAACAAGATCCAAGTGGAGCATTTAAACCCGCATTATAAGATGAATTTAAACTCTAAAGCGAGCGTTAAGATCACGCCTTTAGGGGGCTTGGGCGAAATTGGGGGGAACATGATGGTCATTGAAACCCCAAAAAGCGCGATCGTGATTGATGCGGGCATGAGCTTCCCTAAAGAAGCGGCTTTTGGCGTGGATATTTTAATCCCGGATTTTTCCTATTTGCACCAAATCAAGGACAAAATCGCCGGCATTATCATCACCCATGCCCATGAAGATCACATAGGGGCCACGCCTTATTTGTTTAAAGAGTTGCAATTCCCCCTTTATGGCACGCCTTTGAGTTTGGGGCTGATTGGGAGCAAGTTTGATGAACATGGTTTGAAAAAATACCGCTCGTATTTTAAAATCGTAGAAAAGCGTTGCCCCATTAGCGTGGGCGAATTTATCATTGAATGGATCCACATCACGCATTCTATCATTGACAGCAGCGCTTTGGCGATCCAAACTAAAGCGGGAACGATCATCCACACCGGCGATTTTAAGATCGATCACACTCCAGTGGATAATTTGCCCACGGATTTGTATCGTTTAGCGCACTATGGCGAAAAAGGGGTGATGCTTCTTTTAAGCGATTCCACTAACTCCCATAAAT
The DNA here is from genome assembly GCA_047430845.1 of Helicobacter pylori. Classification (GTDB taxonomy): domain Bacteria; phylum Campylobacterota; class Campylobacteria; order Campylobacterales; family Helicobacteraceae; genus Helicobacter; species Helicobacter pylori_DG. The sequence continues at coordinate 137,220 of JBLDXK010000012.1, read as the reverse complement.
CCGGAACCACGCCGAGTGAAAGCACCATAGCGCCGGCTTTTGATACCCTTTTTAAAGAAGCGCAAGGGAGGGTGATTATGAGCACCTTCTCTAGCAATATCCACCGAGTCTATCAAGCCATACAATACGGCATTAAATACAACCGCAAGATCGCTGTGATCGGGCGCTCTATGGAAAAAAACCTAGACATCGCCAGAGAATTAGGCTATATCCATTTGCCTTATCAATCTTTTATTGAAGCCAATGAAGTCGCTAAATACCCGGATAATGAAGTCTTAATCGTAACGACCGGCTCACAAGGCGAAACCATGAGCGCGCTTTATCGCATGGCGACTGATGAACACCGCCACATTTCTATCAAACCCAACGATTTAGTCATCATCTCCGCTAAAGCCATTCCTGGCAATGAAGCGAGCGTTTCAGCGGTATTGAATTTTTTAATCAAAAAAGAAGCTAAAGTGGCTTATCAAGAATTTGACAATATCCATGTGAGCGGGCATGCCGCCCAAGAAGAGCAAAAGCTCATGTTAAGACTCATTAAGCCTAAGTTTTTCTTGCCCGTGCATGGGGAATATAACCATGTCGCGCGCCACAAACAAACCGCTATTGCTTGCGGGGTGCCTGAAAAAAATATCTATTTAATGGAAGATGGCGATCAGGTGGAAGTTGGCCCTGCGTTCATCAAAAAAGTCGGCACCATTAAAAGCGGTAAAAGCTATGTGGATAACCAAAGCAATTTGAGTATTGACACAAGCATTGTGCAACAAAGAGAAGAAGTCGCTAGCGCTGGGGTGTTTGCGGCTACGATCTTTGTGAATAAAAACAAACAAGCGCTTTTAGAAAGCTCTCAATTTTCCAGTTTAGGGCTTGTGGGTTTTAAAGATGAAAAGCATTTGATGAAAGAAATTCAAGGGGGCTTAGAGGTGTTATTAAAATCCAGCAACGCCGAAACTTTGAATAACCCTAAAAAATTAGAAGATCACACTCGTAATTTCATCAGAAAAGCGCTCTTTAAAAAGTTTAGAAAATACCCGGCTATCATTTGTCATGTCCATGCTACCTGATTACAACGCTATCGCCGCGCAAGTCTTAAGAGATGAAGCGAGCGCGCTTTTAGAAAGCGTTCAACAATTCCAAAAACCTAACGATTTAGAAGCGGTTGTCAAGCTCATTTTAAAAAGCCAAGAAAAAGGGGGCAAGCTTGTGATAGTGGGCGTGGGTAAGAGCGCTTTAGTGGCGCAAAAAATCGCTGCTTCCATGCTAAGCACCGGTAACAGGAGCGCGTTTTTACACCCCACAGAAGCCATGCATGGGGATTTGGGCATGGTGGAAAAAAACGATGTGATCTTAATGATTAGCTATGGGGGCGAGTCTTTGGAATTATTGAATCTGGTGAGCCATTTAAAACGCTTAAGCCATAAAATCATCACTTTCACTAAAAGCCCTACTAGCTCGCTTTCTAAACTTGGCGATTACTATTTGAGCTTGAAAATCAAAAAAGAAGCTTGCCCGATCAACACCGCTCCAACGACTTCCACCACCCTAACTTTAGCGTTAGGCGATGTTTTAATGGCATGCTTGATGCGAGCGAAAAATTTTAGCCAAGAAGATTTTGCCTCCTTTCATCCGGGCGGGCTTTTAGGCAAAAAGCTTTTTGTCAAGGTTAAAGACTTATTGCAAACCACGAACCTCCCCTTAATCGCTCCTAATACAAGTTTTAAAGACGCGCTCATAGAAATGAGTGAAAAACGATTAGGCAGCGCGATTTTAGTCAATGACAACAACGAGCTTGTGGGGGTATTAAGCGATGGCGATGTCCGTAGGGCGCTATTAAAAGGGCTTAGCTTGGAGAGCGAAGTGAGGCATTTTGCCACCTTAAAACCTAAAAGCTTTAAGAATTTAGACGCTCTTCTTTTAGAAGCGTTAGAATTTTTAGAGCGCCATAAGATCCAGCTTTTGGTGTGCGTAGATGATTGTAATAAGGTTTTAGGAGTCTTGCACTTGCACCAACTTTTAGAATTAGGGCTTAAAGCATGAAAGCTAGTATTTATGATTTCACTTTAGATGAATTGAGCCAACTTTTAAAACCAAGTTTTAGGGCTAAACAGCTTTATTTGTGGCTCTATGCGAAGTATAAAACAAGCTTTAAAGACATGCAAAATAATTTTTCAAAAGACTTTATCGCTTATTTGGAGCGAGAATTTACTTTGCGCACGATAGAAATCGCGCATGTGAGGGAGAGTGTTGATGGCTCTAAAAAATACCTTTTTAAATCTTTAAGAGACAACCACACTTTTGAAGCGGTGTTGTTGAAAATGAAGGATAAAAAGATTGATGAAGAAACGAACGCCGTTTTAGAGGGGGAAAAATACACCGTGTGCGTGTCTTGTCAAATCGGCTGTCAAGTGGGTTGCTCGTTTTGTTTCACTCAAAAAGGCGGTTTTGTGAGGAATTTGAAAGCGAGCGAGATCATCCAGCAAGCCCTACTCATTAAAGAAGACAATAACCTCCCCATTGAAAAAGCGCTCAACATTGTTTTTATGGGAATGGGCGAACCTTTGAACAATTTAGATGAGGTGTGTAAAGCGGTTGAGATTTTTAATACCGGCATGCAAATTTCACCTAAAAGGATCACCATTTCCACGAGTGGCGTGGCCGATAAAATCCCCATTTTAGCGGGCAAAAATTTAGGCGTGCAATTAGCCATATCCTTACACGCCGTAGATGATAAAACGCGCTCGTCTTTAATGCCCTTGAATAAAAAATACAACATTGAATGCGTTTTGAATGAAGTGAGGAAATGGCCTTTAGAGCAGCGAAAAAGAGTGATGTTTGAATACCTTTTAATCAAAGATTTAAACGACAGCTTGGATTGCGCTAAAAAACTTTTAAAACTTTTAAACGGCATTAAATCCAAAGTGAATTTGATTTTATTCAACCCACACGAAGGCTCTAAGTTTGAACGCCCTAGCTTAGAGAGCGCCAGAATGTTTGCGGATTTTTTAAACGCCAAAGGCTTATTATGCACCATTAGAGAGTCTAAAGCTTTGGATATTGAAGCGGCTTGCGGGCAATTGAGGGAGAAAAAGCTCCAGCAGAAAATTTAAAAACCACTCCCTTAAAAACCCGTATTTATAGATTTTAGGCCATTTGCCATGCGTGTTTGGTGCCATTCAAGAGGTGTTTTTAAGGGGGTTTGTTGTAGGATTTTATCACGCCCCATAAGTGGCTTTATGGGGCAAATCACGGTTAAAAGGGTTTATCATGAAAAGAAAGCATGATAAAAACTCTTGGTTAGTATTATACATTAAAATCTCTTTTAAGGGGTTTAAAGTGGTCTTTTCTATAGAAAAGTAATGTATTAGCCAAAGTTCCCCTGAGTTTAAAAACTTAGGGGTTTCCTTTAAAAAGCGGGTTTGCCCTTGACTTTTGGGGCGTTTATTATCTCTTTATCTTTTCATTCAATTTTTTAATCTTGTTTTAGCGTTTGTAAAATGAGGAGTTTTAAGGGGGTTTGTTGTAGGATTTCATCACGCCCCATAAGTTCGCATTATGGGGCAAACTACCTTGAAAGGATTTATCATGCGAGTCAAACATGATAAAAACTCTTGGCTAGTATTATACATTAAAATCTCTTTTAAGGGGTTTAAAGTGGTCTTTTCCATAGAAAAGTAATGTGTTAGCCAAAGTTCCCCTGAGTTTAAAAGCTTAGGGGTTTCCTTTAAAAAGCGGGTTTGCCCTTGACTTTTGGGGCGTTGGTCATTTTGTTGTAAAACTTATTTTTTTAAGGGGATAGAGATAATTCTCCCCTCTATAAAACTAAATCCCCCTCATAGAGTGCTTTTAAAAAATACCGCTTGCTCTAGCTTTTTGATTATTTGTCTTAAAAATCACTCCCTTAAAAACCCGTATTCATAGACTTTAGGCTGTATTTCTTCGGCAAGATCTTTTAGGGCGTCTTGCAAGTTAGCGTAAAGCTGTTTGTAATATTTATCTTTGGCTTTAGCGGGTGAATTTAATTTGCCTTGCTTGTTACGGCCTTGAAAAAATTCTTTGATGTCATAAAGGCTTGCGTTAGCGTTATAGGGGCGGTTAGTGAAATCTTGGGCGTGGTAATGGCGATAAATCTCTTTGCTAGCGTCAAACACCTTTGAAGCGCTCGGGCTGAATTTCAGGGGCTTGTTTTCTTTTTTGGCGCTTAAAAAGAGGCTATCGTTCTCTTTAGGTTCTTTGATTTCGCCTTTTAAAAACTCTAATAGAGCGTGGCTAGAATACCTTTCTTTAGGTCCGACTTCATTCTCGCTAAAGGGGATAAAATGGTTAGTCCCTTGAGTGGTAGTGATGCGGTTTTTAGAATGAAAAAGCATGAAAATCAAACAATTGTTTTTAAACTCGCTATCGTCTTGCCATGTATCATCATAAGGGGCGTAAAACTGATCGTTATGATTTCGCCATGTGTGTTTGATGCAATGGCGGATGGAGAAATAGATCGCGCCGATTAGAAGCGTTTGTGAGGGTTAAATTTTCATAGCGTAAATGACTTGTGCCTTTATGATTTTGTAAATAGTTTGTATTTTGGTGAGAAAAATCAGGGGCATCACAAACTAAAATACCCAAATAATCCCGCTTATCTTTATAAGCCTTAAACCACTCGTTTATATTTTTAACCTTATCCACTATCGGCTTAAAAGTTTTATACCCCAAAAATCCGCCAAACGAGTCAAACACTTCTAAATTGAACGCGTTGGTTGGTTTTAAGGGGGGGGGGGGTAGTATCCCAGATTAAAAAGCCAATGGGGAATTGCCCTGTCACGTTATCAAAGCTATCCGCAGGCACCATAAACCCCTCTAAAAATTTAGCCTTAAAAACTTCTCTGAATTTTTTAAAATTGCTAGAATTAAGGTATTTGAGCGTTGAAAAACTCGCCATGATGCAGCCAATCAATTCCTTATAAATGCGCATGAAAAATTGAGCGAAAAGTTCGTTAGTCCCAGACCCTAAAAGATCTTTATAAGTTCCATAAACCTTATTGTTTCTTGCGACTTTGGCTTTGTGTTCGCCTGTGCCGCTCATTTTAGCTTTATTGCCCGCTTCCGCATAAGGCGGATTGATGTAAATGATGAGCTTTTTTCGTTTCTCTTCATCTTTTAAGATTTCTTGCAAGCTTTTTGGTAGCTTATCGCTGAAAAAATCATCGTTTAAAAAGTCAAATTGAAAAACATGATTTTCCAGTAGTTTTAAGTGGTTTTTTGCAGCCAGATCTTTAACGATTGCCACATCGTTATGATCTAAAGTGGATAGATACAAATTAGCCTTATTCAATAAACCCTGAAGCAAATTCCCAGTCCCCCCAGCGCAATCCCAAATGATATAATCCTCTTGATAATCTTGCCCCAAAGCTCTAGCTAAATATTCTTGACTCTTTTCTACCCAGATTTTAGGGGTAAAATACGCCCCTTTCCTTTCTCTGACATCGCTTGGCACTAACAAGTCGCGCCGCTCTAAAATAGAATCTTGAAATTCTGATTGAGGAGGCCTTTCATAAATCCTCCAAAATTCTTTATGGGCTTGTTGGCCGTCTGTGAAACCAACTTTCGTAATTCCCTCTAACCCCAATTTATTCAGCGTATTTGAACCCCATTTCAATTCATAGTGGCTAGATTTTAAAATCGTGCGCAATTTCTCAATAATGGTTTTATCGCCATCGCTAAGCAAATCCGCTAAATAATAGTCTGCGTCTAAAATCCCTTCGGCTTTGGCTAGCTCCCAATCTATTTTAATGGTGGGCTTGACAATTTCAAGCCACTTTTGATAGATCGTAAAGAAATTGTTTTTATCAATTTGGATTTTGTTGAGTAAATGGCTAGAGTTTAAATGGTTTTTGATAAATTCTTTGCATTCTTGGCTTTGGGTTTTAAAGTCAAAAACCAATTTATTATGGGGTTTACACATGGCTTTAAACGCGTCTAAAGCGTGTTTAAAACCCTCTGTGTTGTGGTTGCTTGGGGGGATAGAAAAATCTATATCGCTTTTATAAAAAAAGCTTGTGATCGTGTCATCAAAGGCGATAAATTCCATTCTAAAAGCGTTAAAAGCGCACAAATAGGGTGGCGTGTGGTGGGTATAAAACTTGTGCTTGCCTATGGTTAAAAGCAGTTGCGTGAAGGCTTTGTCCAAATCGTCAAAATCCCCCCTTTTAGCTTCGCCCCATAAAACGGGTAAGGTGGCGTTAGTGTGCTGATAGCTTAGCATGAAATCTATCTTATCCCCGCTATAACGGAATTTTTCATCCTTAAAAAACTCGTCTTTGATTTGGATTTTTAAGGGTTCTTCATTGAGGTTGCTGAAATCTAAAGGCATTTCAAAACACCACCGTTTTGTTTTCATGCACAAACACCCGATCTTCTAAAACGAGTTTTAAAGCCCTAGCCAAAACCAATTTTTCTATATCCTTACCCGCTAGGCGCATTTTTTCCACGCTGTAGTTGTGGTTAATGGGCAGAGTGTCTTGTATGATAATTGGCCCTGCATCAAGGCTTTCATTCACAAAATGCGCCGTGGCCCCGATGACTTTCACGCCCCTTTCAAACGCTTGCTGGTAAGGGTTAGCCCCAATGAATGCGGGCAAGAAACTATGATGGATATTGAGAATCTGATTTTCATAGCGCTTCGTAAAATCATGGCTTAAAATGCGCATGTATTTGGCTAAAACGAGCAGATCCGCGCTCACTTTGTGCTGTAATTCCAGGTCTTTAATGATCGCTAAAATCTCTTTTTCATGCAAGTTTTGATCAATACAAGGCGCGTAAAAATAAGGGATGTCAAATTTTTCCACTAAAGGGCGTAAAACCTCGTGATTAGAAATAACGCCTAAAATTTGAGCGTTCAATTCCCCCCATACACCCTTAAGAGCAAATCCCCTAAGCAATGGCTCTCTTTAGTGGCGAGCAAAATAATGTTTTTTTTATGCGTTAAAATGACTTCAATCAATAGCTCGCTAAAGTTTTCTAAGGCTTTAAAAAGAGCGGTTTTTAAGGATCGCTCTTCTTGCTCTTTAATTCCAACATTCAAGGGCTTCATTTCTTTTTGGATTTTTAGCCGCATGAAAAAGCGCTGTTTTAAGGGATCAACAAATTCATCGTTTTTGACGATGTTATAGCCCTTGTTAGCGATAGTACTACTTATTGCACTCACCAAGCCTTTAGAGTCTCTAGCTTGAATTTTTAAAATAAATTCTAACATCTTTATCTCATCAATAATTGATAACCAAACGCTTGCGTGATGATATTTGTAACCGATTGCGTGGCTTTTTCAATGAAGCGCTCCATAGGGCTTTTTTCTAGCCAATAGGCTTTTTTAACCTTACTCAATTCCATCAAGCGATTTTGTGCTTGCTTAATCGTGCTGATTTTATCAATGAGTTTTAATTTTAGAGCGTTTTGAGCGCTAAAGACCTTCCCTTCAGCAAAATCCTTATAATCCTTAGCGTCTAATTTCCTAGCTTTTGCGACATCATTCACAAACATTTGGTATTGCTCATTGACTAAATTTTGCAAAAATTCTTTTTCATTGGGTTTCCATGCCCTGGTGAAAGTGCCTATTTCTTTATATTCGCCCGCATGCACGCCTTGAGTGGCTACGCCGACTTTATTGAGCAAATTTTCCACATTCGCGCTAGAAAAAATCACCCCAATGGATCCTATCAAACTCGCTTTAGAGGCATAAACTTCGCTCGCTTGCATGCCCGCATAATAGCTCCCGCTCGCCATAACCCCCCTAGCATACGCTAAAACGGGCATTTTTTGCTTCAAATCAGCGATTTTTTCGCTCAATTCCACGCTCGCTGACACCGCCCCACCAGGAGAATCAATCAACAATAAAACGCCCTTAATGCTAGGGGTTTTTAGGATTTTATCCACTTCTTTGTCAAAATCCTCGGTGCTAAAAATCGCCCCATTTAAATAGAGTTTAGCGAGATTGGGCGGTTCGCTTGGTGCGCTTTCTTTAGCGCTAAAAAAGACTAACACAATCAATAACAGCACAAACGACTTGAAATACTTCGTGATGAAATCTAAAGGCATAATGATTAAAGCCTTAAAGATTTTTTGAATGAAACTCCACATGCAGCTTTTCCTAAAAACTTAATATTTGACCATAAGAGTGTATTATACTTCAAATGTTTTAAGGATTAAATCATGGCGTGTAAATTTTGCCCCAAGATCAGAAAAACAGACTGGATTTTTATTTTAATCGCCGCTTTAGGCTTTTATGCAATCAATAAACTGGGGTATGCACCCCAATTCACCCCTACTTCAAAGCCTTCACACTCTCTTTCACGCCCCATTGAAAAGCCTAGCGATATGACCGAAGAAGAAAGGAAAAAACGCTTTATTGAGTTGCAAAAAGCATGCTTACTCCATAAAGACAAGAAGGCATGCGAAGAGGTTTTTTAGATTGCATTTGTTGTTTTTTTGCACTTTTAAGGTGTAAATTTTATACGCTCTTTCTGTTTGTAAAAAGCTTTTTTAGCGGTGATTTTTAGCGCCAAATAGCCCCTAAAACTCCCAAAATTCAAGCACTCTTAAGCTAAGTCTAAGTCTACTATAATCAAAGGATTTTAAAGGGAACTTAAAATCGTGTTTGTAAAGGTTTGAGAATTTCATAAAAATATTAAGGAAAATTATATCATGAAAGCCTTTAAGGTTGATTTAAATGAAAGAGAAAATCAAAGTATTTTAAAACCCAGTGCACGCCCTTTTAATCACCAAGCCCATCAAGTTGATAGAGTGGCCAAAAAGATTTATGAATTGATTGAAGGCGCTAAACATCCTAACGATAGCATCATCTTAAACCACAATAAAATTAAAGAAGCCTTTTTTAGCCCGTTCAAACCGCAGCTAGAAAACGCTCAAGTGTTCCTATCGCATTCGCATGCGGATAAAAATAAGGCTTTAAAGGTTAAAGGCTATTTGGAAAGCGAAACAAATCGCAGAGTATTTATAGACTTGCTTTTTTGGGATTATAAAGACCATGTCTTAAACGAATTGGCAAAATACGATGATACAAGCAAAATTGAAGACGCTTTCACGCTCATTCTCAGAGAATCTTTACAAGACATGATTGAAAAATGCCCTTATTTCGTGTTCTTAGAAAGTAAAAACAGCGTTTCCAATCAAGGGCTATCGCACACCACTTATTCAGCATGGATTTATGAAGAATTAAAGATCGCTAACACTTTTATAACTGGCACTACTCTAAAAGAATCGCGCATTAAAGCCATGCGTGTTTCTCACAATATCACAAACTTATTAAGGAGACTTAAGCTTATCTCTCTTGATAGTTTGTCAATTTTATTACAAAGGATCTAGAATGAAAACTTATCAAAAATTACTAAGTGCAAGCTGTTTAGCGTTGTATCTGGTGGGCTGTGGGAGTGGCGGTGGCGGTGAATCGCCGGTTGAAATGACTGCAAATAGTAAGGGTGAGTTTCAAATCAGCTCCAAAGCAGATAGCGTTACTATTCAAGGCGTGAAGCTCAATAGGGGTAATTGTGTTGTCAATTTTGTTCCAGTAAGAGAGGCGGTTCAAATGGGTGTTTTAAGTCAAATTACTCCAATTTCTATGCAAGATTTTAAAGATATGGCAAGCGCCTATAAAGAGTTTGATCAAAAGGAAAGGGTGGCAAACATAGAAAATAAAATTTCTCAATTAGAGCAAAAGGGTGTGATGATGGAGCCTCAAACCCTTAAATTTGGAGAAAGTTTAAAGGGCATTTCTCAAGGGTGCGATATTATAGAAGCAACAATACAGACCGACAAAGGCTCTTGGACTTTCAATTTTAACAGATAATTAGGCGAATATGGACAATCATAGCCCCACAGAAAGAGAAAAAGAAAGAGCAAAAATCCTTGCCGAAAGAGCTCAAAATCTTGCAGGGCGTCATCAACAGAATGGCGCAAAATTCTTTGGAGTGCAAGAAATGGACTCTCGCGCTCGCTGTGGGGGTTTTATCCCTCAAAATAGAGGCGATTTCTCATCTTTATGGGCTGTGTGTTTTAGGGGTGTTGTTGGCATGCTTTTATCTTTTAGACGCTTATTATCTCATGCTAGAAAGGTTGTTTAGGGAGCAATACCAATGGCTAATAAAAAACAGAATTAAAACCGATGAAAGGCTGTTTGAAGTCTTTTCTACTCATCAAACTTGCCGGTTCGCACTATACTTATGCGCCATGCGTTCGTTTAGCCTTTTTTCTTATTGGGCGTTAGGTCTTTGTTTGGTGGGCTATGGTTTTGTTTTTTAATTCTGTTTCAATGAAGCGTTGGCTATAAAAGAGCCTGACTTCAATCAAACGATAACTTTTGAAGCGTTTTAAGATTTAGGGTATCGCAAAATAACCACTCCCTTATATGCATTTCACAAAAAATAAAACTTAACACGCAAGAAATCAAAAACAAGCAAATCAAAAATAAGCAAGAATTGCAATCATGAGATAAAGATAAGGCTTAAGAAAATAAAACCCAACGACCAAACCCCACTAAACCCCCTTAAAAATAACGAACCCACTAAACATTAAGAAGCAAGAAAAACTAAAAACATAAACATTAAAACATAAGAATCAAAACGCAATAAGTAAGGAATAAGAAATTAAAACCCAAGAAGTAACAAGTAAAACTCCAACACAACAACCACAAACCACAAGCAGTAAAAAACCTTAAGAACACAAAGAAACAAGAACCAAAAAATACAAACATAAGAATTGAGAAAATCCAACACTAAAACCAACACTCAAACAAAAGAAATGAGATTTAAGAAAAATAAAACACGAAACACAATCAAATCAAAATCAAGCAAGCAAAAAACAAGGTGAAACAACAAACAAAAATTATAAGCAGTAAAAAACCTTAAGAACACAAAGAAACAAGAAGCAAAACACCAAAACTAAAACTTAATATTAAAGCGTAAAAAAACAAAAAGTTAAACATAAGAATTAAAACGCAATAAGTAAAAAACAAAAATGGAAAAAAACAAGAAGTAAGATTTAAGAAATCCAATACAAGCGAGCAAGAAATATTAAAAACAAGAATGAAAAAGTTTAAGCAAAAACCAAATAAAAATCAAGATTTAAAAAAGAAAGAATAAGCTCAATCTTTCAAAACTAAGCAACAAGAAGTTCTTTTGTCAGGTAATACTCTTTGGCTTTTAACAAGCGAATGTTAAAAGCTTTTCTCTAGAAAGGAGGTGATCCAACCGCAGGTTCACCTACGGTTACCTTGTTACGACTTCACCCCAGTCGCTGTGTGTGCCGTGGGCAGTAGCTAATTTAGCATCCTGACTTAAGGCAAACACAACTCCCATGGTGTGACGGGCGGTGAGTACAAGACCCGGGAACGTATTCACCGCAACATGGCTGATTTGCGATTACTAGCGATTCCAGCTTCATGCAGGCGAGTTGCAGCCTACAATCCGAACTGAGAGGCGTTTTGAAGATTGGCTCCACTTCGCAGTATTGCTTCTCTTTGTGCACCCCATTGTAGCACGTGTGTAGCCCTAGGCGTAAGGGCCATGATGACTTGGCGTCGTCCCCACCTTCCTCCTCCTTACGGAGGCAGTATCCTTAGAGTTCTCAGCATGACCTGTTAGCAACTAAGAAAGGGGGTTGCGCTCGTTGCGGGACTTAACCCAACATCTCACGACACGAGCTGACGACAGCCGTGCAGCACCTGTTTTCAAGGTCTAGCAAGCTAGACACTCCACTATTTCTAGCGGATTCTCTCAATGTCAAGCCTAGGTAAGGTTCTTCGTGTATCTTCGAATTAAACCACATGCTCCACCGCTTGTGCGGGTCCCCGTCTATTCCTTTGAGTTTTAATCTTGCGGCCGCATCTCCCCAGGCGGGATGCTTAATGCGTTAGCTGCATTACTGGAGAGACTAAGCCCTCCAACAACTAGCATCCATCGTTTAGGGCGTGGACTACCAGGGTATCTAATCCTGTTTGCTCCCCACGCTTTCGCGCAATCAGCGTCAGTAATGTTCTAGCAGGTCGCCTTCGCAATGAGTATTCCTCTTGATCTCTACGGATTTTACCCCTACACCAAGAATTCCACCTACCTCTCCCACACTCTAGAATAGTAGTTTCAAATGCAGTTCTATGGTTAAGCCATAGGATTTCACACCTGACTGACTATCCCGCCTACGCGCTCTTTACGCCCAGTGATTCCGAGTAACGCTTGCACCCTCCGTATTACCGCGGCTGCTGGCACGGAGTTAGCCGGTGCTTATTCGTTAGATACCGTCATTATCTTCTCTAACAAAAGGAGTTTACAATCCTAAAACGCTTCATCCTCCACGCGGCGTTGCTGCTTCAGGGTTTCCCCCATTGAGCAATATTCCCTACTGCTGCCTCCCGTAGGAGTCTGGACCGTGTCTCAGTTCCAGTGTGTCCGTTCACCCTCTCAGGCCGGATACCCGTCATAGCCTTGGTAAGCCATTACCTTACCAACAAGCTGATAGGACATAGGCTGATCTCTTAGCGATAAATCTTTCCCCCGTAGGGAGTATCTGGTATTAATCATCGTTTCCAATGGCTATCCCAAACTAAGAGGCACATGACCTATGCGTTACTCACCCGTGCGCCACTAATCCACTTCTAGCAAGCTAGAAGCTTCATCGTTCGACTTGCATGTATTAGGCACGCCGCCAGCGTTCACTCTGAGCCAGGATCAAACTCTCCATAAAAGTGTTTGTCCTAAAGCTCTTTTTGTTTTTTGATAGGCTGTTGTTATTCCTAACAACAGCTTTAGCGTATCACAAGAACTCGTTTTATACTTTATTGAATAAAACGGGTTGTGTTCTTAAGTATTACAACAACAAAACAGAAAGAAACTTTTTAAAAAGGTTTAGCCAAACGCTAACCTGAATAAAATACTCTCATGCCATTCAGTCATCAATTATAATATAATGATATAATCATCATAATCAATGAAATCGACTGGCACTCGTTGGATAAGAATTTCTTATAAAAGAATGGGAGTTGTTCAAACCCCCACTCTATTTAACAAGTCATTGCTTATTGTTTTAGAATATCCCTTTAAAAAGAACTTCTATCAATTTGCTTAGTTTTCAAAGATCGTTTGCTTTTAAACAGCTATCCTTGTAAGGTATCAAGTGGCTTTTTAAAAGCCCTTGCTGAAACAAGGAAATGAAAGTATAGTCATAGAAAGCTTAAGGTTTGCTTAAATCTAGGGAATGTTTGGGAAAATATTTTGATTTTTTAGAGCACTTAAAAATTGCACGATCTTTTCTTTAGGGATAATCACCAAACTTTCTTGGTTTTCTAAAGTGCTGCTAGCCATCCCCATAAACTCCCCCACTTCGCTAAAATAGGGCCTCCCTCCCCACAACACGCTCCCCTTTTTAAAAGAACTATCAAGCGAAAGAAACTTTTTAGATTTTAAAAGTTCAGCCACAGAAATGCCCGTTGTCTGTATAGAAAAAGAATTCCCCTCATTCAACGCCGGGTAGTAGAGATCAGAATTAGGTGTTTTTTGATTGGTATAAGGATTTGAATGGAAAATTTGAGCGTATTTGGCATAAATCCTTGCATGATAATAGCTCTCTTCTCTTTTGTGGCAATAATCGTCTCTAAAATCGGCGGTTTTTAAAAGCGAAAGCCCTTGATCCCTATCTATCGCTTCAAGGCGCAAGCTGGCTATGCAAATCAGCTCTTTAGCGCTGCTGTCTTGCATTTTGGCTAAAACCATTTTAGGGTATAAGCCATTAGAATAAAGCGTTTCAGAAGAAGCGATATAATGCCCATTTTTGAGCAAAGTCGCATAGCCTTCTTTATAAGTCCCATCGCTAAAATACACTTTCAATAACGCAACAGAATAAACCCATGCAGGGAGCGTTGGATCAAGGGGCGGATCGTCTCTAACGATTTGAATGTTATTAGCGTTCATCATGCATGAAAATAAAACGATACAACAACCAACCGCTAATCTTTTATGCCAACGCACCATTATCCAACTTACCGCTTAAATTTCAAAAGTATCCTACAACACTATCGGCCAAAATACCAATTGTTTTAATTTATTGCTATAATAGAGCATTTGAATGACAAAAGCTTATCGCAAAGGTTTATGATGGATCCAATTAAAACTTATGATATTAAAGAAGAAGAGCTTGCAAAAACCGCTTACGCCACGATCAAAACCAATAAAGGCAATATCGCTCTAGAGCTTTTTTACAAAGACGCGCCCCAAGCGGTGAGTAACTTTGTAGCTCTGGCTAAAGAGGGTTTTTATGATGGGCTTAACTTCCATCGTGTGATCGCCGGCTTTGTGGCTCAAGGAGGTTGCCCTTATGGCACAGGCACAGGCGGGCCAGGACACCGCATTAAATGCGAAGTGGCTCATAACCCCAACAAGCACCAAAGAGGTTCTATCTCTATGGCGCATGCCGGGAGAGACACAGGGGGGAGTCAGTTTTTCTTATGTTTTGTGGATTTGCCCCATCTCAGATGGCGAGCACACCGTATTTGGCAAAATCAAAAACGCAGAAGGCCTTAATGTCTTGGATAAAATCAAACAAGGCGATATTATAGAGAGCGTTGTGTTTAGCTCTTCTCTATAAGGAACAAGAAACTAGACATGCTCATACTCAGCCGCAAAGTTAATGAAGGGATTGTCATTGATGATAATATCCACATTAAAGTCATTTCCATAGATAGAGGGAGTGTGCGTTTAGGGTTTGAAGCACCTGAAAGCACCCTTATTTTGCGTGCTGAACTCAAAGAGGCCATTGTGAGCGAAAACCAAAAAGCTTCTGCGTCCGTAGATGAAAGCGTGTTAGAAAACATCAAAAAGGTCATTAAGCCTTGATGCATGCCTTTGAAGTTTATCCTAAAGTCAATATTTTTTTAAAAATCCTTCACAAAGAAGGGGCTTACCATAAGCTCATTTCTCGCATGTGTTTGGTCAAAGATAAGCTAAAAGATATTATCAGCGTCAAAAGCGCGCTTTCCTTTTCACTAAAAGGGGATTTTGACTGCCCTTTAGAAGAAAACTCGCTCTTTAAAGCCCTCCAAATTTTAAAAAATTTTTTAAAATCAAAAAATTTCTCTCATTCTGCCATCAAATCCCTAGACACCCTAGCGATTGAAGTGGAAAAAAACATCCCCACTCAAGCCGGGTTAGGCGGTGGGAGCGCTGATGCTGGGGGGCTATTGTATCATCTGAATCAGATTTTTGACTGGCGTTTGAGTTTAGAAGAGCTTTATAGCATGGGATCTTTAGTGGGCGCAGACACCAACTTTTTCATCTCGCAACACAAAAGCGCTAACGCCACTTCTTATGGCGAAGTTATTGAAAATTTTGAAGAAGAGCCTTTAGAAAATCGCCTAGAAATCTATGCGCCAAACCATGTTTTTTGCAGCACCAAAGCCATTTATCAAGCCTATAAGCCTGAAACTTGTTTTTCTCAAGCTAAAGAGTGGCTTAAAAAACCGAGTTTAGAATGCCTAAAAACTTATGATAGAAACGGATTAAACGATCTTTTAAAACCGGCTTTACTCACTAACCAAGCTTTAAGAGATATAGAAAGCGAATTAGGCAAGGAGTGGTTTTTTAGCGGGAGCGGGAGCGCGTTTTTTAGGCTAAAGCCTATGCAAAAAGGGGGCGAATGAAACTCATTGCCAGCAATAAAAAAGCCTATTTTGACTATGAAATTTTGGAAACTTTAGAAGCAGGATTAGCGCTTTTAGGCTCTGAAGTGAAGGCTTTGAGGCAAACTAGGGTGAATTTAAAGGATAATTTTGTTAAAATAATCAAGGGAGAAGCTTTTTTATTTGGTGTTCATATATCATATTTAGATACAATCCATGCGTATTATAAGCCCAATGAAAGGCGAGAGCGTAAGTTGCTTTTACACAAAAAGCAATTATTGAAATGGCAAATGGAAGCGTCTAAAGAACGCTTGAGTATCGTAGGACTGAAATTGTATTTCAACCAAAAAAATAGAGCTAAAATCCAAATTGCTTTAGTGAAAGGAAAAAAATTGCACGATAAAAGACAAAGTCTTAAAGAAAAAGCACTCAATAAAGAAATTCTTACCGATTTAAAACACCACTTTAAAGGATAATAATGAAAGAAATGGTAGATTATGGGATCATAGGGTTTTTGATCTTTCTTATCCGTCATCGTTATAGCGATCGCAATAGAAAGGTTGTGGTTTTTTGCCACTCTTCGTGTAGATGACTACACAGATAGGCGTAAATTAGAGCTAGCCTTACACAAACGACTGACTTTAGTGGCCACGATTGGCTCAAACGCCCCTTATATCGGTCTTTTAGGAACGGTTATGGGGATCATGCTCACTTTTATGGATTTAGGATCCGCTTCTGGCATTGACACTAAAGCGATCATGACTAATTTAGCGCTTGCTTTAAAAGCGACTGGCATGGGGTTATTGGTAGCGATCCCTGCGATTGTGATTTATAACTTGCTAGTGAGAAAAAGTGAGATTTTAGTCACTAAATGGGATATTTTCCACCATCCGGTCGACACGCAATCCCATGAGATTTACAACAAAGCCTAAGGATTAAGCGGTGAAAAAAGTAGAATCCATGAATGTGGTGCCTTTCATTGACATCATGCTTGTGTTGTTAGTGATCGTGCTTACAACGGCGTCTTTTGTGCAAACTTCAAAGCTCCCTATTAGCATTCCTCAAGTGGATAAAGACAGCACTGATTCTAAAGACGTGTTGGACAAAAAACAAGTTACGATCGCCATTTCTAATAAGGGTTCTTTTTATTTTGACGATAAAGAAATCAGCTTTGAAAATTTAAAACACAAGGTTTCCACTTTGGCTAAAGACACCCCTATTGTCTTGCAAGGCGATAAGAAAAGCAATTTGGATAACTTTATCAAAGTGGTGGATTTATTGCAAACGAACAATCTGAAGCAACTTTACATTCTTGTTGAAGATAAAAAGAATCAAAAAAATTAGTTTTAGTCAATTTTTAGCATTCTTTAGCTAAAATCTGTGTTTATGTTTAATTTTTATCAAGGGAGTTTTAAATGAAACGCACTTACCAACCACACAACACACCAAGAAAGCGAACCCATGGCTTTCTTGTGAGAATGAAAACCAAAAACGGGCGCAAGGTGATTAATGCCAGACGAGCTAAGGGCAGAAAAAAGCTTTCCGTCTAAACCCTATGACTCTTTAAAAAACAAGAGTGAGTTTGACAGGGTTTATCAAAAGGGGTTTAAAAAACATAACCCTTTTTTTTCGCTCTTTGTTTTGGATTTGTCAAAAGATCCGCCACAAGAAAAAGAGGGTTTTAAAGATCCGCTCTTTTGTAGGCTTAAAGACAAAAAAACGCTTTATTTATTAGGCTTGAGCGTGTCCAAAAAAGTCGGCAACGCCGTGAAACGAAACCTTATCAAACGCCGTTTGCGTTCGCTTACATCAAAGCATGCCGCTCTTTGTCAAGGGCTTGCTTTGGTGTTTGTGCCTAGAAGCGATTGTTACCATTTGGATTTTTGGGCTTTAGAAAAACATTTTTTAGAAATGCTAACTTCCATTAAAAACTATATGAACAAAGCCTTAAAAGACTTGAAAAAAGGAATAATTCATACCTATGCGAAACAATAAAACGCCTTTTTTGAGCGCGATTTTTACGGCATCAATTAGGGGTTACCAACGCTTTTTTTCGGCTTTCACCTTTTCAAGCTGTCGGTTTTACCCCACTTGCTCCAACTACGCTCTGTGGTTGCTTTATTTTGAAAGCCCTTTGAGCGCTATGGGTAAAATCGCTATAAGGATACTCTCATGCAACCCTTTTTGCTCTGGGGGCATTGCTTACCCTACTACTCGCTTGAAACGCCCAAGCTTGATCCAATCTCATAAAGATTCTAATCGCAATTTTAAAACCATCACTTTTTGGCTCGTTCCCACAAAAAGCCGTGCAACTTACTACATCATTAAGGTTTAATCACAATGGATAAAAACAACAATAATAATCTCCGCTTGATTTTAGCGATCGCTCTGTCTTTCTTATTTATCGCTATTTACAGCTATTTTTTCCAAAAACCAAACAAAACAACAACCGAAACCACAAAGCAAGAAACAACCAACAACCACACAACAACAAGTCCTAACGCGCCCAACGCCCAACATTTTAGCGTTACTCAAACCATCCCCCAAGAGAATTTGTTAAGCACGATTTCTTTTGAGCATGCCAGGATTGAAATTGACTTTTTAGGGCGCATCAAACAGGTTTATCTCAAGGATAAAAAGTATCTAACCCCCAAACAAAAGGGCTTTTTAGAGCATATGGGCCATCTTTTTAGCTCCAAAGAAAACGCGCAACCCCCCTAAAAGAGCTCCCCCTTTTAGCAGCCGATAAACTCAAGCCTTTAGAAGTGCGTTTTTTAGACCCCACGCTCAATAACAAAGCGTTCAACACCCCTTATAGCGCTTCAAAAACCACTCTTGGGCCTAACGAACAGCTTGTTTTAACCCAAGATTTAGGCGCTCTTACCATCATTAAAACCCTGACTTTTTATGATGATTTGCATTATGATTTAAAAATCGCTTTCAAATCGCCCAATAATATTATCCCTAGCTATGTGATCACTAATGGTTACAGGCCGGTGGCTGATTTGGACAGCTACACCTTTTCAGGCGTGCTTTTAGAAAACAACGACAAAAAAATTGAAAAAATTGAAGATAAAGACGCTAAAGAAATCAAACGCTTTTCTAACACCCTCTTTTTATCCAGCGTGGATAGGTATTTCACCACCTTGCTTTTCACTAAAGATCCTCAAGGTTTTGAAGCCTTAATCGATTCAGAAATCGGCACTAAAAACCCCTTAGGCTTCATTTCCCTTAAAAATGAAGCGAATTTGCATGGCTATATTGGCCCTAAAGATTACCGCTCTTTGAAAGCGATTTCACCCATGCTCACGGATGTGATAGAGTATGGCTTGATCACTTTCTTTGCTAAAGGCGTGTTTGTTTTACTGGATTATTTGTATCAATTTGTGGGTAATTGGGGTTGGGCAATCATTTTTTTAACGATTATCGTGCGCCTAATCCTCTACCCCTTAAGCTATAAAGGCATGGTGAGCATGCAAAAGCTCAAGGAATTAGCCCCCAAAATGAAAGAGCTCCAAGAAAAATACAAGGGCGAACCCCAAAAATTGCAAGCCCACATGATGCAGCTTTACAAAAAACATGGGGCTAACCCACTAGGGGGCTGTCTGCCTTTAATCTTACAAATCCCGGTGTTTTTTGCGATTTATAGAGTGCTCTATAACGCTGTGGAATTGAAAAGCTCAGAGTGGATCTTATGGATTCATGACTTATCCATCATGGATTCGTATTTTATTTTACCGCTTCTTATGGGAGCGTCTATGTATTGGCACCAAAGCGTTACGCCAAA
Organism: Helicobacter pylori; assembly: GCA_047430845.1. Lineage (GTDB taxonomy): Bacteria > Campylobacterota > Campylobacteria > Campylobacterales > Helicobacteraceae > Helicobacter > Helicobacter pylori_DG. The sequence goes on along the minus strand of JBLDXK010000012.1, from coordinate 117,769 downwards.
CACCATGACCGATCCCATGCAAGCGAAGATTTTTAAACTCTTACCCCTATTATTCACGATCTTTTTAATCACTTTCCCTGCAGGGTTAGTCTTGTATTGGACCACAAACAACATCCTTTCGGTGTTGCAACAACTCATCATCAATAAAGTCTTAGAGAACAAAAAACGCATGCACGCGCAAAACAAAAAGGAATAATAAAGGAAAATTGATGCAAAATCCTATTGAAATCAAAGCCAAAACCTTAGAAGAAGCCCTTATCCAGGCTTCTATCGCCTTGAATTGCCCCATTATTAATTTGCAATATGAAGTCATTCAAACGCCCTCTAAAGGTTTTTTAAACATCGGTAAAAAAGAAGCCATTATTTTAGTGGGCGTTAAAGAAAGCGTTAAAGAGGTTAAAGAAGAGAGCGTTAAAGAAACCAATACGAAAGAAAATCATCAAAACCATCAAAACAATATAGAAGAAAAAAACAAAAATTAGAAACAGAAACACCGCAAGAAGAAAGAATCACTCCTAAACCCCCTAAAAAAACCTTAAAGAAGAATCTCATAATGGAGACAAACTCCATGAAATTAAGCAAGAATTGAAAGACTTATTCTCCCACTTACCCTATAAAATCAATAAAGTGGAAGTCAGCCTTTATGAACCGGGGGTATTATTGATTGATATTGATGGCGAAGATTCCGCTCTTTTAATTGGCGAGAAAGGCTATCGTTACAAAGCCCTTTCTTACTTGCTCTTTAATTGGATCCACCCTACTTATGGCTATAGTATCCGCTTAGAAATCTCCACTTTTTTACAAAACCAAGAAAAGGTTATGGAAGCGCAACTCCAAAGCGTGATCATGACCGTGCATGAAGTGGGTAAGGGGCAGATGAAAGCCCCTGATGGCGTTTTAACCTATATCGCTTTAAAGAAATTACGAAAAGCGTTCCCTAACAAATATGTCTCTATCAAAACCAACTTAAACGATGAAAAATACATCGTCATCAACGACTTTAACAATGAATGACACCATCGCCGCTATCGCTACCCCTTTAGGCAAGGGAGCGATTAGCATCATTAAAATCAGCGGCCATAACGCCCTAAACATCCTCAAACAACTCACCCAAAAACAAGACTTCACCCCCAGATACGCTTATGTGCGCGATATTTTTTCTAATGGCGTTTTATTAGACAAAGCGTTAGTCATTTATTTCAAAGCCCCTTATAGTTTCACTGGTGAAGACGTGTGCGAAATCCAATGCCATGGAAGCCCCCTTTTAGCGCAAAATATCTTACAAGCTTGCTTGAATTTAGGGGCTAGGCTCGCTAAAGCGGGGGAATTTAGCAAAAAAGCCTTTTTAAACCATAAAATGGATTTGAGCGAGATTGAAGCGAGCGTTCAGCTCATCCTTTGTGAAGATGAGAGCGTTTTAAACGCTCTAGCCAGGCAGCTTAAGGGCGAGTTAAAGATTTTTATTGAAGAGGCCAGGAACGATCTTTTAAAGCTTTTGGCGAGCTCAGAAGTTTTGATTGATTATAGCGAAGAAGACATTCCTAGCGATTTTTTAAATGAAGTGTCTCAAAATTTAGAAAAACAAATCGCCTCTTTTAAAGACTTACTGGATTTTTCTAACACGCAAAAACAAAAAAACAAAGGGCATGCCTTAAGCATTGTTGGCAAACCCAATGCTGGCAAAAGTTCTTTATTAAACGCCATGCTTTTAGAAGAAAGGGCTTTAGTGAGCGATATTAAAGGCACAACAAGAGACACCATAGAAGAAGTCATTGAACTAAAAGGGCATAAGGTGCGCTTGATTGATACGGCTGGCATTAGAGAGAGCGCGGATAAAATAGAACGATTAGGGATTGAAAAAAGCCTTAAAAGTTTAGAAAATTGCGACATTATTTTAGGCGTGTTCGATCTTTCTAAACCCCTAGAAAAAGAAGATTTTAACCTTATGGACACCCTCAATCGCGCTAAAAAGCCTTGCATTGTCGTTTTGAATAAAAACGATTTAGCGCCCAAACTGGAGCTTGAAATCTTAAAATCTTATCTTAAAATCCCTTATTCTTTACTAGAAACCAACACCCTAAATTCCAAGGCTTGTTTGAAAGATTTGAGCCAAAAAATCAGTGAGTTTTTCCCCAAACTAGACACCCAAAACAAGCTCTTGCTCACTTCCCTAGCCCAAAAAACCGCCCTAGAAAGCACCATTACTGAATTGCAAAACGCTAAAAGCCATTTAGACACTTTAGAGCTTTTTTCTTATCATATTTTAAGCGCAATAGAAAACTTGAACTTGCTCACCCGCCCTTATGAAACCAGCCAGATGCTTGATAGCATGTTCAGTGAATTTTGCTTAGGCAAATGAAATCGCTTAAAGCATGGATTAAACCCCCTTTTAGCGCTACTTTTTAAGACTTTTTTACCCATTAGTGCCGTTTAGTATCCGTATTTGCAAAAACAATACTGCCATTTTTCAAAAAGGGGTAAAATAGGCTAGTTTAAAATATATACATACTATCAACTGCTTTTGAGTAAAAATGTTAAAAAAGACCATAAGGAGATTTCATGCTAAAACTCGTTAGTAAAACGATTTGTTTGTCCCTAATCAGCTCATTCACCGCTGTAGAAGCCTTTCAAAAACACCAAAAAGACGGCTTTTTTATAGAAGCCGGGTTTGAAACCGGGCTATTACAAGGCACACAAACTCAAGAACAAACCATCGCCACAACCCAACAAAAACCCAAACCTAAACCAAAGCCCAAACCCATTACCCCTCAAAGCACCTATGGGAAATACTACATCTCCCAAAGCACCATTTTAAAGAATGCGACTGAGTTGTTTGCAGAGGATAATATCACCAACTTAACCTTTTATTCTTTAACCCCTGTGTATGTAACCGCTTATAACCAAGAAAGCGCTGAAGAAGCAGGCTATGGCGATAGCAGCTTGATTATGATACAAAACTTCTTGCCTTATAATTTAAACAATATTGAGCTGAGTTATACAGACAATCAAGGCAATGTAGTCAGTTTGGGCGTGATAGAGACTATCCCTAAACAATCTCAAATCATTCTGCCCGCAAGCTTGTTTAACGATCCGCAACTTAACGCTGATGGCTTCCAACAGCTCCAAACCACCACCACAAAATTTTCTGATGCCAGCACGCAGAATCTGTTTGATAAGCTCAGTAGGGTTACGACCAATCTTCAAATGACTTATATCAATTACAACCAATTTTCTAGCGGTAACGGCACTGGTTCTAAACCCCCATGCCCTCCATACGAAAATCAAGAAAATTGTACGGCTAAAGTGCCAGCCTTCACCTCTCAAGACGCTAAAAATTTGACCAATTTAATGCTGAACATGATGGCGGTGTTTGATTCTAAATCGTGGGAAGATGCCGTTAAAAACGCCCCCTTTCAGTTTAGCGACAACAACCTGTCAAAGCCATGTTATTCTGATTATTCTACATGCGTGAATCCTTACAACGATGGGCTTGTTGATCCTAAATTGATCGCTAAAAACGCTGGAGATGAATACAATATAGAAAACGGGCAAACAGGCTCAGTGATATTAACGCCGCAAGATGTTATCTATAGCTATAGAGTTACGAATAATCTTTATGTGAATCTCTTGCCCCCAAGAGGAGGGGATTTAGGGCTAGGGTCTCAATATGGCGGCCCGAATGGCCCAGGCGATGATGGCACCAATTTTGGCGCTTTAGGGATATTGTCTCCTTTCTTAGACCCTGAAATACTCTTTGGCAAAGAATTGAATAAAGTCGCCATCATGCAATTAAGAGACATTATCCATGAGTATGGGCATACTTTAGGCTATACGCATAATGGGAACATGACTTATCAAAGAGTGCGCATGTGTGAGAAAAACAATGGGCCAGAAGAGCGCTGTCAGGGCGGGAGGATAGAGCAAGTGGATGGGAAAGAAGTGCAAGTGTTTGACAACGGGCATGAAGTGCGAGACACCGATGGCTCTACCTATGATGTGTGTTCTCGTTTTAAAGATAAGCCCTATACAGCGGGCAGCTATCCTAATTCCATCTATACCGATTGCTCTCAAGTCCCCGCTGGGCTTATAGGCGTTACTAGCGCTGTTTGGCAACAACTCATTGATCAAAACGCCCTACCGGTGGATTACACTAATTTGAGCAGCCAAACCAACTATTTGAACGCCAGTTTGAACACGCAAGATTTTGCGACCACTATGCTTAGCGCGATCAGTCAAAGCCTTTCATCTACTAAATCTAGCGCCACTACCTATCGCACTTCAAAAACCTCACGGCCCTTTGGAGCCCCCCTATTAGGCGTTAATCTTAAAATGGGCTATCAAAAATATTTTAACGATTATCTAGGGTTATCTTCTTATGGCATCATCAAATACAACTACGCTCAAGCTAATAACGAAAAAATCCAACAATTAAGCTATGGCGTGGGAATGGATGTGTTGTTTGATTTTATCACCAATTACACTAACGAAAAGAACCCTAAAAACAATCTAACCAAGAAAGTTTTCACTTCCTCTCTTGGGGTGTTTGGGGGGTTAAGGGGCTTATACAACAGCTATTATTTGTTGAATCAATACAAAGGGAGCGGTAATTTAAATGTGACCGGTGGGTTGAATTACCGCTACAAGCATTCTAAATATTCTATAGGCATTAGCGTTCCTTTGGTTCAGTTGAAATCTAGGGTCGTTTCTAGCGATGGTGCAACTACCAATTCTATCACCCTGAATGAAGCGGGGCAGCCATTTTAAAGTGTTTTTTAACTATGGGTGGATTTTCTAGGGGTTAAAAATTGGCTTTAACTCTCTATTGGCTCTAAAACGCTCTTTTTAGCGTCTGTTATATTGCTAGGCGGTTTTGGTTCTGTTTTGCGCGTGAGCGTTATAGATCGCTCTTTTTGTTCTCGCATCGCTTGCGTGTTTTCTTTAAGCTTACTGAAGCTTTTTTCTGTCTCATTTGTTTGTTTCATGTTTTTGTTCTCCTTTCACATTCAAACGCCCCTTTTTAGGCGTTTGTTTGGTTTAAAATTGCGTTAGCTTTTAAAATGTTCGTTGGATTGTGGGACAAAAAGATAGACCCTAACTTGGGGGTTTGAACGCCCAAAATCATTTGGTTTTTTCAAATAAGCTCGCTCGTGTAGGCTCCTAAAAAAGATTTTAGTTTTTAGTGGGTGTGTTTTAGATGGGTTTATGGGATAAAGAGTATTGAATGATATTTAGTTTATTTGGCAAGAACAAAAGCCACAAACTTTCAGAGGGTTATTTTAATGGGTGCGAAAACGCCACGCTAAACAAAATAATAACGCTACAAAACTGAATGAATAAGCATAAAGCAAGATTAATACCTTGCTTATAGCCCCGTATTGCCCTGCCCTTCTTTATTGGCATAATCTTTCAATTCTTTATAAAGCAAAGATTGCAAGCGCGTGATAGCAAAATTCTTATTCTTCTCATCCACTTCAAGGCTTCTATTCAACACGGGCGTGCCTTGACAATCGCTCGCGCTAACAACCACTCTAATGCGTGTGGTGCCATTAGCACTGTCTGTGAAAACTTCATTTTTGATTTGATAAAGCTTTTCTTCATCGCTAGGGGTTAGCACTCTGGCATAAGCACTCATGAGAGCGTTTTTAATCTCTGCGTCGCTGTTATCATCAAAAGCGATTCGCACTTTAGGTTTGAAAGCGTTCTGATAGTAGATTTTTTCATAATTTTCTAGCGGACTCACCGGAACAGAATACGCTTTTAAAATCCTTTCTATAGGCATCGCTTTAGCCAACAAATCCCCCATGCTCTTGGATTGCTGTAAAAAAACCCCTTTACAAACTTTAGGCATTAAGGTGGAAAACTGCCCATAAAGAGCGTTATACTTATCCCTTAAACCCTGCAAAAACAAGTTTTGATTGATCCTTACTCTGGTGTAGTAGATCCCTTTTTGCGCTTCTTGATTGACAATTTCTACATTATTCAATTCCAAGTCATCGGTTTTTAAATTAATCGTTTGTGAATCGCTGGATTTTAACTTATTATCCACACGACTTTTTTGAATGTGGATTTGTGAATTGACCACCACGCTAATAGACGCCACTAAATCCGCTAACGCTTTTTGTTTAGAAGCCTCTTTAGAAGTGGCTGAACCACTCCCATAAAGATAGCCTTTTTGGGTGTTTGTTTTGTTATAGGCCTTGCTATACCACTTAGGCTCTGCACTTAAATTAGCACCCACAAAAGCCATAAGGCATGCAAGAATAATCTTTTTCATTATCAATCCTTACTCATTCATTAAAGCGACATGCTTCTTAGTGATTCTTAGAAGCACATAAACTTTATCCGTATCAATAAAAGTGGCCTTTAGCTCACTGGCCTTAATCTCTATTTTATCCCCCTTGAAAGCTTCCATCACTTTCTCTAAGGCGTTTTGTCTGGCTGAGGACAAGCTATAATCCATATCTGAAAGCAATATATCGCTCATCCCACACACTAAAATTTTTTCGTCTTTGGTTTGGGTCTTTTCAATCTGCACTTCTTTTGAGCAATCTTTTGCCCACTTAGGCAAGGACTTCCCCCACGCCACTCCCAACACCAAAACAAGCGCGATAGCAAGGCGTTTCATTAAAACCCTACTTTTTAACCATGCCTAACTCTTCGCGCACTTTATCCACAATTTGCTTATCCAAACCGACTAAAACAAAAACCCTATCTTTACCGACATAGCGGGCAAGCATTTTAGAAGCGATCAATTCCTTATCCACTAATTGAGAAATTTTTTCAGTATCAGTGCCGCTTATGGACCTTTTACCAGAAGCGTCCACCGTTCTGGTTTTTTCATTTTCCAAATCTTTTTGTAAAGTGGACTTTAGATTCGCCGCTAAATTAGCCCTAGCCTTCGCTGTAGCCTGATTCGTAGAGTAATCCACATCGTTATTAGTGATCAAATCTTCAGCCCTTCCTAAAAAGACCCCTGAATATTTTTCATACTTCGCCACTTTTTCCAAATCCCCTACAACCCAATCAGGAGCGCCTTTAGTCGCTTCTTTGTATGCCTTATTGCTTTTACTGATACCTGATTTTGGGGCATGGCTACAACCTACGATCACCATCGCTGCTATCACACTCATCCCTAAAATTTTTTTAACTTGATTTTTCATCGTTCATCCTTTCAAATATAAATTTAAAACATACGCTTATTGCTAGCATTTTTCACAATAGGCTTAACATCGCTCCATACCTCTTCACCCGTTTTCCTATTGGTAAGGCTTAGGGTGAAGTCATAGTCTAAGCGCTGCCTAGAACTACTAATAGAGGCTGCGATACTGGATACTTTACCACTTAAAGATAAATCGGCGGCTTTTAAAGTGCCTTTTTCTACAGTGGTGTCTTGATTATACTCTTTCGCTCTCTCGTTCTTTTTCGCGCTGTTTCACCATTCTGCTATCCGCTGCAATGCCACTCCCTCCGCTCGCCCTTGTGATATTGAACCTCCCATTAGATCGCAACCGCAACTGCCGCGCGATTTCGGTCGTCAAAAGATTCATGTCCAAATTGGGCTGAGTGGTGTCGTTAATCACATCTGAAACTTCAATCAAATGCTTGCCCTTGAGTTGCTCAAAATTAGGGTCGCTAAACATGGAATCTAACATCGCGTTAGCGGTTAGCAATAAATCCGTGCTATTGATACTTGCAGTCGTATTTTTAGTGGCATCATTCACATTTTGATAAGTCGCCATTTCGCTTGAGCAACCTACCCACAATAAAGTACTCAAAATCACCGAGCTTATAATTTTTAATTTTGTTTTCAATAACATAATGATAGAAACTCCCTATTCAAAATTTAAAACAGATACATCTGTTTCTAATTTTAAACTTCTAATCTAAACACACAGTGTTTTTGCGAATTTTAGCATTTTATGCGTCTTTTTTTTCACATTTTACAAGTTCTAGCCCTACAAATTTCACACTGCAAGCATTAATACCACAAATTCGCTCATTTTTAGCTTAATTAAAGAAACTTTTTTAACAAACATGCTTATTTAAAAACGATAAAAACGATTTTTTGAGATAAAGAAATAATATAAAAGCTATTTGAAGTTAGCCCCTTTATAGAAAAAAGGGCTAAAAAAGATTTCTATGAGTTCTTATTTTAATAACAAGACTCTTTAAGCGTCTTTTATAATAACGCTTTTAGAGCGTCTTCAATCGGTTTTTGAGAGCTAGGTTCTACAAGCCTTTCACCCACTTCTTTGGCGTTTTTGTAAAAAATCAAAGTAGGGATCTTGCGAATACCTAAACTCTCTTTTAAATCCTGGCTTTCATCAAAAGAAACCTTAAAAAATTCCACCTTGCCTTTGTAAGTTTTGGCTAAATTTTCCATAATCGGCTCAATCTTCCTGCAATCCGGGCACCAATTCGCCCCCACATTAACCACTACTGCTTGATGAGCAATTTTTTCTGCGTAATTCTTTCCGTTAATCACTTCTAACATGATAATCCTTATTTTTTATTTCCCCCAACTTTGAAGTATAGCACAACAAACGCTAATCCCCTTTAGTATTAGCCCTATTAGCCATAAACGCATGCAACTCATTGTATTCTTGGCGGTTTAGAAAACGCATTTTCCCTACCGGCAAGGCATTCAAATTCACAAAACCATAACGAACGCGCCTTAAATCCAACACTCCAGCGTTAAAAAACGCAAAAAAACGCCTCAGTTCTCTGTTTTTCCCCTCATTGATGATGACTCTCAGTTTAGAATATTTGGCATGGTTTTTGATGATTTCATAACCAATAAAGGGGGCAAATTCCATGCTTTTAATGGGGGTTTTTTGGTGCGCTCCCTTAGTAGCGTTTTCTAATTTCAAGCCCTCTTGCATGGCGTTTTCCATCTCTCTTGTAATAAAGCCTTGAATTTTAATGAGATACTCTTTTTCTAAATTCGCATGCATTAAAGCGCTCACCACCGCCTTACTATCACTCAATAATAGCACCCCCTCGCTCGCAAAATCCAAACGCCCCACCGGCGCGAAATGGGCGTATTTTTTCTCCAAGCTTTCATAAATCACGCGCCGTTTTAAGGGATCGTTTTTACTCACTAGTTCGCCCTTTGGCTTGTGATAGATTAGCACGCTGAATTTTTTGTTTTTTAAGGGCTTGATGAGCCGTTTGTCTAAAAACACCCTGTCGTTTTCTTTAACCACGCTAGCGAGTTTGGCATGCTCATGGTTGATTTTCACCCGCCCTTCTAAAACCAATTTTTCAGCCTCTCTTCTGGAGTGCTTGGTGTAATGGGCTAAAAACTGGTTGATCCTCAAGCTAAATCCCTCCACTCTAGCCCTTTAAAATCGTCCTTAATCTTTTCATTCACCATTAAATCGCTTTGGATTTTGAATTGCTTATCCTTATCTTTGATGATCAAATACAAGGGGCGTTTGCCCTGGTGTTTTAGAGCGCTCTCTTTGATTTGTCTTAAAAACTCTTTTTTCACATCGTTTTCTAACACGATCGCTAAAGAGCAAGAACTAGAAGCGAGTATTTCCATGGGGGGGATTTCGCGCACCTCTTCTTTTTGCTTGTCAGGGTCTTTATAGTGGGCTTTAGGGATTTTAACCTCTCTAGCACTCTCTAAATCCAAGATTTCAAAAAGCCTTAATCGCGCCACCTCTTCTTGCTCTTCAATCTTGCATTTAAACACTAAAGGCTTATTAATATCCAACTCTTCTAAGGCGTTTAATTGCTTTTCAAACAGCATGAGTTCAAACTTGCCGTATCGATCCAAAATGTCCGCTGTGCCATAAGGCTTACCGCTTCGTTTGCCAATTTTCTTTTTAACCTCCATGATTTTACCCAGCAAATAAGCTTGCGAGCCGATTTCTAATTCTTCAATATCAATGCTTTTGACTAAATTTTTAAAGCCCTTAATTTCTTCTTTAAACTCGTCTAAGGGATTGCCTGAAACATGGATGCCTAAAGTCTCGTATTCGCATTCTAAAAGCGTTTTAGCGTCATGTTCGCCCAAATCAATCATGTCTAAAATAACCTGCTCTTTGGTTCCGCTTTCCATGGCTCCAAAAAGGGAGTTACCCCCTTGCATCATTTCATTAGCTTTGTCTTTAGCGCGCCCGGCATCGCAGATCAAATCCAAGTTAGCGAGCATGGTTTTTCTAGTGTAGCCTAAATTGTCCAAGCTCCCTGATTTCACCAATGGCTCTAAAGATTTTTTAGTGAGTTTAGAAAAATCCACCCGTGAAATGAAATCTTCCAAACTCTTATAATCCCCTTTAGCCCTTTCTTCAATGATGTTTTTAATCGGCTCACCCCCAACCCCTTTGATCGCTCCCAAACCAAACACGATTTTCTTTTCCAACTCGCCCTTTTGATTTTTAAACTCCGCCACGCTGAAATCTTGCATAGAAGAATTGATGTGCGGAGGCATCACTTCAATTTCTAAAGCCCTGACCTCATCAATATAGCGTGCCACGGATTCGATCTTATTGGATTCGCTAGTGAGCATCGCTGCCATGAACTCGTGCTTGTAATAAGTCTTTAAATACGCCGTTTGGAAAGTGATCATCGCATAAGCCGCTGAATGCGATTTGTTGAAGCCATAGCCGGCAAATTTAACGATCAAATCCCACAAATTAGCCGCCTTTTGGCCATCATACTCTAAATTTTTAGCGCGCTTCTACAAACTTGGCCTTATTGTCCGCCATGATTTGAGCGTCTTTTTTCCCCATAGCGCGGCGGATGAGATCCGCTTCACCCAAACTAAAACCGCCGATAGTTTGCACGATTTGCATCACTTGCTCCTGATAGACGATCGTGCCGTAAGTGGGCTTTAAAATCGGCTCTAATTCTTTAAACGCATAAGCGATAGGCTCAACGCCATGCTTTCTATTCACAAAATCATCTACCATGCCTGATTCCATAGGCCCCGGTCTGCCTAGTGCGATAATGGCGATAATGTCTTCAAAGCTTGAAGCGCCTTAAGCGCTTGTTAAGCCCTTGAAACATTCCGGATTCAATCTGGAAGATCCCCACCGTATCGCCGCTTTGGATCGTTTTATACACTTTCGGATCGTCCATATCCAACGATAAAAAATCCACATCAATGTTATGTTGCGTTTTAATGATTTTAAGCGCATCATCAATCACGGTCAAGGTTTTAAGCCCCAAGAAGTCAAACTTGATCAAATCCACCGGCTCTAAATACTTCATGGAATATTGCGTAACGATACCGCCGGTTTTTTCAGAGGCAAACAAAGGGGTTTTGTGCCACAATTCTTTTTGGCTATCCACCACTAAGGCTGCGGCATGCACGCCTGCGTTGCGATTCAAATTCTCTAAATTGAGCGAATACTCCCACACTTGTTTGGCTAATTCATTGCTCTCCACTAATTCTTTGATTTTAGGCTCTAATTCCCACGCCCCCTCTATGAACTCGCCATTTTTTTCATAGCCCTTAAGCGTGATGCCTAAGCGGTTAGGAATGAGTTTGGCAAAATCGTCCGCTTCTTTATAAGGCATGTCCAAAACCCTTGCGACATCTCTGATCACGCCTTTAGCCAACATCTTATTAAAGGTGATGACTTGAGCCACATTGTATTTGCCGTATTTTTCAATCATGTATTCTATGATTTCCTTACGCCGGCGCTGGCAAAAATCCGTATCAATATCAGGCATGCTGACTCGTTCGGGGTTTAAAAACCTTTCAAAGAGCAAATCGTATTTCAAAGGGTCAATATCGGTGATTTTTAAGGCAAAAGCCACCAAACTCCCAGCCGCGCTCCCCCTACCAGGCCCCACAGGAATACCCATTTCTTTAGCGTAACGGATAAAATCCCACACGATCAGCATATACCCTGGGAATTTCATGTTCGTGATGACTTCAATTTCTTTTTCTAGGCGTTCTTTGTATTGTTCATGCTTTTCTTTTGGCACTAAGATTAAGCGTTCTTTCAAGCCCTCTCTAGCCTTATAGGCAAAATAAGAAGCGTCATCTTCAAAATTCAGCCCCTCTTCTTTAGCATAAGCTTTGGTGAATTTGAAACTTGGGGGGTTGGGGGGTTCTTTTTATCGTCTTTTAAATCAATCTCTAAAACGCATTTATCAGCGATTTCTTGGGTGTTTTCTAAAGCTTCTGGAATATCTGCAAAGAGCTTTGCCATTTCTTCAGGGGATTTAATGTAAAACTCATGCACGGAGTGTTTCAAGCGCCCCTTATCGTTTAGGGTTTTACCCATCGCTACGCACATCGCTACTTCTTGAGCCTTAGCGTCATTGGGCATGGTGTAGTGGGTGTCGTTGGTGGCAATGATTTTTAACCCTGTTTCTAAAGACATTTTAATGACTTGTTCATCAATGAATCGCTGATCTAAAATGCCATGACGCATGATTTCTAAATAAAAATCGTCTTCAAAAATCTCCTGGTATTCGCAAGCGATTTTTTTAGCTTCATCATAGCCTTTAGCCCCATACTTGCGGTTTCTCTCATTGTTAGTATTCAAATGGTAATTGACTTCCCCTTGCAAGCACGCGCTAGAAGCGATAATGCCCTTAGAATGCTCCCTTAGAAGCTTTTTATTGATGCGCGGGAAATAATAAAACCCTTCTAAATACGCCATAGAGCTTAAAAACATCAAGTTTTCATAGCCCTCTTGGTTTTTAGCGAACAGGCACAAATGGAAGCGTTGCTTGGTTTCTTTGCTGGAGAGGTTGTCATCGTTATGGATATACGCTTCCATGCCGATGATAGGCTTGATGCCTTCTTTTTTCATGCTCGTGTAAAAATCAATCGCTCCAAACATGTTCCCATGGTCGGTTACGCTCACGCTTTTCATGCCCAATTCTTTAATGCGTTTGGCTAGAATTTTAATCTTGTTCGCTCCGTCCAAAAGCGAATATTCTGTGTGCAAGTGCAAATGCGTAAAAGCTTTATTCTCTTTCATCTTATAACCCTTATTTGGATTTAACGCCATTATACCTATCGCTCTTTAAAAAACTCTTTATCAGATCGTTTAGTGGTGAATTATTTTAAAATGGTGGTTATAATAAGAAAGTTTTGTCTTATTTTTAATACTATTTTAGGAGTTCATCATGAAAAAATCCATTTTATTGGGCGTTTGCTTGGCTTTTTCTTGCGTTTATGCTTTAAGCGATATGGATTTGATTAAAAAAGCGAAGGAAAGCCAGTTAGAACCCATGCCTATAGGCAAAGCGCTCAAAGAATACCAGATCAAAAAAACCAGAGATGTGGGCATTGGCGCTAAAAACAGCGAAATCATGACCTCCGCTCAAGTGGAATTGGGCAAAATGCTCTATTTTGACCCTAGGATTTCCACTTCCTATCTTGTGTCTTGCAACACATGCCATAATCTGGGATTAGGTGGGGTGGATCTAATCCCAAGCGCCATAGGCTCTCAATGGAAGAAAAACCCCCACCTTTTAAGTTCCCCAACAAGTGTATAACTCTGTGTTTAACGATGTGCAGTTTTGGGATGGTAGGGTTACGCATTTAAACGAACAAGCGCAAGGGCCAATCCAATCTTCTTTTGAAATGGGGGCTGATCCTAAAGTCGTGGTAGAAAAAATCAATTCCATACCAGGCTATGTCAAGCTCTTTAGAAAAGCTTATGGCTCTAAAGTCAAAATTGATTTTAAATTGATCGCTGATAGTATCGCTATGTTTGAAGCCACGCTCATTACCCCAAGCCGTTACGATGATTTTTTAAGAGGCAATCCTAAAGCGCTCAGTAAAGCCGAAAAAGAAGCGGCTGGATTTATTCATTTCTAAAGGCTGTGTGGCGTGTCATAATGGCATCAATCTTGGGGGGACGATGCAGCCTTTTGGGGTGGTCAAACCTTATAAATTCGCTAATGTGGGCGATTTCAAGGGCGATAAAAACGGGCTTGTGAAAGTGCCTACTTTAAGGAATATCACCGAAACGATGCCTTATTTCCATAACGGGCAGTTTTGGGATGTCAAAGATGCGATTAAAGAAATGGGCTCTATCCAGTTAGGCATTGAAATCAGCGATGCAGAAGCGAAAAAGATTGAAACCTTCTTTGAAGCCTTAAAGGGTAAAAAACCTAAGATAATCTATCCAGAACTCCCTGTAATGACGGACAAAACCCCTAAACCCTCTTTTTGATTTTAAAAAGTCCTTTTAGGGGGCTTTTGGCGCCAAATCTAAAAAACGCTCAAAGCATCTTTTGCGATCAAAATAATAAAAAGCTTTCAAAAAACAAGCGATAATCCCTTAAAAAGCGATCTTTATGGGGTTTAGAGGGATTTAGTTGGAGGGTTGTAGGGGGAGAATTGTTTCAAAATACCCCTATCCCCTTAAAAGAATGAGTTTTACTCCTATTTTTTAAAAATTTTTTAATCTCTTTATCATTTAGAATGTTTTTTGATTTTAGATCGCATTTAAAACACAAAACATAAACTCATGGCGTTTTCAAATAAATTTTCATTTTTTGGTTGTCTAAAATGAGCGTGTCCTTACCCTTAGTTACCGTAAAATTACCCTTAAAATTCTCCATAAATTCCAATTCAAACGCCATTAAATGCTCATCTTTACACACTTTTCTTGAAATCCCGCTATCTTCAATCCCAATGTGCCTATCGCCCTGCCATACATAGCTGGCAAAATACCGGTTGCAATAGCCTTTGCCATAAATACGATTTTCTTTTTGATCAAACACAAACTCTCCCATAGAGCTTTTGGGCTTTGGTTTCTTTTTAAAAAGCTCATACCAGCGTTTTCTTTTTTCTTTTTGCTCTTGCTCTTTGGCTTCAAGTGCTGTTTTATCTTCAGGCAAAGCGGTATTTAAAGAGGAGTCTTGCTCTTCTTCATGCTCTCTAAAAGCGCTATCAGCGAGCATGGTTTCAATGTCATAGACTTGATGGTTCATTTCCACTTTTTGGATATGCCAATCGTTACTAGAAAGTTTTTTATCAAACATTTTTAAAAAAAAACACCCCGAAAAGACACAAGCCGTTAAAACGCTTGCTCCAGCTAATCGCAAGTTCAAACAATTCCTCCTGATATTTTATTTTTTTAACGGGCTTACGCTTTGCGCTTCAATGGCTTTTTTAATCAAAGAAATCGCTTCTTGCATCGCTTGCGTGCTGACATGTTGGAGGGATTGTATCGCGCTTTCTTGAAAATCTTGATTGCCATTTTTACTCGTTTTGGTCGTTTTATTTTCCAAGCTAGAAATATTTTCATGCTTAATGATCACCCCAGAATGCGAATCGCCTTTCACGCTAATGTCATAGCCTAGCGCGAATTCCGCCCTATAGGTAGAATTTTCTTTTTCTAAAAGAGAAAACGATAAAATCGTAAAACGAACCGCATAAGTGGGTGCACCCGCGCCATAAGGAGGCAAAGCCACGCCTAAGCATGCTTTTTGCGCTTCTTGCATGAACATGGTTTTTAACATGTTGCGAGGCAAGTCTATCCATTTTTGGTGCTTCCCATGCGTGATCTGCCCGTCTTGGGCTTTAAACACGATCTCTTTAGTGTTGAATAAATCCGCGCTCAAAATGCTAATGAGCCTCACTTCAGTCAAAGGTTTAGGGCATTGCGTGATTTCAAAAGAACTCGCATTCAAATCATAAGTTCTGATCTCTGGTAGCATTTGTTTTAAATTGATGCTCAAGCAACCCTGAAGCAATAGGGCTAATGCTGATGAGAGTGAAAAGATTTTTATCGCCGTAGCTCTCATGATTATTTCCTTTCTCCAAAAATCGTTTTATAGGGGTTAGCGTCAAATTTGTCTATCAAAGCAGAGCCTTTTTCCACAAAATTATCAATGTTTCTCAAGCTCAACTATGCTTGCATGATTAAAGGAGTGAACATCGCCTTAAAGTCGTATTGCCCCTGTTTGACGCGCTTATCCACATCTAAAGCCACGTTATTGACATTAGAAACAAGGTTGTTAGCGTTGCTGATTAGCGAATCAAATTGAGTCTTTCTTGAATCCAAGTTAGCGATGAGATCATCCACTGAAGCGAGAATGTGCTTGAATTTTTCCACATTTTCATCGTCTAAAATCCTATTCACATTCCTAATCGCTTTCATCACTTCTTGCACCACTTGATTAGCATCACCGCTCAAGCGATCCATAAGCCGCTTCTTTAAAGATTAAAATCCGCTCCCCTTTATCGCCACTACCATAAAATTCTTCATTGTGGCTTTGCTCTAAGGCTAAAAATTTTAACCCCATAAACCCTCTAGAAGAAACCGCTACTTTAGAGTCTTTACGGATCTTAACGCTGGATTTGATCATCAAATCCAAACGGACCACCCCTACTTTATCCTTTGCAAAACCCACCTTAATAACATTACCCACTTGAATCCCTTTGTAATTAATGGGCGAGTTGGTCGCAATGCCTCCCAAGTCTTTGTCCGTATAGACCACGTATTCATAATACTTTCCGTCATCTAATCCCAAATGGCCTAGCCATAAAATAAAGCCTACCATGCACACTAAGCATAAAAAGAAGAGCCCGCCGATTAAAGTGTAATTCACATGCCTTTCCAAAATTTCTCTCCTCGTGTTGAATTGAATAAATTGCCTTCATCTAGCCCTTGAGTTTGAGCTTTTTTAATAAAATCTTTTAAATCCCCATTAAATTCTAATAGCCCGTCTTTGAGCATGATAAATCGATCCACGCAATCATGCACGGAGTCTAAATCATGCGTGATCATCACCACCGTAAGTTGCAAGCTCTCTTTGAGCGTCATGATCAGTTCATCAAATTTGCCCGCGCTATAAGGATCTAGCCCACTTGTTGGCTCATCTAAAAATAAGATCTCTGGGTCAGTCGCCATAGCCCTTGCTATACCCACGCGCTTTTTCATCCCCCCGCTCAATTCATAGGGGTAAAGGTGGTAAGCCCTAGGGGGCAAACCCACTTTTTCAATCCACATTTTAGAAATTTCTTCAACAATTTTTTTAGAATAAGCGCCGTATTGCTCTAGCATCACGCCCACATTTTCCAAAACCGTTAAAGAGCTATAGAGCGCACCAAACTGGAAGCAAATCCCACAGCGGTTAAAAATCTTTTGTTGCTCTGCTTCTTTGAGTTTCCATATATCTTCCCCAAAAAGCAACACTTCCCCCTTTGTAGGGCGATTGAGCAAGATCATGCACCTTAAAAGCGTGCTTTTACCGCTCCCTGACCCCCCTAAAATCGCCATCACTTCGCCCTTATGCACGCTAAAACTCACGCCCCTATGGATAATGGCGCTCCCAAAAGCACTATGGAGATCCTTCACTTCAATTAAGACTTGGTTGTTAGTAGCGTTCATTATATGTTCAACTTAGAAAAGAGAATAGAAAAAATAGCGTCTAAGAAAATGATCCAAAACAAAGCGTTCACGACGCTAATGGTGGTCAAGCGCCCAATGCTCTCGGTATCCCCCTTGACTTCAAACCCGCGCATGCACCCCACCATCGCAATCGCAAACCCCCAAAAAGGGGCTTTGACAATCCCTACCAAAAAATGATTCCAACCCACTTGTGTCATGCAGTCTGTCTATATAGCTTGGAAAGCCTAGATCCAATTGGTATTTAATCGCAAACATGCCCCCAAGAATGGCGAACGCATCAGCGATAAACACCAATAAAGGCAAAACAATCACTAAGGCCAACACCCTGGGCAACACTAAAAATTCAAAAGGGTTAAAGCCCATGGTTTTCATCGCGTCCAATTCTTCAGTGATTTTCATCACCCCAATTTGGGCGGTAAAACTGCTCGCGCTCCTCCCGGCCACCACAAGGGTTAAAATGAAAGGGCCGATCTCTCTTAAAGCGAGTTTGGCCGTCATTTCCACCGACATCAAAGGCGCGCCCAGGTCTTGTAATTGTAAAGCCCCTTGCAAAGCAACGGCAAACCCCACGATAAACACCGTTAAAATACTCACTGGCAAAACCTTAAACCCGGATTCATT
The DNA here is from genome assembly GCA_047430845.1 of Helicobacter pylori. Taxonomy (GTDB): domain Bacteria; phylum Campylobacterota; class Campylobacteria; order Campylobacterales; family Helicobacteraceae; genus Helicobacter; species Helicobacter pylori_DG. The sequence goes on along the minus strand of JBLDXK010000012.1, from coordinate 99,803 downwards.
GATGTGATAGAGCAAAGGAGTGATACAAAAGCGTTTGGGGTTGAAAACGCTTTTAATAAAGTAAAATAAAATCATGCCGCAAAAATTGAACGCGTTTAAAAAGGTGTTGTAAGTCTCTACGATACTCTTACCCAATTTAGTGATCATGAGTTCGTATTTTTTGCCCGCTTTTTTAGATTCTAAATCCTCTTCTTTTTCAAGCCAGTCTTTAACCACTTTCAAAGCACATGCGTTATTCTCGCTCACGTTGCACAATTCAATGTTTAAAGAACGCTCCTTAACTAAATCAAATAAAAACATGCCAAAAACAAAATCCACTTTTTGGCACCCTGAAAAATCCATTTTTAAAGACCCTTGATGATCTAATAAATTTTTTTTCAACTCATCTAAACGAAACACGCTCGTTTTAAAATCCCAATCCCCTCTTAAAATCAGCACAGAGTTCGCCCCATCTTTACGCATCTCTAAAAATTTTTGTTTCTCTGTCTTCATTAAAATATATTCTCTCTCAGATTAGGTAAAATCTATTAACAAAATCTTGTTTGTTAAAACGGCTATTTTAACACAATGATAAAACAAAAGGTTAAACAATGTTCTGTTTAATAAAGGATTGATTATTTTTAAAATGTTTAAAAAAATCATTTTTTTTGGCGTTTTCTTAATGGGAGGATTTGTTATTCCGCCCCTTGAAGCCATGCCTATTTTGCATAATAAAACCCCTAAAAAAAATTACCAAGAAGCCCATGAAAAGCTCTATAGAAGCATCATTAACCGCCAAAAGCTCACACGCAAAAAAAGCGGGTGGTATTTTTTAGGAGGGTTTGGCGCTGTAGAAGCCATTAAAGACTATCAAGGCAAGGAAATGAAAGATTGGATCGCCACGCTCAATTTAAAAACCGGCGTGCAAAGTTTTTTTAAAAAATATATTGGGATCAGGGGGTTTTTGCATGGGATCTTGGGTCAGGAAAAGTGAATTACCAAAGCCATAAAGATCCTACCAACTCTTTTTTTACCATGCTTGCGGTGGGTTTGGATGTGATTATGGAATTTCCTTTAGGGAGTTATAAGCATTATTTAGGGGCGTTTGGAGGAGCTAGGGGGGCTTTAGTCGTTTATACAGACAAGCAAAATTTCAAGTTTTTTAAACATTCGGTGGTTTCAGGGGGTTTAGCGATTAATGGGGGGGTTATGCTCACGCTTTTTTTAAGGCACCGCATTGAATTAGGGTTTAAAATCTTACCCACCGCCAGATTGCTTTCTAGCTCCAAACGCTTTGAGACTTCACCCTTATTTTATGCGGCATACAGCTATAAATTTTAACCTTTTAGCCAACTTCAAAAATCCAGTCTTTGGGGGCTTCTTGTTCGCCTTGTTGGATGGATAAAAGCAAATCATAGAGTCGTTTAGTAATATGGCCCGGCGCTTCAAAAAAATAAGACTTATTGTTGTGCGTGATTTCTTTAATGGGCGTAATGATTGCGGCTGTCCCACACGCTCCAGCTTCTTTAAATGCGCCCAACTCATCCATTAGGATTTCCCTCTCTTCTACTTTGAGGTTCAAATACTCTTTAGCCAAAACCATCAAGCTTTTTCTGGTAACGCTTGGCAGAATGCTTGGCGAATGCGGGGTGATAAAGGCATTATCATGCGTGATGCCAAAAAAATTTGCCGCCCCCACTTCTTCAATTTTAGTGTGCGTGGTAGGGTCTAAATAAATGCAATCATCATAGCCTTGATCTGTAGCCATTTTATGGGCCAACAGGCTTGCAGCATAATTCCCCCCCACTTTCACCCCCCCGGTGCCTTTAGGCGCGGCTCTATCAAACGCTGTAGTGATAAACCTAGCCCCTCCTTTTTCTATACCCCCCTTAAAATACGCCCCCACCGGTGCGCAAAACACGATAAAAAGGTATTCACTGGCCGGCTTTACCCCCAAATTATCCCCCACGCCTATGACAAAAGGGCGCAAATACAAACTCGCCCCGCTTTTGTAAGGAGCGAGCCATTTTTGATTCGCTTTAACTACTTCAGCGCATGCCCTTAAAAACAGCTCTTCGCTCACTTTGGGCATGAGCAGTCTTTCGCATGAAGTTTGCAAGCGTTTGGCGTTTTCTAAAGGGCGAAAGAGTAAAGCCTTCCCCTTTTGAGAGCGGTAAGCCTTCAAGCCTTCAAAACAAGCCTGCCCATAATGCAAGACCGGTGAGCCTTCGCTGATCTGCAACGCATTTTCGCTCACCAATCCGCCTTGCGACCACGAGCCGTTTTTATAAGTAGCGATGAAGCGAAAATCCGTTTTAATGTAGCTAAAACCTAGATTTTTCCAGTCTAAATTTTCTAAATTTGGCATTTCACACCTTTAAATGGATAGTTTCAGGTGCGATTGTATCTAAAAAGGGGTTAAAAATCCCTCAAATAACTGATTTGAAACGCATAGACTCTACGCACATCAGCTTGTAAGGTGTATCCCTTTTCGTTGGTGATGGAGAAAAGCCGGTGCGTGATCGTAGGCACTTTAATCCCTAATTCCAGGCTATTGTGTTTAGCGATATGGGTGCGGATCCCAAACTTCCATAAAAACTGGAAATTCGCCGGGCTATAGCTGGAATTGCTGTGGTGTTTTACATAACTAGCGATCTCTTTACTGATGCTCGTTGCCCAACTATCCCCCGCTAATTGGATCCCCACGACAAAACCAAAAACCATGTTTTCTTTATTCACAAAATTCCACAGCGTATCCAACCCCACACCATAAGTGAATAAATTGATATAGTATTGCCCTTGATAGGAATCCCTTTCGGTTAAAGTATTCCCACCAAAACTAAAGCTATTGTAAATAAACCCGCTCTCGCCCACCGGGATACCCTTTTTCATCACGCCAAAGCGGTTGTGCGCGTAGTCAAAAAACCCATAATAACGCGCACCAAACCATTTTTTCTTACCAAAAAATTGCTTATAGCCCACTTCAAAACCCGCTCCTGCATAAGGCGGGAACTTTATCAAAGGTTTTTGCAAGCCGTTTTCATTCACCATTTTAGTCTGATTTTGTATCATGCTCACCTGGTAATTGACTCCCACAAAAGCCGCGCTCTCTTCAGCGCTCGCCACAACACCCAAAGCCCCTAACAATATAATTCTTTTCAACATTCAGTCTCTTCCCTTTATTCTTTGATAATGACTTTATATTTAGCTTAAAATGGCTAAGTATTACTTATAAAGAAATAATAATATATTTTTTCTTAAACTCAATTAAAAAACTAACCTTTTAGTTCATTCCAACGATTCGCCACAAACGCGCTCGTTTCTAGCGGCACCCTCAAAGGATACACTTCATCATTAAGAATGCGTTGGATTTCTTGCTGCAACTCTGGGGCGTTTTTTTCTTCAATCTCAAAAATCAATTCGTCATGCACTTGCAAAAGCAGCCTAACCGAAGCGGTTATTTTTGAAACGCTCGCTCACTTTGAGCATGCCCAATTTCAATAAATCGCTCGCACTCCCTTGAAAAATCGCATTCACGCCCTCTCGCAAATAATTGCCCTTAACATAGTCATTTGCGCCGGTAAAATCAAACACCCGATAACGCCCAAGCAAAGTGAAAGCTTTAGAAGTTTTTAAAATCTCTTCTTTCATGCCATTTAAATAATCTTTGATGCTAGGGAATCGCTTGAAATACGCCTCTATGTAGCTTTTAGCCTCATTTAAAGGGATGTTTAAAGTTTCGCTCAATTTCTTACTCCCCATGCCATACACCAGCCCAAAATTAATGCTTTTAGCGATGGATCGTTTTTCTTTGGCTAAATCTCCACCAAACAACGCCTTAGAAGTTTCTAAATGGATGTCTCGCCCCTTTAAAAACGCTTCCATTAAATCCTTATCTTGGCTGAAATGGGCCAATAAGCGCAATTCAATCTGCGAATAATCCACCCCTAATAAACAATATTCTTTAGAGCTAGCGATAAAGCCCTTACGAATGAGTAAGCCTTTAGGCGATCGCACCGGGATATTTTGCAAATTAGGCGAATGCGAGCTTAAACGCCCGGTAGCTGTGCCGGTTTGGATGAAAGTGGTATGGATTTTATCGTCTTTGTCTTTTAGGCGTAATAAGGGGGTGGTGTAAGTGTTAAAAAGCTTATTCAATTCCCTGTATTCTAAAATCAAAGGGATGCTTGGGTGCTTGTCTAGGATTTTTAACAAATTTTTTTCATCGGTAGAATGGCTTTTATTTTTAGGAAGCCCTAATTTTTCATACAAGACTTCGCCGAGTTGCTTGGGCGAATTGAGGTTAAAATCCACGCCGATTAGATCCAAAATTTGGCGCTCTAAAACGTTTAATTCATCTTTAAACTCCTGCTCTAAGCGCTTGAAATAAGGCGCATCAATCTTAAAGCCTTGAAATTCCATACCCATTAAAACTTTCATTAACGGCGTTTCAATTTCTTTAGCCAAAGTGAGCAAACTCTCTTCTAGCCCCCCTTTTTCAAAATATTCGCACAAACGCTTTAAAGCGTTTAATTCCATATCCAATTGCTCTAATTTTTCCACCTTACTTTTTGTCTTAAAATCTTTGATTTTTTCATGCGGGATCAATTCTTCTTTTAAACATTCCTTTAAAACTTCATCAAACCCCACTTTTTCCGGATTTTTTAAAAACGCTAAAATTTGAGTGTCTTGGATGCGAATGTTTTCTAAAGACACCTGGTATTTGGCTTTTAAAAAGCTCAATAAGGGTTTTAAATCATACCCAATGATTTGCGCATGCTGTAACATTTTAAAAAAAGCGTTTTGCAAAAACTCTAAAGAAAAGGGCGAAAATAATGCTTCTTCTAAAGGTAAAAAATAGCCTTGCTCTTCACATAAAAACGCTAGGGCTAGAACTTTTTTTCTTTATCTAGCACCAAACGCATAAAAATCCTTGCGTTAGAATTTTCTAATCTTTCTAAAAACGCGCTCAAGGGCTCGGAGTTTTTTAAAACGATCAAGCGTGATTTTTTAGTGGCGTTGTCTGGTGCGGGCGTGTTTTCTAATAGAGGCGTGTTGTCTAAAATTAAAGGCGTAGGGGAATTTTCTAAATCCCTTAAAGTAGAAATAAAACCATATTCTTTCAATTCATCTTTGATTTTCAATAAGGGGTTTTCGCTAGGAAAAGTGCAACTTAAAAAATCAAATTCTTTAATGCATCCTCTTTCTAAAGTGGCTAATTCTTTGCTTAAAAACGCGCTTCCTTTGTCTTGTATCAAGGCTTGATACATTTTAGGGCTGAGTAAATTTTTCGCCAAGTCTAAATTTTCATAGATTTTTTCCAAACTCCCCAATTGCTGTAACAATTCCTTAGCGTTCTTGCTCCCAATGCCTTTAACCCCCTTGTAATTATCGCTGCTATCCCCCACAATGCCCTGATAATCCGTGAATTGACTCGGCAAAATCCCGTATTTTTCCACGCAATCTTTCGCCAAAAACTCCGTTTTGCCATCAAAAAGCGCGATCTTATCGCTCAAAAGCTGGTTAAAATCCTTATCTTTAGAATAAATGCGCGTTTTATAAGGGCTTAGTGTGGCCAGGCTTGCGATCACGTCATCGGCTTCAAACCCATTCACTTCCACGCAAGTAAAACCCATTTTTTGCAACCATTCTAAAGCGATAGGGATTTGTAAAAGCATCTCTTTAGGGGCATCTTTACGATTTTGTTTGTATTCGCCTAATTTTTCGGCCCTTTTAGTTTTAGTCTGGCTTTCTAGAGCGAACACGATAAAAGGCATGTTTTTTCTGTCTTTATAAAATTTTTTAACCATGCCCACAAGCCCCGTTAAAAGCCCCGTAGGAAAGCCCTTATCGTTGGTTAAAGGCTTAGTTTTAGCGCTCATGTAATAGCTTCTAAACAAATACGCGAAAGTATCAATTAAAGCTAAAGTCCCTTCTTTAATGACTGGCTGCTCCATTCAATCCCTTTTTAATCAAGCGAATTTTAAATTTATTGTAACACAAGCTTGACCTCATCTCTTTCAAAATAACGAGTCTTTTTGAACGGGCGTTTCTTGGCTGATAACTTCTTTTGTGGCTTGGATTTTAGCGCCGCAGTATTCAACCACGCCTTGAATGGTTTGCTTCATTAGGGCGTTAATTAGGTGCGCATGAAATCAAAATCAATATCCTCAAGGGTTTGAGTGTTAGCGGTGGGTTTTAGGGGTAATTGGATTTTTTGCTCCCTAAAAGTTTTATCAATATCCCTAACTAATACACTCAATAAAGGGCGTTTTAAGGCGTTTAAAAGCGTTGTGAAATAGTGGGCTGTGCGTAAATTAATTTTATTTTTAATTTCAGTTTTTGGTGTGATTTTTCGCATGAATTGTCCCGCATACCATGACTTTTTACGATAGAAAAAATCCATTTGCAAAAGCCCTAAACTCCAAGTAAATGGTGGGTTTAAATTTTCTGCATTGACAAATCCTGTGGTTTGCAAAACGCCTTGATTTTGCGAAGTCCTTGTAATATAATCGTAGTCTTGTCCTTGCGTTAAAGCATCTTTATTAAAACTTAAGATTTTTTCAATTTCAAACAAATCCCCTAATTTGAAGCTTTGCCATGTCAAGCCGCATGAGGTATTACCCCCCCCCAGAATGGTTGCCATTGAAAACGTTAAGGGCGTTTTCTTCATCGTTAGAAAGGGTGGTGTTTTCTAGCCCTGTAGCTTTTAAGTAAGCCTGAAGTTCGGCGAGCCGACACTGCTCAAGTTCGGCTATGAATGTTTCCATGAAATCAAAATCAATATCTTTAAGGGTTTGAGTTTTAGCGGTGGGTTTTAGGGGTAGAATGACTTTATCGTTTTTAATTTTTGCCCATGAACACATGTTTTCATAGCCGAATTTTTTAGGGTAACCAAAAAATAGCGTGGATAAAAACAAGCCGATTTTATGGTTGATTTCAAATTTAGGTTTGAGAGAAAATACCCTAGCATGTGTTACCATTTTATAAGCAAAACTGCGATAAAACGCGCAACCAAACATGTCAATAGTAATGGTATGGCTTTCAAAAACTTTTGCTTTTATATCGCTTTGCCCTAAAACGCCATTATTGCTAAGCCCTGCAGTGATGACAAATTCGCCCTTATGATTGATATGGCGTTTTTGAATGTCAAAATCGCCGTTACTCGCTTCAAACAAATCCCCTAATTTGAACTCGCCCCACTTAATAGCGTTGAGTTGGCTGCTAAGGGGGCCAATCACTTTGGGGGCGTTTGGTTTTTTAAAATCAAGCCCACTTCATAAGAAAGGTAATCGGCTATCGTTCTTTTAAAATCCTCTAATTCGGGTTTGGTGTCGGTGGGTTTGTTTTGGTTCCAATCGCTCCCGTTTTTGGGGTCTATGGTGTTTTCATAATAGTCATCCTCGCTTAAAAATTTCAAACATGATTGGCCAATATGGACTAAATCCACGACTTCGTTGTAGCGCTCTTTGGCGTTATGCGTGTCTTTTAAATTGTGGCTGGCTTTGGCTTTTTTACGATTCGCTCTAGCGTAGCCGTCGTTACTGAAATTAATAAATTTCACCCTTTGCTTAGCGTCATGCTTTTCATTGACCCTAAAAACATAGATGTGGGTTTGAACGCTGCTTTTGCCGATGAATAAATCTAAAGGCATTTTAATGCTCGCTAAAAGCGTGTGTTTTTCTAAAATCCTTACATTGTATTCTTTGGCTTTGCCACTGCCGGCGCTTGATTGGATGATCACGCTCGCATAACCGCTTTGCATTTTTGCTAAAGCCTGCTCCACAAACACCATGCCATTACCGCTAGCGGAATAAGGCGGGTTTAAAACAAAGGCGTTAGCCTTAAACGCTTCGTTATTAACTTTGCCATCAAAACCGCTCAAGCTGTCTTGGTTTAAGATTTGACTGCTCCCATCGCCCATTAAAATCATGTTTAACACCGCTAGAATATAGATTTTTTGTAATTTTTCTATGCCTAAAAGTTGCTTGGCTTTAATATGAACGATTTTTTGCTCTAATTCCTCTGGACTAGTGATACACTTTTTAGCGTCTTCTATCATTAAATTCATGCTTGCGACTAATAACCCAGCGCTTCCGGTAGCAAAATCCCACACGAAACTATCCTTATTGACTTTGGAGAGTCTGGCTAAAAGCGTGGCGACATAAGGGGGTGTGAGCACCACATCGTTTAATTTATCTTGCGTAAAACCCAGCCAGCGATACATTTCATTGAACAATTTACCGGTAAAATCCGTGCTAAGACCGATTTTATAATAAACGCCCAAACTATCTACAATCTCACTAAAACAGCGCTTCAAACGGCTTTCGCCATCAATGGCTTTGTTGTTGTTTTCATTTCTTAATAAAGGCTCTAATGAAGAAATAATGCTTTGCCTTTTTTCTTGGGGCAAATGCTTATGCTCTAAAAAGGATTGGATTTTTCTGAGCATGATGTCGCCATCTCTTTGATGGACCTCATCGCTAGATTTTAAATCTTCTTTTTTTAGGGGGGCTACCAAATTAGGGGTGCCTAAATTAGCGATAATGCTTGCAACAACTAAATACAAGCGATCTTCTTCGCTTAAAGAAAGCTTTTCTTTTTTATAAATATCATTATTGAGACGAGTCAAGCAGTCTTCTATTTCTTGGTTTTTCTTTTCTCTAATGCGCTCTAAATCTTCATCGCTTAAAGAAAGGGTGTCTACTCGTTTAATAAAGTCGTTAAAATGCTTACGGCTTAAAAAAGATAGATCGCTATAACCTTGCTCGCCTTTTGAAACATCTATCCCCATGCCTAGATTGCTTTTATTCACATAATAGACAGCGATTTGAGAGCGTATGCCGCCTTTATTGTCTTTATAGCCTGTGATGCCTATGGCGATGCATTCAGTGTAGCTCGTGTGGTGTAAAATCGCATTAGCGTAATGCAAAGCCCCATTTAGGGCGTATTCTCTAATGTTTTTATAATGAGGCTCATGGTTTTTAAAGTTTTCTACCAGTTTGTTTTTGTCTAATTTAATGAGCTTATCTTTTAATCCTTTGTATTCTATTAAAATAGGGATTCTTCTGTTAGGATCTTGTGTGTTTAATAAAAGTTTCACATCAGGGCGGTTACCCCCTAAACCCCCTCTTTTAGAAGCGTAATTTTTTAAAGCTTCATCAATTTCTTTATTTAAGCTTTCTTGCTCTAGTTTGTATTCTAGGTTATAACTTCTTAACTCGTTGTTGAACTTATCAGCGATTAAAGGCTCAATAGATTGAACTTTATTCATGGGTATCCTTTTAAAAAACAAAATTATAACTCATTCATCCGCGCTGCAAAGCGCGATCGCAAAGTGCGTTTTGATGTTTAGGGTTTTAAGGTATTTTAGGGCTTCTTTTAGGGTGGTGCCGGTGGTGATAATGTCATCTAGTAAAAAATAATCTAAATTTTCATCGCCCTTGAAAGTGAAATCCCGTGGGTGGTTAGCGCGAAATTCTAAGCTTTTCCCGGCATATGAAACAGCGTTAGTTGCCCTTAAACGCCCGTAAGTGGGCTTTAAATTCCCTTGACAAAAGCCTTTTAAAAGCGCAGCAGAATGCGAGTAAAAGGATTTGATTTTATCATCAATGGCGATGCCATAAAAGGGAATATTCAAGCCTTGTTCTTGTAAGATTCTCACAAATTCCGCGCCGGCTTTTTGAGAAAGCAAGGGCAAAATGCGAGAGCCAATCAGCGCGTATTTGCTTTTAATGAGCTCTTCTATCTCGCTATAAGCGTAAAAACTATACACGCTCACGCCCTCTAAAACCCTTACCTTTAAGCTTAAGGGCAGATCGTTTAGGCAATTTGGGCAAAGAGGCTTGAAAGAAAGCTTCAAACAAGTTAAACAACGCATTCAATAAAAGCGGCGATTTGTTCGTGCAAGTTTTTAGCACTTTTTTGAGCGTCTAATTCCAAAACTTCGCACCCGAATTTTTCTCTTAGCGCATAAGCGTGGGTTTTGAGCTTTTGCTGGATTGTGAGTAATTTTTCTATGCCTTGGTTTTCTATTTTGTCTAAACTTTTAAGGCTTAAGCGCTGTTTTAAGCCCTCTTTGTCTATCACTAAAAGAATGATTTTTTCAGGCAAGATGCTTTGAGTGGCAAGCAGGTTTAATTCTAAGCTTGAAAATGCGCTATAAGCCATGCCAGAAATCAAACTCCTGTCGCTAATGATGAGCTTTTTTCTTTCAACGCCGGTTTTATCACGCTTTCTATATGCTCAGCCCTATCGCTTAAGAATAAAAACGCTCGGGCTAATTCGCTGATATTTTCATTCAAAGCGATATATCTTAAACTCTCGCCTATTTTTGTCCCCCCTGGCTCTTTGGTAAAAAGGGCGTTTTTAAACCTGCCTTTTAATAATCCTACTTGAGTGCTTTTGCCTACGCCATCAACGCCTTCTAACGCCACATACATTTTAAGCCTTTGAAATCAAAGGATAAATTTCTTTAGGCACTAAATGGCTCGCATCGCCCTTATGCACGATAATGGATCGCACGATAGAAGAGCTGATGAAAGCGTTTTGTAAAGTGGGCATGAAATACAAGGTTTCTAATTCGTGGTTTAAGGATTTGTTCGCATAGCCCATTTGCAATTCGTATTCAAAATCGCTCACCACCCTTAAGCCCCTAACTAACACCTTACAATGGTATTCTTTAGCCAGATTGGCTAATAGCCGCTTCAAACGCCACGCATTCTACATTTGTAAAACTTGTAGTGGCCAGTTGCATCATTTTTAAACGCTCTTTTAAACTAAACATGGGGTTTTTAGCGCTTGAATGCGCCACAGCCACAATGAGCTTTTCAAACAATTCGCTGGATCGGTGGATGATGTCTATATGCCCATTCGTTACCGGATCAAAAGTGCCCGGGTAAATGCCGATTTTTTGCATCAGTTCATTCCCCATCGTGGGTATAAGTCATTTTCTATCCCTAAGCTGTCAAACCACTTCCCCACTAAAAAATCTTTCATCGCTTCTAAAGTCTTGCTCTGGGTGTAGTAAGTCATCACCGGCGGCGCAATGATTGCATTAGAGTGGGCGAGTTTGAGCAAATTTTCCAACATGATAGCGCTTAAAGGCATTTCTCTAGGGGCAATGAGTAAGGGGCGCTTTTCTTTAAGCATCACAGACGCGCTCCTAGAGATCAAATCCCCCCCAAAGCCATGCGCGATTTTAGCCACCATGTCCATACTCGCCGGAATGATCGCCATTTTATGGATACCATAACTCCCTGAAGCAATGCTCGCATGGATGTCTTGCTCGTTAAAAAAAGTCGCGCTAGGCCGTAAATCTTTCATGGCGTTTTTAAGGTTGATATTCGATTCTTCTAACGCCACGACATGCGCGTTTTTAGACGCCACGACAAAAACTTCAATTTCTTTGGGTAATTTTTCTAAAAACCGCAAGGCTAGGGGTATCCCGCTTGCTCCACTGATGCCTAAAACTAATTTCATGAATGTCCTTTATAAGATTTGCGCTTTAGAGCCGCTCAATATTTTTGCTTTGAGTATTTTATTGCTTTCTAAATTTTTCGCTTGAATGATTTGATTAAGCGCGCCATTTTCTAGGGCTTTTAGGCTTATTTCTATGCTGATTTGCCCCTCTTCATACACCCCAGTGATGATGTCGTTTTTACGCACGATGATTAAGGCTTGGGTTTTATCCATGCTTAAAAGCGTGTCAGGGGGGATAAAATTTTTCGCGCTCACTCTATCAATCGCGCCCTCTAATAAGGGGTTAGAAAGCGCACCAAACAAAACGCGTTCTTTTTTGGTGTTGTTAGCGGTGATGTTTTCATCTTTTTTAATCGCTCCTATGCTTTTAAAAGCCTGCATGCTGCCTATCACGCTATAACGCACCGGTAGGCGTAAATTAGGCTCATTTTCCAATCTTAAAAACACGACCCCATCTTTTTTAAGTTTATGAGAAGCGTTCAATTCATAGCTTAAAATGGAAGCGTGAGAAAAACGCTCTGGGATTTCTAAGTTAATGGTTTCAATTTCTAATTTTAAGTCTTTGTATTCTTTGAGGTAAATTTCTTTAATCTCTGTTTTAAGCGCGTTTAAATCTAGGGCGAAGAGCGCGTTTAAACCTATCAAAAAAAGGGTTAAAATTTTCAAAACTCGTTATCCACTTTTTCTACAAATTTTTCTGAGATTTTATCATAGACATTCCCTCCGCAATTGATTTTCAAGCACACACCGCTCAAGCCTTTTTCTACGCCTAAAACCCTACCGGTGCCAAAAATCTTATGTTTGATCAAATCCCCCACTTTAATGGGCGCGTCTTTTTGGTGATCCTGTTTAGGGGGTTTTTCTTGTTGGAGCAACTTGGCTTCTTCTAAAAACACAGAGGGCGAGCAAGAAATTTTCCTCCCAAAATACGAACGCTCTTTCACATAAGAGAGCTGCAATCCTTCTTTAGCCCTAGTGATCGCTACGTAAGCCAAGCGCCTTTCTTCTTCTAAATCGCTTTCTTGATTGAACCCCCTATGCGGGAAAAACCCTTCTTCTAACCCGATCACAAACACATGCTTAAACTCTAAGCCCTTACTCATATGCACGCTCATGCAGCTCACTTTTTGCGCGTTTTCTGTATTATGGACATCTAACACGCTTTCATTCAAAAAATCCAGCAAAGAATGCGTGGGGTTAGTTTTAAAATGCTCTTTCACTAAACTTAAAAGCTCTTTAACAAAGCCCTCTCTTTCTTCGTAATTGTCTTCTTTTTCATAGCTTTTTAAAAGGTTGGTTTCTTCTAAAAACTGAGTGCAAAACTTCTCCACTGAAATTTCAAAAGCCTCCCTCAAACGCCCTATCATAGCGGTGAATTTCTTTAAAGCGTATTCGTTTTTAGAGTTTAGTTTGTCTTTAAACGCCCCAAGTTTTAGCGCTTCTTCTAAATTCAAACCCTCTTCATCTAAAAGAGAAAAAATCCATTCTTGAGTGATCTTGCCAAGGCCTCTTGGGGGCTTGTTTAAAACGCGCTTAATAAAAAAGCGATCGTCTTTTTTCGCCACCACATGCATGAACGCCAAAGCGTCTTTAACCTCGGCTCTTTCATAGAAACCCACCGCTCCAATGAGCCTATAAGGGATATTCAAAGCGTTTAGGCTCTCTTCAACGCTACGGCTAAGCCCATTTAAGCGATACAAAATAGCGATATTTTCTAAATTCTCGCCCTTCTTTAAAAGGGCTTTGATTTGATAAGCCACATCCAGGCTCTCTTCTTTTTGCGTCAAATATTCTTTACAGACCACGCTTTTATGCGAGCCTTTGAAACTTTGAAGCGTTTTAATGTGGCGGTGTTGGTTATGGCTAATAAGGGAGTTAGCGCACGCTAAAATTTCAGCGCTAGAGCGGTAGTTCGTCTCTAATTTCACTATTTTAGCCCCTTTAAAATGCTTGGAAAAATTTAAAATGTTAGAAATATCAGCCCCTCTAAAACCATAAATGCTCTGATCGTCATCGCCCACCACGCACAAATTATGGTGCGTGCAACTCAATTGTTTTAAAAATTCTAATTGTAAGGCGTTCGTGTCTTGGTATTCATCTACCATAATGTAATGGTAGCGTTCGCTAACCTCTTTGGCGAGTTTTTCATTATCTTGTAAAATCTTAAGGCTCAAACAAAGCAAATCGTCAAAATCCACTAAATTGTCTTTTTTAAGCGCGTTTTGATAAAGCTCATACGCTTTATAACATTCGCTATCTTGCATGCTCAAATCCATCATGCCGTTTTTGATTTGAGAAATATTGGCTCTAAAGTTTGAAATTTTGAGCTGTTTGCACAGCGTTTTGACTTCATCGCTATCTAGCACCGAAAAATCGCACGCTCTTTTTAAAAGGCTCATGTGTTGCCTTAAAAACAGCAAACCAAAACGATGGAAAGTGCAAAGCAAGGGGGGATAAGGGCTTGGTTTTTCAACAATTTCAAAGCCCTTTCTTGCATTTCCTTACTCGCTTTATTGGTGAAAGTGAGCGTTAAAGTGTTCTCGCTAGGCACGCCACAAGCGCCAATCAAATACGCTAAACGGCTCGTTAAAGTTTTAGTCTTACCGCTCCCAGCTCCCGCTAAAATCAATAAAGGCCCTTGAATGTGGCATGCGGCGATTTTTTGCGCTCCGTTCAAATTGTCTAAAATGCTTTTTTCAAAACCCATTATTCTAAAAACTCGCCCTTTTCTTCTTGGTTTAAACGCTCTTTTAAAAGGTTGGTATCAATTTCAAAATCAAAATAAGGCGACGAAAAATCAGAGGTTTTAATGGCTAAAAAATGGTTTAGCGCTGATTTCAAGTCCCCCTTTCTTTGATACAACAACCCTAAAGCGTAACGGATATTTTCATTATTCGGATCGTCTAATTTCCCAAGCTCTAGCCATAAAGCGGCGTTATTGTAATTATTCTGCGCGATATAGGTTAAACCCGCTAGGATTTTTAAGCGCACTTCATTATCCTTAAGCCCGCTAATTAAGTTTTGATACAACGCGCCCGCTTTTTCATACTGGCCTTGAAACAAACTCACTAGCGCTAAATTTTCCAACCAATCGTTAGGGGCTTCGCCCTCTTCTAAACTGGCGATTTTTTGCTCTAATAATCTTTCTTGATGATCCAAATCATTGACCATAAATCCCATGTAAGTGTAGAAATGACGCCCTAAAATGGGTCCTTGCATGGTTTGATCCCAACTGATTTTACGCGAATCTAAAAGGGTGTAAATGCTTAAAGTATACCGGATGCTCGCATCGTAATACGAAACGATTTCATAAAAAATATTAGAGATGAGATCTTTAGGGAGCATTTTTTTTAAATGCCCAAAAGATTGCACCATCAATTTTTTATCCTTGCTCTCTTTAGCGAACACCGCTTCTAGCGCGTAATAAAAAGGGAGTTTTTTAGGGGCGTTTTTAAGCCAGTCCATATCCCAATTGGTGCGGTAATTCAAATAAGCGATGAGCGAAGAGAGTAAAGCTTTTTGCGTGGGGCTAGAAAAATCATGACTATAAAAATTCTCTGTGATTTCTCTTAAAAACTCCGTGGTGTCTTCGTGGGTGAAATGCGAGGCTAAAATCGCAAAAACCGCGCTCAAATAATCCGCAGAATTCAAATGGAAAGCCCTTAAAAAATGGAAATAGGCTTTGTGGTAATTTTCTAATTGCGCATAAATCAAGCCCGTATTATAATGGAGGAGTGCGTTATTGGGGCTATTTTTTAAAGACAAATCAAAAAAAGAAAGGGCTTTTTTTAACTGCTTGTTTTCTAACGCTTTCAGCCCTTTGAGCGCGTTTTTATCCGCTATCGCCATCAAACGCCCCCTTTTAAAAGCAAGGCTTGCCCCCTCTAAATCCTTTTGCGCTTCAGAATCCAAAAGAAACAGCCCCTCTTCAATCACGCCTAAGGTTTCTTTAGAGTCTAAAACCTTAAAAGGAGCGTAATAAAACAGCAAGCGGTAGATAAAATCCCTTTTGCCTTCAAAATATTGCGTGTTCCAAAAACGCTCTTTGGCCCTTTCTTTATCCAAAAAAACAGGGTTTATCGTGGGCTTGATGGGGTAAAAAGAGTTGGCTAGCACGCTATCTTCTTTTGTGTGGCTGGCTAATTTTAAGGCTTCGCTCGCTTTAAGGATGTCGCCTTTTTTCAAACTCACTAATTCCAAAGCCATCAAAGCGTTTAAATCTCTAGGGTAGTTGTGCAAATAATGCTGCAAATGCTCCAAAGCCTGCTTGTAATGGCCCAAACGGGCCTGCAAAAGCCCTAAAGCAAGCGCATCTTGAATGTCCGCGCTTTTTTGCAATTGCTTATAGGCGTTAGCTTCATCTTTAAACATCAAAAACAATTTAGACGCTAAGCGCGCATTAGGCTTTAAAAAGGCGTTGGAATTAGGGTGCATTAAAGGCGAAAGGGCTTCAAAATACTCTCCAGCGTAATAGGATTTGAGCGCGTAAGCGTAGGAATAAAAAGACTTTTTGTAATCTTTATACAGAGTGTCTCTCACAATTTTTAGATAATGATAATACAAATCCGCATCTTGCAAATGATAAGCCGTAACTAACGCATCAATCGCGCTCACGCTCGCGTTTTCTTTAGAGGCGATACTGGAATCAAACAAATCCAACGCCCCGTTAAAGTCCTTTTCTTTGAATTTAATCACCCCTAAATTATGGCTCGCAATCCCTTGCGAAAAAGAAGCGATCTTATCAAACAAATGCAAGGCTTCATCTTTTTGCCCTTGCTCATACAAAAGGCTCGCTTTTTGCATCATCGCGTCCACTTGGCTTTCATCGTTTCTTTTCAAAGAGTCTTTGCCGATTAAATCGGGTAAGTCTAAATTTTCTATTTGCCCCTCGGCTTCTGCTTTATTGGCGTTATTGGTGTCGTTAGGCGTTTCGTTATTGGCGGTGGCGGTATTAGTTTGTAAAGAAGCGGGTTGGCTTTCTTTTTTATGCCCTAGTAACAAACTCAAAGCCACAATGAGCGCGATGAGTGAAAGCAATATTCCAAGTGCGATATAAAGCTTTTTTTATTGCGTAAAAGCTGTTTGAAAAACTCTTTAGAGCTTTTGATTTTACTAATCGTCTGCTCCAAAGCCTGCTTCAAAGAGGGGATTTTAGAATGAATGCCCTTTAGGGGGGTTTCTTTTTCGTTTTTGTTTTCGCCCCTTTTTTCTTCTAATGAATTTTGCTCTTCATTCAGCACGAACTAGCCTTAAAGGTATTTTTCTAACGCCTTAGGAATATGAATGCTCCCATCCGCTTGCTGGTGGTTTTCCATTAAAGCGACCATCGTCCTGCCTACCGCTAAAGAAGAGCCGTTTAAGGTGTGCACTAACTGGTTTTTTTGATTTTCTTTGAAGCGGATTTTGGCGCGCCTAGCCTGGAAATCCCTCGTGTTAGACACGGAGCTGATTTCTCTGTAACAATTTTGCCCAGGCAGCCACACTTCAATGTCTATCGTGTTGCTCGCGCTAAAGCCTAAATCCGCGCTGCACAATTGCACGAACCGGTGCGGTAATTCCAAAGCCTTTAAAATCTCGCTCGCGCTCTCTAGCATGCACTCTTGCATCGCATCGCTTTCTTTAGGGTGCGTGATAGCCACTAGCTCTACTTTATCAAACTGGTGTTGTCTTATCATCCCCCTTGTATCCTTGCCCGCGCTCCCTGCTTCGCTCCTAAAACAAGGCGTGTGCGCGGTCATTTTAATGGGGAGATTTTCAACGCTAACAATCGTGTCGTTGTATAGATTAGTGAGCGTTACTTCAGCGGTGGGGATCAGATACAAATTTTCATTTTCTATTTTAAAAACATCTTCTTTGAATTTGGGTAATTGCCCGGTCCCAAAAAGCATTTTTTCATTCACTAACGCCGGCGTGTAGATGATTTCAAAGCCATTTTTTTCATTAAAATCCAGCATTAAATGAATGAGCGCGCGATAAATTTTCGCCCCAAAACCCCTAATGACAGAAAAGCGGCTTTTGGCGAGTTTCACGCCGCTTTCAAAATCAATCCAGCCGTTTTTTTGGGCGAGTTCAAAATGCTCTTTAGGTTTGAAAGTAAAATTTCTTGGGGTTAGGATTTTTTTAATTTCTATGTTGTCTTCTTCATTCGCACCTAAAGGGGTTTTTTCATCCACTAAATTAGGGATTATGGAAAGCTTTAAATCCATTTCTTGTTCTGCTTCGCCCACGCTTTTGGAAAGCTCGTTCAATTTGATTTTATTGTTTTCTAGCTCTTTTTTGAGATCGCTTGTATCCATTTTTTGAGCCATTTTGATACCAAATTCTTTAGAAACCTTGTTTTGAAAGGCCTGCAAGCGCTTCTAATTCAATGAGTTGCTTTTTATAATGCGTGATGGCTTCGCGCAAACGCTCTAATTCATCGCCCATCGCATGGTTACGCTTTTTTAAAGAAAGAGCCACCTTGTCAAAATCTTGCAATAAAAGTTTTCTATCAATCATTCAACCCTCTTTAATCGTTCTAAAATGCCACAATTTAGCCCATTCGTCTATATCGTTTTTATCTATTTGAGCGTTCAAAGCCCCCATTTTACCCTCTAAAGAATCTTCAATAGCGCCATTAGGTAAGGCCACAAAACTATCCCCATAAAATTTCCACAAAAATTCGTTTTTTTGATTTTCTTCTACAATGATTTGGCGATACGCTCCGATCCTATTAGCCCTAACCACCACGCAAGAAGCGCAAAAAGCGCACATCTGGCACAAAAGCCGCCACCTTTCATTGGATTCAAAAGTGGCCGCACTGCTTAAAAGCACCACATCCACGCCCTGATTTTTAGCCTGAACCCATATTTCATCAAAATGCGCTTCAAAGCCAAACAAAGGAGCGATTTTTAAGCCGTCTCTTTCAAACACAAGCAATTCTTTAAAATCGCTTTTCTCATTGTCAAAAAAGCTCTCTTCATCCCAGTGAGGATAGGAAATCAGGCGTTGTTGCGTGTAATACTGGATTTTTTCTTTAGAAATGAGGGCGATTTTTTTATAGATTTTAGAATGTTCTTCTAAAAGCACCGGGGCCGAGACGATCAAGTCTAGTTCTTCGCATTTTTGCGATAAAAACTCAACCGCTCGCGCAGACTGCGCGCTGATCTCATTCAAATCCAATCCCATGTTATGGTGGAAAAAGGGGTTGATCACGTATTCAGGCAACACCACCACGCTTTGCTTGGGTATGGAGTTGAATAAGGATTGCATGAGGGTTTCTTCAAAAGACTCTAATTGCAAAGCAAACACTCGCATGCTTTAAGCCTTTTTATCTAGCGTTTGGAGTTTTTCATGCTCCAAATAAGCGTTTTCTAAAAGCTTTTGAGCCAAAAACAACTCTTGCATGGCCGTTTTATACAAATCCATCCCGTCTTTTAAGGATAAACTAGGATCATTCAAGCGATCTATGGCTTGCTCTAAGGAATGAACATGCTCTTTCAAAGCTTTTTTTAGGGGCGTTTTTAGCGTTTCTAGTGTTTTTTGGGGGGGCTTTTTCGGTTTCAAATAATTCATCTTGCATAACATTCCTTTAGCTTTTTTTAACAAGCATGGTCGTTGAAATTTGAGCGATAGAATCTTCAGTCCTTAAAATCTCAAACCCTGCATTTTTCAATTCATGCTTCAAACCCTCCAAACTCAAAAACCCCTCAATGGATTGCGGTAAATAAGAATAAGCGCCATAATTCTTACTGATAGCCCCTCCCACTAAAGGCAAAACCTTATTCGTGTAAAACCCTGAGATTTTATCCAGCCATGTGGGGTTGTCTTTTTTTAAAAATTCTAAAATCACTAAAACGCCCCTAGGTTTTAACACCCTAAAAAACTCTTTTAAAGCCTCTTGTCTTTCCACGACATTACGCAAGCCATACGCAATGGAGAGGATATCCACGCTGCTATTTTCAACGCCCTTTAAATCTTTAGCTTGAGCCTGGATAAAAGAAGCTTTATTTTCAAGCTCTTCACATTTTTTAATAGCCAATTCAAGCATGTTATTAGAGGGGTCAATCCCCAAACATTCCTTAAACTCTATGCCACAATTCAGAGCGCTTTTTTGCCAAGCCACAAGCATATCCCCCGTCCCGCATGCCACATCTACAAGTTTCAAAGCTTTCTTATTCTCCAAAAACAAAAACGCATGCTCGCAAGCCCTTTGGCGCCATTTAATATCTAAGCCAAAACTCATCAAGCGGTTGGCTTGATCGTAAGAGCTGGCTATATCATCAAACATGTTGATGATTTTTTCTTGCTTGAGGCGATTTTCTTTTTTCATGATTTGTCTTTAAAAAGGCTTGACAACCACTAAGATCACAATGAGGATCATTAAAATCGTTGGCGCCTCATTAAACACACGATAAAACCTTGCGTTTCTTCTTGTGGGGTCTTTTTCCAACTCGCGCATGCATTTTATGCAATAAAAATGATAGGCTAAAAGTAAGATTACTAAAGCCAATTTAGCATGCAACCAACCCCCACTTTTAAAGAGCGCAGGCTCTATCAACAACATTAAAATCCCTGTAATAAGCGTAAAACCCATCGCCGGCGAAGCGATAAAGGAATAGAGCTTTTTTTCTTGGATTTGAACCACTCCCACAAACTCTTTTTTATACGCATTTTCTGCATGATAGACAAAAAGGCGCGGCAAATAAAATAACGCCGCCATCCATGAAATGACCGCTATCACATGGAAAGCCTTAACCCATAAAAAATACCCATTCAAAAATCCCATACCACTCTCCCTAATTTATCTTATTTTGCTGTAAAAACGCTTGCAAATCTTCTCTTGCGCCGCTGATTTCCACTTCCACGCTTTGGTTTGAAAAATTCTTTTTGCTTAATTGTAAGCTAAATTTCTTAATTTCACGCTGAAGAGCGTCTAATTCTTTGTAAGAATAATGAGCGCTTAAAGTTTCCAACTCCACAAAATCCTTCAAAGCGTTTTCTTTTTGAGCGTTTTCTACGCACAATAATGCGCTCTTGGCATAAGCTTTCATCAAGCCCCCCACCCCTAAAAGCGTGCCTCCAAAATAACGCACGCTCACTAATCCTATATTGATTAAATTCTCTCGCTTTAAAACGCTAAGCACAGGCATGCCTGAACTCCCTTTAGGCTCGCCATCATCGCTAAAACCCTCCGTGATTTTACCCTCTAAAGAATAGCGGAACGCCGTTACAAAATGCGCGGCTTTAAAATGCTCTTTTTTCAATTGTAAAAGGGTTTTTTCAAAATCATCAAAAGGCATGAGATACCCTAAAAAGCGGGACGCTTTAATCTGGTGCTTAGAAGTGATGAGGTTTTTAAGCGTTTTCACAAGCTTTCTTTAAAGAGCTGAGTTTAAAGACACTCCCTATAAAACTCACGATAAAAATCGCAATAAGCGCATAAAAATGGAAGGAAACATCTATAAATTCCGCATGCATTTGATTCAATCGCCCTAATAAACTGATCCCATGATAAGCTGGCACGATTTGAACGAAAACCTGTAAATAAGAGGGCAAGGATTCAAAAGGCCACACAAAACCCATCATAAAAATCAAGGGCAAAGAAAAATCAAAACGATTTGAGTGGTGTGGGCTTCATTTTTGATCCATGCGCCTAAAAACGACCCCAAACTCAAGGTCGCAAGCATGAAAATCAAGCTATTCAAAAACACCATTAAAGCGCTTCCATGCCGTTCGATCCCATAAAAAGAAAACAGCGCCCCAAAATACAACAAAACAAAAACGCTAAACGCTGCCATAAACACCAAGAGTCTTGCACACAGCCTTAAAGCGATTTCTTTCTTGTCTAAAAGGGCTAATTCCAAACGCCTGGAGCTAGTAAAACATGCTGCTTGCAATGAGCATCACCTGGTGCAAAATGAAAATAAACACGCTAGAGAGCGCGTAATTCAAATACCCCTCACTAGGGTTATACAAAGCGATAGGCCTGATTTTAATCCCATCTGTCCCTAATTCGGCTTCTTCTATTTGGGCGTTGCGTTTGAACCTTATTTCATCATTTAAAGCGTTGATGCTCTCCACCACCGCATTCGCTAACGCGCCATAAATCAAAAAGTAATTGGAATTCGCATAAAAATCTATCGTTACAGGCACTTGCTTGTGGATATTGGCTTCAAAATGCGAAGGGATATGCAAGATCCCATAAATTTTTTCTTCTTTTAAAAGCTTTTTGGCTTCCAGCATAGAGGGGCTAAAAAAAGCGATTTCTAACTCGTTGGAGCTTTGCGCCATGAAGGCTAATTGCCTAGAAAGGAAGGAATTGTCTTCATCTACAAGGGCGATTTTTTGCTGCGTTACGATGTCTTTCAAATAAGGCAAAGGGTATAATAAGCCATAGATTAAAGGAGCGCCTATAAGGATTAATAAAACGCCTTTATGAGAAACAATGGCTCTTAATTCCATTAAAAGGATTTTAAAAAAATTCATGCGCTAGCCTTGTCTTTTTTAAAAGAAAAATAAAAAATCAAAAGCCCTAAAGCTAAAAAGATTAAAAAGAACAAAAGCGGCATTAGAGAATTTAAAGATTCCGTTAAATCCGTCTTATAATAGGCCTCTTGTAAAAAAAAGCGCATAAAATGGCTAATAGGCAAGCAATGGCTCCAAAAATCCCCAAAAATTTCCATGTTGTTTTGCGGGTAAGTAACCCCAGCAAACGCAAAGCTTGGAGCGGTATAGACCCCAATCGCGCCAGCGGTTTCAATAACGCTTTTTGAAACGCCATAAACCAACACCACAAACCCGCTCATAATGAGCGTCATCAAGACTACCGCTAAAAAGACTAATGACAAATGCGTATAATTCCCCTCCATGCCAATGAGATTAAAATAAAACGCCATGCCCATTCCCCAAAAGCTAAACACGCACACATTCGCTAAAATACTGATCAAAAGCTCGTGCATGTTAGAGGTTTTTTGAATGAAATTGAGCATGCCAATCGCAATGAAAATAAGCCACATGCAAGGCAGCATCACGCTTAAAAGGTATTGCGTGTAATTGTTTTCTTCATTGTATAGGGCATGCAATTGCAAAACAATAGGCATTGCTTGGGCTTTAGCCGAAATCAAATTGGAATCTCGCACTAAAGCTTTGGTGGCTAAGGTTTTAGCGTCTAAAGTTAAAGCGGTTTGTAAGAAGGCGTTTTTGAGCGTTTTCCCCACTAAAACATACTCAGCGTTATAATAAAAGGGCAAATCCACCTTTCGCCCCATTTTGATTTTTTTCTCTAAATCTCTAGGCAAAACTAACGCCCCATACGCTTCAGCGGAGTTTAAAAAGCGTTTGGCTTCTAAAAGGCTAGCCACTTGGTATTTGATTTGAAGCGCGCTCGTTGCGCCTAATTCAAACGCTACCTGATGGCTTGTCGTGGTTTTATCCAAATCCACCACCACGATAGGGAGCTGTCTTGGGATTTCTTGTTTAAAGATTTGCATGCCTAAAACCCCTAAACAAAAAGGCAATATAAAACACACGATAAACAAGAACTTGTCTTGTAAAACCCATGCGCTTATCAATCTGAACAAAACAATCCTTTCTAAGGTTTAATGGTAACTAACACGCTCATCCCTACCCTAAAATTTTCCAGCTTTTCTAAGGGTATGGCCTCCACTTCATAGCTTTTCATGTCGTAAGTGTTGGAATTATTCGTCGCTTTCCAAGTCGCAAAATCCCCCATCACGCTCAAATATTTGACCCTGAATTTCGCGCTTTTTTTCAACGCTGGGATATAGCCTTCAAATTCCTTACCCACCTTAAACTCGTTCAAATACTTTTCAGGCACGCTGATTTTTAACCAACTATCCTTTAAATCTATCATTAAAACCACAGGAAAGCCCTTAGGACTAAGCTCGCCACCGCTTAAAAGCACGTTACTCACTTCCCCATCAATAGGGGCTGTCGCTTTGACATCTTTTAAATAAGACTCCACTTCATTCACTTGCCCTAAAGCCGCGCTCTCTTTAGCCTTAGCGGCAATCTTACTTTCAGAGCTCGCCCCCCCTAAAGCCATTTTATACTTTTGGTAAGCCGCGCTCTCGTTGTATTTGGTGCTTTCATAAGCCGCATAGGCTTCATCGCGCTTTTGCAAACTCGCCACGCCATTATCATACAAATCTTGAACGCGCTTGTAAGTCTCTTTGGCTAAAGTCGCTTGGGATTTTGCCGCTTGCCAAACGTCTCTTGCAGAATTAATCGTTTCATCTCTTGAGCCTCTTTTGACTTCATCGCTAAGCGCTTTAGCGGCTTTATGCCCGGCTTCAGCTTGAGCGAGCTTGGCTTCTAATTCAGGGCTAGAAATGCTAAAAACCAAATCGCCCTTTTTAATGTGATCGCCTTTTTTAACAAACACCTTTTCAATGCGGCCAGGGACTTTGGAGCTCACGCTGTATTCTCTGGCCTCCAAAAACCCTTGCAACACTTCAGCCTTAGGGCGATAAGCCAAATAAAAAAGCACGATTAGCCCTAACAATAAAGCCCCACCCCCTGTAAGAATCGCTTTATTTTTATCCAACATGCTATTTGACATGATTTTTTCCTTTAATAAACAAATTCATAAAATAAATCAATGTGATCGCTTAACGCCATTAAATTCGCTAATGAAACGATGTATTTATAAGCCACGCTTTTTTGCTCCACGATGATAGAAGAAAGCGTGTTCCTCGCATCAATGACTTGAGCGTTCGTGCTTAAACCTTGTAAAAAAGCCTGCTCTTGGAGTTTTAAATTTTCCTTGGCTAATTCCACGCTAGAAATCAAGCTTTTGTATTCTTTCAAATAAGAAAGCGTCTCTTTATAAGTCTTATCCACTAACAATTCCATGTTTTTTTTAGCCTGGATTTGTTCGCTACTAGCTTGCAACTCCGCTAATTTGCTCGCTTGGTATTTTTGGATACGCCCTGTGGGGGAGAGTATGGGCATGCGCCCGGCCACGCCCACAAACCAACTAGGGATCATAGTCTTCAAACACCGAATTGTTTTGCTTCATGAGGTAAGAGCCAAAAAAATGCACTTGGGGCAAGAATTTAGCGATCTGCAGTTTTGTGTTTTCTTTAGAAATTTGAATCTGATTTTCTAAAGTCTTTAAAGCCGGGTAAGAATTGAGCGTGGAAGCAACAAAAAAGCTCAAATCGGGCAGATTTTTCTCTGTGTGGATCTCTAATTTGCTTGAAGGCGCTAGATTGTCTTTGCTGGATAGAATAGAATTGAACGAGAGCTGCGAAACTTCTAACACGTCTTTAGCCTTAACGCTAGCGATATGGGCCTTATCATAAGCCACTTGAGCGCCTAAGGTTTCTACCTTAGCGATTTGCCCTACTTTTTTCATTTTCAAAGCGTTTTGGAAATGCTTATAATGGCCTTTTTCCACTTCTTCTAAAGTTTCAGCCACTTCTGCGTTTAACACCATGCCGTAATACACGCTCACAAGCTCTTGAAAGGTGGAAAGCTTTTTCAAACGATACACTTCATTGGCGTCTTTTTGCATCAAATCCGCAATGCGCACCATCGTGAATCTTGCCCCACCCATATACAGGGGATAAATAATGCTCAAAGCCCCAATCACCACATTTTGCTTAGAAAACAATAAGGGGGCTTCTAAGGTGCTGCTCAAAGCCCCAAAACCTTGCATCACCCCTTGCATGCCCGCTTGGATTTGAGGGGTTAATACTTGAGGGGGGATATTTTGCTGGATGTTTTGCAAGCCTTGATGGATCTGGTTGGTGGCTTTTTGCACGCCCGGTTGTTTTTGGCTGGCAAAATCCATTTTAATGGGGTTAGAGAGGTATACATAAAAAGCGCTCAAATCAATTTGAGGCAAAAAAGAAAGCTTAGCCGCTAATTTCATTTTGCTCGCTCGTTTAATGGCGTATTCTTGCGCATGCAAGCGCTTCATGATTAGACAACACCCTATTCCATGCGTTTTTTAAAGAGAGTTTTTGGGCGTTAGGGTGGTTCAAAGGCACGCTGTCTTCAGCCAAATTCAAAGAAGAAGGCTCGGTTTGAGAAATCCCATCAACAGCGCTTAAAGAGTTATTGAATAATAAGCCCAATACAAAGAGGGTTGTTTTTTTCATGCTTCATTTTCTCCCTGATCTTGTTTAACCGCTTTCAAGCGTTTTATCCTAGCCCCATCCACGCTTAAGACTTCAAAAGCATACCCATGCGAAACGATTGTATCCCCCTCCATAGGCATGCGTTCTAACAAGCTGAAAACATAGCCCCCAAGCGTTACCTGCTCGCATTCTTTGTCAAATTGGATATGAAGCACTTCTTCTACGCTTTCTAAATCCAGCATGCCCTCTAATTCAAACACGCCTTCTTCAAGCTTGTTCACGCCCTCTTGTTTCAAATCGTATTCGTCGCTAATCTCGCCCATGATCTCTTCAATAATATCTTCCATAGTGAGCAACCCAGCCGTGCCGCCGTATTCATCAATCACCAAAGCGGTATGGATTTGCTCTTTTTTCATTTTAATAAGGATTTGAGAAATAGACGCGCTTTCAGGGACGATGATCATTTTCCTAACGATTTGATTGAAATCATGCATTTTGGGGGTAAAAATAGAGCGAGAAAGCAAGTCTCTGATATGCACCATGCCGATAATGTTGTCTTTAGAGCCTTTACAATAAGGGTAGCGCGTGAAGCGGCTTTTTAAAACAATGTCTATATTTTCTTCATAGCTGTTTTCTTCGTCCAAACACACCATGTCTTTTCGTGGGGTCATGATTTCTTTAGCGCTCGTGTCAGAAAAATCTACCGCGTTTTTAATGATTTCCCCCTCCACCGAATCAATAATGCCCTCTCTCAAACTCTCGCCCACAATGATTTTTAACTCTTCTTCAGAATGCATGCCCTCATGCTCTTTAGGATTGACGCCCATCTTTTTCAAAAAAATGAGCGATCACATCAAACAAACGCACCACCGGATAAAACACCACCCAAAACACATGCAAAGGGCGTGCGGCAAAAAGGGTGGCTTTTTCAGATTTAGCGATCGCTAAAGACTTTGGCACAATCTCGCCCAACACGACATGCAAAAAAGTGATGCTTAAAAACGCTATGACCACGCTCATTGAATGGATGAAAATAGGATTTTCTCTCAAATCCATAGACTCAAACAACGCGGCTAACAATTTTGCGATAGCGGGCTCACCCACCCAGCCTAAAGCTAATGAAGAAAGGGTGATGCCTAACTGCGTCGCGCTCAAATAAGTGTCCAGTCTTTGACTCATCTCTAAAGCGAGTTTAGCGTTGGAATTACCGATTTTAACCAGCTCTTCTAAGCGGGTTTTACGCACTTTCACAAGGGCAAACTCTGAAAGCACAAAAAAAGCGTTCAACAGCACCAATAAAAAAGCAACCATCAACATCAAAATCGATTCAGACGGATCCAAATAAGCTCCTTGATTCCTCCCCATGATTTAAACCTAAAACCTAACGATAAATATAAAATATATAAAATCTTAGAATTTTAACATAAAAGATTAAGCCTAACTTTAAATATTTTTAGCGTTTAATCTAGCAAATATTTAAAAAATCAAGCTTTTAAAACCTTAGAAATACTTTTCTATAAAACCAAGAGCCACAAAAAGAAGCGCGCCTAAAAGCGCAGAAACCGGCACGGTTACCAACCAAGCGGTAACAATCTTTTTTAAAATGGAGCGTTTGATCACTTCTTCTTTATACACTTTTTTAAGCGACTTTTTTTCTTTCTTTTTCAATTCCAAAGCGATAGCGGTGTTCTTGCTTTTTTTCAAGCTCTCTAGCATGAGCGATTTTTCTTTCAAATTGGCTTTATCAAAGCGCTCTAAAAAGCCTTCAATTTCTTCTAAATCTTCCCCAAAGTGCGCCGCTACAATGTTGTCTCTGATTCTAGCAAAACGCCTTCTGGATTGCTCTCTTAAACGCTCTCTTAAAAAGCCCACCCCAAACACCGCGCCCACCACAATATGCGTAGAGCTTACCGGTAAGCCTAATTGAGAGGCTAAAAGCACGGTAATGACCGCTGAAAGCGCGATGCAAAAAGCTTGCATTTTGTCTAATTCTGTGATTTCAGACCCCACCGTTTTAATGAGCTTTGGCCCATACAAGCTCAAGCCTAAAGCGATCCCAGCCGCCCCTACTACCATGATCCACAACGGCACAGAGTTTAAAGTATTCCCCATAGGGCTGCTCGCATCTTCTAAAGTTTGACTGATTGCGGCTAGTGGGCCAATAGCGTTAGCCACATCATTAGCCCCATGCGCAAAGCTTAAAAGCGCAGCAGCAAAAATCAAAGGGACATTAAAAAGCTCATTAATGCTTTCATGGCTGTTTTCTAATTGCGGGGCTTTCTTTAACACAAATCTTTTAAAAAGGATAAAGATTAAAAGCGCAAGGATGCAGCCGCAAGCCAGCTGGATTTCAAAACCCACCGCATAGAGGCGTTTTAAAACCTTAATCATCAAATACCAACTGAATGTTAAGCTCATCAACGCCACCAAATAAGGCACGACCTTTAAAGCCGCGCTCTTTTTATCTTCTTTATAAGCGATAGTCTTTTTAATGAGCATTAAAAAAAACATGGCTATCAAAGCCCCCATTAAAGGCGAGATTACCCAACTAGCCACAATGCCTGATAAGAAATGCCAATTAATAGCAGACATTCCAGCTGCTGCCATTCCAGCCCCCATAATCCCCCCACCACAGAGTGTGAAGTGGAAACGGGAGCGCCTATTAAAGTCGCTACATGCAACCACAACGCCCCACTCAAAAGGCTAGCCAACATGACATTGATGAAAACATACGCATCATTAATAAATTCAGGCGAAACGATACGACCCTTAATCGTAGAGACCACTTCCCCCCAGCAATGATCGCTCCAAGCATTTCACAAATCGCAGCGATCAAAATCGCCCCACCCATGCTAATGGCTTTAGAGCCTACGGCAGGGCCGACATTATTAGACACATCGTTCAGCGCCAATATTCATCGCCATATACCCCCCAATCACAGCCGCAAAAATAAGCAACAATCCCTTAGAATTAGCCTGCCCAAAAATGAGAGCGAGCAAAGCAGCGCCGATGAGGAACAAAAGAGCGAGAGCGATCTTTAAAGTGTCTTTTTGGAGTTTTTTGGAAGCTTTTTCAAACTCTTTGATGTTTTTAATTTCCATACCGTCATAAAAACCTTATCCTAATAGTGAGTTCATTCTATCCAATTAGCCCTTGAGCCACTCTTAAAAAGCGTTGTTTGATAAAAATGGCTCATTATATGGTATCTTAAAGTAAAATTTTAAAAATAAGGTTTTTAAAAATGATAGAATTTAGCGATGAAGATTTACAAAAACCGGTGCGCATTGTGATAGAAAAGATCCGCCCTTACTTGCTCAAAGATGGCGGTAATATTGAAGTGCTAGGGGTGAAAAGCATGAAAATTTATGTGGCTTTAGAGGGAGCGTGTAAGACTTGCTCTAGCAGTAAAATCACTCTAAAAAATGTCATTGAAAGGCAGCTTAAAATGGATATTCACCCCAATTTAGAAGTGGTGTGTTTAGAAAACGCTAAGGAGTTTGATAAACTCTAAGGATGATTAGGCATGCAGAAGTTTGATTATGAATTTAAAAAGCGAGCGTTGATTAAAGAGGGATTTTTAGCGTTCAAGCAAGCCCATTACGCTGAAGCGTTGCGCCTTTTTTCTGAAGTTTTGTTTTTGGATAAAGACAACCAAAAAGCCAGAGTGGGGGCGTTATTAAGCGACATCGCTAAGGATTTCCCTAAAGAAGCCCATAGCTTTTATGAATTGTATCAAAGCCTGATCGCTATGCAAAAACGGAGTTTAAAAAACCAGGCTGAAGAGCAAATCACCGCTTTGATCGCTTCTTTTGATGAGGGGCTAAACCAAATGGCTGAAAAGATTGATGCGCAAATTTCTCAAAAAGGCGAGGAATTGAATGGCATTTTGTATGCGGATTTCAAACGCTTGAGTTTGGAACGCGGCTTTAAGGAAGCGTTTGAAGATTTGATGTTCAGCTCTAGGGTGATTTTTGACAATAAAGAGGATTTTTATGAATTTTTGAAAGAATTGAACCATTATGGCTATTACGAATTAGCGGTAAATTACATTGAAAACATGCATGAAGATTCTTTTATTTATGATGAATTTTTGCGTTCTCTTTTAGAAGACGCTCTCAAATCCAATAAGGCTTAAAGAATGAAACTCAAAAAAACCCTAACTTATCAAAACCACGCCTATTCTTTTTTAAGCGATAACACGAATGAAGTTTTAGAAAACCCTGAAGAAATCCTTTTTGTCAAAACGCCTTTAAACGAAAAATACGCCCCTTTAATCGCAGAAAAAAACCTGGCTATTTTGGATTTTAACGAGCTTAAAAACTACTTTGATTTTAAGATTAAGATTGTAGGGATTACAGGCACTAATGGTAAAACGACCACAGCGAGCTTGATGTATTCCTTGCTCTTAGATTTGAATAAAAAGACCGCTCTTTTAGGCACAAGGGGGTTTTTTATCAACGACAAACGCATCAAAGAAAAGGGCTTGACCACGCCCACTCTTTTAGAGCTTTATAGCGATTTAGAAGAAGCGATTCGTTTAAAATGCGAATACTTTATCATGGAGGTGAGCTCCCATGCGATTGTCCAAAAACGCATCGCCGGGCTTGATTTCGCCCTTAAAATCTTAACCAATATCACAAGCGATCATTTAGATTTCCACAAAAGCCTAGAAAATTACAGAGATATTAAAAACAGCTTTTTTAAAGATGAGGGTTTGAAAGTCATCAACAGAGATGAAACAAACGCCCTTTTTAACCCCATTAACGCGCACACTTACGCGCTGGATAAAAAAGCGCATTTAAACGTTCAAGCCTTTTCGCTCACCCCCTCTATTAGCGCATCTTTATGCTACCAACAAGATTTAAGGAATCCTAATTTCAAAGAAATCGCTCTTATACATTCCCCCCTTTTAGGGCGTTATAACCTCTATAATATCTTAGCGGGCGTTTTAGGGGTCAAATTACTCACCCAATTAGCGCTAGAAGCGATCGCGCCGCTATTAGAAAACTTTTATGGGGTTAAGGGGCGTTTGGAAATTGTGCATTCTAAACCTTTAGTGATCGTGGATTTTGCCCACACAACAGACGGCATGCAACAAGTCTTTGAAAGCTTTAAAAACCAAAAAATCACCGCTCTTTTTGGAGCAGGGGGCGATAGGGACAAGACCAAGCGCCCTAAAATGGGAGAGGTAGCGAGCTGTTATGCGCATCAAATCATCTTAACTTCAGACAACCCTAGAAGCGAAAACGAAGAAGACATTATCAAGGATATTTTAAAAGGCATCAGCGATTCTTCTAAAGTCATTATAGAAAAAGACCGAAAAAAAGCCATTTTAAACGCTTTAGAAAATTTAAAAGACGATGAGGTGTTATTGATTTTAGGCAAGGGCGATGAAAACACTCAGATTTTCAAAGACAAAACGATTTTTTTTAGCGACCAGGAAGTCGTTAAAAGCTATTACCAACATTTAAAACAAGGATAAAACATGCAAGAATTCAGTTTGTGGTGCGATTTTATAGAAAGGGATTTTTTAGAAAACGACTTTTTAAAGCTCATTAATAAGGGGGCTATTTGCGGGGCGACGAGTAACCCTAGTTTGTTTTGCGAAGCGATCACAAAAAGCGCGTTTTATAAAGATGAAATCGCTAAACTCAAAGGCAGAAAAGCTAAAGAAATTTATGAAACCCTGGCGTTGAAGGATATTTTACAAGCTTCTAGCGCGTTGATGCCTTTATATGAAAAAGACCCTAACAATGGCTACATTAGCCTAGAAATTGACCCTTTTTTAGAAGATGATGCCCCTAAAAGCATTGATGAAGCCAAGCGCTTATTCAAAACATTAAACCGCCCTAATGTGATGATTAAAGTCCCAGCGAGCGAGAGCGGGCTTGAAGTAATTAGCGCTTTAACTAAAGCCTCTATTCCTGTTAATGTAACTTTGGTCTTTTCGCCTAAAATCGCTAAAAAAACCGCTCAAATCTTAGCCAAAGAAGCGCAAAAAAGAGCGGTCATTAGCGTGTTTGTTTCACGATTTGACAAAGAAATAGACCCACTAGCGCCAAAAAATTTGCAGGCTAAAAGCGGGATCATCAACGCTACCGAGTGCTATTACCAAATTAATCAGCATGCCAATAAGCTAACAAGCGCTCTTTTTGCCTCCACAGGCGTTAAGTCCAACGCCTTAGCTAAAGATTATTACATTAAAGCGTTGTGTTTTAAAAACTCTATCAATACAGCCCCCCTAGAGGCTTTAAACGCTTACTTGCTTGACCCAAACACCGAGTATCAAACCCCTTTAAAAATCACAGAAATTGAAGCGTTCAAAAAAGAATTAAAAACGCACAACATTGATTTGGAAAACACCGCTCAAAAACTCCTTAAAGAAGGCTTGATAGCGTTCAAACAATCCTTTGAAAAGCTTTTAAGCAGTTTTTGATTTTTAAGGGTTTTTTGGATAAGATAAGCCCTTATTTTATTTTAAAGGATTGACATGTTAGAAGGCGTTATTAGAGAGAGTATTACTAAAGCTAACGCTAAAGCTTTAAAAAAAGATGGCTATCTAATCGCAAATGTTTATGGAAAGGGCGTTGAAAACGTGAATGGCGCGTTCAAATTAAACCCTTTCATTAAATACCTTAAGGAAAAAAAGCATTTGATTTTTCCGGTGAAATTAGGGGATAAGACTTTTGAAGTCGTGGTTCAAGAATACCAAAAAAACCCTGTTACTAACGAGCTTATCCATGTAGATTTACTCGCTGTTACTAAGGGCGTGAAGTCTAAGTTTAAAGTCCCTGTTAAACACCAAGGCACTCCAGTGGGCTTGAAAAATAAAGGGATTTTAATGCTCTCTAAAAAGCGTATCAGCGTGGAATGTGCTCCAGAGCATTTACCCGATCACTATTTAGTGGATGTAGCCCCTTTAGACGTGAATGAGTCTATTTTGGTGCGCGATTTAGAAAAACACGAAAATGTGAAGATCTTAGATCATGATTCTATCGCTGTGATCGGTGTGATTAAGGCGAAGTGATTTTTAGGTTATGACGCTTTTAGTAGGTTTAGGCAACCCTACTTTGCGTTACGCTCACACCAGACACAACGCTGGTTTTGATATTTTAGATTCGCTTATTAGCGAATTGGATCTTTCTTTCACTTTTTCTCCCAAACACAACGCTTATTTGTGCGTTTATAAGGATTTTATCTTACTCAAGCCCCAAACTTACATGAATTTGAGCGGCGAGAGCGTTTTAAGCGCTAAAAATTTTTACAAAACTGAAGAGCTTTTAATTGTCCATGACGACTTGGATTTACCTTTAGGCGTTGTGAGGTTTAAAAAGGGTGGGGGGAATGGGGGGCATAATGGCTTAAAGTCCATTGATTTATTGTGTTCGAATTCTTATTACCGCTTGAGGGTAGGGATTTCTAAAGGAATGGGCGTGATTGAGCATGTGCTTTCAAAATTCCACAAAAACGAAGAGCCTTTAAAAAACGCTGCGTTTGAACATGCCAAAAACGCCCTAAAATTTTTTATAGAAAGCCATGATTTTAACGCCATGCAAAATCGTTTCACGCTTAAAAAACCTTTAAAAATAGAAAATTAGATGCACTCTATCCAAAATTTTAAGTTTTTATCATGGTTTGAATAAGGGTTTAAAGTGCGTTTGTTTAGATTTGTGGGGTGGTATTATTTCAAATACTTTTTAATCGTGCTTTTAGCTTTAGAATTGTTTTTTGTAGGCATTGACAGCCTAAAATACGCCGATAAAATGCCTGATTCTGCGAACATGATTATTTTATTTTTCACCTATGACATCCTGTTTGCTCTCAATTACACCTTGCCCATTTCCTTGCTTTTGGCGATGGTTTTATTTTATATCGCCTTCATTAAATCCAACCAATACACCGCCCTGCTCTCCATTGGCTTTTCCAAATGCCA
This sequence comes from Helicobacter pylori, assembly GCA_047430845.1. Classification (GTDB taxonomy): domain Bacteria; phylum Campylobacterota; class Campylobacteria; order Campylobacterales; family Helicobacteraceae; genus Helicobacter; species Helicobacter pylori_DG. Next base: position 66,323 of record JBLDXK010000012.1, on the reverse strand, counting down.
GATTTTAAGCCCTATTTTTTTGATTAGCTTGTTTTTCACGACCGTTTATGTGGGGCTGAACGCAACTCCTTTTGTGTATATGGAAGAAAAAACGCAAAATTTGATTTATAAAGACAATTCTTTGAGCGTCTCAGAGCATTTGTTAGTGAAGTACAACGATGATTACGTGTATTTTGATAAGATTAATCCTTTATTGCAAAAGGCCCAAAATATCAAGGTTTTTCGCCTAAAAGATAAGACTTTAGAATCTTACGCTGAAGCTAAAGAAGCTTTTTTTGAAGACAAGTATTGGATCTTGCATGACACCACTATCTATGAGATGCCCTTAAGTTTTGAACTGGGCAACAACGCTTTAAACACCACGCGTTTAAAAACCTTTAAAACGCTCAAAAATTTCCGCCCTAAAGTTTTAGACACCATTTATCAGAACAAACCCGCGGTTTCTATCACAGACGCTCTTTTATCCTTGCATGCTTTAATGCGCCAAAACGCAGACACGAAAAAAGTGCGCTCGTTTTTGTATGTGTTTGCGATTTTGCCCTTTTTCGTGCCGTTTTTAAGCGTTTTAATCGCTTATTTTTCGCCCAGTCTCGCCCGCTATGAAAACCTGGCTCTTTTAGGGCTAAAGTTTATCATTATCACGCTCGTTGTTTGGGGGCTATTCTTTGCTTTAGGGAAGTTTAGTATTTCAGGGATACTCATTCCTGAAATAGGCGTGCTATCGCCCTTTTTTTTATTCTTAGCTCTTAGTCTTTGGTATTTTAAAAAGCTTAATAAGAGATTGTGATTTTTAAATCTTATATGTTACTAAGTGGTTTTATTCTCTTAGTTTAAAGGTGGATAGTGGAAAAATTTAATCTAAAAAACCGTCGGTATATCGGCTCAAAAACCAAGCTTATAGAGTGGGTATTTGAGAGTTTAAAATTAAATAATATCAAAAGCGTGTGCGATATTTTTGCCGGAAGTGGGGTAGTAGCTGGTCAATTTGCCACCATTCCTAACATTAAAAACATCATTATAAATGATATTTTATTTTCTAATGAAATCATTTATCATGCTTTTTTTATGGGGCAAGACGCTGATTTTAAGGTGCTTGAAGAGCTGAAAGAATATTATACTCAAGCTTTAAAGCTAGAAGAAAATTATTTTAGCCAACATTTTAGCGACAAATTTTTCAGCTATAAAGATTGTGTCAAAATCGGTAGCATTAGGGAGCATATAGAAAGCTTGAATTTAGATAAATTAAATAAAGATATTTTATTAACAAGCTTGATTTATTCAATGGATAAGATAGCTAACACGGTGGGGCATTATGAAGCTTATAGGAAAAAAGAGATTTTGCAAGATAGATTTATTTTTGAGCTTATTAGCCCTATAAAGCATGATAAAAATATCATGATAGAGAGAAAAAACGCTAACGAATTGGCTAAAACCTTAAAAATAGACTTAGTCTTTATTGACCCTCCATACAATTCAAGGCAATACAGCCGGTTTTATCATCTCTATGAAAACCTAGTACAGTGGAAAAAACCCAAACTCTATGGAACAGCTTTAAAGCCATCATGCGAAAACATGAGCGAATATTGCCGCTCTAATGCCAAGAAAGAATTGAGCGATTTAATTGAAAAACTAGATTGTAAAAGGATTGCTTTAACTTATAATAATACCTATAATTCTAAGTCTAGCTCTTCGCAAAATAAAATAGGCTTTAAAGACTTAGTGGAAATTTTGAGTCAAAAAGGAAAATTAAGCGTTAAAGAAAAGGCTCATAGCTTTTTTAATTCAGGAAAAACTGATTTTAAAGAGCATAAAGAATTTTTATTTATAGTGGAAGTGAAACCTTGAAAAAAGGTATTCGTTCTCCCTTTTTCTATGTAGGGGATAAATATAAACTCATGCCACAACTCAATAAGCTATTCCCAAATAACATTAATCAATTTATTGAGCCTTTTGTGGGTGGGGGTAGCGTATTTTTAAACACTAAGGCTAAAAGATACTTAGCTAACGACATAGATGCTAACATTATCAATTTACATAAAACTTTAAGCAAGTTCAATACTTGTGAGCTTTTTGATGAATTGTCTAAAATCATCATTCATTATGGCTTGTCTTTCTCTTTTAAAGGGATTACAGCCCCTGATGAATTAAAAAAACAATATATAAAAACTTACTACGCCAAATACAATAAAATAGCTTATGAAAAACTAAGGGCTGATTTTAACGCCAATCAAAACAACATGCTCTATTTGTATTTACTTTTAATTTATGGATTTAATCACATGATTAGATTTAATTCTAAAGGGCTTTTTAATTTACCTGTAGGTAATGTAGATTTTAATGAAAATGTTTATAATGCCCTAAAAAACTACATAGATTTTATACAGCAAAACACCATTATTTTTCACAATGATGATTATATTGATTTCCTTAACCACACCACTTATTTAAAAGATGATTATGTTTATTTTGACCCCCCTTATTTAATCTCAAATAGTGAATACAACAAGTTATGGGATAGCGATAATGAGATAGCCTTATATGGTATTTTAGATAGCCTAGATAAAAAGGGAGTTTTATTTGGTATAACTAATCTTATTTATCACAAGGGAGAGACTAATTTTATTTTAAAAGAATGGGCTAAAAAATATTATATTTTTAATATCAAAAGTAATTATATCAGTTATAATGACAATACTATTAAAGAGGATAGTCAAGAAATCTTTGTAACTAATTATAGGTGATTAATTATGACTAAAAAACCGGCACGAAAAATTTTAAGCTTTTCAACCACTATGCGAAACCCTAAAAGAATAGGACAATTTTTAGCTGTTTTAGGAAAGTTTGAAAATCAAATCCTTAAATCTTCAACAATCATGCAAATTGTCAAATCCGTTTTGGCTCATAGACTTTATAGACCTACTTCTCTAAATCAAAATAAAGAATTGAAAGAAAAATTTGACTCCAATGAATATATTTTTAGCGATGAAGAATTAGAACGCATTATAGAAATATCCCCACAACAACATAAAGAAATGGGCTTTGAGCATGGATGGGAAAGTCGGTTTGACACTTGGTATAAGCTTATGTGTGAGTTTGGTTTTTGCTATTATGCAAAATATGAGAAAATACTCATCAGCAATAGTGCTAAAATGCTTATTCTTGCTTATTATGATAAAGAAAACGATACTTTTAAAGAAAGCGTTGATGAAAGCGTAGTTGGGGCTATATTTTTAAACGCTCTGTCTAAATATGAAGTAGGAAACCCTTACAAAAAGAACTTAAACCATAACAACCCCTTCAAACTATTACTCTCGCTTTTAAAACGACTCAAAAATGCCAATCTAACTCCCCTATCTGTCAAAGAAATCCCTATTTTACTTTGTTGGAAAGATGATAACGCCAATGGGCTTTATGACTACATTATTCATTTAAGACAAGAAATTGTTACTATCAATAAGACAGAATTCAGTTACTCAGATGAATTTATCTATGAAAAATGCCTAAAACTTTTAGAAAGCACCAATAAAACACGATTTAAAATGAGCCAAATCAACGAAGCCGTTGATGAATACATTAGAAAAATGCGTATTACAGGACTTATTTCATTGCGTGGTAATGGTAGGTTTATTGATATTAATACTAATGAAAATAATAAAATAGATTACATTTTACAAACCCATAAGGCTTTTAAAGGGGATTATTTAAACGACACTCAAGCTAACAAACTCGCCTTTTTTAACTACATGGCGATCGTGGATAGCTTTCTTGTTAATATTGCTCCGATCAGCGCTGATGAGAGCGTTAAATCAAGCAAATTGAATGAACTAGCAACCACTTATACTAAAGATTTTATCAAGCAAGAATTACTCATTACTTGCAACAAGCAAGAATCAAAAGATAGTTTTTTAAGACTCATTGATAAACCTTTACGCTTGGAATTTTTAAGTGCTATTTTCTTGAAACAACATTTTGAAAATTTAAGCGTGATACCCAATTATAAAAGCGATGATGAAGGCTTGCCCGTATACACAGCAAGTGGCAATAAACCCGATATTGTAGCTATGGACACAAAAATCCAAAGTTATATAGAAGTGAGCTTGATTAGAGATAGGAGTCAAAGTACTTTGGAAATGATACCTATTGCCAGACATTTAAAAGAATTGATTAAAAATAGCACTGATATTAGAAAAAAATTTAGTGTTTTTGTAGCCCCAAATATCCATGATGATGCCAAAGAATATGCGGAATTTGCCCAATTCAAACACAATATTGATATATGCTGTTATGCTATTAATGATTTTATCAAAAAAGTAGAAAATAGCACAGAATGGCTACAGCTCAATGACAATTTGAAAGCTTAAAGCATCAAGCTTTCATACCTAAGCCTTATCTAAAAACCCTACCAAACTTAAAAAGTATAAACATAGCGCAAATACATAGAATACTGACGGCGTAAGGTTTGGGTCAAGCTGAAATTGGTTTCTGCTCCGGTGATAGTGGTTGGTTTGCCGTCTTTTAGCGGACCTTGGCTTTGCTCTTTAATAGTGGTAGAGCCTTTGAAAAAGTAATTGGGGAGCGTGGGGATTTTGATACCAAACTCAATGCCATGGTGTTCAAAAATATTAGTCCTAATGCCCACATTCACTAAAAATTGGAAAATCGTGTGATTCACTTTAGCGTTTAATTTTCCTGTGGCATAAACGCTATTAGGGTTAATCCCCACATTACAACTCGCCGGCGTCGTGTCCCCGCATGTGATCGTGCCATCAGCGTTAGTCATGTAAGCGTTAGCGTCGGTATTGACGCCATAAACATACCCATCCTTAAAATACCCCACACGATTATTAGTCCAAGTGTTACCCGCAAAATTCACGCCCACAAAAAACCCGGCCGTGACTTTAGGCTTATCTATAATGTTAAAAAGCATGTCTGTGCCAAAACCATAAGTATACATGTCTGCTTTTTGATCGCTCAAATAAAAAGGCGATATAGCGTTAGCGGCCCTAGAGTTAGAAAAATTGGTATGCCCATAATCAAAAAAGCCATAATAGCGCAACCCAAACCACCTTTTTTTACCGATAAAATGCTTATAGCCTGTCATCACGCCTAGCCCATACATCGGCTGGTTACGGCCAGGAATGTTTTTATTGGTGCTAAGCATGGTGCGCGAAGTCCAATTGACCACGCAGTTAGCTTTAGTATAGCCTGGCGTTCCTGGCGTCCCTGAAGCTGGCTGACAGCCACCGGTCTGCCCTTCAGGAACTTTGCCATTATCATTAGCCGAAACATCGCCAAAAGGCACTTGAAACAACTCGCCGTTTTTATAAGCGTTTGTCTTTTGATCAGCCCTACCCACTTCCAAGCTAATCCCCACAAACGCGCCATTCTTTTCATGGGCATTTAAAGGGTTTGTCAGCCATAACGAACTCAAAAGAGCGCCTAAAATTACCGAACCTTTTTTAGAAATATCTAAAGATTGAGCTATCAAAACAGATTCCTTACGATTAAAATTTTTACCAACTCATTTTGCAATCTTGCATTCTATTTTTCTTCCTTGTCATAAAATTGAACATCACTCTCTAGGGTACTCCGCTTAAGTGTTACTTTTTTAATTATTTTATTATAGCTAATTGCAATCTTAAAAGTCAAACAAAAACCACCCCTAAAATTCCCATAATAGTGGGCTACTTGACAATAAAATCCTTTTGTAGTAAATTAAAAACTCTTTAATTTTCCCATGAATAAAGGATTTCAAATGGATGCGATTTATCCTTATGTGTTGGTTGTTCATTTATTGTGCGCCATTATTTTTATCGGCTACTTGTTTTTTGATGGGGTAATTTTCCCTAATGTGAAGAAAATGTTTGGCGAAGAGTTTGCCAATAAGGCAAATACAGGAATCACTCAAAGAGCGGTTAAAATCATGCCCTTATGCGTTTTAGGGCTTGTTTTAACGGGGGGCATGATGCTTAGTCAATACATGGGGGGCGATAAAGGCTGGTGTGAAACCCCTTTTCAAAAAATACTCATGCTTAAAGTGATCTTAGCGTTAAGCATTTTTCTTTTAGTGCTTTTTTCTTTATCGTGTAAGTTTTTGGGTAAGAAAAACCCTATTGGTAAATACATCCACCCTATCGCTCTAACTTTTGGTTTTTTAATTGCCATTTTAGCCAAAACGATGTGGTTTGTTTAAGAGCGTTTCAACCTCAAAGAATTTAAAACCACCAAGAGTGAGCTAGCGCTCATGCTCAAACTCGCTATTAAAGGGTTGATGTATCCTAGCATAGCGACTGGGATTAAAATAGCGTTATAAATCAAGCTCAAAACAATGTTTTGCAACACCACTTGATAGACTTTTTGAGCGTTATCAAACGCTTTTTTTAGCAAACTCAAATCCTCTTCTAAAAGCAAAATATCGCATGCGCTTTTACTCAAAGCGCTTTTTTCAAACCCTAAAGAAACGCTCGCTTGTTTTAAGGCTAGCGCGTCATTATTGCCATCGCCTACCATCGCGCAAACGCCCTTATAAGAGCTGATGGTTTGAGCCTTATCTTCAGGGGTCAAATGGGCATGATATTTAGAAATCCCTAATTTTTTCGCGCACTCCTTAACCGAGCTTTCATTATCCCCGCTTAAAATTTCTAATTCCAAGCCTTGATTTTGTAAAGCCTGAATAACTTCTTTAGCGTTAGCTTTCAAACGCTCTTCTAAAATGAATAACGCGCATAAGGTCTTGTTTTTCGCAAAGCCTACCATGATATTAGCGCTCTCTTTAGCCTTTATATTAACCCCCATAGCGTTTAAAAATTTCAAGCTCCCCACTAGCAAAGTTTCGTTTTGATAGCTCGCTTTTAAGCCATGAGCGAAAAACTCTATCTTTTCTAAATCAACCTCATCGCCATGTAATGATTTAAGAATCGCGCTATGGGCTAAATGCTCTCTCGCTTTTAAAAGGCTCTTCAAAAGCCTTCCATCAAATCCTTCATAAATGATTTTTTCTTTTAAAAGGACTTCTTTTTGCGTGAGGGTGCCGGTTTTGTCTATAAAGATTTTTTTCACTTTAGCCAGAGTTTCTAAAAACAACGCTTCTTTAAACACGATCAAAGGGTTTTTAAACACCCCTATCACTAACGCAATGGGTGTGGCCAAGGCGAATGCGCAAGGGCAGCTGATGACTAACACGCTAATACACACCATTAAGGCTTTTTCAAAATTACCCCCCAAACCAAATTGCCACAATAAAAAGCTTACAAAGGCTAAAAACAACACCGCTTTAGAAAAAATATCCGCAATTTGATTCGCGCTACTCTCAATTAAGGGCTTTTCTAAAAAACTCTTTTTTAAAGTTTCTAACAAACTAGAAAGGCGTGAGTTTTGGAAATTAGCACTCACTTGATAGCTAAAAGGCACGCCCACATTCACATAACCCCCTAAAATTGGATCATTAACCCCCAATTCCAAAGGTTTAAACTCCCCGCTGATCAAAGACGCATCCACGCTCGCATTACTTAAAAGCACGCCATCTAGTGCGATTTTAGCCCCGCTTGGCACCCAAACAACAGAGCCTATCGCCACATCTTTAGGGTGTTTTTCTATCTGTTTGCCATTTTCTACAACAATCACGCTATGGATTTCATGCGATTCTAGGGCCAAACATTTTTCATTCGCAAACAGCCTGGCTTTTAATTCCAAAAACTTAGAGCCAAAAACAAGCGTTAAAATCGTGCTGCTCGCTTCAAAATAAGTCTCTTGGGACACCAACATGGCATAAATGGAATAAACAAACGCCGATAACGCGCCAAAAGACACGCTCAAATCCATGCCCAAAACGCCATTTTTTAGCCCATAAAACGCCCCCTTAATGAAAAAACGCCCCACAACCACTAGCACCAACAAGCTTAAAAAGAGCGACACGAGATCCAAATTCCTTTGCATGAGCTTATCCATGCCAATGCCATAACTCGCACCGCCATAACTCGCGCTACCATAACTCGCATACTTGGCAATTGCAATAAACATCAAATTCATGGTGGCAAAAAACCCCACGCTTAAAGTGAGCAAATAGGAGCGCTGCTCTTTTTGGGCTTTTAGAGCGTAATTTTTTGCGTTATAAATTTTAGCCCCATAGCCCAAACTCTCAATTTTTTGAACGATCTCTTTAGGGTTTAAAGACTTGTCAAACACGATTTGCAAATGGTGGGTGGTGAAATTCACGCTCACTTTTTTAACCCCCTTTAAGCGCTCTAAAACCTTTTGATTGAGCCACAAGCAAGCGTTACAATGCGTTTTTTCCAACAAAAGATTAAGGATAAAATCGCTTTTATTGTTTTCTTCAAGGGCCTGTTCTAATTCTAAAGCGCTCATTGAATCTTGGGGCGTTACGGGGGCTAAAGTGGAATCGTTTAATTTGTCATAAAAGCTCTCTAAATTCAAATCTGACAATAACGCATACACCCTAGCGCACCCCGTGCAACAAAAATACAATTCTTTATGATTGATCACCTCTTTAAAAAGCTCACTTTCTTTAAACTCCAACTGGCAATGCGAACATTTCATGTCTTAATCCTTAATTTAAGGGCGCTAATTGAGAAGCGCTTTGATAGAATAAGTGTTACAAATTTGATAGATGCTTAGAACTTCTTTGGTGTTGTCGCTTTGGTTTTTGGAATGATGCGTGATTAAAGGGGGCAAAACTTTTAGAGCGCTTTTGGAATTATTCCTAGCCGCTCCAAGCATCAAATGGGCGTTTTTGTCTTTAAAACTTTGGACAAACCTTAAAGTTTCTAGCGTGAGTTTAGCGCTTTTTAAACTCTCTATGACCAAGCAAAGCGACAAGGCTTCATAGCAAAAAATAAAATACCCTTTAGGTTTTAGGCATTTTTTCACTTTAGCCGTTAAAGAAGCGAAATCTAATTCGCTCTGGTGCCTCGCATGCCCTTTAATTTTAGATTTGATAGAGCCTAAAGCGTAAAAAGGAGGGTTGCACACAATCGCATCATACAAAATCGGGGGGTTGAAATCTAAAAAATCGCTTTCAAACACTTGAGCGTTGGGGAATTTAAGGGCGTTTTTTTGGGAGCAAAACGCCATTTTGCCATCCTTTTCCACTAAATGAACGCTCGCTAGCGGGTTATCTCTAGCGCAGAGTAAGCCTAAAACCCCACACCCTGAGCCTATGTCCAAAATCGCGCCACTATTTTTGATAAAAGGGCGTGAAAAATCGTATAAAAAAAGCGAATCGCTATTGTAAGAATAAGCGTTTAAAGGCTGGTATAATCTTAAGAGTTTTCTATCCATAAAAGGGCTTCATTTTCTAAGATTTGCGCATGCAACAACCGCCCTTTAAAAGGGGTTTTTAGAGCGAATGCACTAAACGCTTCGCTAATCATAGACGCATGCGAATGCAAAAGCAATGCGTCTATTTTATCCCTCAAGCTCTCAAACAATTCCCACCCCCCTTCAATGAAATTAAACCCGCTTCTCTAGGGGCAAATCTTTAGGGTCATAGAAAGCATTAACCAAACGATTAGGCGCAGAAAAAACCTTTGAATGGGGGTCAATTGAACGCTTGGATAAAATAGCGATATTGGGGTTTTTATTTTGATAAAAGCTATCGCAAAAGCGAGCGTCTAATAAGGGGTTATCCGTTCTTATGGTTTTCCCAGAAACAATAAGCGTGTCGCATATTGCTCGCTGGTTGTGCGTGAAAATAACGCTTTTTTGCCCGGTGATCTTGCCATGATGATAATCCCCATTCATCCTTAAAGCGAGTTTGAACAAATTAAAACGCCCCTTTTGTTCCATTATCCTAAAAGGCAAGAGCAAGTCCTTAGCCTTGTTTTCTAAATTATGACAAATCATTGTTTCAATACGAGCCTTTTGTAGCCTTGCTAAACCCCCTTTTTTAGCTTCGTTTTCTTCTATGGCAATGACCACTCTTTTAGGCTTTAAAATTTCTAACAATCCGCTGCACGCTGGGGTTTTGCCATAAGAATTGCATGGCTCTAAAGTGATTAAAAAAACGCAGTCTGTAAAAGCGTTATCGTGGCGCGTTTTTAAAAAATCGCTTAAAGTTTTAGGGTCTTCTAATTTTTCTAAATCGTTTTTTAAATGGGGGCGTAAAATCTTTAGCGCTGATTGGGCGGCTAAGACTTCTGCATGCGGGGTTTTGGCTTTTTTGTGGGTTTCTAAACTCAAGATCTCATGGTGTTTATCTAACACCATGCAAGCCACGCTCGGGTTTTCTAAGGCTAGGGTTTGATATTCCCACGCCTTATTCAAGCAAATTTCTAATAAACTTTCATAAAGTCTCATGATGGGAAAAAAGGCAAGAGCAAAAAGCCTTTAATCGCTAAAGCGTTAACAATATCAACAAAAAACGCCCCTACTAAAGGCACGACAATAAACGCTACATGCGATGGCCCGTAGTGGTTGGTGATGGTTTGCATATTCACCATAGCCGTTGGAGTCGCTCCAAGCCCAAAACCGCAATGCCCCGCGCACAACACCGCCGCATCATAATCCTTCCCGCATACCCTAAAGGTTACAAGCACCACATAAAGGATCATAAACACCACTTGAACGCTCAAAATAACCGCTAACGGCACAGCGAGTTTTAATAATTCCAACAAATTCACGCTCATTAAAGCGTAGGCTAAAAACAGGCTCAAACTCACGTTCCCTATGACTGAAACCTCTCTGTCAAACACGCTATGGATTTTAAAAAACGACAAAGCGTTCCTTAAGATAACCCCCACAAACAAACACCACACGAAAGTCGGTAAAGTGAAACTTTTAGGCATCAAATGCGATAAAAAAGTCCCCACTAATAAAGCTATTGCAATGAGAGCTAAGGTTTCCACAAAACTGGATGCGGTGATTAGGCGCTGCTCTTTGGGGGTTTCAAAACCTTTAGACACCACGCCCTCTAAAGTGTCTTTTTCTTTAGTGTCTTTAGGTTCTAGTTTGTATTTAGAAATCAAATACTTAGCGACAGGCCCTCCAATAATCCCTCCGCTCACCAAGCCAAAAGTCGCGCACGCCATGCCCACTTCCAAGCTAGAGCTAAAATGATAAGGTGGTTGGGTGAAAAAATTAGCCCATGCCGCACTAGTGCCATGCCCACCCACTAAAGCGATCGATCCCCCTAAAAGCCCCATTAAAGGATTGACCCCTAAAAGGCTGGCGATAGAAATCCCCACTGCATTTTGGCACACCACAAACCCCGCCACAGCCAGCAAAAAAACCGCAAGCATTTTCCCGCCTTTTTGTAAAGATTTGAAATCCGCGCTCAAACCAATGGTGATGAAGAAAGTCAGCATTAAAGGGTCTTTTAAAGAAGAATCAAACTGCAAGCCAAAATGATAAAATTGACGCGCTAACATGATAAAAAAAGCGACTAAAACCCCACCCACAACAGGCTCTGGAATATCATAATCTCTTAAAAACTTGACTTTAGAAATCACATAACGCCCCAAAAGTAACACCAAAACCATGCACACTAAAGTGGCATAAATGTCTAATTTAATTTCTTGCAAGCCTGTATCCTTGTTATCAAATTTATCTTATTATAATATAATAGCCCCCTAAAAGAACGAGATTAGTTAGAAAGTAGGTGTTCCTTGCATACAGTATTACAAATTGGAGCTGGTGGCGTAGGCAGTGTGGTAGCGCACAAAATGGGCATGAACAGGGATGTGTTTAAAAATATCATTTTAGCGAGCAGGAGCTTAGACAAATGCCATGCGATTAAAGAAAGCATGCTCAAAAAGGGTTTGGGGGAAATTGGCGTTGAACAAGTGGATGCCGATGATACGCAAGCCTTAATCGCTTTAATCCAAAAATACAAACCTAAAGTCGTTGTTAATGTGGCGTTACCCTATCAAGATTTAACGATCATGCAAGCATGTTTAGAGACTAAAACGCATTACATTGATACCGCCAATTACGAGCATCCGGATTTAGCGAAATTTGAATACAAAGAGCAATGGGCGTTTGATAAGGCTTATAAAGAAGCAGGGATTTTAGGGATTTTGGGGGCTGGGTTTGATCCGGGCGTTACGAACGCTTATGTCGCTCACGCTCAAAAACACCATTTTGACACTATCCACACTTTAGATATTTTAGACTGCAACGCTGGGGATCACAAACGCCCTTTTGCCACGAATTTTAACCCTGAAATCAATTTGAGGGAAGTCAGCTCTAAAGGGCGTTATTATGAAAACGGCAAGTGGATTGAAACAAAGCCTTTAGAAATCAAGCAAGTGTGGGCTTACCCGCAGATTGGCGAAATGGATTCGTATCTTTTATACCATGAAGAATTGGAATCGTTAGTCAAAAACATTAAAGGCTTGAGGAGGGCAAGGTTTTTTATGACTTTCTCTCAAAATTATTTAACCCATATGAAATGCTTAGAAAATGTCGGCATGCTAGGCATTAAAGAAATAGAACATCAAGGCGTAAAAATCGTGCCGATACAATTTTTAAAAACCTTGCTTCCTGATCCGGCCACTCTGGCTAAAGACACCACCGGTAAAACCAACATCGGGTGCTATATGACCGGCATTAAAAACAACCAAGACAAAACGCTCTACATTTACAACGTGTGCGATCACAAAAAATGCTATGAAGAAGTGGGTTCGCAAGCCATAAGCTACACCACCGGCGTGCCAGCGATGTGCGCGGCTAAAATGATTTGTAATGACACTTGGAGCGCGGATCATTTTAGGGCCGGGGTGTTTAACATAGAAGAATTAAACACCGATCCTTTCATGGAAGAATTGATCAAACAAGGCTTGCCTTATGAAGTGATTGAGCGCTAGTTTTAGGCTTCAATCTTCACTGGGTGCGATAAACACCGATTCCCTTTCTATCGTAATATTCTTATCATCCGCGCTATAAGCTTGTATGGTAATAGGGATTAGAGCGTCTTTAGCGCGTTTGTATTCTGTGGCGTTGCTCTTTAAGGGTTTTCTTAAAATCACTACCGCTTTAATCTTTTGCCCAGCTTTAATGGCGATAGGGTTTAAAGGCTTCTTGATTTGAATGCCTTTTTGCCCTAAAATTTTGAAATAAAACTCATGGTCTTTATTGTCCGTGTTGTGGAATAAAAACACATAATCGTTATCCACATACCCACTAGAGCGCAATTCATACAGATCGCTGTTGCGGTTAATGTCTAAGAGCATGCGTTCTTTTTTAAACGAAGTGATGGCTAAAAGAGCGATCACAATAGCGATGACCCCCAAATAAGCAATCGTTTTTAAACGCACCAGGCGCACTTTTTGGCGCGTATTAATGGCGTTAGTTGAAGACCATTGGATGAGTGAAGGGCGGTTGAATTTAGCCATGGTAATCGTGCACGCATCCACGCATTCTAAGCAGTTGATGCATTCTAATTGCAAGCCCTTTCTAATGTCAATATGCGTGGGGCAAACCTGCACGCAATGCAAACAATTCACGCATTCGTTTTCTGGACTGCGTTTTTTGGGGGGTAAGGGGAGGAGATGACCCTGATTATTATAAAGTGCTCCGCCGCGCTTTTCATCATAAATGGGGTTTAAAGTGTCATTGTCATACAACACCGATTGCACCCTAGCATAAGGGCATAAATAAATGCAAAAACGCTCCGCAACCACCACTATATCAAACAGCACCACAGCCGTGCTAAAAAGCCAAAAACCCATAGCAATAGGGTGATCGCTAGGGTTTTTAAGATACATAAAAAAGTCTTCAGGGGCGATGAAATAAAAGAAAAACAACATCATTAGCCCCGCCACAACAGGAGCGAACAATAAAACGCTCAACGCTTTACGCATCTTATAGCTTGGGGTGTTTTTAGGGCTTTCTTGTTTGTTGCTGATCTTTTTATGGAGTTTGAAAATCTTTGTTTCAATCACATCTCTATAAAGCACCCTTAAAAAGGTTTGCGGGCAAGCCCACCCGCACCACACACGCCCAAGGCTAGTGGTGATGAAAAAAATCCCTATAAAAAGCAAAATAACCATAAAAGGCATGACTTGCAATTCTTCAGCGCTAAAGATCTTGCCTAAAAAATGCAGCTGCTTATGCTCAAAGGAGATCAAAACAAATGCGCCCCATCAATGCGAACAAAGGGCGTGATTAATAGCGCTAAAGAAATCAATAAAAACCCTATATAACGCTTCAAGCGAAACGATTTTAAAAAATGGCTAGAAGATTCAAGCATTCTCAATATCCTAAAATTTTTAAGCCACTATACCCTAACAACTTAACGCTTTCACTTAAAAAGCAACATGTTATAATGATCGCTATTTTATTTGAAAGGGTATTTATGGAAAGCGTTTTAAATTTCCTAACCAATATCAATGTGATTTTCACCCTTTTGGGCTATTTTATTGGGGGGATTCCTTTTGGCTATGCGTTAATGAAAATCTTTTACGGCATGGATATTACTAAAATCGGATCGGGGGGCATTGGCGCAACGAATGTCTTGCGCGCTTTACAAAGTAAGGGCGTGAGTAACGCTAAACAAATGGCGCTATTAGTCTTAATCTTGGATCTTTTCAAAGGCATGTTTGCGGTGTTTTTAAGCAAATTGTTTGGGTTGGATTATAGTTTGCAATGGATGGTCGCTATCGCTAGCATTTTAGGGCATTGCTATTCGCCTTTTTTGAATTTCAATGGAGGTAAGGGCGTTTCTACGATCATGGGCTCTGTGGTGTTGCTCATCCCTATTGAAAGCCTGATTGGTTTAGTGGTGTGGTTTTTTGTGGGTAAGGTGCTTAAAATCTCTTCACTCGCTAGCATTCTAGGGGTAGGCACAGCGACTGTTCTTATCTTTTTTGTGCCTTATATGCATATCCCAGATAGCGTCAATATCCTTAAAGAAGTCGGCACGCAAACGCCTATGGTGCTTATTTTTATTTTTACCCTTATCAAGCATGCGGGCAATATTTTTAATTTATTAGCCGGCAAGGAAAAGAAAATCTTATGAAAACCCAACAAGGCGTTCATATCCATAACTTGGTGTTTGAAACGATTTTAGGGATTTTAGAGTTTGAACGCTTAAAACCCCAAAAAATAAGCGTAAATGTGGATCTTTTCTACACGGAATTACCCAATAAGGCTTATTTGGACTACATGGAAATCCAAGAAATCATTCAAAACACCATGCGAGAAAAACAATACGCTTCTCATTGAAGACGCCCTTAAGGATTTGAGCCAAATTTTAAAAACGCGCTACAAGGAGATCTCTGAGCTTTTTTTGAAAATCAGCAAGTTAGAAATTTCTCCCAATTCTCAAGTGGGGGCGAGCGTGAAAATTTGCTATGAAAACGATCTTTAGTTTCTTTTTCTTTCTTATTGTCTTAAAAGCAAACCCCATAAACCCTTTATTAGAGCCGTTGTATTTCCCAAGTTACGCGCAATTTTTAAATTTAGAACCTCATTTTGTCATTAAAAAAAAGCGCGCTTATAGGCCCTTCCAATGGGGGAATACTATCATCATCAAACGCCATGACTTAGAAGAACGCCAGAGCAACCAGCCAAGCGATATTTTCCGCCAAAACGCTGAAATCAATGTGTCTTCTCAAACTTTTTTAAGAGGGATCAGCAGCGCTTCTTCACGAATAGTGATCGATTCAGTCGCTCAGTAAAATGCTAAAACTTTTTTAATCACATTTTTCTTGGTATTTTCTTAATCCTAAAACAAATTTAAGGTATTATTAAATAGAATAATGTAATAATAACTTTAGGTTTAAAACTTGACTAAATTTTTTAGAAAAAAGTGAATAGAAAGGCTAAAAGAAATGTTTAGAAATAAATTTCGTATCGTGTTTGTCTCTTGTATTGTCGCTAGCAGTTTGCAAGCTGAAGAAAAAACCCACACTTTGGGTAAGGTAACCACTAAGGGTGAAAAGACTTTTGAATACAACAATAAAATGTATATTGAGAGAAAAGAGCTCCAACAACGCCAAAGTAACCAAATCCGTGATATTTTTAGGACTCGAGCGGATGTGAATGTGGCTAGTGGGGGCTTGATGGCGCAAAAGATCTATGTTAGGGGGATTGAGAGTCGCCTCTTAAGGGTAACAATAGATGGCGTCGCCCAAAATGGTAACATTTTCCACCATGACGCTAACACCGTGATCGATCCTAACATGATTAAAGAAGTGGAAGTGATTAAGGGGGCGGCAAACGCTTCAGCAGGTCCTGGCGCGGTGGCGGGTAAATTGTCTTTCACCACGATTGACGCTAACGACTTCTTAAGAAAGAATCAAACTTATGGGGCTAAAGCGGAAGCGGGCTTTTATACCAACTTCGGGTATCGCATGAACGCCACTGCGGCTTACCGGGGTAAAAATTGGGACATACTCGCTTATTACAACCATCAAAATATTTTTTATTACAGAGACGGGAACAACGCTTTTAGGGATCTCTTCCACCCTACTTTTGACTTGCAAGATCCGAGCAATAGCGACATTGGCGTAGGGACTCCGAGTGAAGTCAATAGCGTTTTAGGTAAAGTCAATGGCTATATCAACGACACGGATACCATCAGCTTAAGCTACAACATGACAAGGGAAAATTCCACCAGGCTTTTACGCCCTAACACCACTTCAGCCCTCTCCAAAGCCAATGACCCAGGAAGCCAGCCAGCGCCTTTTGTGATTGACTTTGGGAAAGAATTAGCCCATACGATCAACTTCAACCACAATTTGAGCCTGAAATACAAGCATGATGGAGGCACTAGTTTTAGTCAGCCGCGCGTTGAATCCACTGCCTTTTTAGGGGTAAGGGGGGCGATTATAACCCTGTGGTGAATCCTTTCGCTTACAATTCTAATGAGCCGGCTAATCCGGATTATATCCCTGAAGTGAAAGAGTGGTGTAATAACCCGGACAATATCAGCCAGTGCACGCAAGGAGCTATCAGACCCTCTGATGGAGGCTATCAAATAGGCTATGGGCAGCCGGGATCGATCAATTGGCAAGGCGCTTCTGCAATTTCCACAGGATCTAATATTTATCATGGGCTTGTCCCTAAAAATCCTGATTATGACATGACCCCCCCTAACGCTCAAAACCCTAGCGCAAACGATTGGACTTTAGGGAATGCGGACGCTGAGGGGACTTTAGCCAGAAGGATTTTTTTAATCAACTCAGGCGTTAATTTTAAAGTTACCCACCCCATTAGTGAAGATTATGGGAACGTGTTTGAATACGGCATGATTTATCAAAACCTGAGCGTTTTCTCTGGATTGGATAAAGGCAAAAACGGCTATTATAAAAACAACATTGATCCTAACGACCCTAATGGGCCGGGCTTGCCTTACCGCCATTACTACACCGATCAAAGCTCTCAATACCCTCAAAATCTAAACGCGCCTAACCCGCTCTATCGTAACATGCCTCAAAATTCGCATGCGATCGGTAATATCATCGGAGGGTTTATGCAAGCGAACTACAATATTTTAAGCAATGTGATCGTGGGCGCGGGAACTCGTTATGATATTTACACCTTGCTGGACAAAAACGGCCGCACGCATGTAACTTCTGGTTTCTCACCTTCTGCAACCGTGCTTTATAACCCCATTGAAAGCATTGGTTTGAAAGTGAGTTATGCGTATGTAACTAAGGGGGCTTTGCCTGGCGATGGCGTTTTAATGCGCGATCCTACGGTGATTTATCAAAGGAATTTGCGCCCTGCGATCGGTCAAAATGTGGAATTCAATGTGGATTACAACAGCAAGTATTTCAATGTGCGCGGGGCAGCGTTCTACCAAGTCATCAATAACTTCATCAACAGCTACGGGCAAGACACTTCTAAAAACGGAGGGGGTAATGCGACCGCAAAAAACATGTCAGGGAATTTACCCGAAACCATTAATATCTATGGTTATGAAGTTTCAGGGAATGTGCAATATAAAAATTTCGTAGGGACTTTCTCAGTGGCTCGCTCTTGGCCGACGGCTAGGGGGCATTTATTAGCCGATACTTACGCTCTAGCTGCAACGACTGGGAATGTATTCATCCTAAAAGCCGATTATAATATCCACAAATGGGGGCTTACTTTAACTTGGCTCTCACGCTTTGTAACTAACATGTTTTATGAAGGTTATTCTATCTACTACCCTCAATACGGCTTGATGAAAATCCATAAACCCGGGTATGGCGTGCATAATGTCTTTATCAACTGGACCCCCACTTCTAAAAAATGGCAGGGTTTAAGGATTTCAGCCGTGTTTAACAATATCTTAAATAAGCAATATGTCAGCCAAGCTTCCGTGTGGCAAGCGAGCGCGGACGCTCCAGCGAGCGATATGATCCCTAAAAATAAACGCATGGCGCTCCCTGCTCCTGGATTTAACGCGCGTTTTGAGGTATCCTATCAGTTCTAAAATGAAAGGAATCTTAGGATTTCTTTTTGAATTTTAAACATGGAAACAAACATGAAAAAGCCCTATAGAAACCGCCAAACTCTATGGAAAAAGTTCCGCTCGCTCAATAAGCTCATTAAGATGCTCTTAAGGATTTTAAAAAAGTAGTTTTATCAAAAATTTAGCGGGTTTAGTTTAAAATAACGCTTATTTTAGACTCTCAAAAAAGGAATCAAACGCTTTCATCATGGCTAACATCACGACTAAAGAAACGCTCCTAATAATCCCGGATCTTTTGAAAAGCCCTTATCAAAAAATCATCAATGCGAGCGCGAGCGTTTTTGATGAAAATCATGGGCGATCGTTTTTTAGCCCGCAATTTTATGAAAAGATTGAACCTTATTTAAAAGAAGTTTTAACCCATCCCATTGATTTAGAATGCGATCTCAACACCGCTAAAAAAAGAACCGCTTAACCCCTTTAAAACAGCTTTTTAAGGCGTGCTTTGGCACTGAAGAAATTTTAATTGTCAATAACAACACCAGTGCGGTATTCCTCATCGCTAACGCTTTAGCGCAAGAAAAAGAAATCGTTGTTTCTTATGGCGAATTAGTGGGGGGAGATTTTAACCTTAAAGATATTTTATTGAGTAGTGGGGCTAGGCTGCATTTAGTGGGGAATATTAATCGCGCTTATTTAAGGGATTACCGCTTGGCCTTGAATGAAAACAGCAAAATGCTCTTTAAAACCCACAACCCCGCTTTTAAAAAAGACACGCCCTTTAAAGATTTACAAGCCCTAGCTAAAGAGCATGATTTGATAGATTATTACAATTTAGGGGATGTGGATTTGTTAAACAGAGCGGCTTTAGAAGAAATTTTAGCCCTAAAACCATCGCTTTTAAGCTTTAGCACGGACAAATCCTTTAATGGTGTACAAGCCGGCATTATTATGGGGCAAAAAGAATGGGTTGGAATGTTAAAAAACCACCCCCTTTATAGAGCTTTGAGGGTGGATAAAATCACGCTCACCTTGCTTTTTTATAGCCTAAACGCATGGGTCAATCATCAAGAAGAAATCACCATTCATGCGCTACTCCACCAAACTAAAGACGCCTTATTGCAAAAAGCCCTCAAACTCTACGCTCTTTTAAAGCCTTTAGAATTGAATGTGAGCATAGCCTCTAGCTTTTCTAAAATAGGGAATTTGCCCGATAGGGAATTAGAATCCTTTTGCGTGAAAATCCAGTCCAAAAACACCCGTGCTTTAAATAGTGAGAAACTTTATTTGAAGCTTTTTCAAAAAGGCGTTATTACAAGGATTTCATGCGCATTTGTGTGCTTTGAAGTCTTTAGCCTGAATGAAAAAGATTTTGAAAAAATCGCTCTGGTTTTAGGAGAAATTCTTAATAAAGCTTAAAAATTCGCTATAATAAAGTTTCTTTTAAACGCACCGCTCCCCCACAATAGAGAATGACAGAAAACGATAGAACATCAATTTAAAGGAACTTAAGAATGGAAAAAATCAGCGACCTTATAGAATGCATTGCGTATGAAAAAAATTTGCCTAAAGAGATGATTTCAAAAGTGATTCAAGGCTGTTTGTTAAAAATGGCGCAAAATGAGTTAGACCCTCTAGCGCGCTACTTGGTGGTTGAAGAAAACAAGCAGCTCCAGCT
Source organism: Helicobacter pylori (assembly GCA_047430845.1). GTDB lineage: Bacteria > Campylobacterota > Campylobacteria > Campylobacterales > Helicobacteraceae > Helicobacter > Helicobacter pylori_DG. The sequence goes on along the minus strand of JBLDXK010000012.1, from coordinate 46,287 downwards.
TATCCAGTTGGTGGAAGTTTTAGAAGATGATGATGAAAGGTTAATTAACGACCCTTCTAAATACATCAGCTTGTCTAAAGCCAAAGAAATGGATCCAAGCGTTAAGATCAAAGACGAATTGTCTTACAGCTTGAGTTTGGAGAGCATGAAACAAGGAGCGATCAACCGCCTTTTTAAAGATTTGCAATACCAACTAGAAAAAGCGTTAGAAGACAGCCACTTTGAAGCGTTTCAAAAGCGCCTTAACAGCGTTTTAATGGGGCAAGTGATTTTAGTGGATAAAAATCAAAACACTTTTATTGAAATCGAGCAGCAATTTCAGGGCGTTCTTTCCATGCGCCATCGCATCAAGGGCGAGAGTTTTAAAGTAGGCGATAGCATCAAGGCGGTTTTAACGCAAGTCAAACGCACGAAAAAGGGCTTACTATTAGAGCTGAGCCGCACCACCCCTAAAATGCTTGAAGCTTTGTTGGAATTAGAAGTCCCTGAAATTAAAGATAAAGAAATTGAAATCATCCATTGCGTGCGAATCCCAGGCAACAGAGCGAAAGTGAGCTTTTTTTCCCATAACGCTAGGATTGATCCCATAGGCGCGGCTGTGGGGGTTAAGGGCGTGCGCATTAATGCGATCAGTAACGAATTGAATAAAGAAAACATTGATTGCATAGAGTATTCTAATGTGCCTGAAATTTATATCACTCTCGCACTCGCTCCAGCCAAAATTTTAAGCGTTGAGGTTAAAAAAATCCCTATAGAAGAATTGAGTGCTGAAGAAAAAGAATCCATTCAAGAGCGTTTTATTGTCAATAACCATTTGCAAAAGGCTAAAGTGCGCTTGTTAGACATTGAAAAATCTAAGGCTATCGGTAAAGGCGGGGTGAATGTGTGCTTAGCGTCCATGCTTACGGGCTATCACATAGAGTTTGAAACCATTCCTAGCGTCAAAGAAAACGCAGAAAATGAAAGCGAAAAAGAAACGCAAAAAGTAGGGGTAGAAGCTTTAGAGTCTTTGTTTAAGAATTAAGGGTATCTAAAATTCAATCTCTAAAAAAGCTTTTAACTAAAAATTTGGGAAGAAAAGTTTTTCAATACGATTTTAAATGAGTGGTTTGCAGCTTTTATAAAAATCGTTTTTGTAAGGTTAGGATACAATCACCCCCTAGTTTTTGCTAGAGATTAGGGGGTAATCGTTTCAAAGGATTGTCCAAAAAAACCCTTGGGTCGTATTATATTTAAAATACTTTTTTAAAAAGGGTTAAAACCCGCTGTTAAAAAACCCATTAGGTTTCCCCCTATTTAAAGGGTGTTTTTCTTGCCCCTCTTCAATGGTTTTAATTTCTTCATCGGTGAGGTGGGAAAGCCGATAGACTAAAGCGTCAATTGCCTTTTTCTAACTTTTGGGTGTTGGCTTTAGGGTCTTTGCTTTTGCTTGTAGGATTTTATCCACTAAAGCGGTGATTTTATCGGCTAATTCTTGGTTTTTTTTCGGTGATTTTAGGAATGGGGAGCCGTTCTATAAAAGCCTTTTTATAGCGATAACCGCTCTCGCCTAGTCCTCCGCCAGCATAGAAAGTTTTGAAAGTAAAGTGATCAATTTAGGAATGTAACATTCCTAAAAGATAAGTGCAAATGCTTCCTGTGAGAATGAAGCCTGTGGCTTTCTGCATAAAAATACCCTAATTCGCATTCTCCATTATCTAAATAAAATCGTGGCTTCTGCACGATCTCGCCATACACAATTTTCTCTTTTTCAAAATCTCCATGATAGGCGATAGTATCTTGCGTTTCAAATCACTGATTATTGGTCTTTTTTCTACAATCTTTTTCACCGCTTTGGTCAATTCTAGCGAAATTGTGAGAGGAGGTTTTAAGAGAGGGATACAATCATCAATATCAAGCTTGGTTGCCTGGGAATGTCGCTATAACCCACAATGACGCCCATCGCATAAGAATACCTTTAATGTCTTTCCCTCTTAAAATGGGCTTGATAAGCTCAATTGTCTTCTTTCGCTCATTCCCTTTTCGTCTTTTGCGGCATCATCGCAAAGTGTCATGATTTCGTCTCTTTTTTCAGTGGGAATGATGAAGGCTTCGTTAGCGCCGGTTAAGATACCCTCGATAGATTTGAATACCCCAGTCTTTAAGCGGGGTGCCGACGCTCTACTATTTTGTCCCTCAAATCTAAAAGCGTGGTGTCGGCAAAAATAAAGCTTTCGTTGAAAGCGCGTGCTGCTACGCGGGAAAGGTGGGGGTGCTTTTTCAAATCGTCTTTATCGTTTGGGGTGGGTTCGTAATAATTAAAATCGCTCTCTTTTAGGGGGCGTTTGTTTGATGAAATGATATGATGCTGGTATCCACTGCAGGCGCTCTCAAAGACTTTTAAGGCGTTTAGTTCCATCGTAGCTGACAAAGGGTGGTTTTTTTGAGTAATAATTCTCTCAATTTGGGCGCCGTATTTGGCTCGTGCGTATTTGTTGGAAGTGGATGAAAGCGCTAAACCCCTTTCTTTAAAAGGTGGTAAGCTAGGCAAAAAAGTAGGTGTAAATGTCGCTTGAGCTGTTATAGAAATCCTGGTATTGCTTTTCTAATAAAGGCTTTAAGTCTTTGATGTGTTCTTGGCGGATATAAGGCGGGTTGCCAATGATGCAATCAAAGCCTAAAAAATTCCCCTCATCGTCTAGCACTTCAGGGAATTCAAAACGCCATTCAAACGCATTTTGATACTCTCTACCACTCAAAGCATCATCAAGCTTTTTCTTAAAGCTCTAATACGCCCATAAGACGCAAAAGCCTCTTCCTCTTCTTTAGGGCTTAGTTTAAGCGTGCCAAAAAGGCTTGGGATAAAGTAATTTAACCCATCTAGCAAACTCTTATCATCTAGGGCAAAGAAATTGTATTTTTTGATGTGTTTTTCAATAGCCTTTTCAAGCTCTGCTTTGGTTTTAGGATCTTTAAGCGTGAGAGAAAAAGTGTTTTTTAAGTCTTGGATTTTGTTGATAAGATCTTGCTTATTTAAGGGATAGAGAGGGTTTGGGTCTTTGTATTGGGCGACTAAATCTTTGTATTCTTGGATTTTTTGCTTGATATTGGGGATCTTTTTGAGATCATCATTCAAATTAAAGCGTGAAATCAAGCTGTTAGCGCACTTGATGTTAATATCAATGTTGGGGAGGGTTTCAAGATTGTTAGTGTTCTTGCCCTTTTCAAAAATATAATAGCTGTATTTTAAAAGCTCTATCCATAGCCTGAGCTTAGTGATTTCGCAAGAATTGGGGTTAATATCCACGCCAAAAAGGCAGTTTTCAATGATGTCTTTTTTAAGCTCAAAAAGTTCTTTTTGGATTTGGTGGTGGGGGTCGTTTTCTTTATGCGGTATGGTGTAGTTAAAGACTTTATCCTCTGGCGTGTGAATGATGATTTCATCGTTTTCTAATCTAAGCTCGTGGCGATACAAGGAAGCGATAAGCCCTAGCTCATAAGCAACCCACACCATTTCATTGAGCGCTGAAACCAAGAAATGCCCGCTCCCCACCGCCGGATCGCAAACGCGTAAGGTTAAAAGCGTGTTTAGGTATTCTTTAGCTTTTTCATTTGAAAAATTTCTGTCTATTTTTTCTCGCAACGCTTTTAGATTTTCGCAATCCCACTGATAAGTGGCGTTGAATTTATCCAACACAATCGGCGTGATGCTCTCTTTGCACATGTAGCTTGTGATGAAGCTTGGGGTATAAAAGCTCCCCTCTTTATAGCCGTTGAGTTTTTCAAAAACAAGCCCTAAAACGCTAGGGTTAATCAAACGGCTTTCGCTGGTATTGGTATTATCTTTAATGTCTTTAGGGGTGGTGGTGAAATCATAAATGTGCAAAAATTCAAAAAGGTATTTTAGCAAGGGTAAAGGTTTTAAATCTTTTTGTTTTTGATAATCTTCATGTTTTTTGAGAACGGAATTTTTATAGATTTCTAGCTTTTTATTGTCTAAAAGCTTGATTTCATACCCCTTTAATTCTAAAGGCGTTTTATCAAACAAACTGGAATTCAAATAAGGGATTTTTTCTAAAATCTTGTCTTCTTTAATTTCTGGTAAACGCTCGCTGTTTTTCTTGGCTAGGACTTCAAAAAAGAGCGTGTTTAGGGCGTTGAAATCTTTAAAGTTTTCTGTGGTTAAGAAAGATTTTCCAAAATGCTTGAAAGAAATTAAAAGGCTTTCTAAAAGCCGTAAAAACAAGATGCGGTTATTCCAAGCGATGAGTAACGCCATGACTTCTTCATCTTCTAAATTTTTGTATTTCTCTTTTAGGGCATAACTTAGGGAGTTTTGGGTGCAACTGGGCTTGATTAAAATTTTCCCCTTTTCATTTTGCTCTTTCTAACCCTAAAATATAGAGCAATTCTTCATAAAAATCTTTGTTAAGCGTGTTAGCGTCAAGGGTTTTCCTTTGTTTTAAAAGGACTTCGTGGCTTAAAACTTGATAAATCAAAGGAAGTTTTTCAAAATCATCGCTCAAATTAAAGTGAGTGTAGCGGAGTTCGCCTTGAAAATCTTTTTGCAAATATTGTTCTAAATCTTTGTAAAATTTTGGTTTTGAAGAATCTGTGCGCTTCTTTTTGAGCGTAATTTTCATAGAATTTTTCGATGCGTTTATCGTCTTTTAAAAAAAGTAAATCCTTACAATCAAAGAGGAAAAATTCATGCGCTGTTGCAAATAATGGTGTGTTTTAGGGAATTGTTTTTTTCTTTTTCTATTTCTTCTAAAAAATAAAAAGCCATTTGACAAAAGGCTTTACTGAGCGGGTTTTCTCTGTCTTTAGGGAATTCTGTCTTTTTATCTAGGGCTTTGACTTCAATAAGCACCCGAACTTCCCCATCCACATAGATCGCGCTATCCACTTTTTTATGGGTGTTACAGCGATAGCCATAAGTGTTTTTTAAAAATTCATTGATTTCATTTTTTTGAAATTCTTCATCATCTTGTCTTGGCGCGTTTTCTAATAAGCTGTTTATTTCTTTTTCAAAATTTTCTATAGTTTCTTTTGTGGGTGTTGGAGGATTGTATTTTTTAATGAAATCTTTGAGTGGGATACGAGTGAAACGAATCATGAAACGCCTTTGAAATGGGATGAAAACGATTATAACAAAAGCACCATGAATTTTAAATAAAACGCTTTTCTTTAAAATTGTTCCATGTGAAACATTAAAGTAACTCTAATCTTTATGATTTAAAACTTCATTAATCAACGCGCTTAATTGATCTTTTTTTATTTTGGTTTTGTATTCAATATTCACGCCTTGCTTTTTTAAAGCTTCAAAAAATTTCTTAGCGGTTGAAATTTTCCGCTCTTCTTCAGGGCGTAATTCGCTTTTTTTATCAACCCCCTTAGTTTCCACCACTAACAACACTTTTTTATCGTTATTTTCAACCACATACCCAAAATCAGGGCTATAAGTTTGATTTAACCCTATTGGGATTTTAACCTTAGGGAGCTTGCCAAAAACAATGATTTTAGTGTCGTTAGATTCTTCAATCGTGTCTTTTTCAATCTCGCTATCCACTTGCATGAAATTTTCATACAGGCATTTTTCTTGTGCACTTGAATTTTTAATCTCATATTTATCCGCCCCCAAACTCCCGTCTAAAAATTCTCTAATTTCTCCTTTTTCATCATAAAACGCATCGTTTTTTCTGTTTTTAATCGTCGTTTCGCGCATTTGATAGGAAATTTTATCTTTAATATTTTGATAAATGATTTCCAAAAACAGCTCTTCTAACCGCCTTAAGCCCTCTTGTTCGTTTTTTTTAATTTCATTAAACTTGTTTTCATCAATGTTTTCCAACACTTTAGCCACGCTTTTAAAACTCAATTTCACCTTATTAGACAAGGCACTGATAAATTCATGCAAGCTCCACACGCATGCGCTTTCTCGCTCAAAAATCTCTGTTTTGGCGTTATTTCCCATCGTTTCTACTTTTTTATGCGTCGTAACCGAAACACTTTTTGAACTGACATTAAAAGAAGCATTGATCTTTTTGACAATTTCTTCAATCAAGCTCTCGCTATCCATGGCATAAGCGATCCGGGCTTGATGATTCAAGCTCTCCCATAAGGTTTCAAATTTTTTAAAATTTTCTTTATTGATTTTGATTTTTTCAGTTTTTCGCTCGTTTTTGTTCCTCACTCTAGAATTACCAACCAAGCGATCTTTTAAAAAATCTTTTAATTTTTCAAAATCCAAGTATGTTTCATTTTTTAATTTTTCTAGTTCCGGCTCTTTTTTTAAAAATTCGTTTTGGTTGAGGGTGAGTTTAAAGTTTTCATCATCTGTTCTTTCTCCAAAACCCAAACCCTCTAATGTTTCAAACAAAACCCCATAATACCCTTTTTTAACCATGCCGCTTTTTTCTAACTCTTCTGCACTAAATTCTTGTTTAATCAAGTTATGTTCGCTTATCTCTTGCTGGATCGCTCCCACAAAATCCCCCTCCACTTGCGGCACGATCACCACCAATTCATTGACAAAATCAAAATCAGCATGCTCTTTAGTGATGCGTTCGCCCTTATCATTCACAGCGAGCCTTAGCCCCCTACCGATTTGTTGCAATTTAGTGATATTGGAATGGCTAGGGGCTAATTTGCAAATCGTCATCACATTAGGGTTATCCCACCCCTCTTGTAACGCCCATTGCGAAAAAATAAACCTGAGATCGGAATCAAAACTCAGCAATTTTTCTTTTTCTTTTAAAATGAGCGCGATCACTTGGGCTTCATCGCTCTCTTTCTTGCTTTTAGCAAAATACCCTCCATGCACTTTGTAAATAGCGTCTTTGGTGCGCTCTAAATACGCTCTATAATTTTCATCTAAAGAAGGCTTTTTTAAGACTTCTTCAAGCTTTTGTTGGTAAAGTTTTTCAAATAAAAGGGCTAATTTGGCCGGCTTTTCATTCTCGCTTAAATAGCTATTCACCCCGCTAATAAACACCATGCACAAGGCTTTAATCCCTTTTTTAAAAAGCCCTTCTTCTCTTTCAAAATGGCTTTTTATCGCTTCTTTCAGCATCACTTCTTGCTCGCCCTCTAAAAGATGAGAAAAAGGCTCTTTTTGATCCAGTAACAAATTAAAGCCATTGAGAAAACGAACCTCAGTTTTAGTGATTTTTTCTACAATGTAATCTTCTAAAGCGCTGATATGAGTTAGCGCGCCCAGATTATCATGCGTTTTGACTTTGACGCTTTGAATTTTATTTTCTAAATTCGTGTAATTGATCGTGGCTTCATTTTGTTTTTTGTTAGCCTCTTTAAGCTCTAAAAAATACTCATCACTCTCCCCCACAGACGCCACGCTAATGCTTTTCACTAGGGCGCAATCAAACGCTTTTTTGCTGTCTAGCGCGTAAATCAGATTATTATAATCATCTTTAAAAGTCGCCCCAAACCTGAGCGTGATTAAAGCGTTTAATTGTTCCAAATATTTTTTTGTTTTATCGCCTAAAAATCGGTGCGGTTCGTCTAAGATCACGATAGGGCGGATACTCGCTAAAGCTTGCATGTAACTTTTTGCGCCATTGAATAGATTCGTGTTTTCTAAGCATGATTGATTGATAGTGTTTTTCTCTTTATTGAAGCGCAGAAAAAGTCATCACCAACACACAGCATTTGTGATTACTCGCTAAAATGAATCTTTCTGCATCTTCATAGCTTTCTAAATGCGTGTTAGAATACTCGCTTTTAAAAAATTCTCTGGTGATTTCAATACTCTTTAAAACCCCTAATTTAATGGCGTTGCTTGGCACTAAAACGATAAATTTTGACAAATGGTAGTTTTTGTGCAAGGCATAAACGCATTCCAAAAAGCAAAAGGTCTTCCCGGTGCCTGTTTCCATTAAAATATCGCAGTTTAACGACTGAATAATCCCCACGCTTCCCTGGGTTATTTTTTGTTTCTGATCGCAAATTCTCAATATTTTCTAATAAAAGATCTTTGATCGCTCCTATTTCAAAAACAGGGTTAGAAATCCTTTGAGCGTCATTTTCTGACTCTCTCAAATCAATCCCCTTAAACACCCCTAAAATTTGATTCAAGCATTTTTCTTGATAGTCCAGTCGTTTGAATTTGATTTTCACCTCTACCCCCTAATCTTTAAATCGCCGCTCTCTAATTTCAAATCAAACAAATTACTGCCCAATTCCAAACACAGCCTGTCGTTACTGATAGCGGGTATATACATGCTGATTTTTTCCACCCCTTTATCTTTCAAGTTTTCTAAAACTTCGCTCATTTCTATATCCCCCACAATGAAAGCCGTATTTAAAGCCAGATACAAGGCGTTTTCAATCAAGCAAATTATAGGCGTAGTGAGATCCAAACCCTCGCAGCCTAAAAGCTTGATTAAAATCGTTTGAGTTTCCCATTTTTTTGGGTTAGAATAAGCGAATAAATCCTTTTGATGGGCTTGACTGAGATTTTTATTATTAGCATGCGTTTCATCATCAATGATTTCAAACGCTCTAAACCCCACATCTAAATTGGGGCAAGCTTCTTTGATTTTAGCCCCCGCTCTTTTAATCCTTTCTTCGGTGATGTCAAAAATGCTCGGAGAGGGTGATTTTAGGGTGTTTAAACAAAAATCATAAGCGCTTTTGTTTTTCTTGGGATCAATTTTTTCATCTAATTGGACGAGAATGAAGCACCTTTCTTTAAATGCGGCGTTCAAGCCATTAAATAACCCCCCCCCCCCTCACTTAATTTTTGATAATCGCTCTTATTACTCTCTAACACGGCATGCGCGGTCGTCCCGCTCCCAGCAAAAAAATCTAAGATGATGTCGCCCTCATTGGTGGATAATTCAATCAGTCGGCTAATGAGTTTTGTAGGTTTTGGGTTATTGAAAATCTTTTGATTAAAAAGATCATTAACTTCTTTTGTCCCATTACCACCGCCGATATTTTCTATCACATTTCTTGCGGGCGATGACTTGTCTAAAATAGCATAAAATTCGCCGTTTTCATTTTGTTTGACTTGGTTTTTATCTAAAAATTCTTTTTTACAAATTACATATTCATTTCTACTATTTTTTTTAATAGAAATAATATTTTTATTACTATTAAAAGTATCCAACGCCCAAGTCCAACACCCAAGTCCAACACCCTTTTTTGGAGGTCTTATAATTTCATAACCTTGTTTTAATAAGTCTTGTCTATCACTATAAACTAAATTTTCATCATTACTACTTTTTGCTAATTCTTTATCATAATCATCTACACCTAAAAAATCTAGCGTTTTAGGATTATAGTAAATACTATAACCTAAATTTGCTCGTGCGTTTAAAATCCCTCCAGCTCCGCCTGTTGTAAGCCCAGCCCCTTCATAATAGTATTTATCATTTTCACAAAATACTTTGACTTCTTTTTTTGAAGTCATGCGATTAAGATTGAGCGCTTCAACATGCTTTGCATAAACAAGAATATTTTCGTAATTGTTTTGAAAATATTGGGCATCATTTTGAGCGTTACCTTTAAGCCAAGTCAAAGATGATAAAAAATTCCCCTCCCCAAAAATTTCATCGCATAAAAGTTTGAGTTGGGCGGCTTCGTTATCGTCAATAGAAATGAAAATCACGCCGTCTTGTTTGAGCAAATCTTTAGCGAGCAACAATCTAGGATACATGAAACTAAGCCACCCGCTATGGCATTTTGACCCAAAAAGATTCTTGATATAATCCAACTTTTCTTTAGAATAATCCAATGTTTTTAAAATTTCTTCATTGGATTGCGAGAAATCATCGCCATAAATAAAGTTATCGTTTTTAGTGTTGTAAGGCGGATCAATGTAAATCATTTTGATTTTTTCACTATAACTTTGTCTTAAGATTTTGAGAGCGTCTAAATTATCGCCCTTGATGAGAATGTGCTTGCTAGTGGATTTATTTAAGGGCTTTAAAATCTTATTATTTTTCTTAAAAGCTTGATTTAAGGCGATTTTCTTACCCACAAAATCCAACCCATAGCCCTCTTCTTTTATTTCGCTAAAATCCCCTAATAACGCTTTTAATCTTCCCGTATCTAGCGTGAGCTTGTTATCATTTTCCACACTCAAGCAACCGGGAAAATAACGATTAAATACCTCTAAATTTTTTTCCTTAACGCTTTTTTCTCCACAAATTTCTTTATTTTGCATCTCTATCCTTTTTTTAAATGATTTAAATTACCCAATTCCACCTTAATTTTCAATTTTCAAATGTTCCATGTGAAACGCTAGCAGTCTTCAAAAAATCCCGTTTCACTTCAGCGATAATGTTTTCATCTTTGGCTAAGTCAATGTATTCAAAACTATTCCCGCTCTGCTCTCCGCCTTGGAGTAAATCCCCACTTTTTCTGTATTCTAAATCCAATTCAGCGATTTTAAAGCCGTCCAATTCATCAGCAAACTTTTCCAATCGTTCGTTTTCTTCTTGGATCGTGCATAAAAAACAATAGCCTTTCAATCCGTTACGAGACACGCGCCCCCTTAACTGGTGTAAAGTCGCTAAGCCTAACCTTTCGGGCGCTAAGATCACCATCACGCTCAATCGTGGTAAAGAAATGCCCACCTCAATGAGCGTAGTCGCTAAAAGAATGCTCCCTAACTCTCTAAATTCTTCAATCACTTCTTCTTTATTTTTATCTTGCCCTGAAGTGGTATAAACGTTTTTAAAGCGTTTTTGCCAAAAACTCGCCCCCTCACTGAGCGATAAATAAGGGATTTTTTCGCTCTCATTCACCAGCGGATAAACGACAATGACTTGGTGGTTTTTAGCGATTTCTTCGCTGATTTTCTCCATCACTATTTTAAAATCTCTTTTATGCAAGACTAGAGTTTCAATTTCTTTAGGGTAAGGGATTTCTCTAATCATGGTCGTTTTCACAAACGCGCTTTTGGCTAAAGCCAGAGTGCGAGGAATGGGGGTAGCGGAAAATTGCAAGGAATGGGGTTTATTGCCCTTACTGCTTGCCATTTTTTCTAATTGGTAGCGCTGCTTGGTGCCAAATCGGTGCTGTTCATCAGTGATTACTAGTGCGAATTCATTCAAATCGCGCTTATCAAACAACAACGCTTGCGTGCCTATAATAACATGCGTGATTTTTTCAAACAAATGATTGGATCGCTTCTTGTGGCTCCCGCCAAGCAATAATTCCACTTCAAAATAAGAGGGTAAAAATTTTAAGGCTTCGTTATAAAGCTGTTTAGCGAGAATGGAAGTGGGCGCCATTAAAAGGGTTTTATTGGGGTAGGCTAATACCATGCTCGCTAAAATCACCATCGTTTTCCCGCACCCCACATCGCCCACGATCAAACGCTTGCACGCTATAGAACTGGTGAGATCGCTTTGGATTTCTTTAATGGCGTTTTGTTGATCGCGCGTGAGTTTAAAGGGTAAAGAAGCGATAAACGCTTTCAAGCGTTCGCTGTTATTGGGGCATGCGATTTTAGCGTTGAATTGCAATTTTTTGCGTTCTAAATTTTTCATATAAAAAAGCATTTCAATGTATTTTAATGCATTTAAATGTTGTGAAGCGGAAATTTTTATTCGTTTCAAAATCCTTGACAAAATGCGGCGTGGGGAAAAAGATTTCTAACAATAAACGCGCGATATTCTCTTTAATGCCTTCCTTTTTTAAATTTTCTAATGAAAGGAGTTTTTGTAAATTTTCTTGTATTTTTTTATGATTTTTAACTTTTTTAAAAATTAAAGAAATTTTTCCAAATTCGGTAAGGATTTTAGGCGTGTTAATGATATAAGCTTGATTAAAAGAGCTTTGCTCTAATTTACCATAAATGAATAAACTCTCGCCGGTTTTAAACTGGCTGTAATAAAACGCGCTGTGATTGAAAAAAACAAGCTCTAAATTTTTGCAAAATCGTTTGGAATAGGCGAAAATCTTTAAAACTTTGGCGTAGTTTCTTTTATCTAAAATACCCACTTCTAAAACGCCGCTCAAGCCCGTTTCAAAACGCTCTAATAAATTTAAATCTTTGTAGCCTTTGGGCGTATAAACAAGCAAGGCTTCTAAAAGCGATTTCACGTTCAATGTTTTTAATAAGTCATCTGTTTCTTGCAATTTGTTCTTACCCTAGCCAATCCTTAATCGTTTTTATGATAAGATAGTCAAATTATACATTGACTTAAGGAAATTTAATTGATGAAATCTAAAATCACTCATTTTATCGCTATCTCTTTTGTTTTAAGCCTGTTTATTGCATGTAAAGATGAAGTTAAAAAATCGTCCCAATCGCACCAAAACAACATTAAAACCACTCAAAACAATCCAATCAATCAAGCGAATAAGGATATAAAAAAGATTGAGCATGAAGAAGAAAATGAAAAAGCCACTAAAGAGGTGAATGATCTGATCAATAACGAAAATAAAATTGATGAAATCAATAATGAAGAAAACGCTGATCCTTCGCAAAAAAGAACGAACAATGTTTTGCAACGAGCCACTAACCACCAAGACAATCTTAACTCCCCGCTCAACAGGAAGTATTAAAGTGTGAAATTTTTTTCAAAGGATTTATTTAAAAAAGTAACCCCTTTATTTTTAAGCGTTTGTTTTTTAAGCCCTACCCTTACGCAAGCCAAAAGCCGTTTTTATGTGGCTTCTCAATACCAGGTAGGGAAAATGATCATGAAAAAATACAACGATCTCAAACGCACGATTGAAGCGGGCGAGCTTTTCTTTAGGCTGGGAGATTAACCCCACTAACTACTGGTTTTATTCGCGCTATTATTTTTTTATGGATTATGGGAATGTCATTCTCAATAAAAGAACGGGCGCTCAAGCGAACATGTTCACTTACGGCTTTGGAGGGGATTTGATCGTAGAATACAATAAGAACCCCTTGTATGTATTTTCTCTTTTTTATGGCATGCAAGTTGCTGAAAACACATGGACGATTTCCAAACACAGCGCGAATTTCATCATTGACGATTGGCGCAGCATTCAAGGGTTTTCGCTCAAAACTTCCAATTTTAGGATGCTAGGTTTAGTGGGGTTTAAATTCCAAACCGTGCTATTCCACCATGACGCTAGTATTGAAGTGGGGATCAAATGGCCTTTTGCTTTTGAATACGACTCACCCTTTGTAAGGCTTTTTTCTGTCTTTATTTCGCACACTTTCTACCTTTAAACTAATTCCAACCCCACCGGGCAATGATCGCTCCCTAAAATATCTTTATAGATTAAAGCGTCTTTTAAGCGCGTTTTTAAAGGGTTAGAGCATAAAAAATAATCAATGCGCCAACCAATGTCTTTGTCCCTCGCTTGTTGCATGTAACTCCACCAGGTGTAAGCCTTTTCTTTGTTAGGGTAAAAATAGCGGAAAGTGTCAATAAAACCAGCGTTCAAAAGCTCGCTGAATTTTTCTCTCTCTTCATCGCTAAAGCCGGCGTTTTTTCGGTTGGTTTTGGGGTTTTCTAAATCAATTTCATTGTGGGCCACATTCAAATCCCCGCATACAATGACCGGTTTTTTCAATTCTAAAGCTTTTAAAAATTTTCTGAATTCCACTTCCCAACTCATGCGATAACTAAGCCTAGATAGGGCTTGTTGGGAATTAGGGGTATAAACATTCACTAAATAAAACGACTCAAATTCGCAAGTTATTACGCGCCCTTCTTTGTCATGCTCTTCCATATTGATCCCATAGCTCACGCTTAAAGGCTCTTTTTTAGTGAAAGTTACCACCCCAGAATAGCCTTTTTTAATCGCGCAATTCCAAAGATCAAAATACCCTTTAAATTCAAAGGTGTTTTGTTCTTGTTGCATTTTAGATTCTTGAATGCAAAAAACATCTGCATCAACGCTATTAAAAAAATCCATAAAGCCCTTAGTCATGCAAGCTCTTAACCCGTTCACATTCCATGAAATCAATTTCATTTTAATCCTTGTTTGATTTTGAGTGAATTATATCTTTTTAGTCATTTTTTTAAAAATTAAGCTTTGTTTTACCTTTTTTATGTAATAATTATCTTTTGCTTGGCTTGATAGCTCAGTCGGTAGAGCAGAAGACTGAAAATCTTCGTGTCGGTGGTTCGATTCCGCCTCAAGCCACCATCTTAAACTTCGTTGAATAAATAATTCCCCTTTTTGACACAAACCACACGAGAGTTTTCAATACTCAAAGGCGTGCTTTTGGCTCGTGGTTGCTCTTCTATTTCTAAAACCATGCACACCCCTTCTTTAAAGCGCACTATGGTTTTTAACCCATTCTTTGTATTCACTGCTTTCTTTGACTATATCGTTCAAATAATGCCCCTCATACACTTCCACAAATTCCATGAATTTTTCATTCAAATTCAATTCATTATGCGTTATTTCGCTTTTTCGTGTGGAAGAATAAGCCAATTCGTTGGTTTCATAAAAAGTCGGCTCTACTTGATCGTCTTGTTTGGGGCGCTCATAAATAGCTTTCACTAATTGCGTAGTGATTTCATACTCACTCTCCCATGTTTGTTTTAAAGGCTCTTCTATCAGATAGCATTGCCTGGTCGTGCCGTCTTTTCTCGCTCTGGCCCTTTTGCATTTTTCTGTAGAGCTTCTGGCTTGGAGAATGGCGAAATTATTTTTAGCTTCAAAAGTTTGAGGGTCTTCTAAAGGCTCTGTTTTATGAACAGAAATTTTAGTATAAGGGGTAATGATCTTACCGCTTTTATTTTCAGCGGTGCTGTAATCGCAAGGGGTAATGTCTGTTGTAACCTCTTTATCTTTATCAACGCGTTTTAAAATGCTTGGGCGATAGGCTTGTAAATTTTCATCATCATAAACCCACTTCCCGCATGCGAATTCTTTGATATTAGGATCTCTAATCGCTTGTTTTTCCACATTATCCCTATTTTCGTTGTTTTCATTGTTTTCATTCGCATCAGCGTTAGGGGTGTTGTTATTAGGGAGCGTTTTTTCAGTGGGTGGCGTTACAAAGAGGTTGTTTTCTTGATCTTGTGAAGAATGTTTTAAAGGGGGATTAGCGTCGTTTGTTGGCGTTTTAACTTCATTAGTAGGGCTTACTTTGCTAGGAGTTACTAAAGGCTGTAAAAGGCTGTTTTTAGAGTTTTTAGAGCCTAGTTTGGATTCTGGATAGGAAAAGTTTTGAGGGGATTGTTGCGATGAGCTGGGTTTATTTTGTGGTTTTTGCATGGGCGCGTTTAAAGAAGCGTATTGGGTTTGAGTGTGGTTCTTTCAATTCTTTTGAAGAAAAAACGATTTGGGTGTTTCTGGGAATAGTAGGGCGGTTAGGGCTTAAGGTCGTTTCTAAAGAAAGTTTTTCATCAAGAGGTTGATAGACGATTGCAGTGGATATGTGGGTGATAGTGAGCGTGAGTTTTTTGTGTGGGGAGATATTATAAACGCCCAAAACTTGTTTGGGTTCTTTAGAATCAAGGACTTTAGCCTTAAAAGTGCCTTTATGCGGCGAAGTTTTGATCTCTTCTAAAAGCTCGATCACAAGGGCTTGAAAGAGGGTTAGAGAAGCGTCAGAAAGAAAGACAAACAAAGGGATTTTTTCATGCTTATTCCTTTTTATTTTAGATTTTTGGATTATATCTTAAAAAAAGGTTTAGTAAAAGTCATCAATAAGTTATAGATAGGTAACACTTTAATTAATAATAATTTAGTAACAGTAGTAGGGGCGTGAATGGATGGAATGAAAAATTAAAAAGCTTTAGGGGTGCGCATTTTTAGGGGGGTTGTGGGATTTGAAAAAGAGTGAATGAAACGCTTTTTCATAAGCCTTTTTTCATTCACTTGAATTGAAAGCGGTTTTTTTATCGTTCAATTCGTTCAAGCGGTTTTTGATTTCTTCTCTAAGGCTTAAAATAAAAGGGCTTTTTTTTCTTCAAGCATTTTTTTAACGCCAGAATACATTTTAGAAATGCTTGAATGATCCTTTAAATCCAAAAACTGAGCGAGCGAGAGCGTGGGGTTAGGGGTATAGAGCCTGGCGAAATACACGACTAATTTTCTCGCCAAAGCGACATTTTTTTGGCGCGAAGAGACCTTGATCTCACTGGATTTGAGATTCAGGCTTTGCGCGACAGCGAGCAAGATATTTTCCAAGCTTGAGCCTTCAGCATGATCTTTTTGCAAATCTTCTAAAACGGTTTTAGCGAGGTTCAAATCAATGGTGGCGTTCATTAAGTTCGCGTTCACGCTGATTTTAATGATCGCGCCTTCCATTTGGCGGATATTGTCGCTGATGTGTTGGGCGATGTATTCCATCACCTCTTCAGGCAAAGTGATTTGATTGAGTTGGCATTTTTGTTTGACGATAGAGAGCTTGGTTTCTAAATCAGGGGGCATGACTTTAGCGGTTATCCCCCATTCAAAGCGCGATTTTAAGCGATCTTCTAAGCCGGCGATGTTTTTAGGCGATCGGTCTGAAATCAATACGATTTGTTTGCTGTTGGCGTGCAATTCGTTGAAAGTGTGGAAAAATTCTTCTTCTAGCTTGGGTTTTCCTTGCAAAAATTGAGCGTCATCTAATAGGAAAAAGTCGCAATGGCGGTATTTTGCTTTAAAAGAATCCATGGTTTTGTTGTCTAAATGCTTTAGAAAGTCTGTCAAAAAATCTTCTGAAGTCACTAACACGACTTTTTTATGCTTTTCTAGGGCATGGTTACCGATAGCGTTTAAAATGTGCGTTTTGCCTAACCCTGTGCCGCCATAAAAAAGCACCGGGTTATAAGGGGGGGTATCGCTTTGGGCGACTTTTTTAGCGATTTCATAAACGGTGTTATTGCATGAGCCTACGACAAAATTTTCAAAAGTGTAAGAGTCTTTGACGCTCGTTTTTGTGGCTTTGTAATTGATATTAGATTGGGCGCTAACTTGGATTTTAGGCGCCACTTCAATGCGCACGTCCACGCTGTGGGCTAAATGCATGCCGACTTTATTCTGGCTTAAAATTTCTTTAAGCAACGCACCGTATTTAGCCGTAATCGTGGTGCATAAGACTTGGTTGGGGGCATAAAAAAAGGCAATATCGCTCTTGCTCGCGTTAGGGTTGTATTTGAGCTGGCTAAAGTAATTTTCATACTCTATGAGGCTAACATTAGGATTTTGTTTGACTAGCGCCAAGATTTCTTTTTCAATATTGTTGTTGGTATCCATGGCGTTATTATAGCGTGAATAAGTTGTGAATGAAAAAGGAATAACATGTGAATGAAATGTGAATGAAGCCCTAAAATTAAGGTGTTTCTTTTAAGGGTTTGTCTATAATGCTTGCTTTATAATAAGCTAATGGATGCGAAAAAAGGATTTTCATGCTGCTTTGCGCTGGAAGGAATGAAACTTTAAAAAAAGCGACGCCTATTGGTGTGGGTTTGATAGAGAGCGCGATTAATTTAACGAGAATGTGTTTAAAAAACCCTGATACAGAAAGCCTTATTTTTATAGGGAGCGCAGGGAGTTATAGCCCAGAAATGGAGCTTTTAAGCGTGTTTGAAAGCATTTGCGGCTATCAGATTGAAGAGAGTTTTAGCCATTTAAACAGCTACACGCCTTTGGATAATTCCATTCAAATAGAAACTGAAGAGGAAGCTCTTTTGAAAGGGTGCGTGTGAATAGCAGTAACTATATCCACACCAGCGAAATGTTTGCTAAAAAAATGGTTCAAAAGGGCGTTTTATTAGAAAACATGGAGTTTTTTAGCGTTTTAAGCGTGGCTAAGGCGTTTTCTTTAAAGGCTAAAGGGATTTTTTGCGTGAGTAATCATGTAGGGCTTAACGCGCATAAGGAATTTAAAGAAAACCACGCCAAAGTCAAACAGATTTTAGAAAACATCATTGATAGTTTGATAGTTTAGCTATCATGGAGTATCATGGAGTATTCTAAATTAAAGGCGATCACATGTTTGAAAAAATACGCAAGATTTTAGCGGATATTGAAGATTCGCAAAATGAAATTGAAATGCTTTTAAAATTAGCGAATTTGAGTTTGGGGGATTTCATTGAGATTAAAAGAGGGAGCATGGACATGCCAAAGGGCGTGAATGAAGCGTTTTTTACGCAATTAAGCGAAGAAGTGGAGCGCCTAAAGGAGCTTATCAACGCTTTGAATAAAATCAAAAAAGGGTTATTGGTGTTTTAAATGTGCGGGATTGTAGGTTATATAGGGGATAGCGAGAAAAAATCCATCCTTTTAGAGGGATTAAAGGAATTGGAATACAGAGGTTATGACAGCGCTGGCTTAGCCGTATTGAGCAATGATCGTTTGGAAGTGTTTAAAACTCAAGGGAAATTAGAAAACCTTAAACTAGAGCTTAAGAATAAAGAGTTTTTAAATTTTGGCGTGAGTATCGCTCACACCAGATGGGCGACGCATGGCAAGCCAAGCAGCGCGAACGCCCACCCGCATTTTACAGAAAATTTAGCCTTAGTGCATAATGGCATCATTGAAAATTATGCGAGTTTGAAAAAGGAATTGGAAAATAAAGGGCATGCGTTTTTAAGCCAAACGGACACGGAAGTGATTGCGCATTTATTAGAAGAAACGCTTAAAAGCGAGGGCGATTTATTGAAAGCCTTTGAAAAAAGCATCAGCCTTTTGAAAGGGAGCTATGCGATTTTAATGCTCCATAAAAGGGCTAAAGAGAGCTTGTTTTACGCTAAATCTTCTTCGCCCTTAATCGTGGGCAAGGGCAAAGAGGGGGTGTTTTTTGCGTCCAGTTTGAGCGTGTTAGCCCCTAAAGTGGATCAATTTGTCATTTTAGAAGAAAACAGCGTGGGGCGGATTTCTTTAGAAAATTTTAAAGATTTAAAACACATTGAAAACATGAAAGATTACGCTTTTGAAAACAAGGATTATTCTAAAGGCAATTTTAGGAATTATTTAGAAAAAGAGATTTATGAGCAACACAGCAGTTTGTTAGAGTGCTTAGAGGGGCGCTTGGAAGCCTTGAGTGTGTATTGCGAGATCGATCCTGAATTTTTAGAGAATGTGAATGAAATCACGCTGTGTTCTTGCGGGAGCAGTTACCATGCGAGTTTGGCGAGCGTGTATTTGTTTGAAAGATTAGCCAAAATAAGAGCGAGAGCCATTTTAGCGAGCGAATACCGCTACGCCCATTTTAAAAGCAACCCTAACGAGCTTTTTATAGCGATTTCTCAAAGCGGCGAAACCGCTGACACTTTGGAGGCTTTAAAATTAGCCAAAGCCCAAGGGCTTAAAACCATTAGTTTGTGTAACGCTCCTTTTAGCATGATGAGCCGCATTAGTGATCACACGCTTTTGATTAGAGCGGGGGTAGAAAGGAGCGTGGCATCCACTAAGGCGTTTTCTTCGCAAGTGATGCTTTTATGGCTTTTGAGCGTGTATCTAGGCAAACAACTAGGGACGATCTCTAAAGAAGAAGAAAGAATCCAGGCTAAAAACATGCTCAATAGCGTGAATGCGATGAAAGTAGAGCCTAAATTGCATGAAAAAATCAAGCGTCTATCCAAACGCTACTTGCATGGGCATGGCTTTTTTTATATCGGGCGCGATGTGTTTTACCCGCTCGCTTTAGAAGCGGGCGCTAAAACTTAAAGAAATCAGCTACTTGCACGCTGAGGGGTATGCGAGCGCGGAAATGAAGCATGGGCCTATTGCGTTGGTGGATTCTAACCTTTTTACCATTGCTCTATTGTCTAAGCATCTGTTATTTGATAAAACCAAAAGCAATATTGAAGAATTGAGCGCTAGGGATTCTACGATTTGCGTGTTAAGCTCTGAAATTTTAGAGATCGCTGATGATTTTATCCAATTAGAAGAGAGCGAAAGTTATATGGAAGAATTTTTCCGCATGAATTTAGCGATGCAGCTTTTAGCTTTAGAAATCGCTATGCGCCTAAATCATGATGTGGATCACCCAAGAAACTTGGCTAAAAGCGTTACCGTGGAATAAAAAGCGATTAGGAGTCAAATAATGGAAGTGATTTGTAAGCACTACACCCCTTTAGACATTGCAAGCCAAGCGATCCGCACTTGCTGGCAGAGCTTTGAATACAGCGATGGTGGAGGCTGTAAAGATAAGGAACTCATCCACAGGGTGGGGAATATTTTTAGGCATTCTTCCACTTTAGAACACCTTTATTACAATTTTGAAATCAAGGGTTTGAGCAGGGGAGCGTTGCAAGAATTGAGCCGGCATCGAATAGCGAGCTTGAGCGTGAAATCAAGCCGCTACACTTTAAGGGAATTGAAAGAAGTGGAGAGCTTTTTACCCCTTAATGAAACGAATTTAGAAAGAGCCAAAGAGTTTTTAGTGTTCGTGGATAATGAAAAAGTGAATGCAATGAGCGTTTTAGCTTTGGAAAATCTAAGGGTTTTATTGAGCGAGCATAACATTAAAAACGATTTAGCCAAATACGCCATGCCTGAAAGCTATAAAACGCATTTAGCCTATAGCATTAACGCTAGGAGCTTGCAAAATTTATTGACTTTAAGAAGCAGTAATAAAGCCTTAAAAGAAATGCAAGATTTAGCCAAAGCTTTATTTGACGCTTTACCTGGTGAGCATCAATATTTGTTTGAAGATTGTTTGAAGCACTAGTTTTAAACAATACCGCTTAATAACGCTCATTCTTTGATGTTTTAAAAACGCCTTGTGTTTGATTAGATGAGATTTTAAGGGGGTTTGTTGTAGGATTTCATCACGCCCCATAGTTGCGTTATGGGGCAAATTCCAACTTAAGAAGCGGTTTATCATGCGAAGAAGACATGATAAAAACTCTTGGTTAGTATTATACATTAAAATCTCTTTTAAGGGGTTTAAAGTAGTCTTTTCTATAGAAAAGTAATGTATTAGCCAAAGTTCCCCTGAGTTTAAAAGCTTAGGGGTTTCCTTTATAAGCGGGTTTGTCCTTGACTTTTGGGGCGTTTTATTTGTTTAAAACCCTGATTTTAGCGCTCATTAAATCGTGGTTTAAAGCTTTTTTGATGTTTTCAAATTGGCGTTTTTTGTTTTTAAGGCTAATGATTTCATTATCCAAAGCGCTTAAAACGTTAGCGATAGCGATTTGTTCGTTTAGAGGGGGTAAAAGGATTTCAAAATCTTTCAAGGCTTTTAATTGAATATTCTTTAATCCAGACCCAACTCCTAATTTCATAATATCTTTTTCATAACTTTTTAAAATGTGATATAAACATAAATTATTTACCTTATTGCTAATTTTTTGTAAGGAATAGTTATGCCCTCCTGACCAAAAATCGCTTTTCATAAACCTAACATATCCGCATGTGCCACCCTCACTAATTGCTATTGTATTCTTTGAAACATTAAATTTATTTGTGTAGCCCAAAAAGTCAATACCACCATTTATAACGGGGTATTTATCTGTGTTATTTAGGCTAATTTTATTTATTTGTTGCCCTTTAACAATTTCGCATATATCCCCAAGCCTTACTTTTTTCCAAGCTTGATTGAAGCCTTTCAAGCGTTTTCTTTGGCTCAATAGTTCAAAGCTTAAAGCTTTTTTAACGCTCTCTTTTTTAAGAATGAGGGCGTCTAAAGAATAAAGATAGTGATCCACATCGCTTAAAATGTTAGCGATAGCGATTTGTTCGTTTAGAGGGGGTAGGGGGATTAGCAAATTTTTAATTTTGTTTGGGCTAACTTCTAAAAAAGTGCTACCACTTGCCAACTTTAATAATTTATTTTTTAGTGTTAACATTAAATAGTATAAAAATTCATTATTGATCTTTTCTAATGGTATCAGCGATTGAAAACCTTGATTTGTTGTAGCTACCACTTTAAGAATGGCACAATCTCCAATGCTGGCGCGACTTGTCAATAAAATTGTTCCTATAGGCAAAAGTTTGGTGCTTGACTTTTTTAACCCTAATGGCGTGATTGTTCGCTGACTTTTATAAACATATTTTGTTATGCCTATTTCTGTAGGCGTGAACCAATTAATACTGCCATTCCAAAATGATGTTATTTGAGTGCTAGGTGTGCCTCCGCCAATAATCTCGGCAATATCCCCAAGCCTTACTTTTTGCCAATTTGAGGGCGTTGTCAATGCGTCCATGCGTTCTATCACCCCATTAACCCCAAATCTTTCAAATGCTCTAAAACTTTTGATTCGCTCTCTTTGACTTTTTTGTCTAGTTCTAACAAGCTGTTAGAATAGCTTGAAATGATTTCATTAAGGGCGCTAATAAAAGCGTTGATGCGTTTTTGGATCTTGTTTTCTAGGGCGTTTTTTAGGCTGTTGAGCCATTTGTCTTTGATGATGAGATCCTTGATTTCATTGATTTTAAGGTTTTTATACTGGTGGAACGCTTTTAATTCCAGCTCCTCATAAGCTTTATTTTTCATTTTCAGCGCCTTGTTTTTAGCCTCTAGCCATTCTAAAGCGGTTTTTAGGATTTGTTTATCTTCTAAATCGGTGGCGTTTTTTAGCTCTTTTTTCAAAACGCTTTCATTGATTTTCAATCCATCAAAAGCCGCTTCTTCGTTAGAATGCTCTTCTATTATATTCATCAAAAGAGCCTCTTTTTCATTAAGGGCGTTTTCTAATTCTTCTAATTCTTTTGTTTCTTTTTCAAAAAAGCGTTGTTTGATTAGGTTTTTAGGGATTAGATCGCTTTTATAGTAGGTTTTTTGAATGATAAAATCCGGCTCCTCTAAATAATTGGCTTTTTTGTTTTTGTCTTTTAGGGGGATTAATTTCCTTAAATTTTTAGCGCTTTCAAAGCCATTGAATGAGATGAGGAACCAATCGTCTTGCAAGACTTCGTTATAGTAATCTTTAAAGAGCTGGTACACGCCGTATTGGTCTAAAATTCCCACTTTTTCAAATTCTTTTAAAACCTTTGAACAAACGCTTTCTATGAGGGTTTTTGGGTTAAAACCTGGCTCTAAATCATTAAAAGTTGTAAATAAATCCAATCGGTCAAAAGCGCTTAAAACAGAAGCGTGGAAGGTTTGGTATTCTAATCTTTGAATGATTAATTCTTTAATGTTTTCGCATTCTGTTTTTAAAGCGTAATAACCCTCTTTATCGCTCTTTTTAAAAAGCGTGTTTTTAAGCTCTTTAAACACTTGAAAATAAGGGTCGTAGGCTTCAATCTCGTTTTTGGGCAAATAACTGGCCTTGTGGCTGTTGATTAAAGCGAACAAGTCTTTTTCTGATTCTTGTTGGGGGGCAATGTAGCGCGGGATATTCAAGTTATAGTCGTTAGCGCTGATTTCTTCTAGGCTCACCATTTTAGAATAATAAGGGATTTCTTTGTAAGCGTTAAAAGTGTCTATCATTTTTTGGACATCTTGATCCCTCAAGCGGTTTTTATTGCCGTCTTTTTTAAAATCCTTGCTCGCATCGATCATAAAAACGCCCTTTCTGGCGCGCGCGTTTTCTTTGTCTAAAACGATCACGCATGCAGGAATGGAAGTGCCATAAAAAAGATTAGGGGCTAGGCCTATCACGCCTTTAATATAGCCTTTGGTTAAAAGATTTTTTCTAATTGAGCCCTCAGCGTTCCCCCTAAATAGCACCCCATGAGGTAAAATCACTGCCCCTTTGCCTGTGTTTTTTAGGGATTTGATGATGTGGAGCAAAAAAGCGAAATCGCCATTTTTTTCAGGGGGCGTGCCGTCTTCAAAACGATTGAAACGATCGTTAATGACTTGCTTGCTTTTAGGGTCTATGCTTAGCCCATCAGTCCAGTTTTTCAGGCTAAAGGGAGGGTTAGCCACAACATAATCAAAGGTTTTCAGCATGCCATTTTTTTCATCTTTAAAAGAGGGGTCAGAAAGGGTGCTAGAACCCCCTTTAGCAATATCAGCAGTAGCGCTATTGTGTAAGATCATATTCATTTTACAAAGGGCTGTGGTGGAAATGTCTTTTTCTTGACCATAGATAGTTAAGCCTTTTTTGCCGGCCAAGCTAGAAGCTTTTAATAATAACGAACCGCTCCCACAAGTGGGATCATAGATGCTTTTATCCTGTCTGGTGTTTTCATCAATGCCAAGCAAAAGGGACAATAAAAGCGAAACTTCGCTAGGGGTGTAAAACTGCCCTTTGGATTTACCGGACTCGCTGGCAAAATGGCGCATTAAATATTCGTATGCATCGCCCAATAAATCATCGTCTAAAGCCCCATGCGCGCCCAAACTCAAATCCGCAAAGATTTTAACCAAATTAGAAAGGGTGTCCATCATCGCCTTACCCTCGCCTAGCTTAGTGTTATCGTTAAAATCCACGCTGTCAATCACGCCTTTTAAGTCGTTTCGCTCTGCGATCTTGGCGATGATTTTATTGAGCTTGTCGCCTATTTCCTTATCGCCCTCTAAAGCGAGAATGTCTTCATAAAAGCACCCTTGTGGCACTTCTATTTCGCTAAAGTTATTACTTCTGGCTTTATCGCTGATGTATTTTAAAAAAAGCAGGTTCAAAACATAGTTTTTATACTCGCTCGCATCCATCCCGCCCCTTAAGCTATCCGCTCCAGCCCATAAAGAGCTATACAATTCGCTTTTTTTGATCGCCATTTTTAACCGCCCTATTTTGTTTTTAGGATTATAATATAAAGCGGTAAAAAGCGTTCTTAAGGGGTTTATGATGAAAACAGAAAAAGAAGTTCAAAAACAAGTCATAGAAACTTTTAAAGCAATGGGCTATGCGTATTTGGGGGATTTAACAAAGAGCGATAATAAAAACATTAATAAAGAAAGCTTGAAAGCATGGCTAATTAAAAATCAAAAAATTGAGCCTGAAAGGTGGCATAAAATTGAGCATAAAATCCATGAGGCTTTAAAAAACGATTTATACGAAGCGAATCAAACATTTTACAACCTTTTGATTTATGGCGTGAAAACTAAAATAAGCCAGAATGAAAACACTCAAACGACTTATCTCATTGATTGGAAAGATGTTTCTAAGAATGAATTTAGCGTGGCTGAAGAAGTGAGCGTTAAAGGGCCAAACATGAAGCGACCGGACATAGTGCTTTATGTTAATGGGATCGCTTTAGGGGTGCTAGAATTGAAAAAATCCAGCGTGAGCGTAGAAAGCGGTATCAGGCAAAATTTAGACAACCAAAAGAAAGAGTTTATTAGAGATTTTTTTAAAACAATCCAATTGGTTATGGCGGGCAATGAAAGTCAAGGGCTAAAATATGGCGTCATAGAAACTAAAGAAAAATACTACCTTTCTTGGAAAGAAGAGGGCGTTTTAAAAAATTTGTTTGAAACGATTGAATGCTTTTTAAAAAAAGAAAGGTTTTTAGAATTTATCCATGATTTTTTGATTTTTGATAAGGGGCAAAAGAAATGCGCTAGGTTCCATCAGTATTTTGCGATTAAAAAAACGCAAGAATTTATCCACAAAAAAGAAGGGGGGATTATCTGGCACACGCAAGGCAGCGGTAAGAGCCTTACTATGGTGTGGCTTACTAAATGGCTAAGAAAGAATATCAAACGAGCGAGGATTTTAATCGTTACAGACAGGAGGGAATTAGACGCTCAAATTCAAGGCGTGTTTGAGGGAATAGGCGAGGCTATTTATCGCGCCGACAGCAAGAAGGATTTATTGAGCGTGCTGTTTGAAAATAAGGAATTTTTGGTCGGATCGCTTGTGCATAAATTTGATGACAACGACTTAGAAGATTTAAAAAAGCAACCTGTTTTAAAAGAATGGATTGTTTTAGTGGATGAATGCCACAGAACCCAAAGCGGCAAATTGCACAACGCCATGAAAAGCCTGCTCCCTAATGCGATTTTTATCGCCTTTAGCGGCACGCCTTTGTTGAAACAAGATAAAAAGACAAGCCGGGAAGTGTTTGGGGATTATATCCATTGCTATAAATTTAATGAAGCCGTTAGCGATAGGGTGGTGTTAGATTTAAATTATGAAGCCAGGAGCGTGGATCAATATGTCAGCGACCCTGTAAAGCTAGACGAATATTTTGAATTGAAAACCCAAGGCTTGAATGAGGCGGCTAAAACAGAGCTTAAAAAGAAATGGGTTAATTTGCAAAAAGTTTTTTCCACTAAAGACAGATTAGCTCGTATTGTGCAAGATATTGTATTGGATATGGCAAAACTCCCACGATTAAGGAATAAAAAAGGGAATGCCATGCTAGTGGCTGAAAGCGTGTATAACGCATGCACTCTTTTTAGAAACAGAATTAAAGGATAAGGTGGCTGTGATCACAAGCTATGAACCCAATATCGCTGATCTTAAAGATTGTGGGAGCGATGAGAGCGAAGAGAGTTATCAATACCGCACTTATTGCAAAATGCTGCAAAACTTTTTTAATGAAAAAGATGGGAAAAAAGCCCTTAATCAAATTAAAGAGTTTGAAGAAAAAGTCAAAAAGCGTTTCATTAATGAGCCTGCTAGAATGAAGCTATTGATCGTGGTGGATAAGCTATTGACCGGTTTTGATGCGCCAAGCCTCACTTATTTATATATTGATAAGAAAATGCAAGATCATAAGCTTTTTCAAGCGGTGTGCAGGGTGAATAGACTAGATAGCGAAGATAAGGATTTTGGCTGTATCATAGACTATAAGGATTTGTTTGATAGCTTACAAGAAGCACACAGCGATTACACCAATAAAGCGTTTGAAAACTATGAAAGAGAAGACATTCAAGGGTTTATCTCTGACAAATCCCAAAAGATTAAGAAAAAATTAGAAGAAACTAGAGGGCAATTGAAAACGCTTTGTGAAGGCGTGAAAGAGCCAAAAGATGAAATGGATTATATCGCTTATTTTTGCGGGAGCGATTTAGAAAAAAACGCTCAAAAAAGGCGGTTGTTTTACCAGCTCGTTGGCGCGTTTTTAAGAATGTTTGTGGAATTGAATAACTTAGAAAAGCCCATTCTTTCTAAAGAAGAAGTGCAACCAATCAAACAAGAAGCGGAATTTTACAGGCATTTACAAAAGGTGATTGGCTTGAGTAGTGGGGATAGCGTGGATTTAAAAAGCTATAGCGAAGACTATGCGCCGGATCTTAGACGCTTACATTAAAGCCACGGATAGCGAGGTGTTATTCCAAATAGAAGATCAAGGGCTGTGCGAAGTTTTAGCCCAAATGGATATTGATGATTTTAATAAGGCGTTATCTCAAGTATTCAAAAATGAAAGCTCTATGGCAGAAAGCATTGCTAACAACACTAAAAAACGCATTATAGAAAAAGAAGCGAGCGATCCTAAGTATTACGAAAAATTATCTTCGCTTTTAAACGATTTGATTCTCCAGTTTAGAGAAAAGAAATTAACCTATTTAGAATACTTGCAACAAATCCACGACTTAGCCAAAAAAGTTATTGATAAAGAAGATAGAAATTACCCTAAAAAGATCAACACTAACGCTTTAAAAATCCTCTATGATAATTTAGATGAAAATGAAGCCTTAGCCCTAGAAATAGACGCATGCATAAGGGGTAATAAAAAAGATGGTTGGGTGGGGCATAATCAAAAAGAAAAAAACCTTAAAATCGCTTTAAGAAAAATCATAAACGATGAGGGTTTGTTGGAAAACATCTTTAATTTAGCCAAAAACATAGAAAGAGTATCGTTAATGAACGCTTATTGTTTGACTTTAAATAATACCAACATCGCTATAGAAAAAAAGGATATTAAGCATTTACACATTAGCGTTTGCCCACCTGATGGCTCTGTGCATGTGTCTTGCCCCCTAGCTTTAAACGATGAGAGCCTTAGGCTTTCTTTGATTAAAAGGCTCCCTTGGATAAAAGAACAGCAACAAAATTTTTTAAACCAAAACAGACAAAGCCAAAGGGAAATGCTAGAGAGAGAAAGCCATTATCTTTTTGGGAAACGCTATTTGTTAAAGATTGAGCACACTACAAAAAAACATTTCGTCCTCCAAAGCCCTAAATATTTAATCTTGTATGTCCATCACAAAACAAGTTTAGAAAAGCGCTTAAAAGTGTTAGAAAGCTACTACAGACAAGTTTTAAGAGAAAAAATACAAACTTATATCAACCAATACGAAAAGATTTTAAACGAAAGCATACGAAGCTTTAAGATCCAGAAAATGAAACGGATATGGGGGAGTTGCAACACAACTAAACGCACCTTACTTTTTAATTTGGAATTGGCTAAAGCGCCTAGAAAGGGCATTGAATATGTGGTTGTGCATGAATTATTGCATTTCAAAGCGCGCCACCATAACGAATATTTTATGGATTTGCTGAGTTTGTATTTGCCTGATTGGCAAAGGGCTAAGGCCAGCCTCAAAGAAACTTATTTGGAGCGCTCTTAAATGAATGCTCCACAATATTAGTGAAATCAGTGAAACCGCTAAGCGGCTGATTTGAGTGGCTCATCATAGTGCAATAACCCCCCTCCTTTTTAAAGCCTTTAGAAAGTGTAGTTCAAATACGCTGTAACCGATCTTCCAGGTCCAGGTTGCAAGCCTGCGGGGCTAGAGCCAATCCCTGTAAAATAATACTTCATGTTGAAGATATTATTGATTTGCAAACTTCCTGTAACTCTGTGTCTTCCGTTTTCCCAGAAAACTTGGCTCACTTGGATATTCCACACCCAATACCAAGGCAATAGCCGCTTCATGTTGGGTCATACACCAAGCTTCGCATTGATAACCGCTATTGAGAACGCTTTCATAGTTGTTCCCCCCACTATAATATTGCATCCCATAATAGCCTCCTGCTGCGCTGTTGCTAATCCCGCTATAAGCGCGGCTATAAAAATAGCTAGAAATACCAATGGTGGTTTTACGCCAATTGTAACGAGCGTCAAGAATGAACTGGAAAGGACTTACAAAAGGGAAATGCTTGTTATAGCTAGTCCCTTTTAGCACATCCCCATTCAAGTCTGTTAAAGGGCCATGGCTAGTTACACGAGTGTCAATGTAGTTGAAAGCAGCATGGAATTGCAACCCTCTAATAGGCCTGTAATACAATTCCAGCTCCACGCCTTGAGAATAGCCATTAATGGGGCGCACATTACCTTTCATGGGACCGCTTGTATAGACTGAATACTGCCCGGTGGCAAAATCGCGCGCCCAAATCCTAAAGTAGTCCGCATTGAAGCTGAATTTATCTTTATAGGTGTAGCGCGCTCCTGCTTCCACCGTGTCAAAGTGTTGGGTGAAATACTCCGCTCCTCCATAGCTCAAAACATCTAATTGAGGCGGGACAAAAGAGCGTTGGTAGTTAAAGTAGGTAAGCACACTGTGATCGCCTTGCACGGGGATAAAGCCAATGTTGGTTGAGGGCATCCAATTGTTCATGTGCTTGATTTTTCTTAAATCCTTCTCAGGGATTTGCGCCCAATTAGCCGCATTTTCGTTGTTGTATTGCACAAAAGCGTAGCGCAAACCAGGCACAATAAAAAAGCGCCCGTCCCAAGCTTCAATGCGATCGCTCAAATAAACTGCTGTGTAATTGTTACGCCAGTTATTCCAGTTTCTATAAACGCCATGCTTGATGTGGGGTTTCCAACCGCTCATCACGTTAGCGCCCTCACACAAGAAGCCTGCCCCCTCACCGCTCGTTTTGGTGGGGCATTCATTGGTGTTTAAATATTGGCGTTGTAAAAAAGTGGTGGTCATGAAACGCAAGCCCATGATAAAGGTTTGCCTGACTTTCCCAGTATTGACGATCAAACTCACTTTAGGCTCAAAAGCGTTGTTAATGGAGCGCACAGGGTTTTCTACTTCTGCCCAACCATTGTAGTTAGTGGCATAATAAGGCACAGCCAAGTTATACCCTGCCGGAAGTCCTGCCGCCCTGCATGCCGCTTCGCTAAAACAAGTAACCATGTTAGCACTATTGTAGCTAGAACTCACCTGAAAGTCCCTAGTCATCAACTGCCCATAGTAGGTGAAGCTAAAAGTCCCGCCCACTTTGTCTAAATCCCCGAAGCGGTTTTCATACACAGCCCCAAAGCGTTGTGAGCGCCCGCCTTTTTGGTTTAAGGGGCGCAAATTAGCGAAGCGGTTTATTTTGTAATCTTGCTCGCTGAGTGATCCCGGTTGAGCGATAGCAAAATCGTAGTATTGGTAATAGGCTTTAATCCCGTTGTTTTCGTTGATGTCATAGACCCCATCTAGCCAATAGTTTGAAATACTAGAAGCGGCTATTGTCCCTAAAGCCTTGCCCTCTAACCCAGTTAGCTTGCGCTTGGATACCCACATGCTTATTGATCATCCCTCCCGATCTCACATAAGTGTTATAGAGGAGATTATTGCCTAAAGACTTGATGAAAGAAGGATCGCCGGTTTTATCAGGGGGAGCGGCAAACCCGGCGTTTCTAGCCTTAGCCCAATAAGTGATCCTTTCAGCCGCTTGGTTTTCCCATTGAGTAGGGATAGGCTTAGTGATGATATTGACAATACCCCCATAAGTGTTAGGCCCGTATTGCACGCTGCCTCCACCTTTAATCACATCAATGCGATCAATGGCTTGAAAGGTAACGGGGAAAATGTCTAGCTCAATGTGGGCGTAGGGGGCCATATAGACAGGAATACCATTGACTAACATCAGCGTCGCATCGCTATGCCCTGAACCCCCAGCTCCAAAGCCACGGATTTGGATAGTGGGCATAGCCCCTACACCTGTCGCATTCCTAATTTGCAGACCGGGGACATTCTGTAAAGCTTCTTCAATGCTTTGGTTAGCTTGTTGGGTGAGCGCTTTATTAGAGATCACCGTGCGGCTTCCTGTGTATTTTTTCACTTCTTCATCTTGCCAACTCTTAGGCGCGGTAATCCCGCTATAACCCAAATTGACCTGCCCAGAATAATCAGATCTATCCTTTTTGCCGGCAGTAGAAACCTTGCCCAAAGTGTAATCTTTTTCCTTAGCGAACAAAGACTCTTGGCAAATCAAACTAGCAGTTAAAGCCAACAGAACTTTTTTATGCAACACAAACTCCTTAATGTTTTAAGAGATTAAAATGGTAAATTATTTAAGTTTTTTGAGTATAGTTGTACAAAAGCAAATAGCAGTCGTAGGTAATAAAAACAAAAAAACTTAATAACATGCAGAATTTTGTCATAAAATTCTTAAAATTTTATTATTCCCATGAAAATCTTTTTTTTTTTTTTTTTTGATTTCGCTTGGTTTTAGTAGAAAATACCCATTTTTGACACACAACGAGCCTCCCACACCCTAAAACACAGAAGATATTTTTTGTATCAAATATTTGAGTGGTTTAACTTTTCAAAACACTGCCCCTTATAGAATAAAATCCATAAACCGATAATCTGGGCCTAAGCTTTAAATGACCTTAAAAGCGCTAACACCCTAAATGATTACCTTTTTGTGTTTGTGTATATACGATTTTAGCCTTAAAATCCTTGATCAAAAGCATTTTACTCTCATTCTTTCTTGGTGCCTCTTGTTGTTGGTTTCATTTTTCAACTTTTTCAACCTTTTATCGTTTGGTTTGAAAAGCGATCAGCGACTCGTTGTGAAAGATCGCTCCTTATCTTTAATCTTGCAGCGCTTGATGATGAGATCCAAGATTTCTAAAACCTGCTTTTCTTCTTTCGTTATTGTGTTTAACGCTCACCGTGGGGTTGTATTCGGTTACCTCAAGCGCTTTTAATCTGTCTTTAAAACTTTCTAAAAGCAAGCCCAGTAATTGCTTCAATTCATCAAAACTCAGCCCGTTATTTTCACGCACGCCGGTAGAAGTGAAAAGCTTGCCATCCATAATGTCTAAATCCAAGCTAAGGTAAATAATATCCACCGCTTTTAACAATTCTTTGGTTTTTTGAACCACTCCTTGCATGTTTTCTCTTATCGCGCCCACGCTAAATAAAGGGATTTCTAATTCCTTAATCACATCTCTTTCGCTCTGTTCTGTGCTTCTTACCCCAAAATACACCAAACATTTAGGATCAATTTCTAACCCCCCTTTTTCCAACCCCAAAGAGCAAAGCTTTTGCCATGCCTTTTCTTCGCTCTCGTTCATGCGATTAACCCCACTATGGACACGATTTAAAACCATGCCTAAAGGCATGCCGTGAATGTGCTTTGTATCGCTGTCATAAGCCGTGTGAATATCCGCATGCGCGTCTAAATACAAAATCCCTATTTTTTTGTCCTTATGAACGCTCCTAAAGGCTTGGAAAATCCCAAACATGTTCGCATGCTCTGAGCTTAAAATCAAAGGGAATTCTTTTTTCTCAAACACTTCTTTCATGCAAGGGATCAGATTTTCTTTACAAAAAAGGTAGTAATCTTTCAAAATTCTTGGCGTATCTAAACTCTTTATAAAGCACGCACCGCTCTTGAGTGATCGTTTGCATGCCTTTAATCACATCGCCATGCGTTGCACTCAAAACCTCCCTCAAACGCCTAACCCCTTTATCGGTGCCTCTTTTTGACGCTCCTAATTCCGCTTCTAATCCTACTAAAATCATTTTATCGCTCCTTCAAATTCCTTTTTCTTGCTGATAGCCCCATTTGTCCTTACTCAAATAATACGCCCCATAGCAAAGCCCCATAAACACTAGCGTGAGATACCCTCCAATGCGTTCATTTGCATCCATATACGCCCCTATAAGCCCCACCAAGCACCCGCTGATGCCAATAATTTGGATCAAGGGATTAAGGGGGCTTTATAAGGCAGATCTTTTAAGGATTTCCCCAAAGCCAGATACTCTTTCCTGAAGCGGTATTGCGCTACGCTGATACTGATCCATACAATAATCACCATAAAACTCACCACATTGATCAAGCTTGCCATGATTTTTTCTGGCGCAAACGCTTCGGTGAGCATGCCAATAAGTGTAACCCCTAAAGATAAATACAAAGCATAAGTGGGCGTTCCAGAGGCGTTAAGTTTAGCAAAAAGGGGGAAAAACATCTTTTTTTGACTTAAGCCATAAATCATCCTCCCTGAAGCGTATAACCCAGAATTAGCGGTGGATAAAATCGCAGTGACAATGACAAAATTCATAATATCTGCCGCATAAGGGATACCCACGCCCAAAAAGGGTAAGGGGATTTTTTCTAAAGCGCTCACAAAAGGGCTTTGCGTCAAACCGCTATCCGTCATGGGTAAAAACACCGATACCACAAACACCGCCCCTAAAAAGAAAAACACGATCCGCCATAAAGTCGCCTTAATCGCTTTAGGCATGACTTTTTTCGCGTCTTTAGTTTCTCCTGCTGCAACGCCGATAATCTCTGTGCCCGTGTAAGCAAAAATCACCGCTAAAATCGCCCCAAAGAACGCCCCCACTCCTTTAGGGAAAAAGCCTTTTTCTAGCCCTTGAGTCTCCCCATTAAAATAGAAATTAGCAAACACGCCTTCAAATCCATGCAAATAAAACGAATAAACAATGCCAATGCCCCCAAGCACAATAAACACAAAGACCGCTAAAACCTTAATGGTGCTGAGCAAAAATTCGCCTGTGGCAAAAATCTTAACCGAAAAGAAATTCAATAAAAATAAAAGCATAATGCATGCGATGACCCACACATACACAGGAACAGTCGGGAACCATCGTTGCATAAGCAAGCCTATGGCGATGTATTCCACGGCCACGGTTAAAACCCAGCTCAGCCAATACATCCAAAAGACCATATACCCTGTGCTTGGGTTAATAAAACGGCTCGCATAATCCCCAAAACTCCCTGTGGTGGGATACACGCTCGCTAATTCTCCTAAAGATAAAACAATAGAATAGACAATAATCCCTCCAATCAAATACGCTAAAAGCGTGGCTAAAGGGCCTGCGCTAGCGATATTCCCCCTGTGCCTACAAAAAGCCCGGTGCCAATCGTCCCCCCTAAAGCGATCATCATCAATTGGTTGAAGCCAATGTCCCTACTTAAGGTTGTGTTGTCTTTCATAAACGCATCCTTTAATCGTTAAGTGAATTCTATTTTAAATCCCAACCAACAATTACAAAATAATAAGAAAATGAATAGCAAACAAACTTCATTGTGTAAAAGAGTAAGACTATTTAGCTTTTTAAAAGAAAGATACCCAATCGTTTAATGGAGTGAGTATAATCATAACTGACACTACTATTTAAAGGATTAACATGACTATTGGGCTAGTCAAAGAAAGCATGGATTTGGAATCTCGAGTGGCTTTGGTGCCTGATGATGTGGCACTAATTATTCAAAAGGGCGTGGAGGTTTTGGTAGAAAATAGCGCGGGTGCTAATAGCGGTTATAGTAACGAAGCGTATGAG
The DNA here is from genome assembly GCA_047430845.1 of Helicobacter pylori. Lineage (GTDB taxonomy): Bacteria > Campylobacterota > Campylobacteria > Campylobacterales > Helicobacteraceae > Helicobacter > Helicobacter pylori_DG. Next base: position 12,125 of record JBLDXK010000012.1, on the reverse strand, counting down.
AGCGTGGGGGCTAAAATCGTGGATTCTAAAACGGCGTGGGGGCAGGATTTGGTGGTCAAATGCAAAGAGCCTTTAGAGCATGAATACCCTTTATTAAAAGAAAAAGCGACGCTGTTTAGTTATTTGGATCTAGCGTACCAAAAAAGCTTGTGCGAAATGTTTATAGACAAAAAAATCACTTCCATTTGCACTGAAACCATTGCCGGGCCTAAAAACGACTACCCTATTTTAGTGCCCATGAGCGTGGTGGCTGGGAGGTTGGCCGCGCATTTAGTCCAGCATTATTTACTGGCTTTAGAGCATGTTAAGGGGTTTATGGGTAAGGGGGTCATGCTAGGGGGTTTATCGGGCGCGCAAAGGGCTAAAATTGTCGTAGTTGGGGGCGGTGTGGTTGGCATGGAGAGCGCGAAAGTCTTAAGCCAAATGGGGGCTAAAGTAACGATTTTAGAATTAGACTACGCTAAATTGCAAAACCACCCCTATTATCATCTGTATGATTTAGAAGTTTTAAGCGTGAATGAAGCCAATATCATTCAAGCTTTAAATGGGGCAGTGGGGCTAGTGGGAGCGGTGCTAGTTACAGCGAGCCAAACCCCTAAAGTGATCTTAAGAAGGCATTTAAAATGCATGCAAAAACAAGGGGTAGTCATTGATGTGGCTTGCGATTTAGGAGGGTGCATAGAGACCATACACCAGACAAGCCATTCTAACCCAGTGTATGTGGAAGAGGATTTGTTGCATTATGGCGTGCCGAACATGCCAGGGATTGCCGCTAAAACAAGCTCTGTAGCTTATAGCCATGCGAGCGTGCCGTATTTGTTGTATTATTTAGAGCATGGCTTGAAGCGGTTTTTTAAAAGCCAACACTAAAATCGTGGCGAACACCCTTGGAGGCTTGAGCGCTTATAACGGCTACATCACCCAAGAAGGCATCGCTAAAGCGTTCAATCTGGCGTTCAAATCGCCTTTAGAGGTTTTAAAGGAGCTTTAAAAAAATAAGCTTTAGCAAGGGTTTTAAAGGCCGCTTTTAGGGTAAAGGTTTTCCTTTAGCTTAGGAAAGCTTTAAGCATAAATCCCTTAAAATCTTTCCACATTTAGCCTTTAATAGTTTTTGTTAAATTTTTGACGGTTACAGAAACACACAAGCACTCTTCTTTTGAACCTGTTTGACGGTTACAGAAACACACAAAAATCCTTTTTTTCCTTGTTGTTAAAACTACAAATAAGACTGAATGATACTTTGATGTTTTAAGGAGTTTTTATGCATAACGCTTGCAATTGTAACAACCAACGAGTGCCTTTTAAAGGTTTTGCGATAGACAACAAAGACGGGAAGTTCCACAAATGGGAGCATAGCCGCCATGCCATGGGCGAATACGATGTTGTCATTGACACCCATTTTTCAGGAATTTGTCATACGGATATTCACTTCGCTCATAGCGATTGGTTGCCTGGAATTTATCCTATGGTGCCTGGGCATGAGATTGCTGGGGTAGTGAGCGCGGTTGGCTCTAAGGTAACGAAGTTTAAAGTAGGCGATCACGCTGGAGTGGGTTGCATGGTAAATTCTTGCGGTGAGTGTCATACCTGTAAGCATGAACACCAAGAACAATGGTGCGAAAACAACAAAACCATTTACACTTACAGCTGGGAAGATTCTTTCCACAATAATGAGCCTACTTATGGCGGGTATTCTAATAATATCGTGGTGAGCGAAAACTTTGTGATTTCTATCCCTAAAGAAGCCCCATTAGACAAAGCGGTCCCCTTGCTTTGCGCGGGCATCACCGTGTATTCGCCTTTAAAATTTTCTAAAGTTACTAAAGGCTCTAAAGTGGGTATCGCTGGTTTTGGCGGGTTGGGGCATATGGCTTTAAAATACGCCGTGGCTATGGGAGCACAAGTGAGCGTGTTCGCAAGGAATGACAAGAAAAAACAAATGGCTCAAAAACTAGGCACGACTAACTTTTATACAAGCGTGGAAGAATGCAAAGAAAAATTTGATCTAATCATTTCTAGCATTCCCACGCAATATGACTTGCTCGCTTACACGAAATTATTAAAATATGGCGGTGAAGTGGCGATTGTGGGTATCCCTCCAAAAGATCCACAAAGGAATTTGGATTTTGGCGATTTGGTGCTGTTTTCAGGCAATCATAAGATTTATGGCTCTTGGATTGGGGGCGTGAAAGAAACCCAAGAAATGATGGATTTTTCCATCAAGCATGGCATTTACCCTGAGATTGAGCTAGTTACCGGTCAAGAAATTGATGCGACTTGGGACAAACTCTTAAACGGGCAAGGGAATTTCCGCTATGTGATTGACATGAAAAAATCCATGGAAAATTTTAAGAAATAAACCCCAAAAACCCCTAAATTAGGGGTTTTTTCTGTCTGTTCGAATAAAAACCATGCGTCTTAATGTGTGGAAATATTTCAAAAAAAAAAAAAAAACACTTTTTAATGTTATAATCTACCCTAAACAACACAAGGGGTTTTTTTATGGCAAAAATTGACAGCAACGATTCTCACCTAAGGGATATTTTAAAAGACGAACTCTACTATCAAATCCCCATTTACCAACGCCCTTATAATGGACAGAAGAGAACTGCGAAAAGCTTTTAGACGATTTGTTTTTTAATTATGAAGATGACAGAGAAAGCGATTATTTTTGCGGCTCATTAGTCTTAGTCAAATCCGATCCCAATTCCAAAACCGAAACCTATGATATTGTGGATGGTCAGCAACGCTTAAGCACTTTCATTCTGCTCGCAAAAGTTTTAGCCGATCTCTATAATAATGAAGTTTCAAACAATAAAACTAGCAAAGATTTTTTAGAAAAGAGTTTGGGCGATATTGATGGAGAAAAAAGAAAGCGGTTGACTTTTAATACTATAGGGCTTAACGCTAAAGATGATTTTCAAGGTGCATTAGATTTTTTTGACGATCTTGATGCAAGCAAGGGTAAAAATAGCAAGAGCAACGACCCAAGCAAGGGTAAGAACAACTACTTAAAAAATGCGATTTGTTTAAAAGACTATCTTGAAAAAAGAGATTAAAGACATTAACGCTTTTATTAAGTGGCTGTATCTTAAGGTCACATTTATTAAGACCACTTGCCCCAATATAAGTATGGCGTTAAGGATTTTTAGTGTTTTAAACGCTAGGGGTTTGCCTTTGAATGCGACAGATATTTTTAAGGGAGAGTTGTTAAAAGAATTGGCTAAAGAAGAGGATCAAAAAAAGCTTGTGTCTCGTTGGAACGCCTTAAGCCAAAAATGCTCAGATAATGATTTAACAATGGAGACATTATTCAGTTGGTATTTAGATTATCTCAATCCGGTAACTTCTAAAGAAAAAATGGAAAAAAGGCTTGTTACTTGGTTTAAAAATCTTAATAAAACCCCTTTAGAATACTTTAAGGGCGTAGAGGATTTTTGCAACGCTTATTGCGAAGTATTGGAAATGCAAGATTGGCATGCTCATTTGCTCTCGTATAAAGACGATGATCATTTGCATGTTATGTTGTGTGCCAGTTTGTTACACCGCTATAACGATCAAGACATAAAGGCTTTAAAGGAGTTGTTAGTCAAGTTTTATTACCAAGATTGGGTTGCAGGGCAGACAAAATCCCAACGTAGCCAAACTTGTTGCAACATCATTAATGCCCTAAAAGAAAAGAAAAGCATTGAAAATATCGCTTCTATTGTTGTAAAAAAATACTTATATAGTAATAATGTAACACAACACTTTAAGGAAAACCTAAAAGATGATAATTTATACACGAAATTCTATATAATCAATGGCAAACCTCCTAAAAAAAATTCATGGCTCAAACCCATTCTCATTTTAGTGGAATATTCCATGAGCGACGATCCTTGCCCTAAACGCATTCAAATGGATAAAAATTTGCATGTTGAACACATTTTACCTCAACAACCTGGTTCTTCAAGCCAGTGGGTGAAAGACTTTAGCGAAGAAGAAAGGGAATTATACATGCATTCTTTAGCCAATCTCACGCTTTTAGGGGGCACGAAAAACTCTCAAGCTTCAAATTTGGATTTTAAAGAGAAAAAAGAAATCTATATGGGAAACGCTGTCAAGCGAGGTAGGGAAAAACCTTTTAAGGTGATGACTTGCTATAAGATGACCATAGATGTTGCACAATACACAGAATGGACGCCCACAAGCTTAGAAAAAAGAAAAGAAGAGCTGATTAAACGCATTGAGAGCGTGCTAGTGCTCTAGGGATGCACCCTAGAAAGTGAACACGTAATTCACATACCACGAATACACGCGTCTAAACCCTATATCCAAATTTTTTGCAGTGATATAGGGGTTTTTCTTTAGCATGGGGAATTTCACGCCCGCTTCAATGCTAGAATGTTTTAAGATCCTTAAGCGAGCCCCCACATTGAATAAAAATTGGAAAGAAGTGGCTTTTTTACTCACAAGGGCTTGCTCCACTAAAATGCCCTCAAAACTCGGCGTCGCCATAAGCCATGAATTACCGGCTAATTGCACCCCACCAAAAGCCCCCAAACTCATGATGCCGTTATTGATGACATTAACCATCAAGTCCATAGCCCCCCCATAAGTGAGCATGTTTGGCTCAAAGGTTTTGGGATCAGCAAGGCTCGTTAAGCGATTGATTTCCTGTTTCCCAAGAATTTGACCCGCCAATCGCTCCACTTCGCTGTTATAGTTAGGGTTTTTAAGCCTAATAGAATTGGCATGAGCGTAGTCAAAAAACCCATAAAGGCGCAAGCCAAAGTATTTCCCAAAGAAAAACTGATACCCTAAAAGCGCGTCAAAGCCCTTGATAGTAGCGTTAGTGGCTTGTTTTTGAGAATTAATATCCGCATGCATTTGCGCTTGTCCTTGCAAATAACCCGCCCCTATAAACACGCCATTACCATCCATGGCTAGTAGCGCATTGACAGAAACAACCAAAGCTAACAAAGATTGAGAAAAAAATTTCTTCATGTGTGATTCCTTAACATAATGCTTGCATTCTTAAAAAGAATACCCAAAAAACAATTAAAAACGATTAAAAAATGAAACATTAATAAAAATAAAAACTTTTCATGAACTTTACACAAGATGATAAAAAAGCGGATAAAACCCCCTTTTTAAAATTTTGTTTCAAGCTTTAAGCTACAATATACGCATGAAAGATTCACATCAAACTATCGGCGTGTTTGTGCGGCCCACCCATTATCAAAACCCTCTTTTTGAAGAGCTAGAGCGAGCTAAAGAATGGGTTTTAAAGCTTTTAGAAGATGAGGGGTTTGGAAGTTTTATGATTGATAGCCTTGATGGGGCAAAAGATGAACGATTGATAGAAAAAGCCTATGCGTTTTTATGTTTAGGGGGCGATGGCACGATTTTAGGGGCTTTAAGAATGACGCATTCTTACAATAAGCCATGTTTTGGGGTGAGAATTGGGAATTTAGGGTTTTTGAGCGCGGTTGAATTGAACGGGTTGAAAGATTTCTTACAAGATCTCAAGCAAGATAGGATCAAATTAGAAGAGCATCTGGCCTTAGAGGGCCGTATTGGAAACACTTCTTTTTATGCGATCAATGAAATTGTGATCGCCAAGAAAAAAGCTTTAGGGGTTTTAGACATCAAAGCTTATGCAGGCCATACGCCCTTTAACACTTATAAAGGCGATGGGCTTATCATTGCCACGCCCTTAGGCTCGACCGCTTATAATTTGAGCGCTCATGGGCCGATTGTGCATGCTTTAAGCCAAAGCTATATTTTAACGCCCTTGTGCGATTTTTCTTTAACGCAACGCCCTTTAGTGTTAGGAGCGGAATTTTGCTTGAATTTTTGCGCTCATGAGGACGCTCTTGTAGTTATTGACGGGCAAGCCACCTATGATTTAAAAGCCAACCAACCCCTATACATTCAAAAAAGCCCCACGACTACCAAGCTCTTACAAAAAAATTCAAGGGATTATTTTAAAGTGCTTAAAGAAAAGCTATTATGGGGGGAAAGCCCTAGCAAAAAAAGATAAAAAAGATAAAAGGGTGAAAAACATGCGAGATTTTAATAACGCTCAAATCACACGCTTAAAAGTGCGTCAAAACGCTGTTTTTGAAAAATTGGATCTAGAGTTTAAAGACGGCTTGAGCGCGATTAGTGGGGCTAGTGGGGTGGGAAAAAGCGTTCTTATTGCGAGCCTTTTAGGGGCGTTTGGGCTTAAAGAGAGCAACGCTTCAAACATTGAAGTGGAATTGATCGCACCTTTTTTAGACACGGAAGAATACGGCATTTTTAGAGAAGATGAACATGAACCCTTAGTCATCAGCGTGATTAAAAAAGAAAAAACGCGCTATTTTTTAAACCAAACAAGCCTGTCTAAAAACACGCTCAAAGCGTTATTAAAAGGTTTGATCAAACGCTTGTCTAACGATAGATTCAGCCAGAATGAACTCAATGATATTTTAATGCTCTCCTTACTAGATGGCTACATTCAAAACGAAAACCAGGCGTTTAGCCCCTTTTAGGCGTGCTTGAAGAAAAATTCACCCGCTTAGAAAAGCTAGAAAAAGAAAGGCGATTGTTAGAGGATAAAAAGCGTTTCCAAAAGGATTTAGAAGAGCGGTTGAATTTTGAAAAAATGAAATTAGAGAGGCTGGATTTAAAAGAAGATGAATACGAACGCCTTTTAGAGCAGAAAAAATTGCTCTCTAGTAAGGAAAAATTGAACGATAAAATCGCTCTAGCGTTAGATGTGCTAGAAAATACCCATAAAATCACGCATGCTTTAGAGAGCGTGGGCCATAGCGCGGAGTTTTTAAAAAGCGCTTTGTTAGAAGCGAGCGCTTTGTTGGAAAAAGAGCAGGCTAAATTAGAAGAGTGCGAGCGTTTGGATATTGAAAAGGTGCTAGAAAGGCTTGGCATGCTAAGCGGGATCATTAAGGATTACGGGAGCATTGCACATGCTAAAGAACGATTAGGGCATGTTAAAAACGAATTGCATAACCTAAAAGAAATTGACCATCATTGCGAAACTTACCACAAAGAAATAGAGCGGTTAAAAGCCGAATGCTTGAAATTGTGCGAAGAAATAAGCGGCTTTAGAAAAGAATATTTAGCTGGTTTTAACGCTCTTTTAAGCGTTAAGGCTAAAGATTTGCTTTTAAAAAGCCCTAGTTTGGTTTTAGAAGAAGCTCCCATGAGCGAAAAAGGCGCTCAAAAACTCGTTTTGCATTTGCAAAATTCCCAATTAGAAACCTTAAGCTCTGGAGAATACAGCCGTTTGAGGCTGGCGTTCATGCTTTTAGAAATGGAGTTTTTAAAGGATTTTAAAGGCGTGTTGGTGTTAGATGAAATGGATTCCAATTTGAGCGGCGAAGAGAGTTTGGCGGTTTCTAAAGCCCTTGAAACCTTGAGCAGCCATTCGCAAATCTTTGCCATTTCGCACCAAGTCCATATCCCAGCGCTCGCTAAAAACCATATTCTCGTTTTCAAAGAAAATCACAAAAGCTTTGCAAAAACCCTTAATAATGAAGAAAGGGTTTTAGAAATCGCGCGCATGATAGGGGGAGCGAGAATATAGAGAGCGCGATTTCTTTCGCTAAGGAAAAATTAAAGGTGTGATGATGAAGTTTTTTCTTTTAAAGAAATTCAGCGAATTTTTAAATATTCAAACGCATTTTAACCTCAAACGCTTGAGTGCGTCTGGCTTTTTATTAGAGACTTTTTCTAAAGAAAAACACGCCTTTGTTGTGGATTTGAGCGCGCCTTATATCGGTTTGTCTAAAAAACCCCCAGAGAGCGTTTTAAAAAACACTTTAGCGTTAGATTTTTGTTTGAATAAATTCACTAAAAACGCCAAAATTTTACAAGCAAACATCATTGATAACGATCGGATTTTAGAAATCAAGGGCGCTAAAGATTTGGCTTATAAGAGTGAAAATTTTATTTTGCGTTTAGAAATGATCCCTAAAAAAGCCAACCTCATGATTTTAGATAAAGAAAAATGCGTGATAGAAGCCTTTCGTTTTAATGACAGGGTCGCTAAAAACGATATTTTAGGGGCATTGCCTCCTAATATTTACGAGCATCAAGAAGAGGATTTGGATTTTAAGGGATTGTTAGACATTTTAGAAAAAGATTTTTTATCCTATCAGCATAAAGAATTGGAACACAAAAAAATCAAATCATCAAGCGATTAAGCGCCCAAAAAGAACGCTTGAAAGAAAAATTAGAAAAACTAGAAGATCCTAAAAATTTACAATTGGAAGCGAAAGAATTGCAAACTCAAGCCCAGCTCTTGCTCACTTACCAGCATTTAATCCATAAGCATGAAAGCCGCGTGGTTTTAAAGGATTTTGAAGATAAGGAGTGTGCGATTGAAATTGATAGGAGCATGCCCTTAAATGCTTTCATTAATAAAAAATTCACTCTCAGCAAAAAAAAGAAACAAAAATCGCAATTTTTGCATTTAGAAGAAGAGAATCTAAAAGAAAAAATCGCCTTTAAAGAAAATCAAATTAATTATGTTAAAGGAGCGCAAGAAGAAAACGTTTTAGAAATGTTTATTCCGGTAAAAAATTCTAAAATCAAACGCCCGATGAGCGGGTATGAAGTGCTGTATTATAAGGATTTTAAAATCGGCTTGGGGAAAAACCAAAAAGAGAATATCAAGCTCTTACAAGACGCAAGGGCGAATGATTTATGGATGCATGTAAGAAATATTCCTGGATCGCATTTGATCGTTTTTTGCCAAAAGAACGCACCCAAAGATGATGTCATTATGGAATTAGCCAAAATGTTGGTTAAAATGCAAAAAGATGCGTTTAATAGTTACGAAATTGACTACACGCAACGAAAATTTGTCAAAATCATCAAAGGAGCTAATGTCATTTACTCAAAATACCGAACTATTAGTCTAAAGGACACTTAAACATTCTAAGGAGGTTAGCATGGGTGTTTCCGCTTTAGGCAATGTAACTTATATCAATCAAAACGCTCCTTTAAATTCTGCTATCCAACAGGGTGCAAGAAGTGATATGCTGGATTTAGCGCAAAGCTTTCAAAGTAAGCTTGAATTAGCCCAAGAGACAAGAGCGTTAGAAAACATGCAAGCTATTAGCGATAAAGACCCTAAAGAAGGCTCCAAAAACCGCTATCCAAACAGCCAAAGGGCTAAGGCGTTTAGCTTGGAAGAAGAAGAAATTGAATTGTGGCATGAAGAGCATTTGCTGGATATTGTGGGGTAGGGTGTCGCGAATAACCCCTATCCTTTCATGAGTTTAAAATGAAATAATCAAGTCCCCGTTTTTTAAACATTAAAAGATTTTAGCTATCTATATCAATCACAAAAAAACCAAGCCAATAAATCCCACTAAATCAAAAAAAGCATTCACTATAAAGCCCCTACAATAAAGGGAAAGCGTTTGAAAAAACATGGTTTTTTTCCAAACATAAAAACCCAAGCCTACTACTCTTTTACTTGTCTCACAATTACAGATTTTTAAAATAGCTTTAATAACATTTAATCCGCACGCTCCACGATATAAAGGGGCGTTTAGGATACAGAAAGGGAATAAAGATGAGACAGAGAAATGAGACAGCAACAAGCTTCAACAAGCTTAGGGAAATCACGCTAGCGATACAGGCGCAAAAAAACAGCGTGCAAACTAGCGATAACGCCAACACAAGCGAAATCACAAGCCAAAGCACGCTAAAGCCTAATAGGACAGCGCGCGCTAAAAAAGCGCTTTAAAACCCACAAAAAGAGCCTTTAGCGATCGTCAAAGAACCACGAATAAAAACAACTCACAAGCAAGCGCTGAAGAAAGCCAAAGGGGGCGTTAATGCATAATCACACCATTTACTTAAGAGGAAACGCCCTCTATTTGAACTACACTAAAAACAGCAAGCACCACCGAACGAGCCTAAACAAGCTTACTAAAATCCTGAATTTAGAAAACGACAAAGCGTTAGAGTATTTAAAGGGTTTGAGTTTAGAAAAAATTTTAAAAATGCAAAAAGGAGCGTTAAAGCCTAATAAAAAGCCAAAGCAAGAAAGCCAAAGAACGGCTAAAAAAATTAAAAAAGATACAAGCATAAAACAAGCTAAAGAAAGCTTTTTTAACCAAAAAATAGGTCTTAAAGAAGAAAGCTTGCGGTTTATCCCACTAGCACGAAAAACTCCGTCCTTTAGGGCGCAAGATGTAAGTGCTTAGCCGTTAGGATATTTGAACATTGTTTCACCTAGATCCATTCGCTTTTTAGCGCATTCTATTAAAAATCAAAGTTAGCTAGTTAATGCGGTGTTTCTTGCTCTTGTATGTATTGCTTAATCATCTCTAAAGGTGCACCCCCACAACTCCCAGCGAAATAACTAGGCGACCATAAATGCTTCCCCCACAAACTAGCTTCAACGCTTTTGAAATGGTGTTGTCTAGTCAAACGACTGCTAACGCCTTTTAAAGAATTAACTAACTTACTCACGCTCACTTTGGGTGGGTAGTTGATAAGCAAATGCACATGATCGCTTTCCCCATCAAACTCTACCAATTCGCTCTCAAAGTCCTTACACACTTTGGCAAACACCGATCCTAAAAAATCTATCACTTCCTTGTTGAACGCTGAACGCCTGTATTTAGTAACAAATACCAAATGCACATGCATTAAAAAAATACAATGTCTTCCGTGTCTCATATCATCAATTTTTTTCATAGACCTATTTTAACAAAAAGAGGTTAAAATACTTCTATGAAAGTCAATAAGGGTTTTAAATTCCGCTTGTATCCCACTAAAGAACAACAAGATAAGTTGCAACACTGCTTTTTTGTCTATAATCAAGCTTATAATATTGGCTTGAATTTACTGCAAGAGCAATATGAAACAAACAAAGATTTACCTCCCAAAGAAAGAAAGTGGAAAAGATCAAGCGAGTTAGATCATGCGATTAAACAATGCCTAAGAGCTAGGGATTTACCCTTTAGCTCTGTGATAGCCCAACAATCACGCATGAATGTTGAAAGGGCTTTTAAAGACGCTTTTAGGGTTAAGAACAGGGGCTTTCCTAAATTCAAAAACTCTAAATTCGCTAAACAATCTTTTTTGTGGAACAATCAAGGCTTCTCTATCAAAGAGAGCGATGATGAGTGCTTCAAGACATTCACTCTGATGAAAATGCCTTTACTCATGCGCATGCATAGAGACTTCCCCCCTAATTTTAAAGTGAAACAAATTAGTATCTCTTGCAGCCATAGAAAATATTTTGTTAGCTTTAGCGTGGAATACGAACAAGACATTACTCCCATCAAAAACACTAAAAATGGTGTGGGGCTAGATTTGAATATCCTTGATATAGCTTGTTCTTGTGAGATAAACAACCATGAAAAACTAACGGACTTTAAGCAATACCAAACAGACATGAAAGAATTACTAGGGATAGAAATAGATGAAGAGCTGGATACTAAACGACTCATCCCTACTTATTCCAAATTGTATTCTTTAAAAAAATACTCTGAAAAATTTAAAAGATTACAAAGAAAACAAAGCCGTAGGGTGTTAAAGTCTAAACAAAACAAAACCAAATTAGGAGGTAATTTTTACAAAACCCAAAAGAAATTAAACCAAGCCTTTGACAAGTCTAGTCATCAAAAAACAGACAGATACCATAAAATCACAAGCGAACTTTCAAAGCAATTTGAATTGATAGCAGTTGAAGACTTGCAAGTAAAGAACATGACTAAAAGAGCCAAACTCAAAAATGTTAAACAAAAGAGTGGGCTTAATCGATCTATTCTCAACGCTTCATTCTATTAAATCATTTCTTTTTTAGATTACAAACAACAGCATAATGGCAAATTGTTAGTGAAAGTTCCCCCACAATACACCAGCAAAACTTGCTGTAATTGTGGGAGCATCAACCCCAAGCTCAAATTGAATCACAGGCAATATTTGTGTTCTGATTGTGGGTATCAAGAACACAGAGATATTAACGCTGCGAACAACATTTTGAATAAAGGGTTAAGTCTTTTTGGGGTAGGAAATATCCATGCAGACTTTAAAGAACAAAGCCTTTCGTGTTAGTGTCCATTAGGGCGCTTTAGTTAGGAAGCTCCTTGCTTTAGCAAGGGGTGGTTTCA
>JBLDXK010000011.1:0-10925 GCA_047430845.1 Helicobacter pylori | reverse complement strand
TGTAACTCGGTTTCGTTTCAACAGCACCTAAAACCGATTGGGTAACAAACCCTTAAGAACCCTTTTAATCACTTGCTTCATTAAAATCTCCTTGCAATTAAGTTTAAAAATTTTCTTCTAAATACTTCGTGTGGATTTTTGCTTGCCTGAAATCCGCATTTTCAAGCATTTCAAGGTGGAAAGGAATGGTTGTTTTAATGCCTTCTACCTTAAATTCCTTTAAAGCCCTTTTCATCTTAGCGATCGCTCTTTCTCTGTTTTCACCCCACACAATGAGCTTGCCAATCATAGAATCATAGTGCGTAGGCACGACATAATGAGCATGCGCGTGCGAATCAAGGCGCACATTCACCCCACCAGGGGCGATCCATTCGGTGATTTTACCCGGGCTTGGGTAGAATTTTTTAGGATCTTCTGCAGTGATTCGGCATTCTATCGCATGCCCTTTGAGAGAAAAGCTTTCTTGCTTGGGCAATTCTTCGCCTTGAGCGATTTTAATCATCCATTCAATGAGGTTTAACCCGCTCACCATTTCGCTAATGGTGTGTTCCACCTGCAAACGAGTGTTCATCTCCATGAAATAAAAATCTTTCATGTTGGAATCCAACAAAAATTCAAAAGTCCCAGCCCCCACATAGCCGATGTATTTAGCGGCCTTGATCGCTGTTTCTAGCAAACGCTTACGAACGCCCTCTTCTAAAACCACTGCCGGGGTTTCTTCAATGAGCTTTTGCTGGCGTCTTTGCACCGAGCAATCCCTTTCGCCCACATGAATGACATTGCCGTGCTTATCGGCTAAAATTTGGACTTCAATGTGCTTAGGCTTGTTGATGAATTTTTCTAAATACACGCTCCCATCGCCAAACGCGCTCAAAGCTTCCGTTTCTGCGGCTAGATAAAGGTTTTTAAGTTTGGATTTATCTCCTACGACGCGCATTCCTCTCCCGCCCCCACCAGCAGCCGCTTTAATGATGACAGGATAGCCGATTTTATCAGCGATTTCTTCGGCTTCTTGATAGCTTTTAAGCAACCCTTCACTGCCCTCAATCACAGGCATACCGGCTTCTTTCATCACGCTTTTGGCTTTGGATTTATCGCTCATTAAAGCCATCACTTTCGCGCTCGGGCCAATAAATTCTAAAGAATGGTGTGAGCAAATCTCTACAAAATTCTGATTCTCGCTCAAAAACCCATACCCGGGGAAAATTGCATCCGCTTCAAACAATTCCGCCGCGCTAATGATCGCAGGGATATTCAAGTAACTCTCGCTAGATTTGGCCCCCCCTATACACACTTTTGCGCTAGCCGTATTGAGGTAGTGGGCGTCCTTGTCAGCGATAGAATAAATGGCTATGGATTCTTTACCCATTTCTTGAATGGTTTGGATCGCTCTTAAAGCGATCTCGCCTCTATTAGCGATCAAAATGCGTGAAAGCTCTTTTTTTCTACCTTTTTATTTTCTTTATTCACTTTGTTCATGGATTTTAAAGCTTTTCAACTTTGATGAGTTTCGTGCCGTATTCTACCGGTTGAGCGTCTCCCACTTCAACAGAAACCACCTTGCAAGGGTATTCCACTTCAATTTCATTCATGATTTTCATCGCTTCTACAATGCCCACGATTTGCCCTTTTTTAAGCGTATCGCCCGCTTTGACATAAGGCTCAGCCCCAGGGGAGGGCGCATGATAAAAAGTGCCTACCATAGGCGAAAGCACGAAATCTTCTTTTTTATCCACAATGGGGGTGCATACCATAGGCACAGGGGTTTGAGCGCTTGGCATGCTCGCTTCTACCATGATGGGGGCTTGGATGGAGGCTTGAGAATGAGCGGGACTTAACGCATTTTTTTTCGCATAAGCGGATTCTTTATCCAAAACCAGTTCAAAATGCTCATGCTTTAATTTCAAATGCCCTAAATCAGAAGCTTTAAATTCTTTGATCAACTCTTCAATTTCAGAAAGGTTCATAACGATCTATTCCTTGATATTATTTTAAAATATGCCACAAACACATCATCTTACTAACCATAAGCGTTTTTAGCAAAAAATTATTGTTATAATAACATAATTATTAACAAACTTTAAAGGCTTTGTGCGTATGGGATTGAAAGCGGATTCTTGGATTAAAAAAATGAGTTTAGAGCATGGCATGATTAGCCCTTTTTGCGAAAAGCAAGTTGGTAAGAATGTGATCAGCTATGGTTTGAGCAGTTATGGGTATGATATTAGAGTGGGGAGTGAGTTCATGCTCTTTGATAACAAAAACGCTTTAATTGACCCCAAAAACTTTGACCCTAACAACGCAACTAAAATTGATGCGAGTAAAGAAGCGGTATTTTATCTTGCCCGCTAACGCGTTCGCTCTAGCCCATACGATAGAGTATTTTAAAATGCCTAAAGACACTTTAGCGATTTGTTTAGGCAAAAGCACTTACGCCAGGTGCGGGATTATCGTGAATGTTACGCCTTTTGAGCCGGAATTTGAAGGCTATATCACGATTGAAATTTCTAACACTACTAATTTACCGGCTAAAGTCTATGCCAATGAGGGGATTGCGCAAGTGGTGTTTTTACAAGGCGATGAAGTGTGCGAGCAAAGCTATAAAGACAGGGGCGGTAAGTATCAAGGGCAAGTGGGCATCACTTTGCCTAAAATTTTGAAATAACGAAAGAATAGAGCTGGAATAATCTAACTCCATCAAGCTTTTTAATCTTTTTATCCATTCCCATAACAATCAAGGTTTTTCTTTATCAGTGTTATTCGTTTTTTAATACAAACAATATCGCAATTTCTCAAAAATGTATTATAATACGAAACTTCAGTTTTATTGAGTTACAGACTCTTTGAGAACAAAACGCTAAACCATTTAGGAAATTTAGGAAAATACCATGCTAAAACTCGTTAGCAGAACGATTTGTTTGTCTTTAATCGGCTTATTCAACCCTTTAGAAGCCTTTCAAAAACACCAAAAAGACGGCTTTTTTATAGAAGCCGGATTTGAAACTGGGTTATTAGAAGGCGCACAAACTAAAGAACAAACAACAGCTCAAAACACCCAAAACACCCAAAAAATCTATGAAAACCCCCCAACCCACCCCCAAACTAAAGAACAGCCTAAAGAACAAAACAAAAGCGATACAGCCACCCCACAAAGCGTCTATGGGAGATACTACATCCTCCAAAGCACCATTTTAGAAAAAGCGACCGAACTATTCACCACGGACAATATAGAAAATGGCTTAACTTTTTATTCTCAAAACCCTGTGTATGCGAATATGGTTAATGGGAGCGTAACCATACAAAACTTTCTGCCTTACAATTTAAACAATGTTGAGCTGAGTTATACAGACGCTCAAGGCAAGGTGGTCAATTTAGGCGTGATAGAGACTATCCCCAAAGATTCTCAAATCATTCTGCCTGCAAGCTTGTTTAATGATTCAGAATTTGAACAAGCTGATAGCTTTAATTACCAACAACTTCAAGCCACTGCCACACAATTTTCTGACGCTAACACGCAAAGTTTGTTTGAAAAGCTCAGCCAAATCACGACCAATGTAATGATGAGTTATGAAAACGCCGATACCAACAATTTTAAAGGTAATTGCAATGATTGTGTGTCAGATTTCACCCCACAAACCGCAGAAGAATTGACCAATTTAATGTTAGATATGATTGCGGTGTTTGACTCTAAATCGTGGGAAGAAGCCGTTTTAAACGCTCCTTTCCAATTTTCTAACAGCCCATCAGAGTGCGGCTCTGACTTTCCTAAATGCGTGAATCCTTTCAATAACGGGCGTGTCGCTCCCATCTATGAAAAATACGTGCTAACCCCACAATCCGTTATAGATGCGTTTAGAAGAACGATCAATCTTGAAGTGAATATCCTAAAATCAGGGTTTGTAGGGCTAGGGTATGAACTTGATGATAATGATGGTAATCTGGGGATAGAAGCTTCTGCCTTAAATCCTGAAAAATTGTTTGGTAAAACTTTGAACAAAGTTGATATTGTGGAATTAAGAGACATTATCCATGAATTTAGCCACACTAAAGGCTATACGCATAATGGGAACATGACTTATCAAAGGGTACGCTTGTGTCAAGAAAACGGCGGAGCTATACAAGAATGTGAGGGTGGGAAAGAAGAATTGGTCAATGGAAAAGAAGAACTAAAATTTACAAACGGAAAAGAAGTAAAAGATCAGGATGGTTACACCTATAATGTATGTTCTTTTTATAAGGACAACCACCAAGTCTATACAGCGGGCAATTACCCCAATTCCATCTATACCAATTGCGCTCAAGTCCCCGCTGGGCTTATAGGGGTTACTACCGCTGTTTGGCAACAGCTCATCAATCAAAACGCCCTCCCCATCAATTTCGCTAATCTAAACAGCCAAACCAACCATTTAAACGCCGGGTTGAATGCACAAAATTTTATAACCTCTATGGTCAGCGCGATCGTGCAAAATTTTTCCACCACTTCCACCACCACTTACCGCTCTTCAAGTAAAAATTTTAGAAGCCCTATTTTGGGGGCCAATGTTAAAATAGGCTACCAACATTATTTCAACGACTATATAGGGTTAGCCTATTACGGCATCATCAAATACAATTACGCCAAAGCTAACGATGAAAAAATCCAACAATTAAGCTATGGTGGGGGAATGGATGTGTTGTTTGATTTCATCACCACTTATGCTAATAAAAAGCAAGGCAATCCCACTAAAAAAGTTTTTGCTTCCTCTTTTGGGGTGTTTGGGGGATTAAGGGGCTTATACAATAGCTACTATGTTTTCAATCAAGTCAAAGGAAGCGGTAATTTAGATATAGTAACCGGGTTTAATTACCGCTACAAGCATTCTAAATATTCTGTAGGCATTAGCGTTCCTTTAATCCAAAACGATATTAAGATCGCTTCTAATAATGGCATCTATGCGAACTCTGTTGTTTTGAATGAGGAGGGCAGTCATTTTAAAGTGTTTTTTAATTACGGGTGGATTTTCTAGGATCTAAAATCCCCAATAATCCCCTAAATTTGTGCGATACTCGCCACAAACACGCATGCACTCTCAGATTTTAGCACCATATCTAACGGGATGCGATAAATTTCACGCTCTTTAAACTGCTCTCTTTCTTGTTCGCTAAAACCCCCTTCAGGCCCTATGATAACGCCCTTTTCAAAATTCGCACTTGCGGGCAAGGTTTCGCCGTTAAAATCCAAAACGCTCGCTTTTGGGTAGGCTTTTAACATTTCTTTGGTGTTTAAAAACGCTTCCAATTCCATTAAAGCGCTCCTACCGCACTGCTCGCAAGAATGAATCAAAATCTTTTGAAAGCGCTCTAATTTGGCGCTGTCTATCTTTTCATTGCGTTGGCTAAAATCCGCATAGAACAAACTCAACTTGCTCACGCCTAACTGATTTAAAAAGGGTAGGATTTTTTCAACGCTTTTGATTTCAATCACGCTTAAGATCAAATGCGTTTTTTTACTAGCCATAACCTCTAATAATCGCGTGCCCACTAGCCTTAAAAGGGCGTGTTTTTTAGCGATTTCTGCATGCTCATAGGTGTATAAAAAGCCGTCTTTTAAATTCCTTAAATCCAAACGACTCGCGCTTTTGATACGCCTTGAGCGGTATAAATGGATGTAACTCTCGCCTTCTATTTTTAAAGTAGGCTCTTTGGCTAAAGGGTGGTAGACAAAACGCATTCAAAGGCCCATTAACACAACAATAAGAATCGTTTCTAAACAATACAGGATTTTAGCCTTTTTAATATACGCTTCCATCCTTTCTTTTTTAGTGATAGCGAATTTCACGCTTTTATGGCGTTTGATCTCTGCTATCAGCATCAACAACAGCCCTAAAAGCATAACAACAGCGCTAAAAGAAAATTCAAATTGTTGCATCGCCCAAATAAAAATCCCGCTCAAAAGAGCGATGCTTAAAAGAATGTAAATCGCTGGCATGACAAGATAGATTTTTTTGTTCAATTGGATAAAATTCTTTTCTTTAAAAAGGGTGTAAAGATTGATCATAAAAGCTAGGGCAAGCAAAGCGGCAAAAAAGGCATGGACAAGCAAGGATTGAGCCATCACAGAAGAATCTTGTGTATTTAATGCTTGCAAACTCATCTCTAACATTAACTTCTTTCTAACGATTTATTTTTTATTAATCGTTTTATTTTAGCATGTGCTAATGAATTTGATCAATGAAAAGCTTAATAATTTAGAAAATAACGCCACAAAATCCCCCAAAGAAGCGGTTGTTCTTTTGAATATGGGAGGGCCTAACAGCCTTTATGAAGTGGGGGTGTTTTTAAAAAACATGTTTGATGACCCCTTTATCCTTACCATTAAAAATAATTTCATGCGTAAAATGGTGGGTAAAATGATCGTCAATAGCCGCATAGAAAAATCCAAAAAAATCTATGAAAAATTAGGAGGCAAATCCCCTTTAACGCCTATCACATTCGCCCTTACAGAGCGTTTGAACGAATTGGATCCTTCTCGTTTTTACACTTATGCGATGCGTTATACCCCCCTTATGCGTCTATGGTTTTGCAAGATTTAGCCTTAAAAGAAATAGAAAGCCTGGTATTTTTTTCCATGTATCCGCAATATTCTAGCACGACCACCCTTTCTAGCTTCAATGACGCTTTTAACGCCCTAAAATCCTTAGAAACTTTCCGCCCCAAAGTGCGAGTGATAGAACGCTTTTATGCTGACAAAAAGCTTAATGAAATCATTTTGAACACGATTTTAAGCGCCCTAAACAACCGCAAAAGCCAGGATTTTGTCTTAATCTTTTCCGTCCATGGCTTACCTAAAAGCATTGTTGATGCCGGCGATACTTACCAGCAAGAATGCGAACACCATGTGAGCTTGCTAAAAGAGTTGATGCAACAAAAAAATATCTCTTTTAAAGAAGTTTTACTCTCTTACCAATCCAAGCTAGGGCCTATGAAATGGCTAGAGCCAAGCACTGAAGAATTGATAGAAAAACACCGCAAGTCTAATATCATTATCTACCCTTTAGCTTTCACGATTGATAATTCTGAAACACTCTATGAATTAGACATGCAATACCGCTTGATGGCAGAGCGCTTAGCAATTAAAGAATATTTGGTTTGCCCATGCTTAAACGATTCCATAGAGTTTGCAAAATTTATCATTGAATTAGTGAAAAACCTTAAAAGTGAGTGAAATCTGCATAAAAAAGCGATTATTATAGTAAAATACTGGGTTTTCAAATCTATTAAACAATAAAGGTTATTACATGTTTTCACTTTCTTATGTTTCCAAGAAATTTTTAAGCGTGTTGCTATTGATTTCGCTGTTTTTAAGCGCTTGCAAATCCAACAATAAAGAAAAGTTAGATGAAAATCTTTTAAGCTCCGGCTCTCAAAGCTCCAAAGAATTGAACGATGAGCGAGACAATATAGACAAAAAGAGTTACGCCGGTTTAGAAGATGTTTTTTCAGACAATAAGTCCATTAGCCCTAACGATAAATACATGCTTTTAGTTTTTGGCCGTAATGGTTGTTTCTATTGCGAAAGGCTTAAAAAAGATCTCAAAAATGTCAAAGAATTGCGCAACTACATTAAAGATCATTTTAGCGCTTACTATGTCAATATCAGCTACTCTAAAGAGCATGATTTTAAAGTCGGCGATAAGGATAAAAATGATGAAAAAGAAATCAAAATGTCCACCGAAGAATTAGCGCAAATTTATGCCGTCCAATCCACCCCTACGATTGTTTTATCCGATAAAACCGGCAAAACCATCTATGAATTGCCCGGCTATATGCCCTCTACGCAATTTTTAGCGGTGTTAGAATTTATCGGCGATGGGAAGTATCAAGACACGAAAAACGATGAGGATCTCACTAAAAAATTAAAGGCTTACATCAAGTATAAAACCAACCTTTCTAAAAACAAATCCAGCTAGGAAAGTCTAATGAAGAATCTCAAAAGCCTGCTTTCTTTTTTGCTGGCTTCTTTTTGGGTCGCTATCCCTTTAATCGCGCTCTATGCCTTAGCGTGCGCAATAGCCACTTTTATAGAAAACGATTACGGCACGAGCGCGAGTAAGGCTATTGTGTATAACACCCCTTGGTTTAATTTCTTGCATGCGTATTTGTTGGTGGTTTTAATAGGCACATTCATTAAATCTAAAGCTTTAGAGCGCAAAAGGTATGCGAGCCTTTTTTTCCACAGCTCCTTGATTTTCATCATTTTAGGGGCAGCGATCACGCGCTTTTTTGGTATAGAAGGCCTTATGCATGTGCGAGAAAATAGCGCGCAAAGCTCTTTTGAAAGCGCGGACACTTACCTTAATATCACTCTTAATGACACCACCAAACTTTCTTTAAAAACGCCTTTAACCTTTTATTATTCCAAACGATTAAGACCCATTCATGCCACTTTAGATCACAAGCCTTTAATTTTAGAACCTTTAGAGATCTACAAGCAAAACGCCATTAAAAAAGATGACGCCACCATTTTAGTGTTGAAAGCGACTTATAACGGCGTGAGCCGCAAATTCAACCTCATTAAAACCAACAGGAATGAAGGCGTAGAGGAAAGCGAGATGTTTAAAGACGACAAGCTCTCTTTAAGTTTTGGATCCGCTTACATTGAACTGCCCTTTCAAATCAAACTGAAGCGTTTTGAATTAGAGCGCTACGCTGGCTCTATGAGTCCTTCATCTTACGCTTCAGAAGTGGAAGTGTTGAAATTGGATAACACCTTAATCAAACCTTATAGGATTTTCATGAACCATGTTTTAGATTATGAAGCGTTATCGCTTTTTCCAATCTTCTTATGACATGGATGAAAAAGGCACGATCCTTTCTGTCAATAAAGACCCGGGTAAAATCCCCACTTATTTAGGGTATGCGATGCTTATTTTGGGGGCTTTGTGGTTGCTTTTGGATAAAAACGGGCGTTTTTTAAAGCTTTCACGCTTTTTAAAATCCCAACAAGCTGCTACTTTCTTATTCGCTTTAATTCTAATCAGCCCTTTTACTTCTTCGTTCGCCAATGAAGCGCCAAATTGACATGCATGGGGGCAAAAGCGCTAAAATTGAGCGACAAAGCGTAGAAAATCCCGCCAATAAAGAAGATTCTAAAAGTGCGATTTTAGAGCGTTTGAAACGTTTAAGAGAGTATTCCAAAGACCACTTAAAAGCCTTTCAAAGGCTTCAAGTCCAGGATTTTGACGGGCGTATCAAACCCCTTGATACCATCAGCATTGAATACATCCATAAGATTTTAAGAAAAGATGATTTTCAAGGGCTAAACGCCATGCAGGTGCTTTTAGGGATCATGTTTTTCCCTAACGATTGGCGCAGTATTAAGATGATTTACACTTCCAATAAAGCCTTAAGAAAGCTTATCGGCACGCCTTTAGACGAAAGCCGTATCGCTTTTAGAGATGCGTTTGATAGCCGTGGGTATAAATTAAAAAATTTGGTTGAAGAAGCCAATCAAAAATCCCCTAATGCGCCGCAACGAGTTGGATAAAGATGTCTTAAAAGTAGATGAACGGATCAACTTAGTCTATACGCTTTTTAGCGCTCAATTTTTACGCATTTTCCCTAGCGATAAAACCACCGCTTGGCTCTCGCCCATTGAAGCGATCAACAGCCCCAATAAAGAAATTTCAAGCGTGGCAACGGAGTTTTTAAAAAATATTTTTGGCGGGTTTGATGACGCTTTGAAAACCAATCAATGGGATAAAGTAGGAAAAACCCTAAAAGATTTAAGCATTTACCAAAAAGAGCATGCTAAAAACCTCTATTTATCCTCTTCAAAAGTGGATTCTGAAATTTTTTTAAACCACACCAATTTTTTTAACAGCCTGACCTTGCCTTATATCTTTCTTGGGTTATTGCTTTTTATCGTTGTGATCACCTCTCTGGTTAAAAACACGATTCCAAATATTTGGCTCACTAAAATCCTTTATATGGCTATCTTGCTTTGTGCGATCGCTCATTCTGTGGGGCTAATCTTGCGTTGGTATGTGAGCGGGCATTCGCCTTGGAGCAACGCTTATGAGTCCATGCTTTATATCGCATGGGCTTCTGCTATCGCAGGGTTTGTTTTACGCTCCAAACTCGCGCTATCGGCTTCTAGCTTTTTAGCCGGTATCGCGCTCTTTGTGGCTCATTTAGGCTTTATGGACCCTCAAATCAGCCCTTTAGTGCCGGTATTGAAATCCTATTGGCTCAATATCCATGTCTCTATCATCACCGCTAGTTATGGCTTTTTGGGCTTGTGTTTTGTGCTAGGGATTTTAAGTTTGGTTTTGTTTATTTTGCGCAAACAAGGGCGTTTCAATTTGGACAAAACCATTCTTTCCATTAGCGCTATCAATGAAATGAGCATGATTTTAGGCTTGTTCATGCTCACAGCCGGGAATTTCTTAGGCGGGGTGTGGGCGAACGAATCTTGGGGGCGCTATTGGGGGTGGGACCCTAAAGAAACTTGGGCGTTGATTTCTATTTGCGTCTATGCCTTGATCTTGCATTTGCGTTTTTTAGGCTCTCAAAATTGGCCCTTTATTTTAGCGAGCAGCAGCGCGCTAGGGTTTTATTCGGTTTTAATGACTTATTTTGGCGTGAATTACTACCTTTCTGGCTTGCACAGCTATGCCGCAGGCGATCCCTTGCCGATCCCTACTTTTTTATACTTTTTGGTAGCGATACCTTTTATTCTTGTGATCTTGGCGTATTTCAAACGCCATTTGAGTTTGCCTAAATTGGTTTAAAGGATAATCATGTTCCAACCCTTACTAGACGCCTTTATAGGAAGCGCTCCAATTAAAAAAAAATTACTTTTAAATCTCCCCCCCCCCCCCCCCCCTAAAAATCGCTGTGGCGAATTGGTGGGGAGGCGCTGAAGAATTTAAAAAGAGCACTCT
>JBLDXK010000010.1:0-40794 GCA_047430845.1 Helicobacter pylori | reverse complement strand
GCTCTTTTTCGAGCGTCAAAACGCTGCATGAAAGTTTTTTTTTTTCTAGCTTTTTTAAGACAATGTGTGGGGCGAGTTTGGGGGGCTAGATAATGAAATAATTTATCAGCATTCCAGTGTTTTGGAGCGTGAAAAGACAGCGTCTGATTGTTCGCATACGCCTTTATCCGTGCGCCCAGCCGCAACCACAACGCTTTTAATCCCTAACGCGTTTAAAGCGCTTTCTATTTTGTCTTGCACCGCCAAGTTTGTTAGGCTGTTTGGCATAGCCTAAAAAATACGCCCCATCATAAGCGATAGTAGCCTTAAAACAACGCATTTAATAACGCTTTAAAATGAATTTTCTAAACAACAAATAAGAGCCAAACGCCCAAATAAAGGGGAAGAAAAAGGTCATCAAAAACAAATCCGTAGAAATCACGATGCACCATTAAAAAATAAACCCCAACCGCTCCAAGGACATAAAAATAACTCCAATTCGTTTTGAATCGCGGGTTAGCGATGCCAAATAAGGGGATCAAAAACACGCTCGCTAAAGGGAATAAGGAAACTAAAATCGCTTGAGAAAAACGGCGTTTTTGATTTTTATTAGCGTTTTTACCAAAGGCTTTTTTCCAATAACCTAAATAATCCGTGCCTTGCAAATAAGCCGCATCATTAGAATTGAAAGACTTGAGCTTGTTGGCGCAAATGCAATTCTTCAAAATCAACTTTACGCATTTTATCGCCTTGAGTGAAATACGCATGCCCTTTGTATAAATTCAATTCAAACACGCCGTTTTGATTGTTGATATTGCCTTTTTGAGCCAAAATAAAGCTTTCTTGAGAGAGGCTTTTATTGGAAAAAAGCACTAAATTATCATAGGAATTGTTTTCAGCCTTATCCACATACACGAGCCAATCGCCTAATTTTTGCCCGAATTCACCCGCTCTGATGTTAATATCAATCTTGTCTTTTTTTGACGCAAAAACCCGTAATAAGCGCTCTTAGAAGTGGGGATTAAAATAAGCGAAAACACCAATAAAATCGCGCTCACTAACAAACTTAAAGGCACAAACGCTTTAGTCATTGTTTTAGGCGAAACCCCTAAAGAGAAAAACACTAACAATTCATGGTCATAGCTAAGCCTTGAAAGCCCCAAAGCGCAAGCCGCAAAAAAAGTGATCGGCAAAATAAAAAAAATGGTTCCTGGCAAGGAATACAAAAAGAGTTGCACTAGATCTAAAAAGCTCACTTTAATCACGAGCGTTACGCTTGCGATACTGATTAATAACACAATGGAAGAGATAAAAAACAGCACTAAAAAGAAAGAGAAAAAGACTTGCGAAACCGCCATGAAAAGATAGTGTTTGATCATGCCTTAATCTTTATTGCACCCCATCTACAACAGGCACAAACGAGCATTTTTCTAGCACTTTTTGGACGCGCAAGGCGTTATTTTGCTTCACAAAGCGTTTGATGACTTGCTCGTTGTTTTCTTGAATGGGCGCAACTAATATCCCGCGCTTCTTCAAGCTGATCAATAAGCGCTTGGGGGATATTTTTAGCGCAAGCAGAGAATAAAATCCTATCATAGGGGGCGTATTGATCCCAGCCCTTGTTCCCATCAGCGAATTTAACATGAGCGTTGTCTAAACCGAGATTTTTAAGGCGCAAACAGCGCTTCTAAATACAGGCTTTCAATCCTTTCAACGCTAAAAACGCGCCTGAAAATTTGAGACAGCACTCGCCGCTTGATAGCCGCTCCCGCAGCCAATTTCTAGCACGCTATCCACATGATCGATTTCTAAATATTGCGTCATTTTGGCCACGGTTAGGGGCGAAGAAATGTATTGTTGTGCTTGCATAGAAAGGGCGTTTAAAGTGTAGGCAAAATGCTTGAAAGGGGCTGGCACAAAAACCTCCCTTTCAATGCTCTCCATAGCTTTCCTCACTTTGGGGTGCAAACTGAAACGCTTATGGATTTCTTCACACATCAAATGGTTTTTGATACTATTCAAACAAGCCCCTTAAAAATCATCAAAACTCACGCTCCCTTTGGCGTAATTGCTCACCCTAGCTTCAAAGAA
Organism: Helicobacter pylori; assembly: GCA_047430845.1. Classification (GTDB taxonomy): domain Bacteria; phylum Campylobacterota; class Campylobacteria; order Campylobacterales; family Helicobacteraceae; genus Helicobacter; species Helicobacter pylori_DG. The sequence goes on along the minus strand of JBLDXK010000010.1, from coordinate 38,724 downwards.
ATTAGAGCGTTGCTCATTGAAACTTGAAAAGCTCTCTACCCATTTAATGGGGTGCTGGACGCCATAAACTTTAGCGATACCCACCTTACTCAAACGGCTATCCGCTAAAAACTGGATGTATTGCTCAATCAGGCTTGAAGTGAGCCCTAAAATCTTGCCTTGCGTGATATAATCCCCCCACAAAGCTTCAATTTCTACCGCTTTTTTAAACATCTCTATGACCTCATTAATCAATTGTGGCGTGAATAGATCCGCTCTTTCATTCCTTAAAGCGTTGATCATGTTTTGGAATAAAATCAAATGCGTTACCTCATCTCTTTGGATAAAACGAATCATTTGCGCTGATCCTAGCATTTTACCGCTCCTAGCCAGAGTGTAAAAATAGCTAAACCCGCTATAAAAATAAATCCCCTCTAAAATCTGGTTCGCAAAAAGCGCTTTGAGGATGTTTTCTTCTGTGGGGTTTTTGGCTAATTCCATATACACTTGCGCGATATAGTCGTTCTTGCTTTTTAATTGCATATCGTTACGCCACATGTCATAAATTTCTTCAGTATTCGCGCTAATGCTTTCTACCATCACCGCATACGCATGGCTGTGTAAGGCTTCTTCATAAGCTTGACGCACCAAACACAAATTGATTTCGGGACTGGTGATAAAGGGATTGACATTGTCAATTAAATTATTGGTTTGTAAGCTATCCATAAAAATGAGTTGCGCTAAAGCTCTGTCATAGCCGATCTTTTCTTCTGCGCTTAATTTTAAATAATCTCTTTTGTCATCGTTCATGCTCACTTCTTCAGCAAACCAGGTGTTAGCGAGCATCGTTTTCCACAAATGATCCGCCCATTGATACTTGATTTTATTCAAATCAAACATGCTTGTAGGATTACCCCCAAAAATCTTTCTTTCATTCACACTTTCTGTAGAATCGGGGTTGTAAATTTTCTTGCGTGAAACTTCCATTGTGTTCCTTAATTTCCTTAAAACTATCTCAATGATTATAGTCTCGTTAGAATACCTTAAAAGAATTTAAAACCCCCTAAAAGCCAGAAAAAACTCCAAATTTTAAAAAACTTCAATTTTTCAGTATTTTTAAAGGATTAAACAGCTAAAATACTGCTTCTTTATTTTCTACTCTTATGCGCATGCGATGGCGTGCGGTGTGCGGAAGTGGCGAAATTGGTAGACGCACTAGACTTAGGATCTAGCGCCGCAAGGCATGAAGGTTCGATTCCTTTCTTCCGCACCATTCTTAATGATTAAGATTTGAAGCCCTAAATGGAACTCATTCTATTAAAACCCTCAAAAGTTTTTAAAACGCCATGAGCGATGTTTTGAACGCTCTCTAAATTTAAATTCGCATGACAAGGCAAGGAAATTTCAGCGTTATAAAAATCTTCTGCGCTTTTTAATGGGGCGGTGTTGAAGAGTTGTTGGTACAACTGGTATTGGTAAATGGGCTTGTAATGCACTTGGGCTAAAATGCCAAGCTTGTGCAAATTTTCTAAAATGGATCTTTTAAATGTAAAAAATTTTTGGCGCATTAAAATAGGGTAAAGGTGGTTAGAGCTTTGATGTTTTAACAAGGGGTGTAAAGGGGTGAAATAAGGGTTATCTTTAAAAATCTTGTCATAAACTAGAGCGATTTCTTCTCTTTTTGCATTAAAAGGGGGGCTTTTTTAAGCTGGCTCAAACCCAAAGCGCTTTGGATTTCATTCAAGCGGAAGTTATGCCCTATGCTTTTGACTTCGCCTTCAAAAAAATCTTTTTTGAGCATGCCATGAGAGCGAAACAATTTCATTTTTTCATACAATTCGCTATTATTAGTAACGACCGCTCCCCCCTCAGCCGTAGTGATAGGCTTAATGGCATGGAAACTAAACACGCTCGCTAACGCAAAGCCTCCTACTTTTTTGTTTTGATATTCGCTCCCTAGAGCATGCGAGCTGTCAGAAAGAAAACTCAAAGAATGTTTTTTGCAAAGCTTTTGAATGCTTTCTATTTCCACGCTCTTACCGGCATAATCCACGCTCACTATGGCTTTGGTTTTTTTAGTAATGAGCTTTTCTAGGGCTAATTCATCTATATTGCCATCGTCTTTGACTTCAGCAAATACGGGTGTATAGCCGCTTTCTAAGAGCATGTTAGCCGTCGCTACAAAGCTTATAGGGGTGGTGATTATTTCATTACAATGAGCACTAAATCCGCTAAAATTCCTATAAAGCGTTAAAAGGGCTGAAGTCGCACTGTTAAACACTAACGCATGCTTAACGCCCAAAAATTCGCACAAAGCTTCTTCAAATAACAGAGAGCGTTTGCCTTGCGTGAGCTGTTTGGAATTTAAAACCTCTAAAACGGCCTTTTTATCTTCTTCATCCAAACAAGGCTCGCTATAAGCAAACTCTTTCAAGCGAGCAAGTCTTGCAAGCGAGATGGGGTGATCTTGCTTGTGTCATGGACATCTTGGAATTTTTGAGCGTTCAGTCTTGTTTTATCTAAGGTGTTGTATTCCTTGTTCAAATGATTCGTTTCAGCGAGTTGTTTTTTCCACTGGTGCAAAGAGTTTTGAATGCTTTCTTTCTCACTTTCTAATGATTTTGAAAATTTCTCCAAAGCTTTAGGGTCATCAATATCAATATTGCTAGGGAGTTTCAAACTATCATTGCCTGATTTTTGGTTGAAAGAATCAATCGCTTTATCCAAACGGCTTTTAAAATGCTCAAAATCGCTTCGATCTTTTTCATTGTTATGAGCGTAAGATTTAGAAATCCCCACCAACTCTTTAGCGTCTTTATCCATGCCTTTTAAGCTTTTGAGACGGCTTTCCAAATCCCCTATGGCTAGGTTATCCTGCTTAGCTTGTTTGGCCAATTTGATCTTTTCATCATTCTCTGAAAGATTTTGAATTTCCTTATTTTCTTTCTTTTCTTGCGTGCGGACTAACCCTTTGGGTATGGTAATCCCTCATCATCAAAGACGGGTTATAATGATTTGAAATCTTAGACATCTTATCCTCCACTTCATTTTATTTCTTAAAGATAAGATAAGCAAACTTTATTCCTAAAAACATTTTGATCCGCTCAATTCTATCTAAAAAATATTAATCTAATTCTAAAATTCTCTCTAACTCTTTGATGAGGTTTGTAATTTCTTTCAGTTCTTTAAGATTGAGAGTGAGCTTATCATTGACTTGATTATCAGGATTCATTGGTACCAATTGCTTTTTAAATTCATTTTGTTTCATAAAGTATTTTCTTTCTCTATGAATGTAATGGATTTCATCCTTTTTAAAAATTCTATAAAGCAATTGGTCTTCGCACACTCCTAAGCAAATCAAAAAATCATAGTTGTATCGTGGGTTTATACCATTGAACTAAAAAAGTGTTGTTAGTTCTGCCTTTTTGCGCTGTTTTAACTTCAAAGGATACACTGCTTTTTGTCATAATATCGTATTCATCATGAATAATGCCATCATTGATCACTTCATCTATAGCGTTAAGCACGCTTTTTAAAAACTTCTTCGCCAATCTGCCCTATAGCGTTGGCTTCAAAATCTCTAATTTTTGAAAAAATAGCGTTGTAATCTTGCCCTAAATTCAATTCTCTATGTTTTTTTTCAATAATTTTTAAAAAAGTTTGTTCTAAGTCCATCAATTATCCTTTAAGCTATCCAAATGATCATGTAGGGCTTGAAAAATATGACTTTTGCCTAAATGATAGCAAGAATTAGTCGCTAAACTTGCGTATTTTGTCCAATCAATTTCTTTGAATAGTTTTTTTAATTTAGCGTTTAAAACCTTGTCAGCGCTAGTGAATACCACAGCAATACCAGATTGATACTTAACTTCCTCAAAGTTCTCTACAATTTGTGTTGCTTTATAAAAAGTTGATGAAATGTAAAAAGACGCTTTTTGATTAAAAATCCACTCTTTACCGCATTCTCTGTTTTTAGCCAATGAAACCGTGAAAACCTTGATATATTCGCTAAAGGGTTCTTTATGGCGATTCTTATACCAAGAAAATTCACTTTTTTTATTTTGATACTTTTGCTCCAAATTTGAAACACGCAATGCACATCCACTTCTTTATTTTTAAAATCTATAAACGCATTTTTTTCTAAGCGTTCGCTATAAAGCAGATTTAAACCTTTCACACGATACTTAATAGAGCCTTTTCCTTACTTTTCAAAGAACATGGGTAGGATAAAACAAAAATCACAATTTCTAGCATGGTTGATAAATTCTAACGCCATAACCCACGATGCCCAAAAGGAGGGCTGCCCAAGCAAATCACTTTTTGATGCGCAGTAACGCATCAAAAAGTGATTTGCTTGGGCAACCCTCCTTTTGGGCATCGTGGGGTTATGGCGTTAGAATTTATCAACCATGCTAGAAATTGTGATTTTGTGTGTTTTATCCTACCCATGTTCTTTGAAAGTCAAGGAAAAGGCTCTATTAAGTATCGTGTGAAAGGTTTAAATCTGCTTTATAGCGAACGCTTAGAAAAAAATGCGTTTATAGATTTTAAAAATAAAGAAGTGGATGTGCATTGCGTGTTTCAAATTTGGAGCAAAAAGTATCAAAATAAAAAAAGTGAATTTTCTTGGTATAAGAATCGCCATAAAGAACCCTTTAGCGAATATATCAAGGTTTTCACGGTTTCATTGGCTAAAAACAGAGAATGCGGTAAAGAGTGGATTTTTAATCAAAAAGCGTCTTTTTACATTCTCATCAACTTTTTATAAAAGCACACAAATTGTAGAGAACTTTGAGGAAGTTAAGTATCAATCTGGTATTGCTGTGGTATTCACTAGCGCTGACAAGGTTTTAAACGCTAAATTAAAAAAACTATTCAAAGAAATTGATTGGACAAAATACGCAAGTTTAGCGACTAATTCTTGCTATCATTTAGGCAAAAGTCATATTTTTCAAGCCCTACATGATCATTTGGATAGCTTAAAGGATAATTGATGGACTTAGAACAAACTTTTTTAAAAATTATTGAAAAAAACATAGAGAATTGAATTTAGGGCAAGATTACAACGCTATTTTTTCAAAAATTAGAGATTTTGAAGCCAACGCTATAGGGCAGATTGGCGAAGAAGTTTTTAAAAAGCGTGCTTAACGCTATAGATGAAGTGATCAATGATGGCATTATTCATGATGAATACGATATTATGACAAAAAGCAGTGTATCCTTTGAAGTTAAAACAGCGCAAAAAGGCAGAACTAACAACACTTTTTTAGTTCAATGGTATAAACCCACGATACAACTATGATTTTTTGATTTGCTTAGGAGTGTGCGAAGACCAATTGCTTTATAGAATTTTTAAAAAGGATGAAATCCATTACATTCATAGAGAAAGAAAATACTTTATGAAACAAAATGAATTTAAAAAGCAATTGGTACCAATGAATCCTGATAATCAAGTCAATGATAAGCTCACTCTCAATCTTAAAGAACTGAAAGAAATTACAAACCTCATCAAAGAGTTAGAGAGAATTTTAGAATTAGATTAATATTTTTTAGATAGAATTGAGCGGATCAAAATGTTTTTAGGAATAAAGTTTGCTTATCTTATCTTTAAGAAATAAAATGAAGTGGAGGATAAGATGTCTAAGATTTCAAATCATTATAACCCGTCTTTGATGATGAGGGATTACCATACCCAAAGGGTTAGTCCGCACGCAAGAAAAGAAGAAAATAAGGAAATTCAAAATCTTTCAGAGAATGATGAAAAGATCAAATTGGCCAAACAAGCTAAGCAGGATAACCTAGCCATAGGGGATTTGGAAAGCCGTCTCAAAAGCTTAAAAGGCATGGATAAAGACGCTAAAGAGTTGGTGGGGATTTCTAAATCTTACGCTCATAACAATGAAAAAGATCGAAGCGATTTTGAGCATTTTAAAAGCCGTTTGGATAAAGCGATTGATTCTTTCAACCAAAAATCAGGCAATGATAGTTTGAAACTCCCTAGCAATATTGATATTGATGACCCTAAAGCTTTGGAGAAATTTTCAAAATCATTAGAAAGTGAGAAAGAAAGCATTCAAAACTCTTTGCACCAGTGGAAAAAACAACTCGCTGAAACGAATCATTTGAACAAGGAATACAACACCTTAGATAAAACAAGACTGAACGCTCAAAAATTCCAAGATGTCCATGACACAAGCAAGATCACCCCATCTCGCTTGCAAGACTTGCTCGCTTGAAAGAGTTTGCTTATAGCGAGCCTTGTTTGGATGAAGAAGATAAAAAGGCCGTTTTAGAGGTTTTAAATTCCAAACAGCTCACGCAAGGCAAACGCTCTCTGTTATTTGAAGAAGCTTTGTGCGAATTTTTGGGCGTTAAGCATGCGTTAGTGTTTAACAGTGCGACTTCAGCCCTTTTAACGCTTTATAGGAATTTTAGCGGATTTAGTGCTCATTGTAATGAAATAATCACCACCCCTATAAGCTTTGTAGCGACGGCTAACATGCTCTTGAAAGCGGCTATACACCCGTATTTGCTGAAGTCAAAGACGATGGCAATATAGATGAATTAGCCCTAGAAAAGCTCATTACTAAAAAAACCAAAGCCATAGTGAGCGTGGATTATGCCGGTAAGAGCGTGGAAATAGAAAGCATTCAAAAGCTTTGCAAAAAACATTCTTTGAGTTTTCTTTCTGACAGCTCGCATGCTCTAGGGAGCGAATATCAAAACAAAAAAGTAGGAGGCTTTGCGTTAGCGAGCGTGTTTAGTTTCCATGCCATTAAGCCTATCACTACGGCTGAGGGGGAGCGGTCGTTACTAATAATAGCGAATTGTATGAAAAAATGAAATTGTTTCGCTCTCATGGCATGCTCAAAAAAGATTTTTTGAAGGCGAAGTCAAAAGCATAGGGCATAACTTCCGCTTGAATGAAATCCAAAGCGCTTTGGGTTTGAGCCAGCTTAAAAAAGCCCCCCTTTTAATGCAAAAAAGAGAAGAAATCGCTCTAGTTTATGACAAGATTTTTAAAGATAACCCTTATTTCACCCCTTTACACCCCTTGTTAAAACATCAAAGCTCTAACCACCTTTACCCTATTTTAATGCGCCAAAAATTTTTTACATTTAAAAGATCCATTTTAGAAAATTTGCACAAGCTTGGCATTTTAGCCCAAGTGCATTACAAGCCCATTTACCAATACCAGTTGTACCAACAACTCTTCAACACCGCCCCATTAAAAAGCGCAGAAAGATTTTTATAACGCTGAAATTTCCTTGCCTTGTCATGCGAATTTAAATTTAGAGAGCGTTCAAAACATCGCTCATGGCGTTTTAAAAACTTTTGAGGGTTTTAATAGAATGAGTTCCATTTAGGGCTTCAAATCTTAATCATTAAGAATGGTGCGGAAGAAGGAATCGGACGCTTCATGCCTTGCGGCGCTAGATCCTAAGTCTAGTGCGTCCTACCAATTTCGCCACTTCCGCACACCGCACGCCATCGCATGCGCATAAGAGTAGAAAATAAAGAAGCAGTATTTTAGCTGTTTAATCCTTTAAAAATACTGAAAAATTGAAGTTTTTAAAATTTGGAGTTTTTTCTGGCTTTTAGGGGGTTTTAAATTCTTTTAAGGTATTCTAACGAGACTATAATCATTGAGATAGTTTTAAGGAAATTAAGGAACACAATGGAAGTTTCACGCAAGAAAATTTACAACCCCGATTCTACAGAAAGTGTGAATGAAAGAAAGATTTTTGGGGGTAATCCTACAAGCATGTTTGATTTGAATAAAATCAAGTATCAATGGGCGGATCATTTGTGGAAAACGATGCTCGCTAACACCTGGTTTGCTGAAGAAGTGAGCATGAACGATGACAAAAGAGATTATTTAAAATTAAGCGCAGAAGAAAAGATCGGCTATGACAGAGCTTTAGCGCAACTCATTTTTATGGATAGCTTGCAAACCAATAATTTAATTGACAATGTCAATCCCTTTATCACCAGTCCCGAAATCAATTTGTGTTTGGTGCGTCAAGCTTATGAAGAAGCCTTACACAGCCATGCGTATGCGGTGATGGTAGAAAGCATTAGCGCGAATACTGAAGAAATTTATGACATGTGGCGTAACGATATGCAATTAAAAAGCAAGAACGACTATATCGCGCAAGTGTATATGGAATTAGCCAAAAACCCCACAGAAGAAAACATCCTCAAAGCGCTTTTTGCGAACCAGATTTTAGAGGGGATTTATTTTTATAGCGGGTTTAGCTATTTTTACACTCTGGCTAGGAGCGGTAAAATGCTAGGATCAGCGCAAATGATTCGTTTTATCCAAAGAGATGAGGTAACGCATTTGATTTTATTCCAAAACATGATCAACGCTTTAAGGAATGAAAGAGCGGATCTATTCACGCCACAATTGATTAATGAGGTCATAGAGATGTTTAAAAAAAGCGGTAGAAATTGAAGCTTTGTGGGGATTATATCACGCAAGGCAAGATTTTAGGGCTCACTTCAAGCCTGATTGAGCAATACATCCAGTTTTTAGCGGATAGCCGTTTGAGTAAGGTGGGTATCGCTAAAGTTTATGGCGTCCAGCACCCCATTAAATGGGTAGAGAGCTTTTCAAGTTTCAATGAGCAACGCTCTAATTTCTTTGAAGCTAGGGTGAGCAATTACGCCAAAGGGAGCGTGAGTTTTGATGATTTTTAAGGGGCTTGTTTGAATAGTATCAAAAACCATTTGATGTGTGAAGAAATCCATAAGCGTTTCAGTTTGCACCCCAAAGTGAGGAAAGCTATGGAGAGCATTGAAAGGGAGGTTTTTGTGCCAGCCCCTTTCAAGCATTTTGCCTACACTTTAAACGCCCTTTCTATGCAAGCACAACAATACATTTCTTCGCCCCTAACCGTGGCCAAAATGACGCAATATTTAGAAATCGATCATGTGGATAGCGTGCTAGAAATTGGCTGCGGGAGCGGCTATCAAGCGGCGGTGCTGTCTCAAATTTTCAGGCGCGTTTTTAGCGTTGAAAGGATTGAAAGCCTGTATTTAGAAGCGCGTTTGCGCCTTAAAAATCTCGGTTTAGACAACGTTCATGTTAAATTCGCTGATGGGAACAAGGGCTGGGATCAATACGCCCCCTATGATAGGATTTTATTCTCTGCTTGCGCTAAAAATATCCCCCAAGCGCTTATTGATCAGCTTGAAGAAGGCGGGATATTAGTTGCGCCCATTCAAGAAAACAACGAGCAAGTCATCAAACGCTTTGTGAAGCAAAATAACGCCTTGCGCGTCCAAAAAGTGCTAGAAAAATGCTCGTTTGTGCCTGTTGTAGATGGGGTGCAATAAAGATTAAGGCATGATCAAACACTATCTTTTCATGGCGGTTTCGCAAGTCTTTTTCTCTTTCTTTTTAGTGCTGTTTTTTATCTCTTCCATTGTGTTATTAATCAGTATCGCAAGCGTAACGCTCGTGATTAAAGTGAGCTTTTTAGATCTAGTGCAACTCTTTTTGTATTCCTTGCCAGGAACCATTTTTTTTATTTTGCCGATCACTTTTTTTGCGGCTTGCGCTTTGGGGCTTTCAAGGCTTAGCTATGACCATGAATTGTTAGTGTTTTTCTCTTTAGGGGTTTCGCCTAAAACAATGACTAAAGCGTTTGTGCCTTTAAGTTTGTTAGTGAGCGCGATTTTATTGGTGTTTTCGCTTATTTTAATCCCCACTTCTAAGAGCGCTTATTACGGGTTTTTGCGTCAAAAAAAAGACAAGATTGATATTAACATCAGAGCGGGTGAATTCGGGCAAAAATTAGGCGATTGGCTCGTGTATGTGGATAAGGCTGAAAACAATTCCTATGATAATTTAGTGCTTTTTTCCAATAAAAGCCTCTCTCAAGAAAGCTTTATTTTGGCTCAAAAAGGCAATATCAACAATCAAAACGGCGTGTTTGAATTGAATTTATACAAAGGGCATGCGTATTTCACTCAAGGCGATAAAATGCGTAAAGTTGATTTTGAAATAATTGCATTTGCGCAACAAGCTCAAGTCTTTCAATTCTAATGATGCGGCTTATTTGCAAGGCACGGATTATTTAGGTTATTGGAAAAAAGCCTTTGGTAAAAACGCTAATAAAAATCAAAAACGCCGTTTTTCTCAAGCGATTTTAGTTTCCTTATTCCCTTTAGCGAGCGTGTTTTTGATCCCCTTATTTGGCATCGCTAACCCGCGATTCAAAACGAATTGGAGTTATTTTTATGTCCTTGGAGCGGTTGGGGTTTATTTTTTAATGGTGCATGTGATTTCTACGGATTTGTTTTTGATGACCTTTTTCTTCCCCTTTATTTGGGCGTTTGGCTCTTATTTGTTGTTTAGAAAATTCATTTTAAAGCGTTATTAAATGCGTTGTTTTAAGGCTACTATCGCTTATGATGGGGCGTATTTTTTAGGCTATGCCAAACAGCCTAACAAACTTGGCGTGCAAGACAAAATAGAAAGCGCTTTAAACGCGTTAGGGATTAAAAGCGTTGTGGTTGCGGCTGGGCGCACGGATAAAGGCGTGCATGCGAACAATCAGACGCTGTCTTTTCACGCTCCAAAACACTGGAATGCTGATAAATTATTTCATTATCTAGCCCCCAAACTCGCCCCACACATTGTCTTAAAAAAGCTAGAAGAAAAAAACTTTCATGCGCGTTTTGACGCTCGAAAAAGAGCGTATCGTTACCTTTTGACGAAGAATTTAAAAACGCCTTTTCTAGCGCCTTATATCGCTTGTGGGGATTATGGCTCACTAGATGCGTTAAACAGCGCTTTAAAGCAATTCACAGGCAAGCATGATTTTTCTTTGTTTAAAAAAGAAGGTGGGGCTACAACCAATCCTAATCGCATCATTTTTAACGCTTTTGCTTATACAGCCTTTATCATGGGGCATGAGTGCGTGGTGTTTAAAATCATTGGCGATGCGTTTTTACGCTCCAGCGTGCGTTTGATCATTCAAACATGCGTTCAATACTCCTTAGAAAAAATCACGCTCGCTGAAATTGAAATGCAAATCCACAACCTCAAAGCCACTATAAGAACGCCCATAATGGCTAATGGCTTGTATTTGCACAGGGTGTATTATTGAAATCTTAAAAGGTGTTCTTCCCAATCTAGAGCGCTTTTGATAATGGTGTCTAGGTTGTCATAAAGGGGTTTGAAAGGGGTGTTTTGTAAGATTTTAGCGTTATTGGCAATAAGGCTTGCTGGATCGCCCTGTCGTTTGTCTAAGATTTCCACTAAAAAATCGTTGTTTGAGATTTCTTTGACCTTTTCTATCACTTCTTTCACGCTATGGCCTTGATTGTAGCCGACATTATAGATCTCGCTCTTATTTTTTTCTAAAAGGGTTTGATAGCTCGCTAAATGCGCGTTAGCCAAATCATCTACATGGATATAATCCCTAATGCAAGTGCCATCTCTAGTGGGGTAATTAGTGCCAAAAATCCCCATTTTTTTCCTTTTCCCCACCGCACATTCGCATGCAATTTTGATCAAATGCGTGGCGTTAAGCGTGCGTTGCCCCAAAGTGTAAGGCGTGGAATAATCATTTTGCATGCATGCCCCAGCCACATTGAAATAGCACAAAATAACGCATTTAAAATCCGCTACTTTAGAAGCGTCTAACAAAATCCTTTCGCTCATCATTTTAGACGCTCCATAAGGATTAATGGGGTTTAAGGGGCTTTCTTCACTCAAGCTGGAATCAGACTCGCCATAAACCACGGCCGTGGAAGAAAAAATAAAACGCTTGATTGCATGTTTTAAGCAAAGTTTGACAAGCCCTAAAGTGTTGAGCGTGTTGTTGGTGTAGTATTCTAAAGGCAAGCGCATGGATTCTTCTACTGAAATTTTAGCCCCAAAATGCAAGATGGCTTCAATGGGGTCTTTTAGCTGCTGCTTATTCAAAAACGCGTCTAATTTGTGCGTTTCATTCAAATTCGCTTGAATAAACGCAACTCTATTAGGGTAGTAACGCTCTAACGCTTTGATATGCTCTAAAAAACCGGTGCTTAAGTCATCTACAATAATGATATTTTCTGTGGTTTTTTCTAAAAACGCCCTTGCGGTATGCGAGCCTATATAACCGCACGCTCCTGTGAGTAATAATGCCATAAAACCCCTTTTAAAATGAAAAAATAACAACTATTATAACATCTTAATCCCATTTATCATTTAAGGATTTCTTAAGAAAATTTAATCTATAATTTCGTCTTTATTGACTTTAAGGGCTTATAGCTCAGGTGGTTAGAGCGCACCCCTGATAAGGGTGAGGTCGGAGGTTCAACTCCTCCTAAGCCCACCATTTTTTTACCATCTTTGGGGAATTAGCTCAGCTGGGAGAGCGCCTGCTTTGCACGCAGGAGGTCAGCGGTTCGATCCCGCTATTCTCCACCATTGTATTCCTCTTTTTTGATACAACTCTTTTCATCAATCGTGTTAATCATGTTTGTTTAGGAAATTCTTGAGCGATCAGATTATCCTTTTTAACACCGCAAGTCTTTTTAATTAAAATTCAAAGATCAAGTTGGATTGAGTTTTTTTAGATTTTTGTTTGCCTTGTATATTTTAAAAATCTTGTTCGCTTTGTAATTTCGCAAGCTTTTTGGCTTTGGCTTACTCTAAGGGGCTTAAATTTGTAGCTTCTTGTGTTCTTTCGTTTAAATTTTCTGTTCTTTTTAATAAAATCTCTTGACTTGTTAAATCTTTTTGAGATAGTATCTCTTTATTAAGAGTGCTAGGTAGTGGCTTGGCATCTCTAAAATCTGTCAAATTCCTACCGCTATAAAAATTCTTGTTTCCGTTACCTAAATCACCTACTGCTAAGCTTTACGGCGTTATTGACTCTTTCAATAATTTTAAGCGTGTTGTTGGAAAAATGTGGGTTTTGAAGCGCTCAATTCTTTATTATCTCAATTCAAACCTTTCATTAAGGCTTTATAAAAAATATTAGAAACCATGACAAAACAAGCTAATATATTCCATTCAATTTATTTCAAGGACAAACAAACATGAAAAAACTTCTTTATACCCTACTCGTGCTTCTTTTAATCGGCCTTTTAACGGCCTATCTTATCCTTTTTACAGAATGGGGGAATAAAATCATCGCTTCGTATATAGAGAAAAAAATCAACCCGAACGAGCACTACTTGAGCGTTAAAACCTTTAAATTGAGATTCAACTCTTTGGACTTTAAAGCTCAAGCCAACGATGATTCCACGCTCATTCTTAAGGGGGATTTCTCGCTTTTAAAACAAAGCGTAAATTTGGATTACCATATAGATATTAAAAATTTACGCTCTTTTAAGGATTTGATACCCTACCCTTTAAGGGGGGCTATTATTACTTCTGGGAATATCAAAGGGCATAGAAAAGCCCTCTTAATTCAAGGCATCTCTAATATCGCTCAATCCCACACTGCCTACAACGCCCTTTTAGATGATTTCAAGCTTTCTCATTTAAGTTTGAATGCAAAAGACGCCAATTTAGAAGATTTGCTTTATTTAATCAATCGCCCCGCTTATGCGAGTGCAAGAGTGTCCTTACAGGCGGATTTTAACTCTCTAAAGCCTTTAGAAGGGCATTTGATCCTAACAGCTAATAACGCTTTAATCAATAACGCCCTAATCAATCAAATTTTTCATTTAAACCTTAAAGACACGCTTGTTTTCAACCTCTCGCACTCAAGCGATTTTAAAGGAAACAAAGCCATCAGCGACACCACCCTAACTAGCCCTTTAGTTAATTTCACAGCCCTAAAAAGCGAATATCTTTTCTCTATTTTAAAACTCAACGCCCCCTACACTTTAGAAATACCCAATTTAGCCAAACTCCAAAACATTACCAACCACCCCTTAAAAGGGAGCTTGACTTTAAAAGGCGATATAGAGCAAAGCCCCAAACTTTTAAAAGTCAGCGGCCATTCAAATTTATTGGACGGCGCTGGATTTCACGCTTTTAAATAAAGATTTGAAAGCCCGTTTTTCCAATATTTCCACTTTAAAAGCCCTAGATTTACTCCATTACCCTAAATTTTTCCAATCCATTGCAGACGCTAACTTGGATTATGACCTTAGCACCAAGCAAGGCGTATTGAAAGCCCGCCTAAAAAACGCAAGATTCCTCAAAAATGCATTCAGCGATTTCCTCTACTCCATTTCTAAATTTGATATTACTAAAGAAATCTATAACGATGCCAATCTGGTAAGCCAAATCAACCAGCAACGCCTGCTCTCTGATTTGAGTTTAAAAAGCCCCAAAACCCAATTGAAAATCCATAACGGCTTGTTGGATTTAAGCACCAAACAAATGGACATGCTCATGGATGCGGAAATCTTAAAATTCATTTTTAAAATGAAACTTCAAGGTAACATGCACCAGCCAAAATTTTCCCTCATTTTAAATGAGAAAGCCATCCAACAAAACCTGCAACAAGGCTTGAAAGAAATCCTAAAAAACGACACCATAAAAAAAGGTTTAGATCATTTGCTTAAAGATGATAAGCTCAAAGAAAAGCTTGAAAAAGGGCTTAAGGGGCTTTTTTAACCCTATTTTATAAGGATAGAAATGGCGCACATTTTAGTTAGCGGAGCGACTTCAGGATTTGGGCTAGAAATCGCTAAAGCGTTTTTACAAAAAAACCATGTGGTTTTTGGCATAGGGAGGCGAAAAGAGAATTTGCAAAAATTGCAACTCGCTTATCCCAAGCATTTCATTCCCCTGTGTTTTGATCTTAAAAACAAGCCTGAAACTAAGCGGGCGGTAGAAACTATTTTTTCCATGACGGATCGCATTGATGCTTTAATCAATAACGCCGGCTTAGCGCTAGGCTTAAACAAGGCTTATGAATGCGAGCTAGACGACTGGGAAATCATGATAGACACGAATATCAAGGGGTTGTTGCATCTCACTCGTTTGATCTTGCCCTCTATGATAGAGCATGACCACGGAACTATCATCAATCTTGGCTCTATCGCTGGCACTTACGCCTATCCTGGTGGGAATGTCTATGGAGCGAGCAAGGCGTTTGTGAAACAATTTTCTTTAAATTTGCGAGCGGATTTGGCTGGCACTAACATCAGAGTGAGTAATGTTGAACCCGGTTTGTGCGGCGAAACCGAATTCAGCATGGTGCGTTTTAAGGGCGATAAAATCAAAGCCCAATCCGTCTATGAAAACACCATTTACCTCAAACCACAAGATATTGCTAACATCGTGCTATGGATTTATGAACAACCCTTGCATGTCAATATCAACCGCATAGAAATCATGCCCACAAGCCAAACTTTCGCTCCCCTACCCACCCACAAAAACCCTTAAGGGGTTTAAAGAATTTAAGGGATTTAAAGAATAAATTTAAACTTTAACAACTCTTTAAATTTTAAAAAAAAGGGATTTTGGTTGTTTAAACTCATTATCTTAAGGGGATAAGGGGTATTTTGAAATAATCCTCCCCTAAAATCCCCCTAACCCAAGAAGACCGCTTTTTTAAAGCCGCTTGATCAAGCCTTATTCAAACTAAACTTTGATTTTAAGCTGCTTGAGAATATCGCATGCCCCTTTAGCGCCCAATTTACAGCCTTTTTTAAAGTTTTCTATGGCTTGCTTTTCATTCCTTGTTACGCCTTCGCCATTGTATTGCATAGCCCCTAAATTGAAACACCCTCCGCCATTTTGCATCTCGCATGCTTTAGAATAACGAGCGATAGCCTCTTTAAAATTCTTCGCCGTGCCTTCGCCATGATGATACATGTTCCCTGCGTTAAAGCACCCCGGGCTGTCTTTTAAGTCGCAAGCTTTATCATACGAAGCGAGCGCCTTTTTCAAATCTTTAGGCGTGCCTCTGCCTGCATCATACAAGCTCCCTAATATCGTGCAACCATCGCCATCGTTCAAATCGCACGCTTTAGCGAAATATTCCACCGCTTTTTTAAAATCCCTAGTTACCACTTTACCATCGTGATAGATCCCCCCTAAGCTCGCGCACCCTTCAGCGTATTTCAAATCGCACGCTTTAGAGTAGTATTGTAAGGCTTTGTTGGTGTTTTGGGACACGCCTTGCCCGCTGTAATATAAATTCCCTAGCAAATGGCACCCATTGCTGTAATTTAAATCGCAAGCCTTAGTGTAAAAGGAGGCGGCTTTCTTCAAATTCTTTTCCACCCCCTGCCCTTGATAATAAAGCACCCCCAAATTAAAACACCCGCTATTTTCTTTCAGATCGCAAGCTTTTTCAAAATATTTCTTCGCTTGAGTGAAATCTTTCTCTTTGTAGCTCTTTGCCCCCAAACCCACAAGCTCTTTAGGGTCTTGCTCTGCCATTAGCCCCCCTAAACACAACGCGCCCAAGCACAAAACCCTAAAAAGGGATTTTTTGACATTTCCTAACATGATGTATCTCCTTATTAAAAATTTTATTATAGTGTTATTAAGCAAATACAAAATGCCATGATCTCTTTGTTATCTTAAAGCTAACGCCCGCTTGCAAATTTCTGTGATCTTATCCCACTCTTTGTTTTGAATTAAATTTTTAGGGGTAAGCCAACTCCCCCCACGCACACAACGTTTTCTAAAGCCAAATAAGAACGCATGTTATCCACGCTAACCCCCCCAGTGGGGCAAAATTTCACCCCTTTAAAAGGGCCGTTAAAAGCGTTTAAAAGTTTAACGCCTCCGCAATACTCTGCCGGGAAAAATTTCAAAGCGCTATAGCCCCATTCTAAAGCTTGCATGACTTCACTACTGCTAGAAACCCCGGGTATTAAAGGCATGTCTTTTTCTTTGCGTGTTCTAAAAGCTTTATCGTAAGACCCGGGCTAATCAAAAACTCTGCCCCCTTATTTTGAGCCTGCTCTAATTGAGTAAGATTTAAGATCGTGCCAGCGCCCACGCGCATTTTTGGCACATTCTTAGCAATAAGCTCTATGGCCTCTAAAGCGCAACTGGATCGCAAAGTTACTTCTATGATTGGAATACCCCCCTCTATCAGGCTTTGCGCTAAAGGCACAGCGTCTTTTATATTCTCAATCACCACCACAGGGACAATGGGGCTGATTTGTAAAATTTCTATTATTTTATCTTGCATTTTATCTCCTTTATATTTTTATACCTTTATGCCAAAACTCATGCCACCCTCTTCAGCGGTATTGGCATTCAATCTCAAACTCGTAAATAATTCCCTACCCAGCCCAAAAGTAGGCTTTTCTAAATTTTCTAAGGTTTCTAAAAACAAGGGGTTGATGCCCCTATTTTCAAAATCCTTTTCAAGCACATTCAAGGCGTTATTAGGAGCGTCTAATTCTATCAAATCGCCATCTTTAATCTTAATGATCGCCCCATTTAACGCTCCCTCAGGGCTTAAATGGATCGCGCTAGGCACTTTCCCGCTCGCCCCGCTCATGCGCCCATCCGTAACCAGCGCGACCTTATAGCCCATATCTTGCAAAGCCCCTAAATTCGTGGTGAGTTTGTGCAATTCTGGCATGCCATTAGATTTAGGCCCTTGAAAAGGCAAGACCGCCACAAAGTCTCTTTCTAATTCTTTATTTTTAAAGCGTTCTAAAAACTCGCTTTGGGTTTTAAAAACAATCGCTCTAGCCTTGACTTTCCTGTGCTCATCTTTAATGGCTGAGATTTTAATCACGGCCCGCCCTAAATTACCCTTTAAGATTTTAAGCCCCCCATTAGCGGCAAAAGGCTCACTAACAGGGCGTAAAATGTCCGTATTCAGGCTATGACTAACAGCGTCTTTATACACCAATTGGTCGTTTTCTAAAAAGGGGGTTTTGGTGTAATTTTGCATGCCTTTTTGCGTTTCTGTATCCATAATGGTATGAGTGTCCTCAAATAAAAGCCCCTCTTTTAACAATTCTTTGATCACAAACGCTAAGCCCCCACACGCTTCAAAAGCGTTCACATCCGCTGATCCGTTAGGATAGACTTTAGCTAAAAGGGGTATGAGGTTAGAGACTGCGTCAAAATCGTCCCAATTGAGGATCACCCCACAAGATCTAGCGATAGCGATCAAATGCAAAGTGTGGTTAGTAGAACCTCCGGTTGCCATTAAGCCTATAAGAGCGTTAAGAATGCTTTTTTCATCAATGAGTTTGGCTAAAGGCAGGACTTTCCCGCTCGCTAATCTTTTAGCACTCTCTTCTACTAAAACCTTTCGTAAGGGGTTGTTAGGGTTGATAAAGCTAGAATTAGCCACATGCAACCCCATAAACTCCATCATCATTTGATTGGAATTAGCCGTGCCATAAAAAGTGCAAGTGCCCACATCATGATAGCTTTGCATTTCCACTTTTAAAAGCTCTTCTCTGTTGATCTTTCCCATTGCAAAATCTTGGCGCGCTTTGGCTTTTTTATAATTTTCTATCCCGCTCACCATAGGCCCGCTTGGCACAAACACGCTCGCTAAATTCCCAAAGCTTAACGCTCCTATAAGCAAGCCTGGCACGATTTTATCGCACACGCCCAAAAAAAACGCCCCGTCAAAAACATTATGGCTTAACCCTACGGCGGTGCTTAAAGCGATCACATCTCTACTGAATAAGCTCAATTCCATGCCATCATAACCCTGCGTGATACCATCACACATCGCTGGCACCCCACTAGCAACGCTCGCATAAGCGTTATGCTCTTGCAACTCTTTTTTAATCCAGTCAGGGTAATTTTTAAAAGGTTGGTGGGCTGAAAGCATGTCATTATAAGCGGTGATAATCGCAAAATGCTTTCTTTTATGCGAACCTAAAGGCATTTTTAAATGCTCTGGCATGCTCGCAGTAACATGCGCAATATTCGCACAACCCAAGCTCTCAATCTTGGGCTGGTTTTTAGGGTTAAAGATATTTTCTAAATAAAGTTCTCTGGTTTTTTTGCTACGCTCTGTAATTTTTTCTTTGATTTGTTCTAAAGAATGCTTAGGCATGAACACCCCTTCAATTAAGATTTAATATATAATAATAACTCAAAAACACTCTAAAAGGGTTATTGATGTTAGATTTTGATTTGGTTCTTTTTGGTGCGACTGGGGATTTAGCCATGCGAAAGCTCTTTGTTTCGCTCTATGAAATTTATACCCATTATGGTTTTAAAAAAGATTCTAGGATTATCGCATCGGGGCGTAAGGAGCTATCCAATGAAGAATTTTTAGCGCTTCTTTGTGAAAAAACGCAACTGCATTCAAGAGAAAAGGGTGAGGAATTTTTAGCCCATATCAGTTATTTGCGCGTCCGTTTGGATAACCCTAAAGACTTTGAAGAATTGAGTAAAATCGCTACAAAAGATAAGCCCTTGATTTTCTACTTTTCTATCTCCCCTAGTTTTTTTGCAACGACCGCTCAAAATTTGGCCCAAAATGCACTCAATCACGCCAACACTCGCTTGATTTTAGAAAAGCCTTTAGGGCATGATTTAAAGACTTGTAAAGAGATTTTCCAAAGCATTAGCGCTTTTTTTAAAGAAGAACAAATCTTTAGAATCGATCATTATTTAGGGAAAAAGGGCGTTCAAAATATCCTTGAATTGCGCTTAAATAACCCTATCTTAAACATTTTATGGGATCAAATCAGCGCGGTTGAAATCTGCGTGTATGAGACTTTGGGGGTGGAAGAAAGGGGCGAATTTTACGATAAAATCGGGGCTTTAAGGGATATGGTTCAAAACCATCTCTTGCAAGTTTTATCCCTTATCGCTACAGATTTACCCAACGATTTAAAGGATTTGAGGCAAGAAAAAATCAAAGTTTTAAAAACCTTACAACCCCCTAAAGATTTTAAAAAACAGGTTATTCGGGCCCAGTATCAAGGCTATAGAGATGAAAATAAAGTCCATAAAGAGAGCCAGACAGAGACTTTTGTCGCTATTAAAGCCTTTTTGGATACGCCCAAATTCAAAGGCGTGCCTTTCTACCTTAAGCACGCTAAAAAAATGCCCCGCAACCAAGCGAGCGTGAAAATCCATTTTAATGCAATCAATACGCTAGAATTTTTCCTCTCTCAAGATAAAATCACCCTCACCCTAAAAGATCATCAAAACCCCCTTATTTTAGAAACCCACAACGAACAAGAATTTTTACAGCCCTACGCTAAATTGCTCTATGATGCGATACAAAATAACCACAACAATTTCGCCCACCAGTTGGAATTAGAAGCGTCATGGGTTTTTATTGACACGCTCATAGAGGGTTTTATGAATAACGCCACGCCCTTATATTCCTATGAAAGCCACAATCTCAACGAATCAGAATTTTTAAAACCACTCTATCAATAAAAGGGATTTCATGGGTTATCAATTGTTTGAATTTGAAAATTTAGAAGATTGCCACAGGGCTTTAACAGAGCGTTTTAAAGAATTTTTTAACGCCGCCTTAAAAAAGCATCATCAAGTTTCTATCGCTTTTTCTGGGGGCCGTTCGCCCATTAGTTTGTTGCAAAAATTGAGCGTTTTAAATCTCAAATGGCATGAGTGTTTAATCAGTTTGGTAGATGAACGCATTATAGACACAAGCCACAAGGATAGCAACACCAAATTATTGCATGACTACTTGTTGCAAAATAACGCCTTAAAAGCTTCTTTCACTCCGCTTTTGCCCAAAAAGATTTCTGGCGATACAAACGCGCTTTTTCATTTTGCTAACCAGCATTTCAAACAGCCCCATTTAGCCATTTTGGGCATGGGGACTGACGGGCATACGGCTAGCCTTTTTCCTGAAACGAGTGCTTTTTTAAACGAAGAAAAAGAAAATATCGTTTTGACTAAGCCAATTAACGCTCCTTATGAACGCTTAAGCATGTCTGTTAACGCCTTAGAAAATTGCGAAAAACTTTTCTTGAGTATTAGCGGAGTAAAAAAAAGGGGGTTTTAGAAAAGGCTTTAAAAGAAAACGCCCCCTATTCTCTGCCAATTGCTCGGATTTTACATTCTAAAAAAGTTACCACGGAGGTGTTTTATGCCAAAAACTGAAACTTATCCAAGACTATTAGCCGATATTGGCGGTATGAACGCACGCTTTGGTTTGGAAGTCGCCCCACGACAGATTGAATGCGTTGAAGTCTTGAGGTGCGAAGATTTTGAGAGCTTGAGCGATGCGGTGCGATTCTATCTTTCTAAATGCAAAGAAAGCCTTAAACTGCACCCTATTTATGGCTCTTTTGCGGTGGCTACGCCCATTATGGGGGATTTTGTCCAAATGACTAACAACCACTGGACTTTTTCTATTGAAACGACACGGCAATGTTTGGATTTAAAAAAATTGCTTGTCATCAATGATTTTGTTGCGCAAGCCTATGCCATTAGCGCGATGCAAGAAAACGATCTGGCCCAAATAGGCGGGATTAAGTGCGAAATCAACGCCCCTAAAGCGATTTTAGGGCCAGGAACTGGGCTTGGGGTAAGCACTCTTATCCAAAATAGCGATGGCTCTTTGAAAGTCTTACCCGGTGAAGGAGGGCATGTAAGCTTTGCCCCTTTTGATGATTTAGAAATTTTAGTGTGGCAATACGCCCGCTCTAAATTCAACCATGTGAGCGCGGAAAGGTTTTTGAGTGGGAGCGGTTTGGTGTTGATTTATGAAGCCCTGTCTAAACGCAAAGGCTTAGAAAAAGTGGCGAAATTGAGCAAGGCTGAATTGACCCCACAAATCATTAGCGAACGCGCTTTGAATGGGGATTACCCTATATGCCGATTGACCTTGGACACTTTTTGCTCCATGCTTGGCACGCTCGCTGCTGATGTGGCTCTCACTTTGGGGGCTAGGGGGGCGTGTATTTGTGTGGGGGGATTATCCCACGATTCATTGATTATTTTAAAACTTCGCCCTTTAGAGCGCGTTTTGAAACGAAAGGGCGCATGGGAGCGTTTCTCGCTTCTATCCCTGTGCATGTCGTGATGAAAAAACTCCCGGACTTGATGGGGCAGGCATTGCGTTAGAGAATTATTTACTGCATGATAAAATTTAGCAAATAGTAGCCGCTTAAGATAAAAGCGATTAGCGCAAGGGGTGCGTTTAAACGCGCCAAACAACGATACCATATAGCCAATAACTATCAAATTAGTTAAACCTATAGAAACATAAGCAAACCATAAAAACGATACAATAGCGGTATTTTAATGAAACAAGGAGTTTTAATGAGAGTTCCATCTAAAGGTTTTGCTATTTTTTCTAAAGACGGGCATTTCAAGCCCCATGATTTTAGCCGCCATGCTGTAGGCCCTAAAGATGTGTTGATTGACATTCTTTATGCAGGGATTTGTCATAGCGATGTTCATAGCGCTTATAGCGAATGGAAAGAAGGCATTTATCCCATGGTTCCTGGGCATGAAATTGCTGGGGTCATCAAAGAAGTGGGTAAGGAAGTTAAGAAATTTAAAGTTGGCGATGTGGTGGGCGTGGGCTGTTTTGTCAATTCATGCAAAGCGTGTAAGCCTTGTAAAGAACACCAAGAGCAATTTTGCGCCAAAGTGGTATTTACTTATGATTGTTTGGATTCTTTCCATGGCAACGAACCCCACATGGGCGGTTACTCTAATAATATTGTCGTGGATGAAAACTATGTGATTAGCGTGGATAAAAACGCTCCTTTAGAAAAAGTAGCCCCCTTGCTTTGCGCGGGCATCACCACTTATTCGCCCTTAAAATTTTCTAAGGTTACTAAAGGCACAAAAGTGGGCGTCGCTGGGTTTGGTGGGCTAGGAGGTATGGCGGTTAAATACGCTGTGGCTATGGGGGCTGAAGTGAGCGTTTTTGCAAGAAACGAACACAAAAAGCAAGACGCTTTGAGCATGGGGGTCAAACATTTCTACACAGATCCCAAACAATGCAAAGAGGAATTGGACTTTATCATTTCAACCATTCCTACCCATTATGATCTAAAAGACTACCTCAAGCTTTTAACTTATAGTGGCGAATTAGCCCTTGTGGGACTCCCCCTGTAGAAGTCGCTCCAGCACTTAGCGTTTTTGATTTTATCCATTTGGGCAATCGCAAGGTTTATGGCTCATTGATTGGGGGCATTAAAGAAACCCAAGAAATGATGGATTTTTCTATCAAACACAATATTTACCCTGAAGTGGATTTGATTTTAGGCAAGGATATTGACACGGCTTATCACAACCTAACCCATGGGAAAGCGAAATTCCGCTATGTGATTGATATGAAAAAATCGTTTGATTAAGATTAAAAGTTTTGGCTCTAGTTCTTTTTTAAGAGCTTGAGTTGGATTAGGATTTTTTTCACCAATGCATGGAGTTTTAGGATTTTAAGGGTTTTACTAATAAAGCTCTTAAGCGGTATTGAAATGCAGTATTTAAATAGTCTTCGCCTTGCGTTTTGGGGAATCTCATGAATGTGCAAAAAATAATGTTTTAAAAATGTCTTAAGAGCGTCATGGGCAATCTGTTCTTCTACTTTCCATAAAGGAAAGTAGTAATGATAAGCGGCAATGCCATGGTAGTAATGCCATTTTTCTCCACCTATCTCCCCACCCCCTGTAATCAAATAAGACCAATCGCTCATAAATGGGGTTTTAGCCAAAGCGTTCAGCCACAAATCCGCTTTTAAACCAAAAGGATATGTCCAAGGTTTGATTTGAAAATAAGGATGAGAGTCATATTGTATAACGATAGGTTCTCTTAGGGCTTGTTTAATGGTATTATGATAAATTGCATTGGCTACGCCCTTTAAATGCTCTTCAGAAAGACTATAATAGTGTGGGAAAATGCAATACTCTATTTTTAATGGCGCGATCTTTGAACGACAAAATTCTGTCAATTGCGGTTCTTTATCTATTTTTTGCGCGCGTATGATTTCTAATATTTTTTTACAAAATTGATTTTTTCGCTGGTAAGTTAAGTTGCAATAAAAAAAGCCTTCATACGGGTATATTTTGTCATAAACTCCATAAAAATAATTCTCATCATTTTCTTTAATGCTTAAGAAATCAGCGCTAAATTCATTGCAAAAGATAACATCCACATCGCTCCACACCATTTTGGAATATTTGGGGAACAAATCCGCCAAAAAATACTTCACTAACACCATTTTAGAAAAACGCTTAGTGAAATCCTCATCAAAAGGGTTAGGGATAGTGTCTAAAAAAGGTTCAATGTCTTTTACTTCTAAAACAGCAAATTCTTTAAAAGGCTCTGTAATTTGGTTAAGCTTTGCTTTATCTTCTTCATTCAAGCCTACCACTAAAGCGTGTAGGGTGTAGCGGATTTTTTTATTGGCTTTAGCGGTGCTTTCCAATAAAGAATAAATGCATGCACCCGCAGGAATGAGGTAATTCTTATCAAAAGCAAAAGCGATAGGGATATGAAAATCTTGTTCTTTAAAAGAATGGTTTGAAGCTGAAGTCATAAAAATTAAACACCCTTTTTTGAAGCTATTTTATCAAAAAAAAAAAACCGAACTTGAAAGGGTTCTGTTTTTGGTTTTTATGTTGTTTTTAATGAAAATTAATTTAGAGAAAGGTTTTAACCCCTTTACTCTAGCCCTTTCCTAAAAGCTTGAGTTTGATTAGGATTTTTTTAACAATCCCATGAAGCCCTAAAACTCTAAGGATCTTACCAACCACTCTTTTAGCTAACGCTTTAGGCATCAAAAACCCAAAATAAATAAGCTTATTGAAAAATTTTTTCACTAAACCACAAATTAATTCAAAGATTCTTAAATGGATTTTCCTTTCTTTAAACACAACAAACAGATACGATTTGAAAAACAAATACGGAGTTTTAAAAAGAATTTCTTTTGAAGACTTTACTGAAGAAAAAATAATGCTGCTCAGCCATTTTTGTGGTGTAAAAGCTCTCATTGGTGTGCATTTTCTTAGTGTAATCGCTCATAAATGGGGTTTTAGCCAAAGCGTTCAGCCACAAATCCGCTTTCAAACCAAAAGGGTAGTCCCAAGGTTTCACCGCCCCCCACCAAGCGTCATAATGGATGATGATAGGGTTTTCTCGTGCCTCTAAAATGGTTTTCTTGTAATTCTCGTTTAAGTATGCGTTAGAAAAATCTTTAATGGTGTAATAATAAGGGAAAACGCAATACTCAATCCCTAAAGCCTTCCATGTTAGGCCAACACCATTTCGTGAAATCCAACTCCCCTTTAGCCTCATTCCCCTTTAAAAGATCATGCATTCTTAAGGTGAAATTTTTCTTGCGCTGGTAATCTAAATTGCAAAACAAAAACCCTTCCATCATGTGGTGCTTTTCAACTTCCAAAACTCCATAAAAATAATTCTCATCATTTTCTTTAATGCTTAAGAAATCAGCGCTAAATTCATTGCAAAAGATAACGTCCACATCGCTCCACACCATTTTGGAATATTTGGGGAACAAATCCGCCAAAAAATACTTCACTAACACCATTTTAGAAAAACGCTTAGTGAAATCCTCATCAAAAGGGTTAGGGATAGTGTCTAAAAAAGGTTCAATGTCTTTTACTTCTAAAACAGCAAATTCTTTAAAAGGCTCTGTAATTTGGTTAAGCTTTGCTTTATCTTCTTCATTCAAGCCTACCACTAAAGCGTGTAGGGTGTAGCGGATTTTTTTATTGGCTTTAGCGGTGCTTTCCAATAAAGAATAAATGCATGCACCCGCAGGAATGAGGTAATTCTTATCAAAAGCAAAAGCGATAGGGATATGAAAATCTTGTTCTTTAAAAGAATGGTTTGAAGCTGAAGTCATAAAAATTAAACACCCTTTTTTGAAGCTATTTTATCAAAAAAAAAAAAAACCGAACTTGAAAGGGTTCTGTTTTTGGTTTTTATGTTGTTTTTAAAGCAAATTAATTTAAAATTTTACCTTATTTTTGCCACCATTTTTAAAAGGCGTTGATGAAAGGGGCTGTGTTTTAGTTTGATTTCCTTAAAAAAATCTCTTTATGCGTTGTTAATTTCAAGTTTTTCAATACCACCCTTAATAAAAGCGGCTAGTTTTGTCTATGATTTGAAGTTCATGAGCTTTAATTTCAATTTAGTGGCCCCAAATAACAACCCCTATTGGAATAGCCTAACCAAAATGCAAGGTCGTCTCATGCCTCAAATTGGCGTCCAATTAGACAAAAGACAGGCCTTGATGTTTGGAGCGTGGTTCATTCAAAATTTGCACACGCATTATAGCTATTTCCCTTATTCGTGGGGGGTTACGATGTATTACCAATACATAGGGAAAAATTTGAGATTTTTTTTAGGCATTGTGCCGCGAAGCTATCAAATAGGGCATTACCCTTTAAGCGCTTTTAAAAAACTTTTTTGGTTTATAGACCCCACTTTTAGGGGAGGAGCGTTTCAATTCAAACCGGCTTATGATCCTAATCGTTGGTGGAATGGGTGGTTTGAGGGCGTTGTGGATTGGTATGGGGGGCGTAATTGGAACAACCAGCCCAAAAAGAAAAATTACGATTTTGATCAATTCTTGTATTTTGTTTCTTCAGAATTTCAGTTTCTTAAAGGGTATTTAGGTTTAGGGGGGCAGCTTGTCATTTTTCATAACGCCAACCATCATAGCATGGGAGATAATTACCCTTACGGCGGTAATTCTTACTTAAAACCAGGCGATGTAACCCCGCAATGGCCTAATGGCTACCCCTATTTCAGTCAAAAAAATAACCCACAAGGCGGAGAAATAGGGAAATACTCTAACCCTACCATTTTAGATAGAGTCTATTACCATGCTTATTTAAAAGCGGATTTTAAAAACCCTCATGCCTTATATGGACAATATTTTTATGACCTTTGGCACGCAGTCGTCTCAAACCCATTATTGCGTGCGTTATGCTAGCGAGTGCAAAAACGCCCGATTTTATAACAGCTTTGGGGGGGAATTTTACGCTCAAGCGCAATACAAAGGCTTTGGGATTTTTAACAGATACTATTTTTCCAACAAACCCCAAATGCACTTTTACGCCACTTATGGCCAATCCCTTTATACCGGGTTGCCATGGTATAGAGCCCCTAATTTTGACATGATAGGGCTTTATTATGTCTATAAAAATAAATGGATAAGCGTGCGAGCGGATGCGTTTTTTAACTTTTTAGGTGGGGGCGATGGGTATCATTTGTATGGGAAAGGGGGCAAGTGGATCACCACTTATCAGCAATTCTTAACCCTAACCATAGACACACGAGAGTTAATTGATTTTGTCAAATCTAAAACCTCCAAATAACTATATCTAAAAATTATAGATATAATTGAAATAAGCGACCGGTAAGCGGTGCCATAAAGTGGTCGCACTCAAGCCATCAATAATTTCAGTTCTTTTGTTAGGAATGAAAGGGAATTTCAACCCGAAAGTGATTTCATTGTGTAAAAACCCAAAACGAAAGCCCACTTTCACAAGCAATTGGAAAAGCGAATTTTCTTTGCCTAAATTTTGAGCGATAATCCCATGCATAGCCCCTCCTGGCATGTAAGTCGCCCCAGCGATGCCTAAGCCAAACTCCAACCCTAAAAACATCTTTGGCGAATTGAAAGCGTCCCACAAACCGCTAAATTCTAAACCATAGGTAGAAATATAGGATTTATGAGAAGAAAAAGTTTGATCATAAAACAACCCGTAACGAAAACCCACATGCTCTACAGCTTGCGTTTTGGCCACAAATTTCCCCCCTAACACCACACCAAAGCCATTGCCGGTCATGAAATACGATTTATCTACAGACTCGGTGCTAAAAGATGTGTTGATCGCGCTAAGTTGATACCCAACCCCTAAATAAAAGGTATTCCTATCCGCAAATTTAGGTTTTTTTGATTTTTCATCAAGCTCTGCCTCTGCGGCTTGGAGCGATGATAATAACGCCATGCCCATCAATATTTTAACCGTTGTTTTATTCATAACCCAATTCCTTATGTTATCCTGCCCCACACTTGCCCCATACAGACTAAAATCAAATCACACCCTAAATAATAACAAAGTTTAAAATAAATATTAGTGGTTTTGATTAAGAACGCCTATCTTTTTAGAATAAACAGCCATAAAATAGCCATAATTCTTGTAGGTATGCCCCCATTTTCCTATAAAAATTCCTAAAAAGATATTGTTATAAGACACATTAATCGTTTTTCTTGTATAATTTTAGGCTGAATTCAATTTATTTTATACGATATTAAGGAGACATATTACCATGTTTCAAATTAGATGGCATGCGCGAGCTGGTCAAGGTGCTATCACCGGCGCTAAAGGGCTGGCTGATGTGATTTCAAAAACAGGCAAAGAAGTGCAAGCGTTCGCTTCTTATGGTTCAGCTAAAAGGGGGGCTGCTATGATGGCTTATAACCGCGTTGATGATGAGCCTATTTTAAACCATGAACGCTTCATGCAGCCTGATTATGTGCTGGTGATTGACCCTGGTTTGGTTTTCATTGAAAACATCTTCGCCAATGAAAAAGAAGACACGACTTATATCATCACTAGCTATCTTAACAAAGAAGAATTGTTTGAAAAAAACCTGAATTAAAAACCCGTAAGGTGTTTTTAGTGGATTGTTTAAAAATCTCTATGGAAACCTTAAAACGCCCCATCCCCAACACGCCCATGCTAGGGGCGTTAATGAAAGTGTCTGGCATGCTTGAAATTGAGGCTTTTAAAGAAGCTTTTAAGAAAGTTTTAGGCAAAAAACTCACGCAAGAAGTCATTGACGCTAACATGCTCGCTATCCAAAGAGCTTATGAAGAAGTTCAATAACATTAAGGATTAAAAATGAAAGATTGGAATGAATTTGAAATGGGAGCGGTGCTCTTCCCTTTTGAAAAAAACGCGCAAAGCGAAATGGAAAAACACAATGATGAGCGCCATTACACCGAGCAGAGTTACTTCACCACTTCAGTGGCTCATTGGCGCGTGGCTAAGCCTGTGCATAACAATAATATTTGCATCAATTGCTTTAATTGTTGGGTTTATTGCCCAGACGCTGCTATTCTTTCAAGAGAGGGTAAGTTAAAAGGCGTGGATTATTCTCATTGTAAAGGCTGTGGCGTGTGCGTGGATGTCTGCCCTACCAACCCTAAATCGCTATGGATGTTTGAAGAGCAAATTGAGCCCGCCACCGCTCTCACTCAATGGCCGCAAAAACAAGAAAAGAAAAAATCATAAGGAAAAAATATGGCAAAAAGTATTGAATTGCAAGAGATAGAAGTGTGGGATGGCAACACCGCTAGCTCTAACGCTTTAAGACAGGCTCAAATTGATGTCATCGCAGCCTATCCTATCACCCCATCAACGCCCATTGTGCAGAATTATGGCTCGTTTAAGGACAATGGCTATGTTGATGGCGAATTCGTTTTAGTGGAATCTGAGCATGCCGCTATGAGCGCATGCGTGGGAGCTGCAGCAGCTGGAGGGAGAGTCAGCACTGCGACTAGCTCTCAAGGTTTGGCGCTAATGGTAGAGGTTTTATACCAGGCTTCTGGCATGCGTTTGCCTATTGTTTTGAATTTAGTCAATCGCGCTCTAGCAGCCCCTTTAAATATCCATGGCGATCATTCTGATATGTATTTGAGTAGGGATTCTGGCTGGATCAGTTTATGCACATGCAACCCTCAAGAAGCTTACGATTTCACTTTAATGGCGTTTAAAATCGCAGAGCACCAAAAGGTGCGCGTGCCTACTATTGTCAATCAAGATGGTTTTTTATGCTCGCACACCGTGCAAAATGTCCGCCCTTTGAGCGATGCAGTGGCTTATCAATTCGTAGGCGAATACCAAACCAAGCATTCCCTTTTGGATTTTGATAAACCGGTAAGCTATGGCGCCGCAAGCTGAAGAAGAATGGCATTATGAGCATAAAGCCCAACTCCACCATGCTATTATGAGCGCGTCTTCTGTGATTGAAGAAGTGTTTAATGATTTCGCTAAACTCACAGGCAGGCAATACCATTTGACTAAAACTTTCCAGCTAGAAGACGCTGAAATCGCTATCTTTGCGTTAGGCACTACTTATGAATCAGCGATCGTGGCGGCTAAAGAAATGCGTAAAAAAGGCATTAAGGCTGGCGTGGCTACCATCCATTCTTTGCGCCCTTTCCCTTATGAAAGGTTGGGGCAGGATTTGAAAAACCTTAAGGCTCTAGCGATTTTAGATAAAAGCTCCCCAGCGGGCGCTATGGGGGCGATGTTTAATGAAGTAACGAGTGCAGTGTATCAAACGCAAGGGACTAAACACCCTGTGGTGTCTAACTACATTTATGGTTTAGGCGAAAGGGATATGACAATCGCGCATTTATGCGAAATTTTTGAAGAAATCAATGAAGACGCTCTTAAAGGCACGCTCACGCACCCTACCCAACAATTCGTAGGCTTGCACGGCCCTAAAATGAGCTTTTTTTAAAAAGGAAATATCATGGTAAAAGAAGTCAAAACACTCAAAGGTTTTAGCCAAAGTGCTGAAAAATTTCAAGGCTCGCACTTGCTTTGTCCGGGTTGTGGGCATGGCATTATTGTGCGCGAAGTTTTAAACGCTGTAGATGGGCCTATTGTTTTAGGCAATTCTACCGGTTGTTTAGAGGTATGCTCGGCTGTGTATCCGCACACTTCATGGGATGTGCCTTGGATTCATATTGGTTTTGAAAATGGCTCTACGGCGATTTCAGGGGTGGAAGCGATGTATAAGGCTCTAGTAAATAAGGGCCGCTATCAAGGTCAAAAACCAAAATTTGTGGCGTTTGGGGGCGATGGGGCCAGTTATGATATTGGTTTTCAATTCATCAGCGGTTGCATGGAAAGAGGGCATGACATGACTTACATTTGCCTAGATAATGAAAACTACGCCAATACCGGCGGTCAAAGAAGCGGCTCTACGCCATTAGGGGCTAGCACTTCTACCACGCCAGCGGGATCGGTGAGCTTTGGTAAAAAAGAAAAGAAAAAAGACATCGTCAATATCATGGCAAGCCATGGGGTTCCTTATGTGGCGCAACTCTCGCCTAACAAATGGAAAGACATGAATAAAAAGATTAAAACCGCGCTAGACACTGAAGGGCCTTGCTTTATCAACGCTCTTAGCCCATGCACGACTGAATGGAAATTTGAATCCAATAAAACCATTGAATTAGCGGATATGGCTGTGGATAGCTTGATGTTCCCCTTATTTGAAATCTTTAATGGTAGGGAATTGAAAATCACTTACCGCCCCAGAAATATCATTCCTGTAAGGGATTATTTAGCGGCTCAAAAGCGTTTCAAACACCTTTTCAAAAAGAAAACGAACACATCATTGAAGAATTGCAAAAAGATGTGAATGAGCGTTGGGAATACTTGCAACGCAGAGAAGAAGCTAAAGTATAACCCTTTAATTAAATCAAGGGGCTTTTTTGTGCCTTGTGCGATTTTCCCCCTTGATTCTTTAAACCCCTTTAAAGTAACATAAATCCCATTTTGATTTTAAGGATTGTCGGTGTTAGAACGCTATGCGAATGAAAAAATGAAAGCCCTATGGAATGAGCAAACCAAGTTTGAAACCTATTTAGAAGTGGAAAAAGCTGTCGTTAGGGCGTGGAACAAGCTTGGGCAAATCCAAGATAGCGATTGTGAAAAAATCTGCTCAAAAGCGGCATTCAATCTTGAACGCATCAAAGAAATTGAAAAAACCACTAAGCATGATTTAATCGCTTTCACTACTTGCGTGGCTGAAAGCTTGGGCGAAGAGTCTCGCTTTTTTCATTATGGGATCACTTCTAGCGATTGCATTGATACGGCTATGGCGTTATTGATGACCAAAAGCTTAAAACTCATTCAAAAAGGTGTTCAAAACCTCTATGAAACCCTTAAAAACAGGGCTTTAGAGCATCAAGACACGCTGATGGTGGGCAGAAGCCATGGGGTGTTTGGCGAACCCATTACTTTTGGCTTAGTGTTAGCCCTTTTTGCTGATGAAATCAAACGGCATTTAAAAGCCTTAGATTTAACGATGGAATTTATCAGCGTGGGAGCGATCAGTGGGGCTATGGGGAATTTCGCGCACGCCCCTTTAGAATTAGAAGAATTAGCGTGCGAATTTTTAGGCCTAAAAACCGCCAATATCAATAATCAAGTCATTCAAAGAGACCGCTACGCCAGGCTTGCATGCGATCTGGCTCTTTTGGCGAGCAGTTGTGAAAAAATCGCTGTCAATATCCGCCATTTGCAACGCAGTGAAGTCTATGAAGTGGAAGAAGCTTTTTCAGCAGGGCAAAAGGGAAGCTCTGCGATGCCTCACAAAAGAAACCCCATATTGAGCGAGAATATCACCGGGCTTTGCAGGGTGATTCGCTCTTTTACTACCCCTATGCTAGAAAATGTCGCCTTATGGCATGAAAGGGACATGAGCCATAGCTCTGTGGAGCGTTTTGCCTTGCCTGATCTGTTTATCACTAGCGATTTCATGCTCAGCCGCCTAAATAGCGTGATTGAAAATCTGGTGGTTTATCCTAAAAACATGCTTAAAAATTTAGCTTTGAGTGGGGGGCTAGTTTTTTCGCAACGGGTGTTATTGGAATTACCCAAAAAAGGTTTGAGCAGAGAAGAAAGCTATAAAATCGTGCAAGAAAATGCGATGAAAATATGGGAGGTTTTGCAACAAGGCACTTTTAAAAACGCTGATGAAAATTTGTTTTTAAACGCCCTACTCAACGATGAACGCTTGAAAAAATATTTGAGCGAGGACGAAATCAAAGCATGTTTTGATTATAGTTATTACACTAAAAATGTGGGGGCGATTTTTAAAAGGGTGTTTGAATAAGGCGCGTTTTTAGCCTAAAATTTTTTGGCTTTGTTCTTATGGATTATTGATTGCAGAATTTAAAAAAACTCAAAGCGTTTTTAAAATAAATATAATCAAAAAGCTTGATTTTAATCAAACGATAACCTCTTAAAAAAACGCTCTTGAAAGGTTAGGGGGTTTTTTGGGGGTTTTAGGGGAATTATTTCAAAATACCCCCTATCCCCTTAAGAAAACGAGTTTAATAAAGTTTAAAACGATACAATAAAGTTTAAAACCAATTTGTAAAAAATTAAAATTTCAATCAAAGGGCTTTTTTGAAACGAGCGTTATACTTAATTTTAGGGCTTTCTTGCGCGCTTAATGCAGAGAGCTTTAAAGATGTTTTGACTAAAGGGGATTACACTTTTTTTAATAAAAAGGTGGTTTCACCCATCAAACGCTATGCGGATAGATCGGCGTTTTATCTGGGGCTTGGGTATCAGTTAGGGAGCATTCAGCACAACTCTAGCAACTTGAATTTATCCCAACGATTCAATAAGAGTCAGATTATTTTCAGCGATAGTCTAAGCCATGTTTTTAAAAATTCGTATGTGTCTAATGGTCTTGGCGTTCAAGTGGGCTATAAGTGGGTGGGTAAGCATGAAGAGACGAAATGGTTTGGCTTCAGGTGGGGGCTGTTTTATGATTTGAGCGCTTCTCTTTATGGCTCTCAAGAATCGCAGTCTGTTATCATTTCCACTTATGGCACTTATATGGATTTATTGCTTAACGCTTATAATGGGGATAAGTTTTTTGCCGGGTTCAATCTGGGGATCGCTTTTGCTGGAGTGTATGACAGATTGAGCGATGCGTTATTGTATCAAGCGCTTCTTCAAAACACTTTTGGCGGGAAAGTGGATCCAAACGGCTTCCAGTTTTTGGTGGATTTAGGGGTTCGTTTAGGGAATGAACACAACCAATTTGGCTTTGGGATTAAAATCCCTACTTATTATTTTAACCATTATTATTCCATGAATAACATTAGCAATAATAGTGAAAATGTCTTAAAAGTTTTACGATTTTTAGAATACGGGATCAACAGCTTGTTGTATCAAGTTGATTTCAGACGCAATTACTCGGTTTATTTCAACTACACTTATAGTTTTTAAAGTGCAGTTTTTAAGCGATAGTTTTTAAAGCGTTCTTAATTGAGCGATTTCGTCTCTCAAACGCATCGCTTCTTCAAAATCCAAATTTTTCGCGTGCTCTCGCATTTTTTTATCCAATTCTTTAATAATTTTTTCCCTTTCGCTTTTAGGTATTTTGTCCCTTTTTAAGGCTTTAGCGATTTTAATCTCATCGTCTCTTAATTTCAACTCCTCTTCTAAAGCGCGCGTAACGGTTTTAGGGGTGATGTTATGGATTTTATTAAACTCTTCTTGCTTGGCGCGCCTGTAACTAGTGATTTCAAAGGCTTTTTGCATGCTTTGAGTGATCTTTTTAGCGTATAATAAAACCTTGCCATTAGCGTTTCTAGCGGCTCGCCCCATGGTTTGAATGAGGCTTGTTTCGCTCCTTAAAAACCCTTCTTTATCCGCATCCATGATCGCTACTAAAGAGACTTCAGGCAAATCCAACCCCTCTCTTAAAAGATTGATCCCTATTAAAATGTCAAATTCTTTAAGCCTTAAAGAGCGGATAATGTGATTTCTTTCAATCGCATCAATTTCACTATGCATGTAACGCGCTTTCAAGCCCCATTCAGCATAATACTTGCACAATTCTTCTGCCATTTTTTTAGTGAGCGTGGTGATTAGCACCCTTTCATCTCTGGCCACCACTAACTTGATTTCATCAAATAAATCCTGGACTTGCTTATCGCTGTCTCGCACTTCAAATTTAGGGTCTAAAAGCCCTGTAGGGCGAATGATTTGCTCAGCGACATTCTTTTTGGAAAGCTCTAATTCTAGCTTATTGGGCGTAGCGGACACAAAAAGGAATTGGCAATTTTTATGGATAAATTCATCAAATTTTAAAGGGCGGTTGTCTAAAGCGCTAGGCAATCTAAAACCATATTCCACTAAAACGCTTTTCCTGCTCATATCCCCTGCATACATCCCTCCAAATTGCGGCAAACTCACATGGCTTTCATCTACAATGACTAAAAACTCCCGCTCAAATATCCCTAAATAATCAAACAAACAAAAAGGCGTTTCGTTAGGGGCTTTACCCGTAAAATGGCGTGCGTAATTTTCAATGCCCTTACACACACCGGTCGCACTAATCATTTCTAAATCATGCTCGGTGCGTTGTTTGAGGCGGTTGTATTCAAGCATTTTATCCTGCTCTTTAAAAAATTTCAACCTTAAAGCGAGTTCGTCTTCAATGCTTTTAATGGCTAAATTCAACCTCTCACTCCCTACGGCAAACTGACTGGCCGCATAAAGCATGACAGAATCCAAGCGCTTGATTTCATTTCTTTCTAAAGCGTCAAAGACAGCAATCCTTTCTATCTCATCGCCAAAAAATTCAATCCTAATAAATTCAGCGTCATTATAAGCGGGGAAAATATCCACGCATTCCCCAGTCGCCCTAAAACTCCCCCTATCAAACACCACTTCATTACGGCTATAACCCATTTCTACTAGCTTTAATAAAAAGCTCTTATAAGCGCGCTTCTCGCCCACTTTGATTTTTTCCATGACTTTTAAATATTCTTCAGGGTTACCCAAACCATAATTAGCCGAAACGCTCGCTATCACGATCACATCATCATAACCTAAAAGTGAGGTGGCCGCGCTCAACCTCAAACGCTCTAAATCATCGTTAATAGAGCTGTCTTTTTCAATGAATAAATCCCTTCTAGGGATATAGCTTTCAGGCTGGTAGTAATCAAAGTGGGAGATAAAATACTCCACCCTATTATGCGGGAAAAACGCCTTAAACTCGCTATAAAGCTGCGCGCATAAGGTCTTATTATGGCTCATGATCAAAGTGGGTTTATTGGTTTGAGCGATGATATTGGCCATCGTATAAGTCTTACCGCTTCCTGTAACCCCCACTAAAGTTTGATAATGGTTGTTATTTTTCAAGCTTTTCGTTAAGGCTTCTATGGCTTGGGGCTGATCGCCTGCTGGTGGGTAAGGGCTTTTTAAATCAAATAAAGGCATCTTTAAAACTCACATTTTTTAGGGGTATTATAGTGGTTTTTTAACACGCCTTATTCAATCTCAAAAAAATCAATGTTTTGATAATGATCGTGTTTTTCGCTTCCGTGATCTCGCTTGTGGCTTGGTTTTTTTCTTGCGTGATGTTGTTTAAAACTTCTTGCTTATTGGTGTTAATTTGCGTTGTAGCGTTTTCTCTAGCGCTATTTAAAAAGATTTGATAGCTCGTTAAAAGCCTGGTTGTGGCTTCTATCAATTGATTTTCTAGCTTTTTAACTTCGCTTTTGATGTTCTCGGTGTTAGCGTTTAAGGTATTCGTTACTTCTTGCTCGTTAGCCTTCATGCTCGTATTGAAATCATTAAAAAAGCCCTCGTATTCTTTCATTTTAATTTTTAAGCTCTCACCGGTGTTATTCAGCCATTCAATGGAATTTCTCAAACTGCTATCGATCTCGTTGGCGTTTTTGAAAAAATCCAAGCTTAAAAGCACTTCTAAAATCCTAACGATCCCTTTAAGGCTTAGCTGGATTTGATCCGTAAAAAGCGCGTTACTATGTAAAGCGTTTTGTAACTGCTTTAACAATTCGTTAGTGATTTCTTTCACTTCGGGCTGTTCGGTGATTTCTAAAACGCTATTAGGCAAATTAGGTAATTCACTTCAACCTCCTTGACTTGTTAGATCTTAAGGCTCTTGCTTTTTTAGCGTGTTTGTGGTAGGATTAGGTCCTACGGAGTTTAAAGAATTAAATGCCTTTTCTTTAGTGATTGCTTGCGGAGTAGGACCGTAACGCTTGCTTCTCTGTATCATACAATTCATAACTGCTTATCACCCAATGATTTTCTAATTTTTCATTTTTCCATTCATTATTTAAGCCTACTCTCTTATTTTCGTGAAACCACCCCTTGCTAAAGCAAGGAGCTTCCTAACTAAAGCGCCCTAATGGACACTAACACGAAAGGCTTTGTTCTTTAAAGTCTGCATGGATATTTCCTACCCCAAAAAGACTTAACCCTTTATTCAAAATGTTGTCCGCAGCGTTAATATCTCTGTGTTCTTGATACCCACAATCAGAACACAAATATTGCCTGTGATTCAATTTGAGCTTGGGGTTGATGCTCCCACAATTACAGCAAGTTTTGCTGGTGTATTGTGGGGGAACTTTCACTAACAATTTGCCATTATGCTGTTGTTTGTAATCTAAAAAAAGAAATGATTTAATAGAATGAAGCGTTGAGAATAGATCGATTAAGCCCACTCTTTTGTTTAACATTTTTGAGTTTGGCTCTTTTAGTCATGTTCTTTACTTGCAAGTCTTCAACTGCTATCAATTCAAATTGCTTTGAAAGTTCGCTTGTGATTTTATGGTATCTGTCTGTTTTTTGATGACTAGACTTGTCAAAGGCTTGGTTTAATTTCTTTTGGGTTTTGTAAAAATTACCTCCTAATTTGGTTTTGTTTTGTTTAGACTTTAACACCCTACGGCTTTGTTTTCTTTGTAATCTTTTAAATTTTTCAGAGTATTTTTTTAAAGAATACAATTTGGAATAAGTAGGGATGAGTCGTTTAGTATCCAGCTCTTTCATCTATTTCTATCCCTAGTAATTCTTTCATGTCTGTTTGGTATTGCTTAAAGTCCGTTAGTTTTTCATGGTTGTTTATCTCACAAGAACAAGCTATATCAAGGATATTCAAATCTAGCCCCACACCATTTTTAGTGTTTTTGATGGGAGTAATGTCTTGTTCGTATTCCACGCTAAAGCTAACAAAATATTTTCTATGGTTGCAAGAGATACTAATTTGTTTCACTTTAAAATTAGGGGGGAAGTCTCTATGCATGCGCATGAGTAAAGGCATTTTCATCAGAGTGAATGTCTTGAAGCACTCATCATCGCTCTCTTTGATAGAGAAGCCTTGATTGTTCCACAAAAAAGATTGTTTAGCGAATTTAGAGTTTTTGAATTTAGGAAAGCCCCTGTTCTTAACCCTAAAAGCGTCTTTAAAAGCCCTTTCAACATTCATGCGTGATTGTTGGGCTATCACAGAGCTAAAGGGTAAATCCCTAGCTCTTAGGCATTGTTTAATCGCATGATCTAACTCGCTTGATCTTTTCCACTTTCTTTCTTTGGGAGGTAAATCTTTGTTTGTTTCATATTGCTCTTGCAGTAAATTCAAGCCAATATTATAAGCTTGATTATAGACAAAAAAGCAGTGTTGCAACTTATCTTGTTGTTCTTTAGTGGGATACAAGCGGAATTTAAAACCCTTATTGACTTTCATAGAAGTATTTTAACCTCTTTTTGTTAAAATAGGTCTATGAAAAAAATTGATGATATGAGACACGGAAGACATTGTATTTTTTTAATGCATGTGCATTTGGTATTTGTTACTAAATACAGGCGTTCAGCGTTCAACAAGGAAGTGATAGATTTTTTTAGGATCGGTGTTTGCCAAAGTGTGTAAGGACTTTGAGAGCGAATTGGTAGAGTTTGATGGGGAAAGCGATCATGTGCATTTGCTTATCAACTACCCACCCAAAGTGAGCGTGAGTAAGTTAGTTAATTCTTTAAAAGGCGTTAGCAGTCGTTTGACTAGACAACACCATTTCAAAAGCGTTGAAGCTAGTTTGTGGGGAAGCATTTATGGTCGCCTAGTTATTTCGCTGGGAGTTGTGGGGGTGCACCTTTAGAGATGATTAAGCAATACATACAAGAGCAAGAAACACCGCATTAACTAGCTAACTTTGATTTTTAATTAGAATGCGCTAAAAAGCGAATGGATCTAGGTGAAACAATGTTCAAATATCCTAACGGCTAAGCAATTACATCTTGGGCCCTAAAGGACGGAGTTTTTCGTGCTAGTGGGATAAA
>JBLDXK010000009.1:0-2127 GCA_047430845.1 Helicobacter pylori | reverse complement strand
TTTATTTTTTCTTTTTTCATTCTCCCCCTAACCTGTCCGTTTAATTTGGAACGGCTTTCATCTTAAAACCCTATCTTTGCGCGTTATTTCGCATTCAAAAGGCGTTTTTCTTTAAAATCCTGGTATTCTTTGATCGCATAATTCACAAAGGGCTTGATAGCAATCCCACCCCTAGAGGCAAAATCCCCATACACTTCCAGATACTTTGGCTCTAGCAATCGGACTAAATCCAGCAAAATCGTATTGATACAGCTCTCATGAAAACTCCCATGGTTTCTGTAACTGAATAAATAGAGTTTGAGAGACTTGCTTTCTACCATTTTATTTTTAGGGATATAGCGGATAAAAATCACGCCAAAATCCGGCTGGGAAGTGATCGGGCAAAGGCTTGTAAATTCCTTGCATTCTAGCGTGATTAAGGGGTCTAAATTGGGGTTTGGGTTAGGGAAAGCTTCTAGTAAATCGCTGTTGTATTCAAAAATATAGGGCGTTTTAGCGCCTAAGGATTTGAGGTTTGATTCAGGGGTCATTAATCTTTCCTTGATTTGAGTTATAATAAGGTTATTTTAACCCATTTTTTAGGAAACTCATGAACCAACGCATAGAAACGATTACGGCTTTATTAGATGAAAAAAGGCTTTTGATATTACGCATATTGATTTATCCAAAACCCCTTATTTGGTAGAAGATGTCATTATCGCCACCACGCTAGCGAATAAGCATGCCCTTTCTTTATTAGACGCGCTTAAAAACACCCTTAAGCCTTTAGGGGAAGTCTTTTACCAAATAGATGAGTCTAATGAAGAGTGGATCATTTTGGATTTGGGGGATTTGATGATCCATCTTTTCACCGAAGAATGCCGTAAAAAATTTGACCTAGAAGGGTTTTTGAACGCTTATAAAAGGGGGATTCCTTATCAAAACGCCTAAGAAACTCATCGCGCTTTTAGGGCCTAGCGGGAGCGGGAAAAGCGCTCTTTCCATTGAATTGGCCCAAGAATTGGACGCTGAAATCTTTTCTTTGGATTCTTTGAGTATTTATAAAGACATTAATATCGCTTCGGCTAAACCGAGCTTAAAAGAGCGAAAAAATATCAAGCATTACGCCCTAGACTACCTTAACATTGATGAAAAAAATAACGCTCCTCTTTTTAAAACCCTTTTAGAGGACGCTATTAAAGTATCCCAAAAAGAAATTTTACTCATTGTGGGAGGGAGCAGTTTTTACCTAAAATCCATTTTAGAAGCGTTTGAGCAGCATGCCAAAAATTAGCGGTGAGGAGGCTGTAAAAATAGAGCGAGGAATCAGCGCCCTAGCTAACCCTTACATGTTTTTAAAATCCATTGACCCTAACATGGCTTTTAAAATCCATCCAAACGACACTTACCGCATCCATAAGGCGCTAGAAATCTTTTATTCCACCCACACGCCCCCAAGCGAGTATTTTAAAACTAACCCTAAAAAACCCTTTGAGCATGCTATCTCGTTATTCGCTCTGTCTATTGAAAAAAGCGTGCTCCATAATAACATCAAACAGCGCACCAAAAACATGCTCCATTCAGGCCTTATTGAAGAAATCAAAGCCCTTTATGCCCAATACCCTAAAGACTCGCAGCCTTTTAAAGCCATAGGCGTTAAAGAAAGCATTCTTTTTTTAGAAAAACAACTCACTTTAAAGGAGCTAGAAGAAGCGATTATCTCTAACACCATCAAATTAGCCAAGCGCCAAAACACTTTCAATAAAACCCAATTCAATAACCTTTATATGGGGAGCGTTAAAGAAGTTAGGCATGCGATTTTAAAACACTCAAAAAGCGATATAAGGGAGCGATAAATGGACACGCAAAATTTACCCGATCAAATTATCCCTATTTTTATGAGTTTTGATAAGAATTACGCGCTAGGAGCTAGCGTGAGCCTTTATTCTTTACTCTCCCATGCGAGCAGGCACACGAGCATGATAGATTTTAGCCCCTTAAATCAAAGCAACCAACTTTTAGGCGCTAACATCGTGTATAAAATCCATTGTTTGATTAAAGGGGTAACCTTAGAGCAGCAAAACAAGCTTTTAAAAACCCTTGAGCCTTTTCAAAAATTCGCTTCATTAGAGTTTATAGACATCAGAC
>JBLDXK010000008.1:0-10771 GCA_047430845.1 Helicobacter pylori | reverse complement strand
TGATTTCTAATATCAACATTGCACCTAAAAAAAACATTAAAAACGCTTTAAATATCCATAATTTTTCATTTAAGAGTCATACTAGCACAGCTATTATTGGTGCAAATGGATCAGGAAAATCAACGCTTATCAATACTATTCTAGGCATTAGAGAAGACTACAATGTCAAAGCACAAAATAACAACATCCCATACCACAACAATATCATTTCACAACGCAAACAATTGGGGGTCGTATCCAATCTGTTCAATTATCCACCTGGACTAAATGCAAACGATATATTTAAATTCTATAAATTTTTTTATAAAAACTGCACTCTAGATTTGTTTGAAAAAAATCTTTTAAATAAAACCTACGAACACCTAAGCGACGGACAAAAACAGCGCTTAAAAATTGACTTAGCTCTTAGCCATCACCCACAATTAGTTATTATGGATGAACCAGAAACTAGTTTGGAGCAAAACGCTCTTATAAAGTTATCAAACCTTATTAAGCTACGCAATACCCAGCAACTTACGAGCGTTATTGCCACTCATGATCTGATTATTTTAGAGAGTTGTAAATGGGTCTTATTCCTTAAAAACGGCAACATTGTCAAATACGAACCTTTAGATTCCATATTAAAATCTGTAGCTATAACTTTTGATCTTAAAGAAAAACTGAGTGCAAAAGACTTGTTGGCATTGTTAAAGGATATTTAATGGGTGCAATTTTATCTATTTTAAAACTTGAAATTAAATCTTATTTTACTAATACAAGCGCGCTATTTTGGACTTTTATTTATCCCATTTTAATGCTCTTACTACTAGTTTTTGTTTTTTCAAAAAATACCACTGAGGTTTTTTATTTTAATAGCATCATAGGTCTAATGGGACTGCTTATTATCTCTAGTGCAATTTTTGGTCTCACACAAGCTATAGCAAGCTCTAGATCACATAATGTTTTCTTATTCTATGCGCTATCACCAGCAACTTTCAAACAAATAATTCTTGCGCTCATTGCTTCAAGATTAATCGTTGTAATCATATACACTTTTGTCTTTATTTGCACTTCTTTTTATACATTCAATATCATTGCTCTCCTGAATTTTAAAACACTCATTTTTGGATTTATTAGCATTTTTTCAAGCTCATTATTTTGCTTTTGTTTAGCCATTTTTGTCGCTAAAATCTTTCAAAATGAACAAAGTATCTTAGGATTTGCCAACATTATCAATCTCTACGCAGTAATGTCTTGTAATGTATTTGTTTCTCTAGACTATCTACCTAGTATTGGTCAGTTATTTATCAAAACTTCTGTTTTTTACCAACTTAACCAACTTTTGCTAAAGTCCTTTCAAGGAATTGACCCTATACTAATACTGATAACTTCAACACTTTTCATTGTTTGTGGCATTACCCTCTTTTTACTAAGCGCTAATCGCATGCTGTTAATACCAAGAGAACGCATGCGTTAAATATTTAGTCCCACCACTTATCAATTGTAGGACGTGATAGACCTAATTCCTTATGACAATCAATTTTTTTGCCTTGTGTGTTTTTGATACGCCATTCTTGTATAAGAGATTGCTTTGTTCCGCTATTTTTAGGTCTGCCGTCTTTGAAATTTTTATCAACAAACTTTAAAGCTTGTTTTTGGTTTCGTGCCAAAAACAAATGCGTTGTCCTATTCCTATAATTCCTCTTATTCCTATCAATTCTTATAGCTGTAAGGATTTCAATATCCTTAATTTTAAAACATGCCATACCCTTATCATAACTCTCTAACGCGCTATAAACATCTCGCTTAGTTAGGTGGTTAGTGTGGGGTATAGCTTTTAATTTTTCAAACACTTCCCACATGTCTTGTTCTAGCTCTTGTTTGGATACATCGCATTTATAAGCATAAATCGCCATACACATCATAAAAAAATATCGGTGTCCCCCTTTAGGCTCTTTGCAACGCTTTTTCCACCATTCATACACATCTTTTTTAATATGCCATTTCTTTTTTCT
This sequence comes from Helicobacter pylori, assembly GCA_047430845.1. GTDB lineage: Bacteria > Campylobacterota > Campylobacteria > Campylobacterales > Helicobacteraceae > Helicobacter > Helicobacter pylori_DG. The sequence goes on along the minus strand of JBLDXK010000008.1, from coordinate 8,777 downwards.
CTTTGTTCCCCCCTAACTATCACTCTCTCATACCATTCGGGAAATTTAATTTTAGTCTCTGCTAAAGTATATTTGCTCGGTCTAAAACGCTTTAAAATATCCACTCTTTTATCTTCTTTGACATATTGATTCATGTATTCTAAACTCACTCTATCGCCTGTTTTAAAAGCGATAATCTTGTTGCCATGCTTTTCGTTAATGCTCCCTACCATTCTAAAAGATTGATTGATAGATTGGTATTGGGTTTCTTTTTCTTTACTAGTCTCTTTATAACGCCAAATATTGAATGTAAGAGCGTATTTATAGGCTTTGAGCTGGAGCTTAATATTTGGAAATAAATCTATAGGCTTATCAAACACATAATACACATGCAAACCTACCCCACTTAAAACAATAAAAGTCGGTCTAGGTATAGACCAAAAATATTTGTTAGGCTCGTTTTTTTCACAATATTTAACTACTTCAAAAAAAGCTGTAATTTCTTTTAACCCTACGCCGTCTAAATCAAAAATTAAAGCATTCATTTGTTGGGCATGAGCTAAGTCATTATGCCTACCCCTATAACTTAAGCCACTACATAGCGTTAAATCGTTTTCTAAAACAAATTCAACATAATCATCGCCCCAAGTGTCTTTAAGCATTATACGGCGTTTTAAAGTAGGTTTATCGGTATCATTTAGAGTTGTCTTTAAGTCTTTATACAAAAACACAGCATTTGGCTTAGAAAAGTCCTTATTCATTTCACCCTTGCTCTCACAATTAGGAAAGATAAATTCATAAAAAGTCTCCCCATCACTCCACTCTTCATAATCATTGTAAGTCAAAAAATTAAAACACTGCCAATAATCCTCTAACACTTCCATGACAACTAACCTACAGTGAATTTCTAAAAATTTCTTATATTTTTGTTTTTTTCAAAAATTTACTTTTTTAAACAATAAATAACATTAAATAAATAACACATGATATTAGCTTACAAGTCCCATGTAATCGGTGAACTAGAGCTACGCTCTAGTCTGATATTTGCCGTCAGCCAAGACTGACTCTGGGGGGCTTATCTTTATCAATAAGTTTTTTTTACATTTTAGCGAAATTTTGGTGTTTTTGGCGGAACTCAATAACTACCATTTTTTTGAATACCAAATCCTAAAACAACTCGCTATGGCTACCTAACCTAAGCAGCCAAAGAGCGTTGTTTTTGATTGTATAAACCAACAAAACATCAGGCTTAATGTGGCACTCTCTACAAGGATACCACTCACCTTTTAATATGTGGTCTTTATGCTTTGGAGCTAGTGGTTTTTGTTGTCTTAATTCTAAAACTACTTCATCAAGTAGCTTATTATCAAAGCCATTTTTGAGATACTTTTTGTAGTCTTTTCTAAACATATTGTGGTATTCAATATCCAGCATGTATCTCTCTTTTTAACTCATTAGTAAGTTCATCTAAACTATCAATTTTTGTAAAATTAGCCCCACTTTCTACATCTCTAATCGCTTGTAAAGTCTCTAGATTTTTAGCCTTTTTCTCATCTTTTTTGGCTTGATAATATTGCTTTTTAATCTCTCTCATTTGTTTTTTAATTTCTAAAACCTTATTTTGATATTTAACTAATTGTTTTTCTAATTTGCCAAACTCTTTATAGAATTTAACCCCTATTTCTACATCTTTTAACATCTCAGCTCCTTGTATTAAACAATCATTGTAAGCCCATTATATCTAAACTTTAATCAATCCATGCTAAACTACATATTAAAAGGGGCGAGCATATATTTTGTAATACAAAATAGCTCGCAATGGGGCAAATCCCCCTTGAACCCCCAAAAATCAAAATAAGGAAATAAATGAGTACTCAAACAAACAAACAAGTTATTAAAAGTCTTAGATTATCTAAAGAGCAATGGCAAATTATCCAAACTCAAATGCAAGAAAAAAATCTAAACTTCTCGCAATTAGTTTTAAACTCTCTTTTAATTCAAAGCTCACAAGCTCATGTGAAATCTAAAAAGCAAAAAGCTATCGCCAATAAAAAGCTAATCATTGAATTAGCTAAGTGGGGAAACAATTTAAATCAAATCGCTAAACATCTCAACATTAATAAAGGGGCATGGGATAGATTAGGTTTAGAGCAACTAATAGAGATTAGCAATCAATTAGAACAACTAAGAGCCAGGTATGTTAGTTAAATTTTGGGGGATTAATCAAGGGGGAGGCGATGGTGATGGGAGTGTTAATTACTTGCTTAATGAAAGAGTAGAACAAGGCACAGCTAAAGTTTTAAAGGGCAATGCCAATCTAACTAAAAGCCTTTTACTCTCTCTTACTCAAAAACACAAGGCATGTGTGGGGTGCTTATCCTTTGAAGAGCCTAACATTGATGAGAGCCTAAAATATGAGCTTATGGAAAGCTTTGAAAATGCTTTACTCACACAAGAAATGCAAGGGCGTTATAACATTTTATGGGTAGAACACACAGACAAGGGGCGTTTAGAGTTAAACTTTGTTATACCCAGAATTGATTTGATAACCCAAAAAGCCTTTACTCCCTACTATCATAGTGCAGACATTACACGCATTGATTTATGGAAAGATTGTGTCAACCTAAAACACAATTTTACAAACCCCAAAAACATAGAAAAACAGCACAACATACAACAACACCAAACTAAAAACCCCCAAAATAAAGAACTTTTAGCAACCTATGAAAAACTAGACAAGCTCATACGAGACAACTTAGGAAAGCTATTTAACAGCCGAAATGACATCATCAATTTTTTAAAAGATAATCAGTGCGAAGTTACTAGACAAGGCAAGGATTACATCAGTGTCAAGCTAACCAACGAACCTAAAGCCAAACGATTGAAAGGATTTTACTACCATGAAACATTTAGAACTATTGCAGACATTAGAGAGCAACTTAGCGAAGTTAGACAGCGAGAGAGCCAAAGAGAACACCCAAATAATCAAAGAGATAACGACAATCACACAGAACTTTTGCGAGATCTTGAAAACAAGCTACACAGATACATTGAATACAAACAGCAATACCATAAACAGCTACACGAATTTAATTCAAAAGAACCACGAGAACCTAAAGAACAGCTACCTAGAGCTAGAGAGAACCAACAAGAAATACAAGGAAACTATACAAGAGGATTTACAAGAGATAAAGAGACAAATTTACGAAAATTTTACCGAGAGCCTAGTCAAGAAAACATTGATACCAATTCTAACTTTTATAGGGGGAGCAGTAATTATGTGAGTGTTGATATTGCTCTATCACAATATCACAACGCCACCAACCAAAGAACAAAAAGGGTATTTATTAAAAATGAGAAAAATAAAACAGAAAATAGAGGAATTAGAGCAAGAGAACAAAGTTTTAAAGGAATTTTACCTACAGCACAGGAACGAGAATTAAGGGAAAGCAATGCAGAACGAACACTTAAACAAGCTACAGAACGCTCTAATCAACGAAATAGAGAACTTGCAGAACGACAAGAACGAGTTATTAACCAAGCTAGAGAAAGTTACAGCAGAATTTCAAACGCTAAGCAAGAATTACGAGAACTTAAAGACAGAAACATTAAGCTTGAAAGAAAGCTACGAAACGCTATTGCAAACACACAACACGCTATTAAAGAAATTTCAATTATTAGAAGCGACAGAGAGAGCCGAATTAAAGGATTTACAGAGCAAGTGCGAACAGATTTTACAACAAGAATTACAGAGCGCTCAAATCAAAGAGCAAGAGACTTCACAAGCTCAATACAAAGAATTGAAAACACAATTAGAGATTTTAGAAACAACGCTCAAGCAAAAGCTAGAACAATCCTACACAACCTTTATGCAAGAACACGAGACACAATTAACGCAATTAAAGACATCTACAGAAACGCAAAAGAGCGAATTAGCGACTTCTTTCAGCCGACAAATGAGCGACTTTCAAAGCGAATGGAAAAAGAAACAAGAGACCTTCATGCAAAAACAACACAACTGGATAGAAAGATTAGAGAACATAATCAAGAGATAGAAAACGAGAGAAGTTATAGTCGTGGGTATGGTCGGTAAGGATTATTTACCACCTAACACCGTAAAGCCACTAGCTTTAGCTATGGGAAGTATGTCAACAAAACATGGCATTTAATTTCTAACAACGGATTTTTAACTCTCTGTTTGTTTTCTCACTTCAGTAATGCTCTTCCCACCTAACCCATAATTATCAGTGTCTATTTCATCAATAAAAACACCATCATAATAATATAATTTGTAACTATAATACATATTTTTTCACAAAAAATTAATTTATTAATAATTATATACCAAACAAAAAAGCAATTTTGAAATAATGACCTTAAATGGAATTTTTTAGATAACTTTTACTAAAGGAGATTCTAAGATGAATAAGAAAAAAATAGTTTCAAAAGACTATATTCAAAAACCACTCCCCAATAACTCATTATCAATCGCCTATTATCACAGCAATGATAAACATTATTCCATTAAAGATACGGTATTTGTTGTTAGTGCTGGAAGATGTTCAAGCACAAGCAGTAGCTGTTGTTGCTGTTGTGGTAGCGGTGGAAAATAGATGTCCCATAAAGAAGAATTTCGGGTTCTTCCCACATTAAAATGCAATGTTATTGATTCCAACAAAGTCCAGTTGCGTTTTCCAAACTCTCAATGTTTAACAATAAAATATGATTCAAAAACAATATCTAAAATCTTAAGTTATCAAGGCATCCAAAACAAAGATGCTTGGATTAAACACATGAAAAAAGTGGTGCAAACAACCCCGATCAGTTGTTTGAATTATTTACTAATATAGGAACTTTTTGTATCAATGAAAACAATGCCACTAGTGAAATGATTGATGCCAACCTGCTATACGAATCCCATCAAACATACTTAGTTAGAAACACTGTTTTAGATATACCACATTTTAAAACAATACAAATTATCGGTAAAGGAGAGTTATTTTCTTTATGTATAGATAACCTGAAAAACTACACACAAATCAAGGCAAGTTATACCACTCCAGATATTGTTTTGATTTGTTCAGATACTGATAACATTGATTATTTGAAAAATCAATGGAATGCTTCTTATAACAGTCAGTTAAAGTTGGTTTTTTGGTGCGATAACGAAATGCTACACTTAGGACCTGTCCATATTAGAGATGAAAGTGCCTGTTTTGAATGTTATCTTAAAAGAAGTTTAGCAAGCTCTCATTTTAGAGAAGAAATGCTATCATTCAATAGAAATGGAGATACAAGAATTCACAAAATCGCTCTAGGTTTATGCGTTGAATCTCTAGCCACTTACATCTTTCTACGAACATTACGACTTATCTACCTAAAACAATTTCATATTCTCAAACCAGGTCTATTAGAAAGTTGGGTCATCAATAATGGGTCTTATTCAAATAAAGTTGTATTGCGAAATACATTTTGTAATTGTTGCTCAAAAAATGTACCAAAACGTGCCATTAGGAATATGATTTAATGTTAAAAATATGCAAATTATTAGATACATTGCTAGACTTTGAATGTGGATTGATTACTTATATAACAGAAGTGCCAACACAACATCTAGAACCATTAATTCAAATCTATATTGCCGAATTTCAAAATCCATGCTCTCTAACATCAAATGACAGAGCAATACCAATTACAAACAGGCAAGTTTCTGGTGCTGGACTAACAAAAGAAGAAGCTTTATTGGCAACAATCGGAGAGGCACTAGAACGCTATAGTATTTCTCAATCAGCACACATAAGTAGCAGTTATGACTATCCGTCCAACTTATATGGGGCTAAAGAATTTCTAGAAACCCTTATCTTATTTTCAGAAGATGATTACAAGAGAAAAACAGCTCCTTTTAAAAAACCAGATTTTAATAGTCAAATCCATTTTGTTGCTGCTAAAAATCTACACACAGGGCAAGAACATTTTGTCCCACGCAGTCTTGTTTTTATGGATGACGAAGAAGAGAACAAACTTGACAGAGCCTACAGTACTGGAACGGCATGCCATACAGATAGAGAAAAAGCTATATTCTCTGGCCTTTGTGAATTAATTGAACGCGATGTTTATGCATGTTATTGGCTCTGCGGAATTACTCCATTATCCCTAAACCACAATTTTGTACTCAGTCAACTACCAAATGAATTTTCTGAAGAAATCTTAAGAACTGGATTGAGCGTTAAAACATTTGCTTTAATAAACCAATTTGAAATCCCTGTCATTGCCTGCATTATAACAGCAAAAGATGGTGGTATTGCAACCGGATGTTCTTGTCATACTGATGCAAAACAGGCGCTAAAAAAGGCCATGATTGAGGCTTTCCACACATTTAATTGGTGCTTAGAAATGAAAAGAAGCAAATTAGAAATCAAGAAAATGACCAACATTGATAACTTTAAAGATCATGTTTTATGGTATCTCAACTCAAATCGCAGTTTGCAATATCTTTGGCACAATCAACAATCTTATGAGCTCCTAAAATTTCCTACAGAATGGCGTAGTTTATCCAATGATAACGGTTCTGAAACACTTATTCAAACATTTGTAAAAAACCAATTTACCCCCTTAGCTGTAGATGTTACGATGCCAGATATAAAATCATTAGGCTTTGAGGTTGTTCGATGCATGGCTAGTGGATTACAACCTCTATACGCTGGTCAATCTTTTATCCATACTAATATGCATAGGCTTTCTTATTTTTTTAATTTTTTACAAAAGAAGTCTTTAGAGAACAATGAATATCAATTTCTTAATGTAGGGAACAAACTCAATCTAAACAAAGAACCTCATTGTTTTCCATAGGATACTTAATCATGATAGAAAAATACATTACACCAACTAGCTTTAAAGTAACAGAAATCAACGATATTATGGATTTTCATAACCAAACTAAGTTGTATCCTATCAGCTCTATGGAAGCAGCACTAAAAACAGGATACTATGCTGAGTCAAAACGTGGTTCTGAAGAATTATCAAAAAACCATCACATGATGCCTTCTAGACATACAGAAATAATCAGTATTGAGATACCAGAAAACTTTGCAAGAGCCATCAATAAAAGGCAGTCAAACCATCGTTTTAGTCAAAAAGCCCCATTTGATCGCAGATCTATTCTCAAAACTCTCAAAACATGTGTAAGCAACAGGACAATGCGATCTTCAGCGGACCATAATGTTATTTTTCATAAAAGACCCTATCCATCTCCAGGAGCTTTATATCCATCAGAGATTTATATTCTAGAACACAACAACACATCTTATAGCCTTAAGTACTTCAACGCTATTCAATCTGCACTGCACACTTTAATTGAAGAAATATCTGTTGATGAAATAAGTCATTGTTGCTGCGTGGGTGATAATTTTTTAGCCCATAATGCACAAGGTGCTATTCTTATCTCATCGGTATGGGAACGCACAGTAGTTAAATATGGTTTTAGTGGCTACAGACTTGCACTTATTGAAGTAGGAATCATCGCCCAACAACTCACATTAATACTGACTGATTTGGGAGTATCAACCTTACATTGGACAGGTTTTTATGACGATAAAGTCAATTCACTCATCAAAGCTGACCTCAAAACAGAATCCATATGTCATATGATTTGGTATGGAGGATCCTATGATAAGAAAAATTAACCCACAAACCATATTAAGCAAATTAAAACTTATCCAAAATGAACATGCAGATCAAATCCCATCAAAATACCTAGACTCATTAAAATGTGCGTTGCATTCCAACTTACATGTGTATCATATAACTAAAGAGACCTATCTTATAAGCACCTATGCGTTAAGACAAAAAGATCTAAATGATTGTTTGTTACTATATAATCGGTGCGAAAATATCAGTCAATATCTACAAGAATCACTATCAAACATAAGAATCATTATTTTATGTCAAAACTCAAAAAACCAATTTTGCCTGCATTTAAAAAACTCCATCGCACTAGCTCTCATCTCTAGAAATAACCTACGATTCCACAAAAATTTTTGCCATGAAGTGTCCCATTTATTTGCATTAAGCAACAATAAATACATAGATGAAGGAATTGCCGTATTTATTGAAAAAGCAGCCCTCTTATTTGACAATTTTAAAGAAATCTTAAAAAATAAGATATGGCTCAAATCTCAAACAGTTCGCCATACAAACGAATGCAACCCATACACCTATGGTTGTGTTGTTATTGCTAGCGTAATTTTAGATAATCATAAAAACATTAGACCCTTTCTAGACTTATGCAAACAAACCACACCAAAAAAATGCCTAGAATTGATGCATATAACCATTCAAAAACATTTCAAGAAACAGACAATAACACCAAGAAAATTAGAAAATCCAAACAAAGAATATTTTTTAGGAAACAATCGTTCCTTTTTAAAACATATATCCCATATACTGACAAAACCAGTCCAAATTTTAAATTTTCAAGATTGGCTCAATTTAGCTAGATGTGTCTTTTTAATCCCCATCGATCAAACAGCACAACAATTGGCAGAATCGTTTCGTTTTACTCATCATTCACCACCATACGATAAAATTGCATGGCTCTTTCAAATTATCAACAAAATACACAATATGCAACTAATCAAAAACAGGCAGGAAATAGCAGAACAAACAAGAAAAATTATTTTAGAAATCAGCCATAATGCACAGGACAAACAAATTGGAAAAGATGTGCTTCTAATGATAGAAATCTTAGAAAAATACACACCAAAATACAGAACAAAAAACCACCCAAAGGTCTATTACAA
>JBLDXK010000007.1:0-111822 GCA_047430845.1 Helicobacter pylori | reverse complement strand
TATTTTCTTGTTTTAAAACATGTTTAAACAAATCCTTTGAATGTTTAGTGAGCATTATATGGTTACTAAGATAGAAATTTGTATAACCATCAAAACCCTTAGAAATTAAAATATCTTCAAGAACCTCTAAAGGCAAATACATATCTGATACAATAATCACTCTCTTATTGTTCTCTTTAGCGAAACGATAGAGTTCTAACATCTCCAAGTTTGGAACAAGCACCTCTTTTTCAGTGGCGATTTCTACTCCCTTATATGAATGAAACTCTTTTGGGATTTGATGATAAATTTCATCTAGAGTGATATCTTGTTCTTTGCTTAATTTTCTAGATTGCATTTCTGCCAGGATTCTTGCTTGATAAAAACCTTTAATATTGTATTTAGTCTCAATATACCAAAATAAATCTGTGGGTTTAATGAAAGGTCTTAGAAAAGGGTATCAAAAATATCAAAAGAAATCACATCATATTTTAAAACCTCACTTTTTGCCCCATCCAAAAATTTGCGCATACAAGAATCCTTTGTAAAATTTGAGCATTATATCATTTTTTTTTTTTTCAAAAATACAAAAAAAGGGGAAAAAGCTATAGCTAAAGAAAAATAAGATAAGGAGTTACCCCCTTATTTTTTCAAAGCTTCTAAAGCATGTTTTTTGCCAATTTCAAAGGCTTTTTTGTTGGTGTCAGCGACTTTTGCAGGGACTTTTTTAAGCATGGTGTCTAGCACGATATTTTCTTCTACGCATTTAGTCAGCTCCACGGTAATCGCTAGCGCCACCACAGATTGCGTGATAATGTTACCCACTTCATCTTTAGCGATGCTGATAATGGGGATTTTATAAATTTGATACTTTTCTTCATCTTCTTTAGTGGGGGTTACTAGATTGGGATCAATGACAACGATACCGCCTTTTTTAATATCGCTTTTAAACTGGTTGTAACTGATTTGAGCGACTGAAAGCATGAAATCAATCTCGCCCTCTTTAGCATAAGGGAAAATGATTTCATCTTTGTCTAGCAAAATATCCACCTTAGTAGGCCCTCCACGCACTTGCGAAGTGTAGGTGGAAGTCTTAGTGCCATAGCCCCCGCTCACGATCTTAGCCTCAGCTAAAATCTCTCCCGCTAACAACACGCCTTGCCCTCCAACGCCTGTAAATCGTAATTGCGCTTCCATTATTGTTTTCCTTGTGCTTTTTCAATGATTTCTTGATACGCTTCGCAATATTCTTTCCTGTCCGTGTCATGCTTTAAAACGCCGGTAGGGAATTTATCCACCCTTTCTTCAGGGCTCATGGCTTCAAATTGGCGTTTGCTCACTAATCGGCTTTCCATCCATTTCAGCATTTGAGACGCTTCGCCCATTTTATTTTTGCGTCCTAAATTGATATGGCAATTGCTATGGACATCAAAGAAGCTAAAGCCCTTGTGCGAGAAACGCTTCTTTAAGCACTTTTTCTAACTTTTGAGGGTCTAAAACGCTCTCTCTAGCCACAAAGCTCGCCCCTGCAGCAGTGGTTAAAGCGCATGGGTCAAATTGGTTATCAATATTCCCCCATTGAGCCGTAACCCGTCCACATGCCATTAGGCGTGGTGGGCGAAGTTTGGGAGTTGGTCAAACCATAAATGAAATTATTCACTAAAATAAAATTCAAATCAATGTTTCTTCTGCACGCATGCATGGTGTGATTGCCTCCAATCGCAAAGCCATCGCCATCGCCAGAAACCACGATCACATGCTTACTGGGGTTAGCCATTTTAATCCCTGTCGCATACGCTACAGCCCTACCATGCGTGGTGTGAACGGTGTTGCAATTCACATACGAACTCATACGCCCGCTGCAACCAATCCCACTCACCAAGCACACATCATCCATTTTCCAACCTAAAGCGTCAATCGTGCGGATAATGGATTTTAAAATCACGCCATCGCCACAGCCCCAACACCACAAAGTGGGTATTTTATCCACACGCAAATATTCATCATAATTAAACGCCATTTTAAAGCTCCTTCCAACTTTGCGATGATTTGTTTGGGCGAAATCGTGCGCCCATTGGCTTGCCCAAAGAAATGCACTTTCTTTTGCATAACCCTTTCAATTTCTTCTAAATACTGCCCCTTATTCAATTCAATCACAAGGATTTTTTCGTATTTGTCCCCTATTTCTTTCAAGCGTTTAGCCGGGCTTGGCCATAAGGTTTTAGGCCTGAAAAAGCCGACTTTTTGCTTGCTTTCTTTATTGTAATCTTTCAAGGCTTCTTTAACCGCTAGAGAAACCGAACCATAAGCGATAACAACGATTTCAGCGCCCTCTAAATCCATTTCCTCATTTTCATTGATAATGTCTTGCTTGGATTCAATCTTATTAAATAATCTGTCAATCAAATCCCCCCGATTTTAGCGTCTTCAGTAGGAAAGCCAATAGGCCCATGGTGTAAGCCTGAAACATGGTAGCGATAACCTTTAAAGAAAGGGTTTAAAACAGCCGGCTCATCTTGTGCGACTCCATAAGGCTCGTAGTCTTTTTTATCGCCCGCAAATTCCTTACGATTAATGGTCATCTTTTGCACTTCTTCTAAATCCGGGATTTGCACCTTGCCATACATATGCCCCACGGTTTCATCCATGAGCAAGAACACAGGAGTCATGAGGCATTTCAGCCAAATTGAACGCGCGAACGGTTTCGGTGTAAGCTTCTTCTAAACTAGCAGGAGCGAGCGCGACGGCTTTAAAATCCCCATGTATGGGGTGCCTTAAAAAATTCACATCGCCTTGAGCCACACGAGTGGGCATCCCGGTTGATGGGCCTGAACGCATCACATCAGCGATCACTAAAGGGATTTCTGCCATGAAAGAATAACCGATTTGCTCCACTTTCAATGAAATACCAGGACCAGAACTCGCTGTCATAGACTTCGTCCCGCTCATACTCGCTCCTAAAGACACGCTGATCCCGCTGATTTCATCTTCCATTTGGATAAAATGGCCGCCGCATTTGGGTAAAGCCACGCTCATCGCATGCATAATATCCGAGCTTGGCGTGATAGGATAGCCCCCAAAAAACCGACACCCCACTTCAATCGCCGCTTTAGCGACTAATTCATTCCCATCAGAAATAATCTCACGCATTATTTGCCTCTCCGCTTCTAAAATAGTCTCTTCTAAGAGCATGTATTTATTGGCCTTAACCTTTTCGCTTCTTTCTTGGGCTTCTTTAGAAACTTTAGCGAATTTGAAATCCTTCCTATCAGCCACGTAAATCGCAAAATCCGGGCAGTGCAACTCGCATTGCACGCAACCGATACAGCTCTCTGGGTAGGCTACTTTGACCACTTTTCCAAGCACCCTTTCTTTTTCAATCCCCATGCCAAGAACCCCAGCCGGGCATACCGATACGCAAATATCACAACCCTTACACCTGTCTTCATTCACCCAAACGGCAACCCCATCTGGAGCGTTCATTTTAGCCATTCATTCTCCTTTGTGCTAAAAGCTGTTTTAAGCCCTAGCAATCAAAATTTGCCTAAAATTGTAGCAAGCCTTTTTTAATAAAATCTAAAATGCTTTAATAGTAAGAACTTAAAATTAAAATGAGAAAATACTAAACACTTTTTAACCAATTTAAAAGAAAAAACGCCCCATTAACCCTAATTTTAAAAATGATTATTAGAAAGATTAATGTTTTTTAAATGCTCCTTATAAGTCGCGCTGAAAGCATGTTTTTTATCCGGCATTTTCACAAAATACAAGAAATCCGTTTTTTTAGGGAAAACCACGGCTCTAACCGCTTCTAGGCTCACGCTCCCTACAGGATTTTTAGGCAAGCCCTTAAATTTATAGGTGTTATAGGGGGTGTTATCGGTTTTAATGCGCTCTTTGGTTACTTTAGCGTGTGAAAATTCCTGATAATTCAAAGCCCCATCCATTTGTAAAGGCATGCCTTTTTTCAAGCGGTTAAAAATCACGCTCGCAATCAAAGGCATTTCTTCAGTATTAGCGGCTTCTTTTTGCACAATAGAAGCGAGAATGATTTTTTCAAACCACTCTTCTTTATGGTAGTATCCAAGCCATTGTTTGCTTAAAGCTTCGTGTTTTTTGAGAGATTGACCAATTAAAGCTTGCATGATTTTAAAAGCGTCCTCCCCTAAGGGTAAATGATAAGTGTCTGGCCATATCACCCCATCTTCTATCACAGAGCCGTTTAATCGTGGAGCGATGCTTTCATAAGCCTGATTGAGATCGCTTGTTTCTAGTTGGTAAGTCTCGCTCAAAATTTGCGTGAAAAAATAGCGGGTTTCTCCAGGGATTAAAGTAACGCTTTTATACGCCGCTTTCGCTTTAATCAAACGGACTAAAAAATCCCCCTTCCTTAAAGCCCCATCGCCCATGTCAATATAGCCTTTTTTAGGCATGCCCATTAGGCGCAACAAAAGCAAATCCAAAGCGTTAATATCCACGCCCTGATCTTTTAAAGAAAAAAACACTTTTTTGAGCGAACCTTGCGGGACAACCACCACTTTGTTAGGATAAATTGGTATACTTAAATAAAAAAGAATACTGATGAATAAAAGAAAACATGTATCCAAGAAAGTATTTAATGTCATTATCTTGTTTGTGGCAGTATTCACTCTTTTAGTTGTCATTCACAAAACCCTTTCAAACGGCGTTCACATACAAAATTTAAAAATTGGAAAGCTTGGCATTTCTGAATTATACTTAAAACTCAATAACAAGCTTTCTTTAGAAATTGAACGCATTGATCTCTCTTCTTTCTTCCATCAAAAACCCACTAAAAAGCGTTTAGAAGTTTCTGATTTGATTAAAAATATCCGTTATGGCATTTGGGCGGTGTCTTATTTTGAAAAACTGAAAGTCAAAGAAATCATTTTAGACGATAAAAATAAAGCCAATATCTTTTTTGATGGGAATAAATACGAGTTAGAATTTCCAGGAATCAAAGGGGAATTTTCTCTAGAAGACGATAAAAATATCAAGCTTAAAATCATCAATTTGCTTTTTAAAGACATTAAAGTCCAAGTGGATGGCAACGCCCACTATTCACCCAAAGCTAGGAAAATGGCGTTTAATTTGATTGTCAAGCCTTTAATTGAACCCAGTGCTGCAATTTATTTGCAAGGGCTAACCGATTTAAAAACCATAGAATTGAAAATTAACACTTCTCCAATGAAAAGCTTGGCGTTTTTAAAGCCTCTTTTCCAACGCCAATCGCAAAAAAATTTAAAAACATGGATTTTTGACAAGATTCAATTTGCTAGCTTTAAGATTGATAACGCTTTAATTAAAGCCAATTTCACTCCTAGCGAGTTTATCCCATCGCTTTTGGAAAATTCTGTAGTTAAAGCCACTTTGATTAAACGCTTCAGTCGTTTTTAATGATGGCTTATCGCCCATTAAAATGGATAAAACCGAATTAGTTTTCAAAAACAAACAACTCCTCATACAACCCCAAAAAATCACTTATGAAACCATGGAATTAACCGGCTCTTACGCCACTTTTTCCAATTTGTTAGAAGCCCCCAAGTTGGAGATTTTTTTAAAAACGACCCCTAATTATTATGGCGATAGCATTAAGGATTTATTGAGCGCTTATAAAGTCGTTTTACCTTTGGATAAAATCAGCATGCCATCTAGCGCGGATTTGAAACTCACCTTACAATTCTTGAAAAACACCGCCCCCTTATTTAGCGTTCAAGGCAATGTTAATTTGCAAGAAGGCACTCTCTCGCTCTATAATATCCCCCTTTATACGCAAAACGCTAATATAAGCTTAGATATTACCCAAGAATACCAATACATCTACATAGAAACTACCCACACCCGCTATGAAAACATGCTGGATTTAGACGCTAAAATCGCTTTAGATTTGAATAAAAAAACCCTTTCTTTAGATTCTTTAGTCCATAAAATACGATTCAACACTAATAATAGTGTCAACATGCGTTCTTATAGCTTGAACAACGACCCAGATAACCCACAGCCTACTAAATTTTCTTTAGATTTAAAAAGCTTGCATTCTATTATTCAAGAAGGTGAAAACTCAGAGGTTTTTAGGAGAAAAATCATAGACACCATTAAAGCCCAGAGCGAAGACAAATTCACCAAAGATGTTTTCTATGCCACAGAAGACACTCTTAAAAACCTTTCTTTGAACTTTGATTTTTCTAACCCTAACCACATGCAATGGAGCGTGCCACAACTTTTATTAGAGGGCGAATTTAAAGATAACGCCTATGTTTTTAGAATCAAAGATTTGAAAAAAATCAAGCCCTATTCCCCTATTATGAAGTATTTCGCCTTAGAAGATGGCTCTTTAGAAGTTTCTACGAGCGATTTTATCAATATTGATTTTTTTGCTAAAGATTTGAAAATCACTTTACCCATCTATCATAGCAACGGCAAGCAGTTTAATTCCCTCTCTTTATTTGGTTCTATCAATAAAGATGAAATTTCTGTCTATACTCCAAGCAAAAGCATATCCATAAAAGTTAAGGGGGATCAAAAGGATATTACCCTTAATAACATTGATTTGAGTATTGATGATTTTTTAGATAGTAAGATGCCAGCGATTGCGGGATTATTCTCAAAAGAACGAAAAGAAAAGCCTAGCTCTAAAGAAGTCCAAGATGAAGATATTTTCATTAGCGCCAAACAACGCTATGAAAAAGCCCACAAAATTATCCCTATCTCTACACGCATCCATGCTAAAGATATCGTGTTAATCTATAAAAAAATGCCTTTTCCTTTAGAAAATCTTGACATTGTCGCTCAAGATGACAGAGTGAAAATTGATGGCAATTATAAAAACGCCATGATCATGGCGGATTTAGTGCATGGGGCTTTGTATCTTAAGGCTCATAATTTTAGCGGGGATTATATCAATACCATCCTCCAAAAAGATTTCGTAGAAGGAGGCTTATTCACGCTTATTGGGGCTCTTGAAGATCAGGTTTTCAATGGCGAATTGAAATTCCAAAACACAAGCTTAAAGAATTTCGCCCTCATGCAAAACATGATCAACCTCATCAACACCATTCCCTCTCTCATTGTCTTTAGGAACCCTCATTTAGGGGCTAATGGCTATCAGATCAAAACCGGCTCCGTTGTTTTTGGGATCACTAAAGAATATTTAGGGTTAGAAAAAATTGATCTTATCGGCAAAACGCTTGATATTGCTGGCAATGGGATCATTGAATTAGACAAAAACAAATTGGATTTGAATTTAGAAGTTTCCACTATCAAGGCTTTGAGTAATGTCTTAAATAAAATCCCTATTGTGGGCTATCTTGTTTTAGGAAAAGGAGGTAAAATCACCACTAATGTGAATGTCAAAGGCACGCTGGATAAACCTAAAACTCAAGTAACTTTAGCGTCAGATATTATCCAAGCGCCTTTTAAAATCTTGCGCCGTATTTTCACACCTATTGACATTATCGTGGATGAAGTCAAAAAGAACATTGAATCAAAAAGGAAATTAAAATGACGCTCAATGAAGCCATTAAAGACAAAGTTTATAAAATCGTAGAAATCGCTAACTGCGATGAAGCCCTTAAAAAACGCTTCCTCTCTTTTGGTATCCATGAAGCGGGTTCAATGCACCCTTTTGCATTATTCCATGAAAAAAGCCACGCTTTCAATTAAAATCAACCGCATTCAAGTGGCTTTAAGATCCCATGAAGCGCAATACCTTGTCATCAAGGAAAGCGTGTGAAAATGGGTTTAAAACGCGCTAAAACTCACCAAAAAGCCCGACAAATCAAAGAGCTGCTCTTAAAACATTACCCCAACCAAACCACCGAATTGCGCCATAAAAACCCCTATGAATTGCTGGTGGCGACCATTTTAAGCGCTCAATGCACGGACGCTAGAGTGAATCAAATAACGCCCAAGTTATTTGAAAAATACCCGAGCGTGAACGATTTAGCCCTCGCTTCTTTAGAAGAGGTTAAAGAGATTATCCAATCCGTTTCGTATTTCAATAATAAAAGCAAGCATTTAATCAGTATGGCGCAAAAAGTGGTTAGGGATTTTAAGGGCGTTATCCCCTCTACGCAAAAAGAACTAATGAGCTTAGATGGCGTGGGGCAAAAAACCGCTAATGTGGTGCTTTCAGTGTGCTTTGATGCAAATTGTATAGCGGTAGATACCCATGTGTTCCGCGCAACACACCGCTTAGGCTTAAGCAACGCTAAAACGCCTATTAAAACCGAAGAAGAACTCAGCGATCTGTTTAAAGACAACCTATCCAAACTCCACCATGCCTTAATCTTGTTTGGCCGCTACACTTGCAAGGCTAAAAACCCCTTATGCGATGTGTGTTTTTTAAAAGAATTTTGCGTTTCTAAAGCTCGCTTTAAGGCGTAGTGGCTTTATTTGTTATAAAATTTATAGTAAAATTAAGATTTTATAATCAAAGTCAAATCATTCTTGAAAGAGTAGAGTTTTATGCCAGAAACAGAAGCTAATAAGTTAAAAATAGCCGAAAAAGAAAAAGAGAAAGCGAATAAAGAAAGGGAACTAGAGCTTTCCACTTATTTAGAAGAACTCATTTGCGATTATAAAAACCTTTTAGACATGGAGATTGTTTTTAGCGCGGAACTTGGCTCTACGCAAATCCCTTTGTTGCAAATTTTGCGTTTTGAAAAAGGCTCTGTGATTGATTTGCAAAAACCCGCCGGAGAAAGCGTGGATACTTTTGTGAACGGGCGGGTGATTGGTAAGGGTGAGGTGATGGTTTTTGAGAGGAATTTAGCCATTCGTTTGAATGAAATCCTTGATTCTAACGCCATTGTGTATTATCTCGCTAAAAATTCATGAGATTGTTATTCTTGTTACTGATCACTACTTTGATGTTACTGGCTGAAGAAAAAATACCTTTAAATGATGACGCTCCCATTAAACTAGTGCATTGGCAAAATGCATTAAAAGAAGTCCAACCCGATTCAAACGCTCTAGCAACACCACCTATAAAGGCCGTGCAAACCACGCTCACTTTTGAAACGCCTTTTAACAAAACGCCTAAAATCATGGAAGTTGAAGGGCAAAAAGTGATCGTTTTAAAAAACGCTAAACTGGATTCTAAAAAAACGATGGATTTTAAAGAAGCCTCTTTGAATGCCTTAGAAATGTTTTCCTACCAAAATGACATCTATCTCTTGTCTAAAAAAGCTAAAGCGGAATTAGAAATCCAAGCTTCAAACAGCAAGGATAAAAAGCAACTCCGCTTTCTTTTTTTGCCTAAAGGTTTTCATTTAGCCCCACTGCCTAGCCTGAAAGAAAAATCTCAGCATGTCAATCTCGCAAGCCAAGATGAAAAAGAGCGAGCCAAAAACCCCTCAAACGCTCTAGAGTTAAAACCCCCACTGGATTTAAGCCATGCTTACAAGGTGCTAGCGGTTATTGCTGTCTTACTCTTAATATTGTATGTCATCAAAAAAAAAATTGTTCCCACACAAGGGTCTTTTTCTGCAAAAGATTTTAAGTTAGAAGTTAGTGTTTTGGGTCGTGTTGGTGCGAACCATAAAATCATTTCCATAGAAACCAATAAGGAGCGTTACTTGGTCTTACTAAGCGATAAATACGGCCTGCTTTTAGACAAAATAAGCCCAAAAACATCTAAAGAAGAACTGATTAAAGAAGCTGAAAATAATATAAAGAATTCAAAATTAGGAAATTTATATGCCGGAAAATTCTAAACTACAACCTGCTAAGTTAGGGAAAAATTTTGATCCTGTGGATCATTCTAACAGGAATTTTTTCTTTTCTCTCATTCTGTCTGTATTGTTGCATTGGTTGATTTATTTTTTATTTGAACACAGAGAAGATTTTTTTCCTTCAAAACCCAAGCTCGTTAAATTAAATCCTGAAAATTTATTGGTTTTAAAAAGAGGCCATTCACAAGATCCCAGTAAAAACAACCCGGGTGCTCCTAAACCCACGCTAGCTGGCCCTCAAAAACCCCCAACACCCCCCACCCCACCCACTCCGCCAACCCCACCAAAGCCTATAGAAAAGCCAAAGCCTGAGCCTAAACCAAAGCCCAAACCAGAACCCAAAAAGCCCAACCACAAACATAAGGCGCTCAAAAAAGTGGAAAAAGTGGAAGAGAAAAAAGTAGTAGAGGAGAAAAAAGAAGAGAAAAAAGTAGTGGAACAAAAAGTAGAACAGAAAAAAATAGAAGAGAAAAAACCTGTTAAAAAAGAATTTGACCCTAACCAGCTTTCTTTCTTGCCTAAAGAAGTTGCACCACCCAGAAAAGAAAATAATAAAGGCTTGGATAACCAGACTAGAAGGGATATTGATGAATTGTATGGCGAAGAATTTGGGGATTTAGGCACAGCCGAAAAAGATTTCATCAGGAATAATTTAAGGGATATTGGGCGCATCACGCAAAAATATTTAGAATACCCTCAAGTAGCGGCTTATTTAGGGCAGGACGGGACGAATGCGGTAGAGTTTTACTTGCACCCTAACGGCGATATTACCGATCTTAAAATCATCATTGGCTCTGAATATAAAATGCTTGATGACAACACTTTAAAGACCATTCAGATCGCTTATAAGGATTACCCACGCCCCAAAACTAAAACCCTCATTCGCATTAGAGTGCGTTATTACTTAGGAGGCAATTAAGGAGACAGCATGGAAATCACGCTTTTTGACCCCATAGACGCCCACTTGCATGTGCGAGAAAATGCACTTTTAAAAGCGGTATTAAGATATTCTAGCGAGCCTTTTAGCGCCGCAGTGATCATGCCAAACCTCAGTAAGCCCTTGATTGACACTCCAACCACCCTTGAATATGAAGAAGAAATTTTAAACCATTCTTCAAACTTCAAGCCTTTAATGAGTTTGTATTTCAATGATGGTTTGACTTTAGAAGAATTGCAACGCGCTCAAGAAAAAGGCATCAGGTTTTTAAAACTCTACCCCAAAGGCATGACCACAAATGCGCAAAACGGCACTTCGGATTTGTTGGGTGAAAAAACTTTAGAGGTTTTAGAAAACGCCCAAAAATTAGGCTTTATTTTATGCATCCATGCAGAACAAGCCGGGTTTTGTTTGGATAAAGAATTTTTATGCCATAGCGTTTTAGAGACTTTCGCCCTTTCATTCCCTAAACTCAAAATCATTATAGAGCATTTGAGCGACTGGCGCAGTATCGCTTTGATTGAAAAGCATGACAACCTCTATGCGACTTTAACTTTACACCATATCAGCATGACTTTAGATGATTTATTAGGGGGAGTTTGAACCCGCATTGTTTTTGTAAGCCTTTAATCAAAACCAAAAAAGACCAAGAAAGGCTTTTATCCCTTGCTTTAAAAGCCCACCCTAAAATCTCTTTTGGCTCTGATAGCGCCCCACATTTTATCTCTAAAAAGCATAGCACTAACATCCCGGCGGGCATCTTTTCTGCCCCTATTTTGTTGCCTGCGTTGTGCGAACTTTTTGAAAAACACAACGCTTTAGAAAACTTGCAAGCGCTTCATCAGCGATAACGCTAAAAAAATCTACGCGCTAGACAATTTGCCTAATAAAAAAGCGCGTTTGTCTAAAAAACCCTTTATAGTCCCTACACACACGCTTTGTTTGAATGAAAAAATCGCTATCTTAAGAGGGGGCGAAACGCTATCTTGGAACGCTTCAAGAAATCGCCTAAAACATGCCGCCTTTTTTGTGGGGCTTTTTATCGTTTTATTTTTAATTATAATGACGCATCAAACCCCCCCCTATGCTTTCATGCATAATCAAACCCTTTCAACTGAAAGCCCCCCTATTTCACTCAGCTCACTATCCCTAAACCAAATGACGCTTTAAGCGTGCATGCGAGCGCTTTAATCAGCTTGCCTAATGATAACCTCTTGAGCGCTTATTTTAGCGGCACTAAAGAAGGGGCAAGGGATGTGAAAATCAGCGCGAATCTTTTTGACAGCAAAACTAATCGCTGGAGCGAAGCCTTCACTATTTTAACCAAAGAAGATCTTTCTCATCATTCGCATGAATACATCAAAAAATTAGGTAACCCCTTGCTTTTTTGCATGATAATAAAATTTTGTTGTTTGTCGTAGGGGTGAGCATGGGCGGGTGGGCCACTTCTAAAATCTATCAATTTGAAAGCGCTTTAGAGTCGATTCGTTTTAAGTTTGCGCGAAAACTCTCTTTAAGCCCTTTTTTAAACTTAAGCCATTTGATAAAAAATAAGCCTTTAAACACCACTGATGGCGGGTTTATGCTACCGCTCTATCACGAATTAGCCACCCAATACCCCTTGTTGTTGAAATTTGACCAACAAAATAACCCAAGAGAGCTTCTAAGGCCTAATGCCCTAAACCACCAGCTCCAGCCAAGCCTAACCCCCTTTAAAGATTGCGCTATCATGGCGTTTAGAAACCATTCTTTTAAAGATAGTCTCATGCTAGAAACCTGTAAAACCCCCACCGCTTGGCAAAAACCCATTTCTACAAATCTTAAAAACTTAGATGATTCTTTAAATTTACTCAATTTAAATGGAATATTGTATTTGATCCATAACCCTAGCGATTTATCACTGCGCCGTAAAGAACTCTTGCTTTCTAAATTAGAAAACTCCAACTCTTTTAAAACCTTAAAAATTTTAGATAAAGCGGATGAAGTGAGTTACCCAAGCTATAGTCTTAATCCTCATTTTATAGATATTGTCTATACCTACAACCGATCTCACATCAAACACATCCGTTTCAATATGGCTTATTTAAATTCCCTTCTCAAGTGATTAACGATGCTTATATCTTCTTCTTACACGCTGAGTTTTATATGGCTTTTTTTAATTTTCTTTTTTTCAAAAATAAGGCGTTAAGTTTAAGGTTTTCGCTCTCGTTTATAATCGTGATTTTAAGCAATATCGCTTTTAAAGACTCTCTATCGCTCAATGCATTTTTAAGCAGTTTTATGGCCCCCTTAAGCCCCTTTAGCTGTCTTTTGATCCTTGCTTATGCACTCTTTTCTTGCCGTCTCCTCCAAAAACCCCCTTTAGAAACCTTGCAATCTTATAGCGTCATGCTGTTTTTCAATCTGTTGCTTTTGACAGATATTTTAGGGTTTTTGCCTTTTTCAATCTATCATCATTTCATGGCTTCTCTTATTTTTAGCGCGCTTTTTGCAGCAGTTTGTTTTTGAGCAGCCCCTTACTGGGCGTGATCGCTTTAGTAGCGTTATCCAGTTCGCTTTTGATGCGTTCTAATTTTCAAATCTTAGATTCTTTATTGGATTTCCCCTTGTTTCTTTTTGTCTTTTTAAGACTTTATATCTTGCTAAAAAAAGGTTGTATTAACGCTTATGAAACCCTTATCTAATGCCCTATTTTCGCTCTTTTTAAAAGGTTTTTATTTCACTTTTTCTCATGAGCTTGTTGTTTGTGTTCAATCGTATCGGTTTTATCCTTTATACTGGCTATTATAAGCACGCTTTAAAAAACCCTATTTTTGATGAAATCATTAAAACCCTATTCAATGGGGCAAGATATGATAATCGTGTGGTCTCAAGCCTGGCGATTCTTTTTATCCTCATCGGGTTATTAGGGTTATTGTCCCCCAAACACCAAGTAAAAATGCTTAATATTATGGCGTGTTTTTCTATCGCTATTATCCTGTTTTTAAATATTGTTAACATTGTTTATTATGGCATTTATGGGAATGTGTTTGATGAAAATTTATTGGAATTTCTGCATGAAGACACGCTCACGATTTTAAAAATGAGTGGGGAATACCCTATTTTTTCTAGTTTTTCACTCTTTGTAATCCTTAGCGTTTTAATTTCTTTTATCTATTTCAAACTCCAAAACGCCCTTTTTAAGCCCACAAATATTTATCAAACCACCAAACCCCTTAAAACTTTCATTTTATTTGCGCTTTTTTCGCTCACGCAAATGTTTTACATTAACGCGCAATTGAGCTTTGTTGGCGCGTCTTTAGATCTCAGCATAGAGCCAGCCAAAGATCCTTTTTTAATGAAAATTACCCCTGGGGCGTTTCGCAACCTTTATCTTTTGGTGCGCAATTACAGACAAAGCCATAACCTTAAATTCAGCGATTTTGCTAAAGGATCGCCTTTAGAAGTGGCGAAAAATTATTTCAATCTTAAAGAAAACCCTTCAAACAACCTCTACGAGTTGCTTTCTCAAACAAGCCGCAACGATTCTCTTCAAACCATTCAACATGTTTTTTATATCGTTTCAGAGTCCTTAAGCTCATGGCATTTTGATAAAAAATTTGATTCCATAGGGCTAACGAGTGCTTTACAAGATTTGGTTAAAAAAGAACATGCCTACATGCTTTCTGCTTTTATTGAAGGCGCCCCACGGACCGTTAAAAGCCTGGATGTTCAGATCACAGGCTTACCCTATATCAATGACAATAACTTAGTCAATTCAGGGGTGATTCTCCCTAGCTTTCCTATGGCGATTGGCAATATCACAAAAACTCTGGGTTATAAAAACAACTTTTATTATGGAGGCAGTGGGATTTGGAACAAACTCACTAGTTTCACCAAAAAACAAGGTTTTCACGCCCTTTATTTTAACAATCACCTCTTAGAATTTGCAAAAAACAAGCCCTACCCCAAACCCATAGAGAGCAACTGGGGAGTGCATGATAATATTTTATTTGACTATATTTTAGAAAACACCAACCCCCATGAAAAGACTTTCAGCATGGTCATGACTTTAAGCAACCACGCGATCAAAAACGTGAATCTCAAAGCCTTTGGCGTGCCTTTAGAAAAAATCCAACAATTTGTGGAAAAAACCCCTAAATCAGAAAATTTGCCGGACGCTAATTCTTTAGGGCATATTTACTGGTATGACAAAGTGATAGTCAATTTCATCAAAAAAGCCAGCCAAAAATTCCCTAACTCGCTTTTTATCATCACAGGAGATCATTTTGACAGGAGCTATGAATACGCTAAAAACGATTTATATATCATTAAATCCGTGCCGCTTATTTTATATGCCCCTACTTTAAATCCTAAAAAAATCAGTCAGGTCGGATCGCATTTAGACATCGCTCCTACGATTATTGAATTAGTCGCTCCTAAAGGTTTTCAATTTGTGAGTTTCGGGAAGCCTTTATTTTCTAACAATACAACAAACCCTCCAAGCCACCCCAATTACGCGCTAGGTTATGAAGCGATCGCTACCAAAGATTATTTTTATAACCCAAGTTTGGGGTTAAGGTATTTGAACGAAAGCCCTAAAGAGCCAAAGGATAAACAAAACGACAAGAAACAAAACGACAAAATAGAAGCTTCTAAGTTTTATCAGCAATTAGAATCCTTAAAGGCCCTCAGTTATTACTTGCTCTATCATGGGGCTAATCTTAAAGATTGACAAACTGAGTTTTTAATTCCATTAAACGCATGATTTTTGCTACAATAATAGGATTTTAATTATATAAAGGATAAATGGGCATGCCAAATAGGGGCGTTGTTTTATTAGACGGGCAAGCGTTAGCTTATGATATAGAAAAAGATTTGAAAAATAAAATCCAAACAATAACCGCACAAACGCATAAACGCCCCAAACTAGCCGTGATTTTAGTAGGGAAAGATCCCGCTAGTATCACTTATGTTAATATGAAGATCAAAGCATGCCAAAGGGTGGGCATGGATTTTGACTTAAAAACCCTCCAAGAGGATATTACTGAAGCTGAATTGCTGTCCTTGATTAAAGATTACAATACCGATCAAAACATTTCAGGCGTTTTAGTCCAGCTCCCTTTGCCCAGACACATTGATACTAAAATGATTTTAGAAGCCATTGACCCCAGTAAAGATGTGGATGGTTTCCACCCCCTTAATATCGGCAAACTCTGCACCCAAAAAGAATCGTTTCTGCCAGCCACCCCTATGGGCGTGATGCGTCTTTTAGAGCATTATCACATTGAAATCAAGGGCAAGGATGTGGCGATTATTGGGGCGAGCAATATCATTGGCAAACCTTTAAGCATGCTCATGCTAAACGCTGGGGCTAGCGTGAGCGTGTGCCATATTTTGACTAAAGACATTAGCTTTTACACCCAAAACGCTGATATTGTTTGCGTGGGCGTGGGTAAGCCTGATTTGATTAAAGCGAGCATGTTAAAAAAAGGGGCTGTAGTGGTGGATATTGGGATCAATCATTTGAACGATGGGCGTATCGTGGGCGATGTGGATTTCACCAACGCGCAAAAAGTTGCCGGTTTTATCACCCCTGTGCCTAAAGGCGTGGGGCCTATGACAATCGTTTCGCTTTTAGAAAACACTTTAATCGCTTTTGAAAAACAACAAAGGAAGGGATTTTAAATGAAATTTTTGCGCTCTGTTTATGCATTTTGCTCCAGTTGGGTAGGGACGATTATTATTGTGCTGTTGGTTATCTTTTTTATCGCGCAAGCCTTTATCATTCCCTCTCGATCTATGGTGGGCACGCTCTATGAAGGCGATATGCTCTTTGTCAAAAAATTTTCTTACGGCATACCCATTCCTAAAATCCCATGGATTGAGCTTCCTGTTATGCCTGATTTTAAAAATAACGGGCATTTGATAGAGGGGGATCGCCCTAAGCGCGGCGAAGTGGTGGTGTTTATCCCTCCCCATGAAAAAAATCTTACTATGTCAAAAGGAATTTTGCCATTGGAGGCGATGAGGTGTTATTCACTAATGAGGGGTTTTATTTGCACCCTTTTGAGAGCGACACAGACAAAAATTACATCGCTAAACATTACCCTAACGCCATGACAAAAGAATTTATGGGTAAAATTTTTGTTTTAAACCCTTATAAAAGTAAGCATCCGGGTATCCATTACCAAAAAGACAATGAAACGCTTCCATTTAATGGAGCAGTTAGCCACTCAAGGTGCAGAAGCTAATATCAGCATGCAACTCATTCAAATGGAGGGCGAAAAGGTGTTTTATAAGAAAATCAATCACGATGAATTTTTCATGATCGGCGATAATAGGGATAATTCTAGCGACTCGCGCTTTTGGGGGAGCGTGGCTTATAAAAACATCGTGGGTTCGCCATGGTTTGTTTATTTCAGTTTGAGTTTAAAAAATAGCCTGGAAATGGATGCAGAAAATAACCCCAAAAAACGCTATCTGGTGCGTTGGGAACGCATGTTTAAAAGCGTTGAAGGCTTAGAAAAAATCATTAAAAAAGAAAAGACAACGCATTAAGGTTTTTTGTGCAATTTTTTGATTTCTCTTTAGAAAGTTTTATTACCACCTTAATGAAAATCCTAGCCCTTTTAATCGCTATCATAGGGCATGAGATCATGCATGGCTTGAGCGCATTTTTATTTGGGGATAGGAGCGCTAAAGACGCCAAGCGTTTGAGTTTAAACCCTATCAGGCATTTAGACATGATGGGTTCGGTGCTTTTACCGGCTCTGTTACTCATTTTTCAAGCCCCCTTTTTATTTGGGTGGGCCAAACCGGTGCCTGTGGATATGCGCTATATTGTCTCTCAAAAAGGCTCTCTAGCATGCGTAGTGGTGAGTTTAGCCGGGGTGATCTATAATTTCACTCTGGCCGTTCTGCTCGCTTTCATCACGCATTGGAGCTTCCAAAGACTAGGGATCAACGCTTTAAGCATCAATGAATTGAATCTTTATCAGCTTGCGTTAGTAACCTTTCTCATTCAAGGCATTCTCTATAATCTTGTCTTGGGCGTTTTCAATAGCCTCCCTATCCCGCCCTTAGACGGATCCAAAGCGTTAGGCTTTTTAGCGTTGCATTTTAAAAGCGCGTTTTTATTGGAATGGTTTTCTAAAATGGAACGCTACGGCTTGTTGGTAGTGTTTATTTTTTTGTTTATCCCCCCTTTATCGGAGTTTTTTATCCATGCACCCACAAAATTTTTATTTTCCTTACTCCTTTCTTAATCTTTTATTTAATCTTTTATCAAGGAGGGCTGATGAATAAGCCTTTGAATATTGCTCAAGTTTTTATAGGAAGCGATCATGCAGGGTTGCATCTTGCAGAATTTGTTAAACATTTTTTAGAAGACAAGCGTTTTAAAGTCCAAGCTTTTTTACCCACTATGAGGGTGGATTACCCTGATTACGCCAAATTAGTGTGCCAAAAGGTCTTAGAAAATCCGCAAAGCTATGGCATTTTAGTGTGCGCCACAGGGATAGGCATGAGCATGGGCGCTAATCGCTTTAAGGGTATTAGAGCCGCTTTGTGCCTTGATGCTTACATGGCCAAAATGACTCGCTTGCACAATAACGCTAATGTCTTGTGCTTGGGTGAAAAGATTAGCGGTATTGGCGTAACAGAAAGCATTTTAGAAGCGTTTTTCTCTACAGAATTTGAACAAGGCCGCCATGTGTTGCGCATCCAAAAGCTAGATGAATCGCTGAAATCATCAACCTAATGTAGTATAATTGCATCGTTTCGTTAAAAGGATATTTTAATAGAATGTTTACCCAATGGTTTATCATCACTATCGCTATTGTTTTTATCCTTTATATGGGTGTGCGCACTTTCTTTTTTAAAACCGTGGCTAAACGGCAAGAACGCACTAACGCATCCATGAAGCTCACCTTACAAGAAGCTGAAATTTTGATCCAAAAACACCAGTTGCAACTCCAAAGGGCTTTGGGTAATATTGATATTCTTACCCAAGAAATGAGCTCGTTAAAAACAGAACTAAAAGCCCTTAAACAACGCAACTCTGAATACAAAGGCGAATCGGATAAATATAAAAATCGTATTAAAGAATTGGAGCAAAAAATAGAAGCTCTCCTTTAAAAACGCTATAATAAATCAAAATTCTACAACCAACCAGCCATAATAAAGGATATTAAAATGAATGAAACGCTCAAAGAAGAACTTTTACAAAGCATCAGAGAAGTGAAAGACTACCCTAAAAAAGGGATTTTATTCAAAGACATTACCACGCTACTCAACTACCCTAAACTCTTTAACAAACTCATTGACGCGCTCAAAAAACGCTATCTCGCTCTCAATATAGACTTTATCGTGGGCATTGAAGCGAGGGGGTTTATTTTAGGCTCTGCTCTCGCTTATGTGCTTGGGGTGGGTTTTGTGCCTGTGAGGAAAAAAGGCAAACTCCCCGCACACACCTTATCTCAAAGCTATAGTTTAGAATACGGGAGCGATAGCATAGAAATCCACTCTGACGCTTTTAGGGGAATTAAGGGGGTAAGAGTGGTGTTGATTGATGATTTGTTAGCCACTGGAGGCACAGCTTTAGCGAGCCTTGAGCTTATCAAAGCCCTACAAGCCGAATGCATAGAAGCATGCTTTTTGATAGGGTTAAAAGAATTACCGGGTATCCAACTTTTAGAAGAACGCGTGAAAACCTTTTGTTTGTTAGAGTGCTAGAATAAGGGTGAATTTTGGAAGAATACATCATTGACTTATGGAATCAGCATGCAGCGACTTGGGGGTATCTCATTTTATTCGGGTGGAGCATTTTAGAAGGCGAAATTGGGTTGATTTTAGCAGGGATTGCCAGCTATACCGGTCATATGCATTTGGGGTTAGCCATTTTAGTCGCAGGGATCGGGGGTTTTGTGGGGGATCAGATCTATTTTTACATCGGCCGCACCAATAAAGCTTACATCCAAAAAAAGCTAGAAAAACAACGCCGAAAACTCGCCCTAGCCCATTTATTGTTGCAAAAACACGGCTGGTTTATCATTTTTATCCAACGCTACATGTATGGCATGCGTACCATCATTCCCATTAGCATAGGACTCACGCGCTATAGTGCTTTAAAATTCGCTATCATCAACCTCATTAGTGCGATGGTGTGGGCGAGCATTACCATTATTCTAGCGTGGTATTTAGGAGAAGAGTTATTGCATGCGTTAGAATGGCTTAAAAAACACCCTTATGCGCTAATATTACTATTAGTATCTTTCTTGGCGTTGGTTTTATGGTATTTCCAATACTATAGTAAGAAAAACCGCTAGAGTGCAATACAATTCTTGAAAGATATGAAATTAAAAAAGGAGACTTTATGTTAAAAATCAAATTAGAAAAAACCACTTTTGAAAACGCGAAAGCTGAATGCAGTTTAGTTTTTATTATCAATAAGGATTTTGATCATGCTTGGGTCAAAAATAAAAAATTGTTAGAAACCTTTAAATACGAAGGCGAAGCGTGCGTTTTTAGACCAAGAAAATAAAATCCTGTATGTGGGCGTTAAAGAAGATGATGTGCATTTATTGAGAGAGGGCTATGTTTAGCCGTTCGCACCCTTAAAAAACTCGCTTTTAAAAGCGTTAAAGTGGGCGTTTATACTTGCGGCGCGCATTCTAAAGATAATGTGCTTTTAGAAAACTTGAAAGCGTTGTTTTTGGGCTTGAAATTAGGCTTGTATGAATACGACACTTTTAAATCCAACAAAAAAGAAAGCGTTTTAAAAGAAGCCATTGTCGCTTTAGAATTGCACAAACCTTGCGAAAAAACTTGCGCGAATTCTTTAGAAAAGAGCGCTAAAGAAGCTTTAAAATACGCTGAAATCATGACAGAAAGCTTGAATATCGTTAGGGATCTAGTCAATACCCCCCTATGATTGGCACCCCGGTTTATATGGCTGAAGTGGCGCAAAAAGTGGCTAAAGAAAACCATTTAGAAATCCATGTCCATGATGAAAAATTTTTAGAAGAAAAGAAAATGAACGCCTTTTTAGCGGTCAATAAAGCCTCTCTTGCTATCAATCCTCCTCGCTTGATCCATTTAGTCTATAAACCTAAAAAAGCGAAGAAAAAAATCGCTTTAGTGGGCAAGGGCTTGACTTATGATTGCGGAGGTTTGAGCTTGAAACCGGCCGATTACATGGTTACCATGAAAGCGGATAAAGGCGGTGGCTCTGCGGTGATTGGGCTTTTAAACGCGTTAGCCAAACTAGGCGTGGAGGCTGAAGTGCATGGCATTATTGGGGCCACAGAAAACATGATAGGCCCGGCTGCTTATAAGCCTGATGATATTTTGATCTCTAAAGAAGGCAAAAGCATAGAAGTGCGTAATACCGACGCTGAAGGGCGTTTGGTCTTAGCAGATTGTTTGAGCTACGCTCAAGATTTAAGCCCTGATGTGATCGTGGATTTTGCGACCCTTACTGGGGCATGCGTTGTGGGCTTAGGCGAATTCACTTCAGCGATCATGGGGCATAATGAAGAATTGAAAAACCTCTTTGAAACTTCAGGGTTAGAATCCGGTGAATTATTAGCCAAACTCCCCTTTAACCGCCATTTAAAGAAATTGATTGAATCTAAAATCGCTGATGTGTGTAATATTTCTTCTTCACGCTATGGCGGTGCGATCACGGCGGGCTTGTTTTTGAATGAATTTATTAGAGATGAGTTTAAGGATAAGTGGCTACACATTGACATTGCAGGTCCTGCTTATGTGGAAAAAGAATGGGATGTGAATAGCTTTGGAGCGAGTGGGGCTGGCGTGAGAGCTTGCACAGCTTTTGTGGAAGAGCTTTTGAAAAAGGCTTGAAATGGGCTTGTCTGTAGGCATTGTGGGTTTGCCTAATGTGGGCAAATCCAGCACCTTTAACGCGCTCACCAAAACCCAAAACGCCCAAAGTGCGAACTACCCTTTTTGCACCATTGAACCCAATAAAGCCATTGTGAATGTGCCTGATAAGCGGCTTGATGCGTTGGCTCAAATCGTAAAGCCTGAACGCATTTTGCATTCTGTGGTGGAATTTGTGGATATTGCCGGATTGATTAAGGGAGCGAGCAAGGGGGAGGGTTTGGGCAATCAGTTTTTAGCCAATATCAAGGAATGCGAAGTGATCTTGCAAGTGGTGCGCTGTTTTGAAGATGACAATATCACGCATAGTGAACGACAAGATTGACCCTTTGAATGATATAGAAACCATTGAATTGGAGTTGATTTTAGCGGACATTGCCACTTTAGACAAAAGGATCGATCGCTTGCAAAAAGCCCTAAAAAGCTCAAAAGACGCTAAAAATCTTTTAGAATGCGCTTTGAGTTTAAAAACGCATTTAGAAGAATTAAAACCGGCGAAAACTTTCCCCTTAAACACGAGCGAGGCTTTTTTAGAATTGGACAAGGAATTGCGTTTTTTATCTCATAAAAAAATGATCTATGTCGCTAATGTGGGCGAAGAAGATTTAAACGCTCTCAATGAGCATGCCAAAAAAGTCAAAAACCATGCGAAAGCCCAAAATAGCGAGTTTGTTGCCTTGTGCGCTAAATTGGAAGAAGAAATGGTTTCTATGAGTGGAGATGAAGTCAAAGAATTTTTGCAAAGTTTGGGCGTAGAAGAAAGCGGGCTAGAAAAAACCATTCGTTTGAGTTTTAAGGAATTAGGCTTGATCAATTATTTTACCGCTGGAGTCAAGGAAGTGCGTTCATGGACGATTAAAAAAGGCTCTAGCGGCGCCTGTGGCTGCTGGGGTGATCCATAAGGATTTTGAAAAAGGCTTTATCAGAGCTGAAACCATCAGTTATGATGATTTTATCGCTTATAAGGGCGAAGCCGGAGCGAAAGAAAAGGGAGCGTTACGCATTGAAGGCAAGGATTATATCGTTCAAGATGGCGATGTGTTGCATTTTCGCTTCAATGTCTAGTTCCATTCGTTACTATTTTCTCATAAGAATTGACACCCAACAAGAAACCTTTTAAAAAAATCTATATAGAATTAAGCGATATTTGCGGGTTGCAGTGCGGTTTTTGCCCTAACCCCAAAAATATCAGAGGCGTGATGCCTTTAGAATTGTTTGAAAAAGTTTGTAAAGAAGTGGCCCCCTTAACCCCAATTATCACCTTTCATGTTTTAGGCGATCCTTGCAAACTCAAAAATTTAAACCACTATTTAAGCACCGCTAAACGCTTTTCTTTAAAAGTGGATTTGGTTACTAGTGGGGCGTATTTGCACGATTTTGAGACGCTATTACAAGATGCAATCTATCAAATTTCTATTTCTTTAGACGCAGGGCTAGATAATCATAACAAAATCAACCAGCACCGCTATATCCAAAAAATTTTAGAATTTTGCCGCTACAAATGTGAAAAAAATAGCGAAGTGTTTTTGAATTTACGCATTCAAGATAGCACTCTTGAAAAACACCAGAATTTGATCAAGCCTTTTTTAGAAAGCTTTGAATGCGTTTCTTTAGAGGGTTTAAAATCGCAAGGCCGCGTTCGTTTGTTTAAAAAAAGTTTTTTGAATATCCAAAAGACCTTTAAATGGCCGAATTTGAACGCCCCAAATCCTTTAAACCAGGAATCAAAAATCCCCTATTGCTATGGGCTTATTAAACAAATCGCTATTTTATCTAATGGCGTTGTCGTGCCGTGTTGCATGGACACGCAAGCTCATATCAACCTTGGCGATTTAAACCATACACCCCTAAAAGATATTTTAAAGAGCCAAAAAGCTATGGCTATCAAAACCCATTTTTTAAAGGGCGAAGCGCTAGAACTTTTATGCAAAAACTGCTCCTACCCTTTGATCCGCTACAAAAAATGAAACCACTCCCTTAGGGATTAGCCCTGCTTATTCTTTGAAAAGGCTGTTATTTTTAGCGCGTTTTGTAATCCTTTTAATAGCTCATTAGTCATTGGTTTTGCAATTGTGGTGGCGTTTAGTTCTCTCCAGTAATAAACAGCGATTAAAAGCTTTTACTCTTTATATTCTTATCTTTTATGTTTGGGTTGGTGCCGCTAGAATTGTCAAAATTTTAAGGGTTAAAAGACAAGTGGCTCTTTTCTTTTGTAATAGCTTGCGGGGTCGGAAAAATCGTGGGCTTCTCTTGATGCCATTCAAAAACACTAATTGACCCCACTCTTTGATTTCTACGCTTTTTAGTTGTTTTGCGTTATTTCATTCAACATTCGCATGCTTTTTGATCGTTTTGGATAAAGTAATTCTCATACAACCGCAGTAGTGCGATAAAAAACGCTGTAATGGTAGGCCCTACAATAATCCCCCAAAAACCAAATTGTGAAATCCCAGCAATCATGGAAAAGAAAATCAGCATTTCATTGATTTTAAGGGTGGTTTTAAAGATTCTTTTTTGATGAAGACGATTAAAATTGGCTTGATCACGCTATCAATCAGCACGCTAATCAATAAAATGGAATACAAAGCGATAAAAATAGCCTCATTCACATTCCCATGATAAAGCTCATAAATTGCTATAGGGATCCAAATCAAAGCCCCCCCAACAGCCGGCACCAAAGACGCTAGGCCGTATAAAATCCCCAAAGACCAACCGTCATGCCCAAACCATACGATCATCACCCCAAACGCCACGCCCTCTAAAATAACCGTGATGAGAGAAGTTAAAAGCACGATGCGTAAAATCCCAGCCACTTCTTCAAAAATCTTTTTGCTTTGATTCATTCCAAGAGGCAAGACCCCCAAAAAATAACGATAAAATCTCTCCCCATAATAAAAAAGAAAAACAACAGCCCCAAGATAAACAAAGCGTCTGTAATGAGTTTCAAGCTGTATCTTCCCACATAGCTGCTTATTTTCAACAAATAACCCGTGATGGAAGCGGCGCTAAAATTTTCTAAAAACTTGCTCACTCCATCATGAATGGCAGGAAAATGCGATAAATTTTCAGTGATTGTCCCTTTAAGCCATTTGATTAGGGCTGAAAATTTTTCAAAATTGATTTCAAAAATGATATTAGAACTTTTATAAACAATAAAATACAACGGCACGATCAAAACGCTCGCTAAAATTAAAACGCATAAAAACGAACTGACAACATTGAAAAAACGCTTATCTAAAAAAACTTTCACTTGAAAAAATCCCACGCACAAAAGCCCAGCAATCAATGCATCCATTAAAAAATCTTGATACAGATAGATCATCCAATAAAAACCAATCAAAAAAAGAATCCAAAAGAAATACTGAGCTTTCATGAAATTATCCCCATTAAACTGAACCAAAAATTATCAAATGTTAGCTAAAAAACGCTCTTTTAAGGATAAAAAACCTCTTTTAACTTATAATTAAAAGCAAAAAGGCTTGTATTAATGGTGTTTTACAAATATTCAGGGAGCGGGAATGATTTTTTAATCGCTCAAAGCTTCAAAAAAAAGATTTTTCCAATTTAGCCAAACAGGTGTGCCATAGGCATGAGGGTTTTGGGGCTGATGGGCTTGTAGTCGTCTTACCAAGTAAGGATTATGACTACGAATGGGATTTTTACAATTCAGACGGCTCTAAAGCGGGAATGTGCGGGAATGCGAGCCGTTGCGTGGGGTTATTTGCATACCAACATGCTATAGCCCCTAAAAAGCATGTTTTTTTAGCCGGGAAAAGAGAGATTTCTATTCGCATAGAAGAGCCCAATATTATTGAGAGCAATCTCGGTAACTATCAAATCCTAGACACCATACCCAATTTAAGATGCAAAAAATTTTTTACTAATAACAGCGTTTTAGAAAATATCCCTACTTTCTACCTCATAGATACAGGAGTGCCGCATTTAGTGGGATTTGTCAAAAATAAAGAGTGGTTAAATTCCCTTAACATATTGGAATTAAGGGCTTTAAGGCATGAGTTTAACGCTAATATTAACATCGCTTTTATAGAAAATGAAGAGACGATTTTTTTACAAACTTATGAAAGAGGGGTTGAAGATTTCACGCTAGCTTGCGGGACAGGCATGGCAGCGGTTTTTATCGCCGCGCGCATTTTTTATAACACGCCTAAAAAAGCCACTCTCATCCCTAAAAGCAACGAATCTTTAGAGCTTTCTTTAAAAAATGATGGAATTTTTTATAAAGGAATCGTGCGTTATATTGGCATGAGTGTTTTGGGCATGAGGGTTTTTGAAAATGGGTGTTTTTGATCATTATTTCTTATAGTAGTAATCAAAATGATTTTATTGTAATTAAACATAATGCGCTATCATTTGCAAGTTGTTTTTAGCAATATAAAAAATATCCTAAAGGAATAAAACCATGCAAGCGTTAAAATCATTGCTTGAATTGATCACAAAACTCCAGAATCTAGGCGGCTATTTGATGCATATAGCTATTTTTATCATTTTTATTTGGATCGGAGGGCTTAAGTTTGTGCCTTACGAAGCCGAAGGGATCGCCCCTTTTGTGGCCAACTCCCCTTTCTTTTCTTTCATGTATAAATTTGAAAAGCCCGCATACAAACAGCACAAAATGTCTGAATCCCAATCCATGCAAGAAAAATGCAAGATAACCCTAAAATCATTGAAAACAAAGAATGGCATAAAGAAAACCGCACTTATTTAGTGGCTGAAGGTTTAGGGATTACGATCATGATCCTAGGTATTTTGGTGCTTTTGGGGCTTTGGATGCCTTTAATGGGCGTAGTTGGGGGCTTACTTGTCGCCGGAATGACGATCACGACTCTATCCTTTTTATTCACAACGCCAGAAGTGTTTGTCAATCAGCATTTCCCATGGCTTTCTGGGGCTGGAAGGCTAGTGGTTAAAGACTTGGCGTTGTTTGCTGGAGGCTTGTTTGTGGCTGGGTTTGATGCGAAACGCTATTTGGAGGGTAAAGGGTTTTGCTTGATGGATCGCTCATCGGTAGGGATTAAAACTAAATGCTCTAGCGGGTGTTGCTCTTAAAGAGCGAATACCTTATAAAGTAGGCTTAAAGCCTACTAGAAGAATCACAATTGATAGAAGAATCTTGGTTAGTGCCTTTTTTGTAAATGATTGTTTTTAAAATGTGGCGTTTGACAAAGGAATTGACGCTTTCTACTTCTTTCATCCGCTAGTCGTCTTAAAACATCATGCTTCTTCTTTAGAGAGATAAAAAGTCACTGAAAAATTGCGTTTCAGCTCATCTACAGCGACACGCTTACGACCGGGTTTTATATTTTTATTTCCTAATTCCATTAAAATTTCCTTTTTTAGTTAGTGTGTAGTAATATCATGACGGCTATTCTAACATGAAATAAACGCCATTTTATATTAAATCTAAAGAAAAATATTTTTAGATGTGCTAGAATACCCATTTGTTACAAGATAAGCTTTTTTATCAAAAAAATGATGACATAGGGGTAACAAGTGGCAATAAACACCTTTTTAAAACATTCTTTTTTAGTCTGTTTGTTAGCGGTTAATTCTTACGCTTTTGACTGGAATATTTTTAAATACAATCTGGGTTTCAATATGTTCATCATGGACCATGAAGGCTCAACGCCTTATTGGGTCAATACTAACACCAATCTTAAAACCCGTCTAACTCCAAATTTTGGGATCCAATTTTATACAAGAGGTGTGGAGCAAAGCTTGACTGTGGGGGCGTATTTCTTTCAAAACTTCCATAACTACAGCACTAATTTTCCCTACCGTTGGGGGCCTACTATGTATTATAAGGCTAGAGGGAAGCGTTTTACTTTTTATGGTGGCATCTTTCCTAGAAAAAACCTCTTAGGAAGCGTATGGTTTGAATATTTTTGCCCCCTATTATTGGTTTATAGACCCCAACGCTAGAGGATTTTTATTGCAGTTTCAAAACCATTATTCGCCTTCAAAACCCTATTATGGGCATGCGGAATTCATGCTAGATTGGTTTGGAGGCAATTGTTATAACACTTGTAAATTCGGGAGAAACCCTTATGGGAACGCGATGGACAGGTTTCAAATGAACGGCTCTGTCGCTTATAATTTCTTTAAGGATTTATTGGGTATTGGAGGGTATTTTGTCTTGTTCCATAACGAAGACAAATACCTTTTAAATGGGGCTGATGGCATGAAATTTAATGAAAAAAAGGCGATTGATAGCAATAATATTTATCTTATGGATCGCCTCTATTTTAACGCTTACATAGGGACAAGCCTTTTAGACATCGCTCCCTTTATGGAAAAGCTCAACGCTAGTTTTGGCATGGTTTCTGAATCAAGCCGATTAAGGCAAATTCATAAAAATGTGCCTTTTATGAACAGCGTGGGGGGACAATTGGATGTGGAGATCCAATACAAAGGCTTTGGCATCCACAATTTATTTTTCTTCGCCAAGACCCCAGAAATGCCTTTTTATAACCAATACCAATATGTTGAAATGTATTGCACGCCTTCTTACTGCCCCACGCCTATTTATCGTGGCGTGCCATTCTTTCAAGCTAATTTATACAATCGTTTTGATTTTTATTATAATTGGAAAAACGACTTCGCATCCGTTCGAATCAACTTCGTGCTTAATGCGATGCGTGGGGGCTTTGATAGGAGCTTACCTTGGTCAGAATCTTACCAAGTGTATATGACGGTTGCCTTTGATCCTTATAACCTTATTAACAAAATTGCTAGAAAAAAGTGAAAATTCTTGACAACCAGTTAATTCGTCTTATATAATGCTATTTCATTTGTAGCCATTGTTAAGCAATGATTTTAAGCTATGGAAAAGAGGTGATAGCAGTATGCCAGGGATTAAGGTTAGAGAAGGCGATGCGTTTGATGAAGCTTACAGGAGATTCAAAAAGCAAACCGATCGCAATTTGGTGGTAACAGAATGCCGTGCAAGGAGATTCTTTGAGTCTAAAACTGAAAAACGCAAAAAACAAAAAATCAGCGCTAAAAAGAAGGTCTTAAAGCGTCTTTACATGTTAAGGCGTTATGAATCAAGACTATAAGAACTTGAACAAATTTAAAATTTAAGGATTATTGAATAATGCAATTCACAGGGAAAAATGTTCTCATTACTGGAGCTTCTAAAGGCATTGGGGCCGAAATCGCCAAGACTCTCGCTTCTATGGGGCTGAAAGTTTGGATCAACTACCGCAGTAATGCTGAAGTGGCTGACGCTTTGAAAAATGAGCTTGAAGAAAAAGGCTATAAAGCGGCCGTTATTAAATTTGATGCGACTTCTGAAAGCGATTTTGTTGAAGCGATACAAACCATTGTTCAAAGCGATGGAGGTTTGTCTTATTTGGTGAATAACGCTGGTGTGGTGCGCGATAAATTAGCGATCAAAATGAAAACAGAAGACTTTCACCATGTCATTGAAAATAATCTCACTTCAGCCTTTATAGGTTGCCGAGAGGCTTTAAAGGTGATGAGTAAGAGTCGTTTTGGGAGCGTGGTTAATGTCGCTTCTATCATTGGTGAAAGAGGCAATATGGGGCAGACAAACTACTCAGCGAGTAAGGGGGGAATGATTGCTATGAGCAAGTCCTTTGCTTATGAGGGAGCTTTAAGGAATATTCGTTTCAACTCTGTAACGCCCGGTTTTATAGAAACTGACATGAACGCCACTTTAAAAGACGAACTCAAAGCGGATTATGTTAAAAACATTCCCTTAAACAGGCTAGGGTCTGCTAAGGAAGTGGCAGAAGCGGTAGCGTTTCTTTTGAGTGATCACTCTAGTTACATCACTGGGGAGACTCTCAAAGTCAATGGCGGACTTTATATGTAGTCCTAAACATTCTTTTAGCGATAAAAGTTTGTAAGTAGCAAAAATCATGCTAACATTATGAGGTTATTCTAAAACAAAGAGGTTATTATCAAATGGGGATTATTTACTTAATATTGTTTCTCATTGTAATTTATTTGTTGTATAGGATTTTAGATGTTTTGGAGCAAAAATAAACGCTCCAATGAATGGTTGATTTAATTTTTACAAAACAAGGGAGTTTTAATTATGGCTTTATTTGAAGATATTCAGGCAGTTATTGCTGAGCAGTTGAATGTGGATACGGCGCAAGTTACGCCAGAGGCGGAATTTGTGGAAGGATTTGGGTGCGGACTCTTTAGATGTCGTGGAATTAATCATGGCGTTAGAAGAAAAGTTTAACATTGAAATTCCTGATGAGCAAGCGGAAAAAATCGTCAATGTGGGCGATGTGGTGAAGTATATTGAGGATAATAAACTAGCTTAATCTTTTTTTAACTTGGAGCGGTTTGTCTCCAGGTTTTACCTAAAAATTTAGCTTTAGCTAAAATCTAGTTTTATTGAATGAAAGTTTTGAAATGAGGAGCTATTGGTGCGTCGGATTGTAGTAACTGGAATGGGAATGATCAATTCGCTAGGTTTAAATAAAGAAGATTCTTTTTTAGCGATCGCTAAAGGGGAATGCGGTATCAAAATGATAGAAAGTTTTGATGCGAGCGCGTTTCCTGTGCGTATTGCTGGAGAAATCACTGACTTTGACCCTACAGAGGTGATGAATCCCAAAGATGTTAAAAAGGCAGGTCGTTTCATTCAATTAGCCTTGAAAGCCACAAGAGAGGCGATGAAAGATAGTGGGATTTTAGACGCTCACAACAGATGCCCTGAAGAATTGGCAAACCGCATGGGCGTAAGCTCTGGCTCTGGGATTGGCGGGTTAGGTAATATTGAAGCGAATTCCATTTTTTGTTTTGAAAAAGGCCCTAGAAAAGTCAATCCCTTTTTTATCACTTCTGCGTTAGTGAACATGATTGGTGGTTTCACTTCCATTGAGTTTGGCATTAAAGGGCCTAACCTCTCTAGCGTAACGGCTTGTGCAGCAGGCACTCATGCCATTATTGAAGCCGTTAAAACCATTTTGCTTAATGGGGCTGATAAAATGCTAGTCGTGGGAGCGGAATCCACCATTTGTCCCGTAGGGATTGGGGGGTTTGCGAGCATTAAAGCCCTTTCTACAAGGAATGATGATCCCAAAAAAGCTTCAAGACCTTTTGATAAGGATCGCAATGGCTTTGTGATGGGCGAAGGCGCTGGGGCTTTGGTGCTTGAAGAATACGAGAGCGCGAAAAAAAGAGGGGCAAAAATTTATGCAGAATTTGCCGGATATGGCGAGAGTGGCGATGCTAACCACATCACAGCCCCGGCTCCTGAGGGTGAAGGGGCTTTTAGAGCCATGAAAATGGCTTTAGAAATGGCGAAAGTGGAAATAGGCTATGTGAACGCTCATGGGACTAGCACGCATTATAACGATTGGTATGAGAGCATCGCTCTAAAAAATGTGTTTGGCTCTAAAGAAAAAGTCCCTCCCGTTAGCTCCACTAAAGGGCAGATTGGGCATTGTTTGGGTGCTGCGGGTGCGTTAGAAGCCGTTATTTCTATTATGGCTATGAATCAAGGGATCTTACCTCCTACCATCAATCAAGAAACGCCTGACCCAGAATGCGATTTGGATTATATCCCTAATGCGGCCAGAGAAAAGCAAGTGGATGCGGTGATGAGTAACTCATTTGGTTTTGGTGGCACTAATGGTGTTGTGATTTTCAAAAAAGCCTAGTTTTACGAAGTTAGGATTTTGAATGGCCATTTATTTAGATTTTGAAAATCATATTAAAGAGATTCAAAATGAAATTGAATTAGCCCTTATTAGAGGCGATGAGGACGCTAAAGAAATCTTAGAAAAAAGATTGGACAAGGAAGTTAAAAGCATTTACTCCAATCTCACTGATTTTCAAAAACTCCAATTAGCAAGACACCCTGACAGACCCTACGCTATGGATTACATTGATTTGATCTTAAAAGATAAGTATGAAGTCTTTGGGGATAGGCACTATAACGATGATAAAGCGATTGTGTGTTTTATAGGGAAAATTGATAATGTTCCGGTTGTGGTGATCGGAGAAGAAAAAGGCAGAGGGACCAAAAACAAGCTCTTAAGAAATTTTGGCATGCCTAACCCTTGTGGCTATCGTAAGGCTTTGAAAATGGCAAAATTTGCTGAAAAGTTTAATTTGCCTATTTTAATGCTTGTAGATACAGCCGGGGCGTATCCGGGGATTGGTGCAGAGGAAAGAGGCCAGAGTGAAGCGATCGCTAAAAACCTCCAAGAGTTCGCTTCCTTAAAAGTCCCTACTATTTCTGTAATTATCGGTGAAGCGGGGTAGTGGTGGCGCGTTAGCGATTGCGGTAGCTGACAAGTTGGCTATGATGGAATATTCCATTTTTAGCGTTATATCCCCAGAAGCGTTGCGCGGCGATTCTTTGGGATGACCCTAGCAAGACTGAAGTGGCTATTAAAGCGATGAAAATCACGCCTAGAGACTTAAAGGAGGCGGGGCTTATTGATGATATTATTTTAGAGCCTAGCAAAGGGGCTCATAGAGACAAATTTTCAGCGGCTAACACGATCAAAGAGTATTTTTTAGACGCTCTAAGGACTATCCAGCAAGACCCTCATTTCCTTGACAACCGCTATCAAAAATTGATGTCGCTTGGCTCGTTTGTGGAGGGCATGAATTAGATCTATAAAAAACTTTGCCTTAATAAAATATTGATAACTGGTTTTTTAATTTTTAAAATTGTGTGTTTAAACTTTATTTTAAACCCATTCTCTTAAAGAAATAAGGGGTATTTTGAAATAATTCTCCCCTACAACTAAAATCCTCTAAAGACTGCTTTAAAAAATACCGCTTCTAAAATCAATCTCTCTACTATCCAATCTTAAAAAATGCAATATTTTTTTGATAACCAACGCTCAATAAAAACAAAGCCAAATTTTTCACCACTTGCTATCATTTTAGAAAAAGGAGAATATTTCACATAGTTTGTATAATAATATAAAAAACATCATTGTGTTACTAATCTGCTATATCTATCCTTTTGTTTGAATATAAAAAGACAATCATCATGCTCAGCGTATTGAATGAAAGCATTCTTATTTTACAATACAAAAGTTAGGTCTAATGGTATTTTAAAAAAGAAAGAAATCCCATGGTTATATATGAAAAAATCAAAAGCCGCTTTTCTAGGAATTGGTCTTTAAGGAATAGGGGCAGGCATTTTGCATCTGCAAGCGTGTATTTTTTCTCACTTTTTGTCATTACAGCGGTTAATAGAAGTAGTGCAGTTGCTTGGTTATTGATGCCTGAACATTTGATTGGGTGGTTTTTGATTTCTTTTAGTGGGGAATTTGTAGCAGACTATGGCGTTTGGCAAAAAAAGTAAAATCCTTAAAACCCGCTTTGGAATTTCTATTGTGAGCGGCGTTTCACTATTGCTTGGCGCTTTACCAGCGCATTTGTTTTTTGTATGGTTTGGTTTTATTAATTGGTGGGCTGTCTTTTTTATAGAAGCGGGAGCTGATCTATTGGTGGGCTGTGTGATACAAAAGATTTTTTTGGTAAATATTGGGTGGATCGCTATTATTAAGGCTCTCTTTTTTTAAGTCTGAAAGCGGATTTTCTTATATTCCAATCAATTGGATAAGGGTTACCCCTACTTAAGGCATCGCATCAAAAACCACGCTGATCCCATTTTTTAAAATGATAGGGTTTTTTGCGTCAGTGATATGGATAAAACGCACGCCATCAAGCAAGTTAAGAGCGATTTCTTGTTGTCTGTTTTCTTTAGCAATGATTTGAATGATCTTTAAGTTTTCATCATAAAAAATGATTTTGGGTTGCCACAAAGGGTTATTAGAGCTTATTTTTAAATACGCGTTTTGATTCACGCTCAGCCAATATTTCCCGCTCGCTTCCTTAAACTCCACAGGATCGCTACTCAAAACTAAGGCTCTCGCGTTAGGGAGCTTGATCTTTTGTAAGGCAAAGTCGTATTCCCACTCCTTTAAAGACACCCGTCTAATATCCATAAAATCAAAACCATGCCTTTTCATCGTCTCTATCAAAATGTTAGGGTCTAAAAGCGTATTCCGTTTTAAGCTCGTATGAAAAAACATTCTCGCCTGAAGAGCTTTGCATTTTAATAGGCAAAACATACGAATACCCCATCATGTTCAAAGAATTGTTGATGCTTTTGGCAAACGCTAGGGGATTGCTTGAAGCCTTGAAAGTGATTTTTAACACGCTTGGTTTGTCAAAATTAAAAGACAAAAGCCCGTTTTCTTTGAGAGTGTTGAGCAGTTTCAAGGAATCCAAACGCCCCATCACATAGAAATCCTTACGATTTTTAAACAAACGCTCTAAAAAAAGCTTGTTCACCTGATAAGCTCGCTCCCCCATTAAATTCTCAACCTTATCGTTTAAAGCGTCAGCGTTTAAAAGCATTCCCCCAACAATAAAAGCTAAAAAAAGGTTTTTCATTGCTGGAGTTCTTTGTATTGGGCCTCGTTGATGAGCGTTAAGCCTTTATTTGGCTCGTATAAAAACCGCCTAGTTTTGCTGTCGTTATAATCTTGTTCTTGATGGTTGTTTTTAAGACTAAGATGCCCATGCCCAAAACGCAACAACAAGCGGTGGTTTTTGGTCTCTAAAGAATAACTCTTTTTAAAAACCTTTTGAAAGGAATTTTTTTCTCATCCAAATCAATCACTTCCACCCAAACATCTCGTTTAGGGATAATATAAATGGTATTAGGATCTTCTTTGATCGCTTCTTTTTCTTGCTTGTCTTGTTCTTTTGGTTTTTCTTGTTTTTCTTCTGGCTTAAGCGTTGGCTCTAGTTTATTTTCCTCTGCAAGATTAGCTTTATTGAAAGAATTCTTTTTAGAGCCGGATTTAATAGCGCTTTCTTGCCCTCTTTCTTCTTTTAAAGAAGAGCTGTTTTGAACGATAACGACCGCCAAAACAATGACAACCACCCCTAAAACCAAAACAAAGGGTTTCCATTTGGAAGATTCTTTGGACAATGAAGTGTTAGCCTGATTGATGCTGTAATCCAATTCAACCTTAAGGGGTTTTTTTGCTGTTTCTTCATGGCTTATTTCTCTGCTTTGTTCTTCTCTCGCGCCCTCTTTAAAAACACACACTTTGTCAAATTCTTTCATCCATGCGCTCAAATCAATTTTATACTCGCGCTCTAAAATTTGTATAAAGCCCCTAGCACGCACCCTTGATAAAGACTCATAACGCTTTTCTAATATGCAGTTGATATTTTTAGAAGCGATTTTAGTCGCTTTGTAAATTTCTTGTATGCCAATCTCTCTTAAAATTTGCAAATTTTTATCTAAATTTTTAAGCGATAATTCTTCCAATGCCGCACCAGAAATATCTTTAGAAATGTTTTGAACACCAGAAAGATCTAAATTTTCTAAACTTTTTTTATGCTGTTCCATTCAATTGACCACCTAGTTGATTTTATCCATTAAGATCCCT
Source organism: Helicobacter pylori (assembly GCA_047430845.1). Lineage (GTDB taxonomy): Bacteria > Campylobacterota > Campylobacteria > Campylobacterales > Helicobacteraceae > Helicobacter > Helicobacter pylori_DG. Next base: position 76,831 of record JBLDXK010000007.1, on the reverse strand, counting down.
GCTGCCACGCTCACATTGAGCGAATCAAAGTCTCTTCGCATTTTTACGCTCAATATAGTGTCCATTTTAGCAAGGATTTTTTTAGACAACCCCTCATGCTCGCTCCCCAAAAAAAGAGCGCATTTTTTTAAGGATAGATTTTCTACTTGGCTAGAGCCTTGCATGCTCGCGCCCAAACATAAAAACCCGCTCGTTTTCAATTCATTGATTAAATCCAGCGTGTTAGGCATAACGCTAAAAGGCAAATCATACATAAGCCCCAAGCTGGATCGCACAATCCCCTCATAAGCCAATTCTTTAGCAAAATCTAAAATAACGCCATCCATTCCTAAGCAATACGCGCTTCTAAAAATACCTCCAATATTCCCCACATCCGTAATCCCGCAAAGCACCAAAAGTTTTTGAGCTTTTTTAACCTCTTTTAAAGAAGCGGCTAATGGCAGTTCTACTTTAGCTAAAACCCCTTGATGATTCCCCCCTTTAGCCAAGCTTTGCGCTTTTTTATTATCCACTTTGATGATATTTGGGCATGCTTTTTTGAGCGCGAAAAAAAACTTTTTGTCTATTTCTTTAGAAAGATAGATTTCTTGCAATTTTTCTTTGTGAGAGTCTAGAAGGTGCATAATCACCTGCTTGCCATAAATTACTGCTTGCATGCTAAACCTCTTTTATTGATCTTTTTCTTCTGACAAACGCTGGCAATAAAGCTCTTTAGCGTTTTTTTGTGTCATAGCGGCTTCTATTTTAGCCTTGATTTTAGGAGGCAAATCCAACTCCAATAACGCTGATAGCCCCATGCAAGGCTCTATTTTTTTCTCATTCAAAAGCACTAAAACCCACTCCCCTTGAATAGTGCTTTGTTGTAGCCGCTCTATGATTTGAGAAACCTCTCCTAAATAATATTGCTGGTGGAGTTTGGTAAGCTCTTTAGCCGCAAACAAATGCATGCCTTGAGTCAGATCGTTTAAATCCCTTAAAGTCTCCAACAATCGGTGCGGGCTTTCATAAAAAACCACCGGGGTTTTTTCTTCTAAATACGCTAAAGCGTTTAAAATTTTAGCGATTTTTAAGCGCCTTTCCTTACTCTTATGAGGTAAAAAGCCGGCGTAAAAAAACCGCCCTTCTAAAAACCCACTCGCACAAAACGCCGTAGTGAGCGCGTTAGCCCCGGGCAAAACATCGTATTGAATATTGTGTTTTAAAGCGTAAGCGGCTAAACTCATGCCTGGATCGCTCAAACTTGGCATGCCCGCATCGCTCATCACAGCGATTTCTTTGTCAAAAAAAGAAAGCTCTATTTGGTTTAAAAATTCCTGATCATTGTGCGAATGGAAGGCGATAAACTCCCTTTTTTTAGCAGCGATATTGGGGAAAGAATGGCTAATAACAGGGTTTTGTGCAAGCAAGTGCAACAATCTCTTACTCACCCTTGTATCCTCGCATAAAAAAACCTCGCAACGCTCTAAAACTTCTAAGGCGCGTAACGTAATGTCAGCGAGATTACCTATAGGAGTGGGCAAAAAATACAGCACAAAAAGCCACGCTTTTTAAAAGAGTTACTTCAAGTTGTAGCGTTGCTTGAATTTCTCTACTCTCCCTGCAGTGTCAGCGATTTTATCGCTACCGGTATAGAAAGGGTGGCAAAAGCTAGAAATATCAATACGCATTTCAGGTTTGGTGCTTAAAACTTCAATTTCTTTCCCGCTCGTTACGCAAGTAACTTTGCATGGGATATATTCGGGGTGAATGCCTTTTTTCATCAAGTATCCTTTATTTTTAAATTTAAACTTAAAATTATAGCGCAAGTAACAATAAATTAAAACCACTCTAAAGTTAAAATAAAATTTGCTTTGTTAAAAAAATTATGATAGCATAGCGGAGCATTACGAAATTCAACACTTGTGGCATGTGCCACTTATTAGCATCTTTTGGTTACACTAATTTTTTAAGAATGCTTTAGCTTTTTGTATTTTTATCTTAATTGCAACAAACTAGAAACCTCTTTTTGTTAAAAGGAAATTTAATGAACGAAAACGCACCTACGCATAAAAGTTCGCACAAAGTCAAAACGCACACGCCAGTGAGCGGTTATCACATTGAAGATTTACGCACCTACCCTACTGAAAAGCTTTTAGAAATCGCTAACAAGCTCAAAGTGGAAAACCCCCAAGAATTCAAACGACAAGACTTGATGTTTGAAATTTTAAAAACCCAAGTCACGCAAGGCGGATACATTCTTTTTACCGGGATTTTAGAAATCATGCCTGATGGCTATGGCTTTTTAAGAGGGTTTGATGGGAGTTTTTCGGACGGGCATAACGACACTTATGTCAGCCGCTTCTCAAATCAGGCGTTTTGCCTTAAGGAATGGCGATATTGTTACCGGTCAAGTGCGATCCCCCAAAGACCAGGAAAAATACTACGCCCTTTTAAAAATAGAAGCCATCAATTACTTGCCTTCAGATGAGATCAAAAACCGCCCTTTGTTTGACAATCTAACCCCCCTATTCCCTGATGAACAAATCAAATTAGAATACGAACCCACTAAAGTTACCGGCAGAATGCTAGATTTATTCAGCCCTGTGGGGAAAGGTCAAAGGGCTTTGATCGTCGCGCCACCAAGAACCGGGAAAACAGAGCTGATGAAAGAACTCGCCCAAGGCATCACTTCTAACCACCCTGAAGTGGAACTGATCATCCTTTTAGTGGATGAGCGCCCTGAAGAAGTTACGGATATGCAACGAAGCGTTAAGGGTCAAGTTTTTAGCTCCACTTTTGATTTGCCCGCCAATAACCACATAAGAATCGCTGAATTAGTCTTAGAAAGGGCTAAAAGGCGAGTGGAAATGGGAAAAGATGTGGTGGTTTTATTAGATTCTATCACCCGTTTAGCTAGAGCGTATAACGCCGTAACGCCTTCAAGCGGTAAGGTTTTAAGCGGGGGCGTGGATGCAAACGCCTTGCACAGACCCAAGCGCTTTTTGGAGCCGCAAGGAATATTGAAGAAGGCGGGAGCTTGACGATTATCGCTACGGCGTTGATTGAAACGGGATCTAGAATGGATGAGGTGATCTTTGAAGAATTTAAAGGCACCGGGAATAGCGAAATCGTTTTAGCGAGAAATATCGCAGACAGGCGCATTTACCCGGCCTTTGATATTTTAAAATCCGGCACACGAAAAGATAATATCTTGCTTGGCAAAGACCGATTGACTAAAGTGTGGGTTTTAAGGAATGTGATGCAACAAATGGACGACATAGAAGCCTTAAGCTTTGTGTATTCTAAAATGCAACAAACTAAGGACAATGAAGAATTTTTAAACTTAATGAATGAAAAATAAAATCCCTCATTAAATCCCATTAAATTAAAAATAGTGTCATGAAAATAGGCGTTTTTGATAGCGGTGTGGGAGGGTTTAGCGTCTTAAAAAGCCTTTTAAAAGCGCAACTATTTGATGAAATCATCTATTATGGCGATAGCGCTAGAGTGCCTTATGGCACTAAAGACCCCACCACGATCAAGCAATTTGGCTTAGAGGCTTTGGATTTTTTCAAACCGCACCAGATTAAATTATTGATTGTAGCATGCAACACAGCGAGCGCTCTAGCTTTAGAAGAGATGCAAAAGCATTCCAAAATCCCTATTGTGGGCGTGATTGAGCCAAGCATTTTAGCGATCAAACAACAAGTGGCAAATAAAAAAGCCCCTATTTTGGTGCTAGGGACAAAAGCGACGATCCAATCCAACGCTTATGATAACGCTCTGAAACAACAAGGCTATTTGAATGTTTCGCATTTGGCCACTTCTCTTTTTGTGCCTTTGATTGAAGAAAGTATTTTAGAGGGCGAATTGTTAGAAACTTGCATGCGTTATTATTTCACTCCCTTAAAGATTTTACCTGAAGTGATTATTTTAGGTTGCACGCATTTTCCCTTGATCGCTCAAAAAATTGAGGGCTATTTTATGGAGCATTTTGCCCTTTCAACGCCCCCCCTACTCATCCATTCTGGCGATGCTATTGTGGAATATTTGCAGCAAAAATACGCCCTTAAGAAAAATGCACACGCATTCCCTAAAGTGGAATTTCATGCGAGCGGCGATGTGATCTGGCTAGAAAAACAGGCTAAAGAATGGCTCAAATTGTAACGCTAATAAAAATTTAGGGTTAAATAACTCAATTCCCAAAAAGGGTTATCTCTCACACTATAAGGGTATTGTGTTGATTATAAAGCGCTTTAGAGAGATTTATGAAAGCGTTTTGAAGCGAAGAATGTCTGATGATTATCTTTGGAAAAGATTACCTATCTACAGACTTGCAAAATAGCGCTAAAGATATTCTTCTCATCGCTTCGCAAATTCTCAAAGAAAGACTTTTTACCCACAAAAATGAGATTTTCTTTTGCCCTAGAAATAGCTACATTCAAGCGTTTAGAATCTAGCAAGAAAGAAAGATTACCATAAGTTTTCACGGTGGAATAAATGATAATATCTGCCTCCTCGCCTTGAAAGGCATCCACAGTGTCTATCTTGAGTTCATCAAAATTCTTGAAGTCGCATTTTTCCACTTCTGATCGCAAGCGTCTTTTTTGGGCATTATTTGGGCATTATAAGGTGTGATAATTCCTATGGTTTTTCTGATTTTTCTTTGGTTAAGAGCGCGATTGATTTGCTCTAAAAGCTCTATGATTTTTTGAACTTAATCTTTGTTATAGCTGCTTGTTTTTTCTAGTTGATGCTCTCTTTATAACCCTTAATTGATTCCGCATTATAGCACGAACCCACTAGCACAATCAAATTTAATTTTAAGCAAAGGGTTAAGTCTTTTTTTGGGGGTAGGAAATATTCATGCAGACTTTAAAGAACAAAACCTTTCGTTAGTGTCTGTTGGGATATTTTAAGTTAAAAAACCCCTTGTTTTTAGCAAGGGGTGGTTTTTGCGTTTTTGGTGTTCCTTAATCCTTTAAGATTTTTGGAAACCACCTTTTGTATTAACATTTTTGATTCCATGCTCCGCATTTTCCCTCGCCAAGCAGTAATATCCTGTAGAAAATGCATTGGCTAAAAATTGCGTAAAGCCAGACTTAACGTCTTTTACAGCATTGTTCAACTTGGTGGAAAACTTGAACGAATCAGAATAATCTTTCATATTCTTCTGGTTGAAGCCAATTTTATCATATTCTGACAAAGGAACGCTTCCCACATTATGCGCAACTATCTTATCATTCACGAGCTTGAGCCACTCAGGGTTTTTTTGCGTTAGCATGCCGGTCGCTTTTTCATTGATCGCTCCATTGTGGACATTGCTATTAATGTGTGTGTGGCTGTTAGTAGCGTAATTGTCTAGTTTCGCTGACAAACTAGCAGGTACTTTTTTTGCACTTTCAGCCCATAGATTCACAGAATTGTTTTTTGCAGAATCTTTGAGATTGTCTATCGTTTGCTCTAGATTGCCAAAAAAACCTGCTTTAGCTTCTGATACCGCTTGATTGAGATTGTCAATTTTCTGAGCCAATTCTTGATTCCTTGAAAGCCCTACCTTACTGAGAACATCAACTTTATCATGCCTTTTCAAAGGGAAAGGTCCGCCGAGATCATCAATCGTAGCATAAATGGGTTCAGGGCTAACTGATCGCCCTACCTTACTGAGATCATCAACTTTATCATGCCTTTTCAAAGGGAAGCCCGCTGCTTGCCCTACACCACCAAGACCACTTGCTATTTGATTGAGTCGGTCAATTTTTGCATTTACCTTTTTAGCAACTTGAGTATAAATGGGTTCTTCAGGGCTAGCTACTTGTCCTGTTTTCTTTTTATTAACTTTAGCATAAATGGGTTCTGTGCTGTTTTTGAGACCATTATTATTGTTATTGAAATTTTTAAATTTCTCATTCAATTCTTTCTTGATATCCGAAAAATTTTTGGCGAGAGTTGTGGCCTCTATTCCAGATAATCCATTACCGACTAGGGTTCCATTCACACCATTCTTAACGGATTGATATATTTCAGATTTTTTTCCAGTATTGAAACTTTCATTTTTTTGAGCTTGTTGGGCCAATTGCTCCTTTGAGAAATTTTTGAGATCGGCTAACGCTTGCTCTACCCTACTGAAATCGCCCGTTGCTTTAGCCACTGATACCGCTTGATTGAGATTATCAACTTTATCCGTTATCTTTTGATTGATGATCACATCTTTAACGGAATTTTCAAGGTCGCTTTTTGCTTGCGTTACCTTGCTGAAATCCTTATTTTTGCCATTTTTGAAGTCATTCAAAGCTGCATTAAGGTTTTCAACTTTTGAAATCCATTCTGGATTGATACCTAAATCTTTCACCGAGCCTTTAAGGGCTTTTAGTGTTTCTTCTGCCTTGCTGAAATCCTTATTTTTGCCATTTTTGAATTCATCAAAAGATTTACTCAAGTCTTTCAAATCCTTGTTGATATTTTCAAGTTTATCAGGCAATTCCCTTTTGATGCCTTTAAGATTTTGAGCGTAAGCGATTGCTCTTGCGTCCCTATTAGCCTCTTTATTGATCAACGCAAAAATCTCATCTTTTTGGCTGTTAGCTTGAGCTTTTGCTTCCATTTTATTTTTGTTACCGCTTTTGCTCTCCAATTTTTTCTCTACTTCTTTCTCTAAATGCTCTCGTTTCCTTAGAGATTTTTCAAGATCTTTCTGAGCTTTTTTCACTTCATCATAGTTGCCTGTGTTTTTAGCTTCAGCTACAGCTTTATTGAAGTTTAAAGCTTTTCCAACCAATTCTTTGTTACTGCTCAAAAAGTCTTTGATAAGCTTATTAACTTCTTGTAGGGACAATCCTTTAGCGACTAGTTTATTCTCTAAATTCCGCCTTACGAAACTAATGATAGCGAGATTATTTAAATCAGGCAAATTAAAGACAGCTACCTTGCTAAAGCGTGCGTCTAAATGGGAAACGCCATTCGTAACGCCTACACCCTTATTGGGATTCTTGGAGGCGTTGGTGTATTTGAAATTAGAATAATCAACAAACATCACGCCATCATGTTTTAGGTTACCTTGAAGAGTAACATTTTTCTCCCTATCTAAAGCTTTATCTGCTTTTTTCCCATAATCTTTGAGAGTGTAGCTCAAATCCCCCTTATTAAACTCAGTAATTAAAGCTGAATGTTTTGTGTCTTTTTTAGAAACAAAAGCAATACGATCATTCCCTAGGGCGTCTAAATAAGGCTTAGAGTCTTTTTGGAAATCCTTAATCTCAGTTCGGAATTTTTCCTTCTCTTTCTCGCTCAAGTTGTCTAATTTAGCATTGTTTTGTGCAAGAAATTCCATGAAATCTACTTTGTTTCGGATCTCTTCTTGACTCAATGCTCGTTGTGAGCCTGTGAGTTGGTCTTCTTTGTAGAGATAAAAACTAGGGTTATTAATCCCTTTCTCACCACCTGCTATGACTAAGCCACTGCCGTTTTTCATATGCACATTAATTATTGTAGCCACATTGTTACCTTGTTGGTCTTTATAACCAACGGTGGCGTTCCAATCGTGTTTGTCTCCAAAACCACCATTGCCCGCATACAATAATGAAACTTTTTCAGGTTCTATGCCATCATGACTCCCCATTAACACAGAAGACAGAGCGTTATTGTGAATCAATAATTGATTGAACTTGTAATTAGGATCAATGTCAGCGACTCCCTCAACATCTAACATTTCCATATCGCCAAGAGTGAATTTAGAAAAATTACCCCTTTCATCAAGCAAATCCCTAGATTCAGGCGGTAAGCCTTGTATGTCGGTGGTGGTAGTGGCTATATCTGGTTGGACATGAGGAACTGGTTCTTGATTGATTGCTTCTTTGACATCAGAAGATTGTTTTTTGTTAAATACAAATGATAAAAAAATATCCAACCAATCCCCACCAGTAGGCCCTCCATTTTTTTCTGCTTCTTGCCTTTCTTTCAAGGATTCATCAAACACGCCCATGAACTTTTGATCCGTTCGGATTTGATTCCCTATAATGATTCCTGCAAAAGATTGTTTGGCAGATTTCAAAAACTCCGCTTTCTCTTTATCATCAGAGATAGGGGGTTGTATGATATTTTCCATAAAATTTCGGATCGATCGGGTGTTGATTTTAGACGGATCGTTTTGATGGGACACCCAACTTGTGAAAATTCGGTAACGCTGATCCCCAAATTTCTGAAAGCTCTTTGTGGAAGATTCTACATCAATGAGATTGTCTTTGTTGATTAAATCGTTGCTCTTATTGATAAAGTCTGAAAAATACTGATTCTTTTTGGTAGGATTTTTGATCGCTTTATTGGAGTATTCTTCCCTTAATTGCGAGATTCCATCAAAAGCTTGCCTGTTATCCCTATCGTTCTTATCAACGATTGGTTTTTGATCAGGATCGTATGAAGCAACAGCGTTATCAAGCTTAAGAAAAGCCACTTGAAGATTATTGATAAATTGCTGCGGGTTAAAAGCCGCTTCGGTTTGTGGTTGTTGGTTAATAGTTTCGTTAGTCATTGTTTCTCCTTACTATACCTAAAGTTTCATACCTATCGGTATCTTATTGGTATCAAAGACTGCTAAAAATCGCTACACACTTGAGTAATCAATTCATGTCTTTGAACGTTATCATTATACCATAATATTTAGAACAAGGTATAACAAGTCTACTATAATTTTAATTCAAGAAGTCTAACTAAAATAAAAGGAGAAATTTTAGTTAGGGCTTTATTATAGCAAAAATTATCAAGGATTACAAAGGGTAGCGTTTTAATTTTAAATTTAAGGCGTTATTTTAGTTGTTTTGAGTTTCATTTATTTTTTGTTTAATAATAAATCTTAACTATCATAAATGTACAATTAACATAAATGTACAATTAAAGTATTTAAAAAAATTTTAAAACAAAAGGACATAAAATGAAAACCATTAGAAATAGCGTGTTCATTGGAGCGTCTTTACTCGGCGGGTTGTGCGAGCGTTGAGACTCGCTTTGACGCTTTGCGTGTCGCTTGCATTAAAGATGTTTTTATAGAGAAAGAAGCACGCTACACGCCCAAAGACTTTGGTAGCCCTTATTTTAGCAATCAAACTGATATTGGGTTTTAGGGTTTCTTCTTAAAAAATATTTTGGCTCTTTTGGCTCATGTTGGTTGAGCCAAGCGTTTCAAGATATTTCAAAATAAAGAAAAATTAAAATAAACTAAAGTCAATCCAACTCAAGCTCTCATCTAGGATCTTTGAGTATTTTAAAAGTCATGCGATGGATTGGTAGATTATAAAGTTATGGCTCACCATAAAGTAAAGCATTCAAAAAAATAAGTTTGCAATTTAGGAGAGTTTTGAAGCGAAGAATGTCTGATGATTATCTTTGGAAAAGATTACCTATCTACAGACTTGCAAAATAGCACTAAAGATATTCTTCTCATCGCTTCGCAAATTCTCAAAGAAAGACTTTTTACCCACAAAAATGAGATTTTCTTTTGCCCTAGAAATAGCTACATTCAAGCGTTTAGAATCTAGCAAGAAAGAAAGATTACCATAAGTTTTCACGGTGGAATAAATGATAATATCTGCCTCCTCGCCTTGAAAGGCATCCACAGTGTCTATCTTGAGTTCATCAAAATTCTTGAAGTCGCATTTTTCCACTTCTGATCGCAAGCGTCTTTTTTGGGCATTATAAGGTGTGATAATTCCTATGGTTTTTCTGATTTTTCTTTGGTTAAGAGCGCGATTGATTTGCTCTAAAAGCTCTATGATTTTTTGAACTTAATCTTTGTTATAGCTGCTTGTTTTTTCTAGTTGATGCTCTCTTTCAACATTAATCCAACGGATAATATTCTTAGGATCGTAAAATTGCGAGGTATTTTTGATCACTCCATTCTTTTGATAATCTAACACGGAATAATTAAGATTGAAGTCATTAAAAATATAAGCGTATTTTAAAATTTGAGATCCCAGTCGGTCATTAAAGAGCATAATCACATCCATGTGTTTGGGTTCTGGCTCTTTTTCAGCAATGAATACACTTTTTAGCAAGCTGTCATAATTTGTTACCCACACCTTGAGAGTATCCCTTGGTGTGTACTTTTTATGTTTAAATTCCTTGTATGCAATGGGCAGTAAAAGTTGTATCCCATGAAACAAACACTTGGTCATTTTCCAATCAATTGTATTCTCATGCTTAGGCGACACTTCAAAAACGCTCTCTTCTAAAATGTGTTTATAGAGCAAACCTTTACACAAGCTAGCTTTGAAAAATCTGTTGTCTTCTTTATTTTGCCGTGTGATTAAAATATAAAATTCCTCTTGAGAGTTATAAGAATCCCATAACTTTTTTTCATGTTCTCCAGATTCCAAACTTAGGCGTTGCCCATAAATATTGCTTTTTTCATCTTTATCATGCGCATAGATTTCACTTTTATTGACACAAGCAAGTTTTCCAACATAAAGAAAGTCTTGAGGCAAGAGATAGTTTGGCTCCATAGTTTGGATATGCTTTAAAATTTCATCTATGGCGCATTCTTTTTTCTTTATCCAGCTTTGAGTCTTATTGATAAAGTGCCAAGCCCTGTCAATTTTTTCTTGTCTTTCATCCATCCACTCTTGCATTTTAACGGCATTCTTTGGGTTATTAGATTGCGATTTATCACGCCATTCTTCAAATTGTTCTAATGCCTCTTGATGTTTCTTAATATCCTTTTCATTCTCTTTGACCTTTTGCTTTAATTTTTTAATCTCACCCAAATCGCTTTTAAGGCGCTTTTCTTTCTCTTGTAATTGAATTTTTAAGCGAGACAAATAACCCAAATAAGCTAAAGTGCGGCGTTGCGCGTCTTCAAAGCGGTTGTAATATATTTGCAGTGCATGTTTTTGCTGTATGGGTAGAGATTTCATTTCTTGTTGGATTTGCTCTAACACAGCCTTTAATTGCGTGGGTGTCTCTTTCTTTTCTTGTTGCAATCTTTCAATTTCTTGCAAATAGCGTTGGATAATATTGAGACAATGGTCTGCGATCTTTAGGGTTTGCTGGTGTTTATGGCGTTTTTTAGCCTGTTGCGCTTTGTGCGTGTAGTCCTTAATATCTTTTTTTAGCGTGTTTTGGCGTTCTTTTTCTTTTTCGGTTTCAACATCAAAAAAAAACGCTAACGCCCCAAAACCAACTGCTAGGATAGCCCCACCCACAATAAAGGGTAGCATTAATTCACCTTAGATGTTAATGCAAGCAAAGCTTGTTGGTAATGAATCAGTTACGCATGCAATTCATCCACCATTTGGTGTTCCCCATGTTCGCAGCTTAAAAATTGATTCAGCGAATCAATCTTATTGATGATGCCTTGCATTATTTCTAAAAGCTTCATGTCTTTTTCATGCTCATTGGAGAGTCTGAGCATTTCTTGTTCATGCATCTTATTGAGTTCTGTTATATCTCTTTGGAATTCAGCGATCTTTCTCTCAATCTGTTGTTTGAAGCTATCATCTCTTGATTTGCTTGTATTTCTACTTGTTTAGTCTTTTCTTGCTCTTTGCTAATTTCTTTCTGGGCATTGATCGCTGATGAAATCAAGTCTTTAGAAGCAGTTACCAACTTTAACATATCTGATAAAGAGAGGTTGTCAAGAAAATCCCCTTTAGAGTTTCCTTTTGGTGTGGGTAAATTAACGCTTCTCATATTAACCTCCTATAAAGTTTAAAGACGCTTGGCAATGTGTTGTGAGCGCTTCATGGTATTGTTGGCGCAAGGCTACAATTCTTTGGGCATTGTCATAAGGGAATTTTTTCTCATATTCATCTAAATGTCTCTTGATGCATTTTAAAACCATAAAGCTGTTTTCATAAGCTAATTTAAGCAGATGCATTTTATCCGCATTCTTGCGTATTCTAGTATCTATCTTTTCTAAGTCTTGGGCAAGCTGTAATCTGAGCTTCTGTTTGTCTAATCTTAATTCTATCAAAAGATTTTCATATTGTTTTCTTTAAAGTATTGCGTATTATTTCTAGTTGTTTGGTTTGCTCTTTAGCGGCACGATATTGGCCATAGGAATGGATCATATCAGCCAAACTAATCACCACATCCACACAGACTAAGACCGGACTCACTTTAGCAATTCCTTTTGCTCCATAGCGTATGGCACTATAGATGATTTTTTGTGTTGCGCATACCACGCGCAAAACGCCCATCGGTTTTAAAGAGATCGATGCTTATCATAGTTGCTTGCAGAGTGTTTCTATCTCTATAAAACACTCTTGCTCCCCATGGATTGCACGGATATATGTTTTCCCTTCGATCTTTGCATGCGTTAGCGCCTTTGGATTGATTTTAAAAACTAAAAACCGCTCTACTTCCTTTGGTTCTAAACGCATCCTGATCTCATCTGAAACATCTTTGAAATCTTTCGTATTATCCAATAAGCGCAATACCTGATCAATATCCTTGCGTGCATTATAAAGCTCCTCAAATTCTTGTAGGCTTAAATCTTCTCCTGCGATGAGCCACCCACGAGAACAATCTGTTAGCTCTTGGCGTTCACGCTATCTTTTTACTTTTTCTCTTACTGCATTTTTTAAAAACACCACCCGATTTGCGCGATTAAATTTGTTGATTTCATCGTGTAATTTTAAAATGTTGCGCCCATAAGCACTGATCTTGTGTTTTTCATTGACAAAACCCCGCTTTACTAAAAAATCCAGGTGTTTTTGAATGGTTATAGGGTCAATCTCTGTAACTTGCGATAATTCATTAAGATTTAATCCATCCCCAAAAGCATGCAAGCAAAATAGAGTGAATTCCCCTATATCTTCAATTCTTTCCAAACAAAGACTTAACTTATATCCATAATATGGAATACTCACATCTACAAAACTAATGCCATGCTTCACCCTCACAACTCCTAAAATCCTCTATTCATAATTCTTAATTAATATTTCTTAATCATTTGTTATTTTTAAAGCTTCATTTCCTTTTTCACTTTGTAAAGTTGCACGATTATTTCTAATGCCAATGACTTTGGCTTCCATTATTTTGTCTTTTATCGTGGCCTTGACTTTAGTGTCTATCTCTAGCTTATTTTTCCATTATAATAGACACTTGATTGTTTTCAATTTCTATATAGAGTTCTTTTTGAGAATTGGAGCTATAAGAGAGCTTGTTATGCTGGTAGGCTTTGTAATCTTGGTCAAACACCACATAAAACAAGCGTTTGTTTTGAGAGTTGGGGTAAGGGATCACATTGATAGAAGAAAAAGCGATATTCTTTTTTTCATTTTTTGCAAACACCCTTTTTTTATACTCTTTAAAAGCGTTGAATTTCATGCCGTCATAGCGAGTGAAATTGGGGTTATAAAAACGCATGTAGCGTTCAAAATCGCCCCTAGCCCAGGCTTCTTTCCATTGAAAAAGGGAGCTTAAAATCATGCTCAATTCTTCTTTGGTGCTGGGGAAAAACTTGTCTTCATAGGTGATGAGGAACGCTTTTTCGCCTTTTAACACTTTGTCATAAGAGCTTAAAAGCGGGTTTTCAATCGCAATACAGCCCTTGGTGTTCAATTCATTCCGATCGCCATTTAAAGGCATTCCATGCACCCAAATGCCATGCCCGGTGCGTTTTTTCAAGGTGTCATACAAATTAGGGTAATTCGTTACAAAAGCCAAAACGCCATAATATTGATCCAAGCGCTCTAATTTCTGCGTGATACGATACACTCCAATGGGCGTGGCCAAATCGCCCTCTAAAGTTTTATCGCCCTTTTTAGAGCCTACAAGAGCTTTAGAGCTGTTGATTTTTTTAAGCATGTTATTTTCTATCTCATAAAACTCTAAACTAGGCTTGGATTTATTAGCCACAAATAAAAACTGCTTGTTTTGATAATAGCCAAAATCCGTGTCCTTGTTTTGAAGTTCTTCTGCCCAAAAAGATTTATCCGCTAAATAAGAATCCAGCTTTTGACCCACCACTTCCAAGCCTTGTTTTTGATAAAGGCGCATGATTTCTAGCAAACGCTCATCAGCATTCAATCCCACAAACCCCATTAACAGAGCCGGTAATATTTTTTTCAATCCCTATTCCTTTGATAGATATAACCCAGTTTTTGCAAGCTCTTTTCTTCCTTGCTCCATGATTTTTGAGCGATCACTTGCAAGTTTAAAAAAACCTTTTTTCGCCCACTTCTTGCATTTTTAATCGCGCGTTAGTCCCGATGCGTTTGATATTCACCCCGTTTTTGCCTATCACGATTTTTTTTGGCTTTCTTTTTCTACGATAATGTGCGCATACACCTTATCTATGCGTTCTTCTTCTATAAATTTATCAATCATCACATCGCTTTCATAAGGGATTTCATCGCTCAAAAAATCAAACAAACTCTCCCTAATGATTTCCTTATAAATATCGCGCATTTTTTCATCGCTCATCAAATCCTTTTCAAAAAGCCATGCGCTAGGGCTTAAATGCTTACTGATGCATTCTAAAAGCGCGTTTAAATTTTGAGATTTTTTCGCGCTCAAAGGCACTAGAGCTACAAATTGCGATGAATATTTTTGATATTCTTGTAATTTTTGTAAAACCTGCTTATGCGTGGCTGTGTCAATCTTACTCAAAGCCAAGATATGGGGTTTTTGGCACAAATTTAAAAACTCTTCATACCCTTTCAAATCATCATGCACAGAAGCCAAAAAAATGCACAATTCAGCATCGCCCATCGCTTTTAAAGCCTGTGAGAGCATGCACTGGTTGAGTAATTTTTCTTGATGATGGAGTCCTGGAGTGTCTAAAAAAATGATTTGGCTCTCATACCCTTCTTTATCTTTAAAAGGCACGATGCATTTCATCAATTTTCTGGTCGCATTAGCCTTATGCGAAACAAGGGCTAAATGAGCGTTTAATAAAGTGTTTAAAAGAGTGCTTTTTCCAGCGTTTGGTTTGCCTATAAGAGCTACAAAGCCCGCCTTAGTTTTCATCATAAAATATACTTCACCAAATTTTCATCAGCCACTAAATCCTCTAGCTTTGATTGAACCAATTCTTTAGTGATAGTAATATTTTGCCCCGAATAATCCTCCGCTTCAAAACTAATGTCTTCTAGCACTTTTTCAATGGTGGTGTGCAACCTTCTAGCGCCTATATCTTCGCTTTTTTGATTGGCGTTATAAGAAAGTTTGGCTAACTCTTTGATCGCATCGTCTTTCAAACGCAATTTCTACGCCCTCCACTTTTAAAAGGGCTTGGTATTGCTTGATGATAGAGTTTTTAGTTTGGGTTAAAATCATATACATGATTTCTTTCGGTTAAATTCTCTAGCTCCACCCTTAAAGGGAAACGCCCCTGCAATTCAGGGATCAAATCGCTTGGTTTAGAAAGATGAAACGCCCCTGCTGCAATGAATAAAATATGCTCCGTTTTAATAGAGACCATACTTCGTATTCACCACACTCCCCTCCACAATCGGCAATAAATCCCTTTGAACCCCCTCTTTACTAGGATCTTGACGGCTTCCTTCTTTAGAGCTGACAGCGATCTTATCAATTTCATCAATAAAAATCACTCCTGAACTTTCCGCGCACTTCAAACCCTCCATTTTAATGGCTTCGCCATCTAAAAGCGTGTCGCTAATTTCTGTCTTTAGGGCTTCTTTAGCCTCTTTAACGCTTAAAGTTTTTTTGACTTTATCCTGTTCTTTATGGAAAACTTTAATCAAGTTTTCTTGAACCCTTAAAATTTCAGGCGGCACATTAGAATCAATCTCTATGCTTTTTTTACGCACTTCAATTTCAATTTCTCTACTATCCAACTCGCCTTGTGCGATTCTTTGTTGCATTTTTAAAAGGCTGTTGGCGTATTCTTGTTTTTTTCTTCGCTCACGCCACTAGGCAAGGGGGTAGGAGTTTTTTAGCGATTTTTTCTATAACCGCTTCTTCAATCTTGTCTTTTAATTTTTCTTTATGCTCATTTTCCACTAAAAGCACGCTGTTATTGACTAAATCCCTTACCATAGACTCCACATCACGCCCCACAAAACCCACTTCTGTGTATTTGCTCGCTTCCACTTTCACAAAGGGGAGTTTCATGATTTTTGCTATTCTTCTTGCGATTTCAGTTTTACCCACACCAGTAGAGCCAATCATTAAAATGTTTTTAGGCGTGATTTCTTCTTGTAAGGATTTTTCCAATTGCAAACGCCTGTAACGATTCCTAAAAGCGATAGCGATAGACTTTTTAGCTTCCTTTTGCCCAATGATGTATTCATCCAAATAAGCGACAATTTCTCGTGGGGTCATATTCAATTTAGACATTAAAGCTCCAAAATTTTAATATTCGTGTTGGTGTAAATGCAAAGATCCCCTGCGATTTTTAAGGACTCTTCTACAAGTTTTCTAGGCTCTAAATGAGCGAAATGATCCAAAGCCCTAGCCGCACTCAAAGCGTAATTCCCCCCACTCCCAATAGCGGCGATCTTATTGTCTTCAGCCTCTAAAACATCGCCCGTGCCGCTCAAAATAAAAATGTGATCGAAGTTTAAAACGATCATCATCGCTTCCAGTCGGCGTAAATACTTATCCTTGCGCCATTCTTTGCTGAAATCCACCACGCTTTTAAACAAATCCCCTTTTTTGCTTTCTAAAATGCGTTCAAACATATCAAACAAACTAAAAGCGTCCGCAGTGCTTCCGGCAAACCCGCTTAAAACCTGGTTGTGATACAAGCTTCTGATTTTTGTTGCATTGGCTTTGACTACGCAATTACCCAAAGTTACCTGCCCATCGCCTCCAATGAAAGCGAACTTCTTATTATCAAATTCCCCTCTATAGCCCAAAATCGTTGTCGCTTCAAACATTTTCTACTCAGCCACCACATCAATTTTAAACGCGCCCGCAATCCCCGATCCAAGCTTGACTTCAATCTCATAAATCCCTGTGCTTTTAATCGGGTGTTTGAGCTCAATGTCTTTTTTATCTAAATTTAAACTCACATGCTGTTCTTTCAAACGCTCTGTGATTTCTTCCTTAGTGATCGCTCCAAATAAAGAGCCGTTCGCGCCAACTTTTTTATGGATAGTCAGCATGATGGTTTGTAAGGTTTCTACCATTTGCAATTTTTGCGCCTTTTCTAGGGCTTCTTTTTCCCCTTTCTTTTTGACTTCGGCTTTATATTTATTGATCACTTCGTTAGTGGCGAGTTTGGCTTTTTGGTTAGCGATTAAAAAGTTATTCCCATAGCCATCTTTAACTTCGCACACTTCACCCGCTTTGCCTAAATTTTTCACATCTTCTAATAATAGAACTTTCATCATATCCCCTTTAAGTTGTAAGTAATTTGTAATTATACTCTTTATTTTAATAAGTTGGGTTTTTATTGCCTGTTCTACCACCCATCTGTTTTTCTAAAGCCTGTTTGATCAACCCCAAACAATAAGGGATATTCTCTTTTGTTTCTAGCTTGACTTCTATGTCTCCATTCCCCAAATGACCTTTATTAGTCATATCCCTTGCCAGATTTTTTTCGTCTTGCAGTTCATTAAATGGCATATTCAAATACAATTTTAAGCCTTTTTCTTGCACAACAATATCCACAAAATTTTTGTCAAACATATAAGAGATATACTCTTGATTAAATTTTTCGGTTATCCTTTCATCAAGAGCTTTAATCTCTTTGCTTAAAATATCAAATAATTCCCTTGAATGAGAGCTAAACTTATAAGAGCTTAAATCATAAGCCTTTTTTTCTTTCTTGGATTTATATTTCTCTAATGTTTCTGCATCTAGCTTGGGGTAAGTCCAAATCTTTAAAGCCCAATCCGCCAAATCACTAGCTCTTTTTTCAATCTCTTTTTCGCCAAAAGATTCCAAATCTTTTAAACTTTGATTGAGTCTTAACGGGCTTTGTTTGAAGCCGCTTCTCCATATCTCTTTTTTCTTGGAAAGATTTGTTACTATACTCCTTGTTATAACCGGTTAAAGTGAGATTGCCTATTGTGTGGAGGTATTTCTCGTGTATCGCTTCAAAATTTTCACCCAAATCCCTTTCCCATTCTTCCTCGAGTGTTTGAGGCATGATGTGTTCAGTAGTGTATTCATGGGCATAAACTCGCTCTTTTCTTTCAAAATTTTCTAACCTTTCAAGAAAGTATTTCTTTTTTTTAAAACGATAAAAATCTATCGTAATAAAATGCTCTTTAAACTCGTCATTGTTTGGAAATCTTTGTTTTTCTGTCAGATAGCCAAAACGCACTTTTATACTTTCAAGATATTGATCTTTATTGATCTTTTTTGTAACAAAGGGAAAGACTTTATTGAGACTATTTGTGCCAAGCCCACACACCGCCGCTTCTGCAAATATAGCTCTCTATCAAAGCGATAATAGGGATAAAATCCTGATTGGATAAAACGCCATCGCTATAATCGCTATAAAGCTCTAGTAATAGCGGATACACCACATCCATTTCCAAATCTACAAGAAAACTTAAAGCCTTGTTTAAACCTTTATCGGCTTCTTTTTTGAATGCAATCTGGCAAAAATACCCGCAATATTTTTGCAAATCTTTTAATAAATCCTCTATTCCTATCCCCTCTTTTTGCCGGTAATCCTTGAAAGCTTCATAAACTCTTTTCTCATTGGGAATCTTTCCTATTTTGATCGTGAGATAATGCCGGACAAATTGATTAAACAATGTTTCATTTTGTTTAAAATCCTCTTCCATAGCCCTCCAATATTGATTATAAAAGCCTTCTTGCTTTTCAACCTCCGTTTCCATTACGATATAATTTCTGATCAAATCTGTTTGCGTGAGTTTGATACCTTTTGAGTTCATGCTCTCAAAAATAAGTTGAGGATCATCTTTTTCTTTCTTTAAAGCAATCCAAACTATCATGAGTTTTTCTAATCCTTTAAAAATCGTTTCTAGTTTGTCGGTGTTTTTACGGATCCATTTTTCAAATAATTTAAAATTTTCCACTATTTTTAACGAAGGCTCGCTCGGTTTTCTTCTGTCTTTATCAATCAAAGACAGTAAGGTGTCTCTATCAGACTCTGATAAGATGAGCTTGAATTTCTTATCGCCGTCCTTATCGCTGTTGATAAGATAGCTCTCTATTTTTTTACGCGAAAATTTTTCTAACAATTCATCTTCATCGCTTAAATGATTCCTTAAAGCGATAAACAAAAGCGTGATAGTGGTGAGCCTTTGTTGGCCATCAATGATGAGCAATGGGCTAGAGTGCGTATTATCATCTAGCACATACACAATAGAGCCAATAAAATGCCGCTTCTATTTGATCGTTTCCACCCGTTTTGATAATATCATCCCACAACTGCTCGCAATGCTCCTTACCCCAACTATACACCCTCTGATAGATGGGAATGGCAAATTGTTTTTCTTGACTCTTACCGATAAAGTCTAACAGTTTTATAGCGTCTGCTTTCATGAATAACACTCCTTGATTTAGCGGATTTTACCGCATGCATCTTAATCAAACTTGATACAGATTTTACTTTTTTACCCCATAAATGCTATAATCACCCCTATCAATCAAACTCAATTCATAACAATTAAAGGTGGTTAATGATAGTAAGAACTCAAAATAGTGAAAGCAAGATCAAAGAATTTTTTGAATTTTGCAAAGAAAATGAAGTGGAATTTGTGGATTTTAGATTCAGCGATATTAAAGGCACTTGGAATCACATCGCTTATTCTTTTGGGGCTTTAACGCATGGCATGTTTAAAGAGGGGATTCCTTTTGATGCGAGTTGTTTTAAAGGCTGGCAAAGCATTGAACACTCCGATATGATTTTAACCCCCGATTTGGTGCGTTATTTCATTGACCCTTTTAGCGCAGATGTGAGCGTGGTCGTGTTTTGCGATGTGTATGATGTGTATAGAAACCAGCCTTATGAAAAATGCCCTAGAAGTATCGCTAAAAAAGCCTTACAACATTTAAAAGATTCAGGTTTGGGCGATGTGGCTTATTTTGGCGCGGAGAATGAATTTTTTATCTTTGATTCCATTAAAATTAAAGACGCTTCCAATTCCCAATACTACGAAGTGGATAGCGAAGAGGGCGAATGGAATAGAGATAAAAGCTTTGAAAACGGCGTGAAT
The DNA here is from genome assembly GCA_047430845.1 of Helicobacter pylori. Taxonomy (GTDB): domain Bacteria; phylum Campylobacterota; class Campylobacteria; order Campylobacterales; family Helicobacteraceae; genus Helicobacter; species Helicobacter pylori_DG. The sequence goes on along the minus strand of JBLDXK010000007.1, from coordinate 56,753 downwards.
TTTGGGCATAGACCGGGCAAGCAAGGGGGCTATATGCCTGTGCCGCCAACGGATACGATGATGGATATTCGCACAGAAATCGTGAAAGTCTTAAACCAAGTAGGGCTAGAAACTTTTGTCGTCCATCATGAAGTCGCGCAAGCGCAAGGCGAGGTGGGCGTGAAATTTGGGGATTTAGTGGAAGCCGCTGACAATATCCAAAAACTCAAATATGTGGTTAAAATGGTCGCTCATTTAAATGGGAAAACCGCCACTTTCATGCCAAAACCCCTATATGGGGATAACGGGAGCGGGATGCACACCCATGTGAGTATTTGGAAAAACAACGAAAATCTTTTTAGTGGTGAAACTTACAAGGGCTTGAGTGAGTTTGCCTTGCATTTTTTAGGGGGCGTGTTGCGCCACGCTAGAGGGTTAGCCGCTTTCACTAACGCTTCCACTAATTCTTATAAACGCCTAATTCCGGGATATGAAGCCCCATCCATTTTAACCTATTCGGCTAATAACAGGAGCGCGAGCGTGCGTATCCCTTATGGGATTTCTAAAAACAGTGCTAGGTTTGAATTCAGATTCCCGGACAGCTCATCAAACCCCTACTTGGCTTTTGCAGCGATTTTAATGGCAGGCATGGATGGCGTTAAAAATAAAATGGATCCCGGCGAAGCGATGGACATTAACCTTTTCAAGCTAACTTTGGACGAAATTAGGGAAAAAGGTATCAAACAAATGCCCCACACTTTAAGGCGATCGTTAGAAGAAATGCTAGCCGATAAGCAGTATTTAAAAGAAGGTCAGGTCTTTAGCGAAGAATTTATTCAAGCTTATCAGTCTCTTAAATTCCATTCTGAAGTGTTCCCATGGGAGAGCAAACCCCATCCTTTTGAATTTATCACCACTTATTCATGCTAGAATTGAATGAGTGGGTTAATAATCCCACTTTAATAGAGTGTCGATGATAAGATTTAAAAAATACTCAAAGGTATTTTTTAAGATTAAAGCAAAGAACTTGATTTTAGCCAAGTGATAGTAAAGATTAGGTAGGTGTATTTTCTAAAATTACAGAGCTTCCATGGCTTTTTCATAGCCAAATTCTGCGGATTTTTGCAAGAATTTTTTAGCCCTGTTCTTTTTCTTTCTAGTGCCAAGCCCTTCTTTATAAGCGATCCCAATCCTATAAAGGATCTCCCCCATTTGTTGTTTGAGTAAAATAATATTGCTTGAAATTTCAGCAATGTCTTCCCAAAGAAGTGTCTTATCTTTGATTTGAGTGGATTTCTTAACAAGTATTCCAAACTTCTTTCCAAATTTTATAGGATTCGTGCTCAAACCTGAAAGATCAATGAATCGCGATCCAATAAGCATACTAGTGAACGCAAGGTTTGGTAATCTAAAATTGTTAGCAAAATAATTTGTGCTTTTATTAGAAAACATGCGAACCACATGCCTGTAAGTCTTGAGCGCTTGTTTCAAATCCTTTTTCATCCCTAAGCCTTGTGCTTGCATGCGTCCTAAAATAAGAGCGCCCCCTAAAAATCCGCTCCCATACCCTTTGATAGCGTTTTGTGCATAGAATTGCGCTTTTTTGTAATCCACTTTCACGCCCTTTCCCTCCAAATACATTTTGGCTAAATAAACGCTGCCAAGCCCAATGCTGTATTCTTGCGCCAATTTAAAATCTTTAAAGGCTTGTTTGTATTGGCCTTGATTAAAATGGTCTAAACCATTTTCAAAATAATATGTCTTATGATTTCGCGCAATTTCATCCCACTGATTTCGCGCCCTTTCATCCCAATCATCACTGATGCTAATATATTCATCAGCTATACAAAGCGAAAACGGCAACAATAAACCCAATAAAAGCAATAAAGGCTTTAAAAAAGAGAGGGTGGTGCGATAAAAATCTTTAAACATGTCAAGTCCTTTTACAATTTGAGCCATTCTTTAGCTTGTTTTTCTAGCTAGATCACAAGCGAACTTTCAAAGCAATTTGAATGGATAGCAGTTGAAGACTTGCAAGTAAAGAACAAGACTAAAAGAGCTAAACTCAAAGCTAAACTTAAAAATGTCAAACAAAAGAGCAAGCTTAATCGATCTAACTTAAACGCTTCATTCTATCAAATCATCTCTTTTTTAGGTTGCAAACAACAGCATAATAGCGACAAGCAATAGGGAGATGGTTTCATATTTTTTGCTATAATAGCATGAATTTGTAGTAACAAATTGAGAATATACCTTATGGAGGTAACACTATGGCTGACACAATCAATACAACTGAAACAACCCATAAAACAAAGAAGCCAAACGCTTTTGTAAATTTTTTCAAAAACAATTTGACTGATAAGCGTTATGATTCATTAGGTCTCATTGGAGCAGGGGTTTTATGTTGTGTCTTGAGCGGTGCTATGGGGATTGTTGGGATAATCTTTGTCGCAATAGGAATCTTTTTGTCTTTTTCTAATATCAACTTAGTGAAATTAGTTGAAAAATTGTCCAAAAAACAACCTAAAGCGGCCACAACTGTCAATAACGAAACCCAAAAATCTCGAGCAACAAGCGTTACCAACGAACCAACTGAAGCTAAAGAGACTAAAGATTGAGGTAAAACAACGATTTTGACTGAAGAAAGAATAAGGGAAAATTTCACAAATTTAGGTGTTTTGGTGGTTTGTTACTCACTGCATGACTTACACAAGCAACCTATAAATTCTTTTTTTAGATTTAAGAGTAGTTATTTGCGATATGAGTCTAGCTACGAGTTACAATGTGAGTAATAATTTTTCTAAGTTTAATATTAAGAGAGTCAGAGGATATTTGATTTGTCTTGTTTGTAACACACCTAAAATGATACAAAGAGGATTGAATGGTGTCTCATTTTATGGTTGCTCTGATTATGTAAATAAAGGCGACTGTAAGGGCGTTTTACGAGAAATAAATGGCTCAATGAAAATGGTCTGCTTGCATTGTGAAAACACGCCCATAATGGAAAAAGTAGAAAGTGGTAGGGGAGGAGCTTACGCTTGTAAGAATTGCAATAGGAAGTTTTACTTTATCGATCTTGCAAAACAAAACGAACGAAAAAAAGGTTTAGAAAAAGAAAAAAAGAATTGCTTAATAAGACTGAAAAGCAAAAAATCAAACGCCTTGAGCGTTTCATTTTGGCTGGTGTAAAAGCTAATATTAAAGAAAATTCTTTTTTCTTAGAATGTAAAAATTATCCTAAGTGCGAATGGACTGCTAGTATGGATTCACAAGATCTTAAATGTCCCAAATGCAACAGATTAATGAAAAGAAAAAAGAATTTCAAAAACAATGAGTTTTTTACAGCTACATCGCTTACCTTAAATGCAATAGAATTTTGTCTCTATATCAATCTGAAAAAAAAGGAAACCAATGTTTAGAAAACTAGCAACCTCTGTATCGCTCATGGGCTTACTAATCTCCAACGCTCTTTATGCTAAAGAAATAAGTGAAGCCGATAAGGTCATTAAGGCCACTAAAGAAACTAAAGAGACCAAGAAAGAGGCTAAACGCCTCAAAAAAGAAGCTAAACAGCGCCAACAGATCCCTGATAATAAGAAACCTCAATATGTCTCTGTTGATGACACAAAAACTCAAGCGCTTTTTGATATATACGACACCTTGAACGTGAATGACAAAAGCTTTGGGGATTGGTTTGGTAATAGCGCTTTGAAAGACAAAACTTATCTCTACGCTATGGATCTATTGGATTATAACAACTACTTATCCATAGAAAACCCTATTATCAAAACAAGAGCGATGGGGACTTATGCGGATCTCATTATCATCACAGGTTCGTTAGAACAAGTCAATGGGTATTACAACATTCTAAAAGCGCTCAACAAACGCAACGCTAAGTTTGTCTTAAAGATTAACGATAAGATACCTTATGCCCAAGCGACTTTTTTGAGAGTGCCAAAAAGAAGCGATCCCAACGCCCACACGCTTGATAAGGGAGCGTCAATTGATGAAAGCAAGCTTTTTGAACAACAAAAGAAAATGTATTTCAACTACGCTAATGATGTGATCTGCAGACCCAACGATGAAGTGTGTTCGCCCCTAAGAGATGAAATGGTAGCTATGCCCACTAACGATAGCGTTACTCAAAAACCCAATATCATTGCTCCTTATAGCTTATATAGACTAAAAGATGCAAATAACGCCAATGAAGCCCAACCATCACCTTATGCCACTCAAACCGCTCCTGAAAACAGCAAAGAGAAGCTCATAGAAGAGCTAATCGCCAACTCCCAACTCATAGCCAATGAAGAAGAGAGGGAAAAGAAACTCTTAGCAGAAAAAGAAAAACAAGAGACTGAATTGGCTAAATACAAACTCAAAGACTTAGAAAATCAAAAGAAACTAAAAGCTTTAGAAGCAGAGTTGAAAAAGAAAAACGCTAAGAAACCTAGAGTAGTGGAAGTGCCTATTTCTCCTAAAACAAGTGATTCTGATGAAACAATGAGAGTTATCAAAGAAAAAGAGAACTATAATGGGTTATTAGTGGATAAAGAGACCACGATCAAAAGAAGCTATGAGGGGACTTTGATCAGTGAAAATTCTTACAGCAAAAAAAGCCCTCTCAACCCTAATGACTTGAGGAGCTTAGAAGAAGAAATTAAGAGCTACTATGTCAAGTCTAATGGCTTGTGTTACGCTAATGGCATTAGCCTCTATGTAAAAATCAAAAATGATCCCTACAAAGAGGGAATGCTGTGTGGTTATGAGAGCGTTCAAAAACTGCTTTCACCACTAAGGGACAAGCTCAAATACGACAAGCAGAAGTTACAAAAAGCGTTACTGAAAGATTCAAAGTAAGTTAAAGTTTTGTTTGAGAAATGGATTGGTCTGACCTTACTCCTTAGTTCCTTAGCTTATCCATGCCAAAAGGTAGCCATTAGTTTCAAGCAATACGAAAATCTTATCCATATCCATCAAAAAGGTTGCAACAATGAAGTGGTGTGCAGAACGCTCATCTCTATCGCTTTATTAGAAAGCTCTCTAGGGTTGAACAACAAGCGAGAAAAATCCCTTAAAGACACTTCTTATTCCATGTTTCATATCACTTTGAACACCGCTAAAAAGTTCTACCCTACCTATTCTAAAACGCTCCTCAAAACCAAATTGCTAAACGATGTGGGTTTTGCGATCCAATTAGCCAAACAAATTTTAAAAGAAAATTTTGATTATTACCACCAAAAACACCCCAACAAAAGCGTGTATCAATTAGTAGAAATGGCCATAGGCGCTTACAATGGGGGAATGAAACACAACCCTAATGGCGCTTATGTGAAGAAGTTTCGTTGCATTTATTCTCAAGTGCGATACAACGAATAAAGCATGCTAGAACTAACTTATTTTGAATCTTTATAATTTTTATAAGCAATCTTGGTGATATGCTCCTACTATCTTACAAATTTATAATAATATTATTTGCATCATTATCTTTTAATCTTTTTAAAATATATTTTGATTCTTTTTATTAAGATATTTTGTCTTTTTATTTTTTGGAATAGGCTTTTGCTTTCCTTTTCATGCCATTTTCTCTGGGCATAGGTGCTGTAAAAATGGATTGATGAATTTTAATCTAGCGCATGCAGCAATCCAATAAAAGCGATGGCTAGCAAATCAAAGAACACACAAGCTTTTGATGAGTGAAAATTTCACTAAAGATATAGGAAAACTCAAACGCTTCATGCAAGACAAAGATTATTTTTTTAGCAAAGAAGCGTTTGATCTGATTTTGAAGGATTTCCAGAACGAAATCAATGATTAGAAATTAAAATCACAGTTCGCTTGAACCCACAGGCACTAAAGACTTGTCATAGCTCAATTCACCTCTAGTTTTAGCGGCTTGCAAATCATCGTAAAAAGTTGCTTGATTTGGCACTTTCCCTAATTTGTATTTCTTGCTCAAGCTTGGACTCACCTTAATGAGCTCATCGGTGAAGAAGGGATCATCATAGTAAAGCGCCTTGTGGCATTTGATGGGTTTGAGCGTGTTTTCTAAAATGATAAGCTCATCGCCCATAGTCATCAATTCATCAGGGGTCATCAAAAACCGCTCCTTGTTGCTGATAGAAGTGTTGGTCTTACCCGTATTGTCATCAATGCTTCGGCTCACATCTTGCCTTGTGTATTTCCCTAACACTTTAGAAAGCTTTTCAAAATGTTCATAGTAGTTATCGTTGTTGATCCCATAATACATATTCAAAGAAAGGTTGTCTAAAATAGTCTTAGCGCCATTCCTGCCATAACCAAGTGGGGGATCATTTTCTAATTGCGCCTTACTTTGAAACACAAAAGCAGGGCGCATGTTGTATTCTGCCATGATCCCTACCGCTTTAACAAAGGTCTCTAAATAGCCACACAAAGTGAATTCGTCCATAAGCATCAAGCAACTTCTTTTGCATTGTGGATCATGGATTGGCAGAATCAGGTTGCTATAAATCATCACGTTGAAAAACAGCTCTAATATCGGTCCAACAATAGTGCTTTCTTTGGGGTTAGCGATCACGCCAATACTGACCTCATCGATCCTTAAACGCCTAAAATCAAAATCATTAGCACTCGTGAAATTCCTGATCATGGCGTTATTATAAGGAGCAAAGGCTGAAGTGTATACCCCTTGAACCGAGCTATAAGTTTCTCTAGCGCCACCCATTGTCTTGAAGTTATTCCACATGTTTCTAGTGGCAGGACTAAGCGCTCTTAGATTGTCGCCACTCTTATCTTCTTCACCTCCAAAAAATTCCATTAAAGACACGACTTTTTCCATGTTTGTGTCTTCATCAATCAAGTTGATCCCGCTTGCCATAGAACCTATGAAAAACATCGTAGGGGTTTCAGGCATGATGATTTTTTTTCTTTTGACAAACTCAAGCCCCTTTTTAGTCCACATGAGATCCCTATAAATATTGCAATTGATGACAAAGAGGTTTCGCGCCTGATTGCTAAAAAAAGGATCTTTTTCATTAGGTCTTTCAGGGAACACGAGCTTTGCCAATCCAAAGATTTGAGTGGAAAAATCCCCTCCACTAGCCACCATGCCATGCCCTTTTAAGCGTGTGTCAATTTGAGAGAGTATGTCTTCAGTCAAAACCACATCATTACCAAAATCCACATACGCAAAAGGATTAAATCGGTGTGTTTTTAAGGAGAAAGGTTCATAGATGAACACTTTTTGGTTGAAGCGTTTCTCTCTGATTTTCCCGCAAGTTTCCATAGTGTCAGCCTTAGGATCAAACACAACGATATTTTGAGGATAATTGATCATATTGGGCATGATGAAACCCACACCCTTACCGCTCCTAGTAGGGGCAATGAGTCCAATAAACGCCTGTCCTGCGTAAGCGATAAAATCCCCTAAGCCACGCCTGCCTACAATAACCTCTCGTTTGTCAAAGGCGCGTTTTTTATTGTTGGGTGTGATAAGCTTGGCTTTGATCATTTTCTCTTCAGTTTCCCAACTCGCGCTACCAAAGAGATCATCAACTTTTTTATTCGCTCCTATGTCTCTAGTCCGAGTTAAGTATTTTAAGAACCACACAAAAAAGGTAATGAATAGATAAGAGCATAAAATAGAACTATATACGACTAAGGATATATTGAACCCATAAATCTTGAGCGAGCTAAAAGTGAGCGCCTTAAAATAGTATGCAGGAAAATCTTGTATCGCATAGACCCATATATCAAAAAGATCATCATCGCTCTCAGGCAATTTATTATCATCATAAAAATTACCTAAGAGAATCAAGAAAAATAACCCTGATGTGATAAAAGAATAGGATAGTAATAGTATCGCTTGCAACCAAAAGCCAAAGGTTTTAACCCTTTCTTTCAGCCCATCTATAATGATTTCTTTAAAGCTTTTTTTCTTTTGAGGCTGGTTGGCTTTATCTTTAAGAGCCTTTTTTTGAGTTTTTATGAATTTGTAGAGGAAAAACAACGCTATTAACCCTATGAAACTAAAAATAACAACCAACTTATAATCCTCTATGAAGTATAAGGTGTTATACAAAAAGTCTTCCATTGTTCCTACTACCTATGTTTGATATAAAACTCATCACACTGTTTGTGGTGGTTGATATGAACGATTATATCAATCAAATCTTTAAAGCCTTCAATGAGACTTTCAAACTTGATATTCCTTGCTGCACTATTAGATGAACTCATGTTAGCTAAACGAATAAACGCTTCTTCACTGCTCCCTGCATGCAGAGTGGTTAGCGTGCCTTTATGACCGCTACAAAGCACATTATAAAAATCGTATGCCTCACTGCTTCTGAGTTCCCCTAAAATGATTCTATCAGGCCGCATTCTCAAACATGACTTTAAGCAATCAGCGGAGGTGATATTCCCACCAAAAAAAAGCTGTGTGTAGTTCTTGTGGTGTTTGAATACGATCTCTTCGGTGTCTTCAATGGATATGATCCTTTCTTCTTTGGGGATAAACTCCATGATGCTTTTGATATAAGTCGTTTTACCGCTTCCTGTGCCACCACAAACAATCACATTCTTGCCAATAGCAATACCATCTTTAATTGCGCTGATCGCTTGTTCTTTGTTGTCTAGTAGATTATAAAAACCTTGTTCTTCAAAAAAGCTATGAGGGTAGGTTGTTTTGCTAGGTATCCTTATGGATATGGAAATGGTTCTCATCATTAACTGTAACAGGGGAAAGGACAATCTGCACCCTTTCACCATTCGCTAAATTGCTACTCAAAATAGGATTTTCATAGTTGTCTATTGTTTTTTTCTTAAAACTTGCACAACACCGAGCAAAATGCATTAAACGAGACAGACTAAAGGCTTTCCTGTCTCTCACATCAAATGGTTGCCATTCGCCATTATTTTTTAAAACCCATACAACCTTGTCCCCATTGTAACAAATCTCAGTGATATTTTCCATTTTTAAAAAATCACCAAAAAGTTCTTCAGTAGCATGCCTTAGAGGATTTAATGCCGCTTCTTTTAAAGCTCTTTCTACTTCTAGAAATTTTTTATCTTCTGCACTCAATCTGTCTTCAGTCATGTTCTTATTCCAAATTTAATTTTAATTGGGTTATCAATTTAGCTCTTTCTAAAGAAGTGAGATAAGTCTTATTTTTGCTCAAAATAATATATTTAGTCCCTATATCTTGGACAATCTCATTGAGCTTTCTCCCAAAATCATCTATCCCTAGAATCTGAAACGCCACGCCCATCATATTGCCATCTATGAATGGCGGTAAATACTCTCTTGGCAGATAAGAAGCCACTAGGTCTGAAATTCTTGCCACTTCATCACACATGAAATTATTGAAGTTGTCAGAAATTTCTGCAACAAACTCTCCAAGCGTTAGTTCATTTTTGATCGTGCTTTCTGCAAAAGTCTTTTCTTGTTTGCAACGATTGTAACTGGCCAACACAAGGTTGTTTAAATAGTTGTAATAAGTATCAAAACTAATAAAATTCTTTTGCATATTGATTCTTAACTCTTGAACTCTTTCTCAAAAAATCTTGCGGATCGTTGCTATCTTTTAAAGAAGAGGCGTAATTTTGAATAAACTTATCCCTTACTTCATTTGCATTTCTTATAAGAGAGCTGTTGCTATCTAAGATCTTTTGTCTTTCTGCTTCATTGAAACCGAGTTCCATTGCTGTTTCCTTTCATTGTTTTTGCTTGGTTTTTTCCGCCACTACATCCTTTAGAAGAGCCTGTTGTTGGTCTTGTCTTTTATTTTGTAAAGAACCGAGTTTGGTAACATATTTAGTAACATGAATATATTTTATCCTTTCTCTTGAATCAATTGCCACCTTTGGGGCTTGTGGTGATCTCTTCATGTTCTCTAGACAAAGTTTTAGTGCTTTGTTTGATAATTTCATCTACCACAGATTTGTTGGTAATTTTAACATCATACACGCCACTAAAATCAATATCGTCCATTGTGAGAATCTTAATACTATCACCCTCGTTTTTGTAAAAACTTGGGGGGATATTCATCAGTTGCCCTAGAATTTGATTAGACATCTGCGCTGAACTTTGCATACTACCATTGATAGCTTGACCCAAAGCGTAATTAAATTCAGGTGTCCTTTCACTTCTACCTTTGCCAAGGCCTATGAGTTTATCTAGAGCTATGATAGGCGCAGTTTGCAAGAAGCTATTAACCACGCTTGCTATCACAGCAAAGCCTATGCGCTTCATGAAGTGATTATTCACATAGCCATCTACCCCTGCTTCACCCAGCATGCCTGCTGCTTGAGCGTTTGCTAGAGGTATTATCACACCATCAGGCGTAATGGCTTTAGTAAAGACTATCATTAAACGAGTCATAATAGGCGTGCCACCTTTCACGCTTTGATAATTCCCATACACCTTAGTGCCTTTGTCTAATAAGATCATAGTGCCGTTCATGTTCCATACATCTTTGGCTACAACCCCACTCACTATACCCGTGAGAGTGGCATCTACTTTAGAAGTCAGAGTGATTTCAATGGGGGTGTATTGCGCTAAAACAAATGTGGGATCACTCTTGCCTATAAAGGCCTGTTTGACAGGGCTTGTTTCATCTTGTTTTTCTTCTTTCTTTTTATCGTCAATGGGATTACCATTTTCATCTACAAAATCCCCACTCTTTTCTTTTTTGTTCTTAAGAGCGATTTCACTGATATTCTTGGCAGTTTCTGCGACATCTTTGTCTATCTTATTGCTTTCTGCTTTAGCTTCTGCTGTGGGTTTTTTACTTTTTTCTTTATCGTCATCTTTTTTATCGCCACCTAAAGCCTTAGCTAATTTAGCTTCTAAACTCTTATCCTTAATGGTTTTCTCTGTTTCGTATTGCTTAGTAATATCAGGCTCTATGGAAGCATAAATAGGATTATCGCTAGCTATTTTGTCCGCATCAACATTAGTGGCGTTAATAGTGGCAATATCGCCACCATTTTTGAAATCCATTGGCAACAATGGATAACCTTTAGCCGCCATGTTATCAAAGGTTTTGCGGCTTCTTAGATCGCTATAAATCCGATCCACTTCATCAGCTTGTCGTTTGATTCCTAGAATTAGCGCCCTTTCGCTATCGCTCAATCCCTCTAAACATTGCTCTATGGCTTCTTGATCAGTAGGGTCATCTAAGTTATCCAAGCACTCGCTTGCTTGATGCAACCTTTCTGTTTTACTCAATTGATTTTGTTTGTTCTGTGCCCTTTTATTTTGGATTTCTTGGATCAAACCGCTATAAAGGTTTTGGCATTTTCTTTTTTCTTCATCGGTCCTAGCCGTTTTCAAACAATCCAAGACAGCCTTTTCTCTGGCTTCTTGCAGGTATTTAAGCTTCTCTTCATCGCTCAAACCATCCAAACACTTCATGATAGCCGCTCTGTCGTTAGGATCGGCGTTTTTCAAGCAATCCTTTATCGCTTTATCTTTTTGTTGGCGCTGTTTCTCTAAAAATTTTCTCGCTTCAGGGGTGAGTAATTTCTCGCATTCTTGTTTCTCTTTTTCATTCCTAGCTTTTGATACGCAATCCAAATAAGCCTTAACGCTCTTTTTAACTTCTTGCTCTAAGAGTTTCCTCGCTTCAGGGGTGAGTAATTTCTCGCAAGCTCTCCTTTCAGTTTCATTTCTAGCTTGAGAGAGGCAGTCCTTATAAGCTTTAAGGCTCTCTTTAGCTAAAACACTTTTCTGTAAGTCTTTAGGAAGATTTTTAAAACATGCTTTTCTTTCTTCTTCATTTCTAGCTTTTTCCAAACAACTTAATGCTTGCTTCTCTAAAAATTTCCTCGCTTCAGGCGTGAGTAATTTCTCGCATTCTTGTTTCTCTTTTTCATTCCTAGCTTTTGATACGCAATCCAAATAAGCCTTAACGCTCTTTTTAACTTCTTGCTCTAAGAGTTTCCTCGCTTCAGGGGTGAGTAATTTCTCGCATTCTTGTTTCTCTTTTTCGTTCCTAGCTCTTGAAACGCAGTCTTTGTAAGCCTTAACACTCTCTTTAGCTTCTTCTAATAGTTTCCTCGCCTCAGGGGTGAGTAATTTCTCGCATTCTTTTCTTTCAGCTTCGTTTTTGGCTTTTGAAACGCAATCCAAATAAGCCTTAACGCTTTTTTTAGATTCTTCTAAAAGTTTCCTCGCTTCAGGGGTGAGTAATTTCTCGCATTCTTGTTTCTCTTTTTCGTTCCTAGCTCTTGAAACGCAGTCTTTGTAAGCCTTAACACTCTCTTTAGCTTCTTCTAATAGTTTCCTCGCCTCAGGCGTGAGTAATTTCTCGCATTCTTTTCTTTCAGCTTCGTTTTTGGCTTTTGATACGCAATCCAAATAAACCCTAACACTCTCTTTGGCTAAAACCTTTTTCTGTAAGTCTTTAGGGAGATCTTTCAAGCACTCTTTCCGTTCTTTCATCGGTTTTAGCGTTTTTCAAACAATCTAGTGCTTGATTCTCTAATAGTTTTTTCGCTTCGGGCGTGAGTAATTTCTCGCATTCTTTTTTTCAGCTTCGTTTTTGGCTTGAGATACGCAATCCAAATAAGCCTTAACACTCTCTTTAGCTTCTTCTAATAGTTTCCTCGCCTCAGGCGTGAGTAATTTCTCGCATTCTTTTCTTTCAGCTTCGTTTTTGGCTTTTGATACGCAATCCAAATAAACCCTAACACTCTCTTTGGCTAAAACCTTTTTCTGTAAGTCTTTAGGGAGATCTTTCAAGCACTCTTTCCGTTCTTCATCGGTTTTAGCGTTTTTCAAACAATCTAGTGCTTGATTCTCTAATAGTTTTTTCGCTTCGGGCGTGAGTAATTTCTCGCATTCTTTTTTTCAGCTTCGTTTTTGGCTTGAGATACGCAATCCAAATAAGCCTTAACGCTTTTTTTAGCTTCTTCTAACTTTTTTTCGCTTCAGGGGTGAGTAATTTCTCACATTCTTGTTTTTCAGCTTCAGTTTTGGCTTGAGATACGCAATCCAAATAAGCCTTAACGCTCTTTTTGGCTTCTTCTTCTAAAAGTTTTTTCGCTTCGGGTGTGAGCAATTTCTCGCATTCTTTTCTTTCAGCTTCAGTTTTGGCTTGAGATGCACAGCCTTTATAAGCTTTCAGGCTCTCTTTAGCTAAAATATCGCTTTGTAAGTCTTTAGGGAGATCTTTCAAACACTTTTTTCGTTCTTCATCGGTTTTAGCGTTTTTCAGACAATCTAGAACCTGTTGTTCTAACTTTTTTTCGCTTCAGGGGTGAGCAATTTCTCACACTCTTTTTTCTCTTTTTCATTCCTAGCTCTTGAAACGCAGTCCTTATAAGCCTTGACGCTCATATCAGCTAGTAGTTCTTTTTGCAAGTCTTGGGGAATATTTTTCAAGCACTCGTTTCGTTCTTCATCGGTTTTAGCGTTTTTCAAACAATCTAGCGCTTGCTGTTTTAATCTTTCTATAGCTTCTTTAGACAAGCCTTTCAAGCATTCGTTTTTCTCAGCTTCTGTTTTGGCGTTTTTGATACAATCCTTATACTCTTGAAGCTCTTTTTGAAGCTCTAATTCCTTACGGAATTTCTCTCTAATCTCAGGGTCATTTATGAGTTTTAGGCACTCGTTTCGTTCTTCATCGGTTTTAGCGTTTTTCAAACAATCTAGCGCCACTTGAACTTTTTGTTGGTTCAGTAAGCTTTTTTTCAAGTTTTCATCTTTGATTAAATCTAAACACTTGATCCTTTCTTCTTCAGTTTTGGCATTTTTGATGCAGTCTTTATAAGCCTCTAGAGTCTTTTTCATCTGATCTTGAAGTTTTTTGTCTTTGATAAGCTTCAAACATTCTTCATAGTTGCCACCATTACTAATACATTCATAAAAGGCTCTCAACGGGTTTTTGTCCTCAATTTCTGCAATATTCAAATAGTTGTATAAGGTTCTATTGGGATCGTCATTGAAGAAAAGATTCTTATCGATCATATTGCCTTTTTCATTCCGTTCTTTCAGCAATCGGTTATACTCTTGCCTTATTTGGATTTCATCATTGACATAAAGATTCCTATCTTTGCTAAAACGAGAGCTTTTATCTTCCAAAGGCATGAAGTAGTGAAAAATGCTTCTAGAAAATAAAATAATCACGATAAGAACAGCGACTACAATGCCACTAATAATGTATTTCTTCTTGCTTCCTTTGATAATCTCTTGATCGTTAGAGTCGTTAGTTATTTCTTCTAGCTTATCTTCATCAAAATGGGTTTTAGTTTCTTGGGTTTTAGTTTCTGTGGGGTTGTCAAGATGATTGTCTGAACTTTCTGTGGGGTTGTCAAGATGATTGTCTGAGCTTTCTGTGGGGTTGTCAAGATGATTGTCTGAGCTTTCTTTGGATTCTTTTAAAAGATCTTTCAAAATGATTGGCTTCTGTTGCTTCTTCATTAGATAGATCTTGGGGTGAATCTTGTTGGGCTTTTTTAGAAGTTTCATCATCAATTAAGCCCGTTTGAGTTTCTTCTTGATACTCATTATTTTCTTGATACTCATTATTTTCTTGATACTCATTATTTTCTTGATACTCATTATTTTCTTGATACTCATTATTTTCTTGATACTCATTATTTTCTTGATACTCATTATTTTCTTGATACTCATTATTTTCTTGATCGTCTTCTTCGTTCAGTTCTTGGGTTTCTTCATCTAAATTCTTTTGCTGAGTGAAAGGTCTTTTATTATCAACTAATTTTCTGGCTTTTTTGAATAACTTGTCTGCTAGACTGCTATTGCTAGATTCTGAAGTTTCATTACCTTCAGAATCTATTTGAGTTTGGGTTTCTTTTAATTCGTATTCATCAAAATTGGTTTGAGTTTCTGTGGGGTTGTCAAGATGATTGTCTGAGCTTTCTTCTTTTAAAGAATCTTTCAAAATGATTGACTTCTGTCGCTTCTTCATTGGATAAATCTTGGGGTGAATGTTGTTGGGTTTTTTTAGAAGTTTCAAGTTTATCGTTTTCTTCATTCATGTCTTAACGCCTTTTTATTTATCTCTGACAAGAGGGAGCTTTTTAATCACGCGCTCCAATTCACCATAGTTTTTGATATTGTAATTTTTTGTCAATGGATTTTTCCCATAGCCTTTATTGATTACTGTTACAAGGGCTTTGTCTTTAATGAGCTTAAATTTTTCTGCAATTTCATTAACTCTATACCATCTCAATCCTGAATTGGTCATGTTAGGATCAATGGCAGCATCAGTCATGCTCAATTTCCCATCAGGTTGAACCACAAAAATAGCAGGTTGGAGAGTGATGTTTTTGAAACCAAAATAAGTGAATGTGCCATCATCAAAAATTTCAGAGGGCATAATATGTTTAGAGCGTTTTTCAGGTGCTTGGTAGTAATTGTAGTTTCTAGGCACAGGGTTTCTTTTTAACGCATTATGCACATATTGGGTCTCTAGCGCCTTTGCTTGATCTAGTATAATTTTTTGTTTTTTCTTCTCTTATTTTTTCTTTGTTGATAATCTGTTCATTGCTCGCCATCATTACTCTATTGATGTAGGCTGTGGTGTTGAGATTTTCTTGCTTGATCAATTCTTTCTGCCTCTTTGCTTCTTCTCTCTTTTTTAATTCCTCTTCAATAACGCTAGAAACTTCGTGTCTTTGTGGGTATTCCAATTTGACCGTTAGATACGCTGAAGCAAAATTGTCTTTTTGAGCTATCCTCAAAATGAATTGATACAAGGCTTTATTGGTCCGCACAACAAGATTAGTCCTCCAAGCGCTATCGCTAGGAGATAATTCTATGGAGTTATCCTCGGGGCTTTTTTGAGATTTATCTGTCTTAATACTGATTTTATCTTTGGCTCTTTGCTTGATTGTCTCTTCAGCTTGTTTCTTGTTGAGTTCTTTCAATTTGTTTGAGCGCGTTAGCTTGAGCCTGCTCTTGCATGTCCTCTAGTCGTTCCATTTGGTCTAATTCATTTTCTCTCTGTTGCTTGATCAATTCGCTAAGATTTTTGTTATTGCTCAAATTTTGTGGGTTACTCATAGCGTTAGTGAGATTTTCTAAATTGGCTCTATTTTTTGCACGCTCCTCCTTTCTTTTTTCTCTTTTATCTTTTTGCGCTTTTTGCGCCTGTTCTTTAGCTTCTTTTTCTTTTTCTAGAGCTTTTTTTGTTCTTCTAATTCTTTAGGGTCAGGCGCATCTACGATAAGTTTTTTTGTTTTTAAAAATTCTTGGTAATCTCTTGTCATTAGGGCAAAATTCACTGCTTCTTTTTCAAACATGAGATTACTTTTTACCGATTTAGGTTGAATGAATATGTGATTAGAATTAGGCACAATACTCCAACCTTTATTGAAACCTGTTGTGATGTAAGAAATAGTTTCATCTTTTTCAAGTTGGATCACAGTAACATTGTCTAATGAAGTCCAAATCGTGATGGGTTTTTCATCTCCCAAATAAGCAATCTTCTTATTCACCACTTTCACCCTGCCACGATTAAAATTTTTAATGTCAGGTGCTGCTTCTATTACGCTAGATAAAAATAAATAACCAAGACAGAAACAGCCAACAATTTTTTTAAAAAATGCCTGCTCCATCAACAATTCCTCTTAAAAAATATTTGTAATTGTAACACAAGAATAAAGTGGCTAGCCTTTAAACATAGATCCACCAACTCTTCCCACCATTAAGACATCTCTTTCTCTATCCATCCTGCTACCATCCATAGAGACAGAGCTGAAAATGGTATTAACGATCGCATTGACACTCTCAATAATCGTCTCTATGAAACCTTTTAAAATAAATAGAGTGATCAAACTCGCAATAGTTGAATCAATACCTAGTCCCCCTTGATTGATGTTTTGTATAGCAACAGAGGGCGTTATGGTCAAATTGAATGCCAATAATGCCAAAACACCAAAGAGCAAAATAGGAATAGCTAGAACCAGGATAAACAAATTATTAATAAACCATATCAATATGTTTTTCATAGAATCTTTGAACCAATCTAGCACGATCAAACATACTGCAATAGGGAACACAATACCGCTAAAAGCCCCCGCTATCAAAGGTTTCACAACAACAGTGCTTATTCTCATAATGATAGTTACTTGCATAAAAATAGCGAACAAAGAAATACCTGCCACTTGCAAGCCTTGTAACAAACTAGGAGCGTTGTTGCCAACATTAGAAAAAACAGCTCTTACCGCAGGTAAAATTGAATTAACAGTGTAATTCAGCACTAAATCTAAAGCCCAAAAAAGAACTTGATTCAGCCCAAAAGCGCCTGCTAAACCAAAATAAATGGAATAAGAGATTTTATAAAGATAACCAAAACCTGCATAGGCGATAAAAGAGACCATCGCCATTTTGAATAATGTCCCCCCAACAAATCGCATGTATTCAAAACCTATGTTAATCTGAATGTTACTTGAAATATCTCTCAATTTCATAAAAGAAATAAAAACAAAAATCCCAAAAACAATATAAATCAGGTAAGAAACAAAATCAAGATATGACCCTTGCCCTATGATAATATCAGGCAGATTGACTACACCATATGCAGGAAGAACAGCAGCGTCCGCTCCTTTGACAACAGATTCTAATGCGGCAAAAGCAAGCATGGCTGTAGTGTTGTTTTGCAGTTTATTTGCAGTGAATTCTTTACCAATCAGCCAAATTAAACCATCAGCTGTAATATTCGTAGAAGCTTGAGCGGTTATTGAGCCAATTATTTGCAAAAGAATATTGCCTTTCACATTGTCCTCAACACCGCCTTTGGTAAAATTCTGAATCTTGTTGCTCAAATTGTCTAGCACGCTATCCATGGATACATCTATGTTTTTATTTATCAATGCGTTCCAACCAAAATTACAGCCACTTGATGGCGTTAGAGCAAAACCTTGTATAGCTGTAGCAACACTTGCCCACGCCGATCCCCATAAAGGACCTAAAGTATTCAAATATTTCACCAAATTGCTAGCGGCTAAACTTGTGGCTAATGGTGTGCTAAGCGCTTCGATCACACCCTGCCCTGAACTCTTTCCACTCCCTGATGCACCAATAGATGTATAGCCTGTCAAAATATCTGCAAAACTTTTGTTGGTTAAAACATAACTCGGTATCAGCATGCAATAAACTGTTTGGTAAATTTTGAGATTTGAAACAATGGGCAAATCAATAGCTTTCAACCAATTAGGAACAATGAGAAAAAAACTTATGATCGTTATTAAAAAAGTCCTTTTAATATTAAACATGCTCTTATTTATTTAATGCCTTATTTTTTGATTCCACTTCTTTAATCTTTCTCAAAATTTCGCTTACCGTCTGTTCGTTTTGTAAATCTGTGATTTGAATGTCAAACACTTTGAAGCCAAAAGGATTGATGATAAGATTTTCTTGAGAAGAGTTACCTCTAGCAAAATCATAATAAATAGTTACTTGTTTTTTAGTGATATATTCATAATTTTCCATTGTATCAGGTGTGATTTTGATGGTAATGAAAAATGTTAATCTCGTTAAGGGACTATTTTTGACTTTTTCTCTTTGTATGTTAGAGCTAATGATAGCTTCTGCTCGGACTTTATCTACGAATTGTCTGATATTTTCATTGAACATTCTCATTGCTTGGGTTTGAAAACTCACATCGCAATATTGCATTAGTTGATCCTTGCGATCCCTCAAAGAATTTTTACTATAACCAAACAGCAATGAGACAAATTTTGAAGTTGCGCTATCCACAACAGCTTCAGAATTGACAATTTGCCTAGCATCGGATCGTTTGACAATTTTAAATTCTCCTGTGTATCGATCAATGCCATAAACAAATATATCCGTTTTCTTCAAAGGCATCATCATCACAATACTCGTTACAGCGGCGACATTGAGTGCCATAGAGAGATAAAAAGCCCTTTTGAAAGTCCTATTGGC
This sequence comes from Helicobacter pylori, assembly GCA_047430845.1. Lineage (GTDB taxonomy): Bacteria > Campylobacterota > Campylobacteria > Campylobacterales > Helicobacteraceae > Helicobacter > Helicobacter pylori_DG. The sequence continues at coordinate 37,879 of JBLDXK010000007.1, read as the reverse complement.
CTTATTGAGTTTTGCCAATCTATCAAGGGCTATCACACCCCCAACCAAATTTTCATCAATCAAGACTTCTTCGTTTTTTTTCCCTAACATGCGACAGCTTTATTGTTTAGTTATTGGTTCGTTGGTTGTAAAACTTGAGAGATTTTTTCATTAAAAACTCCTTAAAATAATCCTAATTATAGCAAAATTTCTGTAAAAATATGTATTTGAAAAACCTTTAACAAAAACCTTTTTGGATCAAGGTATTGAGCAAAGATTCCTTATAAGCAATGTAAGTAGCGAATTGTTTCAAACAAGAAGCAAGATGAAACACGATGCAACTCAAAAAGTAAGAGTAATGAGTAAGCAGCCGTAATCAGTAATGAAATTTTAGAAGCGCTTAATTCAAAGGGATAAGACAATCACAACTCAGAGAGAATGGTATAATAACAAAACAATTTCTCAATTTAATTCTTGAAAGGAGTTTCATGAACGATACAACAGAGCATCATGGATCCAATTCGCTAAACGCTCCATCACCTAGCAACTCACAGAGCAATGATCTTTTAAATTTGCTAGACTCGTTATATCCCAAAGGGAGTTTAGGGGAGCAAAGATTTCACGAAGCTTTAAAGAATCAAGAAGAGTTGAAAAATATCCTAATAGAAATAGAAAAGCTACCGCAAGAAAAAAGGTATGAACTTCTGATGCAGATAGGACAAGCCAAACAAAGAATAATGGAAGCATACGCTCATTCATTCTTAGGATATATAGGGGGACTAGAGCATCTGTTAGGATTATGTATGGGTGGGATATTTGTTTTGTTTGCAGTCTATTTTGTATTTTTAAGAACTAGCAAAAACACAGAGCTAGTGGAAAGTCTAAAAACAAAACTAAAACTTCAGTATTTTTACTATGCCTTTGGTGTGGGTGCGGTTTTGTTTTTTGGATTAGAAACAATTAGATCGATTTATGAACTATATATCTTAGGAATTGGTAGCACTAACGACAAGGTACTTTTTGTTTTGAAAAACATTTGCTTCATAGGTATGGGCTATTTGATTTATAAAGTTATTAAAGTTATTGGTATAAAAAATTTTATCAATGGTCTTTTCGCTTCAAAGAAACAAGGCGGTGCAGAATGAAACTAGTGAAACGAGAGCAATAAGGAGAAACAACAATGAAACGGAGAGCAAGTGTTTTAATCGGTGCGATAATTCTGTGCTTAATTTTAAGCGCGTGCAGTAACTATGCGAAAAAAGTGGTGAAACAAAAGAACCATGTTTATACGCCTGTGTATAATGAACTGATAGAGAAGTATAGTGAGATCCCCTTAAATGACAAACTCAAAGACACACCATTCATGGTGCAAGTGAAGTTGCCAAATTACAAGGACTATTTGTTGGATAATAAACAAGTTGTACTAACTTTCAAACTTGTTCATCATTCTAAAAAGATTACGCTCATAGGCGATGCCAATAAGATCCTTCCAATACAAGAATTACTTCCAAGCTAACGGGGCAAGATCCGACATTGATTTTTACTTGCAACCCACTTTGAATCAAAAGGGTGTGGTGATGATAGCGAGTAACTACAATGATAATCCTAACAGCAAAGAAAAACCACAGACCTTTGATGTGTTGCAAGGGAGTCAGCCAATGCTAGGAGCTAACACAAAAAACTTGCATGGCTATGATGTGAGTGGAGCAAACAACAAGCAAGTGATCAATGAAGTGGCAAGAGAAAAAGCCCAGCTGGAAAAAATCAATCAGTATTACAAGACTCTCTTGCAAGACAAGGAACAAGAATATACCACTAGGAAAAATAACCAACGAGAAATTTTAGAAACATTGAGTAATCAGTGCAGGTTATCAAATGAGGCAGAATGTGATTAGTTCTGAGATTTTTAAGAATGGCAACTTGAACATGCAAGCCAGAGAGGAAGAAGTTAGGGAGAAGTTGCAAGAAGAAAGAGAGAATGAATACTTACGCAATCAAATCAGAAGTTTGCTCAGTGGTAAGTGATTGAAAGAAAAGGAGAGAATAGATTTTTCTAAGGGTAGAGAGAAACGCTAATGGGCGTTAGCTTTACTTGATAGGTAAGGCGATCAGGTAGGTAATCTTTTTAAAACACTCATCATTTTTTAATTCTGTCTCTGCCCAAGACGAATATCTTTCAAACTGAATTTTGTTAGTTACACCGAGATTTTTTGTTCGTTTTCCACATCAAGCGTTTTGCACTCCTTTTTCTTCCATGTATTTTTCAAGATCAAATTTCATCAGCAAATCCCTAACATAGTCGTTATATTGTTCAATGGTTTTTAGATTAGCATAGAAATTCACTTCTTCATCTGTCATCACAAACAATTTCAATAGTGGGAGCTTAGTATCATACAATTCTATTTGCGAGTCCATTTCTCTAATACTCATCTTAAACATGATGGGCTTGCTGAAGAAAGGCAGAAATATTCCAAGAATTGATCGATCAAATTTGGAGAATAAGAAATTAGGATTCTCCGTAATCGCATGCAACAGTTCCATAGTCTCATTCTCAAGCAAACGATAAACCTTTTTAAATTTATCAATACCAATGCTTTTGATAACAGCGCGATAATCTTTCATGTAATTTCTTAGAACCTTATCTAACGCTCCCTTATTTGTATGCATCTGTTTGAAAAAATCATGCATGGTTTTTATTTGATCCATGATTTTCTTTTTTCATCAGTGTTTAAAAGTTCGTTCTCTTGCAAGCTCTCAATAAGTTTTTCTTTCTTATCTTTTGAGTCAGCAATCATTGAGAAGAGTTTTCGCATGTTATTACTCATATCACTCTTGATCCTTTCAATGGATTTGGTTTCTCTTTAGATTGTTCAAATCGTAAAGGTTTATGTTGAAATTATACAATATCTGTTGTGTGAAAATTTCAGAGCGGTCATAATTCAAAGAGCAAAAAACTATTTTTTTAACCATAAAATATTGCTTCAATCACTCTCATATCTATTTTTCAAAACCTACAAAAAACGCTTTCACAAATAGCCCTAAAAACCGATTTAAAAAGTTTTAATGTTAAAGCAAGATAAGTTGTAAGAATAATGCGTTACAACTAAAATAAAGAGTCAAGATAACTCATTTTCAAAAAGGAGTCTTAAGTAATAAAATCATAATGTTCAGCTAGTAATATATTGCCTTGTTGATCAAACAAAGCTCTGCGTGAAAGATGAAAAAATTTCATCTTTAGATAGTTAATACACTACTAGAGTCTTACTTGAGAGACACTCATTTTATTAGTGGTTTTGTCTGATTTGTTGCTACCAAAACCATTACCAACCAAAGCAGATCCCATGTTTTTGATACTATCGAATCCATTCTTCAGCACTTCTGCCATAAAATTCTTGATATTGTCCATAGGCAAGTTAAATTTTTTCCCTAATATTTCATTAAGTCCCATCATTAACATCAGGAAGAACAAAAAATTTAATATCATAGAAAACAAATCACTGGATAAACCTGTAAAAAGATTTGTTCCGCCACCCAACAAAGAAGCTAAAATTTTTCCCATGATCAGTCCTTTTATTTTTGGTTGTGTAAGTTCTTGCTTGTTCGGATCTCTAATGCGTGTTTTAGTAGGAAGCATTTCACAATAGCATGCCTAAAGCTACTAAGAAAATTCTTGAATCTAAGATTACTCATGAAATCAAGCGATAAGTAACCACCAATCGCAAAAAAATCAAATATTTTGCCACCAAACAAGCCATATCCTTTTTATTTTTATCTCCTAATTATAGCAAATTTTTCTCAATATTAATTTGGAAAACCACCACCATATCAAAAACAAATTACTAACACACTAGATGCAGAATTATTTTTAAAAAACGCTCCTTTAAATTTAAAATCATGGGGTTTTAGGATTTGAATACCAAAAATAGATTGGTTTTTTCAAATAAGCTAGCTTTGGGTATGCACTTAAAAAGATTTTAGTTTTTAGTCAGTAAGGTTTTATGCTAATGTGTGGAAATAAAGAAATTTCTCTAAATCAAGTCTTGAGAAATTTTTGAACGAATCATAAGAACCAATTTTGCCATTGAGTCATAAGCATGATTAGCTTCATTGTGAAATTTGCGTGGCTTAAGAGATAGTATTTGCTTATTATGCTGAGAGAAACGAGTAGCAAAAGATAAGTAGTGTAATAAAAAAAGCTAGGTTTTATTATAAGAGCAAACAAGAATAATATTGGATAAACTAAAATCACCCCTGCCCCATAAGAAAAAAGCGCTATTAAAAAACCTATAACGATAGAGCTGATATTGAACAGCCTGTAATAAAGGCTGTACTTATCTAAATGTTTGTTGAAAGAATGTTTGAATTGTAAAAAGTTTTGTTTCAATTTGCTAATCGGTCGTTTCATTTTGGTTTTGAAAGAACTAGTTCAAGGCGGTGAACCTATAAAGGAGCAAAGGAGCATAGGAAATAATAAGTATTTTACAAAACCACCTTAATCTAGCTCAAAATCCCAAAGAATACCCCACTTGCTGATACTAGCATGTGGTATAGCACAAACCAACGATTTGTTTGTTTATGCCAAACAAAGAACAGAAAACATCTGTTAAAGAATAAAGGAGTTTTCCATCTAAAAAACACAAACTTATTATATAGAAATAATCTTAAGAGAAACTTAAAAAATACCAACAAGCCGCATACAAGCAAGAAAAACATAACACTATAAGATCTAGATTTTACTTACCTTTTGGATATGGAAAAGTTTTGATCCATAGTTTTGTAAAAATTGTGGTAAAATGTGTTGGTATTTTTTGAAATTTTAAGGTTACAAAAACTATAAGATGCTTGCAAAAATCGTTTTTAGCTCATTGGTTGCGTTTGGAGTTTTGTCGGCTAATGTGGAGCAGTTTGGTTCATTTTTCAACGAGATAAAAAAAGAACAAGAAGAAGTGGCCGCAAAAGAAGACGCTCTTAAAGCTCGCAAGAAGCTCTTAAACAATACGCATGATTTCTTAGAAGACTTGGTTTTTAGAAAACAAAAAATCAAAGAGCTTGTGGATTACAGAGCTAAAGTTCTTTTAGATTTAGAAAACAAATACAAAAAAGAAAAAGAGGCTCTAGAGAAAGAGACAAGAGGTAAAATCCTTACTGCTAAGTCAAAGGCTTATGGGGATCTAGAGCAAGCCTTAAAAGATAACCCTCTCTATAAGAAACTTCTCCCTAACCCTTATGCCTATGTTTTAAACCAAGAAACATTCACCAAAGAAGATAAGGAGCGTTTGAGTTATTACTACCCCCAAGTGAAAACGAGCAGTATTTTTAAAAAAACTACCGCTACCACTAAAGATAAGGCTCAGGCTTTGCTTCAAATGGGTGTGTTTTCTTTAGATGAAGAACAAAACAAAAAAGCGAGCCGATTAGCTTTATCTTACAAGCAAGCGATTGAAGAATATTCCAATAACATTTCTAATTTATTGAGCAGAAAAGAATTGGATAATATAGATTATTACTTACAGCTTGAAAGAAACAAATTTGACTCCAAAGCAAAAGATATTGCCCAAAAAGCCACCAACACGCTTATTTTTAACTCGGAACGCTTGGCGTTTAGCATGGCGATTGATAAGATCAATGAGAAATACTTAAAGGGCTATGAGGCTTTTTCTAACTTGTTGAAAAATGTCAAAGATGATGTGGAATTGAATACTCTGACTAAAAACTTCACCAATCAAAAATTGAGTTTCGCTCAAAAACAAAAATTGTGTTTGTTGGTTTTAGACAGCTTCAATTTTGATACCCAATCCAAAAAATCTATATTAAAAAAGACTAATGAATACAATATCTTCGTAGATAGCGATCCTATGATGAGCGACAAAACAACTATGCAAAAAGAACACTACAAGATATTTAATTTCTTCAAAACAGTGGTTTCTGCATACCGAAACAATGTTGCCAAGAATAATCCCTTTGAATAGGAAAGGAGACACTCTTGAAAAGTATCTTCAAAAAACTAGGTTCTGTCGCTCTTTATTCTTTAGTTGTTTATGGGGGCTTAAACGCTATCAATACGGCATTATTACCGAGTGAATACAAAGAATTGGTGGCTTTAGGCTTTAAAAAAATCAAAACACTCTATCAAAGACATGACGACAAAGAAATTACAAAAGAGGAAAAAGAATTCGCCACTAACGCTTTGAGAGAAAAATTACGAAATGATAGGGCGAGAGCAGAGCAAATTCAAAAGAATATTGAAGCGTTTGAAAAAAAGAACAACTCTTCTATTCAAAAAAAGCGGCTAAGCACAGAGGATTGCAAGAATTAAACGAAACTAACGCTAACCCTTTGAATGACAACCCTAATGGCAATTCTTCCACTGAAACCAAATCTAATAAAGATGATAACTTTGATGAGATGATCAATAAGGTGAATGAATCTTTTGTGAAACCTGCTGCTCCGCTTGTACCTGATGAGTGGAGAACGCCTGAAATTGAAATCATTATCAATGAGTGTATTATTTCAAGCAACGATTATGATGGGTTAAGAAAGTGTTTGATCAAAGACATCAAGGATCAAAAAATTCTTGCCCCCTTATTAGAAAAAATTCAAGAAATAGAGACAGAAAATAACAAGTTTTCTAGACAACACTTGAGTGGTTTAAAACTCGCTCTTAATAACAGCAACAATAGAACCTTTCTTATAGCTTCGTGCGCTATTTGTGAGAAGAGAAAGAAAGAAATGGAGCAAGAAAATAACTACCAAGATACTACAAATGCAAGCGAGTTTGGCACTACTGATACAAAAGAAAATGAAGCAAAAGATGCAACATTCTCAAACAATCACTCTAAATCTGAACTGCCCAATAGCGTCATTAATCAAATAGAACAAAGTATCGCTCATGGAAAAAAATAGCGATCCAAATTATTAGCTCAAAAAACAACTAGAGAAACAAATTCCAAAAATTAGAAATCATAGCTTGTCATCTCAGAAAAATCATTTGACAATGATCTTACTTGATTGCCTTTCTTGTAGGTATTGTCGCTTACTTTGTTCTAGGGATCTTTCTAATGCGTCCAACTCCTCTAAATAATTTAAAAAGACCTTGTTGTGAGCTAACATAAGCTTTCTGATTCCTTTGATAAAATTTTTATTCTTTAGGCTTTCTACAAGCGTCTGTGAAGCAATGATTAAAGAAGCTGTACCTCCAATGTTGCTCTGATACGCCTTTAGAGAAGTTTCTAAACGCTCTCTTATATTTTGTTTTTCTTGCTCGATTTTCAGCTTCCCCTCACAATAAAGAACTAAAATTTTATCGGATATTCCGCATTGCTGTTCAGCAGTCTTTTGGTCTAAGGGATTGATTTTCATATAGGTTAATAAAAGTTCAGGGCTAGACATATAAGTCTTAAAAATCACATCTTCTGAGATGAAAAATAACTCATTCGCTTCAAAATTGGCTTTCAATAACGCTAAATCTCCTCTCAAAGCAATGGCCGCTTTTTTGATGTTTAGAGCATCTTCTTCACCCATTTTATCATTAGCGCTAGGGCTAGTGGTTGAAAAAATTTCATCTAAGTTTTTGAGTACTTGTTGGTTGGTCTCTTGGTAGGTGCTATCCAGTTGCTTTAAGCCGCTTGTTATATCTTCTGCCATCAAAACAGACAATAGCAAAAAAGAATATATGGTATTTTTCACGAGTGTTTTCATTTGACAATAACTTTAGAGCTAGCAATGTTTCTTGCTGTCGTTTCTCTCTCTAATTTCAGTTGTTCTTCCCAAAGGTCGGCTTTTTTTCAAGATTCTCTATATAGTTTAAATGATTTTCTGCGTTTAAGATAGCAGCTTCTATGAGCGCGTTCAAATCTACTGATCCTTTTAAGGTTTTGATTTCTCCATTGATCCCATTCAAATAAGCGATATTTTGAAAATCTGCATCACTCAGTTTATTTTGAATAAGGGCTACAATCATTCTGTAATTCTGAATAACCTGTTCCATAAGGCATGCTGAAATTTTTAGCCCATCAAGATAGGGGCATTTTGTGGGTGCTAGAGTGAATGTTTCAATGATTCCAAATGGTGTGCCCATGCTTGAAAAAAAACTAAGAGCAGGCGCATAGATGGCGCTTTGAAACAAAGCCTGACCCGTTAGGGAATTGTAGTCAATAAGGGTCGCTTTTTGCATAGCTGTTTTCAACCATGTTTCAAAACCTTCTAAGGTTTCTTCAAACGCCTTGATGCCGATCGTATTGTAAGCGATGTATTGAGCGTTATCAGAAGAACTTCCTAGAGCTTGAGAAAGCATTTCCATTTGTGTTTTTAGAGTAACGCTCGGTTCAAAGCTGTTTTTTAACGCTTCTAAGAGAGCGTTTTGCTGGTTCATTTTGAGCTTGATTATTTCGTTATTTTTTTGGAGCGCGATTTGCATGTTTTGGATTTCTGTTTGGGTATTAATTTTTTGTTTTTCCACGATTATTTTAACATTCCCCCCCAATGCGCTAAGCGCGCTTGAATACCCTTCCATGACGCCAAGCAAGATGTCTGAACCTGCAAAAAACCCCCTGTCATGCCATTGACACCATTAATAACGCCATTAGCCCCTTTTAACATAGCGCTCATGGTTGCAAGCTGAGTTCTCAATTCTCCCTCTATTTGCGCTTGAATGGCTTTTTCTTTGGCACTAGATTGAGCCTCTATGGCTTTTAATTCGGCTTGAGCGGTTTTTTGTTTGGCTTGTGCGTCCGCCTGAATGGCTTTTAAGGCGGGTTCAAGCGTTATTACTACTTCTGCACCATTCAGAGACAAACCACAAAAAGTCAAGAAAGAAAATATGCTTAAAAAACATTTCACATCTTTTTCCTTACTTCACGATTATTTTAGTTTGCACCCTTTCTGTTAAGTAGCTATCTTTTTGCCCCTTAAGCTTGTCTTTGATGTAATCAAGGTAAGTCAAATGCGATTTTAAAAAAGATTTATTCGCTACTATATTGTAATTATATAGCGAACTTATGTTAGAAATCGCTTGAGTGTCATAGGTGCTAGTAGCTAATCCTGATTGATTAAGTATCATTTGAGAAGCGTTCTGCAACAAATTGGTATTGTTTTTCACAAATTCTATATAGTATTCTCTCAAAATTTCTGCTACTTTTTCAGCATAGCAATAAACAGCAAGAACCTTGTCCCCAATAGGGCATGCAGGAGTGGTCATAGGATTAGTGCCTGAAGTTAGGGCATTAGTGGCTAACGCTTGGTATTTGGCATAAACAGTGGGCATAGAAACACTCATGGGCGTCATAGAAATTTGCATGCAACTAAAAAACACTTTTGATGAGCCAACAAGTGCACCTAAAGCGGTACAGCTATCAAGGGAATCGGCTGTATCATTCATTGAGCTGTTGCTTGCTTGAGAACGCAGTTGCTCTTGTAGGGCTAGGGCGTATTTTGGTGCTGCACTTGTAATATTGCCTAAGATACCGCTCATCATTTCAACCGTTGTTGGCACGCTAGGAACAGCGATTTGATTCGTCGCATAAGCTTCAATAGCGCTAGGATTTTTAGGGGTAGTGTTACTCGCTAAAATGCTTGCAATCTGACTATTGACAGCACTAATTTGCGCGCCTTGCGTGTTGCCTTGTGCGTTAAATTCCCCTGTTAATTTGCTGATATTTAAGATATTGTTCCCCACAGCCATGCTTTGATCGTTAAAACCTTGATACAATTGGTTGTATTGTTGGTTAGCGGCTTTCATAGGCATGCTTACAGCTTCAGCGATGCTTTGATTGTATTGGGTCATGATAGCGGTCATTTGCGGATTAGTAAATCCCACAACAATAGGAATAATCGCTGCTGTCATAGCACCCGCTACTATTCCTGCAAATGGCCCTGCGACACCACTTGTGCTTGAGATGATTGAGGAAATTTCCGATAAGAAGCCTGCAGAAGATGATTCATATATAGCTTGTGTGCCTGCCATGTTAATACCCCCTAGTTAATACCCTAAGATCGGTGGTAAAAACGATGAATCTGAGTATGTTGGCGCATAACCATACATGAAAGGATTGTTTGGACCGTAATCGCCCATCATTTGGCTCATGAGAAGATTTTGAATGCCCCACATCGCATTGATGCCTAGATTATCATTAGGTTGGAAACTCCCTAAACTTATGTTGTCAAACTTGATATTAACATTCTTATCATTATAGTCATTGAGTACGGCCACTTTTTGCTCTAGGGTTTCTTTAGGGATCTCTATTTTTAGCTGATCTCTAGAAACAAGCCCCACGCTATTTAGCGCCATATCTTCAGGACTAATATCTTTTATATCCGTGTTTTGGTCAGCGTTAAGCGGAGCGTTAAACATGCCAATGATAAGACACCAAGCAAATAGTAATTTAATTTTATAAAAATTCGTTTTCATACTTTTAACTCCTTTATTCTTATTTTTAGCATTATTCTAGCGCATTAACACCACTCAATCGCTATTTTTGTTTTGATTTTCTTGATCGAGCATTTTGTTTGTTACTTCATCAATGTTTTGAAAATATTTTTCAAAAAGCTCTTTCTTTTTAGCTTCAACGCTCATATCAATCTGAATCCAATTAGGAATAATGGAGTCCATGATCAAATGCGTGAAGTCATAGGCATGATTGGTTGGGTATATTTTGTTCTGAACATAGTATTCTAAAAAATTCGCTTGAACAAAAAAATTCTCTATATCGCTCTGCATATCCTCGCTTATGTTGTTATTGATAGGTTTTTCTAGTAATCTGAGAATCCTATACGACTGCCTGATAGTTTCTAGCATGAAGTAAGCATAAACATAAACTAATGAGACAAAAGAATTATTGGCTTTAAACGAGCTTGCATCATTTTTCCCACTTTGAAGAGGAATTAATCTTGATAATGTTTTTTGGGGATCTTGCCCTTCGTTTATTTCTTTAAAAAAGCGGAAGTCTAAATCCTGATTACTGAGAAATGACTTGACAAAGTGAAGATTAGCGTTAAGACTATCTATGAGACCTGAATAAAGGTGTTCTGTTTTGACATCATCTATATTCAAAACATTCTCATAAAATACATTGACATGGTCTTCTAAGAAATTAGAAAAATCATAAAGAGCGGTAAGGTTTTGTTCAGTGATTTCACCTTCCATTTCTTCTTCTATGAAGTCCAATTCTTCTCTCAGTTCAAAAAGGTAATTAGAAAAACTATCCAAAATCGTCAAGACATCATTTTCCAAAATTTTCAATAACTTTTGTTCGCGCAAACTTTGTTTCATTATTAATACTCCTTTATTTGTTGATACATTTGCCTCAAGGCCTGATATTTATCTATGATACTATGGTTTTGGATAATCTTGTCAATTTCTTTGACAAATACAGTATCTGTGGATAAAATTTTCAAATATTCTTTAGGAATGCCTCTCAAATTAAAACTAGCGATAACGCTAGGGCTTCCATCCTGTTTGTAGAGGATTTTCCTATCTAGCCCCTTGGTGATGATTTCAAATTCTTTTTCTGTAACATTAGCTAATCTTTGGTAATCAGAAAGATTACCCCCATCGTTTCTCAAAAAAATCTTTGTAGGGCATTGTTCTCTAATCGTATCAGCAATAGGGCAAGCCAAAAGATCAGTGATGCTTTGAGTTGCAAGTCTAACAATAGCGTTTCTTTTCCTTGCAGTTTTTAGCATGTCTCTTACAAAATAAGCGACCTTTGGATCGCCTAAATATTTCCACGCTTCATCAATATCTAAGACAAATCTACGCCCATCCATTGCTTCTTGGATACGAGCGAAAAGGTAAAAACAAATAAAGGGCGAAACATCATTATTGTCTAAGAAACTTGACCCATCAACGCCAATAATCGTTTTTGAAAAATCTAAGCGATCTGTTGCTTTATTATCAAAAAGCCATTGAAATTCACCATTGGTTGATTTGCAAAAAGGCGCTAATCGCGCGACAAGCCCATTAGGATCGTTGTGGTCTTTTCCAAAAGCATTAATAAGTTGAGTGATGGGATAATCTAGGTTCATATCTCCTGTGATAAGGTTGGTTACTGCCGCTGCAAGCGTGTTAGAATCTGCTAGACTAAAAGAGACGCTGTTGCCATTTTCATCTTTTTCATCGCTTTTGGTCGCTAGGTTTTTCACAAGCTCTTTGACAACAGAAATAGCCGTTTGTTTTTGCTCCATTGTTGCATCTGTTTTTTGCACGCAAGCCGCCCAAGCAAAAGGATTTAATCCTGTATCTGTCCCTAGCTCAATCTTGACATACTCCCCACCCATTGCGACAATATTCCCATAAGCGCCATAATCTTTATCCATATAGACCATAGTGAGCTTTTGCTTGTCTTTGCTGACATTAGCAGGAAAATTATAGGCAAATTGCCCCATAGCGTTTAGAGTCATGGACATAAACACTGTCTTACCTGAACCGGTTGAGCCAAGTATCAAAGTGTGTCCTGCTGAAGCTGAACCAAAATCAGTAGGCATGTGGAAGTTCAAATAAAAAGGCGAATTGATCTCGCTTTTTAGCGTCATCACGCTATTACCCCAAGCGTTATTGTCTTGATTGCCATCAAAACTCATCGCTCTCATCGCTATGAAATCAGCAAAATTGTTAGAAGTTACATCAAAAATAAAAGGAAGCGTGATAAAAGAGCAATGTTTGGCAAAAAAGTAATTTTCCATAGAGAAAGTCGCTGCGTTGGCTAAAAAACCTTTAGCGTTAAGACTAGAGACGCATTCTTTAACGCTTTGTTTCATTTTTTCAAAGCTATCAGCAAACAGCACTAAAGAATTACCATAACTGCCTAGCGTAATATCACCATTACCCACTAATTCGCTCAAGCAACCTAAAGTCATACCCTGCTCTTTAGAGCCTCCACTAATAATAATCCTTCTAGAGGTGAAAGCTAGTTTGTCCTTTAAAACTTGTGAGTTTTTAGGCGAATAAGCATGCATGAAAATAAATTCGCTGTCTAGAGCGTTGATTTTATCAAACAAATCGCTCTGTGATTTAGGGGCGTATTCACTGATTTCAATAGCGCTAAAATATTTTTCACTCAAGTCATCATTCAAGATTTTTCCATGCTTGTTGGCAAAATAAACTTCTTTCACCCCACCATGCATTTTTTCTTTGAGATACAAGTCTTTTCGGTTGCAAATAAAAGGGGCTTCATTCATTCCCACAAGAAAATTATAAAATTCGCATTGTTTGGAATAAATAACGCCATCTTTGGTGTATTCTTTCAATCTAGTGGGGTGGTATTTACTCAGTAGCTCTTCTATAAGCTCTATCCTATCCTTGAAGTTTTCAAGCTTGGCTCTAATAATCCTTTGAAACTCTTCAAAATTATTGTCTGCAAAATGCTTTTTATTCATAACGGGTTCATTGAGAGCGTCTAATAAATCTTGCTCTATGGTGAGATAAAAACTAATATCATAAAAACTTTCTCTTTTTTGCTTCTCATTATAGGCTCGCATAAAATCATTAGAAAAAATAAGACCATAGTCCCTATTGGTTTCATCAATAACGATTTTCTTTTTAATAGTGTGAAAATAAAATTTGAATTCAGGGGTAACAAAATTCCTAAAAACGCTATAAATAGAAGCGTGTAACTCTATGAGATCTTTTTTGGAAGTGGTTAAAAAATCAATGCCCCCCAATTTGATTGTGCCTAAAAGAGAATAGTTGTTAGTAAGGATTACCCCATCATCTAAAAAACATTCATAGTTATTCGCTAGATAGGAGTTTGCAGCGCTCACAAGCCTGTCTTCTCTGTTTGGATTTAAGTGGATGTCATTAGACATTTCTTTGCTAGGCTTCATGGAAAAAATGCTCATGAACGCTTTGTTTTTCACGCCCTTAAACAAAAAAGGTTTTTTAAATTTCATCGCTCGCTCCATTCTTTGATAAAGCCTGTAATCTTTCTTGAATCCAAGAGCTACAAGCACAATAACAATCGCTACAATCAAAACAGGTTCATAGGCTTGAAAAAGAATAACAGATAATACAATGGTTACAAACAATATAAATATAGAAGAATAAATAAAAGTTTCAGGGAAACCAAACAACCTATTCCCCCCATCAAACAAGACTTTAAAAAAAGGGATTGACACCCTTTTGCATGTCTGCTTTAAGTTCTTCTATTTTTTGAAACTGCCGCTTTTGAACCTCTTGCTCTATAACTAGCTTTTTTTGTTCGTCAGCTTGTTTGCTTGCCACAAACACCCCTCTCTTTATAGATATACCGCTTCACATGTAATCGTATAAAAGATTTTTTTGAGAGACTCTACGGTGCTAATATGTTTCAAAAGATCATTAGGGTCATAAGAATTGAATACGGCCAATAAAACATTATATAGCTTATCATCGCATAAAATTTCTCTTGTTTCTCCAGCGCAATGACAGAAAGCAGCGTTGTTTGTTGGTCGTGCTGATGCTTTTAAAAGTAAAAAAGTCTTTCACTTCAGGATTGATCTGCAATTCTACATTCAATCCCATTTCTTTACCCTTTTCATCAAAGATTTTTTCAATAATGGGATCGTAATGCTTCAAATCCTTTATTTTTTTAAGGACTCTATTGACAATCACGAAATCAAAAACTTCATCTTTGATAATATCGGGATTGACTTCTTTGAAAGTTACTTTCTTGTCTTTCAAATTTTTGATAGTCGCTTTAAAACTATCAAAATCTAAATTCGTATAAACAAGCCCATTGGGAGTGTTTTTTTCTTTTTCTAGCACTTCCTTTTTGGCTTCTTTGTCATCATTGGCTGACCCATACGAACTGAAAACAACAAGACTTAAGAGAACTTTTAAAAAAAGCCTCTTAGTTTTTTATTGCTATTATTATTGTTGATCAATTTAGCTAGCTCCTCCACTCTCGCCAATATTGAAGCCAAACTTAGTGCTCAAATAGATAATACCGCCTGCTACCGCTAACATAGCTATGGGCTGCGCGTAAGCAAAAACAGTCGCCTGACCTCTTTTGATGTCATCAGAGATTTTCCAAATATCCGCTATGCCTTTGACCCCTAAAGCGCAACCACCTACGATCGCTAGAACAGAAATGATCTGAATAACCAACATTTTAGTCTCATTAACGCCTGTTGCAGGACTGGTGACCGCCATTAAAGGATTGGTCGTTACCACTAGCCCTAAAGTTACTACAACTCTCTTGTAGCTGTCAGTGATTCTTGTAAAAAATTTCATGCGTTTCCTTTCAAATTGAAATCAATCGCTTGAGTATATCAAAAAAAAGTATTTTTATACTATTCATACAAGCGCTACTTCATAATTTAAATCAAAAACCGACGCTTTTGTTTGGCAACTGACACAATTTAGGAACAATAAACCTACTTGTCCCAACCATTTTTCTTTCTCAAGTCGTTGTAGAATTGCAGATCTTTAGGATCTTTGATGTATTTTTTAATCGTCTCAGGTTGAAACCTAAAAACAAGCAAAAACAAACCCAAGCTGATCAGAGTGAGAATAAAGCTCCATTTTAAGCAACTCCATAGACCACTAAAGAAACTTTTTTTGAAGCTGTCTTTGAAAATCTGTCCTATTGATTTGTTTTCCATTTTGTTTCCCATGCGGATCACAAACGCTTAATTATACATGCTATAGTAAGCATGACACACAAACCAAACCATTTTTAGAACGCTTCATGCACTCACCTTGCTTCCAGCCATTTCTCCAACCATCTTTAGCATTGCATTTGATTTCTTCAAAAAGGCTCATTTCTTAATTTCTTTTCTTTGTTAAAATTTGTCCATTTTAGCAAATTTTTGTTAATTATAGGTAAAAATGTGAATCGTCCCTAGCCTTTAGACGCCTGCAACGATCGGACTTTTTCAATATTAATGAAAAAATGCCAAATATGTTACTGACCCAAGGCAAGATCAATCCTTAAAAAAATAAACTCTTCCAATACAGCTTAATCGTTAGCAATATCCCTTATAGTATAGTAAAAACCTTTTAGTAAGGCTAAAAAGGGGAAATATTTCATCGTAAAAGCGTGAATTATTTATACAAAAAGAATTAAAACATTCAACCAAACATCTCGTTGATTTCATATTTTTTAGCGGCTTTATCCTTAAGCCACAGAGCCACTTCTAAAGCCCCTTTAGCAAAAATAGATCGGTTAGTCGCCGTATGGCTAAGTTCTATGTATTCGCCCTCTAAATAAAACCCTATCGTGTGCTTCCCAGCGACATCGCCCCCCCTTAAAGCGGCTATGCCAATGCTTTCTTTAGAGCGCAAATCTTCTCTGTGAGTGGTGAGAGCGTTTTTTTCATCATACCCCCTAGCCTTAGCGCAAGTTTCATACAAACTCAACGCCGTGCCGCTTGGGGCATCTTCTTTAAGATTGTGGTGCGTTTCTACAATTTCAATATCCGCATCTTTTAATTTCAAAGAAGCTAAAAAGGCTAATTGGTTGAGCATCATAATCCCAATAGACATGTTGTGCGCGTGCAAAAGTGGCGCTTTTAAAGCTAATTGTTGCATTTTTTCTAGCGTTTCTTTTTCTAAACCGGTCGTGCCA
Source organism: Helicobacter pylori (assembly GCA_047430845.1). Taxonomy (GTDB): domain Bacteria; phylum Campylobacterota; class Campylobacteria; order Campylobacterales; family Helicobacteraceae; genus Helicobacter; species Helicobacter pylori_DG. Next base: position 21,359 of record JBLDXK010000007.1, on the reverse strand, counting down.
GAAACTAAAATTTTAGGGCATTCTAAAAGAGCCTCTAGCAAATGATCCACGCCTTTAGGTAAAGAAAAATCAATCACGCATTCGCATGCCCTCACAAACGCTTTTAAATCGTTGGTTACTAAAGGGGCGTGTGAAAAAGAGCTGAAATCCGTTTCGCATTTTTGCCTGACAAACACGCTAGATAGCGCTAATCCCTTATACCCCCCTTTTAATTCTTCTAAAAGCAGTTTCCCTATACGACCGCTCGCTCCATAAACACCGATTTTCATGCGCTTTCCTTGCCTTTAAACTTTATAGCCCCATTTTAAAAGGGTTTAAAATATTATTAGGATCAAGGGCTTTTTTAATATTCCTAAAAAGCTCCATTTCACTATGATTAAACGCTAAAGGCATGAATTTGGCTTTAGACAAGCCTATGCCATGCTCCCCGCTTAAAGTCCCCTCCAAACTAATAGCGGCCTGAAAAATCTCTTCCATAGCCTGATGCCCTTTTTCTAAATCTTTTTTAGGATCTTCTAACATGATGTTCACATGCACATTGCCATCGCCCGTATGCCCAAAGCAAGGGATTTTAAAGCCGTATTTTTGGCTGATTTTGGCGACTTCTTGCAACAAACTCGGCAAACTCGCCCTAGGAACGGTCCACGTCTTCATTCAACTTCTTTTTACCATAAACGCTAATACTTTGGGAAGCGTTACGCCTTGAAAACCATAAATCCTGCTCTTCTTGTTCGTTTTGAGCGATCTTAAAACCCACGCACCCATTGGCTTTGAAATGCTTTTCTATCTCATTGAGTTGCCATGCAATCTGCTCTTTAACCACGCCATCCACTTGAGTGATGAGTATCGCTCCAGCGTCTTTGGGTAAGCCTTTAGAAAATCGTTCTTCCACAGCCCTTATACTCAAATTATCCAAAAATTCCATCGCCACAGGCGTAACGCCGCTGCTCATTGTCTTATAAACGGCGTTCATGGCGTCTTCAATATGGTTAAAAACCCCCATCGCGCTTTGTTTTAGGGGCGGTTTGGCTAAAAGCTTTAAAGTGATCTCAGAAATCACGCCCAAACACCCCTCACTAGCGATCATCAGCCCTGCAACATTAAAACCGGCGACATCTTTGATCGTTTTTTTTGCCTGCCCTTATAATTTCACCATTCGCTAAAACCACCCTTAAAGCCATGACATAATCTTTAGTGATTCCGTATTTAGCCGCGGCGCATGCCACCGGCATTTTCAGCGACATTCCCCCCTAAAGTGCTTTGATTTTCACTCGCTGGATCTGGGGGGTAGAAGAGATTCAATTTTTCCACTTCGTTTTGGAAATGCTTGTTAATCACGCCCGGTTCTACTCTAGCGATTAAATTTTTAGTGTCAATCTCTAAAATCTTATCCAAATGCTTTTCTACGCTTAAAACTAGCCCCCCGCTCACGCTCAACGCTCCCCCTGTAAAACCGCTCCCAGCCCCCCTAGGCACAACGATAAGGCGGTGCTCGTTGCAATATTTTAAAATCTGGCTGATTTCTTGCTCGTTTTTAGGGAAAATCACGCCGCTAGGCAAATGCCTTTCTTTAGTAGCGTCATAGCAATAAGCGTTCAAATGCGCTAAATCAGTGAAAAAATTCTCTCCCCCTACTAGGTTTTTAAAGTATTTGAGGTGTTGTTGGTCTAACATGTTATTTTTTACCCGCTTCTAGCGCCTTTCTTCGCTCTTTCAAGCTCTTTTTCATCTCTTTCTTGATGCTCTCTCGCTCTTTGTTCAAATTCTCTCGCTCTTTGTTCGGCTTTGGCTTTTTTCTTTTCTTCTTTCAAGCGGCGTTTTTTCTTCTTTAGAGCTTGGTTTTGGCACTTCTTTTTTAACGGCATTCTCTTTTAAGACAGAAGTATTTTCTGTGTCTTTTGGAGTGGCGTTGTTTTCACTACTTGGCTCATTAGCGGATTCTTGCTTGATTTCTCGCTCGTTTTCTTTGGCATTGACTTTTTCATTGCCTTTATCCATTCCTAAAGCTTTTCTTCTTCCTTCAGTCTCTTTTTCGTCTCTTTCATCATGCTCTTTTTCTCTTTCTTCCAATTCCATAGCCTTTTTGGTGGCTTTGGCTTTTTTCCTTTCATCTCTTAAATAGCGCCTTTCTTCTTTAGAATCAAGTTTTCGCTCTGCTTTTTGGTAGTTTTTCTCTTCTAAAGTAGGAGTGTTTTCTGTGCTTTGATTGGCTTTTTTAGGCTCTTTAATGGCTTCTTGCTTGATTTCTCGTTTAATTTCTCTAGAATCAATCCTTACTTCTTTCTTTTCAATCCTCACTTCTTTGCGTTTTTCTTTTTTCACTAAAGCGTCATAGTAAGCGAAGTAATTTTTAGATTGACTGCCTGAAAAAAGTTTCCCTAGCGTGCCTGCATCAATGCCCTCAACCCTAGAAAAAAACGGCGTAGAAGTTTTAGTAACGCCACTTGTATCCAACTCTCTTTTTTCTAAAATTTCAAAACTCTCACAGCTTAAAATATTGAGCGTGTTCGTGGTTACAATATAAATCACCCCCACGCTATAAACATTGCACGCTTTCCTTAAATTAGCGATTTTTGGGTCAAACCCATTCAAAAAAGTAACCAACAAATCAGAACTAATAAAATTAATATCAGTATTAGTCGCTCTGATTTGCTCATAGAGTTCATCATTAGGAGCGATTAAAAACGCTTGGTTGTTGAATTGCCTAAAATAGACTAAATCCCCCTTTCTAGCGACCATTCTTGGAGTGGGTAAATGCCTTTGTTTCATAGACTCAAACGCTCTGAATTTAGCCGTTGCGACACCATTTTCAACGGCAATAATGACCACTTCAGAATTAACGATTTCATAATCTGAAAGTTTAGTAACGACAAAACCAAACTCCCCCACTTGCAAATCATGAGCCGGAAAACGAATGATTTTTTTAGGCAAATCCACAAATTCTATACTCACTCTTAAGGGTTCTTGCCAAGAGGCTGATTGCAAGCTTATAAAACTCATTAAAAGAAGTCCTATCAAAAGCCTTAACATACAATTCCTTTTAAACATTTTTAAACTTTTTTAAATGCCACAAAATGGCTAAAGACAATCCGGTGGTTTTAGCGTATTGAAAATCCATTATAAAATCAAGAGCTTTTGATCGCTCTAAAAACAGCACTTCAATCTTTTCGGCATCAATCCCCCCACCCTTTGAAACCCTCAAATTCGTGCACACTTCAGCGTAATAGAGCGTTTGCAAACTCCCACTCAGCCCAGTCGCGCTATAAAATTGGCCTATGGTTTCTAAATTTTTAGGGCTAATTTGATAACCGCATTCTTCTAGCGCTTCTTCGCAAGCGATTTCTTCTAAACTCTTATTAGCTTTATCCACAAGCCCCGCACACAATTCATAAGTGTATCCGTCAATCTCATGCTTAAAATGAAAATTACGTGCATAAATGGCTGGGCGGAATTGTTTCACAATCACAAAGCAATCGGATTCTTTTTCATAGAGTAAAACCGCCACGCTGTCTAAAGACTTAATAATATCCCATGTTTTCTTAGTATTCTCTTCATTATAATGCATGCGTTTTAATTCTATGAAATTAGAGCTAGAACAAGGCTCTAAATACACATTCGAATCGTCTATTAAAGATTTTTGATTGAAAGCATTCTTAAAATAAGACATTAAAAACCCTCTAAAAGATAAAATGAATTTTTTTCAAAAGAATGGGTTTTAAAAAGTTCTTCTAATTTTTGCTTAGAATGCTGAGCTTTTTCTAAAAAAACCTCTCTTTGCTTGCCGTGTAATTTGCTTTTAGCGGTGCGGATATAGCCTAAAGGATTAATGGGGCGGGAGTTTTTATACACGCCAAAATGCAAATGCGGCCCGGTGCTTAAACCCGTGCTCCCCACTCTTCCTATGATTTGCCCTTTTTTAACGAACGAGCCTTTTTTCAATCCGTTAGCAAACGCACTCATGTGAGCATACACCAAGCGCAATTCGTTCAAATGGATTTCAACTACTTTCCCATACCCCACCTTAACCCCTATAAAACCCACACGGCCATCTGAAGCAGAATGGATCAAACTGCCATGTTTAGCCGCATAATCCACGCCGTAATGAGGCCGTCTAACTTTTAAGACAGGATGGAACCTCCCATAAGAAAAAGGCGAAGAAATGCGGGTGTATTTCACCGGGGTTTCTAGTAAAAACCCTGCCACTTCTTGCGCTTTTGAATCGTAATAACGCCCGTTTGAATGGGAAAAGAGATAGTATTGGTGCAAACGAGAGCTAATCATGGCTATTTTAATAGTCGGCTGGCCAAACGCTTGCCCCACACGATAATCTCTTGTATAAACGATAGCGATTTTATCGTTTTTTGCTAAGCGTTTAAAAGGCACGCTTTTTTTATACGCGTTCATCAATTGGTTGGCTAAAAGGGGGTCATTGATGGCTTTGACAATATCTTGATAGGGCGAAGTTTGTAAAGAAAGAAGCAAAGTTTTTTCTTTACGAGTGAAAACAATGGGGATAAAGTCTAAAAAATAATCCTCCCCTTTTTTGTAAATATGGATTTGCAAATCCTGGCTTATAGGGATAAGGGCTTGAATGAGCGTGTTATTTGCATCTCTTAAGGTGTAGTAGGTAACATTGCTTTGGATTTCAGCGCTCAATTCTTTATCTTGAGAGCTTAGGTTGTAGTAGAGTTTTTGAGGGATATGGTTTTTTTCTAAAAACCCTAACAGCGTAAGCTTATCCCACACAAGCCTTTCACCCACCAATAAAGTTTGCTTTTTATCCATTCCATCGGCTTTTAAAAGAACCCCATGGGATAAAAAAGCAACCATTAAAGAACAGATAAAATTTAAAATAATTTTCTTATGAAAAAATACCATGCAGTTGTTTAATGCCTTCAATTGAATCTGTATTTTATTAGTATAACATAAGCCATTAAAGAAAAACGATACAAGTTTAAAGTCTAGCCTTGTTTTTATAGCTTTATGAAGCGCGTTTTTATTGGTGCATGGTTATTTCCCATAAATGGGTTTTACCTCGCCTAGATCTTATAGCGTTGGATATTCATTCCCTTTCTAACAATTCGTATCATCAGTTAATTTTGAAGTATTTTTTCTAAAATCTTTAACACATCGTTATGGTGTGCTTGGCTTAAAAGTCCAAAAATTTTAAGCATTTCTAAAAACACAAGAGCGTTGGTTTTATGGATAGTTAAAAGGGCATGTTCTTTGAGTGCAGCCGTTCTATTTAATAAGGGGGTAGCGGTTTTTAACTCCAAAATAGAAAAGCAAAAATACAGCATGGCTTGGGTTTTAGAGCCATATTGTTGCTCTCTAATAACGATTTCACTCAATTGATTATCATTAAAAGAATGTAATTATTTAGCTAGCTCTAAGCTTCTTAATTTTCTAATGCTAACTTTTTAAAAACTATTTCTGTGTTCTACCATAAATTTTGAAATTTTGTTTATAGAATAAAAATCGGAAAAATTTTTCTTTACAATTTTATTATTAATAGGGGAGAGATGTTTATATAATTACAATTACTATATTATATATATATATTTTATTCTTTTTTTATAAATAGGCTCCTTATTATTGATTTTTTATAAACCCCATTCTTACTAGAATGTTAGTTTCTGTCTCTAAGTCTCATAGAAAGGGACTTGAAAACTATGGCAAAGACATTAAAACCTAATTTAGATAAAGATGAGTTAAACACACTTTATAAGGCAAATCTTGCTTATGCTAAAAACACGCATGAGCATTATTTCAAATTTAAAAAAGATTTAGACTACAAACTCTTTAATCCTAGCATTATGCATGAGCAAGGTTCTATAAGCTTTGTAGGCGGACAAGGAGCTAAAAGATTATTAGACATACTCTACAAGCTCGCATTTAATGCTAAGTCTAATAAGATTGCCCTAGATAGACATTACGCCAAAATGTTTTTGCAAGTTGTAGCAAGAACTCTAAGAAAGAATGTCAATATATTAGAAGAGCAAGGTTTTATTGAAGTCATTAAAGGAAAACAAAGATACTTGTATGTGTATCTTAAAGATTACAGAGAATTAGAGGGCTATAACTCCGTAGGAGCTAATCAAAAGAACAATATCCCATCGCCTTTTTTCTTACAGATTATGCGTTTCTTAGAAAAGTTTGCTAAAGCAATTGAGAGAGTAATAATCAACAAAAAAGAATGCATTATGCACATTCCTAGCCAAGAGCTTATGCAAAGAGCTAACAATGTGGTTTTAAAATTCACGCCTATTTCTAATCCTAACACCACTTACACTCTAACTTACAAAGACTTAACAAACAAAGACATTCCAAGCAATTTGTGTTTTTATCAAACAGCCATTGTGAAGAAAAATCTCTTAAAAGCCTTAAAAGACAGAGAGTGTGTGGGTGAACCCATTAACAACTCATCCAAAGTTTCAAATTACTTTCAAGAGAGCGCTTAAAAATGACACCAAGCGATATTTTGAATATTTGTTTTGATTTGAATGAAAAAACTTTACAAATTGATTTTTCGCAGACAGACACAGAAACGCAGAACAAAATTTTAGAAGAATTGTTTGGAAAAGAATTGTTGCAAGAGAAGTTGAAAGGTCATGTTTTAAAAATACTTGAACTAACGAGCGGCATTTTATTTCAAAGCCAACCATCTACAAAGATAGAAAGACAATGATTGAACTAACCCTAGACAAAAAGTCCATACAAATTGATGAAGAATTGCTAGACATTAAAAAGCATTTAGAAAAGTTTTATTCAAACAAAGAACAAGAGATAATCGCAAAAACATTAGAAAGTGAAACAGAGCTTACTTGTAGTTATTTATGGGATAAAGACTTCTTGTTGTTAGAGCAACTTTTAGAAAACAATTTAGGGCATTTTACCTTTGAGAGCGAGTTTGCCCTACTAAAAGACAAAGAGCCTTTGAATTTAGCTCAAATCAAGCAAATGGGTGTTTTAAAGGTTCTTACCTACGAAATGACACAAGCCTTAAAAAATCAAATCATTCATTTATCACAAGTTGTCAATGAAGAAAGTTTGGAAAAAGATGAAGAGCTTGTTGTTTATCACTTGGATTTTAAGCTCAATCAACAATCTTATAAAGTGATAGCTCAATTTTGCGTGATTAAAAAAGAAAGGAACATTGCATGAAAAAATTAAGACATTTTAGAAAGCTTATCGCCTTTTTAGGTTTTTCACCACTTTTATTACAAGCGGATATAACTACATTTTTTAATAGCATTGAACAACAACTCCAAAGCCCTACAGGTAAGGGCATTTTAATGATTATATTCATTGCTATTGGTATTTTTGTGTGGAAAAACTTAGATAGATGGAAAGAAATCTTATTAACTATTTTGGGAGTTGTTTTAGGAACGCTGATATTTTTTAAAGCCCCAGCCTTAGCTCAATGGTTTATGACCAGTGTTGGTAACTAAGGCTTATCAATGCAATTAGTCGGTATTTCAGTTTCTAATCTCAAAGAAATCAGTTCCAAAGAAAAGTTTCTTTGGCTCAATGCTAAGAGCTTTTTGCTCTCAAGTTTTGTGCCATTTGTGATGACACCTTGGCTAGATATATTGAACTCTCTTATGCTGTATGCGTGCTTTTTATTGGTTTTTAGCATAGCGGAGTTTTTTGATGAAGATATAAGTGACATTTTAATCGCTCATTCCAAGATTAAAACCAAATCTAATTCATTTTATGCTTAAAAGGAAAGAATATGCAACAAGAAATCGTAGTAGAAAAACCTAATAAAATGACCATTACTTACAACTTAGAGCAAACTATCTCTAAATTGAAAGAGAGTGTGAATTTATTAGAGAAAAACGAGCAATATAACGACGCTTATGCTCTTGTTTGTGGTATTAAAAGCATTGTAGATGATTTTCATAAAGATGTAATTTTGCATGTAAGCAATAATTCTAAGTCCCCTAAAAGAAAAAGAAAGTCTTCTTAATGCTAGAAAACGCTTTTAAATATTGCAAAGAGAAAGCCATAGAGCTTTTAACAGGTTTTGTGCCAAAAACCTATTCTATGGCAGAGGAATGCAATATTTTAGGCTTGTATGATGATACTTTTATTATCACCAAACAAGAAAATTTAGTCGCTATTATGTCTTTACAAGGACTAAGTTATTCTAATTTAATGCAAAAAGATTTGGAGGGCTATTTTGATACAAGACAAAATGTTCTCAATACCATTAGTAAGGACATTCAATTAAGGATTGTGGCTAAAAGGCGTAAAGAATTTATCAATCAAAGCCCCAACATTGACAACCCTTATGCCAAAGCTATTATCACACAATTTGAAAGCAAGGAAATCTATAAAACAGAATATTTTTTAGTGTTTGAGAGCATTACTTCTAATGTCAAATCTTTCTTTGAGAAAAAGAAATTAGAAATGACTACTTCAATCAATGAAGAATTAGAAGAAAGCTCTAAAGAGAATGAAAATAACTCCAATGAGACCCATTCAAACACAAGCTCTAAAAAAGACAAGAAAAACAAGTTCAAAAAAAAGACAACCTTTAAGCGCCACAAGTAAAAGAGCCTTACTTATTCAAACCATAGAAAGAGTGAAAAACGCATTAAGAGAGTTTAAACCCACTCTCTTAAATTCTAAAGAAGTGTTGAATTTCTATGCGGAGTATATCAATGGCAAATACATCGCCTTTAATCCTAAGTTAAAGCGACTAAGCGATAGCTATATTGCTAGTAATGTGCATTTTAAAAAAGATTACTTTGTCATTGAATTTCAAAATCAAAGCACCTTTTGTGCGTGTGTGGGTATTAAAAACTATGAGAGTGAAGAAATTTCTTCGCTCCCTATATCTACTCTTTTACACACGCAAATTGAATTAGATTTAATCTTTCATATCCGTTCATTAGGGCAGTTTGAAAGCTTGAATTTTCTAAAAACCAAGAAAAAACTCACGCTTTCTAAAATGGTGAAAAATGATATTGATGATTATATAGAATTGGTGCAAGCCAATCGTTTGAGTATGCAAGAGTGCGCCTTAAACTTAGTTATAAGAGCTAAGAGCAAAGCCAAATTAGACAAATCTTTAAAAGAGATTTTATCCTTGCTTAATAACGCTGGACTAGGCAGTGTTACAGAAACCATAGGGCTAAAACCTTCTTATTTTTCATTCTTTCCTAATAATGCAAACATTAATCCTAGAATGAGAAATCAAACTTCCCAAGTGATAGCCTCTTTAATCTTGTTTGAAAAAAATAATACAGGTTTTAGGGCAAATTCTTGGGGCGATATGCCTCTATCTGTGTTTAAGAACCTAGACCATAGCCCTTATTTGTTTAACTTCCACAACCAAGAAGTCAAACATAAAGGCGTGTTAGCCCATAATGTTGCACGAGTGGTAGGGCATACGATGATTATAGGAGCAACAGGAGCTGGTAAAACCACGCTCATTAGCTATTTAATGATGAGTGCTTTAAAATACTCTAACATTGATATTCTAGCTCTTGATAGATTAAATGGTTTGTATTCTTTTACCAAGTATTTTGATGGGATTTATAATCAAGGCGAAAACTTTCATATTAACCCTTTTTCATTAGAAGATAGCGCAACTAATAGAGCCTTTTTATTGCATTTTTATGCCCAAATGGCAAAAGTGGATAGCTATGATGACCATAAAGATAAAGTAGAAGATAAAACAGCCCTAATAAATGCTATTGATACCATGTATAGAAATTATAACGATGAAGTCAAACAAGCCAAATTTAGCAACCAAGAATTACCCCTTCCTTTTGATTTAAAAGAGTTTGTCAATGCCATTGTTAAAACCAATACAAACATTTTAGATAGTAGTTTTGAAGACTATTTAAAATCTTCCTTATTTTCTAGCCGAATGGATAGCCTAGATTTTAAAACTCGCATTAGCACCATAAATACCGATAGCATTTTACACAATGATGATGACGCTGGGCTTTTAGCCTACTATGTATTTCATAAGATGATTGATAGAGCCTTGAAAATCAATCGTGGTTTTTTATGCTTTATTGATGAGTTTAAATCTTACGCTCAAAATGAAATGATGAATAAAAAAATCAATGAAATCATTACCCAAGCCAGAAAGGCTAATGGGGTGATTGTTCTAGCCTTACAAGACATTAACCAGCTAACTGAAGTGAGAAACGCTCAAAGCTTTATTAAAAATATGGGGCAGTTGATTTTGTATCCCCAAAGAAATATTGATACCAAAGATTTAAACGATAAATTTGGCATTAGACTGAGCGATACTGAAAAGCATTTTTTAGAAAACACCGCCGTTAATGAATACAAAGTCTTGCTTAAAAACATGAATGATGGCTCATCTAATATTATAGATGTGAGCCTTAGTTCTTTGGGTAATTACTTACAAATCTTTAGCTCTAATTCTAGCATGGTAGAACATATTGAAAATCTCATTAAGCATTACCCTACTACTTGGAAAGAAGTCTTTGTCAATAACAAATACGAAAGCTTTGATGACAAAAAACACTTAGAAAAGGTGCTTGCCTAATATGAAAAAGATGCAATACCTAGCTTTTATATTAGTGGCTGTGCTTTTAAATGCATGCTCAGATAAATTCATAGAGATGAAAAAATCCCCTTGTGCGTTAAATACACCCATAATTCAAGGGGGCTTGTATGTCTAATTTACAAGAGATAAGAGAGCATTTAAAAGAATTAGAAAATTCCTTTGAGATAGGCTCTTTTTCTAAAGAAGACATCAAAGAATACGCTAAATGCTTTTTTATGGGATTAAGCATGTTTTTAGAAGAACAAGAAAAAAACCAACAAGAAGAGTTTTTAGAACAAGATACCAAAGAAAATCAAGAAGAGCTCATTAAAAGCATTCAAACAAGCATTGCTAAAAACCAAGAGTTAGAAAAAATCTCTTTTGAAAAATGGGCGAATAAAATTCAAGAAAGGGTATTGCCTAAGTTAAAACGCATTGTTACGCACAAGTTGCAAGAAAGTATCACATCTAGCATAAACACGCAATTAGAGAGTTGTGAATTACCCAACCGCTAAAGCGATTGGGTAATTCACTAACCAGACTAACCAAGAAACACAACCTAGCACTAACTACAACACACAGCCTAATTCTATGCAAACACCTATGCCAAATCAAAACCCTTATTCACAACCCACTACACCTATACAAAATAACCAACCAAATAACGCACAAACTCAAACAATGCTAAATAACGCCAAGCAATTCACTAATAACGCTCTTAATAACACTAAGCAAACTATCACTAACACCACTAATTATGTCAATAACAAGCTTAGTCCAAAACCTAATGATGCGCCTATTAGTGCGTTTAGTGCTAATAGCCCTTATGCAAATAAAGAAAACTCCAAACAAACTCAAAAGAGCGATGAAGTTTTAAGCGATGATAATAGCGATGAAGATAATTCTTTAAAACCCATGACTAATTTTAACGCTATCCAAAACAACTTCTTTGCTAAGAACCGCTCTATCAAAGATAACGCTCATTTTATCCATTACACCATAGGCGATACTTTCAATATTCGCCTAAGATATGCTATGACAACCACTTTTATCTTTGATGAACCCATTGCTCAAGTAGTCTTGGGTGATGATATAGGCTTTTCTACTAAAATGCTTGGCGAAGATAAAGAGCATTTAATTTCTAATATCTTACTCGTTAAGCCCTTGCAAATTGGAGTGGATAGCAACCTTACTATCATTGGAAAAAGCGGTAAGGTGTATAGCTTTTATGTGTTTTCTACCACTTATACGAGTTCTAAAAACCCAGCCTTAATGGTGTATGTGTCTTCTAAAGAGTATTTTAAACATTTTACTAGCTCCAAAAAAGAAACTAATAAAGAAATTAAAACCACTCATAGCGCCCCAAACAAAGACATTAAAGTAAGCCACGCTCCTAAAAAGATAGCTAAAAAACCACCAAGCATTAAAGAACAAAACCAAAAGTCAAAAAACCCTACTACCACTAAAACAGCAATAGCAAATGCTCCCCTTTCTTTAAATCGTTTCAAATCCCCTAGTTATCCTGTTAGTAACGCTCTAGATAATTCTAGAAAGGCTTCAGAAAATTTTAAAGTGATTAGTAATAACACTAAAACTTTTAAAGAGCATAGACACAGCCAAGATGAAATGAAATATGTAGATTACTCCGCCAAAATCAAAGATGATGGCAAGTTCATTAGGATTGGGGATAATGTCAATCACATCTATATCAACAAGAAAAAAATGGAATATGGTTATGTCATCATAGACAAGAAAAAACGCAAATGGTATTGCTTATGGATGTGCAAAAAGGTTGTTAAATCTAAATACAAAGATGATTTACCCACTCAAATCTTTAATGATGAACAATTCACCTATTTTAAGTTCAACCGCTCTAATGCTAGAAGTAAATTCCCTGTGGTTTATAAGGTTGTAGATGGCTATGATAATCCTGTTAATAGCAGAGTGGTAGGCGATTATCTAATCGCTGAAGATGTCTCAAATCAATGGAATTTAAAGCTTGGTAAAGCCTATCTTTGTATAGAAAAGATAGCAAAGAGAGCAAAATGAATAAATCCTTGCTTAAAAAGATAGGCTTAGTTATGGGGGGCTTTGGCGTTTTAATGGCATTAGGATTGCTTGCTAATAAAGGCTCAAACAATAACAATAAAGAAGAAATCTTTCAAGTAAGTGAGAGTAAATTCCCTTTAAGTGATTATTTCTTTGAAGAAGTCAAAGAAGAGCCAAAAGAAAAAGCCAAAGAAACACCAGAAGTAACTACCCAAGAGCCTACAACACAAACTAGCCCCAATCCTAGTGTTTCAGCTAATCCTAACATTAAAGATTATAGTCATCTTAACAATAATCTAAACAGGCAACATAACACCCTTACGCATTTACAACAAGTTTTACAAAGCCCCCCTAAAATAAAGCCTAAACCAAAACATACTAAAGAGCAATTAGAGTTTTTAAACACACGCCTTAAACCTTTAGAACCAACTAAACCAGCTACTAAGCCTGAGACGGAATATGGCGTGGATAGTTTTACTAATCTAAAATATAAAGACATTGGCACTAATGAGCATAAGCTCTTAAGAACTATAACCGCTGATAGAATGATACCAGCCTTTTTAATCACGCCTATTAGCTCTCAAATTGCTGGAAAAGTAACCGCTCAAGTAGAGAGCGATATTTTTGCCTCTATGGGTAGAGCGGTGCTAATCCCTAAAGGCTCTAAGGTTATAGGCTATTACAACAACGATAATCAAATCGGACAATACCGCTTAAACATTGCTTGGACTAGAATTATCACCCCTCAAGGCATCAATATCATGCTCACTAATGCAAGGGGGGCTGATGTGAAGCGGTTATAATGGGTTAATAGGCAAATACATTAGCCGAAATTTTCAACGCTATGGTATCCCCTTACTCACCAACACGCTTTCTAATGGGCTTTTAATAGGAATTACTTCAGCCTTAGCTAATAACCAAAACAAAAAAGGTGATGGCAACCCTTTTTTTGGGGATTATTTGCTTATGCAACTCACTAGAAACACAGGCATGGGGATTAACCAAGTCATCAATCAAATGCTAAAACAATATGGAGCGCAAAACCCCATTATCATCATTAGAGAGGGGAGCAGAGTGTTTATTAGCCCTAATTTAGACATTTTTATCCCTAAACCAAAAGATGGGGAGGTTTTAGCGGAGTTTTTTAAAGAGAAAAAACCCCTAATCAAAACAAAAGAGGAAGTTAACAATGAAGAAGAAATCTAATGTTTTTAAAATTTTAATGAGTTTATGTTTAGCGCTTTCAACTAGCCATGCTCTTGTCATTCAGACTATGCAAGATTGGAATTTAAGAAAAAATAGCGAATTTAAAGCTTTGGTAGTTGTGGGTAATAAGGTGCAAGAAAACACTCTTGCTATGGGTCATTACAAGGTTTCTAAGAATAGGGCTAATCTCTCTATTATGGTAACTCATATTAAAAAGGGTAATGATTATAAGACCTTACAAAGCCCTCCAAACGCTATAAAAGAGATTAAAGGCAAATTAGTGCTTAAAAAAGGCACAAGGATTGTCTTAGGCGGCGAGAATGATAGCGAGATGTCTAGTGCCATAGGTATAAATAAAAGCGCTTATACTTCTAGTAAAAATGGCAAAGGTTTTAGTGGGAGTGGAGCAAGTGGCATGGGATATGCAAGTGGTTATGGAGACACAGGCAATAACACTAGCTCTAATGGGGCTAATGGCTCTAGTATGAGTGGAACAAGTGGCACTAATGGTTCTCGTGGCACTAATGGTAGTAATGGAGCTAATGGAACAAGTGGCTATCAAGGCGTAGGTTCTGACCCATTCCCCCCAATTGCTGGGAGTGGTAGTGGCTCTAGTGGGAGTTCTAATAGTGGTTATATCCCTTTTACAAGCTCAGGGGGAGGCATGGGGGGAGGCTTTATCCCTTTCCCTTATTCGCCCGGACTTCAAAATGGTAGTGGTGCTAATGGAAGTAATGGCACTAATGGGGCTAATGGCACAAGCGGAGCTAATGGGAGCAACAGTGCTAATGGAGGCACTGCTAGTGCAGATAGCAATTATACCAATGAATTTTGCACAGCTCCTGTTAGAAATGGCAATACGATGAGTTTAGATATTGTAGATAGAAATGGCTCTTGCTTTAAAATGCAAGCTTTTAGAAACGACAATGTCTGTCAATACAGCTATGACTTTGAAAACATGAAAGCCATTAAACAAACGCAATTTTACTTCATTAACAGAGAAAATAAAAGCGTGAATATTGGCGGTTGTGTGGATTTAGTAGGCAAACAATTTGAATTTCCTATGTATGAAGACGCTAATAAATGCAAACTAAATACTACGACAAATAAAGGCTATGGGAGTGGGAGTGCGAGCTTTTTTCAAACAGAGATTTTATTTCGTGGACTTGATAATTTAATCCATGTGGCTAAAAGTTGCACTGATTTTGCAGGGGTGCAAGAACAATTAGTCAAATACGATAATGACCCTGCCACTAAAACGGTTCAAAGAGTGGTCAATCAATACTATATTGACCCTATCACTAAACAAAAGGTTTTTATCAGTCATAATGTGGTTAGTCCTTTGAAATTTAGTTATCAAACTTATGCTTGTGGGAAGTGGCAGTTTGATGATGAAAATTTACAAGCCTATCGCCCCACTCAAATTCGTATCTTTGATACAGTAGCTAATCAATACTACAATATAACAGGCTGTGATTACACTTCTGATATGGGTAAAGTGCCTAAAATTATCCAACCTTATACCAAAATCAATGTAGAAAGTAGCGTTAAAGGCGAAGAAGTGGGTGATTTAGACACCACAGATGGTTCTAATGATAATTTGCCCCAATACACTACCTTTGAAATTCAAGAAAGGGTATTAAATAATAATCAATGGACTGCTACTTCTTATTGTAATGATGGCTGGGGTTCTTGGACTAAAACCCATTCTTACACAGGCTATTCTAATGGAAACTTAAGAACCTTAGCTAAATGGGTTACACAATATAAAACTATCAATCAAGGCACAACCATTGAATATATCCGCCCTAGAAATGAGGGCGATAGTGATGCTGTGTATGACGCCTATAAGTATTACTATGCCTCACAAGCTCAAAAAACACTCAAACGCTTTCCATCCACTATCTATGTGAATACCCCTAATTTAAGCGATGAGTATCGCAAAAATTTTGAACTCACTACTTTAAGCCAAAAGCTTAATCTCAATAATGGCGTTAAGCAACTCATTAACACGCAAGATTTTACCAATTGGCAAGCGACTTATTATCGCCCTAATGGGAATGGCAATCTTTGTATGAGTTATAACTTTAGCTCTGGAAATGCTTGGAAATCTAGCACTAAGGGTAAATATTGC
Organism: Helicobacter pylori; assembly: GCA_047430845.1. Taxonomy (GTDB): domain Bacteria; phylum Campylobacterota; class Campylobacteria; order Campylobacterales; family Helicobacteraceae; genus Helicobacter; species Helicobacter pylori_DG. The sequence goes on along the minus strand of JBLDXK010000007.1, from coordinate 5,433 downwards.
TCATGGGCGCAGACGCCTAATGCTAATTACTCATGCGCTTCGCACAACAATTGGGTTGTCCCAAACAATTAAGAAAGGAAAAAAATGAACACTAATTTAAAGAAAGCCTTGTTTTTAACTACTCTTGGTTATTTGCAAGCTAATGAGGGCTTTTTAGCCATTATGCCTAGTGAAAAAGAAGAAGACATTTCTCAAGAACAGAAATTAGAACACAAAATGGAGCAAAAAATTGCTCCACAAAATACCCTTAAAAAGCAACAATCAGCTCCTTTACAAAGTGCTGAGTTGTTGCAAAGTCAGGTTAAAAGAGAATTTAAAGAAAAAAAGAAATCTCAAAAACATTTCAAAGCTATGCAAACTAAAAATGGCTTTTTCTTAGGCTCAGAAATTGCTATTACAGGCACAAAATTAACTCAAAATCTAAGCCTTATCTCTAATGCTACAGATGATTTAATCACTTATAGCCACACTTCTAGTAACGCTAATTTTAATATGGGTGTTTTAATGGGCTATCAGCATTACTTTGGAGCTACAAAAAGACATGGGATTAAGTTTTCAACGCATTTATATGGAGGCACACCTAGTGCTGTAAGCACCAATATAGACATTTACAATTCTAAGGTTAGTGCTAATTACACGCCCTTAAACTTTGGACTAGATATAAAGTATTTGTTTGATTTTTTAAATGTCATTAAAAAGAACCGCCACACACTAGGATTAAGTGTAGGCTTTGGCTGGCGTATGCAATATTATTTTGCAAAAATAGACCCCATAAAAACCAGCCATAGTGAGTTTATCACCAATAAGCCTAAAGATATTTTTAATCATGGTTTTTATCCCACTATTGGACTTCATTATTACTTAAATCATCATCAATTTGAAGTGAATTATCGCTTTGGAGGGGCAATCAATTATCAATCCCTAACACCTAGCAAAATTGTCGCTCAAAACGGGAATTTTAAGGGCGAAGTCTTATTTTCTAATTTTATTACCAAAGCGACTAATTCTAGCTACATAGCGTTTAACTACGCCTATTTATTTTAATTTTTAAGGAGTCAATGATGTTAGATGAAAACATACAAGCAGACGAGTTAGAAACTAGCTCAAATAATGAAAACCAAAAACCAAAGGAAGCAGAAATGCCATTGAATAACATTCAAAAAGCTAAGGAATTAAAAAACAACGCCAATTTAATTGTTCTGACGCACTGATGAATTAGACAAGGCTATCAATAAGCGTGAAAGCTTGCAAAGAGAGTTTGAAAGACGCATTAAGCACTTGGATAACAAGATTGAAACGCTTAGTAAAAAGATTGAAGAATTAAAAAGAAAGTAATTTGATGGACTTAAACAAACTCAAAGATTATAGGGCTTTAAGAAACGCTATTTTAAGGCTCTTGCCTTATTTAGATAGCGGTATTACAGAGCTAATTATGAATAAAGAAAAAGAAATTTGGCTCTATAAGCTTAATGGAGTAAGAGAAAAAGTCTTTGATGAAAATTTAGACAAAGCCTTTATTCTGGGGTTTGGGGAACAATTAGCGAGTTTTAGAGATTTGTTTTTTAATGCTAATTACCCCACCCTTAATACTTCCATTCCTACTTCTAGATACAGAGTGAGCATGAACCACTTTGCTATTAGTGCGGATAATGAATTGAGTTTGAATATTAGAGTGCCTAGCGAGAAAAAGTTTGATTTAAAAGCTTTCAAGCTTTCTGGTGTGTGTCAATACGACTATGAGTATTTACAAAACTTAATGATTGAGGGCAAAAACTTACTCATTAGTGGAGGCACAGGCAGTGGAAAAACGAGTTTTTTAAACGCTCTAATTGAGTTTATCCCCAAACACACACGAATAGTAAGCGTTGAAGATAGCGAAGAATTAGATTTAAGAGCGTTTGAAAATCATAAATCCTTGTTAGTGGATAAAACTGAAAGCTCTAAATTTACCTATGAAAACGCCTTGAATATGGCAATGAGAATGTCTCCTGATAGGCTTATGGTAGGCGAGATTGACACACGAAATTCCATGCTCTTTTTAAGATTTGGAAACACTGGGCATAAAGGCATGGTTTCTACTTTACATGCAGATAGTGTGCATGGGGTTATAGAGGCGATTGCTTTAAATTTACAAATGAATAAAAGTGGTTTAGATGTCAATGTAGCAAAAAAATTCTTTAAAAGCAGTGTGGATATTGTCGTTCAAATTGTATTAGATAAAGCCACTAACACCAGATACATTCAAGAAATCTTACCAGCAAAAGATTTAAGAGATAGCTTATGAAAAAGTATCAAAACAAGCGAAAATTGGGTAAGCGTATCAATTGCTTTATTTCAAATGAATGTAAAGATATTTTAGAAAACTATTTAAAGGTCAAAAAGCTTAGTGTTACGCAGTGTGTAGAAAATCTTGTATTAGGGCTAGACCCTAGCAAAGAAACGCTAAAAACAAAAGAATTTTACGAAAGCTTGTTTAAAGTCATTAGTATCAATCAGCATGTCTATAAAGAACTCATTGCTAATAGTAATAATCTCAATCAATTAACTAGAAACACCAACATTGCCATTAAGTATAACAAACCCTTTTATTTGCAGAATTTAGCATTCTTAGAAGAGATTTTTAAGGTTATGGATACACTTAATAAAAATGTAGAAGAGTGTAAAAAAATCTCTTTGGAATTATTACTTCAAATTTACAAAGAACAAAAAAGCGAAACAGAGCTTAACACCATCTCAAAAATTCTCAATGCTCTTAATGAAAAACAATCTGCTACTGAGCCAAAAAAGGATAATGAATGAAAATGCAATTTGTGAAAGCTTTTTGCGTGCTTTTTAGCATTTTACTTATCCCCTTATTTTTTATCTTGGCAAATTATTATGTTTTTGATGCCCTAAAGTCGTTTAGACAGGCTTATTTCTTTTCTCAAAGCGTGTTTATAGGGCTTTATAAGGGGGCGAGTATCTTAGATTTAAAATTTGAAGTCTATATCACTATGATAATGTCTTTAATGCCCTTAGTAGCTACGATTTATATGAGTATTCAAAAGACTAAAGAAACTTCGCATGGCTATGCGAGATGGGCTAATATTAAAGACATAGAGTGCTTTAAAGTCTTTAGTAAAGAGGGCTTTTGTAAGGTAGTGCATAGATTAGGGGTGCAATTTGACAAGGGCTTTATTCTAGGTAAATTTGGTTTTCCAAAACTTAGAGATGTGTGTTATGACAAGCCCTTAGGAGCCATGATTGTTGCACCCCCTGGAGCTGGTAAAACCGCATGCGTGGCTTTACCCAATTTATTGACTTTGCCTAATAGCTGTATTATCACTGATATTAAAGGCGAACTAAGAGATAAGACTGCTGGATATAGACAAAAATTCTTAAACAATAGGATTTTAATCTTTAATCCCTATGGTGATGATAACACTTGTTATTTCAATCCTTTTGATAAAAGGATTGTAAAACCCATGAACTTTGACCAACGCCTAAGACTTGTGCAAGAGAATGCTAATAATGTCTTTATTAGCGAAGAAAAGGGCGAAGATCATTGGGTATCTAAAGCGAAAGAGCTTTTTGTCTTTTTTGCTCTTTTACAAGTAGTAACCAAAGGGCATAGCTCTTTTTACGATGTTTCTATCGCACCAGCTAATGATTATGCCCCCTTAATACACCCTAAAAGCCCTTATTACAAGCAACTTTACCAACACGATAAAAAGACAGGCGAAGTTATCTTAGACCCACAAACTAACGCCCCTATGAAAAATCCCCAAGCTAATGTTTTAAAACTCTTTTTAAATCAAGTGGCTGACCAAAAATACATAGATGTGAATGATGAAAAAAACTATGACCCAAGAGAACCTGAACCCCCTTATGGAACAAAAGGGGCGTTAGATGAGATTATAAGGACAGATGCTAGGAGTTTGGCAAACACTCCTGATGATGAATTTGGGAGCATTATGTCTTCTTTTAAGCGTTTTATGTATGTCTATAAAGACCCAAAAGTGCGTGAAGCTACTTCTAAAATGAGCTTTGATTATGAAGAATTAAGAACGGGCAATATCAGTATTTACATTGTAATCGCTCAAATTGATATAGGCACACTTTCTTCTTTAGTAAGAGCCTTTTTAGAGAGTATTGCTAAAAACCTTATGGTCAAAGAAAGCTCTAAACCTGAAGAGCGTATTTTTATCATTGCTGATGAATTTGTTAGATTTGGTAAGTTGCCTTTCTTGTTAGAAATGCCAGCACTTTGTCGCTCTTATAATGTTGTCCCCTTATTCATCACGCAAGATTATGCGATGATTAGAAAATACTATAGCGATGATGATTTGAAAATCTTAAAAGGCGTGGTGCATTATAACATTGTCTTTAAGATGAATAGCGCTGAAGATGCTGAGATTGTTTCTAAGGAAGTGGGCGAATTTACAAGACAATCTAAAAATTATTCTACTGAAAAAGGTCAATTGGTCTTTGGAGGTAGCTCTTCTTATAGCCATGAGAGTAGAAACTTACTCACAGCCCAAGATATTATGAATATCAATTCAGATGAAGTTATTGTCATTGTTACAGGAGCTAAAGCTACCCCCTTAAAACTCAAAGCTAATTATTGGTTCAAAGATAAAGAGCTTTTAAAAAGAGCTAATTTGCCTATTGATTTAGAAGTAGAGAGACAAAGAGTTGAAAGAGCCTATACAACCCACTACAGAGATTGAAACAACCCCTGATCAAAACAAAGCTGACTTAGAACCAAGTAATAAGGGGGAAAAAGTAGAGAATGAGAGCAATGAGAGAAACACTAACGAGAATAATCCCACTACACCACAAGAGCTTGAAAATTCAAACTTAAAAGAAAGCGAGAAAGACAGTGAAAGTCCCATTACCTTAGAAAATGCTAATGAAAATATAGAGCAAGGAAATCACAATGAAATTGATGAGATTTTAAAAAAGCCACTGAGTGAAATCAGTATGGAAGAGAAAAGAGCCTTGTTTAAGAAAATGCAACAAGGCGATGAAGAAAGCGAACAAGAAGTTACACAAAGCACCCAAAGTTAAATTTTAAAAGGAGCAACAAATGGCTTACAAACCTAACAAAAAGAAGTTAGAAGAATTAAGAGAGCAACCCAACTTATTCAGTATCTTAGATAATGGCGATATTGCAATAAACAATCCTGCTGAAGAATCAGACAAGGCCAATGAAATACAAGATCCACTCCCTTATGTCGTGAAAACTCAGATCAATACAGCAAGCATGATTTCTAGAAATCCTATTGAATGGGCAAAGTATTTAAGCTTTGAAAAACGAATATATAAGGATAACAGCAAAGAAGATGTCGCTTTCTTTGCCAATGGTGGGATAAAAGAAAGTTCTCGTGTTTATGAAGCGAATAAGGAAGGGTTTGAAAGGCGCATCACTAAAAGATACGATCTGATTGATAC
>JBLDXK010000006.1:0-75020 GCA_047430845.1 Helicobacter pylori | reverse complement strand
AGTTTGCTAACAAAAACTCAGAGAGCATGCGCTTTTTTAGGGTGTCGTTGATAGCGCTATTTTCATCGCTTAAAAACCTTTCAAGGGTGTTAGCGCCCATAAAAATACGCTTCATAATGCCTTGAATTTTAAAACTGACTAACTGAGCTTTTTTTTGCAACAATTCTGTGGCTTGGTGTTGCAACACGCTTTCAACCTTGTGGTTGATAATAAAGCCCATAATAGCGCTAATCGCTATAACGACCGCACACACCATCATCACAATTTTAGAACCAATTCTTGCAGATCTCATTCCCTTTGCCCTTTTAAAACTATTGATAGAGAATGATTATTATATATTAATTTTGAAAAACAAGAGAGAACAAAAAAACAGAAAATAAAAGAGAGCCAAAGTCCTCCAAAGCTCCCCCAAAGGAGAGACAAAAAGAAATAAAAATTACCTTTTGGAGAATTGCGGGCTTCTTCTAGCCTTTCTTTTACCATATTTTTTGCGTTCAACCACCCTTGAATCCCTAGTGAGCAAGCCCTTAGGTTTTAAAATGGCTCTAAAAGCAATATCATAAGCGTTCAAAGCTTTAGAAATGCCATGCCTTAAGGCTTCCGCTTGCGCTGAGTAGCCCCCACCAAAAACCACCGCTTTAATATCCACAGATTGCTCTTGTTTGGTTAAAAGTAAAGGTTGCATGACTTTCATTTTAATGGCTTCATGCCCACCTAACCATTGATTCAGGCTTTGTTCATTGATACTCAATTCGCCTTTACCCGGAGTGAGCCACACTTTAGCGATAGCGGTTTTTCTTTTACCGGTAGCATAGATTTTTCTCATTTAGCGTCCTTTTTGCTAGTTTGTGCGGTGTGAGGGTGCTTATCATCACGATAAACTTTGAGTTTTTTAATCATCGCTTTCCCTAATTTCGTTTTAGGGAGCATGCCCCTAACGGCTAAGTGGTAGAGCTTTTCAGGGGTTTTTTCTAGCATCTCTTGGAGAGTCTTGCTCTTGGTACTGCCAAAATAACCTGAATGGGTAAAATACTCTTTATCTTCTAATTTCATGCCTGAAAATTTAACCTTATTGGCGTTGATAACCACCACAAAATCCCCACAATCCACATTAGGGGTGTAAAAAGGGCGGTGTTTGCCTCTTAAAAGCACAGCGATTTCAGTGATCAAGCGGCCAAAAACTTTGTCCTTAGCGTCTAAAACGACCCAATCACGAACGATGTCATTGACTTTAGCGGTCTTTGTCATGAGAATCCTTTGATAAAATTAAAGCACTCATTATAAGGAAATAAACTTAAATATTGTTGAATTTAAGCGTAGTTTAAAGTTTAAAAATAGGGTTTTTTAAAAAATTTGTTTGATTGCTTTTGATTTTATGGTAAAACTCATTTCCTAAGTAAAACGCATTTCTTTAAGGGAATAGAGGGACTTTACAATAATTCTCTCCCACAGCCCCCAACCAAAAACCCCCTAACCCAAAAAGACCGCTTTTTAAAGAGGCTATCACTTGCTTATACAAGCTCTTTTATTGTATTTATTTTAAAAAATGCCTTTGAGCATTTTTTTAATTTTGTTACTCATGCTTAATAAGCCAAAGCCTTTATTTTGGCTCCTGATTAAGCCTTTCTTCTATCTTTTTAATTTGTTGGCTCATGTGAGCGCTCGCGTTGATTTGATTGATGAGCATGTAAAGGTTTATCATCATCAAAAGCACCACCACAAGCCCTAAAAAAAACACGATTTTAACGGCTTTTTTAGCGATTTCTTGGGCTTCTTGTTCTTTTTGCATGCGTTTTTAATTTTCCAATTCTTCTGGGGATAAATCTTTATAAAAGCGTTCTAATTCAAAGCTCTCGCCCAAATACGCAGCGATTTCTTGGGAATCCACAAGGGCGTTTTGCAAGCAACTCGTCGCGCCTGGAGAGGGGGTCATGTTGAAAGTGATGCCTTTATGGGTGCAAATCTTCTTTTCGCCTAATTCTAGCTTTCGCTTGGTTCTGTCTAAAACTTGCGGGCGCACTTCGCCAAAACCATGAGCGTATTCTAAATCTTCTAGGCTAAGAGAGGGGATGATTTTTTGAGCGTCTTTTAAAAATTTCCTTTTACCGATAATGGGCAATTCAAAAACCATGTTTTTAAACACATAATTACGGATTTCTTTATCGCTCATCAAATCAAACGCGATTTTAAACACATCTCTATTCAAATCCATTTTCAACAATTCCAAGCTAATGCCCTTAAGCCAGCATTTGTTGCGTTCTAATTTAGGCATCGTTAAAGCGGTAGGCCCGATTCGTGTTTTTCCTTTAATGACAGCATCAGGGTCGCCATATACGGCTGCAAAAGGGAGTTTGGGGTTTTGAACGGTATAAACCTTACCCCTTAATAAATTAGGCACAAAATAAAAGCTACCCGCCACAGGCAAGCACCCTAAATCCAAGCCATAGCCCATGCTCTGAGCCAAAGGCAAAGCGTAAGAGCCGGCATTGACCAGCACGAATTTAGCATACACTTCTTCAGCGTCTTCAGAAATTACGGCGTAAGTGTCGTTGCGTTTTTCAATCTTTTTCACTTTGAAATTCAAAAACACCTGGTTGTTAGGCTTTAATTTTAGGGCTTCTTCAACGAAGTTTTCGCTCAACTTCGCAAAATTCATGGTGCTCCAATCCTTTCTATACCCATGCCCGATAATGTTTTCATGCCTGTCTATGCCATTAGCCCCTAAAATCACATTAGGCTCTAATTCTTTAATCTTTTGCTTGTCAAATTCTTCTAGCCCCACAAAGATTTCTTTAAAGGATTCGTAGCGTTTTTTCATGAACTCGCATTCTTCATCGCCCACGCCTATGGCCATTTTCTGGGTTTCAAAAATCACTTCATTTTGCAAGCCTTTATTGAGCGCGTATTGTCTGGTTTTATAAGCGCTCAAACGCACTTTTCTAGCTTTTTCTGGAGTGTAATTCGTTTCAATAGAGCCATCATGAATGGTTTGCGAATTAGCCTTAGCGCTGGAGCTGATTTGAGCTAATTTAGAGCATTTTTCCACAATAGCCACGCGCTTTAAAGAGCTGTATTCGCTTAGGGTATAAAAGGTCGCGCACCCTGAAACCCCACCTCCAATAATAACAGCATCAAATTCCATACTCATTGTCTTTCTCCAAATGTTTTTAAATTGATAAATCGTAATCATAGTATAAGAAAATCAATTCGCATTCAAGGGGCTTGAAGTTTTATGGACAAAATCTTTCAAATCGCTCATTCCAAGCACCCTATCAATCAGTAATTTCTTTTTAGAAAACGCCCCATTATGCTCCTCAGCTAACCATAATGAAGTGATCACCACGCCCCCTATTTTATGGCTCAAGGTTTTAAAATGCTTTTGGGTTTGCACCGACCAAATGCTGTGAGCGACTATCGCTTGATGGTTGTGTGCACCTAAATAGAGCATGATATGCCCTTTTAAGTAGATGAGCGTGCCAAAAGGCGTGGCGTTTTTAAGGATATAGTCTTCTTTTTCTTTGGCTTTCATGGAGCTTAAATCCACATAATTGTTCGCATAACGGCTTTGCGCGTAGGAATTTCTGGGGAGCAAAATACCAAAATTAGCGAAACTATCTCTAGTGAAAGCCGAGCAATCTCTATTGCCCAATAGCCCACCCCAGCCGTATTTTTGCCCTAGCATGGTGTCTATAAAATACGCCATGTTCTCGCTAGTAAAAGCTTTAGGGAAAACAAAAAAATCCTTTTCTTCTAAAATCACGCTTTGTAAAGTTGCATAGCCCTTGGCGTCCCTCAAAAAACCATAGGCTTTCAATTCCTTTTTTGGGGATTTTTCAGGCGTTTTTTGACTTTGGGGGATGAGAGCGAACAATTCGCCCACTCTGGCATTGGTGTAAAAATCCCCATAGCCTATATAAAGGGGGATTTTATCCTTTATAGGCATGACATAATCTTTAAGATGGGTTAAAAGCTCTATGTCTTTATCATGCATGTAGGCTAAATCGCTAACTTTGATCCAGCCATAAACAAAACTGCTTTGAATGTGGGCGTAAGTTTTATCCGTGTTGAAATGCGTGATTAAAACCGGCGTGCCTTGAAAAATCAATGAATTTTGATACCTGTCAAAAGGGTAGCCTTTTGGAGAGAGGTAAAAAGGCTTGTTAGTGGGTACAGCCCTAACATCGCTATCTCGCGCTACAACAGCCTTAATCTTAACGCTAGGGTAATGCTCAATATCCATGCTTTTAATAAGCTCATCATTGAAAGCTTTTGCGTTGGGTTTTAGATCTTCGCCATAACCGGTGGATTTATTCATCTCTTTGAGGATCCAAAACACTTCTTTTTTATTGCTTTTGACTTTCATATCTAGCCATGGGGAATACCACGCTTTGAGGTAGCTCTCTTTCAGATTTTCTCTTAACGCTTGGGGGTCAATGCTTTGGTTATTATGACTGCCATTTTGAGAGCTTGCAAGATAGCTTGAAGCCTCTTGGGGCAAGGATAAATCTTTGAGCGTGAAATCCTTTTTCATGCAACCCACAAACAAAAACAAGAAAACTACAAGAAAGTAACGCATGCTTTAGAGAACCTTAATGTCAAATGCGCAAATAGTTTCTCAAAATGCGCCCGTATTGCGGGCTTCTCAATTTTTTGATCGCAGAGCTTTCAATCTGGCGCACCCTTTCTCTAGTAACATTCAATTCCTTGCCGATTTCTTCTAAAGTTCGATCGCTTTCATCGTCTAAAAGCCCAAAACGCATGCGGATCACCGCTTTTTCTCGCTCATTCAACTGATCCAAAACGCTTTCAATCTGGGCTTTTAAATCTTCTCGCATGATGTGATCAATGGAACTAACGATATTTTTATCTTCCACGAAATCCCCAAATTTGCCATCATCATCATTGCCGACTGGGGTTTCCAAACTGATAGGCTCTTTAGTAACCTTAATCACATTTTTCACTTTATCTAACGAAAGCCCCACTTCTTCAGCCACCACTTCTAAATCAGGCTCTTTGCCGGTTTCTTGAATGTGTTTGCGCATGACTTTATTGATGCGATTAATCGTGTCAATCATGTGAATGGGGATGCGGATAGTGCGGGCTTGATCGGCTATGGCTCTGCTAATAGCTTGCTTGATCCACCAGGTCGCATAGGTAGAAAACTTGAAGCCCTTTTCATGCTCAAACTTATCCACTGCTTTCATCAAGCCGATATTGCCCTCTTGAATCAAATCCAAGAAGGGTAAGCCTCTGCTCGTGAATCGTTTAGCGATGCTCACTACCAACCTTAAATTGGATTTAGCCATTTTGTTTTTAGCGCGATCGGAAATCAATTTCCCTCTTTTGATTTGCTCTAAAATTTCTTTTAGCTTGTTAGGGGCTAAATCAAAGCCTTCTTCGCTCGCTTCTTTAGTCAAAAAGAGTTTTTTGAGATCCATATACACGCTCACCATAGTCGCTTCTGGCACTTGAGCGATAATGTCTTCTTTAGTCATGTTAGTGATATTGGCAAGGATTTTTTTATGGTTAGCGATGAGAGTGTCATTGAATAAGGGCAGTTTGTATTCCAAGCGTTTCAACTCTTTTTCAAACCCATCGCCGCTCTTTAAAGTGGTCTCCATCGTTTTGACTAATTCATTAATCAGTTTGCTGGTAGGCTCTAAATCATAGAGTCTGTCTTTGAGCGTTTGGCGTTTGTAAGCTAGGGTCAATGAACGCACCAATTCGTCTTCTTTTTCATCTATGGGGGCTTCAAGAGCTTTAAGCCATTCTTTTTTAGCCTTATCTAGGGCTTTAAAACTTTCTTGAACCTTTTCTACGCGCTTCTTGTCTTTTTCAGAAACGACTTTTTTCCTTTCTTCGTTTTCTTCGTCTTCTTCGTTGTCGTCATCTTTTTTAGAATCGCTCACGCTATTTTCATCGTCATCATCAAAGCTCCTGAAAAGCTCTTTAACCCTTCTTTCACGATTGATTAAAGCGTCTTTATACGCATAAATAAAATCAATCAAATACGGCACCGAGCAAATCGCGTCTAAAATAATGTCTTCGCCCAAGCGGATCTGCTTGCTCAATTCAATCTCTTCATCTTTGCTTAAAAGTTTTATATCCCCCATTTCACGCAAATACATACGCACCGGGCTATCGCTCCTGCTCCACTCTAAAAAATCCTTTTCTTTCAAAAAGTCATAGCCGTCTTCTAATTCTTCATCTAAAACTTTTTGCTTTTCTTCGGTGTTTTTAATCTTGTCAATCGCATTGAGTTTTTTAGCGTATTCTGAAGAGCTGACCAATTTCTTTTGGTATTTTTGGCACAACTCTTTGATTTTTTTGATTTGGGCTAGAGTGGGGACTTTCGTGCTGATTTGAATGATAGACTCATAAGAAACGCAATCGCTTAAGGAATTAGCAAACAATTCTTCTAATGCTTCATTAAAGCTAAGCTTTTTAACAGGAACAGGTTCTTTCGCTGTTTCTTTGACTTTGCTTTCTTTGGTTCTAGTTTCTTTAATTTTGCCCTCTTTGGCTTTATTGTTTTCCTTAGTTTTATTTTCTTGTGCGACTTCTTGTGTGGCTTCTGCTTTGGCTTCCTGTTTAGCTCTTTTGGGGGCTTTTTCTTCGTTAGCTTTCTTTTTCATTGGACACTCCATAAAATAAGAACCCATGCTTTTTGCAAGCCAAGTCCATAAGATAAGATACACCTAATCCTTTGTTATTTTACTAAAAAATAGCTTAAATTCTAATTATAAAATGAGTTTAAAATCAAATTTAAAAACCCTCATTCTTTAAAAATGAAGGTTTAATGGTTTGCACTTGGTAAAAACAAGCCCTAAAGCTTATCCACCATGCTTTTTAAGAATTTCGCTGAAGTTTGAGCGCTTTTTTCTAGAAACGCATCAAAGCTCATGTTAGCTTCCTCATCAGCGTTATCGCTAATGCTCCTTAGCACACAGCATGGCACGCCAAATTTTTGGCACACAAACGCCACGCTCGCCCCCTCCATTTCCACCGCGCTCGCCTTAAACTCGCTGACTAAAAATTCTTTCCTTTCTTTGCTATGCACAAACTGATCGCCTGATGCGATGACGCCTTCTTTGAGCGCGATGTGCTGCTCATTAGCGACTTTTTTAGCCAAAGCGTTCAAACTTTCGCTCGTTTCAATAAAAATCGCGCTTTCGGGGATAAACCCTAAAGGGTGATCAAACGCGCTCAAATCCACATCATGCTGGACCAATTGAATAGCCACTAACAAATCATTGATTTTTAAGTCTTTGACTAAGCTTCCAGCCACCCCGCTAAAAAGCACCTTTTGAACGCCAAACGCTAAAATCATGCTCGTTGTGGTTAAAGTGGAATGCACCTTGCCAATCTTGCTATAAGCGACAATGATTTCCTTGTTACGATAAACGCCTTTATGGAAAACATTCCCCCCTAAAGGGATCTCTTCAAAACCCACGCCAAACAATTCTAAAATAGGGGTTATTTCTTCTCTCATCGCCCCTAAAATGCCAATTTTTTGCACCATTTTCTCCCAATCACACATATTCTTCTAAAAACTCAATGGCTTCATCAAGCCCTTTATTATCCCCCACGCTTATAGTAGGCTTATTGCTCAAGCGCTTGTTAAGCCCCTTTAACACGCTCCCACAGCCTAATTCAAAAAAGACATCCACTCGGTCGTTGTTGGATTTCACGCAGTCTTGATAACGCACCGGCTGGGTGAGTTGCAAGCTCAATAATTCAACGGCTTTCGCTTTATTGTGATACGCTTCATTAGTCGCGTTGGAGATGATTTCAAAATGGAATTTATCTTTCAGGCTTTTTTCTAGCAATTCCTGGAATTTAAAAATCATAGGCTCTAAAAAAGGGCAATGGCTCGCCACGCTCATTTCTAAAAAAACCACTCTTTTAGCCCCCATTTCCTTTAAAGTCGGCTCTAGGGCTTTCAAATCGTCTTTAACCCCGGCTAAAACCACTTGCATGCCGCCATTGAAATTCGCACACCACACATTTTTGGTTCTTTGACACAAACTCAAAAGGCTTTCTTCAGAAACGCCCAAAACGACCATCATGGAAGCGTCTTTGTTCGCACACGCTTCTTGCATCATTTTGCCTCTTTGGTGCGTGAGTTTAAGGGCTTTTTCAAAATCTAACGCCCCGCTCAAAGACACCGCGCTCATTTCGCCGAGCGAATGCCCTAAAGCAAAAACGGGTTTTAACCCTCCATTTACTTGCTTGTTGAGCAATTGGTAAGCGATATAGCTCACTAAATAAATGGCAGGCTGGGTGTAAGCGCTCTCTTTTAAAAGCTCGTTTTCTTCAAAAAGCGTTTTTTTCATATCCACTTTAAGCGCGTTAGAAGCCCTTTCAAACAATTCTTTAGCTAGGGCGTGGCTTTCATAGAATGATTTTCCCATTCCTATACATTGCGAGCCTTGCCCTGGAAATAATAGCGCGTATTGCATGGTGTTATCCTTTAAGTTTTATTAATCCATAATTTGAGATTGTAATATAAAAGCCCTTAGTTTTGTTTAGAAACCATTAAAGTTTAAGGTTTATTTTAACTTATTTTTACTATAATTCTACTTTTTGAAGGACAGGTGGGTGAGTTGGCTGAAACCACATCCCTGCTAAGGATGCGTAGCCGTCAAGGTTACCGAGGGTTCGAATCCCTCCCTGTCCGCCAGCCTTTTTTGCCTTTAAAAACTTTTTTGTTTAGAATGTATTAACGAGACACCATAGTTTCTAAGCATTCCTTTTACGACACTCCTTTTACAGATTTTACAAATACAAATTTTAGGTTGGGTGAAGAGAGACACCCAGCCTAAACCCTATCAATCCGTTGCGGTATTTTCAAACATTTTGAGTATAATCGTTTCTGCTCATAATCACAAAAAAGAAAGAACATGACTTACAGAGAATTAAGTAAAAAAGTTTTAGAACAAGCAGGGAAGCCTTTGAGCGTTAAAGAAATTTTTGAGAAAGCTTGTGAAATGGGATTGGATAAAGAATGCAACGACGGAAAAATACTTCTTCATAGTCTTGGAAGTGGGCTTGGTGAACACGACATTTCTAACGACAAGAAGCAATTTTATGTTGCACGCAAAGAGGGAGGAGCCTTTTTCTATTGGCTCAAATCTCGTGAAAGAGAATTTCCACCACAAGAAACCCCAGATGCCAAAGAAGAAGATGATGAACAGAGCGAGTGTTCAGGCACAGCCGAAAAACAAAAAACCTCTTTTCATGAAAGGGATTTACACCCACTGCTTGTGAAATTCCTTAATGAAGATCCAAATTTCAATCTCCAATGCAAAACCATCTACCATGAAAAATGCAAAAAAGACGAAAAAGGCAAGGGTGAGTGGAATTATCCTGACATCGTGGGCGTGTATTTTCCTCAAAATGATCGCCATAAGAATTACAAGATAGAAACTTTGGAGTTTTTACACCATACCGGTCAAAATAGCTACAAGCTTTTTTCCTTTGAGCTTAAAGTTAGGATTAATTTTTCCAATCTGAAAGAAAGCTATTTTCAAGCGGTGAGCAATTCTAGTTGGGCTAATGAGGGGTATTTGGTGGTTTTTAATATTGATGATAAGGTTTTAAATGAATTAAGGCGGCTCAACCAAAGCTTTGGTATAGGGGTCATCAAGCTAGAATCTGAGATTTCAAACTCCAAAATCTTGTTGCGAGCTAAAGAAAGGGAGATTGATATGCAAACGCTTAATATGCTTATAGATGATAGTCCGGAGGATTTTAAGCCTTTCATCAAGGACATTAATAAACAAATTAAAGCAGGATTTGATACACATGTCAAAGTCGCCGGTTTAGATCCAGTGCTTGATGATGAAGCAATGCGAAAACACATTGAAGATAAAGGCATTAAAGCAGAATAAAAAATGGGAGTGCCTTATCTTTCTTACCCCATTTTTAAAAGCGAAGACCAGCTCTTCACCCTTTATCAAGGGGATTGTAATGAGGTTTTGCCCCAATTTGAAAATGCTTTTGATTTGATTTTTGCCGATCCGCCTTATTTCCTTTCTAATGACGGCTTAAGCATACAAAGCGGTAAAATCGTGAGCGTCAATAAAGGCGATTGGGATAAAGAAGATGGGATTAATGATATTGATGAGTTCAATTACCAGTGGATCAACAACGCCAAAAAGGCTTTAAAAAACACAGGAAGCCTTTTAATCAGCGGGACTTACCACAACCTTTTTTCTTTGGGGCGTGTTTTACAAAAATTGGATTTTAAGATTTTAAACCTCATCACTTGGCAAAAAACCAACCCTCCTCCCAATTTCAGCTGCCGTTATTTGACGCATTCCGCTGAGCAAATCATTTGGGCGAGAAAAAGCTTCAAGCATAAGCATGTTTTTAATTATGAGGTTTTAAAAAAGATCAATAATAATAAACAAATGCGTGATGTGTGGAATTTCCCAGCGATCGCTCCTTGGGAAAAAGCAAATGGCAAGCACCCCACTCAAAAACCTCTCGCGCTGTTGGTGCGCTTGCTTTTAATGGCGAGCGATGAAAATTCCCTCATTGGCGATCCTTTTAGCGGGAGCTCCACCACAGGCATTGCGGCTAATCTTTTGAAGAGAAAATTTATCGGCATAGAAAAAGAAAGCGGGTTTATCAAAATATCCATGAACAGAAAAATAGAATTAGACGCTTGCTATCAAGAGATACGATCTAAAATCAAAGATTTAAACCACCAGTAAAGCCCCTTTTTTGAGCCGATTTAAGCGTTATACTTTTGGGATTTCACCTCAAAATGGGATTCTATTTTCACCCATTCCTTACAAAGGATGTTTTCATGCCCAAAAAGCCAATGTTTGGGGCCAATAATGATTTTTTCTGGATTGTTTATCAAATAAGCCGCCCACCAGCTATAAGTGCTATTAGCGATAATGCCATGCTTGCAAGATTGCATGAGCAGCATGTCCCAATACGCCTCTTCTTCTTTATCCCTAGTGGTCATGTCCATAAAAGGGTAGCCAAGATCAAGGTTTTTCGTGAATTCCAAATCTTCGCAAAACACAAAAAGCTCCATGTTTGGCACGCGCTTTGCCATATACTCAAGCGCCTTTTTTTGATAGTCAATACCAAGCTGACAGCCAATCCCCACATAATCCCCTCTTCTTATATGCACAAACACGCTGTTTTTAGCGGCTAAAATCAAAGCAAGCTTGCGGTGGTATTCTTCCTCTTTTTTTTTATTATTCTTATTATTTTCGGGGGGGGGGGGTAGGGTGAAGGTTTGCTTGATTAAAGGGGATATAGCATCAAAATATCGTGGATCTTGAAAGTAACCATAAAAATAAGTCAAGCGGCTTGGCTTTAGCAATTTAGGCTCGTATTCAAACACGATTTCTTGACTCACCCTATCAAACCCCATGCATTTGAGCGCCTCTCTTACTAGCTTGGGGAGGTGTTGCATTTTAGCCATAGCGATTTCTTTTTCGCTCGCATAGGGCAAATCAATAGGGAAAAGTTCTAATTGCATTTTCCTATTGCTCCCATCAAAAGAAGTAATATCTAACAGCACGGGCGTATTAAGGTGTTTTTGCAAACTTTTAGCGAAAGCGTATTGAAACATTTGATTCCCAAGCCCCCCACAAATTTGCACCACCTTAAAAGCCATTCAATCCCTTTATATTTTCAAATAAAACGCTCATTTTAGCTCATTTTAAAGCCCTTTTTCAATAAAAACCTAAAAAGTGGGGTAACGCTTTCAAATCATTTGAATTTTTTATTTGAAAAAGACGCGTATGAGGGTTCTAGCAAGCGTTCTTGGTATTCTAAAAGAATCCTGTCTTCGCTATTAAGCGAGTAGGCTTCATCGTATTTGTGCTTGATGATGCCTTTTAAAATGGTGTGCTGGACCTGGTATTTATCTTCTTTAAGCATTTCATCCACTAAAGCGTAAAGCTGAATGTCTTGAATGAGTAAATCTGAAATTTTAACGCTCTCTTTATCAAACAATTCTTCATTAGCGCAATATTCATTCACTAAAATAAGCACCCGGTTATACACATCCGATGCGATTTTAGCGTTTAGGGTTCTATAAATGTAATCTTTGATTTTTTTGAGCTGCTCTTCTAAATCTTCACTGGCCTTGCTCGCTAAAGCCAGAATGCTTAAAATTTGAACCAGAGTCATCATTTTATGGCTTAAAGAACGGGTGCGCCATTTAATGAGAAGCGCATGAAATAAGACATTTTGACAGAAAGGCTACAAGGGAGGGTGTTTTTCTTGGGTTTTGGCATGCTTAGTTTCTTTTAAAAAAAGATTTTGTGGTTTAATTATATAATTTTAAAATTAAATCTAGGAGTATAGAGATGAAAACATTCAAAAAAGGCGTGGTTTTAGACGCTAAAAGCGTGGGGTTAAAAGCGCTAGAAGTTTTAAAAGAAGTGGCGGATTTTGATTTTTATGAGATCACTTCGCCCAATCAAATCGTTGAACGCGCTATTGAAGCTGAAATCATGGTATTGAATAAAGTCGTTATCACCCAAGAGGTTTTAAGCCAATTGCCTAAACTCAAACTCATTTGCATCACCGCTACAGGCACGGATAATGTGGATATAAAAAGCGCGAAAGCTTTGGGCATAGAAGTCAAAAACGTGAGCGCTTATTCTACGGAATCCGTAGCCCAGCACACTTTAGCGTGTGCGTTGTCTTTGTTGGGGAGGATCAATGATTACGATCATTATTGCAAAAGCGGGGAATATAGTCAAAGCGACATTTTTACGCACATTAGCGGTATGAAAATGGGGCTTATTAAAGGGGGTCAATGGGGGGTTATTGGTTTAGGCGCAATCGGTAAAAGAGTCGCCAAACTCGCTCAAGCTTTCGGAGCAAAGGTGGTGTATTATTCCCCTAAAGATAAAAAAGAAGAGTATGAGCGCTTGAGTTTAGAGGAATTGCTTAAAACAAGCGATATTATCAGCATTCATGCCCCCTTAAATGAAAGCACGCGCGATTTAATCGCTCTGAAAGAATTGCAAAGCCTAAAAGAAGCGGGCGATTTTAATCAATGTGGGGCGTGGGGGCATTGTGAATGAAAAGGATTTGGCTGGAATTTTAGAAACCAAAGATTTGTATTATGCGAGCGATGTGTTTGTGAAAGAGCCTTTTGAAAAAGACCATGCGTTTTTGAACCCAAAGATCCAAAACAAATTGCTTTTAACCCCCCATATCGCATGGGCGTATAGCGACAGCTTGAAAACCTTGATAGAAAAAACCAAAGAAAATATCCAAGATTTTTTAGCTTCTCAAAAATAAACGCAAAAAAAAGGGGGGGGGGGGGTTTAATTGTTGGGCTTTTCTCCCCTTTTTACCATCAAATAAAATCTAAAAAAAGGGGTAAGGTTCAATCGTTTTTAACCCAATTAAGAAAAAACCTTTAGGTGGATTGGCCCAAAGGCTTTTATTAAAGGAGGCGATTACATCTTAGAAATATCAATTTTAAAGGTGTGGATTTCATCTTCTAAAAAGACTTTAACCACCACCACGCCTGGGGTTTTAAGGTTTTTGGTATCCACCACGACAAACCCTCCCCTAGCCTTACCTTCAACATTAAGGGTGTTGTTTTTAAGATAATTGATCGCTAGGATTTTTAAAGCCTGGCGGCTTTCTTGCATGACCTCTTGCTCTTCTACATCATCCATCATCATCATGCCAAAGCCTGGTCCATACATGCCCATTCCCCCATACATCATGCCGTTATAAGCTAAAAAACTCCCTTGTCCGTAATAAAACATGGGCGGGGTGATCATATTGATATTATCAATAGGGGCGGTCGGCACGCTGATATTAAAGCTTTGC
Organism: Helicobacter pylori; assembly: GCA_047430845.1. GTDB lineage: Bacteria > Campylobacterota > Campylobacteria > Campylobacterales > Helicobacteraceae > Helicobacter > Helicobacter pylori_DG. The sequence goes on along the minus strand of JBLDXK010000006.1, from coordinate 61,190 downwards.
AAAATGCCTTCAAAATCAAAACTAGACTTCATCACCTGTCTCAGGCTTAAGACCGGTAAATTCGTTTGGTTGATAGACACCGAAATGGCTTTACGGCTAAACACCACAGGATTTCCCTCTAAAACTTGCGCCCCTACATACAGCACTAAAGGGGACTCGCTTAAGCCTTTCAATTTGCTTTGAGCGATTTCTAGCTGGACTTTAGATTTGGCTTGCGTGGAAGTCATCACTTGAATCCCATTATTATAGGATGTAACATGTTCAGGCGTGATCTTATAGCTCGCGCAAGCGCTCATCAGTAAGGCTATCGCTACTAAAACAATTCTTTTCATCAAAACCCCTTTCATTCAAAGTTTAATTTTCGTTTAGAATTTCCTTATTATAGTGTAGTTTGACTTAAAATTAAGATTTTATTAAAAACAAGAGCTTAAAAAGCTTTAATGCGTGTTTTCTAGCCACAAAAGGATAGAAGATTTGATCTCATTGAGTTTTAAAACTTCTTGGTGCTTGATTCCTCTTTCAAATAAATCATCAAGGCGTTGGCTATCTGGGGTATTGTAGCTGTTTTTAAGCGTTTCTAGGGCGGTTTTGTCGTTATCGTTTTTCTTTTGCTCGTTTAGGGCTAAAAGGGTGGTTCTGGGGAATTTTTCATAAGAGGCGGTGGCAGAAACAAGGGTTTTTTCATTGGTTTTCAAGCTGGCGTTTAAAGCGGTGGCGGTGTGGGGGTCAATCAGGTATTGGTGCTCTGCATAAACTTCTTGGATCGTTTTCAAACAGGCTTCATCTGAGCAACTCGCGCAAGAAAAATGCTCCTGTAAAAGGGCTAATTCTTTAGGCTTTAAGGCATAAAATTTCTCTTCTTCTAAAGCTTGCATCAATTCTAGCGTGCGTTCAAACCCATAAAGGCTAAAAAGCACCCTTTCCACATTAGAGCTTTTTAAAATATCCATAGCCGGCGAGAAAGTTTGCTTTAAAGAGCGGTGGGTTAAATCGTAACGCCCTGTCTCTATAAACTCCCTTAAAACATCATTGCTGTTGGTTACAACCTTGATTTTAGCGATATTCAAGCCCATTTTTTTGGCATAAAACGCCCCTAAAGCGTTCCCAAAATTACCGCTAGGTATGGCTAGGGTGATTTTTTCTTTAGAATTGATCGCGCCTTTTTTATACAATTCTAAAAAGCCCCAAATATGATAGACGATTTGAAAAGCGATGCGCCCAAAATTCACGGAATTAGCCACGCTTAATTTTAATTGGTGCATCTTTAGGGCTTCGTTAAAATCATCGTCTTTTAAAAGGTTTTTGAGCGCGTTTTGCGCATCATCAAAATCCCCACTCACCCCAAAGACCTTTAAATTGCTAGCGCTTTGGGTAACCATTTGGAGTTTTTGGACTAAACTCGTGCCGTCTTTGGGGTATAAACACACCACAAAAACATTAGGCATGCCCGCCAAACTTTCTAAAGTCGCAGGGCCGGTATCCCCGCTTGTGGAAACGAGTATTAAATACTTTTCATTTTTTCCTACCGCTAGGTTAGAAAACAAGCTCGCTAAAGGCTGTAACGCCATGTCTTTAAACGCCAAACTGGGCCCATGGTAGAGTTCTTGGACAAAAAGCCTTTCATTGAGTGCAAAAATAGGGGCTGGATTTTTAGGATTATCAAAATTTTCATAGCGTTTTAAAGCGCTTGTTAATAAATCCTTAGGAATCTCTAATCCCAACCGCTCAAACACGCATTCCACTAGCTCGTTATAGCTCAGATTCAAACAATCTTGCCATTCTAATGTTTCAAAACGCTCTAAAGTGTAAAGCCCGCCTTTGGGGGCGTTGGGGTTTAATACCGCTTCAATAAAATCAATCTTTTTTTCTTTCAAAGAACGCGTGGGGACAAAAGGCATAATGATTCCTTTTTATTTGGATAATTTCAAGTCGTAGCATACCCTAAAAGAGCGAATGTAACCTTAAATGGTTTTTAATGAGAATGATTGATCGCCTTTTTTTATTCAGTTTAATTTTGGATTTATGCTTATAATACTATAATGCGGTTTAAAATTTTGCCGCAAATGGGCAAAAAATTCATCATAGTAAGGTTGTGTTTTGTCTAAAGGTTTGAGTATCGGTAATAAAATCATATTGTGGGTGGCGTTGATTGTGATCGTGTGCGTGAGCATTTTAGGGGTGTCTTTAAACAGCAGGGTGAAAGAGATTTTAAAAGAAAACACCTTGCGTTCTATGCAAGATAGTTTGCATTTTAAGGTTAAGGAAGTGCAAGGGGTTTTAGAAAACACTTATACGAGCATGGGCATTGTCAAAGAAATGCTCTCTAAAGACACCAAAAGAGAAATCAAAATCCAATTGTTAAAAAACTTCATTTTAGCCAATTCGCATGTCGCTGGGGCGAGCATGTTTTTTAAAGACAGAGAATATTTAAGATTAACGCTTTTAAGGGATAACGATACGATTAAGTTAATGGAAAATCCGTCATTGGGGAATAACCCTTTAGTGCAAAAAGCGATGAAAAATAAAGAAATTTCTAAAAGCTTGCCTTATTATAGGAAAATGCCTAATGGGGCGGAAGTTTATGGGGTTGATATTCTTTTACCCTTATTGAATGAAAACGCTCAAGAGGTTGTAGGGGTTTTGATGGTTTTTATTTCCATTGACAGCTTCAGTAATGAAATCACTAAAAACAGGAGCGATTTATTTTTAATTGGCGTTAAAGGTAAAGTGCTTTTGAGCGCGAATAAGAGTTTACAAGACAAATCCATCACCGAAATTTATAAAAGCGTGCCTAAAGCCACTAATGAAGTGATGGCTATTTTAGAAAACGGCTCTAAAGCGACTTTAGAATACTTAGATCCCTTTAGCCATAAGGAAAATTTTTTAGCCGTTGAAACCTTTAAAATGCTAGGCAAAACAGAAAGTAAAGACAATCTTAATTGGATGATCGCTTTAATCATTGAAAAAGACAAGGTCTATGAGCAAGTAGGATCGGTGCGTTTTGTGGTGGTTGTAGCGAGCGCTATCATGGTGTTAGCCTTGATTATAGCGATCACTCTCTTAATGCGAGCGATCGTGAGCAGTCGTTTGGAAGTCGTTTCTAGCACCTTGTCTCATTTCTTTAAATTATTGAACAATCAAGCCCATTCTAGCGGTATTAAATTGATTGAAGCGAAATCCAATGACGAATTAGGCCGCATGCAAACAGCGATCAATAAAAATATCTTGCAAACCCAAAAAATCATGCAAGAAGACAAGCAGGCCGTTCAAGACACCATTAAAGTGGTTTCAGATGTGAAAGTAGGGAATTTTGCAGTGCGCATCACGGCTGAACCCGCAAGCCCTGATTTGAAAGAATTGAGGGACGCGCTAAATGGGATCATGGATTATTTGCAAGAAAGCGTAGGGACTCACATGCCAAGCATTTTCAAAATTTTTGAAAGCTATTCTGGTTTGGATTTTAGAGGTCGGATCCAAAACGCTTCGGGTAGGGTGGAATTGGTTACTAACGCTTTAGGGCAAGAAATCCAAAAAATGCTAGAAACTTCGTCTAATTTTGCCAAAGATTTAGCGAACGATAGCGCGAATTTGAAAGAATGCGTGCAAAATTTAGAAAAGGCTTCAAACTCCCAACACAAAAGCTTGATGGAAACTTCTAAAACGATAGAAAATATCACCACTTCCATTCAAGGCGTGAGCTCTCAAAGTGAAGCCATGATTGAACAAGGGCAAGACATTAAAAGCATTGTAGAGATCATTAGAGATATTGCCGATCAAACCAATCTATTAGCCCTAAATGCTGCTATTGAAGCCGCAAGAGCCGGTGAGCATGGCAGAGGCTTTGCGGTGGTGGCTGATGAGGTGAGGAAGCTCGCTGAAAGGACGCAAAAATCGCTCAGCGAAATTGAAGCCAATATTAATATTCTCGTTCAAAGCATTTCAGACACGAGCGAGAGCATTAAAAACCAGGTTAAAGAAGTGGAAGAAATCAACGCTTCTATTGAAGCCTTAAGATCAGTTACTGAGGGCAATCTAAAAATCGCTAACGATTCTTTAGAAATCAGTCAAGAAATTGACAAAGTCTCTAACGATATTTTAGAAGATGTGAATAAAAAGCAGTTTTAATGCTCATTCATATTTGCTGTTCGGTGGATAACCTCTATTTTTTAAAAAAGGCTAAAGAGGCTTTTGCGGGTGAAAAAATGATAGGGTTTTTTTATAACCCCAATATCCACCCTTATAGCGAATACTTGTTGCGTTTAGAAGACGTGAAACGCACTTGCGAGATGCTAGGAATTGAATTGCTTGAGGGCGGTTATGAATTAGAAAAATTTTTAGACAAAGCTAAGGGTAAGGAATTGTTAGGGGAAAAAAGCGAACGCTGTTTTGAGTGCTTTGATTTACGTTTAGAAGCGAGCGCTTTGAAAGCCTTTGAATTAGGGGAAGAAAAATTCACCACCACCTTACTCACAAGCCCTAAAAAAGACCCTAACCAGCTCATCGCTAAGGGGCAGAATATCGCGCAAAAGCACAATTTGGAATTTGTTGTGTTCAGAAACGATAATTTTGAACATTTTAAGAGCGAGTTGGATTTAAACTTGCAAGCTTTGGCGAGAGAAAACGAGCTTTATCGGCAAAATTATTGCGGTTGCCAATTCGCTTTAAAAATCCAAAAAGAATCCCAAAACAGAAGCCCCTTTGAGCTTTACTCGCCTTTAAAACGCCAGATTTTACCCGCAAGCGTTGAAGAAAGAACGCAAGTTTTTAGAGCGCTAAACGCAGCTAAAAAGGACGCTAACAAGCCTTCTTTAGCCCAAAAAACGATCGCAACTTACCGCTTATTGAATGGGGGCGTGTGGCTTTCTAAAAATTCAAACCCCCTGAATTGTTATATTCTGGCGCGCTCTAAAAGTAAGGCTAGAGTTAGGATTAACGATTTAAGGTGGGTTTTTTCCCAGCGTTTAAACGCGCTAGTGGGTTATAGTCAAAGAGATGAAACCTTGTTTTTAACTTTAGAAGGCCTTAACGCTCTTATGGCAAAAAACTACGAAAGTTTAAAAGAGTTAAACCTTAACCCTTTAAATTATGAAGAAGAGTTGTCTTTAAGGGCGTTAGTGAGCGGGAGCGAGAGTGTTAATCCTATTATCGTGCTAGAAGAATGCATAGAAAAAACCCTTTTTGTAGAAATTAAAAGCATTTTTCAAGAAGAAAAGGTGTTTTATTTGCTCTAAGCTGAATTTTAATTGAGCGATAAAAAATCATTAAAGTTGGCTTTAGTATCCTACTTGATGGGAACAAAACCTAAAACAATATATTATGTTAAAATACAGCATTGTGCGTGAGTGGGGGTTAGTAAAACATACAAGTAATTTAAAATCAATTTAAGATAATTAGGCATAATAGCCACAAAAAGTTTAAGGCTGTATTTGAAAACTTTATTTAGTGTTTATCTTTTTTTATCGTTGAATCCACTCTTTTTAGAAGCTAAAGAAATCACTTGGTCTCAATTCTTAGAAAATTTTAAAAACAAGAATGAAGACGACAAACCTAAACCCCTAATTGTTGATAAAAACAATGAAAAACAGAAAATCCTAGACAAAAACCAACAAATCTTAAAAAGGGCTTTAGAAAAAAGCCTTAAATTTTTCTTTATTTTTGGATACAACTATTCGCAAGCCGCTTATTCAACCACTAATCAAAACTTGACTATTCTGGCTAATAGCATAGGGTTTAATACCGCTACGGGCTTGGAGCATTTTTTAAGAAACCACCCTAAAGTCGGTTTTAGAATCTTTAGCGTCTATAACTACTCCCATTCCGTTTCGCTCTCCCAGCCTCAAATCCTAATGGTGCAAAATTATGGGGGCGCGTTAGATTTTTCTTGGATTTTTGTGGATAAAAAGACCTATCGTTTTAGGAGTTATTTAGGAATCGCTTTAGAGCAAGGGGTGTTGTTAGTGGATACGATTAAATCCGGCGCTATCACAACAATCATCCCAAGAAGTAAGAAAACCTTTTTTCAAGCCCCCTTTCGCTTTGGTTTTATCGTGGATTTTATCGGCTATTTGTCCTTGCAGTTTGGGATTGAAATGCCTTTAGTGAGGAATGTTTTTTACACCTACAATAACCATCAAGAAAGATTCAAACCACGATTTAACGCTAATCTTTCTTTAATCGTTTCGTTTTAATCCCCCTTTTCACCTTTTAAATAAGCCCATGATTTTCCTAGGGTATTTTAAAAGCATGGAAAAAACATTCGCTTGAATGCCGTTTTCTTTACATGCTCTTATGTTTTCTTTATTCCTTAATAAAAGGCTTTTAAACCCCCTTGCGCTAACCCCACCGGTGCGCATCACCACTAACACTTCTTTCAAGTAAGAAAAGCTTATTTTTTGCACCACAAACAAGCGGATGATCATCTCAAAATCCGCTGAAATTTTATAATCGGTTTTGTATAAGCCATAGCGTTCATAAATGGCTTTTTTGACAAAAAGCGTGGGGTGCGCTGGCACCACGCCATAAAGCAAGGTTTTAGGGTCAAACTCCCCGCTTTCATAATAACGGACCACTTTTTCTAAACAATCAGGTTTGACAAACACCAGATCCGCATACACGCTATCGCAATTTTTGTTTTCAAATTCATGCACCACTTTTTCTATCACAAACTCATCTTTGTAAAAATCATCGCTATTCAATAAAGCGATAATATCCCCACTAGAACGCTTTATGCCCTTATTCATGGCGTCATAAATGCCCTTATCCTTTTCACTCACCACGCAAGCGACTTTATCCTTATATTTTTGAATGATTTCTAAAGTGCGATCCGTGCTAGATCCGTCTATAATGATGTATTCAATGTTTTTATAAGTTTGATGAAGCACGGAAAGAATGGTGTCTTCAATGGTTTTTTCGCTATTAAAACACGCCGTGATCACAGAAACTTTTAACAATTAAACCCTTTTTTGATAAACTCCCCCCTGATTAAGTTTTAAACAAATTCACTTGTTTGTCTAAATTCATGGTCGTTCCACTCACATGCGTAGCGATATTTAAAATATCTGAAGAATCCGCTAAAGTTTTAGAAGCCACTTTTTCCACTTCTGCAAAATCGCTTACCATAGCTTCAATTTGGTGTCCGGATTTAGCGTAATCGTCCATGCTTTGATTGCTATCTGACACGACTGAGCTTAAATTAGAACTCATTTTTTCGTAAGTTTCTTGCACGCTTTTACTCATATCGCTCAAGCGCTCCATTTTTTGCGAATTGAGATTCATTTGCGAACTCACATCATTGATTTCTTGGACAATCACCATGATAGTGGAATTGATTTCGGCTAAAGACTTTTGAGTGCGCCCAGCTAAATTCCTAACTTCATCCGCCACCACCGCAAAGCCTCTGCCATGCTCGCCAGCTCTTGCGGCTTCAATAGCAGCGTTTAGGGCTAATAGATTGGTTTGATCGGCAATATCATTGATAATATCCAAAATGGATTTGACATCATCAGCGTTACGGCTTAGTTGCTCCACTTTGCTAGAGAGCTCCTCTTCAGTGTGCGCGCTCTCTGTGATTTGAGAAAATAAATCCCCAATCGCATCCTTGCTTTCTTTGACCAACCCTTGCGTTTCAATCAAACGCTTCCTTAACCCTTGAGACTGCTCTATGGAAGTATTCATCATGTTCGCTACATCCGTGGCTTTATTTTTTACGGAATTTAGGGTGGTTGAGGCATCTTTCATGCTCTTTTGGGTTTCTTGCACGATTTGGACTAATTCATCTATTGAAGTTTTATTGGAAGTGGAAATGCCTTTAATCTCTTCCATAATCAAGCGGGCGTTTTCCACAAACAAATTGATCCCACGGCCCACTTGCGAGATTTCATCGTTGCGATCACCCACATCAATTTTGGCCCTCAAATCCTTATCCCCATGGCTAAAAGCGTTGATTTTAAGGACCAATTCATCAATGCGTTTCACGATCCTCAATTTAGCGTATATGAGCGTCAAAACCACTAACGCTATCGTCGCTGTCAGTATCCAAAGGAATAATTTTGCGGTGTTTTCATCAAAAACCTTATTCACGCCTTCTTTAATCGCTCTATTTTCGGTGTTAATGTCAGTGTAATAGGAAGTCGTTGCGATCACCATTTGAGACACCTCATCATAATGCGAATAGGCGAATTTTTTCTCCGGCACGCCCCCATCGTATTTAGGCATCTTATAATAAGTGTAGCCTCCCCCTTTTTTAGCCGCTTCCAAATACCCCCTAACATAATACACCCCATCAACGCTCTGAGCGTCAAGCCCTGATTGGCCTACGGTTTTAGGATTGACCGGATCAAACAGCACCACCCCGTTTTTATCCACCACCACCATATAAATCATGCCCTTATCGTCGTTGATGCGTTTGAAATAATCTAGTGCCATTTTTCTTGCAGTAGCATTGTCAAAATCTTTGTAATACTCATGAATGCCCTGTTCAATAATTTTTGTCATGTAAGCGAGCGTTTTTTCACGCTTTTTGTATTGCCCGGTTTCTAAATGCTCCATGAGTTGCGCTAACACATCTTTTTGTATAACCTTTACAAAACCAATAAAAAGCCCCCCTAAACCTAAAAGAGCGGCTAACACGACCAGCATGATACGAGTCCCCAACGAAGCAAACATCATTTATCTCCTATAAATCATTTTTAAGCCAAACCCTAATTTGAGAGTTCAGCCTCCAAATGCACCCCCCCCCCCCCCCCCCCGAAAAATGAGTGGCGCAAAACAAGATTAAAAATCCGGTTGTTTGAAAACCGCTGAAAAAAGCGAAAAGCCAACAATCTAGGATTATAGAACATTCCTTTTTAAGTTAGGCTTAAAGAATAAATAATAAAAATAAAAAATCTTATTTTACTTCACTTTCCTTAATGGATTTGACATTCAAAGTCCTCCCGTCTTTTGAAGTGGGGATTTTGACGCTCCCCTCTTTTAATTTTTCTGCCAATCTTTCCAACAACGGGTTTTTGAAATCGTAGTGGATGATTTCCCAGTTATGCTCCAGTTCAGGGGTTACTTTTGCACCTTTTTTTCAGTGATGTATTTAATAATCAAATCCCGTATTTGCCCGTTATCTTGCAGTTCATCGTAAGAATCATAATACCTATCAGCGTCTGTAACCAATTTTAAAGTCGTGGATAATGTCCCGAATCGGTAATTGTTGATCGCTAATTTGTATGTTGCTTTGGGGTCAATGGGTTTGTTGTTGATTGTCGGATTAATAATCCTTTGCCCGGCGGGTTTGGTAACATCAACCTGGTATTTCACGCCAGAAAACATATCAAAGTTATAGCCGCGAACATTTTCATTAAAACTGATCGTCAAATCCCCTGGTTGCAACTGGTTGTAAAATTTATACGACCATTCCATGTATTTCAACAGGTTTTCACCCGTGATACGCACTCCAATGAGCGTATTAGCGAACTTGTAAATGTAGGCGACATCTTTTCTTTTGAAAGGCCCTTTTTTCAAATTCGCCCCAAAATTGAACAAGGCTGCCGCTGAAACATCGGCGTTTGCGTAATATTTTTGCACTTTGTTGATCAATTCTATCACCGGGGTTTCTTGCAAGGCGGCGGTTGGCATCGTGGTGATTTTTTCTTCTCCTGTGATAAAATCAGGCCTATCAATGAAGCGTTTTTGTAACTTCGCCAACCACTTCATTAGCGTATTCTTTTGATTTTTTATCCACATATTCGTATTTTTTCGCTAACTCTTCATCTTCTAGAACATCTTTTGTGGATAAATTTTCAGTCGTTATGGTTTTTTCTTCGTTTGAGTGTCAAATACCACCACGCCCTTTGCCAGATAAGCCCCATACGCTCCAGGCTCAATGGTATGCACCTTTCCTATTTTAGTGTTATAAACCGCATGCTCATGCCCGGCAAAAATGATGTCAAATTGCGGGAATTTTTTCGCCAAATCCGGTATCCCATCGCCACCTTTTTCATCTTCTCGCCCCAAATGAAAAGCACCAATCAAAATATCATACTTCCCTTTTAACTCTTTCAAGGTCTTTTTCAACGCTTCTTCAGCGTCCAAAAACTTCAATCCTGCAAAATGTTCAGGCGTAGAGGCTTCCCAAGTTGGGACATGCGGCACCAAAAACCCCACAACCGCCACCCTCACGCCATCAATTTTTTTAATCATATAAGGCTTCACAAACGGCTTATTGTCCGCAATTTTGATAATATTCGCATTCACGACACCGCCATTAAACCCCTTAATATTTTTCTCTAAAAAATCTTTACTGAAGTTAAACTCGTGATTGCCAAGCACACGAATGTCAAATTTCAAATCGTTTTCGGCTCGAACTAATGGGTGGATAGGCTCATCATTAAACAACTCCGCGCTATTACCCTGCAACAAATCCCCGCTGTCAATCAAAACCACATTTTTATTCTCAGCCCTCTGCTTTTTGATTAAAGTCGCAATCCTTGTCAAGCCGTTATTGGGTTTTTGCTCCCCCACGGCATAATCATACGAAAAAAGCCGCCCATGAATGTCTGAAGTTTCTAAAAACACGATTTTGACTTCTTTTGCAGATATTGAAAGTGTTAGCGTGAAAAAGGTGAATAAAACCAATTTTTTCATTGAGATTTCCTAATAAAAGAGATTCATAACGATAATTTTTACATAATATTAACACTGATGCGGTGATTCCTGCTAGAATTTAACACCTATGGGTAAGATTGGTAAGATTGGTAAAACTTATAAGAGAATAGGGGAGTGTTTTAAAATAATCCCCCCCAAAACAACCCCTTAAACCCCCACTTCAGACCACTCAGCGCGTTTGTCTAAAAAAGCGCGCGCTAAATTCTTAGCACCCTCTAAAGTGTGGTTAGCCGCCCAACCGCATTGCTTTTCATTGCTCGCAGGCACTTCTTTAGCCTTTAACACATCTTGCATCGTCTTTTCTAAAACCTCTAAAACCTCTGTGTAATTGTCATGGTTTAACACCGTGAGATAAAATCCCGTTTGGCAACCCATAGGCGACCAATCCACGACATAATTGGCATGGTTGCGGATGATCTCAGCGACTAAATGCTCTAAAGAGTGTAGGCTAGGCATGTCCATGTGATCTTGGTTGGGTTGTTTGAAGCGCACATCGTATTTGACAATCACATCCCCATTAACGCCCTTTTTGCGATCAGCGATGCGTACATAAGGGGCTTTGACTTTGGTGTGATCTAAATTGAAACTCTCTACATTCATTTTTGGCGTTTTCATGTTTTTAACTCCTTCATTCATAAATTGTAATGAAACTTTAGCCTATTTTAGCGAACGCTTGCTCTAAATCTTCTAACAAATCCTGTTCATGCTCAATCCCCACAGACAAGCGCACCAAGCCATCTCTAATCCCTGCAGCTTCTCGTTGCGCTTTAGGGATACACGCATGGGTCATAAATGCCGGAATCCCCACCAAACTTTCCACCCCGCCTAAACTCTCGCCTAAAATGAATAGTTTAAGGCTTTCTACAAAAAGAGCCGCCTCGCTGTCATTTTTGAGGGTGAAAGAGAGCATCCCGCTAAAGCCGCGCATCTGTTTTTTGGCTAGATCGTGGTTAGGGTGAGTGGGAAGGCCCGGGTAATAAACCCTTTCTACTTTAGGGTGTTTTTCTAAAAATTCAGCCACGCAAAGGGCGTTTTTTTGATGGGCTTCCATGCGCAATCCCAGCGTTTTAATCCCTCTTTGCAACAGCCAGCTGTCTTGAGGGCCTAAAACCCCACCGATAGCGTTTTGGAAAAAAGCGATCTCTTGGGCTAGCGCTTCATTATTGGTGGTTACAAGCCCGGCGACCACATCGCTATGACCGCCTAAGTATTTTGTGCCGCTATGCGCTACAATGTCCGCCCCCAAAAGAAGCGGGTTTTGGCAATAGGGGGTGGCAAAGGTGTTATCCACGATAGTGAGCAAACCATGATCTTTAGCGACACCAGCGCATTGCGCTAAATCCGTGATTTTAAGCAAGGGGTTACTAGGGGTTTCTAAATAAAGGGCTTTGGTGTTGGGTTTGATAGTCTTTTTGATTTGGGATATGTCGCTAGTGTCTATAATGGTGCATGAAAGCCCGTTTTTGACAAGCACTTTGTTAAACAAACGGAAAGTCCCCCCATAAACATCATCGCCCAATAACACATGATCGCCTGGTTGCAAGAGGGAAAAAACGGCGTGAATCCCAGCTAAACCAGAGGCGAAAGCAAACCCCTTAACCCCCGCTTCTAAATCAGCGATGAGTTCTTCTAAAGCAAAGCGCGTGGGGTTGCCTGAGCGAGAGTATTCATAGCCTTTATGGCGGCCTATAGCGTCTTGGCGGTAGGTGGAAGTTTGATAAATAGGCACGCTCACCGCCCCCGTTGTGGCGTCCTCACTAATGCCCCCATGGATTAATTTGGTTTGCATGCGTATGGTTTTTCCTTTTTTATTGAATTTTTATAAATAAATACCTTTAGAAAGATAACGATCGGCAACATCCGGGAAAATGGTTAAAACCTGGCTGCGCTTCGGGGAGGCGTTGCACTTCTTTCAATGCTGCCACAAAAGCTGCCCCGCTAGAGCTCCCCACTAATAAGCCGTTTTTCTTGGCTAATTTCCTAGTGTAGCTAAAACCCTCTTCATCTGAAATCGTTTCAAAGCCATCAATATCCAAGTTTGCGAAAAAAGGAGGGATGAACTCCACGCCAATGCCCTCAATCTCATGAGGCCCAGGCTCGCCTCCATTCAAAATAGAACCCTCCGGCTCCACCCCAATCAAGCGAATATTAGGGATGCGCTCTTTCAAATACCTAGCCGTGCCAGCAAAAGTGCCACCACTCCCTATCCCGGCTACAAAGCTCGTAAGATTTGTGCCTAATTCTTGGACAATCTCAGGGGCTAGGGTGTGGTAGTAGGCTGCGGGATTATCAGGGTTTTCAAATTGCAAGGGCAAATAGCTATCAGGGATACTTTCGGCTAACTCTTTACTTTTTTTAATGGCGCCAGAAATCCCCTCGCTAGTAGGCGTGTTGATTACTAAAGCCCCCAAAGCTCTCATGATTTGTTGTTTTTCTGTGCTGAATTTTTCCGGGACAACAAAGATGGTTTTGAGATGGTGCTTGAGTGCAACTAGGGCTAGAGCGATGCCGGTATTGCCTGCGGTAGGCTCAATGATGGTTGTTTTAGAAGTGATTTTGCCAGTTTTAAACCCTTCTTCTATAAGGTATTGGCCTAAGCGATCTTTAACGCTCCCTCCCGGGTTTAAATGTTCTAGCTTGGCGTAAATGGCGGAATTTAACGGAATGGGGTAATCCTTGTTAGTGAATTTAAAAACGGGAGTGCGGCCTATGGCGTCTTGCATTGTGGTGATAATCATCATTCCTCCTATAACAAACAATAAAATTCAATTTTGCGATTATGCCTAAACTCGTTAAATGGAATAAGGGATTTTGATTAGAACCACTAAACATTTAACCAAACAAGAGAGTGGATTTAGGAGCTTACTGCACGCCACCTTATTTAGTGGATTATGCTTACAAACTTTTAAAAAAGCATGTTGGTATTGAAAAATACACGCTTTTAGACACCGCTTAAACGCAACAAAACTTTTTGATTTCTAATAAATAATGCCTTTTGCTCGTAACACCCCACTAGAATATTCATCCATAGGCTCATAATTATCTTCTAAAAGTTTGGTTGTGTATTTTTTATTATAGATAAAGGCAAATACTATATTGGCTAGACCAAGAGAGAAAGTTTGAGCAATCAGCATGAGTACTGCCCATCCTACATCTCCCCTAATAGCAGGCACCAAAAAACCAAAAAATAAAGTTGTCCAAGAAAACCCCACCAATCCTTTTTTAGTAAGGTTATTTTTTCTTAAAATAACGCTTGTAGCCATCACTCTCCTTATTAAATTATTTATTATACGAGAGAGAGAAGTCAAGGGATTTGGTCAAAAAAGGCTTTATTTTGATTGAAAAAGCTATCGTTTGGTTAAAATCAAGCTTTGATATTTGGATTAAAAAACGCTTTGAGTGTTTGTTAGATTTTGCAATCAATATTCAGTTGATAAAAATGAGAAAAGCAAGCAGGTTTTGATTAAAACCGCTCGCTTGAAAGAAGTTTTTAAGCGCATTTAAATTTTATTCCACTTCCGCATCAATCACATCATCGTCTTTTTTCTTGGGCTGCTCGGCGTTGTTTTTATTCGCCATGGCTTCGCCTAACTTTTGAGCCGCTTGCGCTAATAATTTGGTTTTGTCTTCAAGCTCCGTTTTAGTAGCGTTATCGTTCTTGATGCAATCTTTAAGAGCGTTAATGGCGTTTTGGATCTCGTTAGCGTCGTTTTCATTCAAATTCGTTTTATGCTCATCAAGGCTCTTTTGGGTTTGGTGCGCTAAGCTATCGGCATGGTTTCTCGCTTCAATCACTTCTTTTTTCCTAGCGTCTTCTTCTTTGTGCAATTCAGCGTCTTTCACCATTTTTTCAATCTCGCTATCAGACAACCCGCTAGAACCAGAAATTTTAATCTCTTGGCTTTTACCGGTATTTTTATCTTGCGCTGACACGGTTAAAATCCCGTTAGCGTCAATATCAAAGGTTACTTCAATTTGCGGCACGCCTCTTGGAGCGGGAGCGATGCCTTGCAAATCAAATTTACCCAAAGATTTATTATCCCTTGCCAATTCCCTTTCGCCCTGTAAAACCATAATGGACACAGCGGGCTGGTTGTCTTCAGCGGTTGAGAACACTTGAGATTTTTTCGCAGGAATGGTCGTGCCTCTATCAATCACTTTAGTCATCACGCCCCCTAAAGTTTCAATCCCAAGGCTTAAGGGCGTAACATCTAATAAAAGCACATCTTTCACATCGCCTTTTAACACGCCCCCTTGAATGCTCGCTCCCACCGCTACGACCTCATCAGGATTGACGCTTTTATTCAAATCTTTATTAATAAACGCTTTCACCCTTTCTTGGACTTTAGGGATACGAGTAGAGCCTCCCACCATCACCACTTCTGAAATCTCATTTTTGGTTAGCCCCGCGTCTTTGATCACGCTTTCAATTTTAGAAATCGTTTCTTCCATGAGATCTTCTGTCAAGCTTTCAAATTTAGCCCTAGTGAGTTTTTTAACCAAGTGTTTAGGCCCGGTAGCGTCTGCGGTGATAAAGGGCAAATTGATTTCAGTCTCCATCGCAGAGCTCAGTTCTTTTTTAGCGTTTTCAGCCGCTTCTTTCAGGCGTTGCAACGCCATCACATCGTTTTTAATTTCAATGCCCGTTTCGCTTTTAAACTCAGCCGCTAAGAAATCAATCACACGATTGTCAAAATCATCGCCCCCTAAAAACGCATCGCCCCCTGTGGCTAAAACTTCTACGACATTATCGCCTGTTTCTAACACGTAACGTCAAAAGTCCCCCCACCCAAATCATAAACCATGATTTTTTCGCTCTCTTTTTTATCCAAGCCGTAAGCTAACGCCGCACTGGTAGGCTCATTAATAATCCTTAAAACATTAAGCCCTGCAATCGTGCCGGCTTCTTTAGTCGCTTTCCTTTGGCTGTCGTTAAAATAAGCCGGAGCCGTGATCACCGCTTCAGTAACGCTCTCGCCTAAATAACTTTCAGCGTCTTCTTTGAGCTTCATTAAAATTTTGGCTGAAATCTCTTGAGGGGTATAAACTTTACCCGAAATCTCAATCGCACAAGCCCCATTCCTATCCACAATCTTATAAGGCAAGCGTTTTTCGGCTTCTTTAGCCTTATCTTCATTAAACATCAAACCCATGACTCTTTTAATAGAATAAATGGTTTTTTCTGGGTTGGTTACCGCTTGTCTTTTGGCGCTCTCGCCCACTAAAATCTCGCCCTTATCCGTAAAAGCCACAATAGAAGGAGTGGTGTTTTTACCCTCTTTATTCGCAATAATCTTTGCTTCATTGCCTTCATACACCGCCATTGCGGAGTTGGTTGTCCCTAAATCAATTCCAATAACTTTTCCCATGTGTTATCCTTTCTTTTAAAATAAATGTTTTTAATCGTTTTTAGCAATGCTCACCATTGCCGGCCTTAAAACCCTACCTTTATACTTGTAGCCCTGTTGCAAAACTTGCACGATTTTCCCGTTTTCTTTTTCTTCGCTTTTGACTTGCATGATTGCATTGTGGAAATTAGGATCAAATTCTTCCAAGCATTCAATCCCCTCAATGCCATGCCTTGCCAAAACTTCATGCAACTTTTCCATCGTAAGCTCCAAGCCTTTGGTTAAAGCGCTCTCTTTATCCACTTCTACAGCGCTCTTGTAAGCCCCAAGAAGCGCATCAATCACTGGCAATAGATCTAATGCGATTTTTTCATACGCATACTCTAACGCCATGCTCTTGTCTCTTTCTAAGCGCTTTTTCACATTTTCAAAATCCGCATGCACTCTCAAGTATTTTTCGTGCATTTCTTTATACTTAAGCTCAAAATCTTCCTTGATCTCGCCTTCTTTTTCGCCC
The DNA here is from genome assembly GCA_047430845.1 of Helicobacter pylori. Classification (GTDB taxonomy): domain Bacteria; phylum Campylobacterota; class Campylobacteria; order Campylobacterales; family Helicobacteraceae; genus Helicobacter; species Helicobacter pylori_DG. The sequence continues at coordinate 44,672 of JBLDXK010000006.1, read as the reverse complement.
GCTTCTTGCTTTTCTCCACCTTGTTGTTCTTTGCAAGTGCAAGCCTTTTGATAAGACTCTGGCTCTTTTTGGCTTAAATAATCGTGTTCTTGGTTGTGTTCATCTTTCATTATTCCTCCTCAGAAATCGTTTGAAAAAACCGCTTCATAGTCGCATTCCAATTTCCCCACGCAAAGCAGTTGCGCTTGCTCGTTTTGAAATTCTATAGGGCGTGTTACTAGCATGCAATCAGGCTCTATAAAATGCAACCCTTTTTTGAAACGCTCCAAAACCTTACCCTCTAAAATGTCAAAAAATAAAGGGCTGTTTAAAAGCGTTTTTAACCCCATCAGATTAAAGCGTGTGATTTGCGCACTGGAATACTCCAAACGCTCTAATTGCCTAGCCAAACTCAACGCATTGACAGAAGCAGCGATGGAGCGCACTTCTTTAACGCTTTTGCCCACAAGCTCTAATAAAAACTTTTCCATTTTAACGCTGTAACTCAGTGCGCAAGAAAACGCCAAAAAGTCCAAAATCAAAAAGCGTTTTTTGCACTCAATGACTCTTTCTAAACGCTCCAAACTGGGTTTTTTTAATAGCGTGAAAAGCCCAAAATTTTCACTCGCACTTTTTAAGCGTTTTTCATTCACCTTTAAAACTTCAAAGCGCAACGACTTGTGCCAATAGTTTTCAAACGCCTTAAAAGTGGGCAATCTAGCGCCGCTAGAATGGGCTTGATGGAGCATGCCTTCTTTAGAAAGGATTTGAAAATAATTCCTGATCGTCGCGCCAAGATATTTTCAAGTTTGCCAACTCTTTTAAGCGTTTAGAGCTAATGGGTTCTAAAATCTGCAGATAGGTTTTAACAAACGCATCTAACAAACTCTCTTTTTTATTCAAATCAGAACCTACTTTAATTCTTCTTAACATCATTATTTGAAAAATCTCGTCAATCACCATTCTTGATGAAAGAACTCTCGCATTATAGCGCAAAAAGTTAATAATCTATCACTTGTTTTGAAAAAGTGATAAAAATTACCTGATTTTTCTTTAAACTTTAGTCTATATCACTAAATTTATTTACTAGCATTAAATTAGGATTTTTTATAGAGTTGATTTAATTTAGATCTGTTGGGCAACTAATACCTTTTATTAAAAAAACTTGTTATCATGATAAACATGAACACACACACAAGAGGCATTGACAGCAATCTGATTCATTCGCTCCAAAGCATTTCATTATCCATGTTTAGAAAGGGTTTTTTTGGGCTTTATCAAGGCTCCATTTCGGCGCGCATTGGTGCAAATCAGTTTGTGATCAATAAAAAAAACGCTGTTTTTGATCAATTGAATGAAAACACCTTACTGGTCTTACATGACAAGATAGATTACCGCTGGAAAGAAGCGAGCTTGGATTCGCCCATTCATGCGAGCGTGTATCGGGAGTTTTTGGACGCTAAATTCATCGCTTACGCACGCCCTCCTTATAGTTTGGCGTATTCCTTGCGCCACAACCGATTGCTCCCTAGAGATTATTTAGGGTATCGTTCTTTGGGCGAAGAAGTAACGATTTTTAACCCCAAAGATTATGACAGCTGGCAAGAAAGAGCGGATACAGAAATTTTACGCCAATTACAAGAGAGCAAAAAATATTTTGTTTTCATTAAGGGGTGTGGGATTTTTGCCTACCACAGAGAGCTTTCTAAACTCATGGAAGTTTTTGATTTGATTGAAAACTCATGCAAGGTTTTACGATTGGGCGATTTAATGGATTATTGCTATAATGATGATCCACGATTGAGCGTGTAAAAAGCTAAAAAGGATAAAACATGACCATCAACACCCATTACACCCCTAATTTCACGCAGCTCCAAACCTTGAACAATATCAATAATGACGCAACCATAAAGGACAGGAATCAAGCAGAGCAGGATTTACAACAAAGCAATATTCAAGATGGTTTCAGCCAAGATAATACGCCAAACGCCCCTGATTTTGACAGGTTACAAGCTTTAAACGCTATCAATAACGACGGCGAGATTAAAGATAGATCCCAAGTTGAGAAAAATCTTGTTGATGGCGAAAACACCCCTAAAATTTATTCCAGCCTAGACACATACGCTTAAAAAGGGGTTTTACCACTCTTTCAAAGCCATTTTGATCGCTTCTATCACGCAATCCATCCCACCCGCTAAACTAAAAAGCCAGTATTTGTGCGCGTAAATGTATTCTAATTGCTTAGCCCTTAATCCGTCTTCATTATTCGTTTTCTTGCACACGATTTCAGCGATATGCAATTCCTGGTGGAAGATGTAAGATTGTATCGCATCCATAAAATACGAATTGAATCGCTTGTCGTCAAAAAGTTCTTTAATGTTATCAATTTCAGCGCTCAAATTTTCTAATTCCTTAAAATCCAACTTCTTCTAATTTTTTTCTTCATGAAGCTTTTCCACTTTTTCTAAAAACTCTGCCACCTTTAAAAACGCTCCTTCAACTTGCGTTTTTTTCTCATTGGCGTATTTGATGATCTCTTCGCATTTTTGCTTGGCGATCTTTAAATTTTTAGCCTGTTCTGATTGAGTGGGATAAATAAGATTGATAGGAGGCTTTGGCTTGGATTTGTCTATTTTTTCGCACACTTCTTTAAAGGGCATTTCTTTAGTCCCTTTAATCCTAGCCCCCCTTCAGTAGCGTTAATGACTTCTAGTTTATAGGGCGTGTTAAAAATATCTTTTTCAAAAAATTCTAAGAAAAGTTTCCACACTAAAGTGGTCTCTACTTCCCCATTACCTCCGTATTTTTCTATAAAGATCTTATCTTTATCTTTTTTAGGCTTGATCTCTCTGTCGCCATAAATCGCCCCACTAGCATGGCTGTTACCGCTTTGTGAAAAGCTCAAATCTTGCCCGATAAGCACGCACCTTTTGAAACGAGAATGCACCACTAATTCATACGCCATGTTCGCTGCGCTCATGCCTATGCCCACATAGCCATACTGGTGCAAATCAAAAAGGTTAGTATAACCAAAGGGGCGGAAACTGAATTGCTTAACCCCCTTTTTAATCGCCCTAATCAATCGTTTATGCACAATGGAAGTCAGAGCAAAAATAACGCCTTCTTGAAAATCTAAGGGGTTTCTTCGTAGAATTTCGCCGTTAAATCCACCCTTTCTAAAGACAGCACAATATCAGGCTTGATACCGGCTCTGGCTAGAATAGGGAAAGAAGCGTCTATGCAAAAAAGCGTGGCGTAAGGAGCGATTTCTTTTAAAAGGGGGAGCTGCTTGTTCAAACTGGGCCCGGTTGAAACAATGATAGCGGTGTCTCTGTTTTTTAAAGCGTTCACAAAATCCACTAAACTAGGGCTTTTGATGACTTCAGGCAAATTAGCGGCATGCTGTTTGATGCCTATGAGCGCGTCTTTAGCGTCATTGCCCACGCTAATAGCGCCATGCTCTAAAGCGTGCGTGAAATGCTGGTTGATTCCTATCATTTGATGAGAGTATCGTTCATAATAAGCGTTAAAAAGTTTTAAATCATACATTCTTGCGTATAAACGAGATTTTTTATCCATATCAAACAATGAAGCGATCATGTTGTAATTGCAAAAACTCGCATGCAACAAAATCAAACGATTTTCTAAAATCTCAGTGGAAAAATCCAAGAGATTTAACACGATGAAAATAATTTCTATTTCAGGCTCAATGACCACCAAGCGCTTTAAATTGCCATTACCTAAAAGCAAGCGATAAAACACCCCATTACCCAAACCAAAATAATACAAATAAGGATAAAGCATGTAAATTTCGCTATTTTTGTATAGCTCTAAGCTTGAATCTAGCGGGCTTTTTTCAAATAAGGGCGTGTTTGTTTCTTTATCTAAGAGGTTGAAATTCGCGCTATCACTCCCTAAAAACACTTCGTATTTTTTGTTTTCTTTAACGGCTTTGAGCTTTGCGAACAAAAGAGGGTCTTTTTTGAAAAGAGCTTGCAAAGTTTTTTTGATAAATATCCATCATTCTAACTTATAAAAATAACTTATAAAAAGGGCTACGCCCATTTGAATTAAGGGCTGTTATTGTAAAAGCCTTAAGACATTTTGTTGCACCGCATTCGCTTGCGCCATAGCAAAACTCCCGCTTTGCGCCAAAATATTGTATTTAGAAAAGTTCGCGCTCTCTTCAGCAAAATCCACATCTCTGATTTGAGACTCAGCCGCTTTGACATTCACTTGGGTTACAGAAATATTATTAATGGTGGTAACCAATTCCATTTGCACCGAACCCATATCCGATCGGATCTTGTCTAATTGCGTGCGCGCAGAATCTGCCATATCCATCACAATCATCGCCCCTTTAAGGCTTGTTACCCCAGCCCCTATACCTTGAGAATTGGTTTCCGCTTGCGCGCCATTAGCGTTCGCTCCGGCTGCGGAAGCCACATTCGCATCAAAAATGCCCCTAACCGCTCTCAAATTCACGGTGTATTCTGCCACCCCTTGAGCGGAATGAAAGCCCACATGGCTAAAATTCACGCCGCTCACAATGATGTCTCTAGCGTCGGTCCTAGTTAAGGTTAAGCGCCCAATAACCGCATGCTGTGTCCCAGAAATCCCTGCAAAATTCCCTCCCCCAAAAACCTGACCGCTCGCGCTCGTTGCATGCACAGAAATCGCGCGCCCGTCAATGGAGTGCAAGTTAATGCGCCCTTGAATATCCAAGCTCGCTTCCACGCCGGTCCTGTCTTTGACGGAGTTGATCGCATTAATCAATCTCCCGTCAGCGTCGTTTTTATGCACATCATTCACCGTTCCGATCTCCACGCCATTAATGGTAAGATCCCTCACGGTTCCTGATTGCACGGGAGTGCCGCCGGTAGCCATGACATTATAAGAAGCCCTAACGCCTAAAGTGTTAGAAAAACGATTGATGATTTCGCTTAACGCTCCAATCCCAGTGCCTGCGCTTGTAGAAATGCGCACGGTTTCAATCTTATAATCATTCACGCCATTGACTTGTTTGAAATTCAATCCCACTTCAGTCAAGTTTTGCGCCGCTGCACTAGCGAGCATGCCTTCACCGCTAAAAGAAGAGGTTTCCATGCGACTATGCCCAATCTTATCCGAACTCGTTGAGCCAATAGACGCCTTAACCGTGGTGTTAGAATACGCGCCAATTTGAAATTCTTTGTTAGAAAAACTTCCTGAAAGCATTTGTTGGCCGTTAAAGCTTGTGGTGTTAGCGATATTGTCTAGTTCTTCTAACAACCTTTGAATATCGCTCTGGAGCGCTCTTCGGCTTTCTAAAGTTTGCCCGTCTTGAGCGGCTTGAACGGCTTTGGTTTTAATGGTGTCTAAGATTTTGATTTGCTCATCCATCGCTTTATCAGCGGTTTGAACCATACCAATAGCGTCATTAGCGTTGCGGATCGCTTGACCCAAATTCGCACTTTGACTCCTTAAGCTATCAGCGATCGCCATCCCACTAGAATCGTCAGCGGCTTTATTGATCCTAAGCCCTGAGCTTAACTTTTCAAGCGAGCTTGAAAGGTCTCTGTTGTTTTGAACCCCTACCGCATGAGAAGTTAAAGCGGCGATATTGGTATTTATCCTAAAACTCATGTTTGCATCCTTTGCATAGATATTTGCTGTTAGTCAAGCAAAGGGTGTTCCAACTCTTTGATTTTTAACGCTGTTATGGTTTTTATGGTTTAATGAATCGTTTAGTCAAAATTCTATGCTACAATCATTCATTAATAGGTATAAACATTCCATTAAAGGCGTTCCATGAAGCACCTTATTATTGTAGAATCCCCCGCAAAAGCCAAAACCATTAAAAATTTTTTGGATAAAAATTACGAAGTCATCGCCTCTAAAGGGCATGTTAGGGATTTATCCAAATTCGCTTTAGGCATTAAGATTGATGAAACAGGCTTCACTCCTAATTATGTCGTGGATAAAGACCACAAAGAGCTTGTCAAACAGATCATAGAGCTTTCTAAAAAGGCATCTATTACTTATATCGCTACCGATGAAGACAGAGAAGGGAGGCGATAGGCTATCATGTGGCATGTTTGATTGGGGGGAAATTGGAGAGCTATCCTAGGATTGTTTTTCATGAGATCACGCAAAATGCGATTTTAAACGCTCTAAAAACCCCACGAAAAATTGACATGTCTAAGGTCAATGCCCAACAAGCCAGACGCTTTTTAGATCGAATCGTGGGTTTTAAGCTCAGCTCGTTGATTTCATCAAAAATCACTAAAGGTTTGAGCGCTGGACGGGTGCAGAGTGCGGCTTTAAAGCTTGTGATTGATAAAGAAAGGGAAATCAAAGCCTTTAAGCCTCTAACCTACTTCACGCTAGACGCTTACTTTGAGTCGCATTTAGAAGCGCAACTCATCAGCTATAAGGGCAACAAACTCAAAGCCCAAGAGTTGATTGATGAAAAAAAGCCCATGAGATTAAAAGCGAATTGGAAAAAGAAAGCTATATTATTTCTAGCATTATTAAAAAGTCCAAAAAATCCCCCACACCGCCCCCTTTCATGACTTCTACTTTACAGCAAAGCGCTTCCAGTCTTTTAGGCTTTTCGCCCACAAAAACCATGAGCATCGCTCAAAAATTATATGAAGGCGTAGCCACCCCGCAAGGCGTTATGGGCGTGATCACTTACATGAGGACCGATAGCTTGAATATCGCTAAAGAGGCTTTAGAAGAAGCGAGGAATAAGATTTTAAAAGACTATGGCAAAGACTACTTACCCCCTAAAGCCAAAGTCTATTCCAGCAAGAATAAAAACGCCCAAGAAGCCCATGAAGCGATCAGGCCCACTTCTATTATTTTAGAGCCAAACGCTTTAAAAGACTACCTTAATCCTGAAGAATTAAAGCTCTATACCTTAATTTACAAACGCTTTTTAGCTTCTCAAATGCAAGACGCTCTTTTTGAAAGCCAAAGCGTGGTTGTGGCTTGCGAAAAAGGCGAGTTTAAAGCGAGTGGGAGAAAACTCCTTTTTGATGGCTATTATAAAATTTTAGGCAATGACGATAAGGACAAATTGCTCCCCAATTTGAAAGAAAATGATCCCATTAAATTAGAAAAACTAGAGAGCAACACTCATGTTACAGAGCCTCCAGCGCGCTATTCAGAAGCGAGCTTGATTAAAGTTTTAGAAAGTTTAGGCATAGGCAGGCCCAGCACCTACGCCCCAACGATTGCACTTTTGCAAAACAGAGACTACATCAAGGTAGAAAAAAAGCAAATCAGCGCTTTAGAGAGCGCTTTTAAGGTGATAGAAATTTTAGAAAAGCATTTTGAAGAAATCGTGGATTCCAAATTCAGCGCTTCTTTAGAAGAGGAACTGGACAATATCGCTCAAAATAAAGCCGACTACCAACAAGTCTTAAAGGACTTTTACTACCCTTTTATGGATAAAATTGAAGCCGGGAAAAAGAATATCATCTCTCAAAAAGTGCATGAAAAAACCGGTCAATCATGCCCTAAATGCGGAGGGGAATTAGTCAAAAAAAATAGCCGTTATGGGGAGTTTATCGCTTGCAACAATTACCCTAAATGCAAATATGTCAAACAAACTGAAAACGCTCACGATGGAGCCAATCAAGAATTGTGTGAAAAATGCGGAGGGGAAATGGTGCAAAAATTCAGCAGAAACGGGGCGTTTTTAGCTTGCAACAACTACCCTGAATGCAAAAACACTAAATCGTTAAAAAACACCCCTAACGCAAAAGAAGTAATAGAAGGCGTGAAATGCCCAGAATGCGGGGGGATATTGCCTTAAAAAGGAGTAAGAAAGGCTCGTTTTATGGCTGCAACAATTACCCTAAATGTAATTTTTTATCCAACCATAAGCCCATCAACAAACATTGCGAGAAATGCCATTATTTGATGAGTGAAAGGATCTATCGCAAAAAAAGGCGCATGAGTGCATCAAATGCAAAGAGCGTGTGTTTTTAGAGGAATAGAATGGCTAAAGAAAATCCGCCTGTCGTTTTTGGACCTGTTTTATCCAGGCGTTTTGGGAAGTCTTTGGGCGTGGATCTATCGCCTTCTAAAAAACAATGCAATTACAATTGCATTTATTGCGAGTTGGGTAAAGCCAAGCCCATTGAGTGCATGGAAGAAGTGATCAAAGTGGAAACCTTGATTAACGCCATTCAAAACGCCCTAAACAACCTTGCTACCCCCATTGATGTTTTAACCATTACCGCTAATGGCGAACCCACGCTATACCCTCATTTATTAGAGCTTATCCAAAGCGTCAAGCCTTTTTTAAAGGGCGTTAAAACTTTGATTTTAAGCAACGGATCGCTCTTTTATGAGCCAAAAGTCCAGCAAGCCTTAAAGGAATTTGACATCGTTAAATTTTCTTTAGACGCTATTGATTTGAAAGCCTTTGAAAGAGTGGATAAACCCTATTCTAAAGACATTAACAAAATTTTAGAGGGGATTTTGAGCTTTTCTCAAATTTATCAAGGGCAACTGGTGGCTGAAGTGTTGTTAATTAAGGGCGTGAATGATAGTGCGAACAACTTAAAACTCATCGCCTCCTTTTTAAAACAAATCAATATCGCTAGAGTGGATTTAAGCACCATAGACAGACCCTCAAGCTTTAAAGCCCCTAAATTAAGCGAAGATGAATTATTAAAATGTTCTTTATTTTTTGAAGGGCTTTGCGTGAGTTTGCCTAAACGATCCATTACTCAAGCTAAAAAATTGATTTCTTGCGATGCGGACGAATTGCTCGCTTTAATTTCCAGACGCCCTTTAAGCACAGAAGAAGCCCCCCTAATCTTAGATCCTAACACCTTTAAACATTTAGAAACTTTATTAAACCATAAGCAAATTACGATTAAAAAAGTCGGCTCTTTGGAGTTTTATTGCGCGTTTTAACCTCCATTTGTAAGTTTTACCTTACTTTAGGGAGTTTAAGCTTTTAAAAAGGTTCTCTTTTATTGTCAAATAACGCCACCATACCATAAAAAATTAAAAGCCGACAGATAATTAAAAACTTGGTGTAATGTTTTTAATCGCTACATCCTTTTACTATAACCATAACCCGCTTTTTCTACTTTTTTCTCGGTATTAGCAGCTGCTTCTATTTCTTTATTAATATCAGCAACGATGTTTTGAATGATTGAAAAGCTTTGAAAGGTTGAAAGGTGGGCTTGTGGGTCTGGTTTCAAATGCCTCATTTCAAGCATTTTAGCTTGAGCTTTAGAGCGTATTTTTAGATTTTCTTTTTGCCATTCTCCTGTAGCGTTAAAATCTCTAGGATCTAGTTCTAAATAAGCGATAGAACTTGGTTTATAAAAATTCACTTGTTTAGCGATAGCTTTTTGTGAATAGGGCAGAGATTCTAGCTCTTTTTGCAAATAAGCGATAAACTCTTGCGCTTTTGATCCTCTTTGAGAGCGGGGTTGTTTAGAGTTGGGGAGGTGTTTTGGCTGGATAGGGGTTTGATTGGTTTTTGCAGGTTTAGGGGTTTTGCATTCAGCTTCTATTTCTATAGCAATACCAGTAGTAATACCGGTCTTAATTCTTGCTTTTTTAATAAACAATTGGCCATGTTTTTCTTGGCAATTTTGTTCTGTTTCTTTAATGAAATCTTTCTGTTCTTTAATCAAATCTCTTTGTGTATTAATTGTCTTTTGTTTTTGCTGTTCTAACTCTATCGCACTCTTATTTGCTTTTTGTTTTTCTTGTTCTGTCTTTTGTCTTTCTTGTTCTGCTTTTATTTGACTATTAGCGAGTTCTATCCCACTCTTGTTTGTTTTCTGTCTTTCTTGTTCTAACTCTATCCCACTCTTATTTGTCTTCTGTCTTTCTTGTTCTGTTTTCTGTCTTTGCTGTTCTAACTCTATCCCACTCTTATTTGCCTCCTGTTTTTCTTGTTCTAACTCTATCCCACTCTTATTTGCCTCCTGTTTTTCTTGTTCTAACTCTATCTGTTTATCAGTATCACCAACGCTACAAGCGGCTAACAATAAACTTGTCGCTATTGTTAATCCTGAATATTTCCACCAATTGATTTGATTTTCTTTTTCAGCTTGTTTGGATTTATCTTGGACTTTATCGTCTAATTCTTTCGCTTTCCTGCACGCAACATGGGTCAATACTACTAATGCCGCCCTGCTTTTCTTGGGGTGTTTTTTTACAAGTCCTCTAACTTTCTTTGCGATCTTTGTAAAAAACCCACCAATTGATCTGATCATATTTGTAATGGCGCTCGCTTGTTTAAAATGAGTCTCTTTATTTGCCTTTGCGTTAGCTGTCTCTGTGTTCTTGCCAACCTTATTTGTTTTTCCTGTTTTTACTGATTCCATTACCAACCTTTTTTCAAAAAACAATCTCACCTTTCAAAATTATATCATGGAAACTAATACGAAAAAACCCACTCAAGTTAAATTAACCCATTTATTATCAAGTTAAGCCATGTTCTTTCAACTCTTTTTCTAACTTGGCTACAGCGTTCCAAGTGGGGATCACGCTATCAGGGTTTAAAGAAATGGAAGTGATGCCCTCTTTGACTAAAAACTCTGTTACTTCAGGGTAATCGCTTGGGGCTTGCCCGCAAATCCCGCAATATTTGTTGTGCCTTTTACAAGCTTCAATCGCTTTTTTAAACATTTTTAGCATCGCTTCATTCCTTTCATCAAAGACATGGCTGACTAACTCGCTGTCTCTATCCACGCCTAAAGTGAGCTGGGTTAAATCGTTTGATCCAATAGAAAAGCCATCAAACAAGCTCAAGAAATCATCAGCCAAAATGACATTCACCGGCAATTCACACATGATATAAATTTCAAGCCCGTTTTTACCGGATTCTAAATTGTTTTTTCTTAAGATTTCTAGGACTTTTTTACCCTCTTCAATGGTTCGCAAAAAGGGGATCATCACTTTCATGTTCGTTAAGCCCATTTCTTCCCTTACTAGCGCTAAGGCTTCACATTCCCATGAAAACGCTTCATTATAACTTTCTGAATAATACCGACTAGCCCCCCTATAACCAAGCATGGGGTTTTCTTCATTAGGCTCATAGCTAGAGCCGCCAAGCATACGCATGTATTCGTTGGATTTGAAATCGCTAGTCCTTACAATGACAGGTTTAGGGTAAAACGCCGCGCTGATCATGCCAATGCCTTCAGCGATTTTTTTCACAAAAAAATCCTTAGGGTTAGCATAGCCTGCCATAAGGTTTTCAATTTCATTTTTTTCTTTCACGCTTTTTTTGTGGTGCAAATCCACTAAAGCTAAGGGGTGGGCTTTGATTTGATTTAAAATAATCATTTCCATTCTGGCCAGCCCTACGCCATGATTAGGAAGCTGAGAAAAGCTAAAGGCTTTTTCAGGGTTTCCAATGTTAATGTAAATTTTTGTTTGCGTTTCTTGCATGTTAGAAAGCTCCACCCTTTCAATTTCATGCTCATAAATGCCTGCATACACATAGCCCTCTTCGCCCTCAGCGCAAGAAACCGTGATTTCCATGCCGGTATAAAGGCTATCAGTCGCTCCGCTCACCCCAACAATAGCTGGCACGCCAATTTCTCTCGCTACAATAGCGGCATGGCAAGTGCGCCCCCCACGATTGGTGATAACTGCGCTCGCTTTTTTCATGCAAGGCTCCCAATCCGGATCGGTATTGTCTGTAACTAAAATTTCGCCCTCTTTAAAAGAATTCATGTGCTCCAAGTCATTGATGATACGCACTTTCCCTGAGCCAATTTTACTCCCAATCGCTCTGCCTTGTAAGATAATTTCTTTTTTTCGTTAGGGTTTTTGAATTTGAATTTTTCAAAGACTTGATTTTCTTCTTTACTTTTTTGGCTTTGAACGGTTTCTGGGCGCGCTTGAACGATAAAGATTTCCCCGCTCTCGCCATCTTTAGCCCATTCTATATCCATAGGGCGGTATTGTTTGGCTTCTTTAGAGTAGTGTTTTTCAATTTCAATGGCGTATTTGGCTAAAATCAGCACGTCTTCATCGCTCAATGAAAAGGATTGCCATTCTTTTTTGGTGGTTTTAATGTTTCTAGTGGGGTGTTCGCTACCCCTTGGGGCATAGACCATTTTTTGCGTTTTATTGCCGAGTTGGCGTTTGATAATGGGGCGTTTGTTTTGCTCTAAAGTGGGCTTAAACACATAAAATTCATCAGGGTTTATCGTGCCACCCACCACATTTTCGCCTAACCCCCACGCTGAAGTGATAAACACCGCGTCTTTAAAACCGGTTTCAGTGTCAATAGAAAACATCACGCCCGCGCTGCCTTTATCCGCTCGCACCATTTTTTGCACCCCCACACTCAAGGCGACTTTTAAATGATCAAACCCACGACTCGCTCTATAGCTAATCGCTCTGTCGGTAAAAAGCGACGCCAAACAGGATTTGATATAGTGGATCAATTCGGTTTTACCCTTAATGTTTAAATAAGTGTCTTGCTGCCCGGCAAAAGAAGCGTCCGGCAAATCTTCTGCAGTAGCGGAACTCCTTACCGCCACATCGGCTTCTTTCATGTTATATTGCTGGCTTAAAATTTCATAAGCTTGAAAAATCTCATCTCTCAAATCGCTAGGAAAAGGCGTGCCAAAAATAAGCTCTCTGATTTGTTTGGAGCGGATTTTTAACACATCAATTTCCGTGGCATCAACATTTTCTAAAAGCTCTATGATTTTTTGTTTAGCCCCCCCTTGCTCTAAAAGATACCAATACGCTTCGCTAGTGATCGCAAAGCCATCAGGCACTTTAATGCCAATTGGCACTAATTCTTGAAACATCTCGCCAATGCTAGCGTTCTTGCCCCCAACCAGATTCACATTCTTATTGTTTAACTCTTTGAAAAACTTGATATATCGCACAAAACTCCCTTAAAATTATCATTAAGTCTCTTAAAACATAAAATATAATAATGATAGCATGATAGAGCTTTAGTTTGAGCTAGTTTGTATTCTAAGCTTTCTAATAAGGGGCGTATTCTTTTTGGTTTATGATTTTATTGTATAATGGGCGGTTAGTTAGGTATTTTTGAGTAGAAAGGGTAGTTTTGTATAGGCGGTTGTTATTGAATTTGCTTTGTATGGTGTTTTTACAAGCGTGTTTAAAGCCTATGAGCGACCCTAAAGCTGAGAAAGTGGATTCGCAAGTGCAATGCGGGTTTGGCTCAAAAGATTGCTAAATTTTAAGGTTTGAAGAAAGGAAACATAAGTTTTAAAGAATGAGTGCGGAATTGATTGCTGTTTATAAAGACGAGCAAATAATAGATTTAGAGAGCGCGAAAGTCTTAGGACTGAGCGATGGGATCAAAGCGTTAAAAGGGAGTGAGCCGATATTTTTTGATGATTCGCCTTTGGCTTTAGAGGTGATCAGGCATTCATGCGCCGCATTTGCTCGCGCAAAGCTTGAAAGCCCTTTATCCGGACGCGAAATTTTTTGTAGGCCCTGTGGTAGAAGAGGGGTTTTATTACGATTTCAAGACTTCTTCAAAAATCAGCGAAGAGGATTTGCCTAAAATTGAAGCGAAAATGAAAGAGTTTGCGAAGTCAAAGCTCGCTATCACTAAAGAGACTTTAACCAGAGAGCAAGCTTTGGAGCGTTTTAAGGGCGATGAATTAAAGCATGCGGTCATGAGTAAAATCAGTGGCGATAAATTTGGCGTATACCAACAAGGCGAGTTTGAAGATTTGTGTAAGGGACCACACCTCCCAAACACCCGTTTTTTAAACCATTTCAAGCTCACTAAACTGGCTGGGGCTTATTTGGGCGGCGATGAAAACAATGAAATGCTCATTAGAATCTATGGCATCGCTTTTGCCACCAAAGAGGGCTTAAAAGACTATCTTTTCCAAATAGAAGAAGCGAAAAAACGAGATCACAGAAAGCTAGGCGTGGAGCTAGGGCTTTTTAGTTTTGATGATGAGATAGGGGCAGGCTTACCCTTGTGGCTGCCTAAAGGGGCAAGACTCAGAAAACGCATTGAAGATTTATTGAGTAAAGCGTTGCTTTTAAGAGGCTATGAGCCGGTTAAAGGCCCTGAGATTTTAAAGAGCGATGTGTGGAAAATCAGCGGGCATTATGACAACTATAAAGAAAACATGTATTTCACCACGATTGATGAGCAAGAATACGGCATAAAGCCTATGAATTGCGTGGGGCATATTAAAGTCTATCAAAGCGCTTTACACAGCTATAGAGATTTGCCTTTAAGGTTTTATGAATACGGCGTGGTGCATCGGCATGAAAAAAGTGGCGTGTTGCATGGGCTTTTAAGGGTTAGGGAATTTACCCAAGACGATGCGCATATTTTTTGCTCTTTTGAACAGATCCAAAGCGAAGTGAGCGCGATTTTAGATTTTACGCATAAGATCATGAAAGCGTTTGGTTTTAGCTATGAAATGGAATTATCCACAAGGCCGGCTAAATCCATAGGCGATGATGAAGTTTGGGAAAAGGCCACTAACGCTTTAAAAGAAGCCCTAAAAGAGCACCGCATTGATTATAAAATTGATGAAGGAGGAGGGGCTTTCTATGGGCCTAAGATTGACATTAAAATCACCGACGCTTTGAAGCGTAAGTGGCAGTGCGGCACGATTCAAGTGGATATGAATTTGCCTGAACGCTTCAAACTCGCTTTCACTAATGAATACAATCACGCTGAACAGCCGGTGATGATCCACAGGGCGATTTTAGGCTCGTTTGAAAGGTTTATTGCGATTTTGAGCGAACATTTTGGGGGGAATTTCCCTTTCTTTGTTGCACCCACTCAAATCGCTCTCATTCCCATTAACGAAGAGCATCATGTTTTTGCTTTGAAATTAAAAGAGGCACTAAAAAAGCGTGATATTTTTGTAGAAGTGTTGGATAAAAACGACAGCTTGAATAAAAAAGTGCGATTAGCCGAAAAGCAAAAAATCCCTATGATTTTAGTGTTAGGGAATGAGGAAGTGGAGACGGAAATTTTATCCATTAGAGACAGAGAAAAACAAGCTCAATATAAAATGCCCTTAAAGGAGTTTTTAAACATGGTTGAATCTAAGATGCAAGAGGTTAGTTTTTGAGTAGAAGCGAAGTGTTGTTAAACGGAGACATTAATTTTAAAGAAGTGCGTTGCGTGGGTGATAATGGCGAAGTGTATGGGATCATTTCTTCCAAAGAAGCGCTCAATATCGCTCAAAATTTAGGTTTGGATTTGGTTTTGATTTCAGCGAGCGCGAAACCTCCCGTGTGTAAGGTGATGGATTACAATAAATTCCGCTACCAAAATGAAAAGAAAATCAAGGAAGCCAAGAAAAAGCAAAAGCAAATTGAAATCAAAGAGATCAAGCTTTCCACTCAAATCGCGCAAAACGATATTAACTACAAAGTCAAGCATGCGAGAGAATTTATTGAAGCCAATAAACATGTTAAATTCAAAGTGGTTTTAAAGGGTAGGGAGAGCCAAAACTCAAAAGCCGGGCTTGATGTGCTTTTGAGAGTCCAAACGATGATGCAAGATTTAGCCAACCCTGAAAAAGAGCCAAAAACCGAGGGGCGTTTCGTTTCGTGGATGTTTGTGCCTAAGGCTAAAGAAGCCCCCAAAAACGAAAAGAAAACCAAAGAAAATAACCCGCCTTTTAATCGTATTAACCTTATGAAAGGAGAAAATCATGCCAAAAATGAAGACTAATCGCGGCGCGTCTAAGCGTTTCAAAGTTAAAAAAAACTTGATTAAGCGTGGCAGCGCTTTTAAAAGCCATATTTTGACTAAAAAAAGCTCTAAGCGTAAAGCCAATTTAAACAGCGCCAAAACATGTGCATCACACTAACGCGCATTCTGTCATGTCGTTGCTTTGCAGGGCTTAGGAATGCTCATTAGAAAGTGGAGTTAATCCCCTTATTAAGGGAAAGTCGTTTGAAAAACGCACCTAAAAATATTTTAAAAAGAAAGGTAAAGAAATGAGAGTTAAAACAGGCGTTGTGCGCAGAAGACGCCATAAAAAAGTCTTAAAACTCGCTAGAGGGTTTTATAGTGGCAGAAGAAAGCATTTTAGAAAGGCTAAAGAACAGCTTGAAAGGAGCATGTATTACGCCTTTAGGGATCGCAAACAAAAGAAAAGAGAGTTCAGGAGTTTGTGGGTGGTAAGGATTAATGCGGCTTGCAGAATGCATGAAACAAGTTATTCGCGCTTCATGCATGCCCTAAAAGTGGCTAATATTGAATTAGACCGCAAGGTTTTAGCAGACATGGCGATGAATGACATGCAAGCCTTTAAGAGCGTGTTAGAGAGCGTGAAAGAGCATCTTTAATCTCTATTGGCTGTTAGGTTTTAGTTTTAGCCTAAAAAGGTGAGAGGATTTAGGAATTTTTACTAAAAAGTTCCTAAAATTGATTTTTATTTCAATTTATTCTCATTCAATCGCTATATTTAATCAAAAAGAAAGCAATTTTATAGTAGAATGTAGCATTTAGAACTCAAATAGAGAAAATGTAGAAGCGAAGGAATACATGAAGAAATCTGTTATAGTAGGTGCTATCTCTCTAGCAATGACAAGCTTGTTGTCAGCAGAGACTCCCAAGCAAGAAAAAGCTATTAAGACTAGCCCTACGAAAAAAGGTGAAAGAAATGCTGCTTTTATAGGGATTGATTACCAATTAGGTATGCTCAGCACTACCGCTCAAAATTGTTCCAATGGCAATTGCAATGGTAATCAAAGTGGGGCTTATGGCTCTAACACACCCAACATGCCCACAGCGTCAAACCCCACAGGAGGGCTTACCCATGGCGCTCTAGGGACTCGTGGGTATAAAGGCTTAAGCAACCAACAATACGCTATCAATGGTTTTGGGTTTGTTGTAGGGTATAAGCATTTTTTTAAGAAAGCCCCGCAATTTGGAATGCGTTATTACGGATTCTTTGATTTTACAAGCTCTTATTATAAGTATTACACTTATAACGATTATGGCATGAGAGACGCTCGCAAGGGTTCTCAAAGTTTCATGTTTGGCTATGGGGCTGGCACAGATGTGTTGTTTAACCCAGCTATTTTCAATCGTGAGAACTTGCATTTTGGGTTTTTTCTTGGCGTTGCGATTGGTGGCACCTCTTGGGGTCCAACAAACTATTATTTTAAGGACTTAGCTGAAGAATATAGAGGGAGTTTCCACCCATCAAATTTCCAGGTCTTAGTTAATGGTGGGATCCGCTTAGGCACTAAACACCAAGGTTTTGAAATTGGCTTGAAAATCCAAACCATTCGCAACAATTATTATACCGCTAGTGCGGATAATGTTCCTGAAGGGACTACCTATAGATTCACCTTTCACCGCCCCTATGCCTTTTATTGGCGTTACATTGTAAGCTTTTAAGGTGTTTTAGGGTTAATCTTATGGGGGCATAGAAAAGGGCTTTTGCTCTTTATGGCCTTTTATGACTTTCTTGTATCAAAGCCGTTGTTTAATCAATACGGCCACTCAGCAAAAATGAAATCGCAACCTTTACATACAATTGAACTCACCAACAACCGCACACAAACAAATCTTTGAAAAATCAAAAATAAATTGATTATTTTTAAAAATAAGGGATATAAGTTAGCTGTTTTAATGGAACGCTGATCATAAAATCTAAAAATCAATTGGCCATTAAAGCACTATAAGTTATCTTTAATCAATCAGATGATAGAATTCATTTTTTATTTTTGAATTGGGAGCATTTGATGAAAAAATTGGCGTTTTCTTTATTATTTACAGGGACTTTTTTGGGGCTTTTTTTGAATGCGAGTGATTTTAAAAGCATGGATGATAAGCAACTATTGGAGCAAGCAGGGAAAGTTGCTCCTAGCGAAGTTCCAGAGTTTCGCGCAGAAATCAATAAGCGATTAGCGGTGATGAAAGAAGAAGATCGTAAAAATTATAAAGCGGATTTTAAGAAAGCGATGGATAAGAATTTGGCTTCTTTAAGCCAAGAAGATCGCAACAAGCGTAAAAAAGAAATTCTTGAAGCGATTGCTAACAAAAAGAAAACAATGACCATGAAAGAGTATCGTGAAGAGGGGCTAGATTTGCATGATTGTGCATGCGAAGGCCCTTTTCATGATCATGAGAGAAAAAAAGGGAAAAAACCAAGCCATCATAAGCATTAACGCTTAGGGTGTGCTAACTTTTTTTGATTTTTGTAAAACCACGCCATAAGCCCCTAGCTTTTGGCTGTGGGGATATAAGGCGTTTTTTTTGTTATAATTCTGTCATAGGGTTTGGGCATTGACTCTTAAAATAGAGGCTACTTGCTTGGTGGGTGGGCTTTGCTACTCTTAAAATCCTTTAGCTGTGAATGGTATGCCAATTTTTTAGGGTTAAAGTTTTTGGAGTGTTTGTATTTTTTGGATATTTATAGTATCATACCCAAATGATAAATACCCTTTGAAAGTCTGTATTTTAAGATGATCAAAATAGCTTGAATTCTGAGTGGTTTTTATAAATAGAAGAAGATTTTAAAAGAGGGCTTAATGAATAATAGCGTCTGTTTTTGTTGTGGTTATGGATATAGGAGTTTGGTGTGAAACGGATTTTATTTTTTTTAGCGGCTACGACTTTTTTGTTGAGAGCAGAAACGGCTTCTGCCACTATTAACACTACAATTGATCCCAATGTTATGTTTTCTGAAAGCTCCACAGGGAATGTGAAAAAAGACCGCAAGAGGGTTTTAAAGAGCATGGTTGATTTAGAAAAAGAGCGCGTGAAGAATTTTAACCAGTATTCTGAAACCAAGATGAGTAAGGGCGATTTATCCGCTTTTGGAGCTTTCTTTAAGGGGAGTTTGGAAAGCTGTGTGGAGCAAAAGGTCTGTTATTATGAGCATAGGAATGGTAAGGTTTCTTTTGTGGTGAATGACAGGGAGAAATTTTATAAACATGTGCTTAAAGACTTAGGGACAGAGCTTTCACTCCCTTTGTTCAACTGGCTTTACAAAGGCTCGGATTTTGGGGCTTTGCATGAGCAGTTTGGGGACATGTATGATGGGTATATCAAATACTTGATCAGCATGGTTAGGGTGAGCCAAAAAGAAAAGGCTAGAAAAGTGGATGCAATCGCTCTTAAAAAAATGGAAGAACAAGCTGAGAAAGACACCAAAGCAGCGTTTCAAAAGAGGAGCAGTGGGGAGCTTGAAAGCCATACTGATAGCCCTGAATTTATAAGCTCTTCTAAGACACAGAATTCTTCTAACCCGGATCTAGACCCTATGACTAACGCTAATACGCTCAAAGAAACAGCTTCAAAAGAGCCAGAGACTTCTTCAAAAAAGGAAAAAAAGCCCAAGAAAAAACGACGCCTTTCAAAGAAAGAAAGGCAACAACAGGTCTTGCAACAAGAGTTTGAAAAACAAATTAGCGACTCTAGTAAGTCTGAAAAATAGTAAAATAGCCCTAGCCTACCTTTTTAGGGAGCTTTCAACAAATCTCTTAAGCACTCCTTTTTAGGCTTTATATTTGGGCTTTTAGCTTTCTATCACTCTGTCTTATGTTAAGGCTATCTCTTGAAAAACCACCGCTTTTTTAAAATCTTTAGAATTTAAGCTTTTTGGCTTTTTTGTGGTAACGATTGGTAACAATTAGCTTAAGGTTTTGTTACGCAAAAATCTTTGAAATATAGCGATTGACAGAGTTAAAAATAATCTCCTTTTAAAACTCCTTAGTAGAAATCCCAATCGTCTTTAGCGTTTGGAATGAATGCCACTTAATTCATAGTAATATCCCCATTCGTATCTAGCACAGGAAGTGTGCAAAGTTACGCCTTTGGAGATATGATGTGTGAGACCTGTAGGGAATGCGTTGGAGCTCAAACTCTGTAAAATCCCTACTATAGGGACACAGAGTGAGAACCAAACTTTCCCTACGGGCAACATCAGCCTAGGAAGCCCAATCGTCTTTAGCGGTTGGGCACTTCACTGGAGTATTGGCATTGATGCCTTTGAGTGTTTTTCACAATCAAAATAAAAAAGCTTGCGTAGCAAGCGATAGTTCCATAACGCGTTCTTAGGGGGTTAGGGGGATTTTTTAAAAAAGGGGTTATAGGGGAATGATTTCAAAAGGCCTCCTATCCCCTTATGAGCTTGAATAAACTTTTTACTACAAAATGGAATCCAAAACGATGTAATAACGCTTTAAAACCCTATGTTTAAAAATTTTTGAAGGATATTAAAGTTGGATAAGATTTATTTGCATTTGATAAAAACAAAGCCTTTTTTAGGAACTTAAAGCCCTAAAAGTTGAGAGCTATCCCTTAGCATTTTAAGGTTTTGGCTAACCCCCCTAACGAAGTCTCTTTGTATTTTTCATTCATGTCTTTTCCGGTCGCATACATCGTAGCGATCACTTCATCCAGGCTCACTTTAGGCTTGTATTCATCTTCTAAGGCTAGTTTAGAAGCGCTGATCGCTTTAATCGCCCCTAAAACATTGCGTTCAATGCAAGGGATTTGCACCAAGCCACCCACCGGATCGCATGTCAATCCTAAATGGTGTTCCATAGCGATTTCACTAGCGATCAAAACCTGTTGCGTGGTCGCTTGGCACAAACAGGCTAACCCCCCGCAGCCATAGAGCTTGCCACGCCAATTTCAGCCTGACACCCCGCTTCTGCACCGCTCAAGGAAGCGTTTTTCTTGTAAAGATAGCCAATCGCTGCGCTAGTGAGTAAAAAATCATTGATAGATTTTTGCGATAAGTTTTCAAACAAATGGTTTTTAGCGTATAAAAGCACGCTTGGCACCACCGCGCACGCTCCATTAGTGGGGGCAGTTACCACCTTTCCTCCGCTGGCGTTTTCTTCAGCAATGGCGCGAGCGTAAAGCGAAATGTAATCAATCAACGCTAAGGGGTCTTTCCCGCTTGTGGGGTGTTTTTCTAAACGCGTTTTAACGCTTGGGGCTAATCGTGTTACTCTCAAAGAACCAGGCAGATACTTTTCTTTAGAATTAGCCCCATTATCATAACACTCAAGCATCGCATGATAAATTTTAACCATCATTGCATCAGGGTGGTTTTTGAGGGCATTTTCTCTCAAACGCACGATTTCAGCGATGCTTTTTTGGTGTTTTTGGCACAATTCTAGCAATTCCTTAGCGCTTGAAAAATCATAGGCAATGCTTTCATTCCCACCCTCTTCAGATAAGTTGTCTAATTCTTTTTCAGTATAAACAAACCCTCCACCAACAGAATAATAAGTCTCTTCTTTTAAAACCTCATTTTTAGCGTTAAAAGCTTTTAGAATGAGGGCGTTTTGGTGTCTGGCTAAAGGTTTGTTGTCAAAAATCAAATCTTTAGCATAATCAAAAGGAATGCGATGTTGGTTAGCGAGTTTTAAAACTTTGTTTTCAAGCGCTTCATGCAATAAGGCTTTTTTGGTTGTTATATCTAATTCGTTAGCGTAAATGCCATGCAAGCCAATTAAAACCGCCTCATCGCTCAAATGCCCTTTACCGGTTAAAGCCAATGAGCCATGCAAGGTGATTTGAACGCGTTTAACCTGCTCTAAAATGCCTTTTAACAACCCACAAAATCTCGCCCCAGCTTCCATAGGCCCTATGGTGTGTGAAGAGCTAGGCCCCACGCCGATTTTAAAAATGGATAAAATAGAGAAACTAGCCATTAAAATAGTCCTAAAAACACGCTCAAAGCCGTCAAGCTCCCAAAGACAAACACAAAAATATCCACTTTGAAGTTTCTAAAACGCTTCAAACTAGAAACGCTATAAAAAGCTATCATGGGCATCACAAACAGAATGAGCGCGATAATGGGGCCGCCTAAATTTTCAATAAAATCCAAGATATTGGGGTTAATATAAGCCACCAGCGTGATAGTCAGCCATAAAAAAATCGTTACGCTCACGCTCAAGGTTTTAGAAGCTTTTTTCAACTTTAAACTTTGAATGATAATGCCTTCTAAACCTTCCTTAGCCCCATAATAATGCCCAAAAAAAGATGAAAAAATCGCTAAAAAAGCCACCACAGGCCCCGCATAGTTGATTAAGGGGTTGTTTAGGGTGTTAGCAAAATAGCTTAAAATGGGGATATTTTGTTCCCTTGCTTTCACAAAATCATCAGCATTCAAGCACATGACGCACGAAAACACAAAAAACATCACAAACCCTAAAAGCATCAGCGATGTCCCTAATTCAATTTGATTGAGTTTATACTCTTTGAAAACGCCGTATTCTTTTCCCACATTTTGGGTGAAGCGTTGAAATGATAGGGCTATGGTTGAATGAAAACACAAGCACCGGTAAGGTTAGCCAAATCGCTAACACAAATTCTTTAAAACTCGGCACCACAAAAAGGTTAGCGCCTTGCCAATAAGGGATAAGATACAAAGAAAAAAGCAATAAAATCAAGCATAAAGGATACACTAAAGCGTTACAAATGCGCGTAACAATCGTAGCGTTAAAAACCATCACCAACATCATTAAAGAAACTAACACCACAGCCAGTAAGCCCCGATGCAAAGGCGCTAAATGCAACTGGTTAGTGAAAAAATGATCAAACACATTAGTGATACCCACCCCATAAGCCAAGCAAATAGGATAAATCGCCAAGAAATAAAGCAAAGTGATAAGAAAACCCCATTGAGCGCCAAAATGAGAGCGAACGACCATGGTAATGTCTTCTTTATCTTTAGATCCTATGAAATAAGCTAAAGCCCTATGCCCCAGATAAGTTAAAGGGAAAATGATTGCGCTCATCACCACAATAGCCCATACCCCATGCCCACCGGCTCTAATAGGCAAAAATAAAATCCCAGCCCCCACCGCCGTGCCAAATAAGGACGCTATCCAACGCAAATCAAACAAATTGAGTTTTTTAGGATCTCTTGGAACTGCTTTTTCTTGTACCATGCTTAAACCGCCCTTTTATCGTGTTAAAGAGCTTTCATTGTAGCATAAAGCTTTTTATGATTGGGGTTTTTTGAGATTAAGGGGGTGGTTTTTAGCGCGCATTTATTTTCTAAAATCCACGATTTAACCCGCACAAGCTATAATAACGCTTAAAAAAAGATTAATAAAGGATTATAGAAATGTCAAACACAAATTGGTCGCCCACTTCATGGCATTCTTTTAAGATAGAGCAACACCCCACTTACAAAGATAAGCAAGAATTAGAAAGGGTCAAAAAAGAATTGCACTCCTACCCTCCCTTAGTGTTTGCTGGCGAAGCGAGGAACTTGCAAGAGCGTTTAGCCCAAGTCATTGACAATAAGGCGTTTTTGTTGCAAGGGGGCGATTGCGCGGAGTCGTTTTCTCAATTTAGCGCTAACCGAATTAGGGACATGTTTAAAGTGATGATGCAAATGGCGATCGTTCTCACTTTTGCTGGCTCTATACCGATCGTGAAAGTGGGGCGCATTGCCGGGCAATTTGCCAAGCCTCGCTCCAATGCGACTGAAATGCTAGATAATGAAGAAGTGTTGAGTTACAGAGGGGATATTATCAATGGGATTTCCAAAAAAGAAAGAGAGCCAAATCCTGAAAGAATGCTTAAAGCTTATCATCAAAGCGTAGCGACTTTAAACCTTATCAGAGCCTTTGCCCAAGGCGGGTTAGCGGATTTGGAGCAAGTGCATCGTTTCAATTTGGATTTTGTCAAAAACAACGACTTTGGGCAAAAATACCAGCAAATCGCTGACCGGATCACGCAAGCTTTAGGGTTCATGCGAGCGTGTGGGGTGGAGATAGAACGAACGCCTATCCTTAGGGAAGTGGAATTTTACACCAGCCACGAAGCGTTACTGCTCCATTATGAAGAGCCTTTGGTGCGTAAGGATAGTTTGACTAACCAGTTTTATGATTGCTCTGCGCATATGCTATGGATTGGCGAAAGGACAAGAGACCCTAAAGGCGGCGCATGTGGAGTTTTTAAGGGGGTTTGTAACCCTATTGGCGTGAAAATCGGGCCTAATGCGAGCGTGAGCGAAGTGTTAGAATTGTGCGATGCTTTAAACCCGCACAACATTAAGGGGCGTTTGAATTTGATCGTGCGCATGGGTTCTAAGATGATTAAAGAGCGTTTGCCTAAGCTTTTACAAGGGGTGTTGGAAGAAAAACGCCATATTTTATGGAGCATTGATCCCATGCATGGCAACACGGTTAAAACCAGTTTGGGGGTTAAAACAAGGGCTTTTGATAGCGTATTAGATGAAGTGAAAAGCTTTTTTGAAATCCATAGGGCTGAAGGGAGTTTAGCTTCAGGGGTTCATTTGGAAATGACGGGTGAAAATGTTACAGAATGTATCGGTGGCTCGCAAGCGATCACCGAAGAGGGTTTGAGTTGCCATTACTATACGCAATGCGATCCAAGACTAAACGCCACTCAAGCCCTAGAACTCGCTTTTTTAATTGCTGACATGCTCAAAAAACAACGATCTTGATTGAAATCAAGATAATAAGAGGCTTTAGTCAAGCGATCGTTTCTTGTAGCGCGTTCTATAGGGGGATTTAGTTGGGGGTTGTAGGGGGGAGTTTTTCAAAATACCCCAATTATCCCCTTAAGAGAATGGGTTTTACATAAAATAAAGTTTTAAAAATTAAAGGATAATAAGGTTAAATAAGGTTTTGAGTGCCGACATTTGATGAAAACAGAGCCAAATATTAATTTATCTTTAACTCTTTTTCTTTATAATTATCGTAAGCATTTTAATATTCAAAGGAGCTTGAAATGAGAATTTCTCTTTTAGCTGTAATTTTAGCGTTATTGTTTGTGGCTTGCCACGAAACTAAAAAACAAATCTTACAAAACGAAGCCGATAGCACCCCTTCAGAAAAAACCATTTGGCAGCCTGAACAAAAATAAAAATTGTAAAAATACTCAAAAGCGTTTTTAAAATAACACAATCAAAAAGCTAGTGGGTGATAGTTTTTTGTAAAGCGATCTTAGGGCTATTAAGGGGGAATGATTTCAAAACACCCCCTATCCCTTATGAGTTTTATTATAAAACTAAAACGAAGTTTAAAAACAAGTTTTTATAAAATAAGAGAATGGCCAAAAAGCCTAAAATTAAAAAATCTCAAATTAAAATGGGCGAAAGTTAGAGAGTTAAACTACAAACTCTCTAAAACCTTTTGAGCATGGCCTTTCGCTTTGACATTATAGAAGCATTTTTCTAAAACGCCTTGCGTGTTGATAATGAAAGTGGAGCGGATAATCCCCAAATGCTCCTTCCCATAAAGCATGCGTTTGCCATAAGCTTTGTAAAGATTGGCGGCTTTTTTATCTTCATCGCAGAGCAAAATCACATTCAAAGAGCATTGGCTGATAAATTTTTGATGCGATTGCGCGTTATCAGGGCTTACGCCTACGACAACAGCGTTTTTCTTTTCAAATTCACTAAACAGAGCGCTAAAGTCTTTGGCTTCTAGAGTGCATCCGGGGGTGTTGTCTTTAGGGTAGAAATACAGCACCACTTTTTTATGGAGCAAATCTTTTAAAGAAATTTCTACCCCATCGCTGTTTTTCAATTTAAAATCAGGGGCTAATTGCCCCACTTCTAATTTTTCCATTCTTATCCTTTAATAGAGAATGACAGCGACTTTTTGAGGCCCATGCACCCCAAAAACGGCTTTTAATTCAATGTCAGCTGTCCGGCTAGGCCCGCCAATAAGGAGCATGTTTGTGGGCAATACGCCGTTTTGGCCTTGATTTTTTAAAGCTTGCACGCCTTCACTCAAGTTGCGCACAATGGATTCTTTTTTCAATAAGATAATGCAATTAAGGGTGATGAGCGAAAGCAATCGTGGGCTTGCATGCGAAGAAACCGCCCCAATCATGCCCAAGCTTGAAATCCCACAAACCCCATGCAATAAAGCCGTATCAATCTCAAACAACTCTTCACGCATCGCTTCAATTTCTTTATCATAGGGCTGTAAAGTAAAATCCTTAAACGCTTCAAAATCCAAATTTAAATCCGTAGAGTGTAAGACTTTTTTGCTTTGAAAATTTTCTAAAGCCTTTAAAATGGCTTGCTCTAAATTTTCTTTAGCGCTTTCAATGACTTCAGCTTTATTCAACACCTGAAAATGCTTGTATTCTTCCACCAAGTCTTCAAACTCCACTTTAATGATATTCCTGTAAATAGGGTTTGCTCCCTGAATGGCATGCTTGGCTTTAGCTTCTTTAATGCGCTTTAAAATAAGCTCTTTACTCATAAATCACCCCTTCTAAGTGCTGGACTTTGGCATGCAAACTCGTGTCCATGTTGGGTAAGGTCCTAACGCTCGCCCACTCTTTGACTAAAGGCAGTATGGGGGCTAAAAGCTTGCCTAAAGGCGAGAAAAATTGAGCCATTTTCAATTGGAAACGCCACTTAGCCCCATCGCTTGCCATTTTGGCAAACATTTTCATAGAGAATTTTTCCATCCCGCTGTGTTGGGTGCTTTTAACCCCCTTGACCACGCCTCTGCCCTCGCCCACTTTATCGGCTCGTAAATCTCTAATGAGTTCTGCTAAAGGGATTTCTACAGGGCATACTTCAGTGCAACGCCCACAAAGGCTGCACAAATTAGGGATATGCCCGTAATTATTAAGCCCAAAGAGTTGGGGGGATACCACCACGCCTATGGGGCCAGGATAAGTGGAAAGATAGGCATGCCCACCGATTTTATCATACACAGGGCAGTGGTTCAAACAAGTCCCGCAACGAATGCATGAAAGAGCGCGATAATACTTTTCATCAGCTAAAATATTAGAGCGGTTGTTGTCTAATAAAATGATGTGGGCTTCTTTAGGGCCGTCTAAATCGTCGTTTTTTCTGGGGCCTGTGATGATGTTTTGATAACAAGTGATAGGCACGCCCACCGCGCTTGGAGCGAGCAGATTGTTTAAAATCGCCGCATCATCAAAGCTTTCTACTAATTTTTCAATCCCACAAATAGCGACATGCACATCGCATGCGGTGGTGCTCATTCTGCCATTGCCTTCATTTTCCACTAACCAGATCGCCCCCTCATTAGCGATAGCGAAATTAACCCCACTGATCCCCATTTTAAAGCTTTCAAATTCTTTACGCATGTGCTTTCTGGCGATCGCATTGAGCTTTTCAGGCTCTTCTTCATAAGCGGCGTTGAGTTTTTCTTCAAAAATCTTACCGATTTGTTTGCGGTTTTTATGGATAGCTGGCACGACAATATGCACAGGGTGTTCATTAATGAGCTGGATAATCAATTCGCCCAAATCCGTTTCTTGCGCTTGAATGCCCTTTTCTTTGAGGTAATGGTTCAAGCCAATTTCTTCGCTCGCCATGGATTTTTGCTTTAAAATGCGATTGATATTCTTTTCTTTGGCGAGGTTGTAAATGATTTCATTAGCTTCATCGCCGTCTTTAGCGTAATGGATTTTAAAGCCGTTTTGAGTGGCGTTTTTTTCAAACAATTCCAAATATTCATCAAGCCTGGATAAAATCTTAAGCTTGACTTCTTTGCCTAATTCCCTTAAATTTTCCCATTCGCTGTAACGATTTTTAAGGAGATTCTTACGATTAGCCCTTAAGGTATCCATTGCAGAACGCAAATTTTCCCTTAATTGCATATCGCCTAATTGGTCGGTGATGATTTCTTCGTATTCTTGGTCGCTATGGTATTTTTCCATTGATCATTCCTTAAAATAATTCTTTAATGTTAAAGCCCAAGCCTTGAGGCTAAAAAGTCATAAAAATGCATGGGTTTTGTCAAAGAACCCATTTTTTGCATAGCGGTGCTGATATTCATCAAACACCCCGCATCCGCTGAAACAATCACATCCACATGACGGCTTTCTATGTCTTTAATCTTTTCTTTGACCATAACCGCTGAAATTTCAGGCTCTTTAACCGAAAAAGTCCCCCCAAACCCGCAGCATTCTTCTTCTTTTTCCAATTCAATGAGTTCCACATTTTTAAGCTGTCTGATGAGATTTTTCGCCGAGTCAATCACTTTAGCCACCCTTAAGGCATGGCAATTAGAATGCCATGTGATTTTAAGGGGTTCGCCCTTATCTTCATACTTGACTTGCAATTTTTTATCCAAAAATTCGCTCAATTCATACACCCTAGAGCAAAAATCTTTAACCATGTTGAATTCCGCATGCCCTTCAAACAATTCCAAATAATCATGCCGCATCATCCCTGTGCATGAACCGCTAGGCAAGATAATAGGGTAGTCGTTATTGGAATAAAGCTTGATATTGTATAAAACGACTTTTTTTGTCTCTTCATAGTATCCTGAGTTATAGCTTGGCTGGCCGCAACATGTCTGATCTTTTTTAAAAACCACTTCCAAATTTTCCTTACGGAGTAATTTGATAGCGTTAAGCGATGCGTTGCTGTATATGGCTGCTCCTAGACAAGTAGCAAAGAAATTGACTTTCAAAGAAGACTCCTTAAAATTCTAAATTAAGAGTTTCAAACACAATATAATACTCAAAATTAGTAAGATTGTAATCACAAGTTGATAAACCCACTCGCTCAAATGTTGTTACTAAAATAAACCACAAACCCATTAAATTTGACTTAATATTAAATGCTACTTAAAATTAGTTTTTTCTTTTAAGTAAGATAAAGAATACTTTTAATTATTCAAGGAAAATTTATGGAATTTTATCAAGTCTATGACCCATTAGGCCATATTTGGCTGAGCGCTTTAGTCGCACTTTCGCCTATTGCGCTCTTTTTTATCTCTCTTATTGTTTTTAAACTTAAAGGGTATAGCGCTGGGTTTTTAAGCTTAGCGCTTTCAATCCTTATTGCGTTATTTGTGTATAAAATGCCTGTTCAAATGGTGAGCGCGAGTTTTTTCTATGGCTTTCTTTATGGCTTGTGGCCGATCGCATGGATTGTGATCGCTGCAATTTTTCTTTACAACCTTTCAGTGAAATCCGGGTATTTTGAGATTTTGAAAGAAAGCATTTTAACCCTAACGCCGGATCACCGGATTTTAGTGATTTTGATTGGCTTTTGTTTTGGCTCGTTCTTAGAAGGAGCGATTGGTTTTGGAGGCCCGGTAGCGATCACAGCGGCGATTTTAGTCGGCCTTGGGCTAAACCCCTTATACGCTGCCGGATTGTGCTTAATCGCTAACACCGCTCCTGTAGCTTTTGGCGCGGTGGGCATTCCTATTACGGCGATGGCTAGCGTGGTGGGTATCCCTGAGTTAGAGATTTCTCAAATGGTGGGCAGGGTGTTGCCCATTTTTTCCATTGGTATTCCTTTTTTCATCGTGTTTTTAATGGATGGTTTTAGAGGGATTAGAGAAACTTTTCCTGCAGTGGCTGTTACCGGGTTTAGTTTCGCTATTGCGCAATTTTTAAGCTCTAATTATCTAGGGCCGCAGCTTCCGGATATTATTTCAGCTTTAGTGTCATTGATTGCTACCACTTTGTTTTTAAAATTCTGGCAGCCCAAACACATTTTCACCAGCAATGGCAAAGAGCCCACGATAAACACAGAAAAACACCATATTTGTAAGGTGGTTGTGGCGTGGATGCCTTTTGTGTTGCTCACCATTACGATCATCATATGGACGCAACCCTGGTTTAAAGCGCTCTTTAAAGAAGGCGGGGCTTTGGCGTTTTCTAGCTTTGCGTTTGAATTTAATTCTATCAGTCAAAAGATTTTCAAAACCGTTCCCATTGTTACTGAAGCGACCAATTTTCCTGTCGTGTTCAAACTCCCTTTGATTTTAACGACAGGCACTTCCATTTTTTTAGCCGCCCTTTTAAGCGTGTTTTTGTTGCGCGTGAAAATCAGCGATGCGATAGGAGTGTTTGGGGCCACTTTAAAAGAAATGCGTTTGCCGATTTTAACCATTGGCGTGGTTTTAGCGTTCGCGTATGTGGCTAATTATAGCGGCATGAGTGCCACGCTCGCTTTAGCGTTAGCGGATACTGGGCATGTTTTCACTTTCTTTTCGCCTGTTGTAGGCTGGCTTGGGGTGTTTTTAACCGGAAGCGATACGAGTTCTAATCTTTTATTTGGCTCTTTGCAAATGCTCATCGCCACACAGCTTGGCTTGCCTGAAGTGCTTTTCTTAGCGGCCAACACTTCCGGGGGCGTTGTGGGTAAAATGATAAGCCCTCAAAGTATCGCTATCGCTTGCGCAGCGGTGGGGTTAGTGGGGAAAGAGAGCGAATTGTTCAGATTTACAGTAAAATACTCCATCGCTTTGGCGATCATTATGGGGATTGTCTTCACTCTTATTGCTTATGTCTTCCCCTTTATTATCCCCATCATTCCTAAATAAGGGGGTTTTAAAAGAGATCTAGCGCTAAGAGAATATTTTTAAAAAGGGATTTTTAGTGCTAGAATTTCATCAAGTTTATGACCCTTTGGGTAATATTTGGCTGAGCGCTCTTGTAGCCTTATTGCCGATTTTGTTATTTTTCTTATCTTTAATGGTTTTTAAACTCAAAGGTTATACAGCGGCCTTTTTGAGCGTGGCCTTATCAGCTATTATTGCGGTTTTAGTGTATAAAATGCCTGTTAGCATGGTGGGATCAAGCTTTCTTTATGGCTTCCTCTATGGCTTATGGCCGATCGCTTGGATTATTATTGCGGCGATTTTTTTATACAAACTCAGCGTTAAATCCGGCTATTTTGAAATTTTAAAAGAAAGTGTTCAGTCCATCACTTTAGATCACCGCATTTTAGTGATTTTGATTGGCTTTTGTTTTGGCTCGTTTTTAGAAGGAGCGATCGGCTTTGGAGGGCCTATTGCTATAACAGCGGCGATTTTAGTGGGCTTAGGGTTAAGCCCTTTATATTCTGCCGGATTGTGCCTAATCGCTAACACCGCTCCTGTGGCTTTTGGCGCGGTGGGTATCCCTATAAGCGCTATGGCGAGCGCGGTAGGGGTGCCAGCGATTTTAATTTCAGCCATGACGGGTAAAATCCTCTTTTTTGTGAGCTTGTTAGTGCCGTTTTTCATTGTGTTTTTAATGGATGGCTTTAAGGGGATTAAAGAGACTTTTCCGGCCGTTTTTATCGCGGCTTTTTCTTTCGCTGGCGCGCAATTTTTAAGCTCTAATTATTTAGGGCCAGAATTGCCTGGTATTATTTCAGCCCTTGTTTCACTCGTTGCAACAGCGCTCTTTTTGAAATTTTGGCAGCCTAAAGCGATTTTTAGAAGCGACGGCAAAGCGGCCTCATTCACTAAGAGTAACCATCATATCTGTAAGGTTTATGTCGCTTGGTCTCCTTTTGTGATTTTGGTTTTAGTGATTGTGTTATGGATACAGCCTTTTTTTAAAGCCTTGTTTGAAAAAGACGGCTTGTTAGCTTTTTCTAATTTTTATTTTGAATTCAATAACATCAGTAACCACATCTTTAAAAGCCCGCCCTTTGTAGAAGCCAATCAAAGCGTGAGTTTTCCGGTGGTGTTTAAATTTTTCTTAATCAACACGGTTGGCACTTCCATTTTTTTAGCCGCTCTTATTAGCATGCTCGTTTTAAGGGTGCGAGTGAGCGATGCGCTGAGCGTCTTTGGCGAGACTTTAAAAGAAATGCGCTATCCCATTCTCACCATTGGTTTAGTCTTAAGCTTTGCCTATGTGTCTAATTACAGCGGGATTTCTTCCACTCTAGCCTTAGCGCTCACTCATACGGGTTTGGCTTTTACTTTTTTCTCGCCCTTGATCGGATGGGTTGGCGTGTTTTTAACCGGAAGCGATACGAGTTCTAATCTTTTATTTGGCTCTTTACAGCAACTCACCGCCCAACGATTGCACCTCCCTGAGATTTTAACCCTAACGGCTAATACCGTGGGTGGCACTTTGGGCAAGATGATAAGCCCTCAAAGCATCGCTATCGCTTGCGCGGCGGTGGGGTTAGCCGGGAAAGAGAGCGATTTGTTCAAATTCACCGTTAAATACTCCCTTATTTTTGTAGCGATCATGGGAGTCGTGATTAGCACGATTGCGTATTTGATCCCTGAAGTGGTGCCTGCGATAAAGTAGGGCCATTTTAGATTTGGCAGGGTTTAGCCCCCAAATAAATTTTTTTGTTTTAAAAAATGCAAGATTTTAAGCGTCATAGAGCTTATGGGTAAAGTTTCTAAGTCTTTAAGGCTATAAAAACGAACGGGGTTTTTTAGATCCTTTATTGCAGCTGAATAGAGGTTTAAATTGAGCTTGAATTTAGTGTGGCTGTGTTTGATCGCACCTAAAAAGGGGAGTTTGCATTCTAAATTTTCTTTTAAGTCAGGGAAATGGTGCATCCCCAAATAGAGTTTTTGCTCTATTTTTTCTAAAGCGATTTGGTTATTTTGGATCACAACGCCTAAATAACGCTCTTCTTGAATGATCTCTTGTTTTTTCTTAAGCGTGTGTTTTTCTAGGTGGTTTTTACCTAAACAATAAGGATTCAAAGGGCAAATCGCGCATTTGGGTTTAGGGGAGCAGATTAAAGCCCCTAGATCAATTAAGGCTTGGTTATGATTAAAGCTTTCATTAGGATTAAGAAAGTCATTCGCCTTAATTTGTAAGTCTTTAGCGTGGATATTAGGATCCAAACCAAAAAGCCTTAAAAGCACGCGCTTGATATTAGCGTCCACGCATGCGGTTTTTTCCCTAAAACCAAAACATAAAATAGCATTAGCCGTGTATGCGCCAATCCCAGGGAGTTTTAATAGGCTTTGATAGTCATTAGGTAGTTGTGAGTTATGTTCTTTCACGCAAATTTCAGCGCTTTTTTTTAAATTTTTAGCCCTTGAATAATAGCCAAGCCCTCTCCAAAGCAATAAAACCTCCTCTAATTGAGCGTTCGCTAAGTCTTTTAAAGTGGGGAAAGCTTCTAAAAAAGGGGAATAAAAACGCTCAACCACCGTGCTGATTTGGGTTTGTTGGCTCATCACTTCGCTGATATAGACTTCATAGGGAGCGTTAATGCCCTTTAAATTCCTAAAGGGTAAATCCTTTCGCCCAAATTCTTCATACCATTTTAAAAGGGCGTTGTGTAAAGTTTCCAACTACAACCACCTATAAGCGATGAATTTAACCCAAGGCACACACACGCTTAAAAACACGATTAAATACACAAAGCCAAAAATAAACCCTAATTTCCAAAAATCCTTGCTTGGAATATACCCGCTCCCGTAATAAATGGTGGATGGGCCTGTGCCATAGGGGGTTAAAATCCCCATAATCCCTAAAGAAAGCATTAAAAACAAGCTCAATTCTTGCAAATTGACCCCTTGAATATGCGAACCAATCCCTACAAAAAGTGCGAATAACGCGCTCACATGAGCGGTGATGCTAGCGAAAAAATAGTGCGACAGATAGAATAAGGCTACAATAAACAATACCGCTATTAACGGATCCAAGTGAGCATGCTCTAAAAAATTTTGGGCCGCATTGCCAATAAAATTTAAAAAACCCACATTTTTAAGCCCGCCAGCCATCGTGAGTAGCGATCCCAGTAATAAAAAAATATTGAACGCGCTCTTGTTTTTAATGATGTCTTCATAGCTTACGATCTTACAAAACGCCATTAACACCATGGTAATCAAAGCCGTCGCGCTCGCATGCAAGCCTAAAGGTTTGCCAAAAATCCAACCCAGTAAAGCCAATAAAGTGAGGCTCAACATTAAAATTTCTTTTAAAGAAAACCTCCCCATGCTTTCTAATTCTTTTTTAGCCCACAAACTCACTTCTTTTGAGCCTTTTAAGGTGGGTTTGCAGGTTTTATACGCCAATAAAGGCACAAGCAAGATCAAAACCACCCCACAAGGCAAGAACGCTAAAAACCACGAAAACCATGAGATTTCATTCACCCCCATTTTGGTAGCGATTTCCATTGCTAAGGGGTTAGGAGCGAGCGCGGTTAAAAACATGGACGAAGTGATGCAAGTTGAAGCCAAAGCGACCCACATCAAATACGCGCCGATTTTGTTAGGGTTATTGTTTGGGGTAGAACCCATTAAGGGCGGGATAGAAGAAACTATGGGATAGAGTATGCCCCCACTTCTAGCGGAGTTGCTAGGGATAAAGGGGGCTAGACACAATTCGCTCAAGCTGATCGCATAGCCCAAACCTAAAGGGGTTTGCCCTAAAAACCTAATCAGTAAAAGAGCGATCCGTTTCCCTAACAAGCTTTTTTCATACCCTAAACCCAAAATAAAAGCGACAAACACAAGCCACACCGTTTTATTCGCATACCCGCTCAAACCCCACGAAATGGCTTTATTAGCGCTCGCTACTCCATCGCTCGCTCCAATTCTTAACGCCACGCACAACACCAACGCACTCAACGCTATCAAACCTGATGGCACCGGCTCTAAAATTAGCCCTATAATCATGCCCATGAAAATACAAAAATAAAGCCATGCGTTAGGGTTTAGCCCATCCGGTGCGCCTAAAAAATACAATAATGCTGCGATGAGAAAAGGGGCAAAGATTGAGAGGGTTTGTTTAATCATAGTGTAGCCTTTAGCCAAAGATAGTAATAATTTGGCTTAAAAATGTCATTCAAATAGGATTGAGTTATTACAATGTTACAGAAAAAGATTAAAAATTAAGCTTTTTGAAAAAGATAAAACTTTATAATTATGTTTATCTTTGTTGAATTTACTACAAATAGGAGTATTGCATGCAAGAAAATGTGCCTTTGAGTTATGATTATTCCATTAGCAAATTGTTTCTTTATGCGATGGTTGCCTTTGGGATAATAGGCATGTTAATAGGGATCGTGTTAGCCTTTGAATTGTCTTTCCCTAACTTGAATTACATTGCAGGGGAGTATGGCGTTTTTGGCCGCTTACGCCCTTTACACACGAATGCGGTGATCTATGGATTCACTCTTGGGGGGATTTGGGCGAGTTGGTATTATATCGGTCAAAGGGTGCTTAAAATCACTTATTACCAACACCCCTTTTTGAAAATTGTAGGGTTATTGCATTTTTGGCTCTGGATTCTTCTTTTAATTCTAGGGGTTATTAGCTTGTTTGCTGGTCTTACTCAATCTAAAGAATACGCTGAATTGATGTGGCCTTTAGATATTATTGTGGTTGTGGCATGGGTGCTATGGGGGGTTAATATGTTTGGGAGCATGAGCGTTAGGAGGGAAAATACCATTTATGTGTCTTTATGGTATTACATCGCTACTTATGTGGGTATAGCGGTGATGTATATCTT
Source organism: Helicobacter pylori (assembly GCA_047430845.1). GTDB lineage: Bacteria > Campylobacterota > Campylobacteria > Campylobacterales > Helicobacteraceae > Helicobacter > Helicobacter pylori_DG. Next base: position 9,559 of record JBLDXK010000006.1, on the reverse strand, counting down.
CAATAACCTTTCTGTCCCCACCTATTTTGTCGCTGATATGGGGAGCGTTTGGCATTCTATTTCTATGTATTCAGGCAGTAATGATGCGCTCATCCAATGGTGGTGGGGGCATAATGCGGTCGCTTTTGTCTTTACGAGTGGGGTGATTGGCACGATTTATTATTTCTTGCCTAAAGAGAGCGGTCAGCCTATATTCTCTTACAAACTCACTTTGTTTTCTTTTTGGAGCTTGATGTTTGTTTATATTTGGGCGGGCGGACACCACTTGATTTATTCCACCGTGCCTGATTGGGTGCAAACCCTTTCTAGCGTGTTTTCAGTGGTGTTGATCTTGCCTTCGTGGGGGACAGCCATTAACATGCTTTTAACGATGCGAGGCCAATGGCACCAGCTCAAAGAAAGCCCTTTGATCAAATTCTTAGTTTTAGCTTCAACTTTCTACATGCTTTCCACTTTAGAAGGCTCTATTCAAGCCATTAAGAGCGTGAATGCGTTGGCCCACTTCACCGATTGGATTATAGGGCATGTGCATGACGGCGTGCTTGGTTGGGTAGGCTTCACTTTGATTGCGAGCATGTATCACATGACGCCTAGGCTTTTCAAAAGAGAGATTTATTCAGGCAGGCTTGTGGATTTCCAATTTTGGATCATGACTTTAGGGATTGTTCTTTACTTTTCGTCCATGTGGATTGCAGGGATCACGCAAGGGATGATGTGGAGAGATGTGGATCAGTATGGGAATCTCACTTACCAGTTCATTGACACGGTTAAGGTGCTAATCCCTTATTACAATATTAGAGGCGTTGGGGGTCTTATGTATTTTATTGGATTTATTATTTTTGCCTACAATATTTTTATGACAATCACGGCAGGCAAAAAATTAGAGCGTGAGCCCAATTACGCCACGCCTATGTCTAGATAGGGGAGGTTGGAAATGTTTAGTTTTTTAGAGAAAAACCCGTTCTTTTTCACTCTTGCGTTTATTTTTGTGTTTGCGATCGCGGGCTTGGTGGAGATTTTGCCCAACTTCTTCAAATCTGCTCGCCCGATTGAAGCGCTTACGGCCTTATACGGTTTTAGAGACATCAGGGAGACAAATTTATATCCAGGAAGGTTGCTATCATTGCCATTCCCAACTTATTCGCCCTTTCCAAGCTGAGGTGGATCGATATGGTGCGTATAGTTTGAGTGGGGAATACGCGTATGACAGGCCATTTTTGTGGGGTTCTAAAAGGATTGGCCCTGATTTGCACAGGGGTTGGGGATTATCGCACAACCGATTGGCATGAAAAGCACATGCTAGATCCTAAAAGCGTTGTGCCGCACAGCATCATGCCCGCCTATAAGCATTTATTTATAAAAAAGAGCGACTTTGACACCGCTTATGCGGAAGCTTTGACGCAAAAAAAGGTTTTTGGCGTGCCTTATGACACCGAAAACGGCGTGAAATTAGGGAGCGTAGAAGAAGCGAAAAAAGCCTATTTAGAAGAAGCGAAAAAAATCACAGCCGACATGAAAGACAAGAGGGTGCTAGACGCCATTCAAAGGGGCGAAGTGTTAGAAATTGTGGCTTTGATCGCTTATTTGAATAGCTTGGGTAATTCCAGGATCAACGCTAATCAAAACGCTAAATAAGGGGTGAATGATGGATTTAGAAAGTTTGAGAGGTTTTGCGTATGCGTTTTTCACCATTCTTTTTACGCTCTTTTTGTACGCTTATATTTTTAGCATGTATAGAAAGCAAAAAAAGGGTGTCGTGGATTATGAGCGATACGGGTATTTAGCGTTAAATGACGCTTTAGAAGATGAGTTGATTGAACCACGCCATAAAGAAGTTCATGATAAGGGCATAAAGGAAAGTTGAAATGGATTTTTTAAACGACCATATAAATGTTTTTGGCTTGATTGCAGCACTTGTGATTTTAGTTTTAACCATCTATGAATCCAGTTCGCTCATTAAAGAAATGCGCGACAGCAAATCCCAGGGTGAGCTTGTAGAAAATGGGCATTTGATTGATGGGATAGGGGAGTTTGCCAATAATGTGCCAGTAGGCTGGATCGCAAGCTTTATGTGCACGATTGTGTGGGCTTTTTGGTATTTTTTCTTTGGGTATCCGCTGAATAGCTTTTCTCAAATCGGGCAATACAATGAAGAAGTTAAAGCGCACAACCAAAAATTTGAAGCCAAATGGAAGAATTTGGGTCAAAAGGAATTGGTGGATATGGGGCAAGGCATCTTTTTAGTCCATTGTTCGCAATGCCATGGCATCAGCGCTGAGGGCTTGCATGGGAGCGCTCAAAATCTGGTGCGCTGGGGTAAAGAAGAGGGTATTATGGATACTATTAAGCATGGCTCTAAAGGCATGGATTATCTCGCTGGGGAAATGCCCGCTATGGAATTGGACGAAAAAGACGCTAAAGCGATCGCAAGCTATGTGATGGCAGAACTTTCTAGCGTTAAAAAAACCAAAAACCCTCAACTCATTGATAAGGGCAAGGAGCTGTTTGAAAGCATGGGTTGCACAGGCTGTCATGGCAATGATGGTAAGGGCTTGCAAGAAAATCAAGTGTTTGCGGCCGATTTGACCGCTTACGGCACAGAGAATTTTTTGAGAAATATCTTAACGCATGGTAAAAAGGGCAATATAGGGCATATGCCATCATTCAAATATAAAAACTTTAGCGATTTGCAAGTTAAAGCGTTAGCCGAATTTATCCAATCGCTAAAACCCTTAGAAGATTAAAGGAAAAGAGATGAAATTTTTAAACGGATTAGCAGGGAATTTACTGATTGTGGTTATTTTATTGTGTGTGGCCGTTTTTTTTACGCTCAAAGCGATCCATATCCAAAAAGAGCAAGCCACCAATTATTACCGCTATAAGGATATTAACGCTTTAGAGACAAAAAACACCCAAAACCGCGCTAACTATGAATTAGTCAATCAAGGGAGTAAAAAATGAAATTCACCACTTTAGAAAAAATCTTAGCCTTAATGGTAGTAGCGACCATTTTAATGACAATTGTTATTTCTTTTGTGCCTAACTTGTTTTTGTTTAGCACATGAGGATCTTATGGCTTGTAATAGCCTTTGTTTGTTGTTTGGGGGCTGATGATTATGTTTTGAATAATTCTAAAGGGCGTTTGGTAAAAAAAAGCGTTGCGTTTGTGGAGGGTGTTTCTAAAGAGCTTTATCTTAAAACAGGCGTGCGTTTTGCGATTGACATGACGGATTTTGAAAAAAATTCTATCGCTTTGGCGGATAAAAAGGAACGCCAAAAGTATCAAGAGGGCTTTTTAAAACAGCTCAAACCCCCTTTTGTGGTATTCTTTTTTTACCATGACGCTCAAAAAATAGAATTAGTGGCTAGCCCTAAAGATTTGCTAGACACTGATAAAATCTTTTTTGAAAAAATCGCTCCCTTACTCCCCACAAACGCTAAAGAATACACGTCTCAAAGGATCTCAGCCATGCTCATTAACGGCTATTCGGTCGCAGTAGATGCTTTAGCACAAAAATATCGTGTGAATATCACGCAAAATTTTAACGCTCCCAAGGGAGTAACTTTTGTAAAGGTGATCATTTATATTTTGTTATTGACGCTTTTGGGTGCGTTTTTGGGGCTTTATTTTTTTAAAAAATCTTAAGAGAGAAAATCAATGAAAGAAAAAAACTTTTGGCCTTTAGGGATCATGAGCGTGCTCATTCTTGGGCTTGGGATCGTGGTGTTTTTGGTGGTGTTTGCCCTAAAAAATTCGCCTAAAAACGATTTAGTGTATTTCAAAGGGCATAACGAAGTGGATTTAAACTTTAACGCTATGCTTAAAACCTATGAAAACTTTAAATCCAATTATCGTTTTTTAGTGGGTTTAAAGCCCCTTATTAAAAGCCCTAAAACCCCCATTTTGCCCTATTTTTCTAAAGGCACGCATGGGGATAAAAAACTCCAAGAAAACCTTTTAAACAACGCTTTGATTTTGGAAAAATCCAACACGCTTCATGCGTAATTGCAACCGCTCAAACCCGCTTTAGATGCGCCAAATATTCAAGTGTATTTAGCGTTTTATCCCAGCCAATCACAGCCTAGATTATTAGGAACGCTTGATTGTAAGATTGCATGCGAACCTTTAAAATTTGATTTGTTAGAGAGCGATAAAAGGGGGCGCTATAAGATCCTTTTTAAATTTGTTTTTAAAAATAAAGAAGAATTGATTTTGGAGCAACTGGCTTTTTTTAAGTAGCATGGCTTGTATGGGTATATCAATTTTAAAAAACGCCAAAGCATTTTTTAAATATAAAATATAAAAGAGCTTGCGAAAAAACAAGCGATAATTTTAAAAAGCGGTCTTTATGGGTTAGGGGGATTATAAGGGGGTTGTAGGGGGGATTTCAAAATACCCTCTATTTCCTTAAAAAAATGAGCTTATGATAAAGGGATCAAAATCCCATTTTTAAAAAATAAAGAGTGATCCAAAACAAACAAAAAACCCCCATAAACTCGCATCAATTTATTCTAAAAATTTAAAAAACCTTTCTTGTTGTAACGCTCTTTTTAAAGAGGTTACAAAAATTAAAATGGCGCTAGCTTTTAAAAAAGTTTGTTAAATTGTGAGACAATTAAGAGGACATGGGCTTTTGGGGATTTGAAACCTTGAAAACGCTCGGATTTTTCAAATTAACTCGCTTTGCGCGGTCGTTTAGAAATCGGTTTTTATTGTTGCCTTGAGTGGATTTTTTGGCTAATTAAGTTTTTTGTTTTGTGGAATAAAGAGCGATTAAAGTAAGATTTTAGTTATCAGTATTTGATGATAAAAAGCCTGAATTTTCTATCCAAACGGGTATAATAAGGCTATGGGTTTTTTAAAAGTTTTTAAACATGATGCTTTGGGGCAATTAGGGAATGTTGTTGTGGGGAATTTTTTAATCACGCTCACTATTTTAGCGGTTTGTTTTTCCTCTCAAAGCACTGAAGAAACGACCATGCTCACCCTAAGCTACACGCTCTTTTTTGTCTTGGGGGCGTTTTTACTGATTGCAATCAGTGTGGGAGCGATCAAAAATCTCAACGCGCTTTTTTCTAAAAGGGGGGTTTTAAGCTTTTCTTTACCCATTAGTTTAGAGTCTTTATTGCTCCCTAAAATCTTGCTCCCTATGGTGTTTTTTATCTTCAGTTTGTTTTGGTTTGTGGTGAGCGTGCGTTTGGGCTATTCTCTTTTTAACGCGCAATCCAGCGTGCTGTTTATCTTGCACACCGCTTTAAAAACCTTTGTGTTAAAACCCACTAAAACTATAGGCGTTGCACTATTTTTAGGGCTTGTTTTAATGAAATTCTTATTTGTTTTGAGCGTTTTAAACGCTGTTAGGATCAAAAAAGCGCGTTTTTTACTCGGAGGGCTGTTATTCATTTTGGTGGGGGTTGTTTTGGAATTAGCGTTTAATTCGTTACTGCCCTTAATGCATTCTCATTTAAGCATCAATGAGGGGTTTTATTATTTCTTGCAACAACAAGAATTGCAAGAAAAACAATACTATCTTTTATGGGGGGTGGATTTTTTAAAAATCCTTTTATTGTATGGGATGATCCGTTACTTGCTTATGCGTAAATTGGAACTGGATTAAGAAAAGCGGTATTGCAAATATTCATCAGTGAGCAAGCAATCTTTAGTCTTTAACAAACTGGCATAAAACCCATGCTGATAACCTAATTCAAAAAGTTTGTCTATGGCGAGAATTTGAACCTCACTTAAGCGCGTTGAAGTTTCGTTCGCATACAAGCTTAAATAAGTTTGTAAGCGCTCTTTATTGACACGAATGAGCGAACGCTCTAACAGCATGCTAGAGAGCAAATTTTGGTGTTTTAGTGCAACTTCAACCGCTTTAATCAAAGCCTTTTTAATCAAAATCGCGCGATATAAGGGGATAGAGCGCCTAATCGCCATGCCCCCTAAAGGCAAAGGTAAATCCATTTCAATGAATTCTTTCCAAACATCCCACAATTCTTTTTCCACTTCTAATTCATTATGGAAATCCAAGATGCTTTCATGGATGAGCACGCCTGCATGCGCTTTTCCTTCCAAAACCGCTTTTTCAATGTCTAAAAAATTCATGTAAGCGATGCGCGCGTGTTTGTAATAGATTTTAAACAATAAGGCGTTTGTGGTGTGTTCCCCACTTAATGCGACTCTAAAATCTTTTTTCAATTTCACGCCCTTTTTTTCACTAATTTAGGTCCATAGCCATTCCCAAAGCTCGTCGCTGTGGGGAGTAAGGCGTAATCGTTCGCAATTTTAGGGTATAGCCCAAAGCTGATCGCGCTCACATCATAAGTGTTTTTTAGGGCTTCTTGGTTTAGGGTTTCAATATCAAGGGCAATATTGTGGAATGTTTTGTTTTTAATGGGGCAATCTATCCAGCCAAACTTAATCGCATAATACATGAAAATATCATCAGCATCAGGGCTATGAGCGACACTAATCAAAGTAAAATCCTTTTGTGATAGGGTAAGTCCTTTTATTATAATAGATTTTAGGCTAGGATTTGATAGAATAAACAAATCAAATTCAATAAGGTGATTTAATGGCAATAGATGAAGACAAACAAAAAGCGATTTCTTTAGCGATCAAACAAATTGATAAGGTTTTTGGTAAGGGGGCGTTGGTGCGCCTTGGGGATAAGCAAGTAGAAAAGATTGACGCTATTTCTACAGGCTCGTTAGGGTTGGATCTGGCTTTAGGGATTGGGGGCGTTCCAAAGGGTAGGATCATTGAAATTTATGGGCCAGAGTCAAGCGGAAAAACCACTCTAAGCTTGCACATTATCGCAGAATGCCAAAAAAATGGCGGCGTGTGCGCGTTCATTGACGCTGAACATGCCCTAGACGTGTATTATGCCAAGAGATTGGGCGTGGATACAGAAAATCTACTCGTTTCTCAACCAAGCACAGGAGAAGAAGCCTTAGAGATTTTAGAAACGATCACCAGAAGCGGAGGGATTGATTTAGTGGTGGTGGATTCTGTGGCGGCTCTTACGCCTAAAGCGGAGATTGATGGGGATATGGGCGATCAGCATGTGGGCTTGCAAGCAAGGCTTATGAGCCATGCGTTAAGAAAAATCACCGGTGTCTTGCACAAAATGAACACTACTCTCGTTTTTATTAATCAAATCAGGATGAAGATTAGCATGACGGGTTATGGGAGTCCAGAGACCACAACCGGGGGTAATGCCTTAAAATTCTATGCGAGCGTTAGGATTGATATTAGAAGAATCGCCGCTTTAAAACAAAACGAACAGCATATCGGTAATAGGGCTAAAGCCAAAGTCGTTAAAAATAAAGTCGCTCCGCCCTTTAGAGAAGCGGAATTTGACATCATGTTTGGGGAAGGATTTCTAAAGAGGGCGAAATCATTGATTATGGCGTGAAATTAGACATTGTGGATAAGAGCGGGGCATGGCTTAGCTACCAGGATAAAAAGCTAGGGCAAGGTCGAGAAAACGCTAAAGCCCTACTGAAAGAAGATAAAGCCCTAGCGAATGAAATCACTCTTAAGATTAAAGAGAGTATTGGATCTAATGAAGAGATCATGCCCTTACCGGATGAGCCTTTAGAAGAAATGGAATAAAAAAGGATTTTGATGCTGACCATTAAAGATGTTCATGCTTTAGAAGTGATGGATAGTAGGGGCAATCCTACCATTCAAGCCAGCGTGGTTTTGAGCGATAACACTAAGGCGAGTGCGATTGTGCCTAGCGGGGCGAGCACCGGTAAAAGAGAAGCGTTAGAATTAAGGGATAATGACAAAACCCGTTTTTTGGGTAAAGGGGTTTTAAGGGCATGCGAAAATGTCAATAGCGTGATCAAACACCATTTAATAGGGCTTGAAGCGATCAATCAAGCCTTTGTGGATGAGAGGTTAAGGGCTTTAGACGGCACGCCTAATTACGCTAATTTAGGAGCAAACGCTGTTTTGGGCGTTTCTATGGCGTTAGCAAGGGCTAGCGCGAAGGCTTTAAATCTGCCATTATACCGCTATTTAGGGGGGGCTAACGCTCTGACTTTGCCGGTGCCGATGCTCAATATCATCAACGGCGGATCGCATGCGAACAATTCCATAGACTTTCAAGAATACATGATCATGCCTTTAGGGTTTGAAAGTTTTAGAGAAGCCTTAAGAGCGAGCGCAGAAGTCTATCACACGCTTAAAAAACTTTTAGATGGAAAGAATCAGCTCACAAGCGTGGGCGATGAGGGGGAGTTGCACCTAATTTTAACAACAATGTAGAACCTCTTGAAATCATTTCTCAAGCCATTGAAAAAGCCGGCTATAAATTAGGCGAAGAAATAGCGCTCGCTTTAGATGTAGCGAGCAGCGAATTGGTGGATGAACATTTCAATTACCATTTAAAGGGTGAAAATAAGATTTTAGATTCGCATGAATTAGTGGCTTATTATAAAGAGTTGGTGGCAAAATACCCGATCGTGTCCATTGAAGATGGTTTGAGCGAAGACGATTGGGAGGGTTGGGCGTTTTTGAGCAAGGAATTAGGGCGTCAAATCCAATTAGTGGGCGATGATTTGTTTGTAACGAACGCAAACATCTTGCAAAAAGGCATTGAAAAAAACATTGCGAACGCCATTTTGATCAAACCCAATCAAATCGGCACCATTAGTGAGACTTTAGAGACCATAAGATTAGCCAAACACCATGCCTATCAATGCGTGATGAGCCATAGAAGCGGGGAGAGTGAGGACAGCTTTATCGCTGATTTTGCGGTCGCATTGAATACGGGAGAAATCAAAACCGGATCCACCGCAAGGAGTGAAAGGATCGCCAAATACAACCGCCTTTTAGAGATTGAGCATGAATTAAAAGGGGGGATTTATATTGGCAAAGAGTTGTTTAAGCATGGCTAGTGGCCTTTTTGAAAACGATAAAATCAAAGACAACAAAGCGCGAGATTTTTTCTATAGCCATAGCTCCCTTATTGTCTTTTTCCTTTTACTGCTTGGGTTTGGGTATTATTTAGGGAAGTTGCTTTTTGGGGGCTCTTCTTTAGAAGTTTATTTGGATTTAAAAGACAAGCATGAACGATTGCAGCAAGAAATCACCGAATTGCAAAGCAAGAATGTGCGTTTGCAAAAGCGTTTGTTTGAGTTGAGGGAATTACGGCCTAGAGATTAGATTTAAGGAAATGGTAGTGTTAAAAAAGATGATAGGTTTGGTGGTGGTTTTAAGCGTTTTATTAGCCAGAGACAACCCTTTTGAGTCTGAAATCAATTCCAAGAATTTGCAAGGGGGCTTTAATGGGATCTATGATAGTTATTTTAAAGAAATCCATGTGGATTTGCCCACGAGCGCTAGGATTTTAAAACAAATCACGCTCACCTACCAGGATATTGATGGCTCTATCCATTCTAAAGTCGTGGGCATTGATAAAAGCATTGATTGGCATTACCCCTTAAAGCTCTCCCAACACACCCTTAATCAAGACGCCTTTGAAAAACGCTACCAGATCCAAGATTTTGATTTTTTAATGGCAAACAACACGATGATTTTGCGTTT
>JBLDXK010000005.1:0-549 GCA_047430845.1 Helicobacter pylori | reverse complement strand
AATAGGGCTATTTTTAGCTCATTATTGGGGTATTTTGCTTTTAGTTGGAAGTTAGAATTCAAAAATTCAAAAAAACTTCATTTCCCTTTCTAGTTGCTAACTATTTAGTCAATTTTAGCGTGAAATCAAAACCATCAATCTTTGCTTTCTAAAATCGCCTAGAATGAATTTTCAATTCTAATCTAATATAATCATCGGTTTTTAAGTTAAGCGATGAAATAGGGCTATTTTTAGCTCATTATTGGGGTATTTTGCTTTTAGTTGGAAGTTAGAATTCAAAAATTCAAAAAAACTTCATTTCCCTTTCTAGTTGCTAACTATTTAGTCAATTTTAGCGTGAAATCAAAACCATCAATCTTTGCTTTCTAAAATCGCCTAGAATGAATTTTCAATTCTAATCTAATATAATCATCGGTTTTTAAGTTAAGCGATGAAATAGGGCTATTTTTAGCTCATTATTGGGGTATTTTGCTTTTAGTTGGAAGTTAGAATTCAAAAATTCAAAAAAACTTCATTTCCCTTTCTAGTTGCTAACTATTTAGTCAATTT
>JBLDXK010000004.1:0-42394 GCA_047430845.1 Helicobacter pylori | reverse complement strand
ACAACAAGCTCTCTGTGGGGCTTTTTGGTGGGATTGCGTTAGCGGGTACTTCATGGCTTAATTCTGAGTATGTGAATTTAGCCACCGTGAATAATGTCTATAACGCTAAACTGAATGTGGCGAACTTCCAATTCTTATTCAACATGGGGGTGAGGATGAATTTAGCTAGATCTAAGAAAAAAGGCAGCGATCATGTAGCTCAGCATGGGATTGAGTTAGGCGTGAAAATCCCCACCATCAACACCAATTACTATTCCTTTATGGGGGCTGAACTCAAATACAGAAGGCTTTATAGCGTGTATTTGAACTATGTGTTCGCTTACTAAGCTTTTTTGCGAAACTCCCTTTTTAAGGGGTTTCTTTTTTAGAGCCTTTCTTTTTTTTCTTTTTTAAACTTTCTTTTTAAAGGGGTTTCTTTTTTTTAAACTCTTTGTTTTTTGAACTCTCTTTTTTGAACTCTCTTTTTTGAACCCTTTGTTTTAATTCCCTTTGTTTTAATTCCCTTTGTTTTAATTCCCTTTGTTTTAATTCCCTTTGTTTTAAATTCCTTTGTTTTAAATTCCTTTGTTTTGAACTCTTTATTTTTTTGGGGGAGTTTAATGAAAAATCCTTTTTAGTATTTTTTATAACCAATGATAAAAGAGCTTGCCAAAAGCAAGCGATAATTTTAAAAATGAAAAAATCCTTTTTAGCGTTTTTAGTGATTATTTAGTGGGAAACTTGGCGTTAATCAAGCGGTAATCTCTTAAAAAAGCGCTTCTTTAGGGGGTTTAGTGGGGTTAAAAGGGGGGAATGGTTTCAAAATACCCCTCATTTCCTTAAGAAAATGCGTTTTTAAATATTTTAAACAAATTTAATAAAATGATTTTTACAACAAAATGAGATCTAAAACGATAAAACAAAAACCCATTTTTAAAAATGTAAAGAACATTAAAATATTAATAAAGCTTATGGTGGGAATAAAGCTAAAAACAACCTAACGCTTTAATTCAAAATCAAAGCGTTAAGTCCAACCAAGCGATAAAGCGAAAACGCTCTTTTAAAAGCGTTTTAGCGTGTTTTGACAAAGATGGCTTAAGCGCGTTCAGATTTTTGCTTTTCTCTATATTCTATGATCATGCTGTGGATTTCATCTTTTAATTTTAATTTTTGTTTTTTCATGTGGCTGACTTCAGCGTCGCTAGCGTTTTGTTGCTCGGCGGTTTTGATGTCGTCATCAAGCTGGTTGTGTTTCTCAAAAATCTTATCAAAATGCGGATTATTCGCTTTTAACACGCTGATTTCGTCTCTAAATTCATGGAACATGGTTTTCTCCTTTATTTTGGATGTTTAAAGTATAATAAACTATCTTTTTAAAAAAACAACTTAAAAGAGCTATAAAATAGCTTTAAAGCGCGCGATAAAACGACAAAAAGGAATACCCATGGACATTCGCAACGAATTTTTACAATTTTTTAAAAATAAAGGGCATGAGATTTATCCCAGCATGCCTTTAGTGCCTAATGATGCCACCTTGCTTTTTACCAATGCCGGCATGGTGCAATTTAAAGATATTTTTACCGGTATAGTGCCGCGCCCTAGTATTCCTAGAGCGACAAGCTCGCAATTGTGCATGCGCCGCAGGCGGCAAGCATAACGATTTAGAAAATGTCGGTTATACCGCAAGACACCACACGCTTTTTGAAATGCTAGGGAATTTCTCTTTTGGGGATTATTTCAAAGAAGAAGCGATCTTGTTTGCGTGGGAATTTGTAACCAAAAATTTAGGGTTTAAGCCTAAAGATTTATATATCAGCGTGCATGAAAAAGACGATGAGGCCGTTAAGCTATGGGAAAAGTTTGTGCCTGTTGATAGGATTAAAAAAATGGGCGATAAAGATAATTTCTGGCAAATGGGCGATAGCGGGCCTTGCGGGCCTTGCAGTGAAATCTACATTGATCAGGGCGAAAAACACTTTAAGGGGAGCGAGGATTATTTTGGGGGCGAGGGCGATAGGTTTTTAGAAATTTGGAATTTGGTGTTCATGCAATACGAACGCTCTAATGATGGCGTTTTGTCCCCCTTGCCAAAGCCTAGCATTGATACAGGCATGGGGTTAGAAAGGGTGCAAGCGCTATTAGAATACAAGCTCAATAATTTTGATTCTTCATTATTTGTGCCCTTAATGGAAGAAATCAGCGAGCTTACAAGCCTGGATTATGCGAGCGAGTTCCAACCAAGCTTTAGGGTAGTGGCTGATCACGCAAGAGCGGTAGCGTTTTTGCTCGCTCAAGGGTGCATTTCAATAAGGAAGGCCGTGGCTATGTTTTAAGGCGCATTTTAAGGCGAGCCTTAAGGCATGGGTATTTAATGGGCTTGAAAGAAGCGTTTTTATACAAAGTCGTGGGCGTGGTGTGCGAGCAATTTTCTAACACGCATGCGTATTTGAAAGAATCTAAAGAAATGGTAATGAAAGAATGCTTTGAAGAAGAAGAGCGCTTTTTAGAGACTTTGGAATCGGGCATGGAATTGTTTAACTTGTCTTTAGAGCATTTGAATGAAAATAAAATTTTTGATGGCAAGATCGCTTTCAAGCTTTATGACACTTTTGGTTTTCCTTTGGATTTAACGAACGACATGCTAAGAAGTCATGGGGCGTGTGTGGATATGCAAGGCTTTGAAAATTGCATGCAAGAGCAAGTGAAACGCTCTAAAGCTTCATGGAAAGGCAAACAAAATAACGCTGATTTTAGCGCTATTTTAAACGCTTATGCGTCTAATGAATTTGTGGGGTATGAAACGACAGAATGTCTTGCTAAAGTTTTAGGGTTTTTTGATAGCGGTTTTAAAGAAACAACAGAAGCAAATCCTAACCAAGAAGTTTGGGTCTTATTAGAAAAAACCCCTTTTTATGCGGAAGCGTGGGGGGGCTATAGGCGATAAAGGCGCGCTTTTAAAGGGTGATGAAGAAGCGGCTCTAGTGCTAGATACAAAAAACTTTTTTGGGCTTAATTTTTCGCTCCTTGAAATCAAAAAAGCGCTAAAAAAAGGCGAACAAGTGATCGCACAAGTGAGCGATGAGCGCTTTGAAATCGCCAAACACCATAGCGCGACGCATTTATTGCAGAGCGCTTTAAGAGAAGTTTTAGGCTCGCATGTGAGTCAAGCGGGGAGTTTGGTGGAATCCAAACGATTGCGCTTTGATTTTTCGCATGCTAAAGCGCTCAATGATGAAGAGCTAGAAAAAGTAGAAGATCTAGTCAACGCTCAAATTTTCAAGCACTTGACAAGCCATATGGAGCATATGCCTTTAAATCAGGCTAAAGATAAGGGAGCGTTAGCGTTATTCAGTGAAAAATACGCTGAAAATGTGCGCGTGGTGAGCTTTAAGGAAGCGTCCATTGAATTGTGTGGGGGCATTCATGTGGAAAATACCGGGCTTATTGGGGGGTTTAGAATCCTTAAAGAAAGCGGGGTGAGTAGTGGGGTCAGACGCATTGAAGCGGTGTGCGGGAAAGCCTTTTACCAACTGGCTAAAGAAGAAAGTAAAGAGCTTAAAAACGCTAAGACTTTATTAAAAAATAACGATGTCATAGCCGGCATCAACAAGCTTAAAGAGAGCGTGAAAAACAGCCAAAAAGCCCCCGTTTCTATGGATTTACCGATTGAAAAAATCCATGGCGTGAGTTTGGTGGTGGGCGTAGTGGAACAAGGCGACATTAAAGAAATGATTGACCGATTGAAAAGTAAGCATGAAAAATTGCTCGCTATGGTGTTTAAAAAAGAAAATGAGCGCATAACTCTCGCATGCGGGGTGAAAAACGCCCCCATAAAAGCGAATGTGTGGGCTAATGAAGTGGCGCAAATTTTAGGGGGTAAAGGGGGCGGGAGAGGTGATTTTGCGAGCGCTGGGGGCAAGGATATTGAAAATTTACAAGTCGCGCTCAATTTAGCGAAAAATACCGCTCTTAAATCTTTAGAGGGATAGCATGGAGCTTATTTTAGGCTCTCAATCCAGCGCTAGGGCGAATCTTTTAAAAGAGCATGGGATTAAGTTCACACAAAAAGCGTTGGATTTTGATGAAGAAGGCCTAAAAACCACAAACCCTAGGGAGTTTGTTTATTTGGCGTGCAAGGGGAAATTAGAAAAAGCTAAAAAACTACTCACAAACCATTGCGCTATCGTGGTTGCGGATAGCGTGGTGAGCGTGAATAACCACATGCAACGAAAAGCTCAAAACAAGCGAGAAGCCCTTGAATTTTTAAAACTCCAAAATGGCAATGAAATAGAGGTTTTAACCTGCTCTGCATTGATTTCTCCTGTGTTGGAATGGCTGGATCTGTCGGTTTTTAGAGCGCGTTTAAAGGCGTTTGATCCTAGCGAGATAGAAAAATATTTAGAGAGCGGATTGTGGCAAGAAAGCGCGGGCTGCGTGCGGTTAGAAGACTTTCATAAACCTTATATTAAAAGCTCAAGCAAGAATTTGAGTGTGGGGTTGGGGCTGAATGTGGAAGGCTTGTTAGGGGCGCTAAAATTAGGGGCTAAACTTTAAATATTATAAACGCTATCCTTTTATTTTAAAACACTCAATAATACTATTTTCTCTACCCCCTTGACAAACAAAAAAAACGATACACTCCAGCATTTGATGTTTAAAGGGTTTGTCGCATGGCGCATTTTATTTTTTCTGTTGTGGTGGTGCTTTTATGGTTGGTTGCGTGGGGCATATATCTCTTTTCTAGGAAGAGCTTAAAAAGAGAGATGGAAGAGATAGAAAATTCTGATCCCAATCAAAACAATCCTTTCATTACTGCTGCTATGGGTATTGGAGGAGCGGCTATCAGTATTTTTTCCCAGATACCAAACCAATCGTTGATGGCATCAAGCCGTTGGCTGAGAAAGGTTTGCAAGAGGCGTTTAGAAAAGACAAGCTCACAGAAGGGCAAAAAAAATTAATCTCTGGCTTAAGATTCTTGTCGTTATTTTGCATCGTTGTTGCAGCAATGATAGGTTTGTGTCTCATTTGGAGTTTCAATGGGTGGTCTTTTTGGAAAGTAGCGGGTTATTTTCTTCTTTATGTGGTTGTTTGCTCCGCTTCAATATTTCCAAGTATACCTATTAACGGTATATTAGATGACCGATAATTGGTTCATGATAAAAAGCAATGTTTTTAGGCTTATCCCTAAAAGATAAACATTAAAAACACTCTATCTAACTGATAAACCCCCTTGACAAACAAAAAAACGATATAATACAACATTTGGTGTTTAAGGAGTTGTCATGGGGTCTTGGTCTCGTATTCTTTTATCAATCTTGGTGGTGGTTTTGGGATTAGCACTTACTACCATGCTCTTAAATTGGCATGTTTAGCGGGAATGATCTATTGTGGCTATGGCATTATTACAGATTTTAACGCTCTATCAACCGCAATGTGGTGGTGGTCTTTATCAAAAATAACATGGTTTTGCATAGGTTATGCGCTTTCTTGGTCGCTCGCGCTTATTATGGGTTTTCTTACATGCTCTGTGATAGAATACTATTCGTAAAAATTGATTGAAAAAATTAAAATAGGGGGAAACTAGAACCTTTTAAGGTAGGTTCTAGCAAAAATATAAGGTTAGGGGTTATTTCCCAAAACGCCCACCGGTGGTAGGGTAGCCATAAATAGAGCCGTCTTTGATTTTCATGTGATCTTCCCAAGGCAATTTGTATTTACCGGCCGCTAAGTCTTTGATGTAGGTTAAGCCTGCGTCATGTTCTCCGCCCGGTTTAGCCACATACCCTCTATGGCCTAGGTTGTAAATGTTGTTTTCTAAGCCCCAGCTTAAGCGAGCGTT
This sequence comes from Helicobacter pylori, assembly GCA_047430845.1. GTDB lineage: Bacteria > Campylobacterota > Campylobacteria > Campylobacterales > Helicobacteraceae > Helicobacter > Helicobacter pylori_DG. The sequence continues at coordinate 36,576 of JBLDXK010000004.1, read as the reverse complement.
GTCTGCCATTTTAGGATAGATTTCCCCGGTTACAATCTCCCAAGGGTTGCGGTGCCCTTGAACGAGAGTCGTGCCGTCAAAGTTACAGATTTGCCGCTTCGCCAAAGTAGTAAAAGACATTATCATAGCCGGCTAAATTCACGCTCACGGTATACATCAAATTGTGCCATGCGTTGGAGCGGTTGGTCAAAATCCATTGATCATTGACTTGAGTGCTATAGCCTGAAATGCGGATATACACATTGCACCCTTTATAGGCCGCTTCTCTAGCGAGCTCTGGAATCATGCCGTCATGGCAAATGCACACGGCTAATTTTGATCCGCCCGGCCCCTCGCACACAGGCATTCCTAAATCCCCAGGATACCATGGTTCAATGGGATTCCATGGGAATAGCTTGCGGTATTTTAAAACGATTTTACCTTGCGGATCAATGATAATGGCGGTGTTGTAGGGGTTTTTGTTAGAATCAGGATTGCGTTCCATGATTGAAAAAACACCATAAACTTTCGCTTCTTTACACGCTTGAGCGTATAGCTCTGTCTCTTTACCCGGGACATCTAATAAAAACTCTTCGCTAAGCCACTTAGCGGTATTCAAACCTTGCGTGCTATATTCAGGGAAAATGATAAGTTCCACTCCCGGATACCCCGCTTTAGTCGCATGCAAGGTTCTGATAATGCTTTCAATATTGTGATCAATATCCTTACGGCTGTTGACAATTGGCACAGGAAACTGAATGGCTGCCACTAAAAACCGCTTCAATAGGTTTGCCCATACTACCGATACTTCCCATAATAACTCCTTCTAAAAGTTTTGTCGCAATAACAATAATAATTATTGCGAGAGAATACTATTGCAAGAGAACTAATTTAGAGTAAATGCGAGATTTTTTGATAAAAAGATTTAAATCTATTTTTAAAGTGCTTTTCAGTCTCTATAAGCGCTGTTTTTAAAACCCCTAAAAATCCTTTAACAATTCCACAAATTCTTTAAAAATATAATGGCTCTCTTTGGGACCGGGACTGCTTTCTGGGTGGTGTTGGACAGAAATAATGGGAGCGTTTTTATAGCGCACGCCCTCAATGGTGTTGTCAAAAAGATTGCGGTGCGTGATAATGGCGATTTCTTCAATTTCTTCAGGGACGCAATAGTTGTGGTTTTGTGCGGTGATTTCAACGGCGTTTGTTTTTAGGTTTTTAACGGGGTGGTTGCTCCCATGATGGCCAAATTTGAGCTTGTAAGTAGGGTAGCCTTGCGCGATAGAGAGCAATTGATGCCCTAAGCAAATGCCAAACATGGGGATTTTAGCGTTAATGAGTTGTTTGATTTCTTTAATTTCTTGCTGCAAGCTTAAAGGATCGCCTGGCCCGTTAGAGAGGAAAATCCCGCTAATTTCTTTTTTTCATAGGCTTTAATCAGATCGTTAGCTTTAGTGTGGTGCGGGTAAATAAGGGCTTTTAACCCCACATTTTGAAGCTCGTTTAAGATATTGCCCTTAGCCCCAAAGTCTAGCACCGCGATAATTTTATGCGAGGTTTTTTTCATCAAAAGGCTTGTAATCTAGGGTTGTGAAATCAAAAGTAGCGCGTTGGTGTGTGATGATTTTTGGCGTAGAAACGCTAGACACTAGGGGGAATGAGAAATTCTAGGGGCGTTTTTTAAAACCTCTTTAAGCTTGTTTTTGTCATGCTCGATCGTGGAAGCGACCATCATCAAGCACCCATGATGGCGTAAGGTTTTAATCAAACTCCTGGTATCAACGCCACAAATCCCTAAAACGCCACGCTCTTTCAAATAAGCGCTCAGGCTAAAATCCGCCCTTGAATTAGAAAAAAATTCGTTGTAATGGCGCACTAAAACCCCTGCACATGAAAAAAAGGATTCATCATCTTTAAAATTAGCGCCCACAACCCCAATTTCAGGCATGCTAAAAACCACAAATTGCCCCTTATAGCTAGGGTCGCTAATGACTTCTTGATAGCCGCTCATAGAAGTGTTAAAAACAAGCTCGCCCGCTTGCGTGCCGCTAGCCCCAAAACTTTGCGCTTTTAAAAAAAGCCCGTTTTCTAAATAGAGAGAGACCATTATAAAAAGCCTTTGCGCCTTAATTCTTCTTCATAGAGCCTTTCAAACACCAACTCGTATTCATCGCTCCCTACGGGTAATTTGCGTTTGTAATGCTTGATTTTTTCATGCACTTCATTTTCAATGCTTTCATACGCTTTGGAATAGGTGTCAATGGATTTGTAAATCAAATTTCTTATCAGATTTTCAGACACGCTAAACATGATCAAATCCTCATCTAAGATTTTATTCAAAATCTGGTGCGACAAATCGTTGCACCTTTCTTCCCAAAACAAATGGAAGCCCTCTTTTTGAGCGATCTGTCTTTTAATCATCCAAAAAAGCTGCCTTTCATCCATCCGCATGAATTCTATCTCATCGGTGTTTTCTTCTAAAAGCTCTCTGGCTTGCTCATCTATGGCGTTTTCTTTTTTAACGCTTTTTTCCAAAATCCCCTCTATCAATTCGCACAATAATTCTCTAGGGGCTTTTAATTCTAATAGTTTTGAATGGATAAAGTCGTTGGCAATCTTATGGCTTATATGGTTTATATGGGTTAGTTTGAGTCTCATGGTTTTTCTCGCGTATTTTATTTATTTTTAGAGTGTATTTTATCGTTTTTTAGATAAAACGCTTTTTAAAGAATTGATTTAATGGCGCACCAAACTATAGGATTGTAGAATTTTATCAGCGTAGATGATTGTAATATCTGGGCGTTTTTTAGAAATCTTAGTGTTGATCAGTCTTAATCTCCCCCCTTCTTTAATACCATAAAATTGAAGCCTTAAAGCGAGTTGTTTATCGTTAGTGCGGATTTGATGGATTCCCCTTAATTGCAAGGCTGTAGCGACTTCTTTGGCTAAGAAATGCCGATTCAATAATTTTTCATTAGCACCAGAAATTTTACTCCCCCATAAAAAAAGCGTTTCAGTGAGCATTAAAAGATACAAACTAAAAACGTGCAAATAATACTGCCCCCTGAATTCCTTTAAACGCACCCTAAGGCTATTTAAAACGCTTTTAACAAACAAAGGCAAACCGATTAACGCTAAGGGGGCGAAAGTTCTTAAATCTATCTCTTGGCGCATGCTCAAAAGCAAAGGGAAAAGCCAACCGCTCGCGCTCATAAAGGCTAGTAACGATGGTTTTTTATCCAAAAGGGCTTTATAGAGCGTATAAGGGTAGTAGAGGAACAATAAGGGCGAATACAAAAGCATGAGTTCTAAGCAAGTGTCTATAAAATACCCGCTAGGCAAGCCCTTATTGAAACTCCCGCTAAAAAGAGCGGTATTCACAATTAAAACCACCAAAATAAAGATCGCGCTCTTAAAATAGCGTTTTCTTAAAGCGTAGGCAAAAACCCCTAGTAAAAGCGGGATGAACGCGCCGTCTAAAAACAGCATAGCGCTAAGGGTTAAATAAGGGATTTTTTGGGTTTTGATATACAAATAGCCAACCAAAAGCCCAAGGCTTAACACCAGCACGCTTTTAGCCAGTAAAATCGCAAAGAGATTCACTCCAGGCAATAAAGCGTAAGTCAATACCACATAAAGGGCGTCTTTAGGCTTTTTTAAAATCTTTCGCCCTATCAAATAAAATAAAAACATGTTAATGATATGAGCGATCAAAAAAGGCAATCTTAAAGCCCAATCGTTTTGGCCTAAAATTTCAGTGCTTTTTTGAGCGATTTGAACAAACCATGCGCTGCTATAAAAAAAGTCTTTCGCTTCATTGTAGCTGATAGAAATTTCTTTACTCATCAACAGCCCCAAAGCCAGGATTAAAAAAACCATGACGATAAAGACTAAATCGCTTAAATCAAAGCTTCTTGTTTTTTTCTCTGGATAAATAAAATAGCGGAAATATAACAGAGCGCTTTGTAAGGGGCTTAGTTGCATGGCTTAAATTTTTTTTAACTCTTTTAAAAGAGCGGGCAAGGCAATGAGTAAGCCTGAACATAAGATCAAAGCCACCCCTAAAGAGCTTTTAAGATCTAAAAATTTATCGCCTAAATACAGCCCAAACAATAGCCCCCAAACAATGCGGGTGTATTCAATGGGGGCGATGATCCCAGCAGGCGCGTTCATGTAAGCATAGGTTAAGAAATACTGCCCTAAAGTCCCGCTAATCCCTATTAAAGAAATCCATAAAATATCCTCTTTTCTAGGGATATGAATGCCTGTGGATAAAAAAGGAATATCAACAAACATGCCTATTAATCCAAGAAGACTCATGCCAAAAGCGAACGCTAAAATCACGGCTTGCTTGTCGTAATATTCCCTCAAATCCCTTAAAGTGATATACGCTAAAGACACAAAAATCCCGCTCAATATGCCCATAAAAATTTCAACCGGCCCCACATTTTCCACGCTAGGATCTGAAATCAACACCACCCCCACTAGCCCGATGCATGCGGAAATTAACGCGCTTCTTTTGAGCTTTTCTTTCAAAAGCAAAGGGGAAAGAAGCACCGTATAAATAGGCGCGCATTGCGAGAAAGCCGTCGCTGTAGCGAGCGAAATTTTTTCAATATTATAAAAAAACGCTAGCATGGCTAAGCCCCCCACAACGACCCTAAAAGCGAGTTTTTTAAAACCGCCCTGTTTGTAACTCTTCAAGCGGTAGGGTTTGAAAGGATAAACAAGCAAGAGCAAAAGCGTCATGGTAATGGAGCGGTAAAACACGTTTTCCATAGGGGAAAAATAATCCGCTGTGATTTTAACAAACGCGCTCATGATCCCAAAGCACAAATTCGCCAAGAGTATCATTGAAACGCCAAATAAAATGGTATTACGCATGCCCTTTACCCATAAAGATTTTTAGGGTAGTTTAACCTAAAATCTCTAATTAAGACTTAAAGTTTTTAAGCCCTAAAAGCATAAAAGTTGCATTGATTGGTAAAATCATGCTATAACAATGTTCTAGGAGTTTTACCTTTTGTTTTGTCTAGAATCATTCTAGAAGCTTCAGCATTTCAAACTCCTTATAGAAACATGAAAACATAAAAACACAAATCCTTTTTGAAAATAAACTCCTAGACCCTTTTTAAAGGGTTTGAACGCCACTACTAGAAAACTCTTTTAAGTTTTTTAAATTTTATGAGTCTCATTAGGGAATGGATTTTGCTTAACATTAGCGTAAAATTCAATTATAGGAAATTCGCATGGCTGTTTTTTCTATCAATCAGTTTGATTCTAACCTCTATGGGCTTTTAAACGCTAAAAGCGCTCCTAAAGAAGACCTAGCTCCTATTGAAAGCACAGAAAAAGTAGAGCGAGAAAAAAAGACGCTCCAACAGAAAATCTCCCCTTTGACCCTGACAAGCGAGAGACTTACGGCTTTTTGGTTTTAGAATTGATGAGCGATAGAGAGTATGAGGCTTTTTTAAGGGCTACGGCCGGAATGGATGAGAGCCAGAAACGCTTGGCCGCTCAGTCGCTCTATAGTTTGACGGATTTTTATAACGGAAAATTCTCTAAAGAAGTGGAAAACGCCCCCAAACAACCGGTGAATGGCTTGCACAAAAAAGCCTTTCAAACCTTTAACGCTACCAACCATAACGCTTTTTTGCAACGCTATCAAAACGCTTACAACAACCGCTTCAACTATGGATATTACCCTTTAAAATGGGGTTAGGGTTGAGGCGTTTTTTCAATCCGTCTCTTCCAAACTCTTAAACACTTTGATTAAATCTATATGCTCATCAATGTCATGCGCTCTTAAAATGCTCGCTCCATTTTGCAAGCGCCATTAAATGCAAACTCAAAGTGCCGGCGAGCCGGTCTTGAACTTCACGCCCGGTGATAAGCCCGATCGTGTTTTTACGACTCGCTCCCACCAATAAGGGTTTTTTGAATTTGAGAAAGTGGCTTAAATGCTTGATTAAGGCTAAATTATGCTCTTTTAATTTAGCGAATCCAAACCCAATATCTAAAATAATATCTTGAAGCGCGTATTTTTCTAAAACCTCTAGTTTTTCCTTAAAGAAGCGATCCATTTCATCAAACAGATTGTGGTAAAAAACATTTTCTTGCATGTCTTTGGGGGTTTTTTGAGCGTGCATTAAAATGCAAGTGGGCTTGTAATCTCTGGCGACTTCTAGCATTTCAGCGCTATTAAAACCGCTCACATCATTAAGGATGGAAAAATAATGCTCTAAAGCCATTTGCGCAGTTGTGGCATGGTAGGTGTCTATGCTGAATTTAGCGCATTGGTAGAGTTTTTGGGATTTGATCTCTAATAAAATTTCTTTTAAGCGATCTTGCTCTGTTTTTGGATCAATGATTTCACTCTGCGGTCTTGAACTCGCCGCGCCTATATCAATGAGCGTGATACCCTTTTCTAGCCATTGATAGATTTCTTCAAGCGCTTTTTTACTATCAAACCGGCTCTTTTCATAGAAGCTATCCGGCGTGAGATTCAAGATTGCCATGATCTGTGGGGCGTTAGGCTTAGGGGCTTTGAGGTGGCTTTTTAATTCTTGCGCTAAATGTTTAAGCCCAAAGGGTTGGGAATGGCACTTGACAATAAGGCGTTCTAATTGGTTAGCGCTCGCAATCAGCACCCCATCATAAAAAGGCTCTTTGGCTAAAATACAATCTCTTGGCGTGGCAAAATCGCCCCCAACGCTTATGGCCTCTTGCTTTAAAATGAGCGCAGCGCTTAAGGGCAGGTGTTGGATTTCAAAAACAAAGCTAACGCCTTTTTGGTGCATGCGATCTTGTGCGATCTTTTCTGGGCCTATTTTTTGTAGAGCGTTTTTGAGCGCATTAGGGTTAAGGCGTTTTACAATCATGGCGTTTTCTTTTTGGATAAAAGGCTTAAAAGCAGGGGTAAAAGATTATAGCTGAGCTTGTAATAAGAGCTGTTAGCCTTGATCGCTAAATCAAAGGCTTGCAATTCTTGCTCGCTCAAATAGATTTGGTGTTTGTGAATACTCTCTAATAAGCTTTCAATTTTTTCCCTCTGATTTTCTCTGGAATCAAAATTTTCTTTGTCTAAATTTTTTAAAAACGCATAAATGTCTTTCAAATCCAGCCTTGATAAATCCAAATTTAAAGGTTTTAGGGGGATTTTTTGGCGTTTGTCTTCTTTGATTAAGCGGGATTTAATGGTGGCTAACACATGGTTTGGGCTTTTAGCGAACATGATAAAACAAACATTATTTGGGGGTTCTTCTAAGATTTTTAAAAGCGCGTTTTGGGCTTCTACGCCATAGCTGGGTGCAGCGATTAAAAAGGCGTTTAATTCGCTGTGTTTGAGGTTGGCTTTGGATAGGACTTCTTTGGCATGCTCTATTTTAAAATCCTTGTTAAAAGTTTTGATCACCTTTTTGTCTTTTTCAAGGATCTCGGTGTAGAATTTAATGTGGTGTTCAAAAAGGCTTGCAGTCTCTTCTAAGCTCTCTTCAAGATTGTCCGTATAAATAAGGCGGTTGAAGTTTTTCACAGAGTAACCTTATTGTATAGCACGCTAAAAAGCGCGTTTTCAAAGAGTTTGAAGAGGTTGCAATAATTTATAATCTAGCAAGCTATCATGCTCTTTTAAAAGCAAGCAATCTTCTTTAAGCTCTTTCAAAAAGCCATAAAAAACTAGGGATTTTACTCAGTAGTATCGTTTTCAAGCCTTCATTTTCAATTTCCCCAACATGCCAAAACATGGGATTTTGATAAGTCAGCTCTATGGTGGCTAGAGAGAGATTCGCATCGTTTTTAGGATAGAAAGAAGAAGCGTTAAAATCAATGACGGACAATAAGGGGCGCTCTTTTAAATCTTTAGGGTTTAAGTTAGAAAGAATGTAGTTTAAAAACCAGTGCCTAGAAGAATCCGCACTCACCAACAGCGATCCGCCATTAAGCACATGCGAAATGGTTTGCGCGATGAGTTTGGCGTAGCTTGATCGCTCTAATTCCAACCACCCGCTTTGTTGGGCGATAAATTCCCCCTGATCGCGCACAAATTCTTTAATCCAGTCGTAGAAATTTTTCATTGATCTAATTGATACACCGCATGCAAGGTTCTAACCGCTAATTCAGCGTATTTAATGTCAATCAAAACCGAAATTTTAATCTCGCTTGTGGAAATCATCATGATATTGATATTGTCTTTGGCTAGGGCTTTAAAAGCGATACTCGCCACCCCAGAATGCGACTTCATGCCCACGCCCACTATGGAAACTTTAGCGATATTTTCATCATAATCAATGGAATCCATTTGCGCTAAAAAAGGCTTTAAAGCCTGCTTGGTTTCTTCTATTTGGGTTTTAACGATCGTAAAATCCAAATCGGTTTTGCCGTCTCTGCCGATCGTTTGGACGATCATATCCACGTTAATGCGATACTCCGCTAAAGCGCCAAAGATTTCAGCGGCAATGCCTGGCCTGTCTTCCACGCCCTCCATGCTCACACGAGCCTGATTTTTATCCAATGCGATCCCACTCACTATAGGGGTTTCCATGCGTTCTCCTTTAAAGTCTTTTTCAGCCACAATGAGCGTGCCTTCGCTATGGTTAAACGAATTGCGAGTCACTAACTTCACGCTGAGTTTTTTAGCTAATTCTACCGAGCGGTTCAATAAAACTTTAGCCCCCATAGAAGCCAGTTCAAGCATTTCATCATAGCTGATTTGCGCGATTTTTTGAGCCTTTTCTTCAATGCGCGGATCGGTGGTATAAACGCCATCCACATCCGTATAGATTTCACACAAATGCGCTTTTAAAGCCCCGGCCAAAGCGACCGCGCTCAAATCGCTCCCTCCACGCCCTAAAGTCGTTGTTTCGCCTTGAATATCAGCTCCTTGAAACCCAGCGATCACTACAATGTAATTTTTTTCTAAAAGCCCTGTGATGCGTTTAGTGTCAATGGATTGGATCACGGCGTTTTGAAAATGCGAGCTGGTTAAAATACCCGCTTCTTTCCCGCTCAAGGAAATGGCTTTATGCCCATACCTTTCTAACGCCATGCTCAAAGCTGCGCTTGAAATCCATTCCCCCGCGCTCACAATCCTGTCCATTTCTCGCTTGTTAGGGTTATGGCTAAAATTCTTGCCAAATTCTAAAAGCCGATCCGTTTCGCCGCTCATCGCAGAAACCACCACCACGACTTGATGCCCTAATTTAACGCTTTCTAAAACCCTTTGGGCGACATTGTGGATTCTTTCTATGCTGCCCATGCTCGTGCCGCCGTATTTTTGAACGATCAACACCCTAAATACCCCTCTCTTCTGAAATAAGCAATGACTTGGCGATACACTTGACGCTTAAAGGGAACGATTTTTTTAAGCAAATCCTTAAGATGGATGAATTGGTAAGCTCTAAATTCTGGCGTGTGTTTGTTCAAATCAATGTTGTTAGCATGCTTTAGGCGCACTAAAAAATAGCGTTGCTTTTGCCCGTCAAACGAATAGAATTTGTGCTCCATATTGCTTGGGAAATCATAGGCGATCCATCTGGGGTATTGCGCTAAAATCTCTATTTCATTCGTGCCAATTTCTTCTAATAATTCTCTATAAAGCGCTTCTAAAGGGGTCTCTCCCTCATCAATGCCCCCTTGAGGGAATTGCCACGCCCCTTCAATATCTATGCGCTCAGCGATAAAAACTTCGCATGCGTTAGGGTAGTTTGGCGACATGATAATGGCTGCAACATTAGGACGATATTTTTTATGTAGCATAGGTCTTTATTTTAGCTCTTTCTTGTTTGATTAAGATGGTATTATAATGCATGCTGGCTTTAAGTAGGGTTAAGAACGCCATTAAAATCAAAAATTAAGAAAAAAGGGTTTGAAACTCATTTAATAGCGCCCAAATAACGCTATTAAAACTGAGAGGGTTTATTTGAGAGTGGGGATGTATTTGGCTAAAGCTTTGATGTCTTCATCGCTTAATTTTTTAGCTTGGGCGGTCATGACAGGATTCTTATTAGCACCGCTTTTGAAATCCATAAGATCTTTTTCAATTTCCGCTTCACTCATCATATTGACGATTTTGCTTTTGCCTAAAGCTTTCTTTTCAAATTTAACCCCATGGCAAGCGGCACAACCTTTTACAAGAGCTTTAACATCGGTTGCCATTAAAGCGTTTGCGAACGCCAAAACGCCTAAAGCCACAATAACCTTTTTCATCGTTTGTCTCCTTGATTACCAAAATAATCCTAAAATGATACAATTACAAGTTTAAGTTTTGCTTAAAAATGAAATGAAAATGGGAGAAATAAATATGATTTTATACATTCATATCCCCTTTTGTGAAAATAAATGCGGTTATTGCGCTTTCAATTCCTATGAAAACAAGCATGGGTTAAAAGAAGAATACACTCAAGCGTTATGCTTGGATTTAAAGCATGCGTTAAGTCAAACTGATGAACCAATTGAAAGTATTTTTATTGGCGGCGGCACGCCCAACACTTTGAGCGTGAAGGCTTTTGAAAGGATTTTTGAAAGCATTTACCACAATGCGCGCTTGAGCTCAGATTGTGAGATCACCACTGAAGCTAACCCTGAACTCATTTCTAAAGCCTGGTGTCAAGGCTTAAAAGATTTAGGGATCAACCGCTTGAGTTTAGGGGTGCAAAGTTTTAGGGAGGATAAATTATTGTTTTTAGAGCGCCAGCATTCCAAAAATATCGCCCCCGTGATAGAAATTATTTTAAAAAGCGGGATTGAAAATATCAGTATTGATTTGATTTATAACACCCCATTAGACAATGAAAATTCTTTAAAAGAAGAACTAAAACTCGCTAAAGAACTCCCTATCAACCACTTGAGCGCTTACGCTTTGAGTATTGAAAAAAACACAAATTTAGAAAAAAACGCCAAAAAACCCTCAAGCACCAATTTTGACAATGTGGTGAGAGAGGCTTTAGAGGGCTTTTCTTTCAAGCAATACGAAGTGTCTAATTACGCTAGAAATTATCAAGTCAAACATAATTTGGCTTACTGGGGGGCTAAAGATTATTTAGGGTGTGGGGCTGGGGCTGTGGGCTGCGTGGCGAATGAGCGCTTTTTTGCAAAAAAACTCATAGAAAACTACATTAAAGACCCCCTAAAACGCCAAGTTGAGACGCTTAATAAACAAGACAAGCGCTTAGAAAAGCTGTTTTTAGGCTTGAGGTGTGAATTGGGGGTTGAGATTAGTTTGTTAGATGGAAATAAAGTAAAGTTTTTGATTGAAGAAAATAAGGCTTTCATTAAAAATAACCGATTGGTAGCGAGCGATTTTTTCATGGCCGATGAAATGGCTTTGTGGCTGTTGTAAGGCTCTGCTTTAATCAAACATTAATGAAACGCTAGGAAGCGTTTTTTAATGAATGCCTACAAAATTTTTAGCCAAAAACCAACCGATAGCCACCCCAATAAGCCCTAAAAGGTTAGTGCCTAAGACATAAGAAATGGCTTCAAGGTATTGGGATTTTTGCAAGAGTTTTAAAGTGTCTAGCCCATAAGAAGAAAAGGTCGTAAAACCCCCTAAAACCCCAGTTACAAAGAAAATCCCAAAATCATCGCCAAAAACCTTTTTGGCGGCCAAATGCCCCATAAAGCCGATGACAAAACACCCTATGAGATTCACGCTAAAAGTCCCTAAAGGGAAACTTTCAAACATTAAAAATTTGCTAGGCATCATTTTGCCCACAAAATACCTTAACGAACTCCCTATAGCCCCCCTAAAGCGGCCCATAAAAAGACAAGATTCATGCATCATCCTTTAAAAAACCATTGAGAGCATTATAATAAGATATTTTTAACATTCCTTAACTTTTCAAATTTAAAGCCAGTTCTAAACACGCTTCTAAGGAAGGCTTTTTAGCAATATAGCTTTGAATGCCTTTCTCTTGTAAATAAGAAGCGGTCGTGTTGCCAATGCTTATGGCGGTGTAATTTTCTAAAAATTCAAAATAGTGTAAAAAGGCTTTCGCATGGCTTATGGCGGTGAAAATGAGAACGCTCTTTTCTTGGGGTTTTAGGGCGTTTTGTTCGCTTAAAGTCAAATGTTTGAGCTTGTTTTCATAAACAACGGCTTGTTTAAGATTAATGCCATGTTCTAAAAGAATGGTGTCTAAAGAAGAGGCAATTTCTTTTGCCCTGAGATACAAAACGCTTTTTCCTTTCAATAAAGGAAGGATTTCTTTGGAAAACTCCTTACCATGGGCTTTTTCCCCTATAAAGGCGACTTTAAAATGGTGATCTTGTAGAGTTTTGGCGGTGGGTTCGCTCAAAGCGTAAGCAGGAATGTTTTGTAACGTTTTGAGTTTGGGGCTGTTTTTTAGAGTTTCTAGCAAGGAAAACACCGCATTTTTAGAAGTGAAAATCAGAGCGTTAAAAGGGGTTAAATCCAATTCTAAAGGATAGTAGCGCAATTCATTTAAAATGAGAGTTTTATAGGGGGCGATTCTTTGAGAATGCACCCATACAATCTCCCTCATGCTTAGTCTTTTTTATCTTTTTTAGCACTCAAAGAAGTGTCATCATAGACCATTCTAAAGCCGTATTTTTCAAAATCATAGACATTGCCCTCTAAATAATAGGGCGTATAGCCTAATTCATGCATGCTTTTAGCCGCATCTAAAGCCCTGCGACCAGCCCTGCAATGGAGCAACACTTTTTGATCTTTGTGCTGAGATAAAAAATCAGCGAGCTTTTCTTGGTCATTGACGCTAATGAGCGTAGCGTTAGGCAAATGCAATTCCTCATATTCGTCCAATTCGCGCACATCTACGACGATAAAATCATTGAAATTGACTTCTTCTAAACTGATCGCATAATCTTTCAAGCATGTTTATCCTTAATTTTTAAAGTAAGGTTATATTACAATGATTTGATAAATAGGAATGTTTAAGGAGTGCGTGTGGAAGAAAATTATCATGCTTTTTTTACCGAAGCGAGCGGGTTTTTAAACGAGCGGATCTTTAAGGATTATTTACGCCGTTTGGCTTATGGCATTGATGCGTCATGTTATCGTTATATCCCTAAAATAGTTGCTTGGGTGGAAGGATGAAGAAGAAGTCCAAAAGCTTTGTGTTTTAGCCAAAAAGCATGGCGTTACATTGACTTTTAGAGCGGCTGGGAGTTCCTTATCAGGGCAGGCGAGCTGTGATGGGGTGTTAGTGGTGGTGGCGCATTTTTTCAAAGACGCTCACATTTTAGACAACGCTCAAAGCATTCAGCTCTCATGCGGAGTCATAGGAAGCCATGCGAACGCTTTATTAAAACCTTACCATAAAAAAATAGGCCCGGATCCCGCTACGATAAACACCGCCATGATAGGGGGGATTGTCGCTAATAACGCTAGCGGAATGTGTTGCGGGGTGGAGCAAAACAGCTACAAAACCCTAAAATCCTTAAGAGTCATTTTAGCTGATGGCGCTCTTTTAGACACGGCTAATCAAGAGAGCGTTGAGAGTTTCAAAAACAGCGCGCAAGGATTTGATTGAAGGGGTTTTGAATTTAAGAAAAGAGATTTTAAAAGATAAAGAATTGCATGCTCTAATTAAGAAAAAATACGAGATCAAAAACACCACCGGCTACAGCTTAAACGCTCTCATTGATTTTGAAAGATCCTATTGAGATTATCAGCCATTTATTCATAGGCTCTGAGGGGACTTTAGGCTTTATTTCAAGCGTGGGATTAGAATGCGTGAAAGACTACGCTTATAAAACTTGTGCGTTATTGTTTTATGAGAATCTAGAGCGATGCGCCAAAGCCGCTCAAATTTTAGCCGCCTTAAAAGCCAAACAACCTGAAATGATTTCTTCAGCAGAGCTTATGGATTATGCGTCCTTAAAAAGCGTGAAAGGCTTGGAGGGCATGCCTAGCGTGATTTTAGAAATCAAAGAACCTAACGCATGCTTACTCATTCAAAGCGAAAGCGATGATCCTTTAATTTTAGAAAACAACATGCAAGCGATTTTGAACGCCTTGAATGCGATACCGGTCGTTTTAGATTCTCAAATCAGCAGCGATCCTAATGTTTATCAATCGTGGTGGAAGATCAGAAAAGGCATTTTCCCTATCGCAGCGTCAAAAAGAAAAAGCCAAAGCTCTGTGATCATTGAAGACATCTGCTTCAGTCAAGAAAATTTTGTAGAGGGGGCAAAAGCGATTGAAGGGCTTTTAAAAAAACATGGCTTTAAGGATAATGGCATTATTTTTGGGCATGCGTTAAGCGGGAATTTGCACTTTGTCGTTACGCCGATTTTAGAAAATGAAGCTGAAAGAAAAGCGTTTGAAAATTTAGTTTCTGAGATGTTTTTAATGGTGAGCGAAAGCTCTGGCTCTATTAAAGCCGAACATGGCACAGGCAGGATGGTAGCCCCTTTTGTGGAAATGGAGTGGGGAGAAAAAGCCTATAAGATCCACAAACAAATCAAAGAATTGTTTGATCCTAATGGCCTTTTAAACCCTGATGTGATCATCACAAATGATAAAGAAATCCACACTAAAAATTTAAAGAGCATTTACCCTATTGAAGAGCATTTGGACATGTGCATGGAATGCGGGTTTTGTGAAAGGATTTGCCCTAGCAAAGATTTATCTTTAACGCCACGACAACGAATCGTTATCCACAGAGAGGTAGAGCGTTTAAAAGAAAGGGTGAGTCATGGTCATAATGAAGATCAAGCTTTATTAGATGAGCTTTTAAAAGAGTCTGAATACTTAGCCCACGCCACTTACGCGGTGTGTCATATGTGTTCTACCTTATGCCCTTTAAAAATTGATACCGGGAGCATTGCCCTAAATCATTATCAAAAGAACCCTAAAGGCAAAAAGATCGCTTCAAAGATCCTAAATCACATGCAAACGACCACAAGCGCGGCTCGTCTTTCTTTAAAAAGCGCTTTCGTGGTTCAAAAACTCATAGGCCCTCACAACTTGGTGAGCCTAACCAAAGGGATTAAAAAATTCATCAAGCCTTTCCCCAAAGCCTTCCATTACATGCCCAAAAACAACGCCTATCCTTTAGAAAATAAAACGCTTAAGGGTGGAGAAAAAGTCATTTATTTCAGCACCTGCATCAACCGCTCGTTCGCTCCATCAAACAAAATGGCGGATAAAAGATGCATTCAAGAAGTGTTTGAATCCTTATGCCAAAAAGCCAAAGTTTCTGTGATGTATCCTAATGGATTGGATGCACTTTGTTGCGGGAAAGCCTTTATCAATTACACCGAATTAACCAAGCAAAACAATGAAAAAAACCATGCGATTTTTTTGCAATTAAGCGATGAGGGAAAAATCCCCATTGTTTTAGACCATAGCGCATGTTCGACGCATTTTTTCAAGCAAATGAAAGCTTATAAGGATTTGAAAGTCTATGATTTGAGCGTCTATATTGAAGAAGTTTTAAGCCCAAAATTAAAATTCAACCCCATTAACGAAGACATAGGGTTATACACGATGTGCGCCTTAAAGTTAGAAAATAAAGAAGAGTTGTTATTCAATTTGGCTAAAAAATGCACTTTAGGCGAGATTGTTATCCATAAAGAGACGGGTTGTTGCGGCTTTGCGGGGAATAAGGGCTTTTTCACCCCTGAATTGAACGAGAGCGCTTTAAACGGCTTTCAAGAATTTTATCAATCCTATGATCTTAAAAGGGGCTTTTCCACTTCTAGCACTTGTGAAATCGGTTTGAGTGAAAAAACCCAATTTGCTTGGCAGCATATCGCTTATTTAGTGGATGCTTGTACACTTTAATGGTGTATAATTAAAGAATTTCTTTAAAGGGTAAAGGCATTGGATAACACTCTCAAACATCTTGCCATTATTATGGATGGTAATGGCAGGTGGGCTAAATTAAAGAATAAAGCTAGGGCTTATGGGCATAAAAAGGGCGTAAAAACCCTTAAAGACATTACGATCTGGTGCGCTAACCATAAGCTAGAATGCTTGACTTTATACGCTTTTTCTACAGAAAATTGGAAACGCCCCAAAAGTGAAGTGGATTTTTTGATGAAAATGCTTAAAAAATACCTTAAAGATGAGCGATCCACTTATTTAAATAATAACATACGCTTCAGGGCGATAGGGGATTTAGAGGGCTTTTCTAAAGAATTACGAGATACGATTTTACGGCTTGAAGACGATACCAGGCATTTTAAGGATTTTACGCAAGTTTTAGCCCTTAATTACGGATCTAAAAACGAGCTTTCAAGGGCGTTTAAAAGCTTGCTAGAAAACCCGCCTAACCATATCAATAATATAGAAAGCTTAGAAAATGAAATCTCTCATCGTTTAGACACGCATGATTTGCCGGAAGTGGATTTGTTGTTGCGAACAGGGGGGGAAATGCGCTTGTCTAATTTTTTATTGTGGCAATCTAGTTATGCGGAATTGTTTTTCACGCCGATTTTATGGCCTGATTTCACCCCTAAAGATTTAGAAAACATCATTAGCGATTTTTACAAAAGAGTGCGCAAATTCGGGGAATTAAAATGCTAGTAGAAATAGAGAATTTGACTAAAACTTATGGGAGTTTAAAAGCGTTAGACAATATCAATTTAAAACTACCCAAACAGCAATTTATAGGGCTTTTAGGCCCTAATGGGGCGGGTAAAACCACTCTGTTAAAAATTTTAGCCGGATTGAATTTGAACTATCAAGGGGAAGTGAAAATTTTAAATCAAAAGATCGGCATAGAGACTAAAAAAAGCGTGGCGTTTTTAAGCGATGGCGATTTTTTAGATCCTAAATTAACGCCTTTAAAAGCGATCGCTTTTTACAAGGATTTTTTCAGCGATTTTGATTCATTAAAAGCCCTAAATTTACTGAAACGCTTCAGCGTGCCTTTAAAAAGAGAGTTCAAAGCCCTTTCAAAAGGCATGAGGGAAAAATTGCAACTGATTTTAACCCTATCACGAGACGCTTCTTTGTATCTTTTTGATGAGCCGGTGGCTGGGATTGACCCTATTGCAAGAGAAGAGATTTTTGAGTTAATCGCTAAGGAGTTTAGCCAAAACGCAAGCTTGTTAGTCTCTACGCATTTGGTGGTGGATGTGGAAAAGTATTTAGACAGCGCGATTTTTTTAAAAGAAGCTAAAGTGGTGGCTTTTGGGGGTGTGGGAGAATTGAAAAAAGGGTATAGCAGTTTGGAAGCGGCGTATAAAGAAAGGCTGAAATAGATCAGTCAGTTTCTCTTAAAACGCCTAAACGCCTAAACGCCAATTAAAACTATCACAGATTGCTGGAATATTTTTGCATGGAATTTCTTTAAAATTTAAGTATAATTGTAAGAATCGCCTGGATGATTCGTGTTTCTTATTGATGGCAAGTTCGTTGAAAAAATAAGTTAGGCTAAGGTAGTGGTTTTTGTGTGATGGCATTTTTTAAATCTGCCCCTAAGAAAATCCTCCTAGCCTTATTAGTGTAGGTTTGTTGAACTTATGCGCATGTAAAAGTAGCGGTCATCTGGGTTTAAAAACAACCACATTTTAGGAAAGACATGAAAGATAACAACAGCTATAATGTTTTAATTGTGGGGAATAAGGGGCGAGAGTATGCTTTGGCTCAAAGGCTTCAGCAAGATGAGCGAGTGAATGCTTTGTATTTTTGTTTGGGTAATGGTGGCACTCAAGATTTAGGCGAAAATCTGGAATGCGAACATTACGAGCATATCGTGGAATTAGCCTTGAAAAAACAGATCCATTTAGCTATCATTTCAGAAGAAGAGCTTTTGGTTTTAGGGCTTACAGAGATGCTAGAAAAGGCGGGGATTTTAGTGTTTGGGGCTTCTAAAGAAGCGGCTAAGTTAGAGGCTTCTAAAAGCTATATGAAAGCTTTTGTTAAAGAGTGTGGTATTAAAAGCGCGTCTTACTTTGAAACAAACGATTTAAAAGAAGCTTTGAGTTACATTCAAAACGCTTCTTTCCCCTTAGTGATTAAAGCGTTGAATAAAAACACAAGCATTGTCCATCAACAAGAAGAAGCGATAAAAATCCTTGAAGACGCTTTCAAACAAAGCAATGAGCCTGTGATCATAGAGCCTTTTTTAGAGGGGTTTGAGCTTTCAGTTACAGCGCTCATAGCCAATGATGATTTTATCTTGTTGCCCTTTTGCCAAAACTACAAACGCTTATTAGAGGGGGATAACGGAGTCAATACAGGAGGTATGGGGGCCATCGCTCCTGCAAACTTTTTCTCTAATGAATTAGAAGAGAAAATAAAAAATCATATCTTTAAACCCACTTTAGAGAAACTTCAGGCTGATAACACGCCTTTTAAAGGGGTTTTACTCGCTGAAATTGTAATCATAGAAGAAAAAGGCGTTTTAGAGCCGTATTTATTGGATTTTAGCGTGCGTTTTAAAGACATTGAATGCCAGACGATTTTACCCCTTTTAGAAAGCTCGCTTTTAGATTTGTGTTTGGCCACAGCCAAAGGGGAATTACATTCTCTTGAATTGGTGTTTTCTAAAGAATTTGTGATGAGTGTGGCGCTTGTTTCTAGGAATTACCCCACTAGCTCTTCGCCCAAACAAACCCTTTATATTGATCCGGTTGATGAAAAAAAGGGTCATTTGATTTTAGGGGAGGTGGAGCAGGATAATGGCGTGTTTGAAAGCAGTGGGGGGAGGGTGATCTTTGCCATTGGTAGGGGAAAATCCTTATTAGAAGCCAGAAACCATGCTTATGAAATCGCTCAAAAGGTGCATTTTGAAGCATGTTTTATCGCAAGGATATTGGTTTTAAGGTGTTAGATTTGAAAGAATATTCTTAAAGGTTAAAGTTTAAGACAAACCAAAGAGTTTGTCTTGTTTGTTTTTGAATGCGCTCTCCAAATTTAGAAAAAGAAGAAACTGAAATCATAGAAACGCTTCTTGTGCGTGAAAAAATGCATTTATGCCCCTTGTATTGGCGCATCTTAGCGTTTTTAACCGATGGTTTGTTAGTGGCGTTTTTATTGAGCGATCTTTTAGACGCATGCGATTTCTTGCATTCTTTATATTGGCTAGCTAACCCCATTTATCACAGCGTGTTTGTGGCGTTTAGTTTTATCATCTTGTATGGCGTTTATGAAATCTTTTTTGTGTGTTTGTGCAAGATGAGTTTGGCTAAACTGGTTTTTAGGATTAAAATCATTGATATTTATTTAGCAGATTGCCCCAATAGGGCTATTTTATTGAAGCGTTTAGGGTTAAAGATCGTGGTTTTTCTATGCCCCTTTTTATGGTTTGTAGTGTTTAAAAATCCCTATCATAGGGCGTGGCATGAAGAAAAAAGCAAAAGTCTTTTGGTGTTGTTTTAATCATGATTTATTGGTTGTATTTGGCGGTCTTTTTTTTGTTGAGCGCATTAGAGGCTAAAGAAATCGCTATGCAACGATTTGACAAACAAAACCATAAGATTTTTGAAATCCTTGCGGATAAAGTGAGCGCTAAAGACAATGTGATAACCGCCTCAGGGAATGCGATCTTATTGAATTATGATGTGTATATTCTAGCGGACAAGGTGCGTTATGATACCAAGACTAAAGAAGCGTTATTAGAGGGGAATATCAAGGTTTATAGGGGCGAGGGTTTGCTCGTTAAAACCGATTACGTGAAATTGAGCTTGAATGAAAAATATGAAATCATTTTCCCCTTTTATGTCCAAGACAGCGTGAGCGGGATTTGGGTGAGTGCGGATATCGCTAGCGGGAAGGATCAAAAATATAAGGTGAAAAACATGAGCGCTTCAGGGTGCAGCATTGATAACCCCATTTGGCATGTCAATGCGACTTCAGGCTCATTCAACATGCAAAAATCGCATTTGTCTATGTGGAATCCTAAGATCTATGTCGGCGATATTCCTATATTGTATCTGCCTTATATTTTCATGTCCACGAGCAACAAGCGCACTACCGGGTTTTTATACCCTGAGTTTGGCACTTCCAACTTAGACGGCTTTATTTATTTGCAACCCTTTTATTTAGCCCCCAAAAACTCATGGGATATGACCTTTACCCCACAAATCCGCTATAAAAGGGGTTTTGGCTTGAACTTTGAAGCGCGCTACATCAACTCTAAAGACGACAGGTTTTTATTCAATGCGCGCTATTTTAGGAATTACACCCAATATGTCAAACGCTATGATTTGAGGAATCAAAATATCTACGGGTTTGAATTTTTAAGCTCTAGTAGGGACACTTTACAAAAATACTTTCATCTTAAGTCTAATATTGACAACGGGCATTACATTGACTTTTTATACATGAACGATTTGGACTATGTGCGTTTTGAAAAGGTTAATAAGCGTATCACAGACGCCACGCACATGTCTAGGGCGAATTACTATTTGCAAACAGAAAACAATTATTACGGCTTGAATATCAAGTATTTTTTAAACCTGAATAAAATCAACAATAACCGCACTTTCCAATCTGTCCCTAATTTGCAATATCATAAATATTTAAATTCTTTGTATTTTAAAAATTTATTGTATTCGGTGGATTATCAGTTTAGAAACACCGCGAGAGAGATCGGCTATGGCTATGTGCAAAACGCTTTGAATGTGCCGGTGGGCTTGCAATTTTCTTTGTTTAAAAAATATTTGTCTATAGGGCTTTGGAACGATCTCCAACTATCTAATGTGGCTTTAATGCAATCTAAAAATTCCTTCGTGCCTACGATCCCTAATGAATCAAGGGAATTTGGGAACTTTGTGTCTTCAAATTTTTCCATGTATGTGAATATGGATTTAGCCAGAGAATACAACAAGCTTTTCCACACGATCCAATTGGAAGCGATTTTCAACATCCCTTATTACACCTTTAAAAACGGCTTATTTTCTCAAAACATGTATGCTTTAAGCGCGCAAGCCTTAAACAGCTACACTTCGCCTTTATTGAGAGATTACGATTATCAAGGGCGCTTGTATGACTCCGTGTGGAATCCTAGCAGCATTTTACCTATCAATGCGAGCAACAAGACGGTGGATTTAACCCTAACGCAATACCTTTATGGCTTAGGGGGGCAAGAGTTGTTGTATTTTAAAATATCGCAACTCATCAATCTTGACGATAAAGTTTCGCCCTTTAAAATGCCCCTAGAAAGCAAGATCGGGTTTTCGCCCTTAACGGGATTGAACATCTTTGGGAATGTCTTTTATTCGTTTTATCAAAACCGCTTAGAAGAAATCTCTGTGAACGCCAATTACCAACGCAAATTTTTAAGCTTTAACCTCTCTTATTTTTTAAGGAACAATTTTAGCAGTGGGATTAATAGCATTGTAGAAAATCCTGCGGATTATTTAAAGGCGGGTTTTAGCAATGACTTTGGTTACTTTTCCATGAGCGCGGATGTGGGTTATGATATTAGAAATAATGTGGTTTTGAATTGGAATGTGGGGATTTATAAAAAAATCCGTTGTTTTGGGATTGGTTTTCAATTCGTCAACCAAAGACGCCCTATCCTTACCGGCGATCCCAACCAACCTATAAGAGTGTTTGAAAATAACTATGTTAAGCTAGAATTAGACTTTTCACCGATCACTAAAACCAATGTAACTTACCGCTCTTTACAGCGTAAGTAAAAAAGGAATAGATTTGAATACGGACTTTAGCCATATCACCGATATTGAGAGCATGCGTTTTATCAATGAAGAAGACGCTTTAAACAAACTGATTAATGAAATCCACACGCGCCACATTGATTTAAAAGATTCCATCATGCTCGCTTTGAGTTTTAACGCCTTGTATTTAGCTCACGCTTTAGCGCAAAAATTTGGAGCGACTTATGATATACTTTTTTTAGAACCTATCCTAGCCCCTTTAAACTCAAAATGCGAGATCGCTTTAGTGAGTGAAAGCATGGATATAGTGATGAATGAAAGCTTGATTAATTCCTTTGACATCACTTTAGATTATGTTTATGGGGAAGCCAAGCGAGCTTATGAAGAAGACATTTTGTCCCACATCTATCAGTATCGCAAAGGCAATGCGATCAAAAGCTTAAAAGATAAAAATATTTTTATCATAGATAGGGGGATTGAAACCGGGTTTAGAGCAGGGTTGGGCGTGCAAACTTGCTTGAAAAAAGAATGCCAAGACATTTATATTTTAACCCCCATTGTCGTGCAAAATGTCGCTCAAGGCTTAGAAGCGTTTGTGCGATGGGGTGATTAGCGTGTATCGCCCTGAATGTTTTGTCTCTGTGGAGCATCATTATAAAGAACTCAAGCGATTAAGCAATGAAGAAATTGAAAAATACTTGGGCGCTAACAACGCGCCTAATTTAAAAAAGGAACATTAAATATGGATTTTATCACCATCACTTCTAGTAACAAAACCGAAGAGTTCGCTCTCAAGCAAGTGGCCAAACAAGCCACCAACTCTCTTATGTATCGATTAGGAAAAACCATCATTTTAGCGAGCGTGTGCGTAGAAAGAGAGCCTGTGAGTGAAGATTTTCTGCCTTTAGTGGTGCAGTTTTTAGAAAAATCTTATGCAGCCGGAAAGATCCCGGGCGGCTTTGTTAAAAGAGAAGCGCAGGGCGCAAGATTTTGAAATCTTAACCTCTAGGCTTATAGACAGGACTTTACGCCCTTTATTCCCTAAAGATTACCGCTACCCCACACAGATCACTTTAATGGTTTTAAGCCATGATATTGAAAACGATTTGCAAGTTTCTGCTTTAAACGCTGCTTCAGCCGCTCTCTTTTTTGGCCCATATCGCTCCCATTAAAAGCGTGAGCGCTTGCAGGATCGCCAGGGTGGATAACGAATTTATCATTAACCCTAACACAAGCCTTTTGAATCAATCTAGTTTGGATTTGTTCGTGTCCGGTACGAAAGAGAGTTTGAACATGATAGAAATGCGCTCTTTGGGGCAAAAATTAAACGCTTTAGAAGAGCCTTTAATGCTAAAAGCTTTAGAATTGGCTCAAAAAAGTTTGAAAGAAACTTGCACGCTTTATGAAGAGATTTTCACGCCCCACCAAAACGAGCTGCTTTTTAAAGAAAGTCAAGGAATAATTTTTAATGAAAGGCTGTTAGATTTATTAACAAATCAGTATTTTGATGAAATCATTAAAGGCATTGAAAGTTCTGCTTTGAGCGAGCGAGAAAATGTTTTCAATGAAATTGCCAGAAAAATCAGTGAAGCCCACTCAGAATTCAGTTTAGAAGAAATTGAATCGTCTTTAGAAAAAGTGAAAAAAACTGAGATAAGGCGCATGATCATTAAGGATAAAATCCGCCCGGATAAGCGCGCGTTAGAAGAAGTGCGGCCCATTTTGATAGAGAGCGATTTGCTCCCTATGGCGCACAGCTCCATTTTATTCACTAGGGGGCAAACTCAAAGCTTAGTGGTAGGGGTTTTAGGCACGGATAATGACGCTCAAACCCATGAGAGTTTGGAGCATAAAACCCCTATCAAAGAGCGCTTCATGTTCCATTATAATTTCCCTCCTTTTTGCGTGGGCGAAGCGAGTTCTATTGGCGCGGCTTCAAGGCGTGAATTAGGGCATGGGAATTTGGCTAAAAGAGCCTTAGAAACGAGCATTAAAAATAAAGAGCAGGTGATACGATTGGTTTCTGAGATTTTAGAAAGCAATGGCTCAAGCTCAATGGCGAGCGTGTGCGCAGGGTCTTTAGCCCTTTATGCAAGCGGTGTGGAAATTTACGATTTAGTCGCTGGGGTGGCTATGGGCATGGTGAGCGAAGCGGCAAGATCACGCTATTTTAAGCGATATTAGCGGATTAGAAGACGCCGAAGGCGATATGGATTTTAAGATTGCCGGGAATTTAGAAGGCATTACGGCCATGCAAATGGATACCAAAATGAGCGGTATCAAGCTAGAAATTTTATACCAAGCCTTACTCCAAGCCAAAGAAGCACGGAAACATATTTTAAAAATCATGCATGAAGCGAAAGAAAAGATTGTGATCAATTTTTCCCATTTGCCCACGACTGAAATTTTTAATGTCGCTCCCGATAAAATTGTAGAAATTATCGGTCAAGGGGGGCGTGTGATTAAAGAGATAGTGGAAAAGTTTGAGGTTAAAATTGATTTGAATAAACCGAGCGGTGAAGTGAAAATCATGGGGAATAAAGAGCGCGTTTTAAAGACTAAGGAATTTATTTTAAACTATTTGCATTCTTTAGATCAAGAATTGGAGCAATACGCTATTGATGAGGTGCTAGAAGCTCAAGTGAAAAGAATCGTGGATTTTGGGGCGTTTTTAAGCTTGCCTAAGGGAGGCGAAGCGCTTGTTAAGAAAGCAAAACATGGACAGGTGTCAAGTGGCTTTAAAAGAAGGCGATAGCATCAGGTGTAGGGTGATTAGTTCCAATAAGGGTAAAATCGCTTTGGATTTGGCTTAAAATTTAAAAAGCGTTTTTTAAAAGCGTTTTTAAGCTAGTTTGTATTAAAATAAATTCTTGCTTGTATTTTTGAAAGTAGAGGAACGATTCAGAAATGAAAATCAAGCCCAATTTTTGAAACGGAGTGCGAAAATGAAATTTTTAGCGTTATTTTTTCTGGCTTTAGCGGGCGTTGCTTTCGCTCATGATGGTGGAATGGGTGGGATGGATATGATTAAATCTTATTCTATATTAGGGGCAATGATCGGTTTAGGGATTGCCGCTTTTGGTGGGGCGATCGGCATGGGGAATGCGGCCGCAGCGACCATTACAGGCACAGCGAGAAACCCAGGAGTGGGCGGTAAATTGCTCACAACCATGTTCGTGGCCATGGCGATGATTGAAGCGCAAGTGATTTATACTTTAGTCTTTGCTATTATCGCTATTTATAGTAACCCATTCTTAAGTTAAGGGTTTTTGATGAGCTAAATTATTGCTTAAAAAGCATGATTTAGCTATAATATCTGTTTTAAATTTTTAGCACTGGTGGTGGAATTGGTAGAACACGCCATCTTGAGGGGGTGGTGGGAGCAATCTCGTGCGAGTTCGAGTCTCGCCCAGTGCACCATTAAGTTTCTTTAAGGAATAAGTGGGTATAATCTCACCCTTTGCTTTATACACGCCGAAGTGGTGGAATTGGTAGACACGCTAGACTCAAAATCTGGTGGGAGCAATCCCGTGTCGGTTCGAGTCCGACCTTCGGCACCACTAAGTAATTTTTTTCAATCTGCTTTTTATTTTTTCGTTTAAAATAGTTTTATCCCAAATAAATACCAAATCAATGTGGATTAGTGGGTTCTTTAAACCTTTTTTAAAGGGTTGTTTAAGAGAATTTAAAAGAATTAAAAGAGAGAGCGTTTTACTCTATTAATTTTACTCCATTAAAAGGAGTGTGAGTTTAGGTATAATGGCAAGAAAAATTTGCATCAAATTTTATTGGAATGGATGAGAAAAATCTGCTTAAGTCATGTTGATCCAAATATATTTTAACCGGAGACTCTGTCATGCTAGATCTGTCTTATAGCCTGGAGCGTGTCTTGCAAGAAGACCCGGCAGCTAGGAATAAGTGGGAGGTGCTCTTGCTTTATCCGGGCATTCATGCACTGCTTTGTTACCGCCTAGCACATGCGTTGCACAAGAAAGGGTTTTATTTTATTGCGCGCGCGCTTTCTCAGTTAGCGCGCTTTATCACTGGGATAGAAATCCACCCTGGTGCTAAGATTGGGAGAGGGCTTTTTATCGATCATGGCATGGGCGTGGTGATTGGCGAGACCACAGAGATTGGAGATGATGTTACCATTTATCATGGCGTAACTCTAGGGGGTACGGGCAAGTTCAAGGGCAAGCGCCACCCTACTTTAGGCAATCGTGTGGTAGTGGGGGCAGGGGCTAAGGTCTTGGGCGCGATTTATGTGGGCGATGATGTGAAGATTGGGGCTAATGCGGTGGTGCTTTCAGATTTGCCCACGGGTTCTACGGCTGTAGGATCTAAAGCTAAAACCATCACAAAGGATCATTAATTTTAGACAAGCGGTTGGAGTTTGCGCCATGCGGGTTGTTTTGAGATAAATTGATTAGATTTTATGAAATTTTATAGAGAGAATTTTAAAGAATGAGTAAAAGTAAAAAAGAGTTATTTTTGGAACTCGCACAACCTGATGAAAATGGGGTGAGTCGTTGGGTAAGCGTTACAGAATTTGTAGGAAAATATCAAGGATTACAGCTAGGTAACGGGGGGAGTTGGTGTAGGAATAACTCATCTTTGGCTAAAGAATTTAATTTGGAGTTTGATAAAGGGCAAACTCTGGGAAATTCTATTGATAGAATACGCTTGAATGGCTATAATACTAGAGGTGTTTTTAACCAAAGTATCCGTCAAGACATTAAAAACTACTACAAGCAACAATGTTGCGCGATGTGCGGTGTGCGTGGCAACTCTGAAAACACTCAAATAGAAGTGGATCATAAAGACGGCCACAAAAATGATCCAAGAGTTTCTGATTTAAATACACAGACTTTTGATGATTTTCAGGCTTTATGCAAAGCTTGTAATGATAAGAAACGCCAGACTTGTAAAGAATGCAAAGAGACTGGCTATAGATTTGATGCAACAAAAATTCCTGGCAATCGTTATCCTTTCTATGAAGGGGAGGCTGAATATGATGGCTGTGTGGGTTGTTATCAATATGATCCCATACAATACAGGAAAGCTTGTAATGATAGGATATACAATGAAGGGTATCAAAAAGGTTATTATGAGGGGTATCAAATTGGATACCATCAAAAAACTACTTTATAGCGGTTGCAATGAACTACATCGGCTCTAAATACAAGCTCATTCCCTTTATTAAGGAAAATATCCATGCGGTTGCAGGCCATGATCTCTCTGGTGCGATTTTTTGTGATCTGTTCGCTGGGACGGGCATTGTGGGGCGCGCGTTTAAAAAAGCCGTTAATAAGGTTATTTCTAATGATTTGGAGTATTATAGCTTTGTTTTGAATCAAAATTATATCGGCAACATTCAAGAAATCCCTAACCAAGAAGAGCTTATTAATGAGATTAATAGCGTTGCTTTAAAAAAGGGCTTTATCTATTCGCATTATTCTTTAGGGGGGAGTTCAAGGCAGTATTTTAGCGAAACAAACGCTCAAAAAATTGATGCGATGCGTCTAAAAATTGAAGAGCTTAAGCTTTCTCAAAACATTGATAACCATTCGTATTACTTTTTGCTCGCATCGTTATTGGAGAGCGCGGACAAGGTGGCTAACACCGCTTCAGTTTATGGGGCTTTTTTAAAACGCCTTAAAAAAAGCGCTCAAAAAGAACTCATCTTAAAAGGCGCTCATTTTGATTTGAGTTTAAACGCTAATGAAGTATACCAGCAGGATTCTAATGATTTGATTGGAAAGATTTCAGGGGATATTTTGTATTTAGACCCTCCTTACAATGCGAGGCAATACGGGGCGAATTACCATTTATTGAACACGATTGCTGCTTATACGCCCTTTACTCCAAAAGGTAAAACCGGCTTGCCCAGTTACCAAAAATCCTCTTTTTGCTCTCGCGCTAAAATCTTAAACGCTTTTGAAAACTTGATCAAAAAAGCGCGATTCAAATATATTTTTTTAAGCTATAACAATGAAGCGGCTTATGAGCGAGACAGAGATTAAAAATATTTTAAAAAAATACGGCGCTTACTCCTTAATGACCAAAACCTACATGCGTTTTAAAGCGGATAACAAACGCGCCCATAAAGCCGCGCACACCAAAGAGTGTTTGCATGTTCTTATCAAATAAGAGTCAAAACAACCCAACCTTTAAAAAGGGGCTTTAAGTTAAAAGTCTAAAGAGCGTTAGAGTTTTAAATAAGGCTTTAGCGGGCAGTATTTGATTAAAACCAATCCAAACACTTCAATGATGGCAAAAATGATCGCTTAAATAAGGTAAAATGAAACCAAATAAGCCTATAAAAAGGGGAAATCATGGCGCTTGAAGTGGTTTTATGGGATTTTGATGGCGTGATTTTTGACAGCATGCATTTAAAAAATGAAGCGGTTTAAAGCGTTGTTTCAAAAGCATGGCAACAAGAATCAAGAGGATTTAAAGCAATTTGAAGTTTATCATTATCAAAGTGGGGGGATTTCAAGGAATGAAAAAATCCAATATTTTTATAATGAGATTTTAAAAACCCCTATCGCTCAAGAAAAAGTGGATGTATTAGCCCTAGAATTTGGCGCTATCATAGAGCAGAAGCTTTTTGATAGGGGGCATTTGAATAGCGAAGTGATGGCGTTTATTGATAAGCATTATCAAAATTACATTTTCCATATCGCTTCAGCGGCCTTGCATAGCGAATTGCAGGTGTTGTGCGAGTTTTTAGGGATCATTAAATATTTTAAGAGCGTTGATGGGAGTCCGCCTAATAAACCTAAAATCATCGCCAATATCATTCAAAAATATGCCTATAACCCAAGCCGCATGCTAATGATAGGCGATAGCGTCAATGACTATGAAAGCGCTAAAGCTAATAAAGTGGCGTTTTTGGGCTACAACAGCAAGGTTTTGAAAAATTTAGTGGGGCAAGATGGCTATCAAGGGAAGTATTTGGAGAGCTTTAAGGGGTTTGATTTACAAAACTTCAAGCAAGAATAAAGCCAGCTGATTAGTCAAGATTGTCTTTGTGTTGGCTCATGTCAATGATGACTTCACAGCGTTCAATCGTGCTTAAGCGGTGGGCGATAACGATTAGGGTTTTATTTTTAGCGATTTGATAGATTTCATCCATGATTTTACTCTCGGTTTCATTGTCTAGGGCTGAAGTGGCTTCATCTAAAACCAAAATTTCAGGGTTATCGTATAAGGCTCTTGCAATGCCTATGCGCTGTTTTTGACCGCCGCTAAGCTTAGCGCCCCATTCGCCCACTTGGGTTTTAAGGCCCTCATGCTCGCATAAAAAATCATAAATATGAGCCATTTTGCACACCTTAATCAAGCGTTTTTCATCTATAGCGCTCCCAAAAGCGATATTATCCCCCACAGTGCCATCAAAAGGTAAATATTTTGGGGGATATAGCCTATTTTTTTACGCCATGAGCGCCTGTTTTCGTTGGTTAAAAGGGTGTTATCAATAAAAATTTCCCCACTTTTAGGGTAGGTAAGCCCCATAATAATATCCGCCAGCGTGGATTTCCCGCACCCGCTATGGCCTATGAGAGCGACTTTTTGACCTTTTTGAATGGTGAGATTAAAATTTTTCAAAACCGGATGCTTTGACTTATAAGCGAATGAAATGTTTTGGAGAGTGATTTTTTCATTAAAGTCTAAAGGGACTAAATCCTCTTCAACGATGGTTTTAGTAAGGCTTTTAAAAACAATGTTAGTCGCAAGCTGGTTGTAAGCGATTTCATTATACTGATTCAAAACGCCAGTAACAGAAGGGAGTGTGCGATAAAGCGCTAGAGCATACATAGAAATGGTAGGGAGCACCATTTTAGCTTCGCCGTATTTGAATAAAATGTAAGCGACCGCTAAAATCAACAAACTAAAACCCACCGTTTCTAATGAATACCTGGGGACCACTTGCAAAGTAGAATAAATAATCTCGGTGTCATGGGCTTTACGGCTATTTTCTCCAAAAAGCTTGTGGGCTTCTTCGTGGTTGTCTTTGAGTTTAGTGATTTTGAAATTGCTGAAAAATTTGGAAAAAACTTTAAGCGTTTGTGCCCTAGATTTTGCCGCTATCTCGCCCTTTTTTTGAATAAGAATGGTGATTTTTTTAGTGATGATAAAAATTTGTATAGAAATGATTAGAGTGAATACAAGCGTTAACTTCCAGTTAGTGATTAATAGCGTGGAATAGAAAAAAACGATCACGGTTAATTCAGTGAGTAGATTCAAAAAAGCGTTAAAGCTCATAAACATGCCATCCGCTTTATTATTGATAATATCTCTTAAAGAATCCAAGTTGTGGTTAAGGTGGGAGAGGTAGTTGCTTTTAATGTGCTGTAAAAAAAGTTGTTGCTTGATTTGATAAGCTTTTTTATTGGAAAAACGCCCTTTCAAATAAGTGAAAGACACCCCATAAAACATCCTGAACAAATAAATCCCCACCAAGCAAAAACTAAAGAAATACATAAGGCGAACGGGAGATGAAAAATGGAAAAAATCATAGACCATTTTCCAGTCTTTATCGTCTAAAGCCCTATTAGGATCGGAAGCGAGAGTGATAAAAGGCATTAGGAGGGTTAGAGACATCACTTCCACAAAAGAAGAAAAAAACCGCCATCAGCACAAGCAGGAAAAAAACCATTTTTTCCTTGAAAGTGATGAGCATGTAGATTTGCTTTAAAGAGCGCAAAAAGTATTTTAAAGTAGAAATTTTATGTTTTTTTTTCGCCATAATTTAAGTGTCCATAAATTCTTTTATATGTAATAAGCTTTGAGCTGTGTTAAGCCAAATTGAGCTAGATTATAGCTAAATTTTAACCATGCTCTGTGCCATACGAATAATTTAGCTTTCTGTCATCATTTCTTGACAAGTCAAGTATAAAACTGCTATAATCCCAAGTCTTTGATTATTTTAGTTGCTGGCTTAGCTCAGTTGGTAGAGCAGCTGCCTTGTAAGCAGCAGGTCGGGGGTTCAAGTCCCTTAGCCAGCTCCAGTTAAAATGTTATTTTGCGAAGTTTTTGGTGAGATACTCAAGTGGCCAACGAGGGCAGACTGTAAATCTGCTGACTATGTCTTCCGTGGTCTCGAATCCACGCCTCACCACCATTTTGTTTTTTTAGATGCGGGAATAGCTCAGTTGGCTAGAGCATCAGCCTTCCAAGCTGAGGGTCGCGGGTTCGAGTCCCGTTTCCCGCTCCATTTTTAGGATAACATTTTAGTTTTTGAGACGCCTATATAGCTCAGAGGCAGAGCACTTCCTTGGTAAGGAAAGAGGTCGGCGGTTCAATTCCGCTTATAGGCTCCAGTTTATAATCTCTTGAATGGCGATAAGACAAAAATGTCTTAAATTTTGTGGTAGCATTTAGGAATACTTAGGATTTTGTTTAGTATAATTCTAAAATCCATTGTCAATAAAATTAAGGAGAAATACAAATGGCAAAAGAAAAGTTTAATAGAACTAAGCCGCATGTTAATATTGGAACCATTGGGCATGTAGACCATGGTAAAACGACTTTGAGTGCAGCGATTTCAGCGGTGCTTTCTTTGAAAGGTCTTGCAGAAATGAAAGACTATGATAATATTGATAACGCCCCTGAAGAAAAAGAAAGAGGGATCACTATCGCTACTTCTCACATTGAATATGAGACTGAAAACAGACACTATGCGCATGTGGATTGCCCAGGACACGCTGACTATGTAAAAAACATGATTACCGGTGCGGCGCAAATGGACGGAGCGATTTTAGTTGTTTCTGCAGCTGATGGCCCTATGCCTCAAACCAGAGAGCATATCTTATTGTCTCGTCAAGTAGGCGTGCCTCACATTGTTGTTTTCTTAAACAAACAAGACATGGTAGATGACCAAGAATTGTTAGAGCTTGTGGAAATGGAAGTGCGCGAGTTGTTGAGCGCGTATGAATTCCCTGGCGATGACACTCCTATTATAGCGGGTTCAGCTTTGAGAGCTTTAGAAGAAGCAAAGGCTGGTAATGTGGGTGAATGGGGTGAAAAAGTGCTTAAACTTATGGCTGAAGTGGATGCCTATATCCCTACTCCAGAAAGAGACACTGAAAAAACTTTCTTGATGCCGGTTGAAGATGTGTTCTCTATTGCGGGTAGAGGGACTGTGGTTACAGGTAGGATTGAAAGAGGCGTGGTGAAAGTAGGCGATGAAGTGGAAATCGTTGGTATCAGACCTACACAAAAAACGACTGTAACCGGTGTAGAAATGTTTAGGAAAGAGTTAGAAAAAGGTGAGGCCGGCGATAATGTGGGCGTGCTTTTGAGAGGAACTAAAAAAGAAGAAGTAGAGCGCGGTATGGTTCTATGCAAACCAGGTTCTATCACTCCGCACAAGAAATTTGAGGGAGAAATTTATGTCCTTTCTAAAGAAGAAGGCGGGAGACACACTCCATTCTTCACCAATTACCGCCCGCAATTCTATGTGCGCACGACTGATGTGACTGGCTCTATCACCCTTCCTGAAGGCGTAGAAATGGTTATGCCTGGCGATAATGTGAAAATCACCGTGGAGTTGATTAGCCCTGTTGCGTTAGAGTTGGGAACCAAATTTGCGATTCGTGAAGGCGGGAGAACCGTTGGTGCTGGTGTTGTGAGTAATATTATTGAATAATATTAGCAAAAAGGTTACCATAAAGGGTCATTATGAAAGTTAAAATAGGGTTGAAGTGTTCTGATTGTGAAGACATCAATTACAGCACAACCAAGAACGCTAAAACTAACACTGAAAAACTGGAGCTTAAGAAGTTCTGCCCAAGGGAAAATAAGCACACTCTTCATAAAGAAATCAAATTGAAGAGCTAGTTCTTTCTTTTGTGTTGTGATTTAAAAGGAGGGGAGGTTAGGTCAGTAGCTCCAATGGTAGAGCGTCGGTCTCCAAAACCGGTTGTTGGGGGTTCGAGTCCCTCCTGGCCTGCCATCTACTAATTTATTCTATCAAATTTTTGTTTCAATTGGATTGTTTTTGAATTTTTTAATTTTAGTTTAAGCTATTTTGGATAAAATTGAAAATTCTTTTAATGTATAAATGTATGAAGTTTAAGTGAGGGCGAAAAGAAACTATGGATAAATGGCTCATGCAATATAAATTAGCTAGAGAAGAGCTTTCTAAAGTGATATTTCCTATTAAGGAGCAGATACGCAACGCGCTTGTTTCTGTTTTGGTGGTGGTGAGTGCTATCACGCTGTTTTTAGCTTTGTTGGATTTTTTTCTGGGGGCTTTTGTCTCTAGTGTTCTATAGGTTGGTGGCTTTAAATTAAGGAGAATAATGATGGATTGGTATGCTATACAAACTTATTCAGGGAGCGAGCAGTCCGTTAAGAAAGCGATTGAGAATCTAGCGAATGACCATAATATAAGAGATAGGATACAAGAGATCATTGTACCTACTGAAGATATTATAGAGGTTTCTAAAAAAAGCAAGACGAAAGTAACGGAACGAAGCCTTTATCCTGGGTATGTTTTTATTAAGGTGGATTTAGATACGGTTTTGTGGCATAAGATACAATCTTTGCCAAGAGTGAGCCGTTTTATTGGAGAAAATAAAAAGCCAACCCCATTGAGTGAAGCGGATATTGGGCATATTCTAGAAAAAATGAATAACCGAGCAGCCCCCAAGCCAAAAATCTTTTTTGAGCAAGGCGAAGTGGTGCGCGTGGTGGAAGGCCCTTTTGCGAACTTTACCGCTACGGTGGAAGAGTATGATGTGGAGCACCGCAAACTCAAGCTCAATGTTTCTATTTTTGGTAGGGACACTCCAATAGAGATTTTGCATTCGCAAGTGGAAAAAATTATATAACTTTTTAAGGAGAAAACATGGCTAAAAAAGTAGTCGGAGAAATCAAACTTCAAATCCCTGCCGGTAAGGCAAACCCTTCACCTCCCGTAGGGCCAGCGTTGGGTCAAAGAGGGGTTAATATCATGGAATTTTGTAAGGCTTTTAATGAGAGAACTAAAGACATGGGGAGTTTTAATATCCCGGTCATTATCACGGTTTATCAAGACAAGAGTTTCACCTTTATCACTAAAAAGCCTCCGGTAACGGATTTGATCAAAAAAGCTTCTGGGGTTGAAAAAGGTTCTGACAACCCGCTTAAGAATAAGATTGCAAAGCTCACTCACAAGCAAGTGGAAGAGATCGCGCAATTGAAAATGGAAGATTTAAACACAAGCACCATGGAAGCGGCCAAAAAAATCGTTATGGGCAGCGCTAGGAGCATGGGCGTAGAAGTTGTGGATTGATTGGGTTTTGTTGGAATTGAAAGAAATTTTTAAGGATTAGAATCGTGGCAAAAAAAGTATTTAAAAGATTGGAAAAACTTTTTCTAAAATTCAAAACGATAAAGCGTATGGCGTAGAGCAAGGCGTAGAGGTGGTTAAATCCCTCGCTTCAGCCAAATTTGATGAAACCGTGGAAGTAGCGTTAAGGCTAGGGGTTGATCCAAGGCATGCGGATCAAATGGTGCGCGGTGCGGTGGTGCTTCCTCATGGAACAGGGAAAAAAGTAAGAGTGGCTGTTTTTGCAAAAGACATTAAACAAGATGAAGCCAAGAACGCTGGGGCTGATGTCGTTGGCGGAGACGATTTGGCTGAAGAAATCAAAAACGGCCGCATTGATTTTGACATGGTGATTGCAACGCCTGATATGATGGCGGTTGTCGGTAAAGTGGGTAGGATTTTAGGCCCTAAGGGTTTGATGCCAAACCCTAAAACCGGAACCGTTACGATGGATATTGCTAAAGCGGTTACTAACGCTAAAAGTGGTCAAGTGAATTTCAGGGTGGATAAAAAGGGCAATGTTCATGCCCCTATTGGTAAGGCGAGTTTTCCTGAAGAAAAAATCAAAGAAAACATGCTTGAGTTGGTTAAAACGATCAACCGCCTAAAACCCAGTGGTGCGAAAGGCAAGTATATTAGAAACGCCGCTCTTTCGCTCACCATGTCGCCTTCAGTGAGTTTGGACGCACAGGAATTGATGGATATTAAATAGCGTTAGGAGTTTTTAATCTTAGGCTGAAGATCGTAAGAGCTAAAAAGCTTAAAATTTCTTTTTTAAAAAGATAATCTTGCAGAGGTCTAGTCTAGAAAGGAGGAAAAGATGCAAAAACAACATCAAAGGCAACATAAAGTAGAGCTAGTCGCTAACTTAAAATCGCAATTTGCAGATGCCAGAGCCCTTTTAATTTGCGATTATAAGGGTCTTAGCGTGAAAAAGTTGGAAGCTTTAAGGAATAAGGCTCGCAATCAAGGCATTAAAGTGCAAGTGATTAAGAACACTCTCGCTCATATTGCCATGAAAGAGGCCGGCTATTCTGATTTGGATTTGAAAGAAACCAATGTGTTTTTGTGGGGCGGTGATCAAATCGCTCTCTCTAAACTCGTGTTTGATTTCCAAAAAGAGCATAAAGATCACTTTGTGTTGAAAGCGGGCTTGTTTGATAAAGAAAGCGTTAGCGTAGCTCATGTGGAAGCGGTTTCAAAACTCCCAAGCAAAGAAGAGCTTATGGGAATGTTGCTTTCTGTTTGGACGGCTCCGGCGCGTTATTTTGTGACCGGTTTAGACAATTTGCGTAAAGCGAAAGAAGAAAACTAAGAGCCTATGATGGCTTTAATTAAAAAAATTTGAAGGATTGGATTATGGCAATTTCAAAAGAAGAAGTGTTAGAGTATATTGGTTCATTGAGCGTTTTAGAGCTTGCTGAATTGGTTAAAATGTTTGAGGAAAAATTTGGCGTGAGTGCGACTCCAACGGTCGTAGCGGGTGCGGCTGTAGCTGGCGGTGTAGCGGCTGAGAGCGAAGAAAAAACCGAATTTAATGTGATTTTAGCCGATAGCGGTGCTGAAAAAATTAAGGTGATTAAAGTGGTTCGTGAAATCACTGGGCTTGGCTTGAAAGAAGCTAAAGACGCTACCGAAAAAACCCCTCATGTGCTTAAAGAGGGCGTGAATAAAGAAGAAGCTGAAACCATCAAGAAGAAACTTGAAGAAGTAGGTGCTAAGGTTGAAGTCAAGTAAGACTTAAAAACAGAAAGGTCTTTGTGCCTTTCTCTGCTCTAGTGTGGCAGATGATTTTGCTCCATGATTTTGTTTGTGAGCGTGTAGCCTAAAGTGGTTAGTATTGCAGGTGGGTTTGGTGTTTTTATCATGGTTATGGTTATGAAGTTTTAAAATCCTTTTGCAATGCTTACTTGAATTAATGCATTAATAACTCAAAATTTTTGATCAAAGGCTTGAAATATGTCAAAAAAAATTCCCCTAAAAAACCGCTTGAGAGCTGATTTTACAAAAACCCCGACAGATTTAGAAGTTCCTAATTTATTATTATTACAACGAGACAGCTATGATTCTTTCTTGTATTCCAAAGATGGCAAAGAGAGTGGGATTGAAAAGGTTTTTAAATCCATTTTCCCTATCCAAGATGAGCATAACCGCATCACTTTAGAATACGCAGGTTGCGAATTTGGCAAGTCTAAATACACTGTTAGAGAAGCGATGGAGAGGGGCATTACCTACTCTATCCCTCTCAAAATTAAAGTGCGCTTGATCTTGTGGGAAAAAGACACCAAAAGTGGCGAAAAGAACGGCATTAAGGATATTAAAGAGCAAAGCATTTTCATTCGTGAGATCCCTTTGATGACAGAACGCACTTCATTTATTATCAATGGGGTGGAGCGCGTGGTGGTCAATCAGCTCCACAGAAGCCCCGGTGTGATTTTCAAAGAAGAAGAATCTAGCACTTCTTTAAACAAGCTCATTTACACAGGGCAAATCATCCCTGATAGGGGTTCGTGGCTGTATTTTGAATACGATTCTAAAGATGTTTTATACGCTCGTATCAACAAACGCCGTAAGGTGCCTGTTACCATTTTATTCAGGGCGATGGATTATCAAAAACAAGACATTATCAAAATGTTCTACCCGCTTGTTAAAGTGCGTTATGAAAACGATAAATATTTGATCCCATTTGCTTCATTAGACGCCAATCAAAGAATGGAATT
>JBLDXK010000003.1:0-54009 GCA_047430845.1 Helicobacter pylori | reverse complement strand
GTATACTTCGTTCCGGTTACGTATTGCTGTTAAAGCAATTTGAAGACGCTTTCAAAAAAGAAAATATAGAGTGCGAGAGCGTTCTAAAAAGCGGTGATTTGATTGATGTGGTTTTAGAAATGGCTAAGGATTATGATTTGTTATTGATCGGGGCGAGCGAATCCAATTTGTTGTATCGTTTGTTCATTTCACACCAAAATAGCTTGGTTGAACAATCCAGTATCCCTGTTGTGATCGCCAAGTAGCATGGATAAGCGGCATGGAAATGTATAACATACCCACCCCCACCATGGCGCAAGTGATCATGGTTGATGACCCCATTACGACAGCGGAATTCGTCATCTCTGCTTTGAGGGATTTTTTTGACAAGTCTTTAGAGGAGGCTCAAGCCCTCACATCAAGCATCCATCGTGATGGTGAGGGGGTTTGTGGCGTCTATCCTTATGATATTGCCAGGCATAGGGCAGCATGGGTTAGGGATAAGGCCAGAGAGCTAGATCTCCCCTTAAAATTATTGGTAGAAGAGATAAAATAATGGCTAAATTCAATCAAGATCTCAATGAAGTTCTAAACCAAGCTTTAAATTTAGCCCTGGATCTTAACCACGCCCTTTGCACCACAGAGCATGTGCTACTAGTCATTTTAGAACATGAGAGCGGGGAAAAGATTATTGGCGCTTTAGAAAGAGATGACTATGATAAATTAAAACAAATCCTTAAAGACTATTTGTTGCAATATGTGCCTTTAAAGAGCGATCCAGCCAAAATGCCTGCTAGGAGTTTTGTGCTATTAAGAATGCTTAAAAGAATGTATGCGAGTTGTTTTGAGAGCGTGGGCGTGGAAGAATTGCTTATTTTAATGCTGGATCACCCCGATTGTTACGCTTCAAAACTCATGGATAGTTTTGGCATCGCTCGTTTGTATTCTAATCCTGCTTTATTGGATTTGGATAACCATGGTATTCCTAATGATATTAATGATAATGAAGAAGCGCCCAAAAACACTCCCCTAAAAAAATACGCTAAAAATTTGAGCGCTTTAGCCCAAGACAACGCTTTAGATCCAGTCATTGGCAGAGAAGAAGAGATTTTAAGAGTGATAGAAATTTTAGGGCGCAGAAAAAAGAATAACCCGCTTTTAATTGGCGAAGCGGGCGTAGGAAAAACCTCCATCGCTGAAGCTTTGGCTTTAAAAATCGCTCAAAAAGAAGTGCCGGAGTTTTTTGCAAGAATATGAAGTTTATTCTTTGGATTTGGCTTTAATGGTGGCTGGGGCAAAATACAGAGGGGATTTTGAAAAACGCTTGAAAAAAACGCTTAAAGAGATCCAACAAAACGGCCGTATCATTTTATTCATTGATGAAATCCACACCCTTTTAGGCGCAGGGAGCAGTAACGCTGGGAGCTTGGATGCGGCGAATATATTAAAACCGGTCCTAACGGATGGGAGCTTGAAATGTTTGGGGGCGACCACTTTTGAAGAATACCGCAGCGTGTTTGAAAAAGACAAGGCTTTTAATAGGCGCTTTTCAGTCATAAAAGTTGAAGAGCCTTCTAAAGAGGCGTGTTACTTGATTTTAAAAAAGATCGCTCCCCTTTATGAAGAACACCACCAGGTGCGTTATGATGAGAGCGTGTTTAAGGCATGCGTGGATTTAACGAGTGATTACATGCATGATAAATTCTTACCGGATAAAGCGATTGAATTATTAGATGAGGTGGGATCGAGGAAAAAAATCAACCCCAAAAAGGGCAAAAAAATCGGCGTTGATGACGTGAAAGAAACGCTCGCTCTCAAGCTTAAAATCCCTAAAATGCGTTTGAGCAGCGATAAAAAAGCCCTTTTAAGGAATTTAGAAAAATCGCTTAAAAATAAGATTTTTGCCCAAGCAGACGCGATCAGTCTTGTCAGCAATGCGATTAAAATCCAGTATTGCGGGCTTTCTTCTAAAAATAAGCCTGTGGGGAGCTTTTTATTCGTGGGGCCTAGTGGGGTGGGGAAAACGGAGTTAGCTAAAGAGCTGGCCTTGAATTTGAATTTGCATTTTGAACGCTTTGACATGAGCGAATACAAAGAAGCCCATAGCGTGGCAAAACTCATCGGGAGTCCTAGCGGTTATGTGGGGTTTGAGCAAGGGGGGCTGTTGGTGAATGCGATTAAAAAACACCCGCATTGCTTGCTGCTTTTAGATGAAATAGAAAAAGCCCATTCTAATGTGTATGATTTGTTGTTGCAAGTGATGGATAACGCCACTTTGAGCGATAATTTAGGCAACAAGGCGAGTTTTAAGCATGTGATACTGATTATGACTTCAAATGTGGGGAGTAAGGATAAGGACACGCTAGGGTTTTTTAGCGCTAAAAACACCAAGTATGATAGAGCCGTTAAAGAGCTTTTGACCCCTGAATTACGCTCCAGGATTGATGCGATCGTGCCGTTTAACGCGCTCAGTTTGGAGGATTTTGAACGCATTGTCTCTGTGGAATTAGACAAATTAAAAGCCCTAGCACTAGAGCAAGACATAACCTTAAAATTCCATAAAGAAGTTGTGAAATTCATTGCGCAAAAGAGCTATCAAACGACTTTAGGAGCGAGAGAAATTAAAAAAATCATTCATAATGAAATCAAAACCCCATTAAGCGATATACTGCTCTTACAATCGTTTAAAAAACCTTGTAAGATCGCTTGCTTGCTAGAAAAAAACCAATTGGTTCTAAAAGAAATCAAGCGCGCACAAAAGGTGAAAGAAAATGACTTTTGAAATGCTTTATAGTAAAATCCATAGGGCGACTATCACGGACGCTAATCTCAACTATATAGGCTCGATCACCATAGATGAGGATTTAGCCAAGCTCGCTAAGCTTAGAGAGGGCATGAAAGTGGAAATCGTGGATGTCAATAACGGCGAACGCTTCAGCACCTATGTGATTTTAGGGAAAAAAAGGGGCGAAATCTGCGTCAATGGTGCAGCAGCCAGAAAAGTGGCCATAGGCGATGTGGTGATCATCTTAGCTTATGCGAGCATGAATGAAGATGAAATCAATACGCACAAGCCAAACATCGTGCTAGTGGATGAAAAAAACGAAATTTTAGAAAAGGGTTAGAGATGGATTTTAGTCAATTGGGCGGGTTAAGCGGGTTGTTAGACGGCATGAAAAAGAGTTTTCCCAACTAGAAGAAAAGAATAAAGACACGATCCACACTTCCAAAAGCGGTGGGGGAATGGTGAGCGTGAGTTTTAATGGGTTGGGGGAGTTGGTGGATTTGCAAATTGATGACAGCCTGTTAGAAGATAAAGAAGCGATGCAAATCTATTTGATGAGCGCTTTGAATGACGGGTATAAAGCCGTAGAAGAAAACCGAAAAAATTTAGCCTTTAACATGTTGGGGAATTTCGCTAAATTGTGATGTTTCACAAAGCCCTTATTACCTTTATCGTTCTATGGTTTTTTTTAAATGGCTTAGGGGCTTATGATTTCAAGCATTGTCAGGCTTTTTTTAAAAAAGCGAGCCTTCAAAAAGGGGGCGTGGCTTTAAAGGAATTGCCTAAAGGCGTGTATTTATATTATTCCAAAACCTACCCTAAACACGCTAAAGTCATCAAATCCGATCCTTTTGTAGGGCTGTATTTGTTACAAAGCGCGCCAAGCGAGTATGTTTATACCTTAAGGGATTTGGACAAAGACGCCCTTATAAGACCCATGGCTAGCATAGGGGATAATCAAGCCACAGAAGTGCGATTGTTGGTAGGGCAAAAAGGCTATGACCGCTACGCTCAAATTTCACAAAAGATTCAAAAAAATGGCGTTATCAGCAATATTTGCTATCAAATGTTAGGGCTAGGGGTAGGGGGGAATGGCTTTATAGAAACGAAATTTATCAAGCGCTTTTTAAACCAAAAAGAGCCTTATTATGGGGATATTGGGGTGCGTTTAAAAGAAGATGATAAGCGTTTAGTGGTAGTGCAATTCGATCCCTTTTTCCCTAAAAACCCTTTTTTAAAAAACGATGAAATCCTAGCGATCAATAATCAAAAGATCCACTCATTAGAGGAGTTTGAATGGGTGGTGAGCAATCTTAAATACCAAAGCCTTGTAAAAGTGGAAATCAAACGAAACCGCCAAATCAAAGAAGTAACGCTCAAAGTCAATAAGCGTTATGGAGGGTTTTTACTCAAAGACACTTTTTTAGAACGCTACGGCATCGCTTTAGACGAGCGTTTTACTATCACTAAAATAGGCAATCATTTGCCCAAAGGCCTAGATTTTTTAAAGCTTGGGGATAGGATTTTATGGGTGAATCATAAAAGCGTTTCATTCAACCCGAAGGCTTTAAGAGAAGCGTTAAGCGGCGCCTAAAATTGAATTATTGGTGTGGCGTCAAGGCTTTGAATTTTACATTAAAGTCCGTT
Organism: Helicobacter pylori; assembly: GCA_047430845.1. GTDB lineage: Bacteria > Campylobacterota > Campylobacteria > Campylobacterales > Helicobacteraceae > Helicobacter > Helicobacter pylori_DG. The sequence goes on along the minus strand of JBLDXK010000003.1, from coordinate 49,598 downwards.
GAAACATTGATGAAAAATGACGCTTATGAGATTATCCTTTCTTGGTTCATCACGCCTCTCACGGCGATTTTAGGGCGTTTCGCTGAATTTTTCCTCTACACCTTGCATGCACAATTGGTGTTTAATAGCGCGGTCGCTTTGGCGTTCATGCTCTTTGCTTATAGGAGTTTGAAAGAACAGAATTTTTTCAGTGCTAGCACGCTTTTAGAGGCGTTATGGTTTGTAGGGTTTTTTGCGCTGTTCAACTACGCTTTGAAAAAACCGCTTCGCGCTTTTATGAATTGTTTCAAAACGCTATTTTTATTGTGCCTAACATGATCACTCAAAGCCTTTCTCAAAGCTTGAGTAACTTTTCTAACCACGCGCTTTCTTTAGATTTTATCTTTAATCATGGTTTTTATGCCCTTAGTTTTATCAGCGATTTGAGCCATAATGAAATGTCCGTGTGGCTTTTTTTAAGCATTTTGCAAGGGCTTTTTTTGAGCGTGCTGTTTGCGATCATCATTTTAGTGTATTTAGAAGTGCATGTGTGGTGCTCTTTAGGGGTGCTGTTTTTAGCGTTTGGGTTTTTCAAAAACTGGAGGAGCGTTGTGGTTATATGCCTAAAAAAATGCTTCGCCCTTGGGTTTTACAAGCCTTTTTTGTTGTTGGTGGGGTTTTTGAACGTGTCGGTTACTAAGGCTTTAATAGACGCTCATATGCAAGAAAAACAAGACTTAAGCCTTTTATTGGTGGTAGCGTTATTTTTGTGTTGCGTTTTTATCATAGGCGTGCCTTTTTTCATCAACGCTTTGTTTAGGGTGCAAAACAGCCTTAAAGAAACTTACAAACTCGCCACCAATTTGAGCGCTAACCTCAGCCAAAACGCCCTTAATTCCTTACAATACATCACGACCCCACCCGCTCCCTCTAGCGTTTCTACTTCTACAAGCGGTAGCGTTTCTAAAGAAAAAGAAACGCATTCCCCCACATTTAAGGTAGAAACCACTCAATTAGATGTAAAAATCCCAAATTTCAAGCAAAAAAAGGTTAAAAAGGATACAATAAATACAAAAAATGAAATTTAAATAAATAGGAATTTAATGAGAATTTTTTTTGTTATTATGGGACTTGTGTTTTTTGGTTGCACCAGTAAGGTGCATGAGATGAAAAAAAGCCCTTGCACCTTGTATGAAAACAGGTTAAATCTCGCATGAGAGAAAAGCCTTTCAACAGCGAGCAATTGATCTATTTAGAAGAGCTTTTAAGCCACCAAGAAAAGCATTTAGAAAACAAGCTTTCTGGTTTTTCGGTGAACGATTTGGACATGCAAAGCGTGTTTCGGTTGGAGAGGAACCGCTTGAAAATCGCTTACAAGCTCTTAGGCTTGATGAGTTTTATCGCTCTTGTTTTAGCGATCGTGTTAATCAGTGTTCTGCCCTTACAAAAAACCGAACACCATTTCGTGGATTTTTTAAATCAGGACAAGCATTACGCCATTATCCAAAGAGCGGATAAAAGCATTTCCAGTAATGAAGCGTTGGCTCGTTCGCTCATTGGGGCGTATGTGTTAAACCGAGAGAGTATTAATCGCATTGACGATAAATCGCGCTATGAACTGGTGCGTTTGCAAAGCAGTTCTAAGGTGTGGCAACGCTTTGAATATTTGATTAAAACCCAAAACAGCATTTATGCGCAGAGCCATTTAGAAAGAGAAGTCCATATCGTCAATATTGCGATCTATCAGCAAGACAATAACCCCATTGCGAGCGTTTCCATTGCGGCTAAACTTTTGAATGAAAACAAGCTCGTGTATGAAAAGCGTTATAAAATCGTATTGAGCTATTTGTTTGACACCCCGGATTTTGATTACGCTTCCATGCCTAAAAACCCTACCGGCTTTAAAATCACTCGCTACAGCATCACTGAAATCACTAATAGGGGCGATTGATGCGTAAGGTTTTATACGCTCTCATGGGCTTTTTGTTGGCTTTTAGTGCTTTAAAAGCCGATGATTTTTTAGAAGAAGCGAACGAAACAGCCCCGGCGCATTTAAACCACCCCATGCAGGATTTAAACGCCATTCAAGGGAGCTTTTTTGACAAAAACCGCTCAAAAATGTCCAACACTTTGAACATTGATTACTTTCAAGGGCAAACCTATAAAATCCGCTTGCGTTATGCGATGGCGACCTTATTGTTTTTTTCAAAACCCATTAGCGATTTTGTTTTAGGGGATAAGGTGGGTTTTGATGCGAAAATTTTAGAAAGCAACGATCGTATTTTGCTTATCAAGCCTTTACAAATTGGCGTGGATTCTAATATCAGCGTGATTGATAATGAGGGTAAGATTTTTTCTTTCTATGTGTTTTCTACCACTTTCACTAGCTCCAAACACCCTAATTTACAGGTTTTCATAGAAGATAAAAATTATTATTCTAACGCTTTTTTGAAGCCCCAAAAAGAAAATAAAGAAAATATGGCTGAAAATGCCCCTAAAGATGCCCAAAAAAATAATAAGCCCCTAAAAGAAGAAAAAGAAGAAACTAAAGAAAAAGAAGAGGTGATAATTATTGGCGATAACACCAACGCGATGAAAATTATTAAAAAAGACATCCAAAAAGGCTATAAGGCTTTAAAAAGCTCTCAAAGGAAATGGTATTGTTTATGGGCTTGTTCTAAAAAATCCAAACTCTCTTTGATGCCTGAAGAAATTTTTAACGACAAGCAATTCACTTATTTCAAATTTGACAAAAGATTAGCGCTCTCTAAATTCCCGGTGGTTTATAAGGTCGTTGATGGCTATGATAACCCGGTGAATACTAGGATTGTGGGCGATTACATTATCGCTGAAGACGTTTCTACTAAATGGACTTTAAGGCTGGGTAAGGACTATTTGTGCATCCGCTTTGTCAAAAAGGCTAAAGATGAATAAGTGGATTAAAGGGGCGGTTGTTTTTGTAGGGGGTTTTGCAACGATTACAACCATTTCTTTAGTCTATCATCAAAAGCCAAAAGCCCCCTTAAATAACCAGCCTAGCCTTTTAAATGACGATGAGGTGAAATACCCCTTACAAGACTACACGCTTCACTCAAAACCCACAGCCAACCAACACAGAAAACTCCAAAGACGCTACCATCAAAGCCTTACAAGAACAGCTCAAAGCCGCTTTAAAAGCCCTAAACTCCAAAGAAATGAACTATTCCAAAGAAGAGACTTTTACTAGCCCTCCCATGGATCCAAAAACAACCCCCCCTAAAAAAGATTTTTCTCCAAAACAATTAGATTTACTAGCCGCTCGCATCACCCCTTTCAAACAAAGCCCTAAAAATTACGAAGAAAACCTGATTTTCCCTGTGGATAACCCTAATGGCATTGATGGTTTCACTAACCTTAAAGAAAAAGACACCGCCACTAATGAAAACAAGCTTTTACGCACCATTACAGCCGATAAAATGATACCCGCTTTTTTGATCACGCCCATTTCTAGCCAGATCGCTGGTAAAGTGATTGCACAAGTGGAAAGCGATATTTTCGCTCACATGGGCAAAGCTGTTTTAATCCCTAAAGGCTCTAAAGTCATAGGCTATTACAGCAACAATAACAAAATGGGCGAATACCGCTTGGATATTGTATGGAGTCGAATCATCACTCCCCATGGCATTAATATCATGCTCACTAACGCTAAAGGGGCGGACATTAAAGGCTATAACGGCTTAGTGGGGGAATTGATTGAAAGGAATTTCCAACGCTATGGCGTGCCGTTACTGCTTTCTACGCTCACTAACGGCCTATTGATTGGGATCACTTCGGCTTTAAACAACAGAGGCAATAAAGAAGGAGTCACCAATTTCTTTGGGGATTATCTTTTAATGCAATTGATGAGGCAAAGCGGCATGGGGATCAATCAAGTCGTCAATCAAATTTTAAGAGACAAGAGCAAGATCGCTCCCATTGTGGTGATTAGAGAGGGGAGTAGGGTATTCATTTCGCCCAATACTGACATCTTCTTCCCTATACCCAGAGAGAATGAAGTCATCGCTGAGTTTTTGAAGTGACTTAAAAAATCCCAAATTAAAAACGCTATAATAACCCTAAAAAACAAAAGAGAGCCTAACAAGAAAACCCATGAAAATTAAAAATATCTTACTGAGTGGGGGGAGCGGCAAGCGCTTATGGCCTTTAAGCCGTAGCCTATACCCTAAGCAATTTTTAAAGCTTTTTGACCATAAAAGCTTGTTTGAATTGAGTTTTAAAAGAAACGCTTCCTTAGTAGATGAAACGCTCATTGTGTGCAATGAAAAGCATTATTTTTTAGCCCTAGAAGAAATAGAGAATGAAATTAAAAACAAAAGCGTGGGTTTTTTACTAGAGAGTTTGAGTAAAAACACCGCTAACGCCATTAGTTTGAGCGCTTTAATGAGCGAGAGGGAAGATTTACTCATCGTTACGCCAAGCGATCATTTGATTAAAGATTTTCAAGCGTATGAAAATGCGATAAAAAAAGCGATTAATTTAGCCCAAAAAGGCTTTTTAATCACTTTTGGGGTGAGTATTGACAAGCCCAACACGGAGTTTGGGTATATTGAAAGCCCTAACGCTCTAGATGTCAAGCGATTCATTGAAAAGCCAAGCTTAGAAAAAGCAATAGAGTTTCAAAAAAGCGGGGGTTTTTATTTCAATAGCGGCATGTTTGTTTTCCAAGCGGGCGTTTTTTTAGACGAACTAAAAAAGCATGCCCCTACTATTTTAAAGGGGTGTGAAAGAGCGTTTGAATCGTTAGAAAACACGCATTTTTTTGAACAAAAGATCGCTCGTTTGAGCGAAAAGAGCATGCAAGATTTAGAAGACGTGAGCGTGGATATAGCTTTAATGCAACAAAGCCACAAAATCAAAATGGTAGGATTAAACGCCAAATGGAGCGATCTAGGGAATTTTAACGCTCTTTTTGAAGAGGTGGCTAACGAGCCTAAAGAAAATGTCAGCTTGAATCAAACGCCCATTTTTGCCAAAGAGAGCGAGAATAATTTAGTGTTTTCCCATAAAGTGAGCGCTCTTTTAGGCGTTGAGAATTTAGCGGTTATTGACACTAAAGACGCTCTTTTAGTCGCTCATAAAGACAAGGCTAAAGATTTAAAGGCTTTAGTGAGCGAGATAGAAATAAATAACCAGGAATTGTTGCAAACGCACACTAAAGTCTATCGCCCTTGGGGGAGCTATGAGGTCTTGCATGAAAGCGGGTGTTACAAGGTTAAGATTTTGGAAGTCAAACCAAACGCTAGGCTTTCTTTACAAAAGCATTTCCACAGGAGCGAACACTGGGTGGTGATTAGCGGGATGGCGAGCGTGGAATTGGATCATAAAATGTTTGAATTGCAAGCTAATGAGTCCACTTATATCCCTAAAAACACCTTACACCGCCTGGCTAATTACGGCAAAATCCCTTTAATTATCATAGAAGTTCAAGTGGGCGAGTATGTCGGTGAAGACGATATTGTAAGGGTTGATGATGATTTTAACAGACAAAATCAAAACGCCTAATAAAGAAAATTTAATAAATAAAATTCAATAAAGGAAAAATAATGAAAGAAAAAATCGCTTTAATCACCGGGGTTACCGGGCAAGACGGGAGCTATCTGGCTGAATACTTGCTGAATTTGGGTTATGAAGTGCATGGGTTAAAAAGGCGCTCTTCTAGCATCAACACTTCTAGGATCGATCATTTGTATGAAGATTTGCACAGCGAACACAAAAGGCGTTTTTTCTTACACTATGGGGATATGACCGATAGCTCTAATCTTATCCATTTAATCGCTACCACTAAGCCTACAGAGATTTATAATTTAGCCGCTCAAAGCCATGTGAAAGTCTCTTTTGAAACCCCAGAATACACCGCTAACGCTGATGGTATTGGCACGCTAAGGATTTTAGAAGCCATGCGGATTTTAGGCTTAGAAAAGAAAACACGATTCTATCAAGCCAGCACGAGCGAATTGTATGGCGAAGTTTTAGAAACCCCACAAAACGAAAACACCCCCTTTAACCCACGAAGCCCCTATGCGGTCGCTAAAATGTATGCCTTTTACATCACCAAAAATTACAGAGAGGCCTATAACTTGTTTGCGGTTAATGGCATTCTTTTTAACCATGAGAGTAAAGTAAGGGGCGAAACTTTTGTCACTCGTAAAATCACACGAGCCGCTAGCGCGATAGCGTATAACTTAACGGATTGCTTGTATTTAGGGAATTTAGACGCTAAAAGAGACTGGGGGCATGCCAAAGATTATGTGAAAATGATGCATTTAATGCTCCAAGCGCCCATTCCACAAGATTATGTGATCGCTACAGGAAAGACCACAAGCGTGCGCGATTTTGTGAAAATGAGCTTTGAATTTATCGGTATTGGTTTAGAATTTCAAAATACAGGGATTAAAGAAATCGGTTTGATTAAAAGCGTTGATGAAAAAAGAGCGAACGCTTTAAAATTAAACTTAAGCCATTTAAAAACAGGCCAAATCGTGGTGCGCATAGACGAGCGCTATTTCAGGCCTACTGAAGTGGATTTGCTTTTAGGCGATCCCACTAAGGCAGAAAAAGAGCTAGGCTGGGTTAGGGAATACGATTTAAAAGAGTTGATTAAGGACATGTTAGAATACGATTTAAAAGAATGCCAGAAAAACCTTTACTTGCAAGATGGGGGCTATACTTTAAGGAATTTTTATGAATGAGATTATTTTAATCACCGGTGCTTATGGCATGGTGGGGCAGAACACGGCGTTGTATTTTAAAAAAAACAAGCCTGATGTTACCTTACTCACCCCTAAAAAGAGCGAATTGTATTTGTTGGATAAGGATAACATTCAAGCTTATTTGAAAGAATACAAGCCTACAGGCATTATCCATTGCGCCGGGAGAGTGGGGGGCATTGTCGCTAACATGAACGATCTTTCAACTTACATGGTTGAGAATTTACTCATGGGCTTGTATCTTTTTTCTAGCGCTTTAGATTCGGGCGTGAAAAAAGCCATTAATCTGGCGAGCTCTTGCGCTTATCCTAAATACGCCCATAACCCTTTAAAAGAGAGCGATTTATTGAACGGCTCTTTAGAGCCAACGAACGAAGCGCTACGCTTTAGCCAAACTCTCTGTGATGAAGTATTGCGAATACGTGAGCGCTGAAAAGGGCGTTTTTTATAAAACTCTAGTGCCTTGCAACCTTTATGGCGAGTTTGACAAGTTTGAAGAAAAAATAGCGCACTATGATACCAGGGCTTATTGCTAGGATGCACACCGCTAAATTAAAAAATGAAAAAAATTTTGCGATGTGGGGCGATGGCACGGCCAGAAGAGAGTATCTAAACGCTAAAGATTTAGCCAGGTTCATCGCTCTCGCTTATGACAATATCGCTTCAATCCCTAGCGTGATGAATGTCGGCTCTGGCGTGGATTACAGCATTGAAGAGTATTACGAAAAAGTCGCTCAGGTTTTAGACTATAAGGGCGTGTTTGTTAAGGATTTATCCAAACCAGTGGGCATGCAACAAAAGCTTATGGATATTTCCAAACAAAAGGCTTTAAAGTGGGAATTAGAAATCCCTTTAGAGCAGGGCATCAAAGAAGCTTATGAGTATTATTTGAAGCTTTTAGAGGTTTGAAATAAAATCAAGGCTCTTATGGGGTTATAAAAACGCTCCGCTATTAAGCGTCAAGCTAGCGGTAGTTGCGATATTGTGATCGTTTTAGCTTCAAACAAACTTGAGCCATTAAAAGGGGTTTGGTCGCTTCGCTCTCAATCTCAAGCGCTTTCAAAAAGCGAGGCGTGTTAGCATTTTAATTTTTCATAAAGAGCTAGGGAGTGGTGGAAAGTGGGGGCTTTTTCTATGAGTCTCATTATCGCTTGCTTTGCATGAAAAATAAACTCCCAAAGGGCTATGACAATAATTTCTAAATTGTATTGTCTGTTTTAGATTGTTAGTTTGTTTTTATTTTGTAGAAATCATGACATCATTTTCTAGCAAATGTAAAATCCCAAGTCCCTTTATCAGTCTCTATACTGACCTCTTTGATATGCTGACAACGAAGTATATAAAATTGATAGCTATCGCCAAACCTTAGCGTTTTATTAATCTTGAAATAAGGAAATCCATTGTTATCACAATCCCCACGATTGATTTTTGCGCTCAATATAGTGATATTATCAACATTTGAAATGATGCTTATCCAATAAGGATTGTATCCAAAAGTCATTCTAAGATCTATTGGTGGTTTTTTTGGCAGTTTTTCATCAAACGCTTCTTTTATCTTTTCCTTTATCTTTTCTTTTTTTATTGTCTCTTCCTCTTTTATCTTTTTTTTAATTCCGCTTCTCTTTTATTTTCTCTTTTATCTTTTTTTTGCGTAATCACTCTTACACCCAGAAAAAAATACAGCAAACCCAAAAATGACCGCTAATATCAAGCCCGCTTTTTTATAACCCGCCACTAACACCCTCTTATTGCAAGTTTTCTCTCAAATGCCTTGAGTATAGTAGACTTAGACTTAGCTTAGGTGATCTCTAAAAAAATTAGAGATCAAGGGCGGTGGGGTTTTAAAAAGCACCTTAGCCTTAACAAATCCTGGGCAATAGTTCGCCTTCTGGCGTCTCTAAAATCCTTTCAAAACCCCATGCGTTCTTTAAAACCACGCTAGGATAAGGGTTTTCAAACACTCCGCCAATCACGCAAGCGTTTTTGGCTTTTTCGTTACTTTTTAAAATTTCTAAGGCTTTAGGAGCGTCCTTTTGATTGAGCGCTAACACAAACACCCCCTCATTAGCCAGCGCGTAGGGTTCTAGCCCTAAAATTTCACAAATCCCTTTCGTTTCTTCTTTTAAGGGGATTTTTTCTTCTTCTATGACGATTTTCACTCTGGAGCTGTTCGCCCATTCGTTCAGCACGCTCGCTAACCCGCCCCTAGTCGCATCTCTTAAAGCATGGATTTTGAGATCGCTTAAAAATAGGGGTTTTAATAAGGGATAGAGCAGTTGGCAATCGCTTTGCAAATTGGTTTTAAGTTTGATTTCATGACGCATCGCAAACAAGCTTGCCCCATGATTGGCGATAGTGTCGCTTAGGATAATGGCTTGGCCTTGTTTTAAATGGCGCGAAGAAATCCCTGGCTTGATGATTTTACCAATACAGGTTGTGTTGATAAAAAGCTTATCCACGCTCCCCTTTGGCACGACTTTAGTGTCTAGGGAGAGGAGTTTCAGGTTGGCTTTAAACAATTCTTTTTGTATGGATTGTAAAATTTGCTTTAAAAGAGGGATTTCTAAGCCTTCTTCTAAAATAAAACCCATATTCAAATACAAAGGTTCGCCCCCTTGCACGCTCACGTCATTCGCACTCCCGCAAACGCAAAGCTTGCCTATATCGCCTCCATTAAAAATCAAGGGCGTGATGACAAAACTATCCGTGCTCACGCAATATTCCCCACTAGCCTTAAATTTAGGAGCGTCTTCATCAAACGCAACAATCCATTCTTTTAAATAGGGCATAAAAACCCGCTCAATTAAAGCGTTTGTTTCTTTCCCTCCGTTCCCGCATGCTAGAGTTACGCTATCCATTTTTATCCTTTTTTAATGATTGTAGGGTTGAAATACGCCATTAAGGCTTGACCGACAGGGATACTGCTGTCATTAGGGGGAAATGCTTGTGGAAAAAATACTCCCTTTGAAGCTTTTTGAATCGTTGGGCTAATTGTTCGCATAATAATTGGTTGCAAAACACGCCCCCACTGCACACCACCACATGCTCTTTAAAAGGCGCAATCAAAGCGGTAATGATTTCTACTAGGCTGTTAAAAAATTTCTTAGCGATGCGTTCAGGCTCTAAAACGCCCAAATCCTTTTCAAACGCTTGATAAAATTCTTTCAAACCCACCACGCTGTTTTTGATTTCAAAAGGGTAAAAAGCACTCTCATCGCTTTGTAGGGCTAGATTTTCTAAAACCTGCCCGCTCTCGGCTTCAAAACTAATCGTTCCCACCACGCCCAAACTAAACGCCACTATATCAAACAAACGCCCTATGGAGTTGGTGGCTATGCTTTGAATTTTTTTGTCATGCATTTGTTTAAAAATTTCTAATTCGTCTTCTTTGAAATGCTTTTGAACGCGTTTTAAAAGCTTGTTGAGTTGGTGTTTTAAAGCGATTTCTAAAACCAAGCGTTTAGGCTCTTTGATCGCTTTTTGCCCCCCTAAAAGCAGAAATTCTTCAAACCTGGCGGTTTCTTCAATGCGTTCCAAATCCCCCACAAAACACTCCGCCCCATAAATCTTATTTTCATAAGCCCCACTCCCATCCCAGACAATGCCTATAAAAGGGTGATTTAAATGCGGATCTTGTAATAATGCGTCTAAAATGCTCGCTAAAAAGTGGGCATGGTGGTGCTGGACTTGCAACAAGGGCGTATTAAATTCAAAAGCCATTTGAGTGGTGGTGTAGTTTTTGTGCTTATCGCAAGCTAAGAGCGTGGGTTTAAAATCATAGGTTTTTAAGAAAAAATTCAAAGTTTCTTTAAAGTGCTTTTCATTTTCTAAAACGCTCAAATCTCCACAAAAAGGCGAGAGTAAAAGAATGGAAGTTTCGCTATCCAATAAGCTAAAATGCCCTTTTTGCTCCGCTCCAAGCGCTAAAATCTTTTTTGGCGAACCATTAGAGCGTTTGGGCAAAGTGAGGTAAAGAGGGGCAAACCCTCTAGCCAAACGCATGGGGCGAATAACATTATCCACGCGCTGCACGATACTATCATCAATCCTGTGAATGATGGCGCGATTGTGCGTGAGCTTAAAATCAAAAATGAAACTCAGGGAATCAATCTCAGCCTCATCGCTCGCTAAAGGGAGGGAGCTGAAATTCGCGCTCGTGAACACAATAGGGAAATCCAATAAATCCAATAATAAAGCATGCAAGGGGGTATAGGGCAAGATGACGCCATAAAAGGGGGAGTTTTTAGCGATATTGGGGGCTAATTGGGTGTTAGGTTTTTTACGCGCTAAAAGAATGGGAACACTTGTGGAATTTAAGCTTTCGCATTCTAATGCACTCAAAAACGCATGCTGTTTGGCTGTGTTTAGATCTTTAAACATGAGCGCGAAAGGTTTTAGGGGGCGGTTTTTTAAAAGCCGTAATCTTTCTATGGTTTGAAAATTCCTCGCATCGCACAAGAGGGCAAAGCCTCCCAAACCTTTAAGAGCGATGATTTTACCTTTTTGAATGTCTTTAGCGCATTCTAAAAGAGCATCATCATTTTTGAATCGCTTGTAATTGAGTGTAATACCGCACTTTTTACAGCTGATGCCTTGAATGTGGAAGCGTTTGTTACTAGCGTCTTTATAAACGAATGCACAAAATCCACAGAGTTTGAAAGGCTTTAGGGCGGAGTTTCCTCTATCATAGGGCAAAGCGTTTAAAAGGCTGTATCTCGCCCCGCATTTCAGCGCAAGAATTGAAAGCGTAATGGAAATAGGGGGAGTTTTTATCTCTAATTTCGCGCAAGCAATCCTCACACACGCCTAAATCTTTAGGGATTTGACTGAGCAAATTCAAGGGATGGTTCTTGCTTTCTAAAATCCTAAAATCATTAAATTTGAGCGTTTTATCATAAGGGCTAATAATGATTTTTTCAACCAACGCTAAAGGGGGCAACCCTTTTTTTAGGGCGTTTAAAAAAGACTCTGTTTTATGAGCGGGTAAGATGATTTCTAAAGCCGCTTGGGTATTACGCACAAAGCCTACAAGCTCTAATTTTTGAGCTAGAGTATAAATAAAAGGGCGCATGCCCACGCCTTGGACCACGCCAAAAAGCGTGATTTTATTCAATAAAGTTGCATCGTTACGCAATGCAAGCTTCCATGCTGTTTGATTAAGGTATTGCAATCAACCCCTATCACTTCTAGGGGCGTGTGTTGCTTTAAGGTTTCTAAAATGAGCGCGTCTTTAGGGTCGTTGTAGGTGGGCACAATAAGAGCGTCATTGCACAATAAAAAATTCACATAAGTCGCCGGCAAGCGTTGTTGGTTTTCATCAAAAATGGCTTTGGGGATTTCTAGGGGGATGAGTTTATAGGGCGTTTTGTCTAGTTTTTTAAAGGTTTTTAATTCTTCTTGCATGTTTTTTAAGGCTGTGTAATGCTCATCGTTTTTATCCTCGCATGCACTATAAACAATGGTGTCTTTATCTAAAAAGCGAGCGAGCGTGTCGGTATGGCTATTGGTGTCATCGCCTTTGAGATAGCCGTAAGAATACCACAGCACTTGTTTAGCCCCTAATTCCTTTTTAAGCATGTTTTCTATTTCATGTTGATTCAAATGGGGGTTACGATTTTTTTCTAACAGGCATTGGGTGTTGGTTAAAATACTCCCGGCCCCATCGCTTTCTATGCTCCCGCCCTCTAAAATATAGGGCATCGTTTTTAAAGGGTGTTTTAAAAACCCTAAATTTTTGAGCTTGAAATTCACCTGATTGTCTAAATTGGACGGGTATTTTAACCCCCAGCCATTAAAACCAAAATCCAAGCACTCCAAAACGCCATGATTTTCAATGCTGATCGCTCCAAAATCCCTAGCCCATGTGTCGTTAGTGTCAATCCTTGCGATTTCTACACCGGGTAAGTTTTTAAGCGTTTCATAGCCGATAGTATCGTTAGTATGGACGCACACTAACACTTTGGCGTGTTTGGCTATGGTTTGAATGATGTTTAAAAAACTTTCCCTAGCCTCTTTGATGCAATACGCCCAATCGCCAAACTCATGGGGGAACGCCATTAAAATCGCTTGGATTTTTTCAAACTCCGCTAACATTCTTTTCATTCAAAATATCCTTTTAAACAACTATAACACAATCTCATTCAAATAGCGTTTTTAAAACAGATTCAAACGCTTTTTGGCGGTTTGAAAATATTCTTTTTCTGATTCTATGCCGATAAAATTTCGTTCTAAATTTTTGCACGCTAAGCCGGTGGTGCCGCTCCCCATGAAAGGATCTAGAACGATGTCATTAGGGTTTGTGTGGATGGAAATGATTTTTTCCATTAAGGCTAGGCTTTTTTGCGTGGGGTGTTTGGTCTTTTCAAGCCCGCTCACCACAGGGCTTTTTAAAATCAAAGGCCGTAAGTATTTTTCATTTTCAGGTTTGTTAAACACCCACTTAGCTTTCTTTTTAACCGCCCACAGGGCAAATTCCGTGTCTTGGACATAGCGCCGGTGGATGTTTCTTGGCATGGGATTATTTTTAACCCATTGGATAAAGTCTTTGACTACAAAGCCGTTTTCTTCTAAAAAATCAGCGATATAGCTTATAAACCTGTAAGAGCAAAAAATCACCATGCAGCCGTTTGGATTGATTAGGGGGGCGTAGCGCGTGATCCATTCTAAAAGCTTGAAATTTTTATCCCATTCCCCAAAGTCTATACCTTGTCTTTTAGCGCTCTTTAGGGTGGAAAAATTGTTTTTAACCGAAATGTTGTAAGGAGGATCCGTGATGATCGCATCCACTTTTAAATTCTGCTGGTGAAAATCTTTGATGATTTCAAAAGCGTCAGCGTGGTGGATTTGTATCATTTTCTTAAGTTTTTTAAGATCGCTTTGCCTAAAGCTAGGGCTAGAAGAGGAGGCACAGCGTTACCGATTTGCTTGCAAACGCTCGTTTTATTGCCATAAAAGATATAATTATCGCTAAAACTTTGTATCCTGGCGGCTTCTCTGGGCGTGATAGAGCGGTGCAATTCAGGGTGGGAATTGGTGCCATTACTCGGAGTTACTAAATGAGAGCGGTTGAAAAAGTCGTTGTCTATGAGCAGGTTTAAGAGTTTCTTATAAAAAGCGTTTTCGTCTAAATGCAAGTCGTTTTCTAAAATGAAAACAAAAGTTCCTTTGATTTTTGTAACGCTTTCTTGATTGGATTGCCAAATTTGATGCGCACTTAAAGTGTTGAGAGCGTTTAAAACCTGCACTTTGCTTTCTTTATAGCCAGAGATAAATTTTGAAGCTCTATAAGAACACACCCCATGAATACAACCATTTTTGATTTGGAAACGGCTCAACAACACCCCTAAATTAAAAGGGTCAATAGCGTTTAAAAAGCGAGAAACAAGCAACAATAACCTTTCATTTTTTAAAAGGATTATAAAATAACGCTCATTAGTTTTTGTTTAAGGGTTTTAGAATGCTACTAACAAAGCATGGCTTAAGAAAGACTAAGATAAGTCAAGCGGGTTTTTATAGCCGGTGTCAATAAAACTTATTAAAATTTTAGCTTGAAAGCTCTTAAATCGTTTTTATCTAGCAAATATTGCCAACTTGGATCTTTGCTCTTGTTAAAATCAAAATAAAAAGTATCTATTGCTCGCAATAATTCCCATTTATTATTGACTTGAGAAAAGATAGTTGTTTTGAGACCCATATTCAACACAAAAATGTAATGTTTCCAATCATATACATCTTGAGTGTCATTAAAAATTGTATTTGTTTTAGCTAATAAACAGATATATTGAAAATCTTTATCAATCAAGCGGGTTTGATTATTAGGGTGGGCGTAAATAAAATGCTGATTGGGCGTGAGCGCGATAAGATTTTCTATACAATCAGCAATAAGAGGAAAGTCTTGAACAGGGAAAATATGGTGCATTTGTGTGGCTTGCACCATGTTTCATTTTCTCCCTTTACTTCAGAAAGAGAATGATTGAATTTATCATTATATTGCTTCACCACTTTCTTAGCTTTTGAAATAAGATAGTTAGAATTAGCAATCCTTTTAGAGTTTATAAGATCGTATTCTTGTCTGGTGATATTTTTATCTTTTCCTATATCTCGCCAATTGATACGATTGTAATTAAGCTCATCTTTTGTAATTATAGTGTTAGATAAAAACCCTTTTCTTGTGCCTTTTTTACCATAATAAAAAGCTAAAGGATTGATAATTTTAGTAAAAATCCTAAAACATTCTGTAGTGTTTTTGATTGCTGTGTTATTGATAGTAAAATGAGTGAAACCATCTTTTAGTTGTTTAAAACTTTCTGTGTCTTGTTTTTGTAAAAAGTTGTCAAATATAGAATCAACCCCACTATCCATTAATACCTTTTGAACGTATAAAATAAGGAATTTCAAAGCGTTTGTTTCTCTTTGCATGAGGTATTCTAATAGCCCTATGTTTTGTATGGTATAAATATTTCTATTGCTAGTTTTTGTTTCAAATAAGATACCGCTATAGGCTAATAATTTAATAGGCTGAGAAAAAAACTTATCGTATTCATGCATGGAAAAGTCAGAATTTAAATCAGGTTTAGAAAAAATCATTTTAACATTTTCATTGGTGTAAGGGCTATCCCAAATATCCCTAATAGAAAATGATTTTTCAATACTATATTGCGTAAATTCTAAAATACAATCAGCAACAATAGACAACACATCAGGGGCGCATTTTTGATCTATCCATCGCGCGTTTTGTGTTTTTCTAATATCATAATTTCTAAGTTTTAAAAAATCAATAATTTGCTGTTCTTTCATTAGCTATCCTTTAAAATCCCAAACCAAAAGCAACTCATGCTATCAATATTCAAGGTGCGTGTTTGATAATTCCTAGCGATTTTATAAAAATCCCTAAATTCAACGCCAGAAATATAATCGCATTGTTTCTTGCTTAAAGATATAGGGTTTTTAGGGATTAAAATAGCCACAGATCCATTAACCACATAGCCTTTTTCTTTTTTTAAAATCCTTGGTTTATAGGTCATATTGGGGGTTAAATAGACATCATCTCTGTCTAAAAATGAAGCTATCTTGAACGGGTTTAAAACCTCTTTTTGAATGTAGCTATCGTAATTTTCAATGCTAATAATCTTTCCGTTTTCATCAATATTGCGAGATTTAATCACACGAATACCATTTTTAACCAACACAGAATTAGTGATTTGTCTGTCTCTAAACACTTCAAAAAGACCAAACTGCATGGAATGAAACACCTTATCAAAAAAAGCGTTACGATAGATAACCCAATAGGGTAATTGTTTGTCAAAAATATAGCTTGGCTTTTGCTTGATGCTTAGGTTTAGGGGTAACGAACGCACTAAAATTTCTTTTGATTTTTGTGTAACAATAGCAATTGTTTCTACTAAAACACCCTTAAAACCAAGCTCGCCAAAATCTAAAATCGCTCCTACTCCCTTTTTTTCAAGCTTAGTTCTGGTTTCTGCATACTCTTTAGTGTTTAAAAGGTTTTTAGGCATAACCATTGCTGTAAAGTTGGCTAGTTGTAAAGATTTTTCTAAAAAAATCCCTGCTAAATGAGTGAGCCCTAAACTATAACCTTTAAATCTTTCATGCGTTTTGCCAAAAGGCGGATTGCCCACAATTAAATCCACTTTGCCGCATTCATAGGCTAGAAAATCTGTGCAAATCAATTCCATTTCAAAGTTGTTAGGAATGCAATCTTTATATAAAATCTCTAAAATTTCTAAACTATTTTTATCAATATCTATACACTTTAAATAAACTTTTTTAACAGAAGCGTATTTTTTAAAAAGAGCGCTTAAGAAATTCCCACACCCTGCACTTGGCTCTATAATAGTAACGCTCTCTTGTTTAAAGCTTGGCAATAACTTCGCTATCTCATTAATAATAAAAGGGTTTGTAAAATACGCGCTTTTTTCTATGCGTTTAGAATTAGACATTTCTGCCAAACTCACCAAACTCGCTCTTGCAATCTTGTTTTTATTTTCTAAAATAAATCGCTTTAAATTTTGTGGCTCTGATAAAGAATGCAAATCAATAAACTTAATGATTTCTTTATAGCTTAAATGGATTTGAGACATGAAGTTTTTTATTTTTATAGCAATTTGCTTAAAAATAATCGTTGGAACAGCTTCACCGATACTTTGTCTTATATTCATTTCGTTTTGTTTGGAGATTTTTTCTTTTTCTTGTTGCTTAAGGGCGTTTAATTCTTGTAATTCTAAATCTAACCACTTAAAACGGCTAGGGATATTCATTAAAAGCATCAGCTCTCTAATGGAAAACACTCTGTCATCTTTGGGGTGGATCGTGTTTTGGCTAGCCATTTGGTCGTTTCTTGTATGAATGCAAGGGGCAACGCTATGATATTTTTGCCTTTTATATTTATCGCCATTTTTAGAAACATTTAAGACAATCTTATTACCGACAATTCTATGAGGCTTTTTGTTTAATTCTGTATTCTCAAACGCGCTTTGTCCTTCTTTTAAATCCTTAATCCATTCTTGCATATGCTTTGGATAAGTTCTAAAACTATGATAAAAATCTGCACTATCATACTCGCCCCAAGTAAGTGGTTTTAACGAGCCTATCACTTCTTTTAAGGTTTTTTCTTCTTTAAAATCAGGGAAAAATTCTAACGCACTCACAAAATCTTTAAACTCTTTACAAACCCCTATCACTAAAGTTCTTGTTCGGCTTGAATTAGCTCCAAAATTTTTAAAATTGATTACCTCATCATAGAGCCTATAATCGCCACTCAAATTTTGCTCTATCATAGTTCCTATTTCTAATAAATTATCATTTTTGTCTATACAACCTGTTTTATAAAAACTAGGGACATTTTCTAAAATAAAAAATCGGGGCTTGATTTGTTTGATCAAATCAACGCTCTCAATAACCAAAGAATTCCGTTTGATTTCATCGTTTTTCTTTTTATGATTGGCTACGCTCATGCCTTGACAAGGTGGGGTTGCTACCACTAAATCAACCCTATCATTACCAAAATTTTTAGAATAAAATTCAATTCGTTTTAAAATTTTTTCTTTTATCTCTAGCTCTTTAATGTCCCCACAAATATACCGCTTCATCAAATTTGCATTTATTGTTGATTCTTTGGATATTCAAGCGTTTTTCTAAAGTTTCATTGGTTGCAATGCATTCAAACCCTTCTTCTAAAAACCCATAGCACCCTACTCCTGCCCCAGAAAATAAGGAAATATAGGTTAAGGTTTGATTAAAGAGCATAGGGGGATTAAGGATTAAATTAAACTCATTTAAAGCGTCTTAATGTTTCAAGCTCTCAATTTCTTTGAGCATGGTTTCAAAAGCCTCTTTAGTGCCTGCTCGCACGCTAGAAAACAAACTAAACACCACAATAGCTGCGCTCGCTACAATAAAGCCCGGAACGATTTCATAAATATCCAAAAAGCTTTTGCCAAATTTATCGTATAAAATCACTGTGCTAGCCCCAGAGAGCATGCCAGCAATCGTGCCAATGCGTGTCATTCTTGACCAAAAAAGCGAGAATAAAATCACCGAGCCAAAACTTGCACCAAAGCCAGCCCATGCGTAACTCACGATGCTGAGAATGCTAGCGTTTCTATCCGTTGAAATGAAAAAAGCGATGCAAGCCACCCCTAAAACCGAAAGCCTAGAAATAACCATCACTAGTTTTTGCGGGGCGTTTTTATTGAAAATCGTCGCATAGAAATCTTCAGCAATGGTAGAAGAGCTTACAAGCAGTTGCGAACTGGCCGTGCTCATCACCGCCGCTAAAATCGCGCTCAATAAAATGCCTGTGATCCAAGGGTTAAAGAGCAATTGACTCATCACAATGAAAATCTTTTCAGGGTCTTGTAAGCTCAAGTCAAATTTATGCACATATGCAACGCCTAAAAGCCCCATAACGCATGCCCCAATCAAAGAAATAACCATCCAAGAAATCCCAATAGTGGTCGCTTTAGGCACATCTTTAATGGAGCGGATAGACATGAAACGCACTAAAATATGGGGTTGCCCAAAATAGCCTAAGCCCCAAGCAAGGCTTGAAATAATAGCGACTACGCTAGAGCCTTGCAAGAAAGAAAGGTTTTCAGGCTTGATTTCTCTAATGATTTTAATCCCCTCTCCAATCCCTCCAAGATGGATTATCATAACGATCGGCACCACGATTAAAGCGCTCATCATCAAAAGCCCTTGAATCAAATCCGTCCAACACACCGCCTTATACCCTCCTAAAAAGGTGTAAGAAACAATAATCAGCGTGCCAATGCTTAAAGCGTGGTTGTATTGAATGCCAAAGGTCGCTTCAAAGAGTTTAGCCCCACTCACCAGTCCTGAAGAAATGTAAAAAATAAAAAAGATTAAAATCACAAAAGCTGAAATCAAGCGCAAGATGTGTTTATCATCGCTAAAGCGCGTTTCAAAATAATCTGAAATGGTAATAGAATTAGCGATCACGCTCGTATAAATGCGTAAGCGTTTGGCCACAAAAACCCAGTTAATGAGTGCTCCTAAACTCAGCCCTATGGCGATGTGTGAGTTGATAAGCCCCCCCACATATAAAGCTCCAGGCAATCCCATTAAAAGCCACCCGCTCATGTCGCTCGCCCCAGCGCTCAAAGCGCTAATCACAGGCCCCATAGAGCGATCGCCTAAGAAATAATCTTCAGTCGTTTCGTTTTGTTTGTAAAAATAAAAACCAATATAGAGCATTAATAGCGAATAAACGACAAACATCGTAACAATAGGGGTGCTTAAAACAACATGTCCCATTGTGATCTCCTTATTTAATACAATATTTATTTTTCAGCACAACATGATTTGTGGCAAGTGGGTTGCCTTAAAACCCTTGAGCCTAAATTCCCGTAACGATGATAAGAAATACTAACCGATCGCTCTAGGTGGTAATACAGCAATTCAAAACGCCCGTTCAAGCAGGGTTTAGTCGTGGCTAAAACCATCCCTAAAGCACTCGCTTGCTCGTGCAATAAATCCAAATCGCTTTTTAAATAGCGGATACGATTGAAAGCGTTCAATTTCTCGCTAAATTTTTGCAAGCTTTCATAAACGATAGGGGCGTTTGCTTGGAGCGTTTTTAAGCATTCTAAGAAAAAGGTTAAATCCTTGTTCGTTCGTTCGTTTTCTGCACTGAGCGTTAAAGGGATCTGAGAAATTAAGCATGCTAAAGCCACGCCCAACATGTCGCTTAAGGTGTCCTTTTCGGTGATGCGATAGCCCACGCTTTTAACTTTAATGTAGGAAAAAAGGTTGTCTTCGCCTCTGATTTTGACATAGTCTTTAGCTTGGCTGAATTCATGTTTATAATGATAAGCGTAGCTCTTTGCCATAAAAATCGCGCGCTTCAACTCATGCGTGTGTTCGTCATAGCCTTTTTGAGTTAAGTTTTCTAAGGCTTCGCTTAAGGGGTTTTTTAAGGCGTGTTCATCTTCTTCTTCTTGATGGATATTCACAAATTGCGTGATATAGTTGAAAATGCCTACTTTCCTCCCAAACCCCACAGCGGATTTTTTAACCCCCCCAAAAGGCTGGCGCAAAACGATCGCTCCTGTGGTGGGTTTGTTGATATAGATATTACCGGCTTCAATGCGTTCTAAATAATATTCCCACTCCCTTTCATCTAAAGACTCTAACGCGCTAGTCAGCCCGTAACCGGTAGAATTGACTATTTCTATCGCTTCGTCTAAATCTTTTGCTTTCATCACGGATAAAATGGGTGTAAAAAGCTCAGTTTGGTGCGTGAAATCGCCTTTTTTAGTGCCGTATTTGATGCTTGGCTTCATCAAATAGGGGTTATCACCAACAAAGCTTGCCGGGATTTCGTAATTTTCATAGCTTTTCAATTCATCTATGGCTTTGATGACCTTTTCATTAGGCTTGTCCGCTAGAGCGCCAATTTTGTTTTTGAAATCAAAAGGATCGCCCACGCTAAGGCTTAGAGTCGCGTCTATCAAAGTCTTTTTGAAATTCTCATCTTCATAAACTTCTTTTTCCAACACTAAAAGCGAAGTGGCGGAGCATTTTTGCCCCGAATTGCTAAAAGCTGAATGGATAACATTCTTAATCGCTTGATCCCTGTCTGCCATTTTGCTCACAATGGTGGCGTTTTTACCGCCCGTTTCAGCGCTCAAGGCTAAAGTGGGGTTAGCTTTTAGCATTTTATAAGCGGTGTCTTCGCCCCCGGTTAAAATAGCAAACTGGATGCTTTCATCTTTTAAAAGGTGTTCGCTAATATCGCTCCCTTTGGAGGGCAAGTAAATGAGCGCATCTCTTGGCACGCCCGCATCCCAAAAGCACTCACAAAGCTTATAACCGGTCACGCTAGACAAACTTGAGGGCTTGTAAATCACCCGATTGCCAGCGGCTAGGGGGGCAGCGATAGTGCCTACAGAAATACCCACAGGGAAATTCCATGGAGCGATGACCACGCCCACGCCTTTAGGGGTGAATTGGGTTTTTGTGTTTTGCTCTTGTAACACCCTTAAGCTGTAAGGGTAAAACTCTAAAAAGTCAATGGCTTCACTCACTTCAGCGTCCGTTTCAGCGAAAGTTTTACCCACTTCTAAAGCCGAAATCCCTATTAAATCGCCTCTTCTTTCTCTAAAAAGCTGAGCGGTTTGACTCAATAAAGCATGGATTTCTGTGAAGCTTTTTTGACTGAAATGGCTCTTATCGCTTTTAGCCACTTCTAAGGCTTTTAAAATCGCTTCCTTATCCGCTAAATGCACGCTGGCGATTTTTTTATGATGGATCTTATCAAAGACTTTTAAAGGGGTTAAATTAGGATCTTCAAACCTCCCATCTATTTCTGGGTAAAGCTCTAAAATAGGAGCGTTATGCATTTTCTCGCGCACTTTTTTAGCCCACTCTCGGTTGGCTTTTAAAATAAAATCGGTATCGCTTTCGTTTTTAAAGGAGTGGTTTGGGTAGGTGGTGTGGCCGGTTTGTTTGGCGTTTCTATCTTGAGTCCTGTGGGTGGCATTGTCTAAAGCGGCGATTCCTTTAAGGCTGTTTAAGAAGCGTTGTTCTTGGTCTTTCCATTCGCTCGTGCCTACTTTGAGATTGAAGAAAGCTTTCATGAAATTATCGCTTGAGGTGTTTTCATCTAACCTCCTCACCAAGTAAGCGATCGCATTATTAAAATGCGCTTCATCGCACACCGGCGCATAAAGAATGAGCTTGTGCATCTCTTTTAATTCCTGGCTCGCTTGCAAGCTCATGCCCTCTAGCATTTCAAAGCTAAAATGCTCCAACACAATAGGGTCATTAAGGGCATGGATGCGCGTATAGATATAAGCGATTTCAAAAATATTATGGCTCGCTGCGCCAATATGAATGTATTTATAATTATCGCCCTCTAAAACAAAATCCAGCATTTTGTTGTAATTAGAATCGGTGTCTTGCTTATTAGAAAATGTGGGTAACGCCCAGTCTTTCACGGAAGCGATAGTCTCTTCGCTCTCCATGTTCGCTCCCTTAACAAAGCGGATTTTAATGGGCTTTAACCCTTTTAAAACCCTTTCTTTAGAAAAAGCGTGCAGTTTTTTCAAATATTCATAAGAATCAGGAATATAAGCTTGCAGCACAATACCGGCGTTCAAATCAAATTTAGCGATAGACTCCATAAACGATTCCACCGTAAGCTCTAAATCCCTAAATTCCTCCATATCCAAGTTGATGAATTTAGGCATGCCTTGCTTTTTTCTTCTTCTAAAGCCAGGGCATAAAGAGCGTCTAAGCGTTTGACAATCTCTTTTTTAGAGCATTCAAAATCAAGGATATTGATTTGAGAAAAAATCGTCGTGATTTTAATGGAAATGTATTGGATGTAGTTGGATTTTAGGGCTTGAGAGTATTTTTCAAAACGCGCATTAGCTTCTTCTTCGCCTAAAACCTCTTCGCCAATAAAATTCACATTCAAAATGATTTTTTCATTTTTTCTTTTTAAAATCCGCTCTTTTAATTTATTCTCTTCTTGATCCAAGACCATCGCTTTCGTGTCGCTTCTGATTTTATTGACAAAGAAAGGCACGCTCATATCAGGGAGCATTTTCCCAAAGCTTAAAAACCCCATTAAAAGCAATTTTTCAAACGGAGAAAAAATCTCACGGCTTTTGTATTTGTCTAAAACATGCTCAATCATTTCAAAGCGGGCTTTATTGTCCAAGCATCTAAAACTCCGATCCATAAGCTCTATGAGCATGACTTTGTTTTCAGGGTTGTTTAAAAGCTTTTGCATTTTAAAATGGAACGCTTTTTCTTGCTCGCTCAAATGACTACTGATACTATCTTGCAGTTTTTTAGCTAATTCTAGTGAATCGTCAATGATTTTTTGCATGAGCTTACCTTTTATTTAAGAATTTGGCTTGATTGTAGCATGTTTTAAGCGGGTGGCTTTAAGTCTTATGGGTTGGTAATGTTTTTTAATTTTAAATTTTGTTCTAGCGGTAATTAATTCTCATTCCAACCTGTTTGAGTTTATCACGCATTTTTACACAATGATAAGAATTTGAGTGATAATTTGTATTGTTTTTAGCTTCATTTACTTTTCGTTTAAAAATAAATTATATCATTCGCATCGTGTAATTTAAAGTTTAGCTTATTCAATTAAACGATTTTAAATTAAACGGATTTATAACAAATTTTAAAAACAAAGGATATAAAATGAAAACAATTAAAAATGGTATTATGATTGGCACACTCGGTGCGTTGTTATTGAGCGGTTGTTCTAGCTTTGATACTCAGCGTTTCGCTTGTCTTCCTAAAGACCATTCTTCAAAAGACGCTTCTACCAAAAAAGAAGTGCAATACACGCCTAAGGGCTTTTTTGACCCTTATTCTTCTAACTTAAACCACTGGGATTCTACATTCTAGGGGTTTATAAAGAGGGGGCGAAAGGGGGGATAATAAAGCTCATTTTAAGTTTTCTCAAATTACAATAACAATTTTATTAACATTGATATGATATAAGAGAAGATATTCTTATGAGTGGCGTTCATATTGTAGAAAATACGAATAATGAGAAAATAGAAAAACCAAATATTTCAAATCCCACCGCTTCCACCCCCCAATGATAATGAAGAGCTTTTAAATCGTGTTAGAGATCTCAAAGATCGCATTAAAAAATTAGAAGATCTTAAATTAGAAGACTTTGAACCCCTTATAAAAATCTCTCGTTGCATAGGTTGCTTTTTTAGAAAATTCTCTAACGACACCCAAGAAAACCCAAAAGACGCTCAAAAAAAAGAGGAAGCACTTAAAAAAGTCCAAGAAGTCCAAGAAGAAAACGCCAAACTAAATAGAGATAAAACAGATCTAACTAGAGAAAGAGACAATCTAACCAATCAGCTTAACGCATCACAAAAGCAAGCGAAAGAGTTAGAACAATCTCAGCAAGTTTTAAAAAATGGAAACGATGAGCTGAAAACAGAAAAAGAAAGGCTAACTAAAGAAAAAGAAAACCTAACCACAGCGTTATCAACAGCAAAAGGCCAAGCCGAACAAACGAGTCAAAAACTAAACGAGTTAGAGCGAAGCGCACGCTCCATACTAAAAATTAGAAAAACTCTATGAAGTCTTTTTGGAAGTCAAAGATCGCTTGAATTTTAATTTTGTAGTAACAACTCACAGCGCAATGGATTTGATCGCATCTGTTCTTAGCGATAGCAAATACTATTTAAAAAACCTTTATAGCAAAGCGCGCCAAGAATTAAGCGATAAGAGGAGCGATAAGGGCGAGAAATTAGCTGAATTGTTTGATTTGCTTTTTGAATACATTAAGGATAGTAAATTTGAGCGTTTGAAAGAGCCAAGCGCTTATGGCTATTCTTGCAAAACGCTATATCCAGAGCAAAACTCTTCTCAAAAGATGCAAGGAGTGGTCTTAAGAGGCTACACATACGACAAAAAAATAGCATGTTACACTATCGTGGATATGGGATCATAAATGGGAAGGCTCATTGAAAAAATGGTTTGGCTTCTCTCAAATCAGAGAAGAATTAGAAGCCCGTATCGGTGAGTTAGAAGATGAAAACACCGAGTTGTTAAGAGAAAGAGAATACTTAGCTGCAGAAACTAGCGAGTTAAAAGACGCTAACAATCAATTACGGCAAAAAAACGACAAGTTATTCGCAGAAAACGAAAGCTTATCTGTAAAAATCAGCGGGTTAGAAAACGCTAACGATCAATTATGGCAAGCTAAAGAAAAGCTCACTAAAGAAAATACCGAGCTAGCTAGTAAAAACGCCGTGCTGACTGAGAAAACCGCCGATCTGAAAACCGAAAACGACAAGCTCAACCACCAAGTTATCGCGCTCACTAATGAGCGAAACAGCCTCAAACAAGAGCGAGCGCGATTGCAAGAAGAGCGTGGGTTTTTAGAAGAACGATGCACTAATTTAGAAAGAGAAAACCAACACCTAACCGAAAAGCTCAAAAAGTTAGAAAGTGCTCAAAAAAATTTGGAAAACACTAACGATCAATTACGGCAGTCTTTAGAAAACTCTAACGCTCAATTAGCGCAAGCTAAAGAAAAAATAGCCAAAGAAAAAACCGAGCTGGAGCGAGAAATCGCACGCTTAAAGAGTTTAGAGGGTGTGGAAGCCAAAAGCGATCTGGACTTACACAACAGGCGTTTAGCGAGCGCAAACCAGGATTTAAAACGCCAAAACCGAAAATTAGAAGAAGAGAACATCGCCCTCAAAGAGAGAGTTAATGGCTTGAACGAGCAACTCACATTGCAACCACAAAAACCACAATAAAGGAAATATCATGGTAAAACCCCTTACAAAGTTTAAGACTGCCTCTTGGCCACCCCTTAGTAGAGAATCTGTGCAAGCTGTCTTTAAACAATAAAGCCGCATTCAATGAAGAAAGTAAGCTGAATTTCAAAGAAGAAGTGTCAGAAGAAGATCAGACCAAGTTTAAAAAAGCGCTGCGGGTGCTTCATGCGATCGTCAATAACAGCACTTCTTTAAGGTATCTTTCTGAGGATAATCAAAAATTCCTAGAGGATTTAGCACAAGCTGAAAAGATCACTAATGAGCAAATAGAAAAAACCTTAGAGATCGTTTCTTATAGCGATGTGGATGTGGATTTTGAAAAATTTAAAGATTTGATGCTTAAGGTGGATAGTATAGCGGTAGGCCTTAAGAGCTATAGCGAAAGTCAATTGCTTGATTTAAATGGAGGGCATTGGGATTTAGAGGTGCCTAGCGCGCCTAAAGAAAGCGTAACCTTTAGGCTTGATAATTTAGACAGCAACAACAAAGAAATGCATTTCTATGCACGCTCAAGTTTGAAGGATTTAAACAAGGGCGTTGTCGCTATTGACTTTGGGACTAAAAGCACGACTGCAGCCTACATGGATGAGAACGGAAAATACCGCTTGCTATCTATTGGCGGGCTAGTAGATGACACAAGCCTAACAAAGTTTGAAAACCCCACGATCATGGAGTTTAGATATAAAGAAAACTTTCGTAACGCTTATAACGCGCTAGATCACCGCCCTTTCACAGAAAAGAACCATATAGAAGTGGCGCATGAAGCCCAAAAGAATCTTTTAGGCGCTCAAGGTAATCATTTGTATCGGTTTTTTTCTCAATTGAAGCAATGGGCTGGAGCGGATGAAAAACTGAATTTTAGGGATTTTAAGGAGGATTTTCCTTTAGAAAGCTTCACTCACTGCACGGATTTTAACCCCATAGAAATCTACGCTTACTGCATCGGACGCTGCATCAACAACATGGAAAATGGCGTGTTTTTGAAATACTTTTTATCCTACCCCATCAAGTATGAAAAGCATCAGGCTGAAAAAATCAGAGAGAGTTTTGAAAAAGGCTTGAAAAAATCCTTACCCTTGCATGTTTTTGACGATGAAAAAACGGCTAAAACGTTCAAAGTGGAATTAAAAGCGAGCGAGCCTTGCGCGTATGCCATTAGCGCTTTAAAAAGCTATGGGTTTTTTAAATCAGAGAAGTTAGACAAGCCGGTTTATTACGGGGTGTTTGATTTTGGGGGCGGGACGACGGATTTTGACTTTGGCAAATGGGAAAAAAGCGCTAATCCTAAGTTCGCTTACAAAATGACGCATTTTAGCAGTGGAGGGGATAAATATTTAGGCGGTGAAAATTTATTGGAATTGTTGGCTTTTGAAGCGTATGGCCAAAATTTTCAAACGCTAAAAGCAAAAGACATTGTCATCGCTGAGCCCAACTATGACAGGATCGATACGCAACGCTTTGGATCGTTTATGCAAAACTCCAGGGAAGCGCGCTTGAATTTACAAACGATCGCTTCTAAATTACGCCCTTTTTTAGAAAAATTAGACGCTGATATTATAGAAGCGATAGAAGAAAATGAAGAGTTTGAGATAGAAGGCTTTGAAAAGGAATTTAAAGTCCAGCTGTTTGATAGGAATGGGAATGAAGTAGAAGAAGACGGATTCAGAGTTGATTACAAAGAGCTTTTAAACCTCTTAAAAGACAAGATAGATGACGGCGTTGCCAACTTCTTTGCAGGATTTTCTAAAGTGATGGCTGAAAATATTGATAATCAGTGTCGGGCGTTTCATATTTTCTTAGGAGGGAATGCGAGCAAATCGGTGCTGGTCAAACAAGCGTTTGAAAACGCCAAAGAAAATCAGCTCAAAGCTTACAAGCAAAAGACTTCTAAAGATGATTTCACATTCATTCTTTATGAGCTGCTAGGCACAGAAGCCTCAGACAAACAGATTTTAGAGCTTACAGGAGAAGACGTTTCTAACACGCCCGCTTATTTAAAGCCCACTTGCAAAACCGGTGTGGCTTTCGGGCTTTTAGAAAGCAGACCCAAAGCAGGCGGGATTGAAGCGGCTATCTATCGATTCCAATCCTGTGTTTAAATACGATTTAGGCATTGAGATAGAGGGGAAATTCCACACTAGAATCAGTCGAGATTCTTTAAAACCTAACGAATATCAGATTTTCCAAACTAAAGAGGAATGGGGAGGCTTTGATGGGTTAGAGATACGCTACAGCGATAAACCTCTCGCCAACACCAACACTTTAAGCATTCACGACACACAACTGATTTCCATAGCGCTAGAAGAGGTTGAAGAAGTGGATATGAAAGTGTGTTGCGTGGATTCCCAAAGCATTAAAGTGGGGCTGTTTAAAGACGACCAATTGATCTATGAAAGCGAGGCAGAAAAATTATGATGACTAAGAACGCTTACGCGTTTGTCGTGATTGAAAAAAGTATTATGGTGTTTAAACGCGCCAAAGATAAGGGGCTAATCCCTACACGGAAGGCTTTGTGCCTTTAAAAGAGGGCTTTTTGAGAAGTTTTAAAGAGCGTTGCAATCTGGAATTCTTAGAAAATTTAGACCTTTTGTTTTTGTATGACTACCCGTTTTCAAGCGAGGTTTTTTCCTTGTGTAAGGAGTTGAAAAATTCCATTTGGGACAGGAAGCTTGTGGTAGCGTTAGTGGAGGCTTTGGAGGGGTTTGAGGGCTTGAATTTGTCTCTTAAAATAGAAGACAGGCATTCTAATAGCTTGGGTAATGGCACTAAAAAATTGCTCACCAACGCTGATTTAGGGAGTTCTCATCAAAAAATAGTGATAGACAGCATGAAAACATACCACCAAAGCCAGCAAGAAAAATACAAAAGAGAAAGAGGCGAAACGCTAGAGATTCGCCCCACAACACCCCCTAGCTATGGGGGTGGGAGCATTAGGATCAGCGGCGATAAAAAGCCTGATTCTAATGAAGAAAATTTTTAAAAGAAAGGACAACCGATGAGCAAAGTGCAAATGGATACCGAAAGAGGTCAGGGAATTTGTAGGGCATTTAGAACGCTTTAAAGAGTTGCTGAATGATGAAGTGAATGGCTTGAGCGGTCATTTCCATAATTTGGATTCATGGCAAGACGCTAAAAGAGAGAGATTTAGCGAGGTGCTGGATAATTTGAAAAGCACTTTCAATGAATTTGATGAAGCCGCGCAAGAGCAAATCGCATGGCTTAAAGAGAGAATTAGGGTTTTAGAGGAAAGATTATTAAGGGGTGGTTTATGGCTGAATGGAAAACGGACACAGAAGAAGTCAAAAAGGTTGTTGGAAGATGCAGGGATTTTAAAGAATCCCTGCAGGAAAAAAGGTGTGGTGGTTTTATCAAAGACCTTGATAGTTACGCGCTAAAAATCATAGTGGAGCGCAGAAAAATTGAAATGCAATTGGAAAATGCTAGAGAAGAATTAAAAAAAGCCAAAAGCAATGAAGATGACGCTAAAGTTGCTTTAAGAGTCTTGCAAGGTGCTTCTGTCGTCTTGTGGATTTGGCCTCCTGCTAGAATAGCTGCTGCGGCAGCCATTGCAACCGCTGAAATAGTTTTAAGGCGTATGAAAGAATACACAGAAAAATGCAAAAGGAATGTGGGGCTGTTAGAACGAATGCTTGAAATCTACTCTAATCAAGCCAAAGCGAGCGTGGAGCTTGTGGAGGGAGTTTGGGAGAGCGTTAAAAAGATGTTGCACTTTTATACTGATAAGCACCAGGAATTTATCAAGCGTTTGAATTATGCGAGCGTGGCGATAGATAATGAATACAATATTGCACCCACAGAAAGTTTAAAGGAGCGCGATTTTGAAAGCCCTAAGATTGCTTATAGCCCTAAAAAAAGCGTTTTTGATGAGCACTTGAAAGATTTGAGGGAAGATTTTAGCTTTTCTTTATACGCTGATTTGAAAGACAAGATCAACGCTTTTTCTCATAGGGAACGCGCTAAAGCCTCTAAAGAGCGAGAAGGGGATTTGATGAACGCTGATATTGAGAGCTTGAATTTGGCCAAAAAGCATTGCGTTAAAAATTGTAAGAAAGCTTTAGAAGCGTTTTACAGAAAAAATCAAAGAAGCCCCCAACGATTCAAACGCTATCAATGAAGCTTTTGATAGCTTAGAAAGAGAGTTGGAGCGCGCTACAGAAAATTTGAGCCAAAAAATAGATCCCATTTTAGAACGCAATGAAGATTATGCGCAAAAAGCGTTGGAGTATAGAGAGTTTTTAGAAAGCCGTAAAGAGGACTTTATGGTAGATGAAAAAAACCCCTACCCTGATGAGATCAAATTCAATGATTTGCGTTTAGCGGAATTTGATAGCGTTTTTAGCGCCATTGTGCCTTTAGAAGATTTAAATAAAACCGCATGCACTCATCATGCCCTAAAGGCTTTACAAGCCGTGCTTAAAGACAACGATTTGGGCTTTGATGCGGCAGAGTTGGAACAGATCGCAAAAGGATTCATTCCTAAGGGGTATTTGTGGCATTTTGACGCGAATGTTTTAGGGAATTTAGCGTTGGTGAGAGAAGAGTTATTATTAGGCGTGAAACACACGAAAGGATACTTACTATGGAAACAATTCCTACAAACACAGGACTGAATTGGGAATTTGTAGAGCCGCTCAATGACAATGCGTTGAATGGGTTAGAAGATCAACTAAAAACGGGATTGAGCGATGCGTTTAAGGACTTTGTCAAACGATCAAACTATGGCTTTAGCCAATGGCGTTATTTCATGGTGGGCAATAAGTCTTACACGTTCAAGCATGTTTTGAATTTCAATTTAGAGGGCAAGGGTTTATTGATTGATTTCATGCAGAGCTTGAAAGAATGGTTAGAGCCTGAAGAAATCATCTTCGCTAATGACGGGTATGGGGGGTATTATCTTTTGAACACGAATACTGATGTGGTGCTGTTTTTAGACACCGATGATGGCTCAAAAAAAGCGCTATTAAATCTTAAAATGTTTTTAAAAAAACTGGAATCAAGGGGTTAAAATGTTTTCTCATAAAGTTTTTTTGGAGGGTTGCACCAATGAGTTAAGAAGGATTTGCGACTATTTCGTAGAAAACGCCATGCAAGATGATTTAGGGCAGAAACTCAAAAGTGAGGTGTTAGAGGACATGCTAAAAATCGCATATGATTTAGAAAATTTAGAGCAGGAAACTCAATACGAAATGAGAAAAATCAACGAGCAACTTGAAGAAGCCAAGCGTTTGGAGAAGCAAATTCATATGAATTTCCATTCACCAAGCGAGATCGATAGGCTTATGCGTGAAGCCAAAGAGCATGAAAGAGAAGCCAAGAGGCGCTATGATGAATATCTTAAGGATAAAGATGACTGATGCGGGTAATTTATTAAAAGAACTGGACGACGCCTTAGATAAAGTTGTTGCTAAAAAAGAGCCAGAGAGCTTTCTCAAGCCGATCGCCTCACGAATAGAGGAATATCAAAAGAGTATCAGGCAAATTCAAGCGCAATTCACAGACGCACCACAATTCAATGAAGAGGGTGCTTACCCACAATTTTTAAGCTGTGGTTTATTGGAAATTAAAGGCAAGAATGGCGCTAATATGGATTTTTGCTTGCCTAAAGTTTATCCTTTCCCTCCTAAAAGCTTGTATATAGAGCATGAAAAAGACGGGCAGTTTTTGAGAGAAATGCTCATGCGCTTACTCTCCAGCACGCCTTTAGTGCAATTAGAGATCGTCTTGGTTGATGCGTTGAGTTTGGGGGGCATTTTCAATCTGGCCAGAAGGCTTTTAAATAAAGACAATGACTTTATTGACCAGCAAAGGATTTTGACCGAAAGCAAGGAAATAGAAGGAGCCTTAAAGCATTTGTATGAATATTTAAAGGTTAATTTGCAAGAAAAATTAGCCGGCTATAGAGATTTTGCACATTATAATGAAAAAGAAAAAGACCGCTTGCCTTTAAAAGCGCTTTTTTTAAGCGGGGTAGATGCTTTAAGTCAAAACGCGCTTTATTATTTGGAAAAGATCATGCGTTTTGGCTCTAAAAATGGGGTTTTGAGCTTTGTCAATTTGGAGAGTGAAAAAAACAATAAATCCGCAGAATATTTGAAAAATTATGCGGAGTTTTTTAGGGATAATAAAAGTTTTGAACGCTTAAAATATCTTAGTATAGAAGTCATCAACGATCAAGGTATTAAATCCCAGCACATGAAAGACTTCGCCGATAAAATTAAAGCGTATTACGAGAAAAAGAAAGTAGTTAAAAGGGAATTGAAAGACTTACAAAAAGACGAAAAATTTTGGACTGAAAGCTCTCAGTTTAAAGTGTCTGTGCCGGTAGGGTGGGATATTAACCATAAGGAAGTGTGTTTTGAAATCGGTAAGGCGCAAAACCACACGCTCATTTGCGGGCGTAGCGGGAGCGGGAAATCCAATTTCTTGCATGTGTTGATTCAAAATCTAGCCTTCTACTACGATCCCGATGAAGTCCAACTCTTTTTGTTAGACTATAAAGAGGGGGTGGAATTTAACGCATACACAGATCCGATTTTAGAGCATGCGAGGTTGGTGAGCGTGGCGAGTTCGGTAGGTTATGGCATGAGTTTTTTAAGCTGGCTTTGTGATGAAATGCAAAAAAGAGCCGATCGGTTCAAGCAGTTTAAGGTGAAAGATTTAAGCGATTACCGAAAGCATGAAAAAATGCCCAGACTGATCGTAGTGATTGATGAATTTCAGGTGCTTTTTAGCGATAATAAATCCACTAAAGCGGTGGAGGGGCATTTAAACACCCTACTTAAAAAGGGCCGCAGCTATGGGGTGCATTTAGTTTTAGCCACTCAAACCATGCGCGGCGGTGAAATTGATTCAAGCTTTAAGGCTCAAATCGCCAACCGCATCGCTTTGCCTATGGATGCAGACGACAGCACTAAAATTTTGGACGATGATGCAGCTTGTGAGCTTGTCAGGCCAGAAGGCATTTTCAACAACAACGGAGGGCATCAAAAATACCACACCAAGATGAGTATCCCTAAAGCCCCTGATGATTTCAAATCTTTTCTCACAAAAATACACGCTGAATTCAACCAAAGAAATCTCACCCCCATAGATCGTAAAATCTATAATGGCGAGAAGCCTTTAGAAATGCCTAATATCCTTAAGGCTAATGAAATGCGTTTGCATCTGGGCAAAAAAGTGGATTATGAGCAAAAGGACCTGATAGTGGAGTTTGAAAGTAACGAATCGCATTTGTTGGTGGTGAGCCAAGATTTAAGCACTCGCATCGCTTTAATGAAACTCCTGTTCCAAAACATTAAGAGCGCGAACAAAGAATTGGTTTTTTGCAATAAAGAAAAACGCTTGATAAGGTCTTTTGATGCGCAAAAAGAATACGGCATCACGCCTGTAGAAAATATTTTAAGCGTTTTAGACACCGCTATGAATCCTAATAGCGCGCTTGTGATAGACAATCTCAACGAAGCGAAAGAATTGCACGACAAAGTAGGGGCGGAAAA
The DNA here is from genome assembly GCA_047430845.1 of Helicobacter pylori. GTDB lineage: Bacteria > Campylobacterota > Campylobacteria > Campylobacterales > Helicobacteraceae > Helicobacter > Helicobacter pylori_DG. The sequence continues at coordinate 16,535 of JBLDXK010000003.1, read as the reverse complement.
ATTAGAATCGTTTTTAGAAAAAGCCATAGACAACGAGCAGTATTGCGTCATTTTTACACATGACTTTAGGCAAATTAAAACTAATTACCATTTTGACAAGTTAAAAGAATTGTTAAACAACCACTTCAAACAACGCCTGGCCTTTAAGTGTAATGGTGAGAACTTGAGTGCTATCAGAAAAGATTTACCTTTATTAACAAGCAAACTCAACACGCTATTTGTAGAGCTTTCTAAAGACAGCCATACTGAATTCAGGCCTTTCAGCTTATAGGATCAAAAAAAGGGGGGTCAAAAGACTAAAGGAATTTAGTCTTTTTGAAGCGCTTTTAAACCTTTGGTGTAATCGTTTGGGTGATGAATCGAGCGATTTTTTCTCTTAAATGCAACAAGGGTTCTGAACCTTTCGCTAAAGCTTTTAGGCATAAATGAGAACTAGCAATCTCGCTCACGGCTCCATCCACTCCTTCGCTCTCTTCAATCAATTCTCGCACACCAGACAGCTCTATGGGGCAATTGACAAGCACCAGATTCAAATAATGCGTATAACCATCAAACATACACATGTTATTCATGTCGGTGGTTTTTGGATCTAAAATCGTATTATCATAATAGATGGGTTTCTCATCTTGTAAAATAGCGATTTTGGTGTGCAAGCGGTTGAATTGGAACAACTCGTTGCGTGCCACTCGCCCTGCGACAATGATTTCACTATAAAGCAATTGGGAGCTAGAGCGTAAAGAAATCGTGGTGTTGCCCTTAAAATGCGCGTTTTCAAAGGGGATTAACGGGAAAGGCGCGAAGTCTAAAAAAGCGTTTTCCCCCACAACAATATGCATGTCTCTGCTAGCAAACCCATCTTCAGTGTTATGGATTTTTTCAAAGGATTGCGAAGTGATCCTTAGCTTGCAATTTGGACCGATGTTTAATTGCATGTCTTGTGCATCGCCTTTCATTAAGCCAGGGCTTACCGCTAAAAGCATGATTTCAGCCAAATCGTCTTTAGGGTAAAAAGGTGCCATGAGCTTAAAGGGGGGCGTGAAAAAATTGTCTTCAATCACGCACCGCCCATCAGCCCCTATTTTGGTTTTTAGCCTGAGCTTGGATTCTTGAGCGTAAGTGTTCATCAATCTTCCAATAAAGCGTTGCGCTTGATCCATGCGATCACATCATCTAGGCCTTCTTTGGCGCGGATATTCGTAAAAATAAAGGGCTTTTCGCCACGCATCTTTTTAGAATCCCTTTCCATGACTTTCAAGTCCGCTCCCACATAGGGGGCTAAATCAATCTTATTGATGACAAGCAAGTCTGAGCGCGTGATTCCTGGCCCGCCTTTTCGGGGGATTTTATCGCCCTCAGCCACATCAATCACAAAAATCGTAAAGTCCGCTAGCTCTGGGTTGAAAGTCGCTGAAAGGTTATCGCCTCCGCTTTCAATCAAAAGCAATTCCAAATTAGGGAAACGGCCATGCATTTCTTCTACGGCTTCTAAATTCATGGAAGCGTCTTCTCTGATAGCCGTGTGCGGACAGCCCCCTGTTTCTACGCCAATGATCCTCTCTCGTGGCATCACCGAATTTTTACACATAAACTCTGCGTCTTCTTTCGTGTAAATATCATTAGTGATGACCGCCATGTCGTAATCCTTTGACATGTGGCGCGTTAAAGCTTCAATCAAGGCGGTTTTACCGCTTCCTACAGGACCACAAACTCCAATTTTTACCATAAAATTCCTTTCAATTTGAGATTAAAATTCAAGACATATAAAGGCGCGAGTATAAACTCTCATGCTGCATCGCCTTAATGTCGTTTTGAACGCTTGCCGCGCACAAGTGGCTTTCGTCTAATTCTAGGGTTTTTTCTATGAGCTGGTTAAAAGGGCTTTGCAAGCTCAATAAGATTTTTTGCCCGTCGTTTTGAGATAGTGGGACGCTTTTAACGCAGTTGATCACCATGTTAGAAGTTTGCGCATAAAGATAATGCCTTAAAGCCTTTTTCAATTCAATATTCAAACTCGCCGCAAAAACGCCATAGCTAGTGGCATGGGTGGGATCTTTGGTTTGTTGAGCGTAAGCGTTAAAAAATGCGCCCATGTCTAATTCGTTCATGGCTTGTAAGGTTTTAATGAAACGATTGCCTAGCTTTTGATTGGCTAATCGTAATTCCATGGGGCTTGTGGATAGCGTAATGACTTCTTCAACCCCTAAGATTTTTTTTAAATCCTGTTGGAGAGCGCTTTCATAGGTTAATTTCAAGCTCAGCATTTCCGTGTAAAGGAACTGGCTAGAGAGATTGGCTTTTAGATATTCTAAAGCGCTTTCTTTGTTGGTAACCTTTTTTTGCTGGATGTAAGTTTCTAGCCCAAAAGAATGTGTGTAAGAGCCAATAGGGAACACCGCATCATTGACTTGTAAGATCAGAAATTCATTATCCACATGAGCATTGTTGTCTGTCTTTGGGGTTTTTGGGGGCATACCCACGCTTTTTTCAGTGCTTTTCACGCTTTTTCCTTTATCCATTCTGTTATTTTTCTATTTCTTTTCTATTTTACGACCACTTTAAAATCGCTCGCTAGTGAGACCTTAAAATTAGGCTCACTATGGGGCATGCTCACGGTTAAGCGTTCTTTGGAATCCAGTTTTGAACTTAAAACACGATTTTGAACCCCTAGCTTCTCTAATAACGCTAGCGTGGGCTTTTCAAATGGTGTTTTAAATTCAAATTGAGACTCGCCATAGTATAAAGCCGCATGGCGGTTTCCTATTTCGTAGCATATTTTCGCTACTTCTGCCACGCTCTTGGCTTGGATGTGAATGACTTCAGAATCCAAGATATTAACGGCGATAATTTCCTTCTCTTCTTTAAATAAAATATCCCCTTGAGAGAGACCCAACTTGGGAGCGTCTTTAAGGCGTATGGCTATGTCTTTGCCTTGCCTGGTTTTAAAACGAGCGATTTTTTTCCTCGTTTCAAACCATTCCAAATCCACATAATCCACGCTGAAATCCAAGGGGTTTAAATCCCTTAGATTGCCAACTAAACGCTCTATGATCATCTCACACCCAGTGTTGGATAAAGAGTAACCAAGCAGGGATCCAAGCGGTTAAAATACCCTCAATGATAGCAAGCCATGGAGTGAATTTCCCTAAAGGGATTTTCAAGATGTTTTCAATGAAAGCGGTAAGCCACAAAACACCCCAAGCCAACCAAATGATCGCCCACCAATCGCCTTCAGTGATGCCTAACACTTTGTGGTCATCAAGCATATCGCTATAGTGGGATAAAATCGCAGCAGGAACAGTGTTGATCGCTACGAATAAGCTATACCAAGAATACGGCCTCCAATCTAAACCAAAAGTGTGGTTGATGGCCGCATACAAGTAGGTAAAACCAAACAATAACCCAGTCGCTGGCCCATAGAAACTAGTCAAATGGTGCGATACTTGAGCAATATCTTCGGCACCTTCTACAGGGGCTGTAGGGTGGAGCGCAGAATAAGTGATGACCACCACATTACAAACAATGGAAAGTCCGCCCACAAAAAAGTTCATCACCGCAGTGCTTTTAGGATCGACTTTGGTTAATCCGCAAATCCCGTTGCTGATTAAAACAATCCCAACATATAACAATACAAGTCCTAGCATTGCCTTTTCCTTCCAAACAAAAATTTTTACAACAAACGCACCTTACGAATAACTTTTGTTGCTTGAGCTAATCATAAAGAAAAATAGTAAATTGACAAAAAATAAAAACAAAAAAATAAGCTCTTAACTTTTAATAAAAAAGTTAGAGAGCCTACAACCTAAGATTTAAGGAGGAACGCTCCTAAAACCTTAGAAAATTAAAAAATCCTAGAAAATGCTAAAGAGTTGCGCCAAGCTCACTTTATTGGCTGGTTTAGAAGTTACTTCTTTGCCATCCACGAACACATGGTAAGTTTCAGGATTGACTTCAATGTGAGCGGTAGTGTCGTTGAATTGCATGTCTTTTTTAGTGATGTTTCTGCAATTTTTTACCGGCAACACTTGTCTTTCAAGCCCCAATTCTTCTTTAATGCCTTTGTCATAAGCCGCTTGAGACACAAAAGTGATGTTTGCATCGTATTTAGCTTTACCATGGTGAGCGAACATTTCTCTGTAATAAACCGGTTGTGGGGTAGGGATAGAAGCGTTCGCATCGCCCATTTGGCTTAACGCAATGAATCCGCCTTTGATGATCATGTTGGGTTTTACGCCAAAGAATGCAGGACTCCACAATACCAAGTCAGCCACTTTGCCCACTTCTACAGAACCTACATACTCGCTAATCCCATGAGCGATCGCTGGGTTAATGGTGTATTTAGACAAGTAGCGTTTGATCCTGAAGTTGTCGTTATCGCCTTTTTCTTCTTTCAAGCGGCCAAATTCTTTTTTGTTTTTGTCAGCTGTTTGCCAAGTTCTGGTGATAACTTCACCCACACGACCCATAGCTTGAGAGTCAGAACTGGTGATTGAGAAAATCCCCATGTCATGCAAAGTGTCTTCAGCCGCAATGGTTTGAGGGCGGATCCTTGAATCAGCGAACTGGACATCTTCTTTAATGCTTTTATCCAAGTGGTGGCACACCATAAGCATGTCCATGTGTTCGGCTTCTGTATTCACAGTGAAAGGGATAGTGGGGTTAGTGGAAGCGGGTAAAATGTTGTGTTCACCGGCTACTTTAATAATATCAGGAGCGTGTCCGCCGCCAGCGCCTTCAGTGTGGAAAGTGTGCATAGTGCGTCCGGCAATAGCAGCCATAGTGTCTTCTACACAACCGGCTTCATTCAAAGTGTCTGTGTGGATAGCGACTTGCACATCGTATTTGTCTGCAACGTCTAACGCATGATTGATTGCAGAAGCGAGTGGTGCCCCAGTCTTCGTGGATTTTAAAGCCAATCGCACCGGCTTCAATTTGATCCGCTAAACTCGCATCGTTAGAAGCGTTACCTTTAGCTAAGAAACCTAAGTTCATAGAATATTCTTCAGCCGCTCTGAGCATCCATTTTAAGTTTCTTCTACCTGGAGTGATAGTAGTCGCATTAGTGCCATCAGCAGGACCGGTTCCGCCACCAATCATGGTTGTTACACCGCTTGCAAAAGCTGTAGGGATTTGTTGGGGTGAGATGAAGTGGATGTGTGTGTCAATACCACCAGCCGTTACGATCAAGCGCTTCACCGGCTAAGGCTTCAGTAGCAGGACCCACGCTAAGATTGTTTTTAACGCCATCTTGCATGTCTTTGTTACCGCCTTTACCAATGCCAGCGATTTTGCCGTCTTTAATACCAATATCCGCTTTATAAATACCGGTGTAATCCACGATTAAAGCGTTAGTGATGATTAAATCCAATTCTTTCTTTGCTGGGGTTGTTGGATTGGCTCATGCGCTTCTCTTAGGGTTTTACCGCCACCGAATTTAAGCTCTTCGCCATAGATGGTGTAGTCATGTTCTACTTCAGCGATCAAGTCTGTATCGCCCAATCTCACTTTATCGCCTGTAGTAGGGCCATACATAGAAGCGTATTCTTTTCTGCTAATCTTTTTCATTTCTTACTCCTTAATTGTTTTTACATAGTTGTCATCGCTTTTAGCGCCATGAAAACCACGCTCTTTAGCTCTGTGTAAAGCAATTTTTTTGCTTTCGTTGTCTGCTTGCCTATCAACCAATGCGTTAAATCCAAAGATTCTTCTGTTACCGCCAATGTCAATCAATTCTACGGATTTTTCTTCGCCAGGCTCAAACCTTACCGCTGTCCCGCTCGCAATGTCTAAGCGTTTGCCGAAAGTTTTTTCTCTGTCAAAGTCTAAGCATCTATTCACTTCAAAGAAATGGAAGTGTGAGCCGATTTGAACCGGTCTGTCGCCAACATTTTTAACTTTCACGCTAACGGCTTTTTTGCGCTTCGTTGATAGTGATGTCTTCATTTTTTAAGAACAACTCACCAGGAACTAATTTACCATTAGCCTCAATAGGGGTATGTACGGTTACGAGCTTGGTCCCATCAGGAAACATCGCTTCAATACCCACTTCATGGATCATGCTTGCCACGCCATCCATCACATCATCAGGTTTTAAAAGAGTGCGCCCTTCTTGCATCAATTCAGCCGCAGTCTTTTTACCAGCTCTCGCTTCTTCCATAATATGGGCACTAATCAAAGCTACTGCTTCCACATAGTTAAGCTTAATGCCTTTTTCTTTGCGTTTCCTAGCCAATTCTCCAGCATAGTGGAGCATCAACTTATCTAACTCTTTTGGGGTGAGTTTCATCTCATTCTCCTATTCTTAAAGTGTTTTTCCTTGAAGACATAACGCAATCAAGGTTGGAGTAATTGTAGCAATGTTTTGATTTACTAAGATTAACAGAAGCGTTCATTAACTAATTATTATTTAAAATAAATTAGTGTTATAGCTTTGAAGCGCTATAAAAGCGTTATTGGGAGCGCGTTTAATACCCTTTAAAATCATTTGATAAAATCAAAAACCCACAAAAAAATGAGAACTAGAATTGGAATTATAATGAGTAATTGAGTAATAATGGTGGCCACGACTGGACTTGAACCAGCGGCCACTACCATGTCAAGGTAGTGCTCTACCAACTGAGCTACGCGACCTTTTATTTTAAAAAGGGCAATTATGCCTTAATTTTGTTTTGTTTTTGCTTAAAAACGAATTGTCTTAACAATAAAACGCCCACGCCCACATCTATCATCACATCAGCGAAATTAAAAATGGCAAAATCAAACCCATAATGATAATACACATAATCCACTACGCCCCCATGCACAAACCGGTCTAAAACATTAGAAACCCCAGCGCCAAACACCATGCCAAACTCTATCGCATGGTTTTTAAAAAGCTCCTTTTGGCGCATTAAAAAGATAAAAAGCCCTAAAATCAAAAGGATTTGCAAGTATTTCAAACCCCCCTCTAAAAAACTGAGCAAGGAAAACGCCACGCCCTTATTGAACACCAAAACAATATCTATCATCAAACTTTCATAGCGAAACCCCTCTAAAATAGCGTATTTAATCGCTTGATCCGCACCAAAAATAAGGGAAAAACCCCTATAAAAACCAACAGGCTTTTTTGGGTGGTTTTTAGCACAAATGCCGCTTCAAAAAACTCTTTTAATTCTTGCATTTTCAATTCGAGCAATTTTTCATCTTTAGCTTCTAAAAGGATTCGTAATTTGTTTTCAGTGCCGCTATAACGGATCAAATGGCGGATTTCTAGTTGGTCTAATTCTTTTAAAAGAGCGCTATAACCTTTCAGGCTTTCTAAAGGGGGCTTTTTTTGGATATTCAAATTCGCTAGGTTTTGGGGGTATAATTCAAAGGGGTTTAACGCAACAGAGCTTACAAGCTTACTTTCTAGCACTAACGCGCTCACTTGCAAAGCGCACACCAAGCCATCGCCCGTTTTAGCGTAATCGCTAAAAATGATATGCCCGCTTTGCTCGCCTCCAAAATTGGCTTTGTTCAATCGCATGCATTCGCTCACAAACTTATCCCCAATCGCGCAATGCTTCAATTCTAAATCTTGGGATTTTAAGTATTCTTTAAGGGCTAAATTGCTCATGCTCGTGGCGACAATTGCTTGAGAAGAAAGGGCGTTTTTAGATTTTTGATAAACCCCTAACACCCCCAAAAGCTTATCCCCATGCACGATATTCCCTAAATTATCCACCACCACTAGCCTATCGGCATCGCCATCAAAAGCAAAGCCTAAATCCGCACGGTATTTTTTCACTTCCTGGCTCAATTGGTTAGGGTGTAAAGCCCCGCATTGCTCATTGATGTTACACCCATTAGGCTCATCATTAATCACTAACACATCAGCCCCAAGCTCGCTAAAAACGACTGGAGCCACCTTATAAGCCGCGCCATTAGCGGTATCTAGCACGATCCTTAAACTCTGTAAATTCAAATGTTTGGGGAAAGAGTGTTTTAAATGCACGATATAGCGCCCTATGACATCATCTATCCTTTTAGCGCTGCCGATGCTCTCGCCCACTTTATAGCTAGAATGCAGTAATCTTTCATCATGAAAGATTTCTTCAATCGCTCTTTCTTCTTCTTCTTTGAGTTTATAACCATAAGAATTGAAAAACTTAATGCCATTGTCTTCAAAAGGGTTGTGGCTCGCGCTTATCATAATGCCCGCATCACAGCGCATAGTCTTCGGTTAAAAAAGCGATCGCAGGGGTAGGCATAGGCCCTATTTGGATCACATTATAGCCTATGGAAGTGAGAGCGCTCACTAAAGCGTTTTCTACCATATAGCCGCTTTTTCTGGTGTCTTTACCGATTAAAATTTTATTCGTTTGAGAATGTTTTTTAAAATACAACCCAGCAGCAATGCCTAAACGCATCACAAACATGGGGGTGAGTTTCACCCCTGCTTTACCCCTCACGCCATCAGTCCCAAAAATTTTCATCGTTATAAAATACCTTTTAAACTATTTTTAATCAATTTTTAGATAGAATTATGCCAAATTTTACATTACAAAGGGATTAAAACAAGGCTATGGCAAATCATAAGTCCGCAGAAAAGCGAATCAGACAGACCATTAAAAGAACCGAACGAAACAGGTTCTATAAAACTAAAATTAAAAATATCATTAAAGCCGTGCGTGAAGCGGTCGCTATCAATGATGTAGCAAAAGCTCAAGAGCGTTTGAAAATCGCTAATAAAGAGTTGCATAAATTTGTCAGCAAGGGGATTTTAAAGAAAAACACCGCTTCTAGGAAAGTTTCAAGGCTTAACGCTTCAGTGAAAAAAATCGCTCTCGCTTAGTTTTAGGGCGTTTTCAACTTCTTTAAGCTCAGTAATGGGTTTTTGTTATTGGGCTTCTTTTTAAGTTTTGTGTTTTTTTAGATTGTTGTATTTTCTATTCACATCTTTATTATAGGTAGTCTTGCATGTCTATTCTAGCTGAAAAGCTTTCTTTCCATTCTCAAGCGATACGACGAACTCACAGCGTTGCTTTCTAGTGCTGAAGTGATTAGCGATATTAAAAAGCTCACCGAATTGAGCAAAGAGCAAAGCTCCATTGAAGAAATCTCTATAGCGAGTAAGGAGTATTTGAGCGTTTTAGAGAATATCAAAGAAAATAAGGAGCTTTTAGAAGACAAGGAATTGAGCGAACTGGCTAAAGAAGAGTTAAAAATTTTAGAAATCCAAAAAAGCGATCTAGAAACTGCCATTAAGCAACTCCTCATCCCCAAAGACCCTAACGATGATAAAAACATCTATTTAGAGTTAAGAGCCGGCACAGGGGGCGATGAAGCGGGCATTTTTGTAGGGGATTTGTTTAAAGCGTATTGCCGTTATGCGGATTTGAAAAAATGGAAAGTAGAGGTAGTGAGCTCTAGCGAAAACAGCGTAGGGGGCTATAAAGAAATCATCGCTTTGATTAAGGGCAAGGGCGTGTATTCAAGGCTCAAATTTGAAGCAGGCACGCATCGAGTCCAAAGAGTCCCCGAGACAGAATCTCAAGGGCGCATCCACACTTCCGCTATCACAGTAGCGATCATGCCTGAAGTGGATGATGTGGAAGTTTCTATCAACCCTGGCGATTTAAAGATTGAAGTGTTTCGCGCTGGCGGGCATGGGGGGCAATGCGTCAATACCACAGACTCTGCGGTGCGCATCACGCACCTTCCCACCAATATCAGCGTGAGCATGCAAGATGAAAAATCCCAGCATAAAAACAAGGATAAAGCCCTAAAAATCTTAAAAGCGCGCCTTTATGAAAAACAAATTGAAGAGCAGCAACTCGCTAACGCCAAAGACCGAAAGGAGCAGGTGGGTAGTGGGGATAGGAGCGAAAGGATCCGCACTTATAATTACCCGCAAAACCGCTTGAGCGAACATAGAATCAATTTAACTCTGTATAGTTTAGAAGAAATCATGCTTTCAGGGAATTTAGATGAAGTGATTAACCCCTTAATCGCCCACGCCCAAAGCCAGTTTGAATGAGATTTTTACACGATACGACAAAAGCGATAAAACACCCAAGTATTTTTTAAGATAGCTACCCGCTACGACCAAAAACCCTAAAAGCTCTAAATTTTCGCCCCACACAAAAATAGCGTAAAAGCTTCCATAAAATATAGTTAAATATAATTTTAAATTCTTTATATATATAAATACATTTTTAAAAAATAAAACGATTTATTTAACCCATTCTTAACGAAAAATTCACTTTTTTGTGATATAACTCAAAAGCTTAATATTTGTAAGAGCGAATTGTATTCTGTAGAAGCGAATGTATTCAAGGACAACTCTCAAATTTTGATGATCCCCTATATTTTTGCGCCATAGCATGAATGCAATAAAAAAAGAAATCCTTAGGATTTCTCACATTAAGGAGTTTTAAATGAAAAAAGTTTTTTTAGGTATGGCATTAGCCTTTAGTGTGTCTATGGCAGAAAAAAGCGGCGCGTTTTTAGGAGGGGGGTTTCAATATTCTAATTTAGAAAACCAAAACACCACCCGCACCCCAGGTGCTAACAATAACACCCCGATAGACACTTCAATGTTTGGCAGCAATCAAACAGCTCCAGCCCAAGAAACGCAAAGCGCTTCCAAACCGGACACTAAAGTCAATCCAAGCACAAGCTGGATGAAAAAATAAGGGAGGAAGTTATGAAAAAGTCATTCAAAAAATTAGGCTTTTTCTCTTTAGCAACGAGTAGCGTGCTTTTAGGGAGCATGAACGCTACCGATTTAGAAACCTACGCAGCATTGCAAAAACCATCGCATGTTTTTGGTAATTATGCTGAAAAGGATAAGGATAGTAAATTAACAAGCGATTCACCAACGCAACAACAAGCCCAAAAAGCAGCCCAAAACACTGCTCAAAGCGACAGCAAAGAAGCGACAACGCTTGAAAACACCGCTTCTACTGACAACATAACCGCCACAACTGATGAAGCTTATACAACAAGCACTGACACTACTGTAGCTGATGCGGCTAAACAAGTAGAAACCGATAACACAGCCGTTCAAAACGATGAAAAAACTTTAAAAACAGATGTAGCTAAAGTTCAAGCTGATGCTAGCACTAAAGATTTTGATGAAACCACTTTTAAAGCCGATCAACAAGCAGAGCAAACCGCTGAAACAAATTTACAAAAGGCTGAAGAACAGCTCACTAACGATCAAAACGCTTTAAACACAGATTTACAAGATCAGACGAAAACACCAACCCCACCAGCTAAAAAAGATGAAACAAGTGGCAGTGGCGATAAACACACCGCTTCAAGTGGTGGCACACCAAGTTCAGGTGGCACACCAGCTCCAGAAACCCCACCAACCCCAACGCCATCAACTAGTGGTGGGAACACTATAACAAGCCAGCTAACCAAAGATACCACTATGGTTAATAATCTTAAGAGTGTGAGCGTGAGCGCGATGAACACCACTTTAAGTGGGGTAACGCAACTCTCTCAGCAAACCGCAGCGATCAGCAATCTTTTGAGCGGTAATCCTAATTTAGGCAGCGTGATTTCCAACGCTCAAGGGCTAAGCAGCGCGTTTAGCGCGTTAGAAAGCGCTCAAAACACTTTAAAGGGTTATTTAGATTCTTCTAGCGCGACGATTGGGCAATTGACAAACGGATCTAATGCGGTCGTGGGCGCGTTAGATAAAGCTATCAATCAAGTGGATATGGCTCTAGCCGATCTTAGTGCAACTGATACGCAAAAAACGCAAGCCGTTACGCTTGCGACTACCGGTAGTAGCACAACGACGACAGATGCCATCAATTTCTTAAACGCGCTAAAAACCAATCTAATGGCTCAAAAAGACGCTTTCATGAATGTGCATAAAAACATTCAAACCGCTGTCGCTCAAGCCCAAGCAACCTACACGCCAAGCGTGATCAACACCAATAATTACGGGCAAATGTATGGGGTAGATGCGATGGCAGGGTATAAGTGGTTCTTTGGCAAAACCAAACGCTTTGGCTTTAGGTCTTATGGATACTACAGCTATAACCATGCGAATTTAAGCTTTGTGGGGAGCCAGCTTGGAATCATGGAAGGCGCGTCTCAAGTGAATAACTTCACTTATGGCGTGGGCTTTGATGCGCTCTATAACTTCTATGAAAGTAAAGAGGGCTATAACACAGCAGGGTTGTTCGTGGGCTTTGGATTAGGAGGGGATTCGTTTATCGTCCAAGGAGAGAGCTACTTAAAATCTCAAATGCAAATTTGCAACAACACGGCAGGCTGTTCAGCGAGCATGAACACGAGCTATTTCCAAATGCCTGTGGAATTTGGTTTTAGGAGCAATTTCTCTAAACACAGCGGGATTGAAGTGGGCTTTAAATTGCCTTTATTCACCAACCAATTCTATAAGGAAAGGGGCGTAGATGGATCAGTAGATGTGTTCTATAAAAGGAACTTCTCTATCTATTTCAACTACATGATCAACTTCTAAGCCTTTTTCTTCTTTCCAACAGAGGGTTTTCTCTTTGTTGGTTTCTTTTTTCTTTTTTTTTACGGTGTTTGTTGTGTTGTGTTGGGGGGCTAGGTTTTTGTTTAGAGAGAGGGTTTTTTAAAGACTAAAGAAGCGCTTAAAACAGAACCTTTTGTTTTTTAGGTTTTATTTTTTACTTTGGCTTGTTTTTTAAAAGTCATTTTGATTTCTAAAAATAGTCTATAATGCTTTCAACAGATATTTTTTAAGGTTATAAATGAAAGCTATAAAAATACTTTTTATGATGACACTCAGTTTAAACGCTATCAGCGTGAATAGGGCGTTGTTTGACTTAAAAGATTCACAATTAAAAGGGGAATTAACGCCAAAAATAGTGAATTTTGGGGGTTATAAAAGCAGCACCAAAGAGTGGGGAGCTACGGCTTTAAACTATATCAATGCGGCTAATGGCGATGCGAAAAAATTCAGCGCGCTAGTGGAAAAAATGCGTTTTGGCTCTGGCATCTTGGGGAATTTAAGAGCGCATGCGCATTTAAGGCAAGCCCTAAAATTGCAAAAGAATTTGAAATATTGCCTTAAAATCATCGCTAGGGATTCTTTTTATAGTTACCGCACCGGTATTTATATCCCCTTAGGCATTTCTTTAAAAGATCAAAAAACGGCTCAAAAAATGCTCGCTGATTTGAGCGTGGTAGGGGCGTATCTCAAACAACAACAAGAGAATGAAAAGGCTCAAAGCCCTTATTACAGGAGCAACAACTATTACAACTCTTACTATAGCCCTTATTATGGCATGTATGGAATGGGAATGTATGGCATGTATGGCATGTATGGCATGGGCATGTATGATTTTTATGACTTTTATGATGGCATGTATGGATTCTACCCTAACATGTTTTTCATGATGCAAGTTCAAGATTACTTGATGTTAGAAAATTACATGTATGCGATCGATCAAGAAGAGATTTTAGACCATGACGCTTCTATTAATCAACTTGATACGCCTACTGATGATGACAGAGATGATAAGGACGATAAATCCTTACAGCAGGCTAATCTCATGAGCTTTTATCGTGATCCCAAATTCAGCAAAGGCATTCAAACCAACCGCTTGAATAGCGCTTTAGTCAATTTAGACAACAGCCGCATGCTCAAAGACAATTCGCTCTTCCACACTAAAGCCATGCCCACTAAAAGCGTGGATGCGATAACTTCTCAAGCCAAAGAGCTTAACCATTTAGTGGGGCAAATCAAAGAAATGAAGCAAGATGGGGCGAGCCCTAATAAGATTGATTCAGTGGTCAATAAAGCTATGGAAGTGAGGGACAAATTAGACAACAACCTCAACCAACTAGACAATGACTTAAAAGATCAAAAAGGGCTTTCAAGCGAGCAACAAGCCCAAGTGGATAAAGCCCTAGACAGCGTGCAACAATTAAGCCATAGCAGCGATGTGGTGGGGAATTATTTAGACGGGAGTTTGAAAATTGATGGCGATGACAGAGACGATTTGAATGATGCGATGAATAACCCTATGCAACAACCTGCGCAACAAACGCCTATTAACAACATGGACAACACCCATGCAAATGACAGCAAAGATCAAGGGGGTAATGCACTCATAAACCCTAATAACGCCACCAACGATGATCACAACGATGATCACATGGACACTAACACCACTGACACCGGCAACGCAAACGACACCCCCACTGATGATAAAGATGCTAGCGGCAACAATACCGGCGATATGAATAACACGGATACCGGCAACACAGACACCGGCAATACGGATACCGGTAACACTGATGATATGAGCAACATGAACAACGGCAACGATGATGCGGGTAACGCTAATGACGACATGAGCAACGACATGGGCGATGACATGAACAACGCGAACGACATGAACGACGACATGGGTAATGGCAACGATGACATGGGCGATATGGGGGATATGAACGACGATATGGGTGGCGATATGGGAGACATGGGGGATATGGGCGATATGGGGAATTGAGATTAACCCCAATATCAAAGAGTGATAGCCAAAACTTTAAGGAATATTTTTATCCCACTAGTGCGAAAAACTCCGTCCTTTAGGGTGCAAGATGTGAGTGCATAGCTGTTAGACTATATTCAAGCTTAAAAGATGACAAAATACCTCTAGTCTTTTTGGGGTAGGAAATATCCATGCAGACTTTAAAGAACAAAGCCTTTCGTGTTAGCATTCAATGGAATGTTTTAGTTAGAAAGCCCCTTGCTTTAGAAAGGGGCGGTTTCACAGTAAAAACGATTCTTTTAAGGTAATAGGGGGATATTTTGCGATGAATACCCCTTTTAAAGAGCCTTTCGCATTAGCGTCCGTTAGGGTGCTTTAGTTAAGAAAACCCCTTGCTTTAGAAAAAAGGGGCGATTCCACATTTTAGACGCTCAAAATTAAAAGCAGAAATCAAAATTTCTTCTTGCTCACATCTTCTAAAATATCTTGGGAGATCCCATCAATTTTAGTGCTGACTTGTAAAGAATCATTAGCGATAGTCAAATTATCCTGCACATCTTGTTGCAAAGCGTTAATGGAGTTGTGGATGTTTTCTACGCCCTTATTTTGCATTTTGATAGACTCGGCGTTATCGGCGATGCTTTGAACTAAAATATTAATATTGGCTTCAATTTCGCTGAGGGATTTTTGCGTCCTTTCAGCGAGCTTCCTCACTTCATCAGCCACCACCGCAAAGCCTCTGCCATGCTCGCCCGCTCTTGCGGCTTCAATAGCAGCGTTTAGGGCTAATAGATTCGTTTGATCGGCAATATCTCTAATCATATCCACCACGCTTTTAATGTCTTCGCCTTGAGAGATCATCTCCTGACTTTTAGAATCAATTGTTGTGATAATATTAGTGATTTCTTCTAAGGATTGGGTGGTGTTTTTCAGGCTTCTTTCTTGCTTGTGGGCGGTTTTAGTCAAGTTATCCACGCAAGTTTTTAAATCTTTGGATTCATGATTGAGCGCGTTTGCAAACCCTAAAGAAGCTTTAAGCATGCTAGAAATTTCTTGCCCTAAAGTGTTGAGCGCTTTTTCCATGTTGGCTTTAGGGTTTTGGATGTGGTGGGTGAAATCCAGGTTTTTATAATGCTCTAGGGCGTTGTTTAGGGATTCAATATTGGCGCCAATTTGGTTGCGGAAATACTGGATAATGCTATTAATCGTATTTTTTAGGGCTTGCAAATCTTTATTTTTAGGCACGCATGCGATTTCTTGCGTGAAATCCCCATTTTCCACATGGTTTGTTACTTCAATGCTGTTTTGAATGGCTTGATTATCGGCTTGAATATTTTCTTGGGTTTTAAGAATGTTTTCATTGATAGAAGCTTGCATTTGCCCGATTTCATCATAAGTGCTTGGGGGCGTTAGGCTTATGGCATGGTTACTTTTGGGGTTATTAAGCAAGTTGAAAAAATCGTTTAGGGTGTTATTGACCCTACCGATGCGTTTGGTTATGAGGCTAGAAATAATGATAAAGACTAAAAGGGCTAACACCAGAACGCCTAAAATCAAAGTGGTGATAATAATGTATTTGGTGTTTGTCGCTTCTTTAAAGACTAAAGATTTATTGACATATTTCCCAATTGCCCAACGCCACTGATTGCCGTTATCCCCTTTTTCTTCAAAAAAGTCAAAGGGCTGTATGGCTAAAAAGGTTTCTGTATTCCCGCTCAATGAATGGTAGCTCAAAGTGCCCGCTTCGTTTTGATTGTAATACTCCACAGCTTTAGCGACTCTTTTATCCGGATTGATAGCGCTTAAAATCTTATCTTGGATCTCACGATTAGGGTTGATTAAAAGCCTGCCATCTTTCCCCATTAAAAAGGTGTTGCTCTTTTTCTTGCCTACCACATCTGTATGAAAAGCGTCAATGTTTAAAAAGAGGTTCAGCGCGCCTATAGTCTTTTGATTCTTACCCATTAGGGGGAGAGTAATATCCATGCCATAGATTTTATCGCCATTAATCTCTTTATAATAGGGATCTGAATGGGTTATACTTTTGAGCGAATGGATTTGATTGATCCT
>JBLDXK010000002.1:0-82963 GCA_047430845.1 Helicobacter pylori | reverse complement strand
TTGAACCTTTGCTCAAATACTGGTTAGCGATTTCAGCCGTTCGCCCGAACAAACGCGCATCTATGAAGCACACTTCTTCGCCTAGCGTGCCGTCTTGCTTTTTAAAACGCCTGCTTGTGGCTAAACCTATTGTAGCCGCAGCCGAACCGCTAGGCAAATATTTCAACTCCACATTCCTGGTCAAACGCCCTACCATAATCACTTTATTAAACATGATAAGCCCTTACTCGCTATGAGATTCTGTGCTTTTTGCTTCCTCTGCGTGGTGAGAATGCGTGTGTTCGGTTTTTTCGTGCTTTTCTTTGGCGTGTGATGGCTTTTTATTAGCCCTATCCACTAACGCATGCCACGCTTCCACTTCCTTCTTACTTTCGTATTTGATCACAATGAAGCGCAACACGTCTTCATTGATGCGATACAATCGTTCAAGCTCTAAAATCATTGACGGATCTGCTTTGAAATACGCCACATAATAATAGCCTCTTTTGTGCTTTTTGATTTCATAGGCTAAATTACGCATGCCCATATCCAGGCTCGTTTCAATCACGCCATGGTGCTTAGTGATCACTTCTCTATAAAATTCAATTTTGGATTTAATCTCTTCTTCTACTAAAGTAGGTTTGAGAATAAACATCGTTTCATAATGCCTCATCCATTCTCCTTGTGGTTGTATAGCCCTTTTTTTACTAAAAAAGAGCAAGGTCTAAAAAACTTTTGATTATACCTTGCTTTCGCTTGTTTTTGGATTAAATGTTTCTCATCAAATATTGAAACTCAAAACTTTATTCTTAATTTTTTAAAAAATGGGGTTTTTAACTTCAATTTTTTATAACAAAACTCATTCTCTTAAGGGGATAGGGGGGTATTTTGAAATAACTCTCCCCCTTAACCCCCTTAAAATCCCCCTAACCCAAGAAGACCGCTTTTTTAGTAAAGTTATCGCTTGCTTGACGCAAGCTCTTTTATTGTTAGATTATAAAAAATACCTTTCAGCATTTTTCAAGGGTTAATGATTTTTTGAATGGGGGTCAAATACAAAAAGCCCAATTCCTTTTGCCCTTGCATGCTTTGAAGGTGCCATAACCTAAAAATTTCAAAAACCCTCTTATAGCCGGCTTCTTTCAAACGCAAGGCGTTTTTAGCGTAATTTTCGGCAATCTCTTTAGGAGGAGCGTAGCCTAAAACTTCTTTAGCGTCCACTAAACCGGTCGTTTTAATATGGGCGAAAAATAAAAAAAGCTGGTAAAAATACCGCTCTAACCCCCTTAAAATATCCGCATCTTTTTTGCCCTCTTTTAACAAATAATCATAAATATCAAGCACGCTTTTTTCAAAAAAAGCCCTAAAATGAGCTTTTGCAAATCCATATCCCCCGCATTGGAGCTTAATTCTTGAATGTCTTCTAAAGCGATGGGCGTATTTAGAACCGCTAGCTTGTCTAAATCGTTAAACGAAATGCCTAAATCTTCGTTATTAATTTCAAAAAGAGCGTTTAAAAGATGGCTGCTGATGTCTAAATGCAAAAAATTAGCCCTTTCTTGCAAGAATTTCAAACTCTCCCAAGTTTTAGGGGTAAAAAAGCGCGCACAGATCGCCTCATCTTTCAAGGGGCTTTTTTGGAAAAATTTAACGATAGTATCGCTAGTGTATTTGTATTTGGTGGTGTCGCTTTTAGAATTATAAAGCCCTATGATAAGCCTGTTATGGCTAGGCCGCTCTAAAGCTTTTAAAAAAAGATTGATATCGTTTTCCTTAAATTTCTTATGCAGCGCAAAGTCCAGTTTTAAAATGACTAAACTGCTCCCTCCAAATAAAGAATCCTGCTCTAAAAGGGTCGTAATCTGATTTTTTTCATAATCGCTCGCATAAAAAAGCGAAGTTTCTGTGTCAGGGTTATTGCCTTTAAAAAGCGCGCTAATCGTTTGAATATAATAATGAATAAAAAAATCAAACTCCCCATACAAAAACACCGCTTTAGGGAGGCGCTGTTTCAAATAATTATCCAAATCTTTACGATACATGCTCTTTAATCCTTGTCTATGATTTCGCCTCTAACTTGCCCTAAAATCAAATCCGCATGCGTGATTGTAACGCGCACCTTTTCTAACGGCTTAAAAACCTTGTTCGTTTTGATTAAAACTTTAAGCCCTATAAATTCTTTTAACCCCACCACCACCCAATCTTTAACCTCTAAAACCACGCCCAAAAATTCTTTTTCTAAAAATTCTAAAGCCAAGCGAGCGAATTTGCGCTTGATAAAATCCCTTTCAATCAAAGCGGCCTTTTTTTGTAAAGCGTTCAACTCAGCGCATAATTCAGGCGCTTCTTCTAACAAATACGAGCAGCCTTTAGCCTGATGAGAACAACAATTCTTTTAAAAGCCTGTGTAAGGCTAGATCGCTGTATCGTCTAATGGGCGAAGTGAAATGCGTATAGCTGGCAAACCCCAAACCAAAATGGCTTTCTTGTATGGGGCTATAAAGGGCTAAATTTTGAGACTTGATGATTAAGCGTGAAACTTCTCTTTCTATACTCTTTTCTTTGGCTGTCTTTAAAGCATGCTCTAAAAAAGGAAAAAAGCCCATGTTTTTAGGGTGCACAATCTCATAATCAAAAAGCTTGTCGCAAAGGCGTTTTTGCTGCTCCAAACTGGGCTCTTTGTGGGTGCGGTATATCCCCTTATTGTGAAAATGCTCATCTAATAACCTCGCGCTAGATTGGTTAGCTAAGAGCATGGCTTCTTCTATAAGGGTGTGCGCATCGCTTTCTTTTTCTGTTTCAATTTTTTCTATACGCCCTTCTTTGTTTAAATACAGCTTGTTTTCAAACGAATTGAAATTAAACCCTTTTTTTAAACGCTCCTTTTTTAACTTTAAAGCCACCTCTAAAAACCCCAAAAGGCTTTGTTGCAAATCTTTATCTAAAGGGCTTTGTTGGGCGCTTAAAAAATGATTGATTTCTTCATAAGTGCAATTAGCCCTAACTTCAATGACGCCTTGAAATAATCGGGCGTTTTTCAAATCGTCTAAAGGGATTTCATACACCAAAGCTAGGCGTTTTTCAAACGCTTTTAATGAGCATGCCCCTTGAGACAAACTCAAAGGCAGCATGGGATAGACGCTATTAGGGAAATACACGCTAAAGCCCCTAATTCTAGCTTCTTTATCCAAACTGGAATGTTTCGGCACAAATTCGCTCACATCAGCAACCGCCACAAACAAAACCCTTTTTTCTTGGTCATAAAAAATCGCATCGTCAAAATCTTTAGCGTCTTTGGGGTCAATGGTGATAAAAGGGATGTGAGAATAATTGATCCTGTCTTTAAAATCGCTCGCTTTGAGTTGCGCGTAATGTTGGGCTAAATTCAAACAATCTTTTGAAAAATCCTTAATCCTGTCAAAAAGGCTTAAAGAAAGGTTTTCATCTATTAAAGGGTCTTCTAAAGGCCCTAAAATTTCGCTGATTTCACGCTTTTTAAGATCGATCTTCACCACGCAATGCCTGGGCAATTCTAGTAAGGATCTTTGGCTGTGCTTTAAAGAAATAGGTTTTTTAAAAGGCTCTTTAAAAGGGATAGCCACAATCTGGTTTTTTTCTTTAGCCAGGTAAGCTATCATCGTGTGATCTGCATTTAAAAGAGCGGCTTTAAAAAAGGCTAGGGGGCGTTTTTTAGAACATTCTATTTGGCATAAAATCAAAGCGTCTGTTTTAAAAGATGGGGGTAAGTTTTTGATTAAAGGGTCTTTAGGGTAATTTTTCGCTAAAGAAACGAAAAACGCCTTATCTTTTACTTTTTCAACTTTGCCTATATCAAAGCCTTCTTTTAAAAAATAGCGCTCCTTTTTCAATTGAAGCACTTCTTTTAAAACGCCCTTTTCTATTAGAGGAGCGAATGGTTTAGGGATCTTTTTAACCCCAAAAAACAGGCTTCTTAAAAACCCTTGCATCAAAAAACACTTCGCATGACTTCAAACGCTTTTGAATAAGGGATTTGAGAAGCGCTGAATTTTTCAAAACTTAAAGCAGCTTGATAGATGAGCATGTCTTTCCCGTCTTGAAAGGGGATTTCTAACTCTTTAGCCAGAGATAAAAAGGGCGTTAAAAACCCATACGCCAAATCATAAGCGAGTTTGCCCTCTTTAAAATACCCTTTCAAAACCTCTTTATTCAAAGGCAATTCGTTATTCAAACTCGCTGAAGTGGCGTTAATGATCAAATCAAAAGCACTTTTAGGAGGCTCCATGAAACAATCACAGCCCAAGCGTTGGAAAAAATCCAATCCCCTAGCAGAGCGATTCAACACACTCACTTTCAAGCCTTGTTTTTTTAATCCGCACGCTAGGGCTTTAGCGCTCCCCCCAGAGCCTAAAATCAAAGCACTCTGGTAACTCTCATCTCCCAAAGAGAGCCAGAAACCCAAAGCGTCGGTATTGTAACCCACAAGCTCATCATTTTCTAAAACAAGCGTATTGACTGAAGCGCATTTGTGCGCGATGCCCTTGATTTTGTCGCAAACCTGAAACGCCCTTTCTTTAAAGGGTAAGGTTACATTAGCCCCACTCAATCCCAAATGCAAAAACTCGCTTTTGATGTGGCTTTCTAAAGGGAGTAATATGGGGTGGTAATGCCCCAAAAACCCTAATTCTTTTTGAAAAGTCAAAAAACAAGCGTTATGGATTAAGGGCGATTTGGAATGCTTAATGGGATTTCCCAAAACCCCAAAAGATTTTAATTTCATTATTCTTTCATTCAGCCTTTTTTAAAAGTTTTAAAAACACATAGCCCTTTGTTTTATTAGAAAATTCAATTTCAGCCCAATCGTTTTGGATTTCTAAAACCTTCACGCTTTTATTCTTTAAAAGCAATCCCAAGATTTTACCTTTTGTGCTGGGAAAAGCACGCACGTTCACGCCACTGACTGCGACCTTATACTCTAAAGGTTTTTTTCCCATTGTAGAGGTTGTAGGGGTTTTTTGATCGTTTTGAACGGGCGAGACGCTGTCTTGTTTAGGCTCGTTTTCTTTTTCTTGCTCTTGTTTAATCTCTTGTTTTTGCGTGGCTGTGTCTAAAGACAAAGGAGGGTCTTTGGTGGGGTTTTCTTCTGTGGCGGTTGTGTTCGTGTTAGCTTCTTCTTGTTTAGGTGAAAGCGCGCTGTTTTGGCGCTCTGTTTCGGTTTTTTCTGCATTTGGGCTTGTTTGAGCGCTGTCTTTTTTCACGTAAAAACCAAGCATAGCATGCACTAAAGCATACAACAACATGAACGCTAAAACCACTAACAAAGGCTGTGCAAAAAGTTTTAAAGAAGATTTCATCTCAGTTTTCATTCCTACCCTCAACGCTTTTCAAAATCAATCCTAGGGTCAATCACCACGCAGAGCAAATCGCTTATCAAACTCGCTACCAAACCTAAAAGCGTGAAAATATAAAGCGAACCAAACACGACAGGATAATCCCTACTCACAATGCTTTCATACCCTAAAAGCCCTAACCCGTCTAAACTGAAAACAATCTCTATCAATAAACTTGAGCTAAAAAACATGCCTAAAAAAGCCTGCGGGAAACCCGCTACCACCAATAAAATCGCATTACGGAACACATGCACATAAAAAATACGCCCCACTGAACAGCCCTTAGCCTTAGCGCTCACCACATAAAGTTTGCCCATTTCATCTAAAAAAGAGTTTTTCACTAAAAGCGTGAGGCTTGCAAAACCTCCCAAAGAAATGCAAAGAACGGGCAAGGTGATATGCCATAAATAATCCTTGATTTTACCTAACGCGCTCAAACTTTCAAAATTATCGCTCACCAGCCCCTTTAAAGGGAACCAGTGCCAATAATTCCCTCCAGCAAAAAACACGATCAACACCACCGCAAACAAAAAGGCCGGGATAGCGTTAGCGACAATGATCACCACGCTGCTTAGCACGTCTAAAGGCTCGTTATTGCGTTTGGCCTTGAAAATCCCTAAAGGGATAGAAATAAGATAAATCAAAAGCGTGCTAAAAAACCCTAAAGAAATGGATACCGGCAATTTTTCCTTAATCAAATCTATCACTTTAATCTGGCGGTAAAAACTCTCCCCAAAATCAAATTGCGTGTATTTTTTGAGCATGAGAAGATAGCGCTCCCCTATGGGCTTGTCAAAACCATAGAGTTTTTTTAAATTTTCTAACAAATCGCTCTCCAACCCTTGAGACGCCCTATACGAACGCTCTTTAACAACGCCTTGAATCTCTTTGGACTGCGTGTTATTGATTTTAGCCATCATCTGCTCTATAGGGCCTCCTGGGGCCGATTGGATCAAAAAGAAATTAATCGTCATGATGGCTAATAAAGTGGGGATAATTAAAAGCAAGCGTTTAAGGATGTAAGCGATCATTTAGGACCCCTTTCTTTTTTTATCCACCATAAATACGGCGAAAATCCATAGCTAGGGCTGACTTCAGGCATGCCAATGTAATTATACGCTGCGATCCTATAATTAGGCAAATAAAAATGCGGTATCACATAAAACCCCCACAACAACACCCTATCCATCGCTTGAATGGCGGCCAATTGCTCCTTATAATCTTTAGCGTTAATGATTTTTTCAATCAAATCATCTACCGCTTTACTAGAGATTCCCGCATAATTCCTTGTGCCTTTTTCCTTAGCGCTCAAAGAGCCAAAATAAAAGCGCTGCTCATTACCTGGGAAAGACGATTGGCCAATCACTCCTACGATCATGTCAAAATCATAGCTTTTGACCCGATTGACATACTGGCTTAAATCCACTCTTTGGATTTTCATTTCAATCCCCAACACCCTTAAGTTTTTAGCAAAGGCTAGGGCCAGTCTTTCAAAGGCTGGGCTGTTTAAAAGCAAAGTGAAACTAAAAGGCTTGTTATTTTTATCCACTAAACGCATGTTTTTGTAAGAAAAGCCCGTGCTTTTCAAAAGGTTTTGAGCGTATTTTAAATTTTCCCTCAAATTATAGCCCAAAACATCAACCCCATCGGTTCTAGGCACGATATAAGGCTCTTTAAAAACCCTTTCATCTAAACTCTTTTCATAAGGGGCTAACAGAACTTTTTCTTCAGGGCTTGGGAGGGGAGGGGATGCATAGATAGAGTTACTGAAAAAACTGGTGGTTCGTTTGTATTGCGAAAAAAACAAATTTTTATTCGCCCATTCAAAATCAAACGCATAAAATAAGGCTTCACGCACCCTTTTATCCTTGAAAATTTCTCGGCGCGTGTTGAAGAAAAACCCTTGCATGCCGCTTGGCATTTTGTGGGCTATCAAATACTTCGTAATCTCTTTATTGTCTATAGCTTTCCCCACATAGCCCCTAGCCCAAACCTTAGCCGTGCTTTCAAGGCGCCAGTCATACGCCCCGCTTAAAAAAGCCTGTAAGGCGACGGTTTCATCTTTGTAATACTCAAATTTGATTTGATCAAAATTGAATTGCCCCTTTCTGCTGGGCAAATTTTTCGCCCAATAATTAGGGTTTCTTTGGTAGGTGATTTTCTTGCCCACATCAAAAGAAGCGATCACATAAGGGCCGCTAGAAACAGGAATGAGTAAAGGGTTTTTTTCAAAATAATCCTTTTGAAACGCTTTTTTGGAAAAGATTTGCAACTGCCCTAAAATGAGAGGTAACTCTTTATTTTCAGTGGTTTTGAAAATGAATTTAACATGGTGTTTGTCTAAGATAACCGCCTTTTTAACATCTTGGTAATACTGCCTATAAATAGGCGATCCTAATTTCATGATCGTATCAAAGCTAAACTTCACATCGCTCGCTAAAATGGGAGCGTTATTGCTGAATCTCGCTCTTTTATCTAGGGTAAAAATCACATAGCTGTTATCCTTAGCCACTTCTGCATCTTTAGCGATTAAGGGGTATTCTGCAAAAGGTTCGTCCAAACTTTGCACCATTAAAGTGTCATAAATGAGATCCAAGCGCTTCGGCTTTAGTGCCTTTAAGCACAAAAGGGTTAAGGCTATCAAAAGTCCCTATGGCGTCATTTCTTAAGACACCGCCTTTTCTAGCGTTAGGGTTAGCGTATTCAAAATGCGTGAAATTGTCTTTATATTTAGGCTCTTCGCCCAAGTATAAATAAGGCGTAGCCTTAAGGAAACAAAACACCCCTAACCACAAACTTAAAATTTTCATCTAAACCAACCCCATCAATTCTTTAGCCTTTTGGTAAGTCATTTGCGCTAAAGGCCTGGCTTTTTTGACGCCACCATTTAAAACGGCTTTCACCTCATCATCGCTGATTTCTTGGTATCTTTCTTGAATAGGCTTTAAAGATTGGATCACTACTTCAGCCAATTCCTTTTTAAAATCCCCATAGCCCTTATTTTTGAAACGCTCTTCTATGTTTTCTGGGCTTTCATCGCTTAAGAGCATGTAGATATTTAAAAGGTTAAAAATCCCCTCTCTTTTTTCATCAAATGCAATAACGCCCATAGAATCCGTGGCCGCTTTTTTGATTTTTCTTACAATAATGTCCGGCTCATCTAAAAGAAAAATCGCATGATTAGCCCCTTGATGCGATTTACTCATCTTCACTTTTGGATCGTCTAGCCCCATAACCCTTGCCCCCACTTTAGCGATCAAAGGCTCTGGCACTTTAAAGCAGTTCCCAAAATCCCTGTTAAATTTTTCTGCAACGTTTCTCGTGAGTTCTAAATGCTGTTTTTGATCTTCGCCCACTGGCACTAAATCGCTTTGGTATAATAAAATATCTGACGCCATTAAAATAGGGTAATTGAAAAGCCCCACATTCACGCTTTTAGGGTTTTTTAAAGACTTGTCTTTGAATTGCGTCATTCGTTGCATTTCCCCCATAGACACCTGGCAATCTAATAGCCATGCTAAAGCCGGGTGCTCATCCACTTCACTTTGAATGAATAACCCCGATCGCTTAGGACTAATCCCGCAAGCTAAAAGCAATTTGACTAGCTCATAGGTTTGGGATTTTAAAAATATAGGCTCTATGGGGAGGGTGATCGCATGCGAATTGACGATACAAAAAAGGTTCTCATATTCATCTTGCAATTCTACCCAATGCTTGATCGCCCCCAGATAGTTGCCCAAGTGGATTTGCCCGGTAGGTTGGATGCCTGAAAAGACTCGTTTTTTTGCATGTTGTTTCTCGTTGGTTTTAGTTAGTGTTATTGTAACCACCTAATTTTAATATTTTAATTTATCTTGGTTTTTAAGAACGCTTGATCCCAGAAAAGAGTAACGCTTCATAGCTCAATTTTTCAAACGCCATGTTTTGGAAAAAATGTTTTTTTTGCTTGAAACTCAGCGTTGAACCCCCCAAAAGACCGCATTTTTTAAGGTAATTCAAGCAATCTTGTTTGCGGTTGAAATAAAGAGTGAAGCGCTTGTTTTCTAATTCTATTTGAAAATGTTTAAAGGCGTTTTTAATCAAGGATTTGAGCGTTTTAAGATCCCTTAAAGGCGAAAGCGTGCCTAAAAACTCATGCACTTCATGCAAACTAAAATCCGTATGGATAGCTAAAGCGGCCTCCTTACTAAAAAGAGCGATTTTTTCTAAAACGCTTTTTAAATCCCTTGCCCATTGTAAAGAAGAAGAAGACACAACCAGATCGTAATCGCAAAAAACATGTTCTTCAAAATCCGCATGCTCTAAAGAGATTTTTTGAATGCTAATAGAATGCGTGGGGTGTAATTTGAGCATGTTTATAGAATTATCCAAAGCGATAAAGTCTTCAATCACAATATGTTGCCGCTCTAAAGCGTTAAAAACAGCCCCACTCCCTGATCCTAGATCCAAAACTTTAGCGTAATGTTTTTGTTTTAAAAATTGAACAAGACAGATAGCGATTTGTTGCTGGATATGAGCGAAGAGGTGATAAGTTTTGGCATGTCTATTGAACGCATGCTGATTGAATGAATGAAAAGAGTCCAACACCACCGCCTTTAACGCGCCGCGCTTGAAATTAAAACTAAATTTTAGTGTATTCTTAGCAAATTTTAGATAAGATTAAGCCTAATTTTTTCTAAATTTTAGGGATTTAAGGAATCGGTGTTTATGACAAGTGCTCTGTTAGGCTTACAAATTGTTTTAGCGGTATTGATTGTGGTGGTGGTTTTGTTGCAAAAAGTTCTAGCATCGGCTTAGGGGCTTATAGCGGGAGCAACGATTCTTTATTTGGCGCTAAAGGACCCGCAAGCTTTATGGCGAAAATGACCATGTTTTTAGGCTTATTGTTTGTCATCAACACCATCGCTTTGGGCTATTTTTACAACAAAGAATACGGCAAAAGCGTTTTAGATGAAACTAAAACCAACAAAGAGCTTTCGCCCTTAGTCCCTGCCACCGGCACGCTCAACCCTACGCTTAATCCCACACTCAACCCAACGCTCAACCCTTTAGAGCAAGCCCCCACTAATCCTTTAATGCCTACACAAACGCCTAAAGAGCTTCCTAAAGAGCCAGCCAAAACGCCTTTTGTTGAAAGCCCCAAACAGAATGAAAAGAATGAAAAGAATGATGCCAAAGAAAATGGCATAAAGGGTGTTGAAAAAACCAAAGAGAACGCCAAAACGCCCCCAACCACCACCCACCAAAAGCCTAAAACGCATGCAACGCAAACCAACGCCCACACAAACCAAAAAAAGGATGAAAAATAATGCTACAAGCCATTTATAACGAAACCAAAGATTTGATGCAAAAAAGCGTTCAAGCTTTAAACAGGGATTTTTCCACTCTAAGGAGCGCGAAAGTCTCAGTCAATATTGTAGATCACATCAAAGTGGATTATTACGGCACGCCCACGGCATTAAATCAAGTCGGATCCGTGATGAGCTTGGATGCGACCACTCTTCAAATCAGCCCATGGGAAAAAAACCTGCTCAAAGAAATTGAAAGAGCCATTCAAGAAGCCAATATTGGCGTCAATCCTAATAACGACGGCGAAACGATCAAGCTTTTTTCCCGCCCATGACAAGTGAGCAAAGAAAACTCATCGCAAAAGACGCCAAAGCAATGGGCGAAAAGGCTAAAGTGGCTGTAAGGAATATCCGCCAAGACGCCAACAACCAGGTGAAAAAATTAGAAAAAGACAAAGAAATCAGCGAAGATGAAAGCAAAAAAGCCCAAGAGCAGATCCAAAAAATCACCGATGAAGCCATTAAAAAAATTGATGAAAGCGTGAAAAACAAAGAAGATGCGATTTTAAAGGTCTAAACCATGGATATTAAGGCATGTTATCAAAACGCTCAAGCGCTATTAGAGGGGCATTTCTTGCTCAGCAGCGGGTTTCATTCCAATTATTATTTGCAATCCGCTAAAGTTTTAGAAGATCCCAAACTAGCCGAACAATTAGCGCTAGAATTAGCCAAACAAATCCAAGAAGCTCATTTGAATATTGAATGCGTATGCTCGCCGGCTATTGGGGGGATCTTGGCTGGGTATGAGCTTGCAAGGGCTTTAGGCGTGCGTTTTATCTTCACTGAAAGAGTGGATAATACCATGACATTAAGGCGTGGTTTTGAAGTCAAAAAAAACGAAAAAATTTTAGTGTGCGAAGACATCATCACTACGGGAAAATCCGCCATGGAATGCGCTAAAGTTTTAGAAGAAAAGGGCGCTCAAATCGTGGCTTTTGGCGCTTTAGCCAATCGGGGCATTTGCAAACGCACCCATTCTCATTTGAAAGCCCAAGAGGGTGCGTGTTTGCCTAGCCATTTACCCCTTTTTGCTTTAGAAGATTTTGTTTTTGACATGCACAAGCCTAGCTCTTGCCCTTTATGCGCTACTAGCGTTGCTATAAAACCGGGAAGTCGTGGCAACTAAAAAAACCAAAAAAAATAAAACTCCAGAAAAAAAGCAAGCGTTAGAAAGCCCTTTAAAAGGGCTGTATCTCTCTTTGCGTTTGAAGGCCTTTATCACCGATATTTTTATGATTTATACCCCCATGCTTTATATAATGACTTATGCGATTTTAGGGAGCGCCGAAGGATTTTAGGGAAAACCAGAGCGCGATTTTTTTATGCCTGCTTTTTTACGCCCTAACGCACAGCTTTTTTATCGCTTTTAAATCCCAAAGCCCTGGCATGCGTTACGCTCAGTTTAGATTAGTCAAAAATAATGGTGAAGAAGTGGGATTTTTTTTAGCGTTGTGGCGGTTTGTTTTGTGGGTGTTGAGCATGGGGTTACTCATAGGGTTTGTTGCGCCTTTTATTTTTAAGTTTTTTTTGCATGACAAATTCAGCGGCACTCATATTGAAATTATCAAGGAGGAAACATGAAAAATTTAGTGATCTTGAGCGGGGCTGGCATTTCAGCAGAAAGCGGGATTAAAACCTTTAGGGACGCTGGCGGTTTGTGGGAAGGGCATGACATCATGGAAGTTGCTTCGCCTTATGGCTGGAAAAAGAACCCGCAAAAAGTGTTGGATTTTTACAACCAAAGGCGCCGACAGCTTTTTGAAGTTTATCCTAACAAGGCTCATAAGGCTTTAGCGGAATTGGAAAAACACTATCAAGTCCATATCATCACCCAAAATGTAGATGATTTGCATGAAAGGGCGGGTTCTTCTCGCATTTTGCACCTGCATGGGGAATTGTTGAGCGTTCGCAGCGAGAAAGATCCTAATTTGGTTTATAGGTGGGAAAAGGACTTGAATTTAGGCGACTTGGCTAAAGACAAATCGCAATTACGCCCTGATATTGTGTGGTTTGGTGAAGCTGTGCCTTTGCTTGAAGAAGCGATTTCTTTAGTCAAACAAGCGCATCTTTTAATCATCATTGGCACTTCTTTGCAAGTCTATCCGGCCGCTAGCCTCTACACGCATGCGCATAAAGACGCTCTCATTTATTACATTGACCCTAAGGCTAAAAACGCCCGTTTGCCCCAGAATGTCCAATGCATTAATGAAAGCGCGGTGCATGCCATGCAAGATTTAATGCCCAAACTCATAGAAATGGCCTCTTAAGAGATGTTGAAATAATTTTTATTTTTTCAGCTAACGATTAGCAAAAACATGGTTTAATTGGCTTCATCATTTGCGAATAATTAAAGGAGTTTGAGAGCCTAATGCAACAAGCCACAGAAGCATTGAATCACCCCTATTTTGGCGTTTTTGTTTTGTTGGTATTCACCTTTTGGGTGTTTAACTTAACCTTAAGGATTCAAAGGTTTTTAAGCCGTAAAATGGCTCAAAAAAAGGGCGAAAAGCTCAAGCTCGCTCCCTATGAATGCGGGCCTGTGGCTCTCAAGCAGCCTAATAGAGTGTCGCACCATTTCTATATCATGGCCATGCTTTTTATCTTATTTGATGTAGAAATCGTTTTCATGTTCCCTTGGGCGATTGATTTTAAAAAATTAGGCTTGTTTGGGCTCGTTGAAATGCTAGGCTTTGTCTTCTTTTTAATGATTGGTTTTATTTACGCTTTAAAGCGAAACGCTTTGAGCTGGCAGAAATTAGAGGTGAAATAATGCAACAAGCACCGGTTGTTCTAAGCACTTTGGATAAATTATTGAATTGGGGGCGTTCTAATTCGCTCTGGCCTTTAACTTATGGCTTGGCGTGTTGCGCAATTGAGATGATGGCAACAGGGGGTTCAAGGTTTGATTTTGACAGATTTGGCACGATTTTTAGAGCGAGCCCTAGGCAATCTGATGTGATGATCATCGCTGGCACGCTCACTAAAAAGCATGCCGAATTCATGCGTAGGCTCTATGATCAAATGCCTGAACCTAAATGGGTGATTTCTATGGGGAGTTGCGCTAACACGGGCGGGATGTTCAACACTTATGCGACCGTTCAAGGAGCAGACAGGATCGTTCCTGTGGATATTTACTTGCCCGGTTGCGCACCGCGCCCAGAGACTTTACAATACGCTCTTATGGTTTTGCAAGATAAAATCAGACGCTCTAAAGCGATCAAACAAGACGCTCCTAAAAGGTTAGTGTGATGGTAAGAAAACAATCCCCCTATGAAGATGTAAAAACAATCGCGCCAGCATGACCCCTATAAAATCATAGAACCCACCCCTAAAAAATATTTAGAGGGCAGCGCTTATGAGGTCATTTACAACCACCTTTCTTACAAACATGAGATTTTAGACAAATACATAGAGACTAACACGGCGGTGTTTTGGATCAAAAAAGACGATATTTTTTCTGCCGCTACGATTTTAAGGCATTTGGGTTATGAGTGTTTGAGCGAAATGAGTGCGATAGATTTGTGCGCTAAAAAAGGGCATTTTGAATTGTTTTATCAATTTGTGGGTTTTAGCGATAGCTGTAAGAACCGCCGTAGGGTGCGCGTGAAATGCGTTTTGTTGCCTAATGAGAGCGTGGATTCTTTGAGTTTTTTATACCGCTCGGCTAATTGGAGCGAAAGGGAAGCGTATGACATGCTTGGTATTGTGTTTGACAAACACCCTTATTTGAAACGCCTTATCATGCCGCATGATTGGGTAGGCCACCCTTTATTGCGTTCTTACCCGCTCAAAGGCGATGAATTCGCTCAATGGTATGAAGTGGATAAAATTTTTGGCAAAGAATACCGAGAAGTGGTGGGCAAAGAACAGAGAGACAGCGCAAGAGTGGATGAAAAAGACACTTTTAATTTCGCCAAAATTGGCTATGAGCAGGGCAAGGGTGAAGAATTAAAAGAAACAGAAGAAAAGCATGCGTTTAAGAAAATCCCTTTTGTCAAAGATTTGCACAAAATCGCCCCCACTATCTTAAAAAAGAGGCTATAAAATGGCTCAAAATTTCACGAAACTCAACCCTCAGTTTGAAAACATCATTTTTGAACATGACGACAACCAAATGATTTTAAACTTTGGCCCTCAACACCCCAGTAGCCATGGGCAATTGCGCTTGATTTTGGAATTGGAGGGCGAAAAAATCATTAAGGCTACCCCTGAAATTGGCTACTTGCATAGAGGCTGTGAAAAGTTAGGCGAAAACATGACCTATAACGAATACATGCCCACTACCGACAGATTGGATTACACTTCTTCTACCAGCAATAATTACGCTTACGCTTATGCGGTAGAGACTTTGCTCAATTTAGAAATCCCTCGCCGAGCGCAAGTGATCCGCACGATTTTACTAGAGCTTAACCGCATGATTTCACACATCTTTTTTATCAGCGTGCATGCTTTAGATGTGGGGGCGATGAGCGTGTTTTTGTATGCGTTTAAAACGAGGGAATACGGCTTGGATTTGATGGAGGATTATTGCGGGGCTAGGCTCACGCATAACGCTATAAGGATTGGGGGCGTGCCTTTGGATTTACCCCCTAATTGGCTAGAGGGCTTAAAAAAGTTTTTAGGCGAAATGAAAGAATGCAAAAAACTCATTCAAGGCTTATTGGATAAGAATCGCATTTGGCGGATGCGCTTGGAAAATGTGGGAGTTGTAACGCCCAAAATGGCGCAAAGTTGGGGCATGAGCGGCATCATGTTAAGAGGGACTGGGATCGCTTATGATATTAGAAAAGAAGAACCTTATGAGCTTTATAAAGAGCTTGATTTTGATGTGCCGGTGGGCAATTATGGCGATAGTTATGATCGGTATTGTTTGTATATGTTAGAAATTGATGAAAGCATTCGCATCATTGAACAACTCATTCCCATGTATGCTAGAACCGATACGCCTATCATGGCTCAAAATCCGCATTACATTTCCGCCCCTAAAGAAGATATAATGACGCAAAACTACGCCTTGATGCAGCATTTTGTTTTAGTGGCTCAAGGCATGCGCCCGCCCGTTGGGGAAGTGTATGCCCCCACAGAAAGCCCTAAAGGGGAATTAGGGTTTTTTATCCATTCAGAGGGCGAGCCTTACCCTCATAGACTAAAAATCAGAGCCCCTAGCTTTTATCACATTGGGGCTTTAAGCGACATTTTAGTGGGGCAATATTTAGCGGATGCAGTAACCGTGATTGGCTCAACCAATGCGGTGTTTGGCGAGGTGGATAGATGAAACGCTTTGATTTGCGCCCTTTGAAAGCGGATATTTTTAAACGATTAGAAGAATTGATTGAAAAAGAAATGCAACCTAATGAAGTCGCTATTTTCATGTTTGAAGTGGGGGATTTTTCTAATATCCCTAAGAGCGCTGAATTTATCCAATCTAAAGGGCATGAGCTTCTCAATTCTTTGCGTTTCAATCAAGCGGATTGGACGATTGTCGTGAGAAAAAAGGCTTGATTTTGAGCGGCTTTAACCCCTTAAATTCTCCCTTAAGTGCAAGCTCTTCAATTAGCTTGAAAGAAGCCTATTATTTAGAAAAATTATCTCTTAAAAAAGGATTTGAAATCCATTACAAGATGACCAAAGATAGCTTAAACCTTTTAGAAAAAAGCGATTTGTTCGTTTTGTTTGGGGGGTTTTCAAACGCTTGTTTGAATGAAAATGAACGATTGATTTTAGGAAGCATTAACCAATCAAAACGCCCCTACGCCTTGTTAAGACCCTTACAAGACACAAGAGACTTGCAAAAAAATTGCCTTTTTGCGTCGTATGAAATCCACACGGAAGCGGCGATTTTGGCTTTGATTTTAAGGGGCATTTTAGAAAAAACTTCCCAATTAAAAGGGCATGTTTTAGAAAAGGTTGATGTGGGGTATTTAAGCTCTGAAGCGAACATGAGCGAAGAAGAATTACAAGAACTTATCGCTCTTATCATTAAAGCGAAAAAAAGGGTGCTTGTTTTAAACAGAGAAATCACTAAGCATGCGGATAGCGCCTTTTTATACACCCTTTTAAGCGAGTTGCAAAATTACCTAGAAATTTTGCATATCCCTTGCAACGATTCAAGCGCAACGACCGCTTTTTATGATTTTAAAGATCAAGAATGGCTACTAGAAACAGCCTTTAAAGAGGGCATTTTGCCTTTTAAATCGCAACTCCAATCAAAAGATTTAGAGTTTTTAGAGCGAATGGGTGAGGCTAACGGCTCGTTTGTCTATGTTTCTTACAAGAGCCTTGAAACCCCCAAATTGTCTTTTTCCAAGCAATTTAAGATCGCTAACAAGATTAAGCATTCTAAAGCGGGGTTTCAAATCTCCAATCAAACGCTAGAATGCGAGTTAGAAGAAAGCCCCCATTTGAAGCGGCTTGATTGCGATTTTAGAAGGGGCGTTTTTTGACGCTTACCCTTATATCCCTATTTTATCCCACTCTCAAGGAATTTCATGATCACAATGAATATCAATGGCAAAATAATTGAATGCCAAGAGGGACAAAGCGTTTTAGAGGCCGCTAGGAGCGCTGGGATCTACATCCCTACTATTTGTTATTTAAGCGGTTGCTCGCCCACAGTCGCATGCAAAATGTGCATGGTTGAAATGGATGGCAAACGCATTTATAGCTGCAACACGAAAGCCAAAAACAATGCCGTTATTCTCACTAACACCCCCACGCTCATGGATGAAAGAAAAAGCATCATGCAAACTTATGATGTCAACCACCCCCTAGAGTGTGGCGTGTGCGATAAGAGCGGGGAGTGCGAATTGCAAGATATGACGCATTTAACCGGCGTGGAGCACCAACCTTATGCAGTGGCTGATGATTTTAAAGCGCTAGATTCATGGGCAAAAGCCTTGTATGATCCTAATTTGTGCATCATGTGCGAAAGGTGCGTAACCACTTGCAAGGACAATGTGGGCGAAAACAACCTCAAAGCCACTAAAGCCGATTTGCATGCTCCGGATAAATTTAAAGACAGCATGTCCAAAGACGCTTTTAGCGTATGGAGTCGTAAGCAAAAAGGCATTATTTCTTTTGTGGGTAGCGTGCCTTGTTATGATTGCGGGGAATGTATTGCGGTATGCCCTGTGGGCGCTTTGAGCTATAAAGATTTCGCTTACACGGCTAACGCATGGGAACTAAAAAAGATCCATTCCACTTGTTCGCATTGCTCAGCTGGGTGTTTGATTTCTTATGATGTGCGCCATTTTGATACTCTAGGCGAAGAATCTAAGATTTTTAGGGTGCTTAATGATTTTTACCATAACCCTATTTGTGGGGCAGGCCGTTTCGCTTTTGACGTGAGCTCTAGCCCTAAAGGCAGCACCAATCTTAAAGAAGCCCAAAACGCCCTCAAAGAATGCGAAGCGGTGCGAATAGGTGGGGATATTACGAATGAAGAGGCGTTTTTGATAGAGCGTTTGAGGAAAGAATTGAATTTTAAAATCTACAATCAAGAAGCGTATCATTTCCAGCAATTTTTAAAAGTATTAGGCGAAGTTAAACGCCCCAGCGTTGAAGAGATTAAAACTTCCAATTTGGTCGTTACGATAGGATCTTCTATCAAAACAGAAAACCCTTTAGTGCGCTATGCTATTAATAACGCTCTCAAACTTAATAAAGCTTCTTTGATTGCTATGCACCCTATTAAGGATAACGCGCTAGCGAATTTGTGCCGAAGCTCTTTTTGCATCACCCATGAAGTGGGGGCTGAAGAAATCCTTTTAGGCATGCTTTTAAAAATGCTTAACATTGAAAGTGCAGCTCTAAAAAGCTTAGAAGATTCCAAGCAAAGCATTGTGGATGAAGCGGCTCTTAAAGCCTTAGAAGAAGAGCGAAAAAAAGCTTTAGAACAAGCCAATCAAGGGTGCAGTCTTGAAGAAAGTAAAGCAGAAAATCAAGAAGAGGATAAAATAGAAGCGGCTACCCCAAAAGAAGAAAATCAAGAAGAAAACAAGACAGAGGTTAAAGAAGAAAAAATTGAAATCCCTACCAAAACCACTTATTTGTTGCTTGAAGAAGCGGGCATCAATTTAGAAACTTATGAAAAAATTCTCGCTCTTTTGCAAAAATCAAATAACACCTTGCTGGTGGTTGGCGAAGAAATTTATAGCCACAAACAAGCCCACAATATCGCTAAAATGTTGCGTTTATTAGCCCAAAAAAGCGCTGTTAAACTCATTCTTATCCCCCCAAGTGCGAACGCTTTAGGCATCGCTTCTATTTGTCAATTGAGCGAAGAAGTTTTTGAACATGAAAAAATCGTAGGCATTCGCGCTCAAGGGGATTTCACTATCAATAGCGACGATAGGGTTTTTGGGAAAGACGCTGTCAGTAAAGTGGATTTTATTTTGCCCAGTCTCAACCAGCTAGAAGGCACGATCACCAATGTTGAAGGGCGTGTGTTGCCCTTAAAACCGGCTTTGAGGTTTGAGGGCTATGACTTGAGCGATATTATGCAAGGCTTTGGCTTTGTGGAAGAAAACCTCACAGAATGCACCCACAAACTCCCTACAGAAGCGGGCTTTAAAGCCATAGAATTTGATTATTTAACCAACTATTTCACTAATGACAGGGTCAATCACAGAGGCTATTTATTAGGAACAAGCCATTTTGAAAACAGCGCTAAAGAGCATGAAAAAACAGAATGTGAACCCATCAAGCCTTTAAAAGAAAAAATCGCTTTCAACGCTTATTTAAAATACCCAGAAACGCAATTCAATAACGCCACCAATAAAAGCGAGAATTTGCAGTTAAAAGCCGGTGTCTATGTGTCTAAAGCTTTCTTAAAAAAATTGAATAAAGAAGTGGGGCAAAACATCACTTTAACTAAAGAAGAAGAGGAATTAACAGGCGTTTTGTATCTTGATGAGAGCTTGGATCAGGAAGTGTTTGTCATTTCGCCTTCTCTTTTGACAAACCATTCTGGCTTTTTTAGAGAGGGCGTGTTTGATAGCGTGGATTTAAAGGAGCAAGCATGAGCGCTTATATCATTGAAACCCTGATTAAAATTTTGATTTTAGTCGCTGTTTTTTCGGCTTTAGGAGGCTTTGCCACTTATATTGAAAGGAAAGTGTTAGCCTATTTCCAACGCCGTTTAGGGCCTTGTTATGTGGGACCTTTTGGGCTTTTGCAAGTCGCAGCAGACGGCATTAAGCTTTTCACTAAAGAAGACATTATCCCCCAAGGCGCGAATAAGTTTATTTTCACGCTAGCGCCCATTATTGCGATGGTGAGTGCGTTTGTGTCCATGGCACCCATCCCCTTTTTCCCTAATTTCACTCTGTTTGGCTATGAGATCAAGCCCCTTATTTCTGACATTAACATTGGCTTTTTGTTTTTCTTAGCTGTGGGTTCAGCAGGGATTTATGCGCCTATTTTGGCCGGGCTTGCCTCTAATAACAAATACTCTTTGATTGGCTCAGCGAGAGCGACGATCCAACTGCTCAGCTTTGAAGTGGTCAGCACCTTAACCATTCTAGCCCCCTTAATGGTGGTAGGATCGCTCTCTTTAGTGGAAATCAATCATTACCAAAGCGGTGGGTTTTTAGACTGGCTTGTGTTTAAGCAACCTCTAGCGTTTGTTTTGTTTTTGATCGCAAGCTATGCTGAATTGAATCGAACCCCTTTGACTTGTTAGAGCATGAAGCCGAGATTGTAGCAGGGTATTGCACCGAATACAGCGGCTTGAAATGGGGCATGTTCTTTTTAGCGGAATACGCGCATTTATTCGCTTTTTCCTTTGTGATTTCTATTGTGTTTTTTGGCGGGTTTAACGCATGGGGCTTTATCCCTGGGGGAATAGCGATTTTAATCAAAGCGGGCTTTTTTGTCTTTTTATCCATGTGGGTTAGAGCGACTTATCCGCATGTAAGGCCCGATCAGTTGATGGATATGTGCTGGAAAATCATGTTGCCTTTAGCGTTATTGAACATTGTGCTAACGGGCATTATCATTTTAATTTAAAGGAGGTTTTATGGCCAAACAAGAATACAAGCAACTTCCTAAACGAGCCGAAGTCCATAGCGCGACCGAGCAGTTTAAAGACACCGTTAAAACAAGCTTGGGTTTGGATCTATTCAAAGGGTTAGGGCTTACGATCAAGGAATTTTTTAGCCCAAGCGTAACCATCCATTACCCTATGGAACAACTCCCTTTAAGCCCTCGTTATCGCGCGGTGCATAATCTGCAACGGCTTTTAGACTCAGGCTCTGAAAGGTGTATCGGCTGTGGGCTGTGCGAAAAGATTTGCACGAGCAATTGCATAAGGATCATCACGCATAAGGGCGAAGACAACCGCAAAAAGATCGATTCTTACACGATCAATTTAGGGCGTTGTATTTATTGCGGGTTGTGTGCGGAAGTTTGCCCAGAATTAGCGATTGTTATGGGGAATCGGTTTGAAAACGCTAGCACCCAACGCTCCCAATACGGCTCTAAAAGCGAGTTTTTAACGAGCGAACAAGACGCTAAAAACTGCTCGCATGCCGAGTTTTTAGGCTTTGGTGCGGTAAGCCCTAATTACAATGAACGCATGCAAGCCACCCCTTTAGATTATGTCCAAGAGCCCTCAAAAGAAGAATCAAAAGAAGAGACTCCAACAAACCCAGAAAGCCATAAGGGAGATGAAAATGTTTGAAACCATTGCCTTTTATTTCTTTGCGATCCTTACTTTAAGCATGGCGTTAGTGGTGATCACCACCACGAATATTCTCTATGCCATTACCGCTCTCGCTAGCAGCATGGTTTTTATTTCCGCTTTTTTCTTTTTACTAGACGCTGAGTTTTTGGGCGTGGTGCAAATCACGGTGTATGTGGGCGCAGTCATTGTGATGTATGCGTTTGGCATGATGTTTTTCAACTCCGCTGCAGAAGTCATTGAACGCAAGCAAAGCCCTAAAATCTTGTGTGTGCTTTCATTTGGCGTGGCGCTGTTGCTCACCTTGATTTTAAGCGCTCCTAGCATTGGCGAAAACCTTTCTAATCAAGTCAATTCCAACGCTATTGATACGCAAATCCCCAACATTAAAGCGATTGGTTATGTGCTTTTTACCAATTACCTCATCCCTTTTGAAGCGGCGGCTTTAATGCTTTTAGTCGCTATGGTTGGAGGCATCGCTACAGGGATTCAAAAAATCCATGGGAAAAATCACACGCAATTTATAAAGGAATCTCTATGATAGGGTTAAACCACTATTTGATTGTTTCAGGGTTGCTCTTTTGCATTGGTTTAGCGGGCATGCTGAAACGCAAAAACATTCTGTTACTCTTTTTTTCTACAGAGATCATGCTCAATGCGATCAATATCGGTTTTGTAGCGATCTCTAAATACACGCACAATTTAGACGGGCAGATGTTCGCGCTCTTTATTATCGCTATTGCCGCTAGTGAGGTGGCTATTGGTTTGGGCTTGGTGATTTTGTGGTTTAAGAAATACAAGAGCTTAGACATTGATTCTTTAAACGCTATGAAGCGGTTGAGCATGCAGTATTCTTCTTTGCTGTCAGTGGTGTTGTTCTTGCCTTTAATCGGCGCGGTTTATGCGGGGCTGTTTGGGGCTAAAGCTAAGGCGTTGCATGTGGGCGTTTTCAATTCTTTGTGCGTGCTGGTTTCTTTCATTGGTGCGGTGGTTCTTTTCATTCAAGCATGGCATCATCAAAGCTATGAAAAATATTTGTTTGATTGGATCGTGGTAGGGAATTTTAAAGTCGGCTTTTCCCTCATGCTGGACAATATCAATGCGGTCATGATTGTCGTGGTCACTTTAGTTTCTTTCTTAGTGCATGTGTATTCTATAGGCTATATGGAGCATGATACAGGGTTTAACCGCTATTTTTCCTATCTCAGTGGCTTTGTGTTTTCCATGCTGGTGTTGGTGTTGAGCGATAATTTTTTAGGGCTTTTCATTGGTTGGGAAGGGGTGGGGCTATGCTCTTACTTGCTCATTGGCTTTTGGTATCATAAAACAAGCGCAAACAACGCTTCTATTGAAGCCTTTGTGATGAACCGGATCACGGATTTAGGCATGCTCATGGGGATTATTTTGATCTTTTGGAATTTTGGCACCCTCCAATATAAAGAAGTCTTTAGCATGCTCAATAACGCCGATTATTCCATGCTCTTTTTCATCAGCGTGTTTCTTTTCATTGGCACTATGGGCAAGAGCGCTCAATTCCCTATGCACACATGGCTAGCCAACGCTATGGAGGGGCCTACCCCTGTGTCCGCTCTCATCCATGCAGCGACAATGGTAACCGCTGGGGTGTATCTGGTCATTAGAGCCAATCCCTTGTATAGCGCGGTGTTTGAAGTGGGCTATTTCATCGCATGTTTAGGGGCGTTTGTGGCTCTTTTTGGAGCGAGCATGGCTTTAGTCAATAAGGATTTAAAACGCATTGTGGCTTATTCCACGCTTTCTCAATTAGGCTATATGTTTGTAGCGGCCGGTCTTGGGGCTTATGCGATCGCGCTTTTCCACCTCTTCACGCATGCGTTTTTCAAATCCCTCCTTTTCTTAGGCTCAGGGAATGTCATGCATGCGATGGAAGACAATTTGGATATTACTAAGATGGGCGCTTTATACAAGCCTATGAAAATCACAGCGATCTTTATGATTATAGGTTCAGTGGCTTTGTGCGGGATCTACCCCTTTGCGGGCTATTTCTCCAAAGACAAGATTTTAGAAGTGGCTTTTGGGATGCACCACCACATTTTATGGTTTGTTCTTCTAATTGGGGCGATCTTTACCGCTTTTTATAGCTTCAGGCTCATCATGCTAGTATTCTTTGCACCCAAACAGCACGAAATCAACCACCCCCATGAAGCCAAAAATTTCATGCTTTTAAGCATGCTACCCTTAGGGGTTTTAGCGGTCATTGCCGGGTTTTTTGAAGAGCCGTTTTTTCATTTTATTTCTCAAGTGATCCCTAGCGTTGGAGAGTATCCCGTCCCGCTCGCTCTTTTAATCAGTATCACCACCATAGTGGTGTTATTGAGTATCGCCTATGCCATATTTAAATATAAAAATGGTATCACTTCCAAAAAAGAGGGGGGCTTTTTATACAAGCTCTTGCTCAACCAATACTATATCCCGCAACTCTATCAAGGGATTGCAAAAGCTTTTA
This sequence comes from Helicobacter pylori, assembly GCA_047430845.1. Classification (GTDB taxonomy): domain Bacteria; phylum Campylobacterota; class Campylobacteria; order Campylobacterales; family Helicobacteraceae; genus Helicobacter; species Helicobacter pylori_DG. The sequence continues at coordinate 59,101 of JBLDXK010000002.1, read as the reverse complement.
GCGCCATCGCTTCATTCTTGCACCAAGTCGTGGAATTAAAGATCATTGATACGATAGTGGATACCATAGGAAGAAGCGTTTTTGTTATAGGGCGCGTGTTTAGAATCAGTCAAGATGGGAATTTAACCTCCATGTTGCGCTTCATGGTGGCCGGGGTTTTAATCTTGTTAGCGTTTGTAGCTTTTTTTGGGAGATAAGAAATGCAGTTTTTACATGCGCATCTTTTAAGCGTGGTGATCTTTTTCCCCATGCTGAGCGCGCTATTAGCGTTCTTTATGAGCGATCAAGCGAGCAGGGCGTATGCGATCGTCATCGCTTTGATTGAATTGTTATTGGTCTTGTTGTTGTGGCATGGGTTTGATATTCAAACAGCAGGCATGCAGTTTGAAGAAATGAAGGAATTAGTCTATCAAATTGGCGTGAATTACCATGTGGGCGTTGATGGCATCGCGCTCTTTTTATTGCTCTTAAACGCTATCGTGGTGTTATTGTCCGTGATTTATGTCAAAGAGCGTCGTAAGGACTTTGCGATTTGTCTTTTATTGCTAGAGGGGATTTTGATGGGCGTGTTTTCTTCTCTTAACATGATCTTTTTCTACGCTTTTTGGGAAATCTCGCTCTTGCCGGTCTTATACCTCATCGGTCGTTTTGGCCGTAATAATAAGATCTATTCTGGCATGAAATTTTTCCTCTACACCTTTTTAGCGTCATTATGCATGCTCTTAGGCATTTTATACATCGGGTATGAATACGCGAATAATTACGGCATGATGAGTTTTGATATTTTAGACTGGTATCAGTTGAACTTTTCTAGCGGGGTTAAAACCTGGCTCTTTGTGGCTTTCTTAATAGGGATTGCGGTTAAAATCCCGCTCTTTCCCTTACACACATGGTTGCCTTATGCGTATTCTAACGCCCCCACTCTAGGCTCTGTCATGCTTTCGGCCTTGCTTTCTAAAATGGGGACTTACGCCCTATTACGCTTCTTGCTCCCGCTTTTTCCTGAGCTTTCAGAGATTTATTTAACCCCCATAGCCATTGCAGCACTTTGCATGATCATTTATGGAGGTTTTCTAGCCTACGCTCAAAAAGATTTAAAAACCCTCATCGCTTATAGCTCGTTCTCGCACATGGGAGTCGTGGTGCTTGGGGTTTTTTCTTTCAATGTTGAGGGGATTTCAGGGGCGGTGTTTATGATGTTTGCGCATGGTATTATCGTCATGGGGTTATTTTTGCTCGCTGGCATCTTAGAAGAACGCACCAGCAGTTTAGAAATCGCTCGCTTTGGATCGATCGCTAAAAGCGCTCCTGTTTTTGCAGCCTTTTTTATGATCGTTTTAATGGCGAATGTAGGCATGCCTTTAAGCATTGGCTTTGTGGGAGAGTTTTTAAGCTTATTGGGGTTTTTTGCCACTTACCCTCTTTTGGCTATCATTGCCGGGACAAGCATCATTCTCTCAGCGATTTACATGCTCACTTCATATAAAGATGTCTTCTTTGGCAATTTGAAAGCCGGGAACAATCAAATCAGCGTGTTTGAAGATTTAAACGCTCGTGAGGTAGGGGTTTTAAGCGTGATTTTAGCTTTGATTTTAATTTTAGGGATTTATCCTAAAATGCTTTTAAAACCGATTGAGCAAGGCTCTAAGCAGCTTTTAGAGGTGATAGAAATCCGCTCGCTCCCTTTTTTAGGTTCATTGGACACTAAGATAAAAGAGGTCTCTTATGTTAATAGATAGTCTCCATATCTCTTTTGATAGCTTTAATTTTGAGAGCGTTTTACCCATGCTGGTGTTGGTGTGTGGGGGGATTTTCACGCTCTTAATCAACGCTTTCACTTCCAGGTTTTCACGCAATTTGAATGTGTTTTTATGCATGCTCTTTTTGGTTTTGGATTTTTTGGTGGTTTTAGGGTTAGAAGAGCAAGAAAACGCCTTTTTTGGGTTTTTGAGCTTGGATACTCTCTCGCTCATCTCTCAAAGCATTGTCTTGATTTCGGCCTTTTTGCTCATTTTCTTAGCCCTTTCAAAAGAGCGCTTCAACGAATTTCAGACCGCTGAGTTTTATTCTTTATACTTGTTTATTGTCGCTGGCTTTCAGTTCATGGTTTCAAGCAACCATTTGTTGTTAATCCTTATCGGGTTAGAAACAGCGTCCTTACCCCTTTGCGTGTTAATGGCGTTGAGCGATAAACGCTACGGCTTGGAAGCAGGGATCAAGTATTTCACTATGGGGGCGATGGCGAGCGCGTTTTTTGCTATGGGGGCTATGGCTTTTTACTTGCTTACAGGGAGCTTGAATCTTGAAGTCATTACCCTATACTTGCACACTGAGGGCGTTACAAACCCCATGCTTTTTGCGATGGGCGCTATCTTTTTGATTGGAGCGATTGGCTTTAAGGTTTCTTTAGTGCCTTTCCATACCTGGATGCCTGATGTGTATGAGGGCAATAACCCAGTCTTTGCGAGCTATATTTCCATTGTGCCTAAAATCGCTGGCTTTGTGGTAGCCACTCGCCTTTTTGGGGCGTTTATAGACACTCATACCGCTTGGGTAGAAGACATTTTTTATGTTTTGATCCTTATGACTATCACTATTCCTAATTTCATTGCTTTATGGCAAGAAGATGTCAAAAGGATGCTCGCTTATAGTTCTATTTCGCATTCTGGGTTCGCTTTAGCGTGCGTGTTTATCCACACTGAAGATAGCCAACAAGCGATGTTTGTTTATTGGTTCATGTTCGCTTTCACTTACATTGGGGCTTTTGGCCTTTTATGGCTCTTAAAAAGCCGGGAAAAAACATGGGATGAACGCTACGATCACCCTTATTCCAAATTCAACGGCCTTATCAAAACCCACCCTTTAGTGGCAATCTTGGGCGCTATTTTTGTTTTTGGGCTTGCAGGAATCCCACCTTTTAGCGTATTTTGGGGGAAATTTTTAGCCGTTGAAAGCGCTTTAGAGAGCAATCACATTCTTTTAGCGGTGGTGATGTTAGTTAATAGCGCGGTGGCTGCGTTTTATTATTTCCGTTGGCTCGTAGCAATGTTTTTCAATAAGCCCTTACAAAGCTACGCTCAAAACGATATTTACACCCAAAACGCTACCATGCCCATTTATGCGGTCATTATTGCTATGGCGTTAGCGTGCTTGTTCTCTGTGTTTATGATGCGAGGGCTTTTAGAGTTTGTGGCTTAAGTCAAAAATCTTTCTTTTAATGGGCTTGCTCTCCCATTCGCTCAACGCCTTAAGTCTCACGCTCACGCAAGGCAAAGAAGGGGGGAAAGATTTTTCGGTTTTAACCTTACGACACAATAAGGCGTTTTCTTGTTTTTATACCAATGAAAAACCGCCAAGCGGGATTGAAGCGTCTCTATCCATTATACACGCTAAACGCCCCATAGAATGCGTGATAGACTCCATCCCTAAAGAGGGTTTTACCCCTTTAGAAAACGCTTTTTTCAATATCACCTATTCCATGCACCAACAACAATTCATTTTACACATCAAGCCCAAAGTGATGCGAAGGCTCACCCTTTTTTCTTTTGACAGGGATTATAAAAAAGCGATCCCCCTTTTTGTGAAAAACGATCCTAAAGCCAAAACGTGGCAAATCATAGGCTATGATCAAAAAATCCCTTTTTTGAGTGGAAAAAACAACGCTCAAAAAGGCTTGAATTTCCCCATTGTCATTAAAGACGCTCAAACCCCTATCATTCAAGAGCTAGACGTGAATAACAAACCCCTACTCACCACAAAGGGCTATGACTTAAACGCTTATTTAGAGGCTAAAAAACAAATGGATTCGCAAGCCTATTTTGACGCTTTACGCACGATCAGCCGCGCGTTTAAAAACTACCCTCAAACGATGTTTAAAAAAGATTTGTATTTATTAGAAATTATCGCATTAGGCCAATTAGGCATTAAAAAATCCTTACTCATAGATATTGGCACCCAATGGATTAAAAATTACCCGACTGACCCTAATATCCCTGAAGCGCTATACTATGTCGCCAAAGCTTTAGATGAAAACAATAACTACAAACAAGCCGTGCGCTATTACAAACGCATTCTTTTAGAATACAAAAACTCCCGCTACGCTCCCTTAGCCCAAATGCGTTTAGCCATTGAAGCGGCTGAAGGCTCTGATTTGAGCAGCGCTAGCATGCTTTTCAAAGAAGCTTTTTCTAACGCCAAAGACAAAGAGAGCGCGAGTGAAATCGCGCTTAATTGGGCTGAAGCAGAGATAAACTATCAAAACTTTAATAACGCTAAGTATCTCATTGATAAGGTGGTCCAATCCAACCCTGATTATATTTCTACACATAGCGAATCAGCCCTAGACTTGCTCAAGTTATTGAAAAAAAACCAGATGAATGCAAGCGCGATTGAGATCGCTCACTTGCTCCTTAATCAAGACGATGACTTGAAAGCTAAAGAGCAAGCGCTCTATGATTTAGGGGCGTTGTATGCAAGGATCAAGGACTTTAAGAACGCCCACCTTTACAACCTGCAATATTTGCAAGATCATGCAGAATTGGATAAAGCTTCTGTCGTTAGAATGCGCGATGAAAAAGCCCTTTTTTCCATGGAAGGGAACACGCAAGAAAAAATCGCCCACTACGATAAAATCATTCAAAATTTCCCTAATTCTAATGAAGCCCTAAAGGCTTTAGAATTGAAAGCCCAACTCTTGTTTGAAAATAAGCGTTATGCTGAAGTTTTAGGCATGCAAAAAAATTTGCCTAAAGATTCTCCTTTAATCCAAAAAACGCTCAATATCCTTGCTAAAACCCCATTAGAGGACCATCGTTGCGAAGAAGCCTTAAAATACTTATCCCAGATCACCGCCTTTGAATTTACCCCCAAAGAAGAAATCCAAGCCTTTGATTGCTTGTATTTCGCATCGCTCAAAGAAAAAGCGCAAATTATTGCCCTAAACGCTTTAAAAGCGGCTAAAACCCCTAGCGAGAAATTAATATGGCTTTATCGTTTGGGGCGCAATTACTACCGCTTAGGGGATTTTAAAAATTCCACTCTGGCCTCTAAAGACGCTTTAACTCTCGCTCAAGGCTTAAACAAAAAAGAATTTTATGATATTGCTTTTGTTTTATTTTCAGATTACATGCAAAACAATGAAAAAGAATTGGCTCTCAATCTGTATGCGTTTTTAGAAAAGCATTTCAAAGACGATAAACGCATGGCGTTGGTTTATTTTAAATTGCTAGAGAATGAAAAAGACCCTAAAAGCGTCAAAATTTATGCCACAAGCTTACTCAAACTCCAAGACGCTTACAAGGACTATTCTTACACGCCCTTTAGCGAATTTGCTCTCATTGACGCTTACAGGACCACCAAAGATTATTCAAAAGCGTTAGAAACGCTAGACAAACTCTTAAACCGCAGGCTTTCTTTAGAAGATCACCAAAAAGCCTTGTATTTACAATCAAGCCTACTGGATCTAACCCATCAAAAAGCAAAATCTAAAGCCAGTTTAGAAAAATGCGTTCAGTTAAAACAAAAAGATCAAACAAACGCATGGCAAAATTTATGCGAACAGGGTTTAAATTTATTCAAAAACAAGGAGTCATAACTATGGACATTAGCATTTTTAGAGAATACGATATTAGAGGCATTTACCCCACCACTTTAGACGAAAAGAGCGCTTTTAGTATCGGCGTGGAGCTAGGGAAAATCATGCGAGAATGCGATAAAAGCGTGTTTGTAGGGCATGACGCAAGGGTGCATGGGCGCTTTTTGTTTGAAGCTTTGAGCGCGGGACTGCAATCAAGCGGCTTGAAAGTGTATGATTTAGGGCTAATCCCCACACCGGTAGCGTATTTTGCGGCCTTTAATGAAATTAATGGCATTCAATGCCCTAATTCCATCATGATCACTGGCTCTCATAACCCCAAAGAATACAACGGCTTTAAAATCACGCTAAACCAAAACCCGTTTTATGGCAAGGACATTCAAGCTTTAAAAGACACGCTTTTAAGCGCAAAGCATGAAATAAAACCCTTAAAAGAAACACCAGAGAAAGCCAATGCTCTAGAAGCGTATCAGCGCTATTTGATCAAGGACTTTAAGCATTTAAAAAACCTTAAATGCAAAATCGCCCTGGATTTTGGTAATGGCGTGGGAGCGTTAGGGCTAGAGCCAATTTTAAAGGCTTTAAACATTGATTTTAGTAGCCTTTATAGCGATCCTGATGGGAATTTCCCTAACCACCACCCAGACCCCAGCGAAGCGAAAAACTTAAAAGATTTAGAAAAACACATGCGAGAAAACGCTATTTCTATAGGCTTTGCTTTTGATGGCGATGCGGATAGGATTGCGATGTTAAGCTCTCATCATATCTATGCGGGCGATGAATTAGCGATTTTATTCGCTAGACGCTTGCATGCTCAAGGCATCACCCCCTTTGTGATAGGCGAAGTCAAATGCTCTCAAGTGATGTATAACACGATTAATACCTTTGGTAAGACGCTCATGTATAAAACTGGGCATAGCAATTTAAAAATCAAACTCAAAGAAACCAATGCGCATTTTGCGGCTGAGATGAGCGGGCATATCTTTTTTAAAGAACGCTATTTTGGCTATGATGACGCTCTTTATGCATGCTTAAGGGCTTTAGAATTATTGCTTGAACAAAGTCCAAGCGATTTGGAAAACACCATTAAAAACCTCCCCTATTCCTACACCACGCCTGAAGAAAAAATCGCCGTGAGCGAAGAAGAAAAAATTTGAAATCATTCATAACCTACAAAAAGTGCTTAAAAACCCGCCAAGCCATTTCCCTAAAATCAAAGAAATCATCAGCATTGATGGCGTGAGAGTGGTTTTTGAACATGGTTTTGGGCTTATTCAGCGCAAGCAACACCACCCCCTATTTAGTCAGCCGCTTTGAAGGCAAGGATGAAACAACGGCGTTAGAGTATAAAAGGGCGTTGATCAGTTTATTAGAAAAACTTTAAAATAGAGCTTGGGATAATCTCATTTTATATCCCTTACTCTTAAAAATATTAGATCAATTAAACAAGTCGCTTTAAAACTACACATAAAATCATAAGATCTCAAATTTTTTGCACTATTTAAGCTAATCCTAAGCTTATTATAATGAAAAGTTTTAAATCAATCGTAAAGGATTTTTATGAATACAAAGGGCAAAAATAAAAATGCTTCTCATCTCACTCACGAAATGAAAAAGGAACATGGGGGTCTTTTAGAAGCAAGTGAAAAAGCTGAAATGCAACCAATCTTGGAAGCACTATACTATGTGGCTAAAGAAGCAGCTGAAGGATATAAACAGGTGCTTGAAGCAAAAGAAAAGGCAGATAAAATCTTAAATACTTTGAAAGCAATCAGCCATGACAATAACATAATAGACATAGAACCCGAAGACGAAAAGGACTGAGTAATCAATAGTTCTTTTTAAAAGCATTATAAAAAGCTTATGGCTTGGTATGTATGAAACCTTTTTTATTATCAAAATACCTGCGATTTTAAGCCGCTACCAACCATGTTGCAAAATTTGAGATGCTTTTATATTGTTGTCAGGCTTATGGCGGTATTTTCTACGCTAACGCCATAACGCGCATATAATAAAGATAATTTTTAGTCTTTTGACGCAACAAAGCCTAAAAGCCTTTAAGAAATCATTCCTCCTACAAACCCCTTAATTTTTTCTAGCATGGCGTTTTCATTGTTTAAATTTTCTTCTATGATTTTGACTAACGCTGATCCGCAAATCACGCCATCAGCACCCATGCCTTTAGCGTTTTTGATGTGTTCTTTTTTGGAAATGCCAAAGCCCAATAAGGCTGGGGTAGGGCTAAAGGTTTTTAGGGTTTTAATAATAGCGCTCGCGTCATTTTCTAAAGTATGGCTCGCCCCTGTAACCCCACTCCTGGCTAAAGTGTAGATATAGCCTTGCGAATGCGTAGCGGTTTGTTCTAAATCCTTACTACTCGCATTAGGGCTGGCGATAAAGATCTGTTTGATTTGGTGTTTTTGAGCGGATTTGATGACCAATTCTTTTTCTATTAGGGGCATGTCCGCTATTAAAACGCTATCCACTCCGCATTCTTTAGCTTGAGCGTAAAAACCATCAACGCCATAAGAAAAAATTAAATTCGCATACGCTAAAAGCCCTATGGGAATATCATGGTTGTAACCTCTAATCTTTTTTAAAAGCTGGAAATTTTTAGCCATAGAAGCGTGTTTTAACGCCCTTAAATGGCTCGCTTGTATGGTGGTGCCATCCGCCACAGGATCAGAAAAAGCAAGACCCAATTCTAAAGCGCTCACCCCGCTAGCCATTAGGGTTTTAATGATTTCAAAACTCAATTCATAATTAGGATCGCCCAAGGTTACAAACGGGATAAACGCCATTTTTTCTTGTTTTTTTAAGGTTTCAAACATGTTTTGATACCTCATTTTAAACCCCCTTTTAAAGCGTTATAAACGGTGCTTAAATCCTTATCTCCCCGACCGCTTAAATTCACTACGATAATGCTTTCTTGCGTGCATTTTTGAGCGAGCTTTAAGGCATACGCTAAGGCATGCGAACTCTCTAATGCCGGGATAATGCGCTTCTTTTTGGCACAACAAGCTGAAGGCTTCTAGCGCTTCGGCATCGCTTGCGCTCTCATAAACCGCACGCCCAATCTCTTTTAAATAGCTGTGTTCTGGACCTACCCCTGGATAATCAAGCCCAGCACTAATGCTGTGGCTTTCTGCAATCTGGCCTTCATCATCTTGTAAAAGATAGGTTTTATTCCCATGCAAAATCCCCACACGCCCCTTATTCAAAGTCGCCCCATGCTTATTGGTTTCTAGCCCTAATCCGGCTGGCTCTACGCCTATGAGTTTGACCTCTTTATCGTTTAAAAACGCGCTGAATATCCCTATAGCGTTAGACCCCCCTCCAACGCATGCGATCACATAATCAGGCAAGCGGTTTTCTTTTTCTAAAATTTGGCTTTTAACCTCATCGCCTATCATTTTTTGAAAGGTTTTAACCATTGTGGGGTAAGGGTGCGGCCCGGCGGCTGTGCCTAGCAAATAGTGCGTGTTCTTGTAACTGCTCGCCCAATCTCTCAAGGCCTCATTCACGGCGTCTTTAAGCGTCGCGCTCCCTGAATTGACTTCTCTCACTTCAGCGCCCAATAAGCGCATTCTAAAAACATTCATTTCCTGGCGCTTGATATCTTTAGATCCCATAAAAATCACGCATTTTAAGTTCAATAACGCGCAAGCGATAGCCGTTACAACGCCATGCTGCCCAGCGCCCGTTTCAGCAATAATCCTTGTTTTACCCATTTTTTTCGCTAAAAGGGCTTGCCCTAAGGCCTGATTAGTCTTGTGCGCCCCGCCATGGATTAAATCTTTCTCGCTTTAAATAAAGCTTGACTTTAGGGTTAGAAACGATATTTTGACACAGGGTTAAAGGGCTAGGACGGCCCACAAAATCTTTTAAAAGATGAAAATATTCTTTTTGGAATTTTTCATCTTTCAAACACGCATCAAACGCCTGTTCTAATTCTCTTAATGCAGGCACTAACAATTCTGAAACAAAACTCCCTCCAAACTCCCCAAAATACGCTTTTTTATTCATTTAATACTCTCTTAAAATTCGGGCTAATCGCTTGATTTTATCCTTATTTTTAATCCCGGGGCTTATTTCTAAACCGGAATTGAAATCCAACCCCAACGCTTTAATTTTCAAGGCTTTTTGAATATTATCCAAATTAAGCCCACCAGCTAACATAGAAAGGCGTTTTGACATTTTCTAAAATCCCCCAATCAAAACTCACGCCATTGCCTCCCATTTTATCCCCCTTAGTGTCGTATAAGATTAGAGAGGCCTCTTTAGTTTTAGGCGCTAAATCTTTAGCACTCATCACGCTTATTACTTGCCAGATCGCGCAAGTTTTAGGGAGCGATTTTTTTAATTGAGCGATTTCTTTTTGCGAATAGCCATAAAGCTGCACCGCTTTTAAATCAAGCTTTTTAGCGATTTTTTGAATTTTTTTAATTTTATCTTTCACAAACACGCCCACAAAATCCAGTTTTTTAACCGCTTTTGTGATTTTTAGGGCTTCTTTAGGCTTGATGTATCTGGGCGAAGATTTTTCAAAAATCAAACCCCCATAAATAAAATGGCTTTTATAAACGGCTTTAGCGTCTTTAATCCTTGTAAGCCCGCACACTTTATTTTCGCCTAAAATCAATTTAATGCATGCTTTTTTCAAATCCTTTTCTTTCATTAAAGAGCTGCCCACTAAAAAGCCATTCACATAAGGGGCTAGGGCTTTGATTTGCGCATGCGAATAAATACCGGACTCACTCACCACGAGTGCGTCTTTAGGCAATAAGGGGCGTAATTTGAGCGTGTGGTTAATATCGGTTTTTAAGGTGTGTAAATCCCTGTTATTGATGCCTATAATGTCGTATTGGAGTTTGAGCAAGCGCTCAATTTCTTGCTGGTTGGAAACTTCAGTTAACACGCTCATGTTTAAGGACTTGGCGAGGTTAAAAAGCTCTAAATAATTTTTATCATCTAACGCGCTTAACATTAAAAGCACCGCATTAGCCCCCATCATTCTAGCGAGTTTGATCTGAAAAGCATCAATGATAAAATCTTTACACAAAATGGGCTTGGTGGAATGCTGCGAAACAATCTTAATGTTTTCATAAGAGCCTAAAAAATGTTTAGAATCGGCTAAAACTGAAATGCAAGAGGCGAATTTTTCATAAGTTTTTGTTATTTTCAACAAGTCAAAATCTTTTCTTATTAAACCTTTAGAGGGCGATGCTTTTTTGCATTCTAAAATAAAACTTGTCTTTTTTTCTAATAACGCTTTTTTAAAATCCCTATCGCTTGGGGTTATGTTTGCGGGCAAGGTGTGATTTTCTTTAAGTGCAGAGACTTCTAAGAGCTTGTCTTTAAGGATGTTTTCTAACACGCTAGGCATGGCTTAGCCTTATGATTTTTTGCAAATGCGTATAAGGCGCTTTGGTTTTTAAATGCTCTAAAGTCATGCCCACGCCCTCTTTTAAATCTTTAGCTTTATAGCTTAAATACAACAAACTCGCCACATTCGCCGCAACCACCATTGTATGCGAATCTTTGCCTTTATTTTCTAAAATATCTAAACACGCTTGAACGCTTTCTTGTGCGTTTTCAATCTGTAATTCTTTCAAATCATATGGGGGTAAGTCAAAATCTTTAGCGTTCAAGTCATACTCTAAAATTTCATTATTTTTCAATTCACACGCATGCGTAATGTCATGCAACACGATTTCATCTGTCCCCCCTCCATTAATTACCATCGCCCTTTTAACGCCTAAAGCCTTTAACGCTAGCGCCATAGTCTTACACAAGGATTTGTCATACACGCCTAAAAGCTGGATTTTTGGCCTTAAGGGGTTGATTAAAGGCCCTAAGCAATTAAAAATCGTTTTAGTGAAAAGCTCTTTTCTTAAAGGGGCGGATTTTTTAAAACTTTGATGGTATAAAGGCGCGAATAAAAACCCAAAATGCGTTTGTTTGAAACAATTCTCTAACTGCGTGGGATTCATTTCAATATTCACGCCTAAATTTTCCAACAAATCCGCACTCCCGCTATGACTGGAAACGCTCCTTGATCCATGTTTGGCCATAGGCAACCCCATAGAGCTGGCAATGAGCGCGGCAATCGTGCTAATATTAATCGTTTTTAACCCATCGCCCCCTGTGCCACAATTGTCTATTAAATCCACGCCGCTATTAAAAGGCTTAGGGACATGCTCTAAAAGCGTGGTTGCAGCGACGCTAATTTCCTTAAAGCTCTCGCCCTTGATTTTTAAAGCGCACAAAATGGCCCCGAGTTGCACCGGGCTTACTTTTTCGTGGATAATAAGAGTGAATAACTTTTTGACTTCTTCATCGTTTAAGTCTTTTTGATGATACAGAGCGTTTAAAATCTCTTTCATGATAACCCTCTTAAAAACCCCACGCTTTGCTCTAACAACGCCCTCCCTTGTAAAGTCATGATGCTTTCAGGGTGGAATTGGTAAGCTAGGATCTTATCTTCTTCATTGATAATGGCCATAGGGATATTGTCATGCTCAGCGATCACTTCTAAATTTTTAGGCAACCCGCTTGCCATTAAAGAATGGTAACGCCCCACCACCATGCTTTCCCCTAAACCTTTAAAAACGGCATGCTTTTTGAGTGCGATAGTTGTCGCTTTGCCATGCACGATTTCTTTGCTCCTTATGATTTTAGCCCCATAGCTTTGCGCTAAAGCCTGTAAGCCTAAACAAACCCCTAAAATAGGGAATTTCTTTTTAGCCATTTCAATGATTTTTAAAAGATTGCCTGAATTGCTAGGATTACCTGGCCCGGGTGAAATGAACAATAAAGGCGTTTTTGATTCTTCATGCATCAAACCCATGAGATAACTCGGATCAATATCGTTTTGATAAACAGCCACTTCATAACCCAAACACTCTAATTCATACACCAAATTATAAGAGAAAGAATCAAAATTATCTATAAAAAAGATTTTCATAAGCTTGTTTTCCTGATCGCATCAATAAGGGCTTGCGCTTTGGCTCTTGTTTCATACGCTTCGTTTTGCGGCACGCTGTCTAACACAATGCCGGCTCCTGCTTGGATCAGCGCCCTATTGTTTTTGACAAAACATGAACGGATGGTGATACAAGAATCCATAGAACCCTCGCTATTTAAATACCCCACACTCCCCCCATAAGAGCCTCTCCTTTGGTTTTCTAATTGGTAAATGAGCTTGATCGCAGAGATTTTAGGCGCCCCGCTAAGCGTGCCGGCGTTCATAAAACTCCTGTAAGCATGCAAACTATCGCACCCTTTTTTCAATTCCCCCACAACCCTTGAGACTAAATGCATGACATTGGAATATTTATCCACCTTTAAAAGCTTATCGCAATAGCGCTTTTTTGAAACTCTGGCCATGTCGTTTCTGGCTAAATCCACTAGCATGATGTGTTCAGCCCTTTCTTTATAGTCGTGTTGCAAATCAAATTCCATTTTACTATCCAAATCGTAATCAATATTCCCTTGTTTGTCCTTACCCCTTAAACGGGTGCCAGCAATGGGATAAATTTCAGCCGTATTCATTAAAGCGTTGTATTTTAAAGCGCTCTCAGGGCTTGCCCCAAAAAGAATAAAATCGCTGTCTTTGATATAAAACATATAGGGGCTAGGGTTAGTTAGCTTTAAATGATAATACGCGCTCAAACCCTCCAAGCACTCCATATAAAAACTGCGCGACAACACCGCTTGAAAAATCTCGCCTTTTTTGATTTCTTCTTGTAAGGATAGCACCTTTTTTTCAAACTCGCTATCATCACAACTAACGCTAACTTCTCTACTTTGCTTAGCTTTTTTAGGGACAAAGTCGCTTTTGATGTTTTTAGCCAACTTTTTTAAATCCTGTAATTCTTGGGCTATCTCTGTTTTAAAGCGTTCATCAAAACACGCCCCCAAGATTTCAGTGCTTTTTTCTTTATGGTCTATGATGATCAAATTTTGCGCGACATAAAAAATAAAGTCATGCGCGGTGTTGTCTTGTGCTTTTAAGTGGGGTAAATCTTCAAAAAAATTGAGCATTTCAAAAGAAAAAACGCCCGCGCTTAAAAGCGTAAAAGGGTGTTTGGGTTTTGTTTTAACGCTTTTAAAAAGCCCCCTTAAAGCGTCAAAAGGGCTAGGTTCAAAGAGTTTTAAAAACTCATCTTGCGTTTTTTTATTTTTGGTGTAGGTTAAAGTTAGGGCGTTGTTTTGTATAGGCGTCTTAAAAAACGCGCTCAATTTTTGCAAAAACGCCCCGCCATTAGGCGTTAGGCTAGTGATGGTTACGATATTGTGGTTGCAAACTAGCTTCAAACAGGCTTTAGCCATTAAAAGGGATTTGGTGTGCGCTTTGCTCTCAATCTCAGCGCTTTCAAAAAGCAAAGTGTGTGGTTGCTCTAATTTTTCATAAAGAGCTAGGGGGTAGGGAATGTAAGGGGCTTTTTCTATAAGACTAACCATCAATTTCTTTACGCTAAAAATAAGCTTGTATTCTACAAGAAATAGATAAATGGGCAATAAATTAATAGCCTTATAGAGCTTGCAAGGGCTAATCTAACTTAAACTCAAATTGGATTTTCAAGGCTCAATTTAGAAGAAATTAGAAATTTTAATTAGGAATGCGAAAAACCACTTTAATCAGATTAAACTTTTGAGTATTGTTAAGGTTGTTTTGTGTGGTGCTTGTTGCCGTTATCTTTCTTGTGTGCGGCAAGAAAGATTGGGTGCGATAAATTCAAGGATATTTTCACCCTCTTTTTTAATGTCAATCAAACCCATGTCGTTTGATCCATTAGGTGGGGTGATGCCTAAAAATTGTTCGTTGAAAGGCCGCCATCTGGCAATAGAGGCGGTGAGTTCGTTAGGATAAAACCCGATAGATTGGTTGTCAAATAAAGCGTTCATATGCAAAGGGCCTGAAGCGTTCCCGATATAAACAGACAAATTCGCACACAATTTGGCTAAATCCACTAAACTATGGCTCGTATCATAGAGGTGGGCGAAAGGGGCTTTTTTAAGGAGTTCTTCTGTAACTTTCCTCTCGCCTGGCCCGCAAATAAGAATGATCTCACAACTTAATTTTTCATGCAAGATTGCAATCAACTCAATGAAATGCGAAGCGGGCAATACGGGCGAACTGCCTCCGCTATGCATATGCACACCGATCCACAATAGATTAGGATCCATATTGAGTTTTGAAGCGATGAGGGATCGCTCTTTGGATTTGTCTTTAAGTTTCCATGCGATTTTTTTGATTTGAGCGTTAGGGAGATCATAGTCTTTACAAAACGCATGGATTAAGTCCAAATTGTATTCGTATTCGGTTTTTAAACACAGCGATCGGCTTTGGCGCACGCTCTTTTGATACAGCCAAGAATAGATTTTAGTCTTTGGGGCTAGGATATAAGGAATAAATTTCCTCAAACTAAAAGCGAGTCTGGCGTTTTTAAAATTAGAAAATAAAAAGATAAGAGCGTCAATGGATTTGCTTTTAAGAGTGGCACTCAAATGGTTATCTTCTATAATGACTTCATCAATGAAAGGGAATTCTAAAGCGATTGGGGTGGTATAGCTAGGCACAACCACGCCCAAATACACTTCCTTGCCTTTTTCTAAAAAAGCATGCTTTAGAGCGATTAAAGCGGGTATGGCTAAAATAAAATCGCCTAACTTATCGTTACGGATCACAAAAACTTTTTGAGAGTTTTCTTTATCTTTACATTTTAAATCTTCAAACCCTACAAAATCCATAACTCCGCCTAAGAGATCAAATTTTTTGTCATATTAGCAAAAATCGTTCTTATGCGATGGATAAATTTTATTTTTTATTTTGCCATGCTTTTATAGGCTCATCTTCCCATGTGCCATAGAGAGAATTAGGTAAAATGATCCATTCTGTGCCGAATTTTTGAGCGTTTTGCAAGACTTTAGCTCGTTGTTCTTGGCTGTTTTTAGCGTCTTTAGCAAAAATAGCGTCAAAATCATGCAAAGTATCGCCCACTTGTAAAACAATCTCATAATCCTTAGCGACTAACTCTCGCCTAACGGCTTTAGGCTTGCCTTTTTCTTTTAATAAAACGGATTCTTCACTCACTTGGGGGAGTTTAAAACTTTTGAGCGTTTTTAAGGTGAATGCCTTATTTTTTTGCGTGCGGTTAGAAATGTAAAAGATCTTAACGCCCTTAGAATTAGCGTATTCTAAAAAGTCTAGCGCTCCAGGAATGAGAGTGAGAGAGCCTTCTTTTTCAAATTTATCCCAAGTTTCTGGGGTGTATTTAATGCAATTTTTGACTAAATAGCCCGCATAATCAAAAGTGTTTAAAACGGTTTCATCTAAATCCAAGATGACGGCTGGCTTTTTGTCTTTAACGAGCTTGAGATTATTGTCTAGCGCCATTTTCGCCATTTTGTAACTTTGCAATTGCAAGGCTCTGATCTCAGCGCTTTGCTGATGATACTTAACGCTTCTTGTTAGGGGCGAAACGCATTCTTTGGCATTTAAAACACTCATCAAACTCAATCCTAATAAAACTGATGCAAAGGTCTTTTTTATCATAACAACACCTACCTAATGGGGATTTTTTGTATTATACCTTAAAACAGACGATTAGGAGTGTTTTACCATTAACCAATTTGTTGTATAGTTGGCGTTTTTAATTCAAAATGAAGTGAGGAAACAATGAAAAAAGCGTTAATGTTCACTCTTTTAGGCGTTAGTTTGGCGTTTGCAAAACCTTATACGATTGATAAGGCAAACTCTAGCGTGTGGTTTGAGGTCAAGCACTTCAAATTCAATGAAACAAGAGGCGTGTTTGATAGTTTTGATGGCAAAATTGATGCCGATCCTAATACCAAGGCTCTCAATGTTTTTGAAGCGCAAAATTGATATTAAAAGCATTAACACTAGGAACAAAAAAAGAGATGACCACCTAAAAACAGCAGAGTTTTTTTGATGCCATGAAATACCCCAAAGGGAGCTTTAAAATGACCAAATACGAAGATGGTAAAATCTATGGGGATTTGACTCTTCGTGGCGTAACCAAACCTGTCGTATTGGAAGCCAAAATCCAAGCCCCCTTACAAAACCCCATGAACAAAAAAGAATTCATGGTGTTACAAGCTGAAGGCAAAATCAACCGCAAGGATTTTGGTATCGGTAAAACCTTTAGCGATGCTGTCGTCGGGGATGAGGTAAAGATTGAGCTCAAACTAGAAGCTTACGCCCAATAAACTTTTTGCAAGAGATAGATGTTTTCTTCTCTTGCGTTTTTCTAACAGCACAAAAACTTTTATTCAACTTTGATACGCCATATCCCAAAACAGATATTCGTATTCGCTTGTAGTGATAAAAATCTCCTTTAATTTTTCAATTTCTTGTTTTGAAGAAGTGAGGGTGAGGGAATCAAGCAAATTAATATTCCAATTTACGCACGCTTGAAATTCTTTGGAACTATAGCCCTTAATCCAATGCCCATAAAAGGCATGTTCTAAAGCGTTTGGGATTTGGCTCAAATTTTGTGCGATCACTAAATAGCTCCAACCACAGGATAGAACAGCCGCCGCAACTTCTTTGATAGAGCCCTTAAACCGCTTCAGCGAGCATGTAGCTCGTATAGGATTTATTCGCTAGAGTGGGGCGCGCGTTTTGCAATTCTTTTGGAGTGATTTGAAGTTCTCTAATGTAATGGTTATGGATACTCATCTCGTTATTCAAAATATCCTGTATAGCGTTAGAAAACTCCCTCATCACCGCTTCATCACAAGCCTTAACTACGCCCAAAGCAAACACCTTAGCGTATTCTAAAAGAAACAAATAATCTTGAATGATATAAAAACGGAATTTATCT
Source organism: Helicobacter pylori (assembly GCA_047430845.1). Taxonomy (GTDB): domain Bacteria; phylum Campylobacterota; class Campylobacteria; order Campylobacterales; family Helicobacteraceae; genus Helicobacter; species Helicobacter pylori_DG. The sequence continues at coordinate 41,656 of JBLDXK010000002.1, read as the reverse complement.
CTTTCTAAAGTCCCACGCCCTATGCCTTGAACGAACGGATGGGAAATACAATCCCCCCAAATAGATTGCGCGTTTTGATACAGATATTGTGAAACTTGCATTTTTACACTCCTAAAATCAATTCAATACGCATTCTAACACGAAAGCCCGCAACATGGTATAAAAATTTGTTGTTAAAAGATTTGTGAGTGGACTCTTGCTTTCAAAAATTGAACGCTGTATTAAAATATCTGTGATTTTGAATAGCGGTTAATGATATTATGGGGCTTGTATTGGTTGTTTAAGATTGGCTATCCTTTGCAATCATAAAAAGGTTAATTCCATCTCACTCTGTAGGTTTTGATTTTTAGAAGTTTTTATTATGGGAACTTGTAGTATGGCACTTACAAGATAGGAGTCAATCTTAGATGCATGGTTTCAAACCTATTACAGAGCGAGATGGAATCAACCTTACCATTTATGATTGGTTTAACCTCTGTATGAAGTCATATCGACCAAAACTTCAGATAGTTTAGCATAAAAATAAAAAAGCGTCTAATATATTCAAAATAGGCGTTCAATTTTTAAGCGGTTGGTGTAAAAACGCAATTAAAGGCTTTAATGCTTGAAACTTAACGCTCTAAAACGCTTAAAAAATACTAAAACCATAAAACCAATGATTTACCTTAATCCTGTAATTTGTGAATAAACAAAACACTTATTGAGCTTCTTGTGATCTTTTTCCGATCTATAACAATGTTTTTAATAGGGTTGTGGTATAAATATTCTTATCAAGGTGTGCCAAACATGCCTTGAATCTCAATTGATGAAAGGATTTGTTATGAGTGGATTAAAAGCATTTAGTTGTGTAGTGGTTTTATGCGGTGCAATGGCTAATGTGGCTATAGCTAGTCCTAAAATAGAGGCAAGGGGTGAATTAGGCAGATTTTTAGGAGGAGCTGTTGGGGGTGCAGTGGGTGGTGCAATGGGCGGAGCAATTGGGACTCCTGGAGGTCCATTGGGTATTGGATTAGGGAGATTTGTTGGTGGTGGAGTAGGGAGAGAATTTGGTCGTGAAATAGGCGATAGGGTAGAAGATTATATCCGTGGCGTTGATAGAGAGCCACAAACCCCAAGAGAACCCACCTATGATCGTCATTTCGTGTATGATAGGTAGCTTTGGGCAAGAAAGGAGAGAGCATGAATATCAAAAATCGTTTGAGCGACTGGGAATATCAATGGGCAGTGGCCATAGTCTATGCTGGATGTCTGTCTACATTTCCTTGGAGCCAAGGCGATATCCTTTTTAACCCTAAAGATAGCTATTACGCATGGCTAACGCTTTTAATAGCAACCCTATTGTCTAACCTTTTATTTGACCCACGAGGTAGGGATTGTTATAAATCCTTACAAGTAGAATACCCCAAGTTTTTGAAAGCCATTTTTAAGGCTAGGTTTTTTGGCATGTTTTATAACGCTGTGTTAGGATCAAGGCTAAGGGATTTTTATATGGCACTTTTAACGATGCCCTTTATTGCCGCTATCCATGAGATCTCGGCGTATTGTGGGCATCCTAGCACTTTCCTTATAGAGGGTTTGGTTATGCTTGGCTTTCTTGTGTGTTTTGGGATTTGTTCTAGGCTTTGCGCTAAATTAGGGTGGTGATTTAACCTAAATGGCATTAATATGGAGGGGGGAGTAAAAAATTAAAGAAACTTTAAAGCGCGTTCTCACTGATTTGTGTTACAATAAGGAGCATTTAAGGGGTGCTTTTTAAAAACGCTAAGTTTTTAAAAGGCTGAGATCAAACCCGTAGAACTTGTCAAGGTAATTCTTGCGTAAGGAAATAGCATGTTAATAACCACCCAACTATCCAAACGATTTTACGCCACGCTCATTCTTTCTTGCGTGTTTTTAACCATCACTAATATTCTTGTCAAAGGCTCGTTTATCAATCTTTTAGCAGGGCTTAGTGGGGTTTTGTATGCGTTTTTTGCCGGAGAAAGGCAAACGATTTGCTTTGTGTTTGGTCTTGTTTATAATTTGAGTTACGCTTATGTCGCTTATCAGTGGAAATTAAACGCTGATGTGATTTTATGCCTTTTTTTGTATATGCCAGTAACGATTTATGGGCTGTTCGCATGGAAAAAGACAGAGCGGCATGAGGGCGTTATCAAGGCTCAAAAACTTCCCAAAAATTGGCGTTTTGCGCTCATTTTAGGCATAGGGGTTTTAACTTATGTGAGCGCTTTGTTTTTTAAAGAGATTAAAACGAATTTTTTATGGGCAGAGAGTTTTAATTTCGTCATCTTTATTATTGCTTTTATTTTGCAGGTTTTGCGTTATATGGAGAGTTATGTTTTAATGACTTTGGGGAATATCGTGTCCATTATCGTGTGGTTTTGTATTTTCCAAATTTCTACAGAGAGCTTGGTGCAATTCTTCACAACGATCCTATACCTTTTTATTGGCTTGTATTATTTTAACCGGTGGAACCAGTCATGCAAGCAGTGATTTTAGCGAATGGGGAGTTTCCTAAATCTAAAAAATGCTTAGACCTTTTAAAAAACGCTCCCTTTTTAATCGCATGCGATGGGGCTGTTACATCATTGCATGCACTTCAATTCAAACCCAGCGTTGTTATAGGCGATCTGAGATAGCATTGATTCGCATTTGAAAGCTTTGTATAACCCTATACGCGTGAGCGAACAAAACAGCAACGATTTATCCAAAGCCTTTTTTTATGCTTTGAATAAAGGCTTTGATGACTTTATTTTTTTAGGGTTGAATGGCAAGCGAGAAGATCACGCCTTAGCGAACACTTTTTTATTGTTGGAGTATTTTAAATTTTGCCAAAAAATCCAAGCCATAAGCGATTATGGTCTTTTTAGGGTGCTAGAAACCCCTTTTACTTTACCTAGTTTTAAAGGGGAACAAATCTCGCTTTTTAGCCTGGATCTTCAAGCCCAATTCACTTCTAAAAACCTCAAATACCCCTTAAAAAACTTGCGTTTAAAAACGCTCTTTTCTGGTTCGCTCAATGAAGCTACAGATCATTTTTTTAGCCTTAGCTCTACACCTAAATCGGTGGTGTTGGTGTATCAAAAATTCTTATGAGCGGGTTTTGTTAGGCAAGTTTTTGTCTGTATATTGTGTCAAGTTAAGAAGCATTTGAGTTAGCAAGTAGAGAAAGATTGATTCAGTCTCGCTTTGCGTGGAGGTGGTAGGTTTAGTGTTTTTAATGTGCATTGTGTGGCGGACACAATGATAGGAGTTCATAATTTTTTAACAAAACCACTACAAAGCGAACAAATCAACCCATCACTCATATCGGCTAAAATCCAAAGCAGTTTAGCATAAAAAATAACCAAGATCTAGCATGTCTAAAAAAAACAATCCATCTAACTCAATCTCCAGCAGTTGGATTTCTTAAAATCATCAAACCAAATTAGAAGCCTTAATAAAAATGCAAGAAATACCGCTCAATTAAAGGGTGGGATAGAAGCGAGTTTTGAGTTTATTTTAATTTTTTAAAATTGGGGTTTTAGTTACTTTATTTTTGCAGTTTGGAGGTTATCGCTTAACTAAGCTCTTTTATATTTTGATTACAGAAACGCTTTTAGCATTTTTAAATTTTATAATCAATAAAATAAGATCAAAGCTTTTAAGCGCTTCTTTTAAAAAGATAAAATCAAAGCGATAACCACCAACCAAGACTAAATCTTGGCTAGCAGTTCATCAAATTTCATACAAATTCAATGGTGGCTAGAGTGGAAGCGTCCCCTCTTCTAAAGGTGGTGCGTTGGATCCTGGTGTATCCGCCATTCCTTTGCGCGTATTTGGGCGCGATTTCAGTTACAAGCTTGTGGGTGGCTTCTTTGTTTTGCAAATAGGCAAAAACATGGCGGTGTGCATTAAAATCGCCCACACGAGCCGCTGTCGTTAATTTCTCAATGTAACTGCGCAATTCCTTAGCCTTATAAATCCCTGTTTCAATTTTGTTATGCTCAATCAAAGCGATCGCTAAATTCTTTAATAACGCCTTTCTGTGCGAGCTGGTTCTCCCAAGCTTGCGGTATCCGTGTTTGTGTCTCATCAGTCGTTACCTCCTTTATCTTCTAATTTTTCTAATCTTTTCTTTAAACTCTCTCTTTGTTCATGGCTTAATTCTGTGCCTACCGGATAGCCCAAATCATTCAATTTTTCAGCGATTTCATCATAGGATTTTTTACCCATGTTTTTCACGCCCTTAAGCTCTTCTTCGCTCATCAAAACCAATTCACCCACATACTTGATGCCGATTTTATCCAAGCAATTAAAACACCTAGCGCTCAAATTCATGCTTTCAATTTTAGCGCTCAAGTCTTTAGCGTCATCTCTTTGAGCGTAATCGCCTGAATACTCCGTGTTAGCAATGGGTCTTTCGCCAAAAACGCCTAGTTGCTTGCTCATCACTTTCACCGCTGATAAAAACGCTTTATAAGGGTCAATCTGCCCGTCTGTTTCAATATCAAAAATGATTTTTTCATAGTTGGGATCGCCCTCAACCAAAACATTTTCAATCTCATAAACGACCTTTTTAATCGGCGTGAAAGAGCCGTCTAGTGGCATGTAGCCCTCAGGCATCAATTCCCTTGTGTTTTCGCTTGGGACATACCCCATTCCTTTATAGATAATGAGCGAAAAATTCAATTGAGCGTCTTCGTTGATTGTCGCTAGGGGCATTTCCGGATTGACGATTTTTATATGCTCAGAATTCAAATCCCTAGCCCTAAGCTCCATAGGTCCCTTAAAAGAATAATCCACCACAACCGATTGGTTTTCTAAAGAGCTATCCTGCCCCACCAACGCCTTGGCTATAAAGCGGATATTCTTTAAATTCATGATAAAAAGCGACACATCTTCAGTAACCCCCCTTAATGAGTCAAACTCATGATGGACGCCCTCAATCTTTAAACCTACAGGAGCATACCCCACAGAGCTTAAAAGCAAGAGTCTTCTAATAGGATGAGCGAGCGTAACAGCGTAACCAAACTCAAATGGAGCCAGAGAAATCTTAACCCGATTGCCCTCTTTCTCTAGCACCTTAATTTCTGATGGGATCAAAGGTGCTGTTTTGATAACTTTCATGCTCTAACCCCTTACTTAGAATACAATTCTACAATGAGTCTTTCTTCAATAGGGACAACCACTTCTTCTCTTTCGGGGTAGCGGGTGAAGATGCCGTATTTTTTATCTTTTTCCACATCAATCCATGGCACAATCCCTGTTTGAGCTGTCAATTCCATCGCGCATACCACTTGAGGGTTGCTCTTGGTTTTTTCTTTGATCTCAATTTTTTGCCCTGAACGCACGAAATAAGAGGGAATATCCAAACGCTTACCATTCACAAGCACATGCCCATGCGTTACCAATTGCCTAGCAGAGCTTCTAGTGGTCGCAAACCCCATGCGATAAACGACATTATCCAATCTTCTTTCAATCAAGCGGATAAGGTTTTCACCCGTATTGCCGTCCAAGCGATTGGCTTCCACAAAAATACTCCTGAATTGCTTTTCAGAAATGCCATACATCATTTTAGCTTTTTGCTTTTCTTTCAACTGCAACCCGTAATCAGAAGTCTTAGCACGCCTTTGCCCATGCTGACCTGGCCCATAAGCCCTCTTATCTAGCGCGCTCTTCCCGCTCAATCGCCTTTCACCTTTTAAGGCTAAAGAAACCCCAAAACGCCTTTCTAGTCTTTCTACTGCACCTCTATATCTTGCCATAAAGCCTCCTTACACTCTTCTTCTTTTAGGGGGTCTGCAACCATTATGAGGGAGCGGGGTGATGTCTTTAATCCAAAGCACTTTAACGCCCTCTGTCGCGCCCACGCTCTTAATAGCGGTCTCACGCCCACTACCTGGCCCTTGAACCTTAATGCCCACTTCTTTAACGCCATGCTCTCTAGCCTTGCTTAGAGCGCTTTCTACAGCTTGTTGGGCCGCATAAGGAGTGGATTTTTTAGAGCCTTTAAACCCTAAACCGCCCGCCGTGCTCCAGCAAATCACATTGCCCATTCTCATCAGTGATAGTGATGTTGGTATTATTAAAGGTCGCTGAAATATAAACAACCCCTCTAGCAATATTCTTTTTGACTACTTTCTTTTTAGCCACTACATTTCTCTTAGCCATTAAATCATCATCTCCTTATTTGCTACTTGCTACCCACGGTTTTTTTCTTACCCTTACGAGTCCTAGCATTATTTTTAGTGGTTTGGCCTCTTACAGGAAGACCCTTACGATGCCTGATCCCACGATAATTCCCTAAGTCCATTAAAGATTTAATATCCATTTGAACTTTTTTACGCAAATCGCCCTCTACTAAGTAGCTTTGCTGGATTTTTTTAGCGATGCTAGACACTTCATCTTCGCTCAATTCATGCACGCGTTTGTCAAAAGAAATGCCTACCGCTTCTAAAATCTCTCTAGAACTCTTAAGCCCAATCCCATAAATATAGGTAAGGGCATACTCTACTCTCTTCTTTTTTGGTAAATCCACACCAGCAATCCTTGCCATGCTTTATCCTTGTCTTTGTTTGTGTTTGGGGGTAGCACAGATCACTCTAATAACACCCCTTCTTTTAATGATTTTGCACTTATCGCACATCTTTTTCACTGATGGCCTGACTTTCATGATTTTTCTCCTTTGAAAAAATTAGGCACTACTAAAAACTTTTATACTAACATATTTTCATTGAAATAACCCTTAAATTCATTTATATCTAAAAGTTATCCGACCCTTGTCTAAGCTATAGGGCGTAAGCTCTAGCTTAACCCTATCGCCTAAAGCAATCCTAATATAGTGCATACGCATCTTTCCAGAAATACGGCACAACACCACATGCTTATTGTCTAATTCCACCTTAAAAGTAGCGTTAGGCAACGCCTCAATCACTTTCCCATCCACTTCTATAACATCATCTCTTGCCATTAACGCTCCGTAAGAATCACTGCTTTATTGCCAACTATGGCGATAGTATGCTCATGGTGGCTTGTGTTAAGCCCATCCACTGAAACCACGCTCCACTTATCCGCTAGTATTTTAGGCTCGCCCTGTTTTTGACACACCATAGGCTCTAAACAAAATACCATGCCCTCCTTGATTTTAGGGCCGCTATTAGCTTTGACGCCTTTTTCTAGGTAGTTGGGGATTTCTGGCTCTTCATGGGGTTTTTTACCAATGCCATGCCCGCAAAATCCCTTCAAAGGCACAAAGCCTCTTTCTGTAATAGCGCCCTCTAAAATCTGACTCAATTCTTTAAAATGCATGCCCACTCTAATTGAACTAATGGCATGCATCAAGCTCTCTTTAGAGCAAGCGAGCAATTTTTCATCTTGCTGGCTTATCGCGCCTATGGGGAGAGTGATTGCCGAATCGCCATAATAGCCATCCACCTCCACCCCCAAATCCAAGCCTATAATATCCCCTTCTTGTAAAACATAATCCGTAGGAATGCCATGAATGACCACCTCATTTAAGGACATGCACACAGAGTTAGGGAATCCATAGAGCCCCTTAAAAGCAGGCCTAGCATGAGAGGATTTGATAAAATCTTCAGCCATTTTATCCAGCTCTAAAAGTGAAACCCCAGGCCTTACTTCTCGCTCTAAAAGGGCTAACGCTTGTGCGGTTAATTCCCCGGCTTTTCTTAGGGCTTTGATTTCTTTTGGGCTTTTAATAGAGATTGCCATTAAAAGCCTACCGCGCTTAAAGTTTTATACTTGCTCATATAAATTTGCGCTTCAATCTTTTTCATGGTATCAATAGCGACTTGGACCACAATCAGCACCGCTGTGCCTCCAAAGTAAAAAGGCACGCCCATAGCCTTAACCAAAATCCAAGGCACGGTAGAGATGAGCGCTAAATACAATGAACCCCACAAAGTGAGCTTGCTCGCTACAGAATTTAAAAACGATGAAGTCCCCTCTCCAGGCCTAAGCCCTGGAATATACCCGCCATTACGCCTCAAATTATCCGCAATATCCTTAGAATTGAACACGATAGAAGAATAAAAGTAAGCAAAAAAGATAATGAGTAAGAACATCAAAATATTATACGCATACCCTTGCGGGCTTAAAAAATCCGCAATCGCTTGCAAGGTTTTGTTGCTTGTGGCTTGCTGTAAGATCGTAGAAGGGAACACGAGCAAAGCTGAAGCGAAAATAGGGGGGATCACCCCGCTTAAATTCAACTTAATGGGAATGTAATTCATGATGCGCTTGTTCTGGTTTTGCATCACCACTTTACGCGCATAAGAAATAGGGATCCTGCGTTCAGCTAATTCCACATAGATGATCGCAAAAATAGTCGCTAAAACAATCAGCACAATACCAATGAGCATTAAAATATTGATCACGCCCGTATTGACCAAATTGAATGTGCCTGAAATAGCTGATGGGATCCCTGAAACAATCCCGGCAAAAATAATGAGGCTAATCCCATTCCCCACGCCCCTTTGCGTGATTTGCTCCCCTATCCACATGAGTAGCATCGTCCCTGTAAGCATTGAAAACGCTGAAACGATCATAAAAACTTGCATATCAATCATGATCGCTCCATTGGCTCCTCCACTAATGCTCCTTAAGCCCACTGAAACGCTCACCGCTTGGATTAGGGTGATTAAAATGGTCAAATAGCGCACGATTTGCATGTATTTTTGCATGCCGTCTCGCTCTTTTTTCATTTTAGCCAGGTTGGGGAAAGTCGTGCTCAAAAGCTCCATGATAATTGAAGAAGTGATATAGGGCATGATACCCAAAGAGATGATGCTCAAGCGAGAAACCGCATTCCCGCTAAACATGTTAAACAACCCCAAAGCGTTGTTGGAATTGCTGTCAAAAAAAGCCTTGATCGCTGCTAAATCTACGCCAGGAATGGGGATATAAGCTAAGACTCTGTAGAGAAATAAAAAACCCAAAGTGATGAGTATCTTACTAGCAATAGCTTTATTCATAATAACTTATTCCTCTTAAATCAAGCTGATAAGGGCATTATTTCTGCCCGCTTGTTTTGATTCTCTCATCTTTAATTTTAGAAGCCAAGTTTTTAGCGTCTTTACCGATCAATTTCACGCCCTCAATATAAAGGGGGAAATGGTGTAAAGTGCGCAAGCTTGAAAAAGTGATTTCTTCTAAATTTTTAATCGCTTCATTCTTTTCCACATTGATAGAATAGATATGAGAATCTTTAGTCCTAAAACCTATTTTAGGCAAACGGCGTTATAAGGGTTGTTGCCCTCCTTCAAAGCCTCTTTTAGCCTTATAACCTGTCCTTGCGGTTTGACCTTTACCGCCTCTTGTGGCCGTTTTTCCCATGCCGCTTCCTTGACCACGGCCCACTCGTTTGATTTTCTTAACGCTACCTTTAGCCGGTTTTAAATTTTCTAATCCCATTATCATATCTCCTTTTTAACTACGCCTTGATTTTCGCTAAAGCGTCAAAAGTCGCGCGCACCACATTATAGGGGTTGTTGGAGCCTAAAGATTTGGTTAGAATATCCTTAATGCCTGCTAATTCCACGATAGGGCGCGTTGAACCCCCAGCAATCACTCCCGTTCCCTCACTTGCCGGTTTGAGTAAAATACGGCTCGCGTTGTATTTATGCTCAATATCATGAGCGATAGTCGTGCCTTTAATCGTTACATGAATCAGGTTTTTAAACGCATCATCTACCGCTTTTTTAATCGCATCAGGGACTTCCTTAGCCTTGCCCAAACCAAAGCCTACAAGCCCATTTTTATTGCCCACAACCACTAAAGCGTTAAAACGAAACCGCCTACCGCCCTTAACCACTTTGGTTACACGGCCAATATTCACAACAACTTCTTGAAACTCTTCTCTGTTAATCTCTTCCATACCTTTCCTTTCTGTCATAGAGCGATCCCATTCTCTCTCAAGCTTTCAGCAAACGCTGCCACCACGCCATGATAGAGATAGCCATTCCTGTCATAAACCGCTCGCTCAATCCCTGCTTTTTTCAATTCTTCAGCAAAGAGAGCGCCTAATTTTTTAGCGTCTTCTTGCGTGTTTTTAAAGCCCATTTTCCTGCCATCAATATGCGTTATGGTGCTTTGTTTAATATCATCAATCGCTTGTGCATAGAAATAGCGATTCGAACGAAAAACGCTCACCCTAGGCCTTAATTTATCGCCCAAGAGTTTGCTTTTAATCCTTAATTTTCGGCGATCCCTTAAGGCTTTCTTTTTATACAATGCTTTCGCGTTCATCACTCCACCTTATTTATTTTTTAGCTGTCTTACCAGCTTTTCTAATAATGACTTCATTGCTGTATTTCACGCCCTTACCCTTGTATGGCTCTGGGGGTCTGAAGCTCCTGATTTCAGCGGCGACTTGCCCTACTTGTTGCTTATCGCTCCCTTTGATAGTGATCGTGTTTTTTTCCACCACCATTTCAATCCCTGCTGGAATGGGGTATTTCACTGGGTGGCTAAAACCCAAGCTCAAATCCAAAGTTTTATGACCCAAGGCCACCTTATAGCCCACGCCATTGACTTCTAAAGTCTTACTAAAGCCAGTGCTTAAGCCTATTACAATGTTATTCGCTAAAGCCCCATAAGTCCCCCAATAAGCCCTAGACTGCGCGTCTTCGCCCACAGGCTGGAAGCTCAATTGGTTGTTTTCAAGCGTGATTTTCACTCGGTTGTGAGTTTCTAACTCATGCTTTTCTTTGCTGTTTTTAAAAAGAAGCTTACTCCCTTCCACGCTCGCTTGCACAGAGCTTGGGATTTCAATGATTCTTTTCCCGATTCTTGACATTTTTAATCCTTTACCAAATGCTGCAAAGCACTTCGCCACCGACATTTTGTCTGTAAGCTTCTTCGTTAGTGATCACCCCCTTAGAAGTGCTTACCACAATCACGCCATAGCCATTTTTAAAGCGCTTCAACTCGTTTTTTTGCTTATACACACGACGACCGGGCTTGCTTAGGCGCTTCACTTCGCTGATTTTTGAATGCCCTTTTTCATCATAAGCCAACTGCACATAAACCGATTGTTTCTTGTCTTTATCTTTGACATTGAAATCTTTAATGAAACCCTTTTCTTTAAAAATCTCTAAAATAGAAACCACGATCTTTGCGTAATAAAGCTGTGTGAATTCTAAGCGGCGCATAGAAGCGTTTCTCAAACGAGTTAATGAATCTGCAATTATATCATTTACCATATCTTATCCTTACCAACTGGCTTTTCTCAAGCCTGGGATGAGTCCCTCACTGCCCATTTTTCTTAGGCACACCCTACAAAGTCCAAAATCCCTATAAACCGAATGAGGTCTCCCACAAATGCGACATCTGGTATAAGCCCTTACTTGAAATTTTGGTTTCCTTTGAGCCTTTGCTATCATTGATTTTTTAGCCATATTAACCCCTTATCTCACTTTTGCAAAAGGCAATCCAAGCAATTCTAACAACTTGAACGCTTCTTTATCGTTGTCTGTAGAAGTTACCATAGTGATGTTCATGCCATGACTGACCATAATATCATCATAAACCACTTCCGGGAAAATCAACTGCTCATTGATCCCAAAGGTGTAATTCCCACGCCCATCAAAACCATTTCGTGAAATCCCTCTAAAGTCTTTCACTCTGGGTAACGAAATCACAATCAGCTTTTCTAAGAAATTATACATGCGTTTATTCCTTAAGGTAACTTTCGCCCCTACCGCCATGCCTTCTCTGATCTTAAAGCCTGCAACGGATTTCTTCGCCTTAGTGATAACCGCCTTTTGCCCTGCAATCAAAGAAATCGTTTGCGCGATATTTTGCATGATTTTCATGTCTTTTGCATAAGCCCCAGCGCCCACGCTGATAACGATTTTTTCTAGCTTGGGTAAAAGCATGGGGTTTTTGATGTCTAATTCTTGAGCGAGTTTTGTTCTCACTTCATTTTGATAAAATTGTTTCAAACCAAACATAATATCCAACTCCTTAGGCTTTCTTCACATTGGAAATGTGCATGGGCTTTTCTTTATGGATAAAGCCCCCTTTAGGGTTATCATCAGTAGGTTTAATCGCTTTTTTCACCACCTTACACCGCTTCAACAACCACTTGAGAAGTCTTAGGCAACACCGCTAAAACCTTAGCGACCTTGCCCTTATCGTCTCCTGCAATGACTTTCACCATGTCATTTTTCTTGATTTCGCTTTTCATTATACAACCTCCGGCGCTAGAGAAATAATTTTCATGAAATTAGCGTAACGCACTTCTCGGCTCACTGGCCCAAAAATCCTTGTGCCAACAGGATCTTTTTTAGCGTCCAAAATCACTGCCGCATTGTCATCAAAACGCACTAAAGAACCATTTTTCCTTTGGATTTCTTTTTTCGTTCTCACCACAACGGCTTTGATTACTTGACCGCGCTTCACCTTACCATTAGGGATAGCTTTTTTCACGGAAGCCACGATCACGCTACCCACGCTCGCATAGCGTTTATGACTGCCTCCTAACACCTTAATGCACTATGATTTCTTTAGCGCCGCTATTGTCAGCGACATTCAATCTTGTAAAACTCTGTATCATGCTTATACTCCCACTACTAAAATTTCTTTAAGCGTGAAAGACTTGGTTTTAGAAAGCGGTCTGCACTCAATCGCGCTCACAAAATCCCCTACTTTCACCTGATTGTTTTCATCATGGATGGTGTATTTTTTGAATTTTTTAACAATCTTGCGGTATTTTTCATGCACCACTTTTCTTTCCACAAGAATCACAGCGCTTTTTTCAGCAAACTTGCTGATAACCTTGCCTTGCACCAGCCTTTTATGCGGCTCTTTTGTATTCATTGCTTACCCTTTTTTACTCAACGCTAGAAGAATAATACGCGTTAATAGCCGTGTTAATGCGAGCGATATTTCTTCTGGCTTTCTTAATCTCATTAGGATTACTCAATTGCATAGCCTTTAACTTAACGCGCAACTCAAAAAGCTCCGCTTTTTTAGCATGCAACAACTCTTCTAATTCCTTGATACTCTTATCTTTCAATTCAGTATATTTCATTTTCGCTCTCACAAGTTACAATTTTGGTTTTAAAAGGAAGTTTGCTCTGAGCTAGTGCTAAAGCTTCTCTCGCTAGTCCTTCTTCAATGCCTAGCATTTCATAAACGATTCTGCCCGGCTTGATATTCATCACCCATTTTTCCACAGAGCCTTTACCTTTACCCATCCTGGTTTCTAAAGGTTTAGCGGTCAAAGGCTTATCAGGGAATACTCTAATCCACACCTTACCCGCTCTTTTAATGTGCCTTGTCATAGCCACCCTTGCGGATTCAATCTGGCGTGAATCAATCCTCCCATGCTCTATGGCTTTAATCGCAATATCCCCAAACGCAATGGAATTACCACGATGGGCTTTCCCACGATTGCGCCCTTTCATTTGCTTTCTGTATTTTGTTCTTTTTGGCATTAACATGATTATTGCCTCCCTCTTCTGCTTCTTCTAGGCTCTCTTTCTTCTTTAGCCTCTTCTTTTTTCTCAAATTGGATGCCTTTTTGCAAAACTTCCCCTTTGAAAATCCACACTTTCACGCCAATAATACCATATACCGTCATCGCTTCAGCAAAGCCGTAATCAATTTTAGCCCTTAAGGTGTGTAAAGGCACGCGCCCCTCCATATACCATTCGGTGCGAGCGATTTCAGCCCCTGCTAAACGGCCAGAAACGCGCACCTTGATCCCTTTAGCACCGGATTTTAACGCCGCTTGCATGACTTTTTTCATCGCGCGGCGGAAAGCGACCCTTTTTTCTAGTTGGGTGGCTACATTTTCTGCGGCTAATTGGGCGTCAGCTTGGGGGCGTTTGACTTCTTTAATATTAATGGAGACTTCTTTTTTGATGAGCGTTTTTAAGCCTTCTTTGACTTTTTCAATATCCACGCCTTTTTTACCAATGATAAGCCCTGGGCGAGCCGCTACGACCGTAACAGCGCAGTTTTTTAGCCGCTCTTTCAATCACAATCTCGCTCACGCCGGCATAATAAAGCTCTTTTTTAAGGAATTTCCTAATCTTATTGTCTTCATCAATATTGCTTGGAGCGGTGCGAGCACTAGGGAACCATCTGGAAGTCCAATTCCTATTAATACCTAATCTTAAACCTACCGGATTAACTTTTTGTCCCATGCCCTACTTACCTTCTGCTTGATTTTTCTTATGGCTTTTAGAAGATTTCATTTCTTTCCCTTCTGCTACTTCTACGAATACATGAGATGTTGGCTTTCTAATGGCTGTGGCTCTGCCTTTAGCCCTTGGAATGGAGCGCCTAAGCACAGGGCCAGCATCCACTCTGCAAGAAACAATCAGAGCGCTCTTGGCGTCTAAAGATCCGTTAGCGACCGCAGAAGCCACCACTTTTGAAAGCACTCTAGCCGCTTTATTGGGCGTAAATTCCAAACTAGCGATCGCTAATTCAGCGTTCATGCCTTGAATCTGTCTTGCAATCAATCTGGCTTTAGTAGGAGATAACCGCACAAATTTTAATAACGCTTTACTCATTCTACCCCCTTACTTGCCAATCTTTTTTTGGACACTGCCTTTGTGCCCTTTAAAAGTTCTTGTAGGAGCGAATTCCCCTAACTTATAACCCACATGGTTTTCTGTGATATACACAGGGACAAAAACCGCTTCCGTTATGCACATTATAAGTAAAACCAATCATTTCAGGCAAAATGGTGCTTCTTCTAGACCATGTTTTAATCGGGCGGTTATCCTTACCCTCTTTTGCCTTGAGCGTTTTTTTCATCAAGTGGTCGTCTATAAAAGGACCCTTTTTAATTGACCTAGACATTCTTTAACCCTTTATTTATGTTTTTTTCTGGAAATGATGAGCTTGTCGCTAGCTTTTTTCTTTCTCGTTTTATAGCCCTTAGCCGGAGTGCCCCAAGGCGATACAGGATGACCGCTTGTCCCTGTTTTACCCTCACCCCCACCATGCGGATGATCCACTGGGTTCATAGCGCTACCACGAGTTTGTGGGCGAATGCCTCTATGGCGGTTACGCCCTGCCTTACCGATAGAGACATTGATAAAATCCTCATTCCCTACCACGCCAATACTCGCCATGCATTCGCTTAGAATGTAGCGCATTTCAGAGCTTGGCATCCTAAGAATGGTGTATTTATTTTCCCTACCCATGATTTGAGCGCTCATTCCTGCACTTCTGGCTAATTGCCCACCAGCCCCTGGATGCATTTCAATGTTATGCACCACCGTTCCTATGGGGATATTTTTTAACTTCATCGCAAAGCCCACTTTAATATCCAAACCGCCTTCAGCAGCGATAACGCTATCGCCCACTTTCAAACCGCTTGGCTGTAAAATATAGCGTTTGTCCCCATCAGGATAGACTACAAGAGCGATGCGCGCGTTTCTGTAAGGATCATACTCAATCGCAACTACTTTCCGCTTCAATGTTGTATTTGTTGCGCTTGAAATCAATAATGCGGTAGAGTTTTTTAGCCCCTCTCTCTTTGTGGCGGCTGGTGATTCGCCCGTTATTGTTCCTCCCTGCTGTCGCTTTAAGCTTAGTGAGTAAGCCTTTGACACTGCTTTTTGCGGTAATGTCTTTAGAGTCCAACACCGACATGAAGCGTCTGCTTGGGGTGTAGGGCTTATAAGTTTTAATCGCCATAACGCTTTCTCCTTTCTTAAGCGCCAAGGGCGGCAATGCTAGCGCCCTCTGGAACTTTCACATAAAATTTCTTAAACGACTTTCTTTGTCCAAGCTTCCCTCTAAAGCGTTTCACCTTACCTTCTTGTTTCAAAGAATTGATTTTCAAAGGCTCAAAGCCAAAGTAAGTTTTAAACACTTCTTTGAGCTGGTTTTTAGTTACATGTTGAGCCGTTTGGACCACTAAAACACCTTTTTCTTGCAATCCTAATGACTTTTCAGTGTAAAGAATTGACTTTATATCCATGATGTCTGCCATTTTTTACTCCTCTGTCTTATCTTGCACCGCATGCTGAAACGCCGCTTCTTCCATCACCACAGAGCTAAACGCCGCCAAAAGATAAGCGTTTAACTCGCTCACATCAATAACAAGGCATTTTTTAAGGTTACTAAAGGCTAACTCGGTGTATTCGTCCATGTTCATGCACACAAACAAAGTGTCTCGTTGCTCTAAAGCCTGGAACATTTGGTTGGCTTCTTTAGTCAAATGCTTTCTTTTGTTGTCTTCAACCACGCCTTTTATAGCGATTTTTTCCACCACAAAAAGCTTGTTCGCTTGCGCTTTTTCTTCTAAAGCGTATTCTAAAGCCAAGCGTTTTTGTTTTTTGTTGATTTTAAGGTTGTAATTGCGCTTATTCGTAGCCCCATGAGAGACACCCCCACCCACAAACACAGGCGAAGTGATGCTCCCTGCTCTGGCTCTTCCGCCCCCTTTTTGCGCCCAAGGCTTCCTACCGCCCCCGCTCACTTCAGCGCGGTTTTTACTTTTAGCGGTATTAGCGCGCGCAGAAGATAAATAATGTTTCACATAAAGATAGAGGTTATGGCTGTTGATACCCTCATATCTTTTAGGTAACTCCACGCTACCCTTTTCTTTCAAATGGCTGTCTAAAACGATGGCCTTACTCATATCAAACCCTTTATATTATATTCAATGTATGGTTTTATACCGCTCTGATGCGTCCATAAGCCCCAGAAAAGCCGGCCACTGAACCCTTTAGCACTAACACCATACTTTCTTTATCAAAAGAGAGCACCTCGTTTTGGCAAGTAACTAGCTCATTGCCATAATGCCCTGCCATTTTCCTACCCTTTTGCACTCTTCCTGGCCATTCTCGGTTACCAATAGAACCAGGGCGGCGGTGGAAACGGCTCCCATGCGCTGCAGGCCCACCTTGGAAATTCCAACGCTTCATCACCCCCGCAAAGCCTCTTCCCTTCGTTTTAAAGCTCGCTTTAACCCTTTTAAGCGTTTCTAAAGCGCTCAAATCCAAATCGCCCAACTCTTGTTGTTGGGAAGCTTTTAAGGTAGCGAAATGGTTAAACTCTTTACTGAGTTGGTATTTCTTTTGCTGGCCTTCAATCGCCTTATTGTGTTTTTTATGCATCGCATAGGCCACTAAAGCTTTCCCGTTTTCTAGCTGGCACACTTTCGCTTGCAAGACTTTAAGCAAGGTTACAGGCGTGCTGTTAGCGTCAATGGTGCGGCTCATGCCTATCTTTTGAACTAAAAATTCCATATCTAACCCTTATTTTATGATCTCAATGCGTTAGGACTACTTCGTTTCCATAGAAGTTACTTCTACATCCACTTCAGGAGCTAAATCCAACTTCATCAAGCTATCCACGGTTTCTGGGGTGGCCGAGATAATATCAATCAATCGGCTATAAACCCTAATCTCAAACTGCTCTCTTGAATCCTTATTGACATGCGGGGAGCGTAAAACGGTGTAACGCTTATTCTTAGTCGGTAAAGGGATAGGCCCTCTAATTTCAGAACCTGAACGCTTTACGGCCTCCACAATAGCCACAACAGAGCGATCCAACACTCTATGGTCATAAGCTTTGAGCTTCAACCTGATTTTTTCCATAAACTCTCCTAAAAGAACTCGTTTCATTCGTTACTCAAAACAGAATAAAACAATAAAATAAAAACTGAAATACTACTCAAAATGCGCCCTTTAGTCAATAACTTTTGCTGTTTTTAGGGCTTTTTAGAGATTTTTACTTCCTTTTTATAAGGAAATATAAAAAAATGCGCTACGATTGTCTTAATCCAATCCCCTTTATAAGGAAGTTCATGCCCCTTTCTTGCTTGCACCCTTTTGGGCCTTTTGAAACCCCTAAAGAGCCGGCTTTAAACAACCCGCTTTCAAGCCCGCAATCAAGCGATAAAATCTGTCTTTTAGGGCCGATGAAATCCGGTAAAACCACTTTCGCCCTCAAACTAGCGAAGGATTTTAAAAACCCTGTGTATCTCAATTACAATGACATGCGTTTGAATAAAAATATCTTAAGCTCGTGGCTTTTAAAATGGCATTTGGAAAAGAAAATGGATTTGCTCATTTTAGACAATATAGAGCGCTTGGATTTCAGCCTGCCTAAGCTCCCTAAAATCGTTCTTATCCCTAATTATTTAAGCCCCATAACAGCACCCAATTTTAGCTTATGCTATGCGTTAGGGTTGAATTTTAAAGAATACACTAGCTTTTTCAAACCCAACACCCCTAAAAACACCCTGTTTAACCGCTTTTTAAGAGACGGCAACGCTTTAGACTCGCTTTTTACAGAAAACGAGCAAGAAAAAATCCTAAAAAAACAAGAAAATATCAAACTAGTCTTTCAAGCTTACGCCCCCTTAATGGCTAAAATCTGCTCGTATCAATCTAAGTTTGTGAGCGCTTTTTATCTTTATACGCAATTCAAAAAAGAGCTGAAAACTTCTAAAGACACCCTTTATAAATTGTTACACGCGCTAGAAAAACAACGCATCCTTTTTTTAGTCCCTAGTTTTGAAAATCATAAAACCAAATTGTATCTGTGCGATTTTGCCCTGCCTTATAGCCTAACCCCTAGCCCTTCGCTTTTAAGCGTTTTTGAAAACATGGTTTTTTTAGAGCTTTACAAGCAATTCCCAAACTACGAGCTTTACTCCCATGACAACGGGATTTTTATCTTGCACAAAAATTCTACCAACAAGCTCGCCCTCATCGCCCACGCTTTCCCCACGCCCCATTTTTTAGAAAAGCAGCTTCTATGGTGCCACAAACATGGGTTTTTAAAAATTGCAGTCGTTTCTATCAACGCCCCCATTTCAGCAACCAATACCCCCTACAAACACCTTAATTTCATTGATTTTTCTTTGGATATTCAATCTATTTTGATATAATAATTATTATGTATTTATGTATTTAATATTATTACTAAAATTTTTAATTGATTATTTAATATTTTTTATTTTTTCTTAAGCTAACTCGCTATAAGTTATCCCTTCTCCTTTTTGAGAAATACCCACCTACCCTAAAAGCGTAGGATATTTTTTTTATAGATAAGGAAGCTATAATGAACGCATTGAAAAAATTAAGTTTCTGCGCCTTGTTACCCCTAGGCCTCTTCGCTCAAACAGCGCATGCTCATAGTTTAAAAGACACGATTAACTATCCTGATTGGCTTAAAATCAATCTTTTTAAAGAAAAGAACCCGCCCAATCAATATGTCGGATCGGCTTCTATTTCCGGTAAAAGGAACGATTTTTACGCCAATTACATCCCCTATGACGATAATTTGCCCCCTGAAAAAAACGCTGAAGAAATCGCTCTTTTAAGGGCCAGAATGAACGCTTACAGCACTTTAGAAAGCGTTTTAATCACTAAAAAAATGCACCATCGTATTGTTAAAGCGCTTCAAGTTAAAAATAACTCTATCAGCCATTTATTCGGGCTTGTTGATTTTTTAACATCTAAATCCATTTTGGCTAAAAGGTTCGTGGATACCACCAACCATCGTGTGTATGTCATGGTGCAATTCCCTTTCATTCAGCCTGAAAGACTTAATCGCTTACTTTAAAGCCAAACGCATCGACCTTTCTTTAACGAGCGCTACCCGTCTCAGCGCCATTCTAAACAAGGCGTTGTTCCACCTCTAAGAGTTTGGGATTTAAGATGCGGTTTTTAAGCGTGAAGCTATGCCGATGAAAAGGCGTAGCCCCTAGCTTAATGATCGCTTCTATATGTCGTTTAGTCCCATACCCGCAATTCTTATCCCAGCCGTATTCCTTAAACAAAGCGTGCAATTCCAGCATTTCTCTGTCCTTAGCAGCTTTCGCCAAAACAGACGCCATAGCGATTTGAGCGATCTTTTCATCGCCCTTGATGATGGTTTGTATATTAGGGTAGCGTTTGTTCAAGCCAAACGCCGTGTTGCCGTCTATTTTTATTTCATTGGCTAAAGAGCAACCATTTTCTAAAATCTCTTCAATAGCGAGTTTCAAACACGCCCCTAAGCCCAAATGATCAATTTCATTCGCGCTTTTTTTAACCACGAAAAACCCCACCTCACCATGCGTTTTGATTTTGTCTTCTAAGAAAAAGCGCTTTTTGGGGCTGAGCTTCTTGCTGTCTTTTAAACCCATTTTTAGAAATTCTAAGGCTGTTTGGTCATTACACGCCACCCCAGCCACAAAAAGCGACCCAGCTAAACACCCCCTCCCCGCTTCATCAATGCCTAAAATCATTTGCTTGATAAATTTTTTGAGAGATTAGGTTTTTCAGGATTAGGCAAATACTTTTCAAACACCTTCTCGCACCCCCTAATAATTTTTTGTTTATACCATGAACCTTGCCTACAAAAACTACAAAACTTTTCATGATGATCCGCCAAAACTTTCTGAATAACTTCTTGCTTATCTTTTTCAAAATGCAAAAAATGTTTTTCTAAAAATTCCCAAAAACTTTCAATAATGCTGTATTTGTATTCATCTTCTTTTCTACGCTCCCCTAGTAACCCAACAGCTTTTTTAAAAAAGCTGAACGCATCTTCCTTATCTTCAGTTTCAATTCCTTGATAGATATATAATCGGGCTTGCTGGTTATCAATATAATCCACATCATAGCTATCTTTTTGATTCGCCTTACCATACGCTTGATCCAAATAATCTTGTGCTTCTTTAAACTTGCCTATTGATATATGACATATTGCATATTGCAACCAAAACTGAGGATTCTCTATAAGAATTGGAATCTCTCTTTTAGCGTCATCATAATAGTTACGCAAAAATGTAAAACTTCTTATCCTTATCTCCATCTTTTTCTTTGCCAAATACACGACTCATAGTGCGATAATTAATAACTTAAGATATGCTTGATACTTTAAATTATGGTAGCTTTTCTCTGTGTTTCTCACCCTTTTTAATATCTCAAAAGCATATCCTGTGATTTCATTATATGAGAACATGTGGTGCAAAATAAATAAAGCTAGAATACTGGAACCAGAATCGTCGTCAATCCATAGGTTTAAAGCTCTGAGCTATTTGATATGTTGCGATTTAAGATTCCCTAATCCATCATCTCCTAATAAATATGAAAAAAGTGCAATGTCTTTGCTAGTGATATTCGCTACATGCAAAAAACAAATAACAAATAATATCTTTTTTATTTTTTTGTCGTTTAAAACATTATTTAAGCTCTTAACTAGCTCGTTATAAATATGTTCAGAATTAAATATATCTAGCAAAATAAGCAACATTTGAGCGTTGCAATTTTTTTGAAGATACCCTTTTTGTCTTTTAAAAGATTTTCCACTCAAATCTCTCGACCACAAACCAAGATAACTAATAATCTGTATAAAAATGCCTAAATCTAAATCGCTCAACTGTCCTATCTCTACTGATGAGTCTTCTGAAATAGACTTGCAACCCTCATCGCCATGCCCATCAACAGCTCTTGTTGCCAATATCAATTTGACACAGCGAGTTTCTCTAACTTTATTAGCAATGTATTGAGAAATTTTTAATTGATTCAAGTAAGAATCTATAAAGATTATAGCTTTCTCATTTCCATCTTTAAGTTGTTTTAGTAGGGTATCTATTTCTTCTTTTTGAGAAATAAAATCCCCATGCCTAACAAAATATACTGATTTACCACTTTCAACAAGCGTTACTGCTAATTGTCTTAAAAATATCGTTTTCCCACTCCCTAATTCGCCAAACACCCCTAAAATCCCTACGCTATCTCGTGCTAATTCGCGTTTAGCTTCATCAATTTCTTCTTTTCTAGGAATTAGTTTAGGAACATAATCTGACTGAATAGGACTTTTCAAGCTATATTTATCCTTTATCCCTTCTGTTATCTTATCTCCTAGAGTGAATCCCTTACCTAAAAAACTTTTTCTAATCTGATGCCCATTTCTTAAATACTGCAAAACCTCATTTCGTAACCATCCATCTTCAAACTTACCTTGCTCAAAAAATAATTTTAAGTCATTGTCTCTAATATTGACATCCAATGAATTAGAAATGATTATTTGTTCTAAATAGTTAAAACCTAAATTAGTATCCTGTGGCCAACATTCTTGTATCTTGTTTTACAAAAGACTCCATACCAATTTTAAGCAATTTCCCATACCCTTCAAATTTGTTATCGCCAATAGGATCATCATCGGAATTTTTAGGATCTGCAACCACAAAGATAGTTTTCTTCCGCATGCTTTCAGTTTTTGCAAGTAAGATTCTCTCAATAGGCATATCCGCTAAAGAATATCCCATAAACACCACCAATGCAGAGTATTGCAAATCATTCATAAATTTATCTTTCCACTTTGAAGAAGTTTGCAAAAACATCGCTATTAACATAAGAAGAACGACTCAATTTGAAAGAGTTATCTAAATGTTTTGGTTCTAATCTATCCACACAGCCATTAATATGCAAACAAAAATTTCTAGATTTACTTGGCAACATGCTTTCAAGCGTTAAAATATCAATATTTTTATTAACCTGCTTGCCAGCATAACAAACCAAGTCATCGTAATTTGTCGTGTAAATGCTCTTCCATGGCCATCCTACAACAACTTTTTGTTCATCCTTTGGTTGCTTAACTGCAAAAATATCCTTTAGTTTTTCAACAATTTCTTGACGAGATTTCTCAAGTAGGCAATATTCAGCCACATCTTTCAGATCTTTTGTCTCATAATACTTTCTCTCAAGTCCACAAAATTCACCTAATTTATCTCTTAGCTGATTGCCCAAGGGCAATTCGCCATCAAACCCTGTAGCGCCAGCTGAAAAGCCAGCCCCAAAAAACACTACAGCACTCCCTCTCGCAATTTCTCTTGCCCACATTTCATAATCTTGATCCTTGATCTTAGCCATGTTTCAAGCCTTAGGCCCAATCATCTTTTCAGGCACCACGAATTTGTCAAAATCTTCAGCGCTCAAGAGTTTCAATTCCACCGCGCTTTCTTTTAAAGAAATGCCTTTTTTGTGGGCGTTTTTAGCGATTTTAGCGGCGTTTTCATAGCCTACATGCGGGTTTAGGGCGGTTACTAGCATTAAAGAATGGTGCAAGTAATAATCAATTTTTTCTCTATTAGGTTCAATACCGATCGCACAATGGACATTAAAACTTTCCATGCTGTCGCTCAACAGCCTTAAACTTTGCAAGAAATTATAAATGATTACCGGTTTAAACACATTCAGTTCAAAATTACCCTGACTGGCCGCAATGCCAATAGCGGTATCATTCCCCATCACTTGCACGGCCACCATGGTCATCGCTTCGCATTGCGTGGGATTGACTTTACCGGGCATAATAGAACTGCCCGGCTCGTTTTCAGGGATATTAAGCTCGCCCAAACCACAGCGCGGCCCGCTCGCAAGCCATCTAATATCGTTAGCGATTTTCATTAAATTCGCCGCTAAAGCCTTAAAAGCCCCATGCGCATAAGCGATAGCGTCATGGCTAGTGAGCGCGTGGAATTTATTGGGCGCAGAAATGAATTTCACGCCGCTAAACTGGCTCAATTCTTCAGCCACTTTTTCACTCAATTCTTTATGAGCGTTTAGCCCTGTGCCTACGGCCGTCCCGCCTATGGCTAATTCTCTTAAATGCTCCAAACTCTCTAAAATTTGTTGTTTAGAATGCTCTAGCATGCTCGCATACCCGCTAAATTCTTGCCCCAAAGTTAAAGGCGTAGCGTCTTGTAAATGCGTGCGCCCGATTTTGACAATCTCTTTAAATTGTTGGCTTTTGTCTTTAAAGGTTTTTAACAAATTCTCCAAACTAGGGAGCAGTTTGTGCGTGATTTCTAGCACGCTCACAATGTGCATTGCGGTAGGGAAAGTGTCGTTGGAGCTTTGAGACATGTTCACATCATCGTTAGGGTGGATGAGTTTTTTCTCCCTAAAATTACCCCCTAAAATTTCGGTAGCCTTATTGGCAATGACTTCATTGAGATTCATGTTCGTTTGAGTCCCGCTCCCTGTTTGCCATATCGCCAACGGGAATTCGCCACACAATTCGCCTTTTAAAATGCAATCGCACGCGTTGATAATGGCTTGCGATTTTTCCAGGCTTAATTTCCCTAACTTGTGGTTGACTACCGCCAGACTCCTTTTGAGTTTGGCAAACGCGCCAATGAGTTCTTTAGGCATTTTTTCAGTGCCGATCTTAAAGTTTTCAAGACTGCGTTGCGTTTGAGCCCCCCAGTATTGGCTATCATCTACTTTGATTTCGCCCATCGTGTCATGTTCAATTCTAAATTGCATGCTAATCCTTTGAAATTTGATTTTAAAACCTTAAAAAAATAGCATAAACTCTTATACCTTCTACTTAAAAACCCTAATTTTTTAAACACCATTTCCACAATTTTTACACAAAAGAGGGTTATCATTCATCCGCAACAAGGATTTTCTTGTTATCTTAATTTAAAGGTCAAAACGATGAAAAAGTTAGCCGCTTTATTTTTAATGAGCGCGTTGGGGGTTATGAGTTTGAACGCATGGGAGCAAACCCTAAAAGCTAATGATTTGGAAGTGAAAATCAAATCCGTGGGTAACCCCATTAAAGGCGATAACACTTTTGTGCTTAGCCCCACTTTAAAAGGTAAGGCTTTAGAAAAAGCTATCGTTAGGGTGCAGTTTATGATGCCTGAAATGCCTGGCATGCCAGCGATGAAAGAAATGGCGCAAGTGAGTGAAAAAAACGGCCTTTATGAAGCTAAAACCAATCTTTCTATGAACGGGACATGGCAGGTTAGGGTGGATATTAAATCTAAAGAGGGCCAAGTTTATCGCGCTAAAACAAGCTTGGATTTATAAGCGCATGCTATCTTTTATAAGTGCGTTTGATAAAAGGGGTGTTTCAATACGCCTTTTAACAGCCTTGTTACTGCTTTTTAGTTTGGGTTTGGCTAAAGATTTAGAGATCCAATCTTTTGTGGCTAAATACCTTTCTAAAAATCAAAAAATACAAGCCCTACAAGAGCAAATTGACGCTTTAAATTCTCAAGAAAAAGTCGTTAGCAAGTGGGATAACCCTATTTTGTATTTAGGCTATAACAACGCTAACGTGAGCGATTTTTTCAGACTGGATAGCACCTTAATGCAAAACATGAGCTTGGGTTTGTCTCAAAAAGTGGATTTAAATGGTAAAAAACTCACGCAATCTCAAATGATCAATCTAGAAAAACAAAAAAAGATATTAGAGCTTAAAAAAACCAAGCAGCAATTGGTGATTAATTTAATGATAAATGGCATTGAAAATTATAAAAACCAACAAGAAATAGAGCTTTTAAAGACAGCGATTAAAAATTTAGAAAACACCCTCTATCAAGCCAACCATTCCAGTTCGCCCGATTTAATAGCGATCGCCAAGCTAGAAATTTTAAAATCGCAATTAGAAATCAAAAAAAACAATTTAGAAGAAGCGCTCTCTAGCAGCCATTATTCCATGGGTGAATTGACTTTTAAAGAAAACGAGCTTTTAAGCATTGCCCCTAAAAATTTTGAATTTAATAAGGAGCAAGAGTTGTATAACATTAGCGCCACTAATTACGATATTGCGATCGCTAGGCTTGATGAAGAAAAAGCGCAAAAAGACATCACTTTGGCTAAAAAAAGCTTTTTAGAAGACGTGAATGTTACCGGGGTGTATTATTTCCGCTCCAAACAATACTATAACTACGACATGTTTAGCGTCGCTTTGTCTATCCCTTTACCCCTTTATGGCAAGCAGGCTAAATTGGTGGAGCAAAAGAAAAAAGAAAGCTTGGTGTTTAAAAGCGAAGTGGAAAATATCAAAAACAAAACGCGCCACCTGGCCCTAAAACTCCTTAAAAAATTAGAAACCTTGCAAAAAAACCTAGAAGCGATCAATAAAATTGTAAGGCAGAATGAAAAAATCGCGCAAATTTATGCACTTGATTTGAAAACTAATGGCGATTACAACGCTTATTACAACGCCTTGAATGACAAAATCACTATGCAAATCACCCAGCTTGAAACCTTGAGCGCTCTAAATAGCGCTTATTTGTCCTTACAAAACCTTAAAGGATTAGAATGAAACGGCTTTTATTGTTGGCCTTGATTTTATTTTTTAACCCCTTATTCGCTAACGCTCAAAAAACTCAAGAAATTAAAGAAACCAAAGAAGCTAAAAGCCAAACCCGTTTTAATATTTCCACCACTAAGGTCATAGAAAAAGAATTCGCCCAAAGCCGGCGCTATTATGCGATTTTAGAGCCTAATGAAGCGCTGATTTTTTCTCAAACCCTGCGTTTTGATGGCTATGTGGAAAAGCTTTATGCGAATAAAACCTATACCCCCATTAAAAAGGGCGACAGGTTATTGAGCGTGTATTCCCCTGAATTAGCGGGCGTTCAAAGCGAATTGTTATCGTCATTGAAATTCAACCAGCAAGTGGGAGCGATTAAAGAAAAATTAAAACTACTAGGGCTAGAAAACTTTAGCATTGAAAAAATCATCAGTAGCCATAAAGTCCAAAATGAAATCACTATTTACTCTCGTTTCAACGGCGTTATTTTTAAAAAAAGCCCGGATTTAAATGAAGGGAGTTTCATTAAAAAAGGGCAGGAGCTGTTTCAGATCATAGATTTAAGCCGATTGTGGGCGCTTGTTAAAGTCAATCAAGAGGATTTAGAGTTTTTAAAAAACACGCATCAAGCGATCTTGTTCGTAGAAGCGGATTAAAGGCAAGCAAGAAATCACGCTTGAAAACATCAACCCCATCATAAACCCGCAAGATAAAATGCTAGAAGCGCGCTTCAATGTGCCTAACGCCCAACAGCTTTATTACCCTAACATGTTCGCTCAAGTAGAAATCTTTCAAAAACCAAAAAAATGAAGATTTTGCCTAAAGAAGCGGTTTTGATTAAGGGGGGAAAGCTATCGTGTTTAAAAAAGACGATTTTGGTTTAAGCCCGTTAGAAATTAAAGCCGTTCGCTTGAGCGATGGGAGTTATGAAATTTTAGAGGGTTTAGAAGCGGGCGAAGAAGTCGCTAATAACGCTTTATTCGTGCTAGACGCTGACGCTCAAAACAATGGGGATTATTGAATGATAGAAAAAATCATTGATTTAAGCGTTAAAAACAAACTCCTTACCACTTTAGTCACTCTACTCATTTTTTTAGCCTCTTTGTGGGCGATAAAAAGCGTCCGTTTAGACGCTTTGCCGGATTTAAGCCCCGCTCAAGTGGTCGTGCAAATCACTTACCCCAATCAAAGCCCTAAAATCGTGCAAGAGCAGGTTACTTACCCATTAGTTTCTACTTTCATGAGCATCGCTAACATTGACACGGTTAGGGGGATTTCTAGCTATGAAAGCGGCTTGATTTACATCATTTTTAAAGACGGCGTCAATCTGTATTGGGCTAGGGATAGGGTTTTAGAGCAATTGAACCGAGTGAATAATCTACCCAAGGACGCTAAAGTGGAAATAGGGAGCGATTCCACTTCTATTGGCTGGGCGTATCAATACGCCCTATCTAGCGACAGCAAGAATTTAAGCGATCTGAAAGTCTTGCAAGATTTCTATTACCGCTACGCACTTTTAGGGGTTGATGGGGTGAGTGAAGTCGCAAGCGTGGGGGGCTTTGTAAAAGATTATGAAGTAACGCTTCAAAACGATTCTTTGATCCGCTATAACTTGAGTTTGGAACAAGTCGCTAACGCGATTAAAAATTCCAACAACGATACCGGTGGGGGGGTTATTTTAGAAAATGGGTTTGAAAAAATTATAAGATCGCATGGCTATATCCAATCTTTGGAAGGATTTAGAAGAAATTGTGGTTAAAAAAGAAGCGGGCTATCCCTTTAAAGATTAAAGATATAGCCAGCGTGAGAATAACGCCAAAACCACGCAGAGGGGCTGCTAACCTGAATGGCGATAAGGAAGTGGTAGGCGGGATTGTCATGGTGCGCTATCACGCTGACACCTATAAGGTGCTTAAAGCCATTAAAGAAAAAATCGCCACCCTACAAGCGAGTAACCCTGATGTGAAAATCACCAGCGTGTATGACAGGAGCGAATTGATTGAAAAAGGCATTGACAATTTGATCCACACGCTCATAGAAGAAAGCGTAATTGTGTTAATCATTATTGCGATTTTCTTACTGCATTTCAGGAGCGCTTTAGTGGTGATTATCACTCTGCCTTTAAGCGTGTGCATTAGTTTCTTGCTCATGCGTTATTTCAATATTGAAGCGAGCATCATGAGTTTGGGGGGCATTGCGATCGCTATAGGGGCGATGGTGGATGCGGCGATTGTGATGGTGGAGAACGCTCACAAGCATTTGCAACGCATTGATACGAAAGATGAGATTCAAAGGGTCAATGCCATCATGCAAGGGGTTAAGCATGTGGGGGGCGCGATATTTTTTGCTTTGATGATCATCGTGGTTTCTTTCTTGCCAATTTTTGCGCTCACCGGCCAAGAAGAAAAGCTTTTTGCCCCTTTAGCTTACACCAAAACCTTTGCCATGCTAGTGGGAGCAATGCTTTCTATTACGATAGTCCCTATTTTAATGGTGTGGCTCATTAAAGGGCGGATTTTAGAAGAGTCTAAAAACCCTATTAACGCTTTTTTCATGAAAATTTATGGCGTAAGCTTGAAGGTTGTGCTTAAGTTCAGATACGCTTTTTTAATAGTAAGCGTTGTGGGTTTAGGGGGCTTGTATATATCATACAAAAAACTCAATTGGGAATTTATCCCCCAAATCAATGAAGGGGTAATCATGTATATGCCTGTAACGCTTAATGGCGTGGGCATTGACACCGCTTTAGAATATTTGAAAAAAAGTAATGCCGCTATCAAACAACTGGATTTTGTCAAACAGGTTTTTGGTAAAGTGGGGCGCGCTAACACCAGCACCGATGCCGCCGGTTTAGGAATGATAGAAACCTACATTGAATTAAAGCCACAAAACGAATGGAAAGAAAAGCTCAGTTATAAAGAGGTTAGGGATAAATTAGAAAAAACCCTGCAATTAAAAGGCTTGACCAATTCATGGACTTACCCCATTCGTGGGAGAACGGACATGCTCTTAACCGGCATTAGAACGCCCCTAGGCATCAAGCTCTATGGTAACGACACGGACAAATTACAAGAATTAGCGATCCTTATGGAGCAACAGCTCAAAACCCTAAAAGAGAGTTTATCTGTCTTTGCCGAGCGATCCAATAACGGCTACTACATCACGCTGGATTTGAACGATGAAAATCTGGCTCGTTATGGTATCAATAAAAACGCCGTGTTAGATGCGATTAAATTCGCTCTGGGCGGAGCCACGCTCACGACCATGATTAAAGGCGTAGAAAGCTACCCTATTTCTTTACGCTTAGAAGACACCGATAGAGATACCATTGAAAAATTAAAAAACCTCTATATTAAAACCGCTTACAATTACATGCCCTTAAGGGAATTAGCCCATGTGTATTACGACAATTCGCCGGCAGTGCTAAAAAGCGAAAAGGGCTTGAACGTGAATTTTATTTATATTGTGCCGCAAAATGGTATCAGCTCTGACACTTACAGACAACTAGCGATAAAAGCGCTAGAAAAAATCAAATTGCCTAGCGGGTATTATTATGAATTTAGCGGTGAGAGCCAGTATTTAGAAGAAGCGTTTAAAACCTTACAATACATCGTGCCGGTGAGCGTGTTTATCATTTTTATTTTAATTGTCTTTGCTTTGAAGAATCTCACTAATTCCTTACTATGCTTTTTCACTCTGCCTTTTGCGTTTTTGGGGGGGTTAATTTTTATGAATATCATGGGCTTTAACATGAGCGTGGCAGCGTTAGTGGGCTTTTTAGCCCTTTTAGGGGTAGCGAGCGAAACGGCTATTGTGATGATTATTTATTTAGAAGACGCGTTTCAAAAATTCATCAAAACCCCTTTAAAAGAGCGAACGACTACCGCCTTAAAAGAAGCTATCATGCATGGGGCGGTGCTTAGGGTAAGGCCCAAGCTTATGACCTTTTTTAGCATTTTAGCTTCACTCATTCCGATCATGTATAGCCATGGCACAGGGAGTGAAATCATGAAATCCATCGCTGCGCCCATGCTAGGGGGCATGATAAGCAGCGTTGTTTTAACGCTTTTTATTATCCCTACGGCGTATTTTGTGATCAAAAACGCTAGGGTTAAAAGCAATCAAACATCATTTTAGGGATTAAAAAAAGCCTTTTCTAACGCATGGCTTTGGACTAAAACCATATAAAGAATGGTAGGGAGCGTGATGCTTAAAACAAACACCTTAAAAATGCGGTGCAAAAGGATAACGGATAAAAAAGCGATGATTTCATTGATCCCATAAGGGGGTTTTAAAATTTGAATGTCTTTAAAACAATAAACCACGAGCATGCCTATCACTGAACATGATAAAGCCCTACCCAAATAACGCACAAAGTCGTTGGGCGGGTTTTTAGCGTTAAACACCATAAAAGGCCAAATGCGCGTGAAGTAAGTCGTTATTATAATAACTAAAATAATAAGTATAGAATGCGTTAACATTCTAACTGCTTTCTAAACAAAATGAGGGCAAGCACCATTAAAACTAAAGCGATGAGCAAAAAGTATTCAGTCCCAAAGAGCGCTAAACAAACGACCGCAATAATAATCCCAAGCCATGCGTTTTTATGATTCGTGGTGCGTTTGTATTGCTCCATAAACAGCACGATAAAAATCGCTGTCATCACAAATTCCATGCCTTGAGCGTCAAAAGAAAAATGCGAACCCACTAACGAACCCACTAACGAGCCAAAAATCCAATAAGAGTGGTTGAGTAAGGAAATGCTAAAAATAAAGTCTTTTTCACTCACCCCCTCTTTAGGAGCGTATAAATTCAATAAAGCAAAGGTTTCATCCGTGAGCGCGTGCGCTAAATAGGGCAAACGCCATTTAGTGTTTTTAAATCTGTCTAGCATAGAAAGCGCATAACAAGTCTGTCTCGCATTCACTAACAAGCTCACAATAACGACATTCATCAAACTCGCTTGTGCGCTTAAAAGCGTGATCGCTACGAATTGCACCGCCCCAGCATAGATGAATAACGACATGAACAGGGCGACTTTATAATCATAGCCATGCTGGACTAAAAGCATTCCAAAAGTCATTCCCATAAGCAAATACCCTAAAAAGATAGAAATGGTATGAGGGAAAGCGTCTTTGAAGGCTTTTAGAAAATCATGCATCAACAACCTTTTATTTAAACCAGTCTTTAATTTTAGAAATACAGGTTTCTAAAACGCTTTTATGCGGTTCGCCCTCATAGCCAAAACTCGCATGCAATTTTTCCAACAATTCTTGCTGCTCTTTATTCAAGCTTTTAGGATAAATCACTTGCAACACCACGATCAAACTCCCCCTATAAGAGCTTTCGGGGTGTTTCACGCCCTCGTTTCTAAACGCAAAAGTTTGCCTGTCTTTGGCGTTTCTAGGGATTTTTAATTCCAATTCGCCTCCTCTTAAAGACGGCACTTTAATCGTATGCCCTAAAGCGATAGTGGTGAAAAACACCGGCGCTTCAATGAACAAATCACAGCCTTCGCGCTTAAAATGCTCATCTTCTTTGACTCGCGCTTCTAAATACAAATCCCCTCTTTTCCCCTTCTCGTATTCATTGCCCTTATTTTTAAGCACCATGCGGTTTTGATCATCAATGCCCTCAGGGATTACCGCATCAATTTCTTCATCTTTAAGAATGTAGGTTTTACCCTTGCACGCTTGGCATGGGGTTTTAATGATCTTGCCCTTGCCTTGACACGCCCCACAAGTTTGCGCAAAACTCATAAAACCTTGACGCATAAACACCTGCCCCTGCCCATTACACTGCTTGCAAGTCTCTAGGGCTTTATCTTTAGCGCCCGTGCCATCGCAACTTTCACAGACGCTCTGGTATTGGGCTTTAATGGTTTTTTTACAGCCAAAAACCGCCTCTTTAAAATTCAATTCAATGGTTTGCAAATAATCCGGCGCGATAGAGCTTTTTTGCCTTTTACCTCCCCTAGCGCCAAACCCAAAAGCGTCTTCAAAAACGAGCCTAAATCTTCAAAAAAATCAGAAAAATCGCTCTGGCTTGAGCCGGCTTGGTTTAAGCCTTTTTTACCATACCTATCGTATAAAGCCCGTTTCTTTTCATCGCTTAACACCCCATAGGCTTCATTGATGAGCTTGAATTTTTCTTCGGCTTCTTTATCACCGGCGTTTCTGTCCGGGTGGTATTTTAAAGCCAGCTTTCTGTAAGACTTTTTAATGGTCTCTTGGTTGCTGTGTTTTTCCACTTCTAAAATTTCATAATAACTCAATTCCACGATCGCTCCAAAAATGGCATCAAAACGCTTATTTTATCTTAAAAGCGATGAGTTTGCGTGTTTTTGCGCATGCCAAAACTTAGATAAAATAACACGATGAAACTATAGTAATAAAGATAACCTTATGAGATTTTTTTGCTTTTTCTTATTTTTTCTAACCTTTTCAAACGCGCAGATAATGATGACTTTTGATTCTCAAACAAACGCCAAACTCTCGCGCTCCAACGAACAGCTCTCAGACATGCTTTACAAACTCAATGAAAGTTTAAGAATCTATCAAAATGTGCTTTCCAATAACCAAGATCAACTCAAAGAAATCAAAAAGGCTAACAGCACCCTAACTAGCCAGAGGCGTTTTTTTAACGCCAGCCAGATCCGCCTTATGGACACTGATGCGTTATTGAAGCAAAGCGCTTTGGAATTAGAAAAATTACAAGCTTTAGAAAAACGCTTAAAAGAGAGCATGGAACAAGAACGCTTAATCAAAGAATCCCAAACGCTTTTTTTGCAAGAACATTGCCCTTATTTGAGCAGCGTTAAGAGTTTAGAAGAGGCTTCAAACGCTTTAGAAGTCCAAGAGCAAAACAACGCCCTTTTCTTACTCAAAGAGCCTAAACTCGCCCATTTGCTCTCGCAATTGGATTTGATGAGCGCTTTAAACGCCTTATGCGATCAGGTTTTAGAAAACCAAGCCCATAACCAACAATCCCATAACAAAACCCTAGAATACAACGCCCTCATAAACCATGATTTTCAAGCCTATAAAGCCATGCGTTTGAAAAAATTTAAAAACAAGCTTCAAAGCCAAATCCAAGCCAAAGAAGACGCTCTAAAAACCTTTTTACCCCTAGAAAAACGCCTAGAAACTTTAAAATCGCGCTTTTTATGCGATAAAGAAAACCTCAAATCATGCGCTAAAGAATTGCACCAACGCTACCAAAACGCCCTAATAGAGCGAGACAAGGAATTAAAAAACGCTAAAAACAACAAAGAAAAGCATGCTCTAATCTTAGCCAATTACGAACACACTTTAAAAACCTTGAATATAGAATTTTTAAGCGAATTAAATAAGCAAATGGCGTTTTTGAATGAAACCATGGCGTTAAACGCCCAAGTTTTAGCCCTTTTAGCCAAACAACAGACTAAAAAGCCCTTCAATGCGAGCGGTGATTTGAGCAATGAAAAAACTCTTATTAAAAATATCCGCTTAGATCCGCATGGATTCCCTAGCTTTAAAAATTTTAAGCGAGAGTAGGACAATATTTGACAAGCAAAAACAATTAGAGTAAAATAAGAGCATAACTTCTAGGAAGGATCTCTTTTATTAGGAAATCCCACGACCCTTGTGAACCCATAGAATACAAGTGCGAACCCTAGATATTTTTATCCGTTCCTTTTTTCAACACTGACATGTTGAAAGGAGCGGAGCTTTCCTTAATATTACTTAGGATTTAAGAATGTCAAAAAAAGTAGCTATACTTGTGGATGGAGACTTTTTTATAAGATGCTACAAATCTCATCTTAAAAAGCAGTCTAGTGACAAGTATGAAAGTCTTAACCCAAAAAAATTAGCACACCATACTCATACTTATTGCCTAAAGCATATCAATAAAAAGAATGATGAAGAACTATACCGCATATTTTTTTACGATTGCAAGTCATTAAAGAAAAAGGCTCATTATCCATACACTCAAAAAGCTCTAGATCTATCCAAAAGCCCAACCTATAAAGAAAGGGAAGAGTTACACGAACACTTAATTTCCAAACCTTGCTTGGCGTTAAGGTTGGGGTATCTTGACGAGAAAAATGCCAGATGGGTCATTCGTGACCAAGAAAAAGAAAAGAAACTTTTTAACAGGAGAATAAGTATAGAGGAATTTCAAAATGATGATTTTATCTATCACGCAAAGCAAAAAGGCGTTGATATAAAGATAGGACTTGATATAGCCACTTTAGCGTTGAAAAAATTAGTGCAAAAAATCGTTTTAATTTCTGGTGATAGTGATTTTGTCCCTGCTTCAAAACTTGCTCGAGTTGAAGGTATCATCTTCACTCTTGATCCTATGGGAAATCCTATTAGAGAAGATCTAGAAGAGCATATTGATTATTTGACCACTAGATTGCTACAATTTAAAAAACAACAACAATAACGCCTATTCAATAAAGCATTAAGAGACTGCCAAAAGGCGTATCTCTTAGTTTTTTAATTTTTAAACGATCACGCCCCCGCCCAGCAAGATGTCATTTTGATAAACGACTAAGGCTTGCCCTTTAGCCACGCCATAAAAAGGCTCTTCAAACTCCACTTCAATCACCTCATCTTCCAAGCTCACAAACGCTTTAGCAGGCACGCTCCTGTAACGAGCCTTGATAAAATATTCGCCACTTTTAAAATCTTTCATCAAAGATTTGTTTTTAGCCTTGAGGAAACGCATGGCTAAATCTTCTTTTTTACCCACGACTAGCTCATTCTTTTTAGCGTCAATCCCCACCACAAAATGCGGTTCTAACGCCCCCTTAATGCTGAAGCCTTTGCGTTTGCCAATCGTGTATTGCATATAGCCCTTATGCGTGCCAATGATTTCGCCTTGTAAGTTTTTCACCACGCCCTCTTTTTCCACTTCAACATGCTTTTTTAAAGTGTCAATGTAGCTTTTTTCCACAAAGCAAATTTCTTGAGATTCCTTATAAGTCTCTAAAGTGCCTAAAAAAGGCATCGCACTTAAGGCTAAAGGTTTAATGTCTTTTTTTAACAAACCCCCTAAAGGGAACACCAATTTAGCGATGACTTCATGCTCTAAAGCGTATAAAAAATAGCTCTGATCTTTAGTTTTATCCAAAGCCTCTTGAATATAACTTATTTTGTCAATTTCTTTGACTCTCGCATAATGCCCGGTAGCGATCTTTTCACACCCTAATTGTAAAGCGTGATCTAAGGCTAATCCAAACTTCATTAAAGGGTTGCACTAACGCGCATGGGTTAGGGGTTTGTCCCTCTTCATAAGCGCTGATAAATTCATCATAAACCGCGCTTTTAAAATCCTTTTGAAAATCCAACACCTCTAAAGGAATGCCTAAAAACTCGCACGCTTTTTGAGCGTTTTTAATGTATAAATCATGCTTTTTTTCACTCGCATGGAGTTTCAAATAAATCCCCACTAATTCATGCCCTTGCTCTTTTAAGCTATAAGCGCTATAAGAACTATCCACCCCCCACTGAGTAATACCGCTATTTTCATTTTTAATCTTTCATTATGAGTTATGGCTCGTAGTCTAGCGCAAAAAC
The DNA here is from genome assembly GCA_047430845.1 of Helicobacter pylori. Lineage (GTDB taxonomy): Bacteria > Campylobacterota > Campylobacteria > Campylobacterales > Helicobacteraceae > Helicobacter > Helicobacter pylori_DG. The sequence goes on along the minus strand of JBLDXK010000002.1, from coordinate 6,062 downwards.
CATTCATAACCACCTTTTTTAACCATTGGCATGCTAAAATACCTAAAGATTTTTTAAAATCGCATCAAAACGCATGGAGAAATAAGGGCAATGGCCAAAATTGAATTGTTAGCCAAATTCACGCAAATCGCGCTCCCTAACAACCACCCTCTATTGAAAAAAGTTTTACACTACGCCAAAAAGCATTTCAGCCAATGCCACATGCTCTCTTCATCGTTACTCATCTTAAACGACACGGAATGTTTTAAAAAAAAACTACTTGCTCAATTGGGTCTATCATGCCCTTGAATGCGCGCATGAGAAAGATATTAGCATGCATTCTTTAGAAGAGATTTTACAAAAAAGCCGCTTGCCCATACGCATCAAAATCATCAATCAAAACACGCTTTTAGAAAAGATAGAAGTGAAAGTTTTAACCTTTGGGGCAGAATACGCGCTTTTTATCACCAAGCACCCTATCGCTAAGCGCTTTTTACGCCAGAAATTTAGCGGCTATGTGTTTTTGGAAACCCAAGATGAATTGCATATAAGAGGCGATTCAGAGCGTTTTTGGGAACTTGTTTTAATGCTCAATGAAAATAGAATCGTCCATAACGCATGCTTAGATTTCATCTACCCTAATGGCTTTGGCAAGGACAGCTACACCACTATGGCTGAACGCAAATTAAAAGAATGCTATAAAACGCTAGGGTTTATCAAGCATGAAAATTTCAGCAAAGTCAAAAAGCGCTATTTAGAGTTGGCTAAAACCTACCACCCTGATTTATGCGATCTGAAAGAAAAAAAGGCTCTTTACGCCAAACGTTTTGCGATCATTCAAGAAGCCTATCGCCACATTAAAAAACACGCCTAAACCCCTAAACTAGCCCTAATCGCGCTAGAAGAAATCGGCGCGTCAATGCCCTTTAAAGGGTGGTAGTGTCCCTTAAACTGGATCTCTTCATAGCCAATCCTTTCAAAAACCACTAATTCCACCCTTTTTAAAAGCTCTGTAGCGTTAGTCCAAGAAGAAAGATGCCTCAAACAATCCGCCCCTATGACCAAATAAAGCGTTTTAGGGCGATAGAGTTTTTGGAAATGAATAACGCTTTCTATCGTAGGCACGGCCCTTTCTTGCTTGATTTCAAAATCGCTCAATAGCACCCTAGGCATTCCCTTTAAAGCTCTTTCTAATTCCTTAAAACGGGTTTTTGCGTCCAAAAAACATGGCTTTTTGAAAGGGTTTTGATAAGCGGGCAAGACAATGAGCTGAGCAAATGGCAGTAATTCTAAAGTTTGATCAATAATGGCTAAATGAGCCTTGTGCAAGGGATCAAAACTCCCTCCATAGAGCGCTAATTCTTTGTGTTTTAAGACGCTATTCATTGTATTCAAAGCTAGAAGCCTTAGTCAATTTAGCGAATTTAACCCCCCTAAGCCCCCCGATTTCTAATTGCAAGCGTTGGATTTCAAACGAATTGCCTTGTAAAATAATCGTCTCTAAACAATTATGCTCATCCATATGAATGTGCGTGGTGCATAAAACATGCGTCCCGCTGGCATGCTGAATGTCTATCATGCGCTGGTTCAATTCCCTTTGATGGTGATCATAAATCACCACAAGCACGGCGATCTTGCTCTCATCATTAGGGTTGTCTTCTGCCCAATTGTCTTCTACTAATTTTTCTCTGATCATGTCGCGCACTAATTCTGAGCGAGAAGAATAGCCGTTTTTAATGATGCGGTTGTCTAATTCATCTAATAAATTTTGTTGTAAAGAAACCGAAAAGCGGATGATTGAATCGTCTTTATTGGGTGTATCCATTTGAGAAAAATCCTTTTTTGGCATGAGTTCGTTAAAAGCCGCTCATGCTAGTATGATTGAATTGATTTAAAATGAACAATTATAATACAAATATAATACAAACTGGATTTAAATGGTTGGTTATAAGAGCGTTTGAATTTGATTGTAATTATTAGCTTAATCATCATTGACTTGTTATTATTAAAACAATATAATCAACAAACTAACATTCTTTTATCATTTTGGAGCATTTATGCGAACGAATGCTTCTTAAAGAGTGCATGCTCTTTAGAGTATGTCTGTATCGCATATTGCTTTAATCTTAAGGGAATTGTTTTATCATAGACAAGGAGTTTTTATGGGCGGTTTTTCAGTGGGAATGTTGAAAGATTATGTGGACATATTTGTTTTTGCGGTGCTTGGCGTGGCCAGTTTTTTAGCTTTGTGGTTTGCGATTGAAAGGGTTATTTTTTATTCTAAAGTCAATTTGAAGGCTTATGATGATATAGATGCCCTGAATTTGGATTTAACCAAAAATCTAACCATTCTTTATGTGATTTATTCTAACGCGCCTTATGTGGGCTTATTAGGGACGGTTTTAGGGATCATGGTGATTTTCTATGACATGGGCGTGAGTGGCGGGATGGACGCTAAAACGATCATGGTAGGTTTGTCTTTGGCTTTAAAAGCGACCGCTCTAGGGCTTGCTGTGGCGATTCCCACTTTGATCGCTTATAATAGCTTGTTGAGAAAATCTGATGTTTTGAGTGAAAAATTTAGGATCATGAAAAAATGAAAAGCATCAGAAGAGGCGATGGGCTGAATGTTGTCCCTTTCATTGATATTATGCTCGTTTTGCTAGCGATTGTGTTAAGCGTTTCTACTTTTATTGCGCAAGGTAAGATTAAAGTCAGTCTCCCTAACGCTAAAAATGCGGAAAAATCCCAGCCAAACGATCAAAAAGTGGTGGTCATCTCTGTGGATGAGCATGACAATATTTTCGTAGATGACAAACCGATGAATTTAGAAGCTTTGAGCGCTGTAGTCAAACAAACAGACCCTAAAACCCTTATAGACTTAAAAAGCGACAAAAGCTCTCGTTTTGAAACTTTTATCAGCATTATGGATATTTTAAAAGAGCATAATCATGAAAATTTCTCCATCTCCACGCAAGCTCAGTAAAGTTTCAACGAGTGTTAGCTTTTTAATTTCTTTTGCCCTATACGCTATAGGGTTTGGCTATTTTTTACTGCGTGAAGACGCCCCAGAGCCTTTAGCGCAAGCTGGGACCACTAAGGTTACCATGAGTTTAGCCAGCATTAACACCAATTCTAAAGTGAAGACGAATGCCGAATCCGCTAAACCCAAAGAAGAGCCTAAAGAAGAACCCAAGAAAGAAGAACCCAAGAAAGAAGAACCCAAAAAAGAGGTAACAAAGCCTAAGCCAAAACCCAAACCCAAGCCTAAGCCAAAACCTAAGCCTGAGCCAAAACCTAAGCCAAAACCTAAGCCAAAGCCTGAACCTAAAGTTGAAGAACCTAAGAAAGAAGAGCCTAAAGAAGAACCCAAAAAGAAGAAGCTAAAGCGGAAGCTAAAGAAAAGAACGCTCCTAAACAAGTAACGACTAAGGATATAGTCAAAGAAAAAGACAAGCAAGAAAGAGTCTAACAAAACCTCTGAGGGTGCAACTTCTGAAGCTCAAGCTTATAACCCAGGGGTGAGCAACGAATTTTTAATGAAGATCCAAACCGCTATTTCTTCTAAGAACCGCTATCCCAAAATGGCGCAAATTAGGGGCATTGAGGGCGAAGTGTTAGTGAGCTTTACGATCAATGCTGATGGGAGCACTACAGACATTAAAGTAGTCAAAAGCAACACGACTGATATTTTAAACCATGCGGCTTTAGAAGCCATTAAAAGCGCGGCGCATCTATTCCCTAAACCAGAAGAAACCGTGCATCTAAAAATCCCTATCGCTTATAGCTTGAAAGAAGACTGATTAGTCTTTCTTTTAAGGGCGGTTTTTAGGCCTTAAAAGTTGGGCCAAAACCCCTATTTTTCGCAATTTACAAAAAAAAAAAAAAAAACAAAATCTCTAAAATTTAGAGCTAAAATTAGCCATAAAATTCCATTTATTGCTTATAATATGAAGTTTCTTTGTATCAAAGAAAAATCTATTAAAAGGAGAAAACATGAAAATCAAAAAATCTCTCTTACTCTCCCTTTCTCTCATGCTCTCATTATCAAGGGCTGAAGACGATGGATTTTATATGAGCGTGGGCTATCAAATCGGTGAAGCGGTTCAACAAGTGAAAAACACTGGAGCATTGCAAAATCTTGCAGACAGATACGATAACTTGAGCAACCTTTTAAACCAATACAACTACCTTAACTCTTTAGTCAATCTAGCCAGCACGCCAAGCGCGATCACGGGTGCGATTGATAATCTAAGCTCAAGCGCGATTAACCTCACTAGCGCTACCACCACTTCCCCGGCTTATCAAGCTGTGACTTTGGCGCTCAATGCCGCTGTGGGCATGTGGCAAGTCATAGCCCTTTTTATTGGCTGTGGCCCTGGCCCTACCAATAATCAAAGCTACCAATCGTTTGGTAACACACCAGCCCTTAATGGGACAACCACCACTTGCAATCAAGCGTATGGGACAGGCCCCAATGGCATTCTATCCATTGACGAATACCAAAAACTCAACCAAGCTTATCAGATCATCCAAACCGCTTTAAACCAAAACCAAGGAGGCGGGATGCCTGCCTTGAATGACACCACCAAAACAGGGGTAGTCAACATACAACAAACCAATTATAAGACCACCACACAAAACAATATCATAGAGCATTATTATAAAGAGAATGGGAAAGAGATCCCAACCTCTTATTCAGGCGGATCATCACTCCCACTCTCAATAAAATTCACATTCAATAATAACGCTGAATACCTTTTGCAACAAGCCGCCACTATCATGCAAGTCCTTACCACTCAAAAACCGCATGTGCAAACGAGCAATGGCGGTAAAGCGTGGGGGTTGAGTTCTACGCCTGGGAATGTAGTGGATATTTTTGGCCCTTCTTTTAACGCTATTAACGAGATGATTAAAAACGCTCAAACAGCCCTAGCAAAAACCAAACAGCTTAACGCTAACGAAAACACCCAAATCACGCAACCCAACAATTTCAACCCCTACACTTCTAAAGACACGCAGTTCGCTCAAGAAATGCTCAATAGAGCTAACGCTCAAGCAGAGATTTTGAGCTTAGCCCAACAAGTAGCGGACAATTTCCACAGCATTCAAGGGCCTATCCAAGGGGATTTGGAAGAATGTAAAGCAGGATCGGCTGGCGTGATCACTAATAACACTTGGGGTTCAGGCTGCGCGTTTGTGAAAGAAACTTTAAACTCTTTGGAGCAACACACCGCTTATTATGGCAACCAGGTCAATCAGGATAGGGCTTTGTCTCAAACCATTTTGAATTTTAAAGAAGCCCTTAACACCCTGAATAAAGACTCTACAGCGATTAATAATGGTATCTCTCACTTGCCTAACGCTAAGTCCGCTTCAAAACATGACGCATGCCACTCAAAACCCTAATTCCCCAGAAGGTTTGCTCACTTATTCTTTGGATACCAACAAATACAACCAATTCCAAACCATCGCGCAAGAATTAGGCAAAAACCCCTTTAGGCGCATCGGCGTGATTGACTATCAAAACAATAACGGGGCGATGAATGGGATCGGCGTGCAAGCGGGCTATAAGCAATTCTTTGGTAAAAAAAGGAATTGGGGGTTAAGGTATTACGGCTTTTTTGATTACAACCATGCTTATATCAAATCTAATTTTTTTAACTCGGCTTCTGATGTTTGGACTTATGGGGTGGGAATGGATGCACTTTATAACTTCATCAACGATAAAAACACCAATTTCTTAGGCAAAAATAACAAGCTCTCCGTAGGGCTTTTTGGTGGCTTTGCGCTAGCTGGGACTTCGTGGCTTAATTCCCAACAAGTGAATTTGACCATGATGAATGGCATTATTATAACGCTAATGTCAGCACTTCTAACTTCCAATTTTTGTTTGATTTAGGCTTGAGAATGAATCTCGCTAGGCCTAAGAAAAAAGACAGCGATCATGCCGCTCAGCATGGCATTGAACTAGGCTTTAAAATCCCCACGATCAACACAAGCTATTATTCTTTCATGGGCACTAAACTAGAATACCGAAGGATGTATAGCCTTTTCCTCAATTATGTGTTTGCTTACTAAAA
>JBLDXK010000001.1:0-30190 GCA_047430845.1 Helicobacter pylori | reverse complement strand
TTAAGAAGAAGCCATTAAAGAAATCGCCAAACTCGCATTAGAGCGAAAAACCGGGGCTAGGGGCTTAAGGGCGATCATTGAAGATTTTTGTTTGGATATTATGTTTGATTTACCCAAGCTTAAGGGATCGGAAGTGCGTATCACTAAAGATTGTGTTTTAAAACAGGCTGAATCTTTGATCATTGCTAAAACGCATTCTAAAATTCTTCCTTAAGGAACACGCTTATAAATTTAACGATAAAGGATTAGAAAGGGCATGATTTTTAGCAAATTAATCGGTTTGTTTTCGCATGATATTGCCATAGATTTAGGCACGGCTAACACGATCGTGTTAGTCAAAGGGCAGGGCATTATTATCAATGAGCCTTCTATTGTGGCGGTGCGCATGGGATTGTTTGATTCTAAAGCTTATGATATTTTGGCAGTGGGGAGCGAGGCTAAGGAAATGCTAGGCAAAACCCCTAACAGCATCAGAGCGATTCGCCCCATGAAAGATGGCGTGATCGCCGATTATGACATTACCGCTAAAATGATCCGCTACTTTATTGAAAAAGCGCACAAACGAAAAACATGGATCCGCCCGCGCATCATGGTGTGCGTGCCTTATGGGCTGACAAGCGTGGAAAGGAATGCGGTTAAAGAGAGCGCTTTAAGCGCGGGGGCTAGAGAAGTCTTTTTGATTGAAGAGCCTATGGCAGCCGCGATCGGAGCGGGCTTGCCAGTGAAAGAGCCGCAAGGGAGTTTGATTGTGGATATTGGCGGCGGCACGACTGAAATTGGCGTGATCAGCCTTGGGGGGTTAGTCATTTCTAAAAGCATTAGAGTGGCTGGGGATAAATTGGATCAAAGCATCGTGGAATACATCCGCAAGAAATTCAATTTGTTGATAGGGGAGCGCACCGGCGAAGAGATTAAGATTGAAATCGGTTGCGCGATCAAATTGGATCCGCCTCTCACCATGGAAGTGTCAGGGAGGGATCAAGTGAGCGGGCTGTTGCACACGATTGAATTGAGCTCTGATGATGTGTTTGAAGCCATTAAAGATCAGGTGAGGGAAATCTCTAGCGCTTTAAGGAGCGTGCTTGAAGAAGTGAAGCCGGATTTAGCGAAAGACATTGTGCAAAATGGCGTGGTGCTTACCGGCGGTGGGGCTTTGATTAAGGGCTTAGACAAGTATTTAAGCGATATGGTTAAACTCCCTGTGTATGTGGGCGATGAGCCTTTATTGGCGGTAGCCAAAGGCACAGGGGAAGCCATACAAGATTTGGATTTACTCAGCCGTGTGGGTTTTAGTGAATAATGCATGCGCTTTTATTTTAAATTCCTTTGGCTTTTAGGGATTTTTCTTATTTTTTATTTTTTAGACATTAAAGGCAGTTCTTCTTATATCAGCGACCGGATTAAAAACGCCTTGATGAGCGCTAAAAACAGCTTATTAGACAACATTCAAGCGTATTTTTTTCAAGCCCAAAACATTAAGGAGTTTCAAAAAGAACGCTTGATTTTAGAAGCTTTAAAACTAGAAAACGCCGATTTGAAAGAGCGTTTGAATAGTATTTATCCTTTAGAAAATCCAAAAATGACTTATACCCCTACTTTTATGACTTCATTCATCAGTTTAGAAGACACGCACAGCGTCTCTCTCAATCCTATTACGAATTTAGAAGAAAACAAGATTTATGGCCTTGTTTCTCACAACCAAGCCATAGGCATTGCTGTGCTAGAAAAAGGGCGCTTGAACGGGTTTTTGAACGCTCACAAGCGTTGTGCTTATAGCGTGATGATAGGCAAAAATCAGGTGCTAGGCTTCATAGGATCTAATTTTAGGCAAGAATTAATCGTGGATTTCATTGTCCCAAGCGCTGAAATCAACATAGGCGATCAAGTGCTAACGAGCGGGCTGGATGGGATTTTTGGAGCGGGGGTGTTTGTGGGCGAAGTTTCAAGCATTGAAGATCATTACACTTATAAAAGCGCGGTGCTGAAAAACGCTTTTTTAAGCGAAGCCAAACTTTTAAGGCATGTGTTTTTAAGCGATGTGAAAAACTAGTGCTCTATTCAAGGCTAATTCAAGCGGATCTTTTAACCCCTTTCAATAAAATTAGGCTAATTGTTTAAATCCAGAAAAAAATATTCTAGTTTCCCTTTTTCAATCCAAAGATCCCTATAACGCTCCCCCACATCATCCTTATCCCCATAAAATTTTAAAACCACTTTGATTTTGAAATGGGAATTGTCTTTAGGGTTAAAAATTTTATCTTTAAAAAGTTGATACGCATCTGCCTTATGCTCGTAATCAGTGTGTTTGCTCCCTTTAGGATCAATGAAGCAAATGATCTGCGTGCCGCCTTTTTCTAGCCAAAAGATAAAATCAGGGAAAAAGCACCTTTCTGTAGCGTTGTCTATATAAGGGATAAACAAATTGTCTAAATGCTCATCAATCTTGCTGAACGCCCAAAAATCATAGTTTTCTTGAAGCGTTTCGGTAATCTTTAACAATTCCTCTAAAAAATCGCTCTCGCTCTTTACTTTAACCACATGCTTAAGCCAATCGCAGTTTTTGGCTTTAATGAGCGGGGTGTAGTAATGCTCTTTGAGTTTTAACAGCTCGGCACCATCAACTTCAAAGGTTTTGTCTTGTTTGTGTTTTTCTGTATCATAAGGATCGATCTCGCCTTGCGCGATTTTTATTCTTTCTTTATCCAAAGGCGCATACTCTTTCACTTCTTGGATGGTTTGAATCAATTTTTCTTTTTTATCTGCCTTAACTTTAACCCTTTTAAAATGCACTGATTTTCTCATTATCTAGGGCGTTAAACTCGTCTTTAGGCACTTTTTGATTGAGATATAGTCTCTTTTTAAGGATAGAAATCAAGTCATCTAAATCTTTATAATGCCAGTTTAATTCTATTTCAAAACGCTTTGTTTGTATCAAGTCTTTTAACACCGCATAATCTTTAAGGTTATAAATCTCATGCTTTAAAATAAAATGCTTTTCACTCATTAAATGAAAATACTCTTTTAAATCCTTAAAATTTTTTGCACTCATTTTAAACGAACCGCTTTGTAAATCAGTGGCTTTAATGGATTTTTCTTGGTAGCAAGGCACAAACAAGGCATGCTCTATGGGCGTTTCTTCTAATTCTACTTCGCACCATGAAGGATCAGAGCTTTCTTCTTTGAGATCAAGGATCGCCTTAACGCTTTCGCTTTTAGTCGCTATCACAAAAAGCGTTTCCAGCATTGCAGCGTGTGGTTTCAAGCGGTCTTTAATGGCTTCATCTATGTCTAAATACGCTAACCTTTGGCGTTGGTTTTTGACGCTTTCAATCCTCACGCCTCTGCCAAAAGATTGTTTCACCAACTTTTTAGCGTCATCATCAAGCCCTATATTTAAAAATAAAATCACGCTAGGCCTTGTGCTATCCCACCCGGTGTCAAAAGTGCGAGACCCCACTAAAATATTGATACTGCTCTTATCAATCTGGCTGAAATAGCTCTCTTCTTTAAAGCTCAAATTTTTGCTCACCACTTTCACGCTCTTTAATTTTTCACAAATCCATTCGGTAATATCGCCAATTTTAATCAGACAAAAGACTTTATCGCTCGTGTTGAGCTTGAAAGCGATTTCTTGGTTGTTTTTAGGGTTAATGATCACTTCAATATGCCCGTTATTAGCGTAAAAAACTTCTTCTTTTAAGCCCTTAAAATCCATATCATTTAAACTTTCTTTAAAAACCTTAACCTTATAGCCTTTATCTTTATCATCGCTAAAAAGGAATTCCGGCTCCTTTAATTCCTCTAATAACTCGTCTTTAGCCTTTGAAAAATCGCTATCATCGTCATTTTCAATCACGCGCGCTAAAGTTTTAAAAAAGATTTCCGCATCGCTGTTTTTAACATTCACAGAATGCGTGAAAACGAGCATTAAAGGGTCGTAAAAATAGCCTTCTACTTTATAGCGTTTTTGCATGCCTAAAAGCAATAACGCCTTTAAAAGAGCGATTTCTTTTTCCCTATCGTTTAAATCCTTTAATTCCTTAAAAGCGTTTAAATTGTTTTTATTCAATAAAACGGACTCTTTACCATAGCCAAGTTTCACCCACTCGCCCACGCTCAAATTATACACCGCAGTGATGAGATCGCTCTCTTCGGTGAAAGTGGCGCTGAAATTGAATAAAAACCCCCTTAAAGACAGCAGGCTAAAAATCGCCTGTCTTTTGCTCTCAGACTTGTTCCCCTTATGTGCTTCATCTAAAATCACATAGTTTTCCCCATTATCCCAATAATCCTTATAATTTAAAAGGTTTTCCTTGCTTTCTTCATCATTCATTAAATCCGCACGGTAATAAAAAAGAGCGATTTTTTCAAAAAAATCTTTTGGAGTGCGATGGAAATCTTTATGGGTAACCTCTTTAAGGTTTTTGAAATCAATTTGTTTGGAAAAGTCCTTACCCCGGTTGTATTTTTCAATTTCTTTTTCAAATTGCTTGATCAAATTTTCATTGGCGCTAAAAAACATGATATTTTTCTTAGGGATTAAACCCATTCCCATAGCCACGCTTAAAAGCTCTACCAGTTTGATGATGACAATCGTTTTACCGCTCCCTGTGGCCATGTAAAAGGCTAAGCGGTTGATAAAATTTTCAAAACTCACGCGCTGATTTTCCACCTTAAAATAACTTTTTAACAAAGGATTAAGTTTCTTTTTAGCGAAATCGCAATTAGCGAATGAATAATGCTCTTGATAAAAAGCGTAAAATTCTTTTTTATTCTCTTTGAAGTCTCTAAAATAAGCGACAAGCATTCTAAAAGCGTTAATTAAAGCTTGCTGTTGGTAATCTAAAAGCTCCTTATTGCTATCAAAGCTTTTAAAGTCTAGCATTTCTAATGGCTCGTTAATCTCATTAATGTTCAATTCATCTTCAGCGAGTTTTTGAGCGACAAAAATTTCGTTATCGGTGGTTAAATCTTTTTTCTTTGCCATGATTTTCTCCTTACCAAATGAGCGCTTCTTTTAAGGCTTTTAAAATCTCTACTTCTTTATCATTCCCTTTAAATTTCACCACCCTTTCATTGAAAAACTCCACTCCAACGCCGTGTAAATTTTCTAAAGTCTCTTTAATGTCCACGCCCATTTTTTCTAGCGCTTCTACATTGAGCGTGTAAGAATTATCTTTACACTCCACTAAATCGCTGTATTGTTCATCATAAGCTAAGGGTTTGTCATTGTCTTCATACTTGATTTTTCTTAAAATCTCTTCATAGCTTTCTAACGCATAGACTTTCACCACCCCACCTCCATTAAATTCTTTAGCCGCACCGCTTTTAAAACCGCCTATAACCTTTTTAAGGCGAGGCAAAATCACGCTGTCAAAATGCTCCCCCATTTCAATACCGATATACTTTCTCTTAAGCTTGTGCGCCACTGTGCAAGTCGTCCCGCTCCCAGCAAAAAAGTCTAACACGAGATCGTTTTCTTGGGTAGAGATTTCTATAATGCGTTTGAGTAGGGCTTCAGGTTTGGGGGTGTCAAAAAGGGCTTGCCCTTCAAAAAGCTCTTTGATTTCTCTTTTAGCGTCTTGAGTGTGTCCTACTTCTTGATAAGTCCATAAGCTCATGGGGGTTGTGCCTTGCTTGACTTCACTCAAAAAGCGTTTATAGCGTGGCACACCACTGCCGCTTGTGGGGAAAACGATACGATTATCAGCGATCAATTCTTGTAATTTTTCTTGTGAATAAACCCATGAGCGACCATGCGGAGGGTATATTTCTTGCTTGGTGTAGGGGTTAAAAATAGGGTAAATATTACGCTCAACAGCCGGTCCAACTGATAAATCAGATGACTTCCACACGCCTCTTTCATCGTTATCTAAATTTTTATAGCGTGCATTCATTTCGCTTGTGCGTTCAAGGGTAAAGTCGTGCAGTTTTTCAATATTTTTTGCATAAGTTAAAATATAGTCATGGTTATTGGAAAAATGTTTTTTTAAATTAATAGGAGAATAGGAGCGTTGCCAAACTATATTCGCTACAAAGTTATCACCCCCCCCCCCCATTAAAGACTTCGTCCATGAGGCGTTTTTAAATAAGCCTGTTCGTTGTCATCAATGCTCACAAACATCACGCCTTTATCGTTCAAAAGCTTGTGCGCAAGCTCCAAGCGGTTGGACATCATAGAAAGCCAGCTGGAGCGTTTGAAATTATCCGCATAGATAAATTCATTGTTTTGCGTGTTATAAGGCGGATCAATATAAATGCAATCAATGGCTTCTTTATAGCGGTTTTTAAGGGAGTTTAGGGCTTGGTAGTTTTCGCTTTTAATGAGCGTGCCGTTGATTTCATCTTCATTGAATTGGCTTTTAATCTCTTCTTCTAAATCTTTAAAATAGAGGGTGTCTAGGGGCAAGAACTCATTTTCTAAAAGATTGTCTGTAATTTTTAAATTCAAGTCTTGCCATTCTTTAACTTGTTTGGGGTAGTTTGGGTGGTTTGTGATCTTATTCAAATCGTAGTTTTTGGCTTTGAGTTTGTCTAGGCTCACGATGAAATGCGAGTTTAATACAAAACGAGGTTTGTTCCAAATCTTACAGAGTTCGTTTTCAAACTCGCTCACTAACAAAATCACTTCTAAAGCCACTTCTTTAATAATGTTGATTCCATTAAGGCGTTTAGCATCAAATGCAGTCATTTCTTTAAAAAGGTATTCAAACAAATACAAATCCAATTGCTCTTTTAAAAACCCTTGCGCGTTTTTATGGATGAAATAATCCATACTGCCTTGCTTTTTGAATTTTCCAAACGCTTTTTTTAAAATTTCTTCATCAAGTTTGACGCCTTGATTGAAACAACCTTTTAGGATTTCATTCGTTTTTGTTTGAGTCCCCTTGCTGCTGAGAGTAACGCTAAAGTTTAGGGTGTTAGTTTTTGTGTCTATATCTTTTAAATCAAAGATTAAATCCACTTTTTCATTATATTTTTTGCTTTCTAGCAAAGAAGCGTCAAAATTAAAAAGAATGTTTTCTAATTCAAAGCAAAAATCCTTATAGTTCGTTTCGCTTTTCACATAGTAAAGATCTTTAGTTTTATAAAATAAGGCGGTGTCTTTTTTAAGGGAGCATTTTTCATAATCGCTTTTGGTATAAAGGCTGTCATAAAGGGGCGTGTCGTTGAAATAAATCCCTCCATTAGGCTGAAATAACGCTTGAAAAAGCTATAGAGTTTGTCAAACAATTCTTCTTTGAGATTGTTGTTATCTTGGCATTTTAAATCAATGAGTTTTTTTAATTCTTGTTTTTTATTGTGGTAATACTGGCTTTTAGCACTTCATGAGGTTGATCATGCCGTTTTTCACCGCTTTAGGGCTAGAATCTAAAAGGTTTTCTTGCTTGTCTTCAATCTTAACGCCTATAAAAAGGTTTTCTAAAACTTCATAAAATTGCGCTTCGTTCGTTTTCATTATCACGCTCCTTAAAAAACATGAAAAAGTATTATAACAAAGCCCACTCATTAAACGCTACAATACCCCTATGCAAAAAAAGATTTTTTTACTAGAAGACGATCACCTTTTAAGCGAGAGCGTTAAGGAGTTTGACTTGTTGAAAATTTAGATTGCCTTGACTGACTCATTTTTTTAAAATACCCTTATTTCATTGTAAAATTGTCTCTGTGAAACCCATTGAAGTTTAATAAAAGGTAAAAATAAGATTGAATATCAATAAAGTGTTTTATCATAGCAGCACCAACATGAATGAAGTGCCAGATAATAGCGTGGATTTGATCATCACAAGCCCGCCTTATTTTAATATCAAAGATTACGCAAAAAATGGCACACAAGATTTACAGCATTCAGCCCAACATGTTGAAGATTTGGGGGCGTTAGAAAAATATGAAGATTATCTTTTAGGTCTTTTAAAAGTTTGGCTTGAGTGCTATAGAGCGTTAAAACCCAATGGTAAGCTATGCATTAATGTGCCTTTAATGCCCATGCTTAAAAAGGTTTTAAACACGCACTATAACCGCCATATCTTTGATTTGCATGCTGATATTCAACACTCCATTTTGCATGATTTAAACAACACGCTAGAAAACAAACCTAAAATGTTCTTACTAGATGTCTATATTTGGAAACGTGCAAATCCCACTAAAAGACTGATGTTTGGGAGCTACCCTTATCCTAGAAATTTTTATGCGCAAAATACTATAGAATTTATCGGCGTGTTTGTCAAAGATGGCAAGCCCAAACAACCCACAGAAGAGCAAAAAGAACAAAGCCAATTGACTCAAGAGGAATGGGTGGAATTTACCAAACAAATTTGGGAAATCCCAATCCCTAATAAAAACGATATTGCTTTTGGTAAGCATGCGGCTTTAATGCCGGCTGAATTAGCAAGGCGCTTGATTAGATTGTATAGTTGCGTGGGCGATGTGGTTCTAGATCCATTTAGCGGGAGCGGGACAACCTTAAGAGAAGCAAAGCTTTTAAAAAGAAATTTTATAGGTTATGAACTCTATGAAAATTATAAACCCTTGATTGAGCAAAAATTAGGAAACTTGTTTGATTTTGAATAAGATTTATATAGAAGATGTTTTCATGTTTTTAGACAAATTAGAAGATAAAAGCGTTGATTTAGCCATTATTGATCCCCCCTACAATCTTAAAATTGCTTCATGGGATAGTTTTAAAAATGATGAAGAGTTTTTAACATTTTCTTACGCTTGGATTGATAAAATGCTGCCCAAACTCAAAGACACAGGGAGTTTTTATATCTTTAATACCCCCTTTAATTGCGCTTTATTTTTAGCGTATTTGCACCATAAAAAAGCGCATTTTTTAAATTTTATCACTTGGGTTAAAAAAGATGGGTTTGCCAACGCCAAAAAGCGTTATAACCATGCGCAAGAAAGCATTTTGTTTTATAGCATGCACAAGAAAAACTACACCTTTAATGCCGATGAAGTTCGCATTGCTTATGAATCCACCGAACGCATCAAACATGCTCAAAGTAAGGGGATTTTAAAAAATAACAAACGCTGGTTCCCTAACCCTAAGGGCAAATTATGCCTTGATGTGTGGGAAATCACTTCACAAAGGCATGTTGAAAAAGAGAAGGGTAAAATCCTTAAGCCCAAACACCCTAGCATCAAACCTAAAGCGCTCATTGAACGCATGATAAAGGCTAGCTCTAATGAAAACGATTTGATTTTAGATTTGTTTAGTGGCAGTGGCATGATTAGCTTAGTGGCTAAAAGTTTGGGGCGTAATTTTATAGGGTGTGAAACCCATGCTGAATATGTGCATGAGAGTTTGGAAATGTTTAGGTATAATGAATACAAATAAAAAGGATATTTGACATGCTAAAATTAGAAAAAATTTTGCTAGAAATCACACAGCTTGACCCTAGTAAAGAGTGTTTGAAATTCTTAGCTAATCGCATAAAAAGCTCTGATTATAGGGGCTTGCACTTGTCCCAACACAATCGTTACGATCAAAATAAAATTAAAACCATCATTCAAGCTATTTTTAATGAAGTGGGAGAGGATTTTTTGCAAATCCGCACCACCGATATGAGCAAACGCCCTAGCAATATCATAGGCGAAGAGGTTTATGCAAAAGTGGTTGATAGTATCTGCAAGTCTGAAATGTCTCAAGATAATTTAGGAAAAAAGAATCAAGTAACCCAAGATAGCTTGAGAAAAAATCTTTTTGTAGATATGCATAGAATGGGGTTGATTGAGCGATACAATAAAAATAAGGAACCTACAAACCCCTACATTCAAAGCAATATTAAATATATCAGTTTAACTCCCTTATCTATAGAATTTTTAAACGCACAAGATTTGTTAAGAAAAAATTTTTGTTACACGCAAGCTTTAGAAAACCTTTTGCAAGGTTTTGGAGCAGAATGCAGAGAGATAATGATAGAGCTTGACAATCATTATTTAGACATTGAAGAAATGATGTTTTTTGTTACATTTTTAAATATTGAAAATTTTACCAGAAGTGAAATCATAGAATATGTTAGAGAGTATAGGAGTTTAAGCCGTATCCAAAAAGAAAAATTAAAAGAGTTAGTGCAAGATTATTGCAACCCTAACCATTTTAACGGGAACAAGTTAGACAAGAGGGACTATCATAATTGGAAAAATCAAGCCCAACAAATTTTTAGCTTGCTAGAACAAAGCGTGTTTTTTGAAACCAATAAAGAGAGGCTTATTTTAAAAACGCTCAATGAAGAAAACAAACAAAACGATAAAAAGCTCAAACGCTCCATTAAAGAAAAAGCCCTTTATTTTGAAAAACATGGCGTTAAAAAAGAAAAGGGTTTTGAGTTGCACCATATTGTGCCTTTATGCTTGGCTCGCTCTATAGAAGAGTTTGATCTTTTGGATAAATGGGAAAACTTAATCTATATTGACGCTTTTAACCATGCGAAGATATCTCAAACGCAAAATAAACATCTTTGTTTGTATTTTAAAAATTGCGATGTGATTTTATCTAAAGGCTTAAAAGAAGAACAAGAAAGCCTTTATTTTACTTACATTGAAAATGTGTTATATAAACTTGATTTACAAAATGCCATGTTGGAATACAATAAAGATTTATTGCATTCTAAAAACGGCTGATAAAATAAGGCGGTGTCTTTCTTAAGAGAGCATTTTTCATAACCGCTTTTAGTATAAAAGGCTATAGAATTAGCGCTACAATACCCCCATGCAAAAAAAGATTTTTTTACTGGAAGACGATTACCTTTTAAGCGAGAGTATTAAGGAATTTTTGGAGCATTTAGGCTATGAAGTGTTTTGCGCTTTTAATGGGAAAGAAGCTTATGAAAGGCTCTCGGTTGAACGCTTCAACCTCTTGCTTTTAGACGTGCAAGTGCCTGAAATGAATAGCTTGGAATTGTTTAAGCGCATCAAAAACGATTTTTTAATCTCTACGCCTGTGATTTTTATCACCGCCTTACAGGATAACGCTACCTTAAAAAACGCCTTTAATTTAGGTGCGAGCGATTATTTGAAAAAGCCTTTTGATTTGGACGAATTGGAAGCGCGCATTAAAAGGTTTTTCAATGACGATCCCATAGAAATCATGCCTAACATTTTTTACCACCAAAATTGCTTGAGTGTTAGGGGCAAAAAAGAGATCTTGCCTCCCAAAACCGCCCAACTTTTAGAATACTTTTTAGAGCATAAAGGGCAAATCATTAGCTCTCAAGCGTTAGAAAATAACTTATGGGAGCAAGCGATTGATGATTCCACCTTGCGCACTTACATTAAGGTGTTGCGCAAGCTTTTGGGTAAAAATTGCATAGAAACGCATAAGGGGGTGGGCTATCGCTTTAACCCACTATGAAAAAAAATCCCTCAAACTCTTTCTAGGGACTTATTTAGGCTCTTCGTTTGTGTTGATGCTAGTGATTAGCGTTTTAGCGTTTAACTATGAAAAAAACGAAAAAATCAAAATGATACGCATGGACATGGACAAAATGGCTTCTAAGATCGCTAGCGAAGTGGTTGCCTTGCACATGCAAACGCATGGGGATTATCAAAACGCTTTAAACGCTCTCATTTCACGCTATAAAGACGCTTCCATAGCCCTTTTTGATAGTAAAAAGCGTGTTTTGTATTCTAATATCCCTGAAAGCGCGGATTTGATTAAAAACCATAAAGAAGCGGGCTTTTTTAGTTTTAGGGGAGAGTATTACCTGTTTAGCGATGAAACTTTCGCCCATTTAGGCGTGGCTAAAATGCTTTTTAAAAATTCTAAACCCCTTCATTTTTCTTTCTTTGTATCGTAACATTGTTTTAGTGTTTGTCGTAGCGTTTTTATGCGTGATAGGGGTTTCTGTGTTTTTGGGGCGTTTGTTTTTAAAGCCCATTAGGAATGAAATCACTCGCATCGATCATTTTTTAAAAAACACCACGCATGAATTAAACACCCCCATGAGCGCTTTAGTCTTGTCTTTAAAAACCTTAGAAGACAACCAACAACACCGCCGCATTAAAATCGCTATCCAGCGCATGAGTTTTTTATACCGCTCGCTCTCTTATTTGGTGATGCAAGACATTGAGCGCGAGTCTTTTGTGCTTTTGGATTTAAAAGCCCTGATTATTAAAGAAAACACGCTTTTTAGCGAGATGATAGACTACCACAAGCTGGAATTTAAAAGCGATCTAGTAGAGGTGGCGTTTAAGGCTAAAGAGCAGGATTTCCTTTCGCTTTATAGCAATTTGCTCATGAACGCGATCAAATACAGCGTCATGCATGGGTATATCCACATAGAGCTAACATGCGAGTTTTTGAAGGTGAAAAATTTAGGGTATGAAATCCCTAAAGACAAGATCACCGAATTAAGCGTTCGTTACGCGCGTTTCAATTCTAGCGTGTTGGGTTATGGTATAGGGTTAGATTTAGTGAAAAAAGTGTGCGAAAAGTATAAAATGCGTTTAGAAATTCATAGCGAACCCTCTTTAAAAGGAATGTTTTATGAAAATTCGTTTTGCGTTCAATTTCAAGGATAAAGATGCTTTCAGTGTATGAAAAAGTGAATGCCCTAGACAAAAGGGCGCTTGAAGAATTGTTTTTAAGCGAAGACATTTTAATGGAAAACGCCGCTATGGCTTTAGAAAGGGCGGTTTTACAAAACGCTTCTTTGGGTGCTAAAGTCATTATCCTTTGTGGGAGTGGGGATAATGGGGGCGATGGTTATGCTCTAGCTAGGCGTTTAATAGGGCGTTTTAGAGTGCTAGTTTTTGAAATGAAATTAGCCAAAAGCCCCATGTGCCAATTGCAAAAAGAAAGGGCTAAAAAAGCAGGGGTAGTCATCAAAACATATGAAGAAAAGAATGAAAGATTTAGAATGCGATGTGTTAATAGATTGCGTGATAGGGAGCGCTTTTAAGGGCGAATTAGAGCCGTTTTTAAACTTTGAAAGCCTTTCTCAAAAAGCGCGCTTTAAAATCGCTTGCGACATTCCTAGCGGGATCGATTCTAAAGGCAGGGTGGATAAGAGGGCGTTTAAAGCGGATACGACTATCAGCATGGGCGCTATCAAATCATGCTTATTAAGCGATAGGGCTAAAGACTATGTAGGGGAATTGAAAGTGGGGCATTTGGGGGTTTTTAATCAAATCTATGAGATCCCAACAGACACTTTTTTACTAGAAAAAAGCGATCTCAAACTGCCCTTAAGGGATAGAAAAAACGCTCATAAAGGCAATTACGGGCATGCGCATGTGCTTTTAGGCAAGCATAGTGGGGCGGGGTTATTGAGCGCAATAAGTGCGTTAAGTTTTGGATCTGGAGTGGTGAGCGTTCAAGCGTTAGAATGCAAGATAACTTCTAATAACAAGCCTTTAGAATTGGTCTTTTGTGAAAATTTCCCTAACCCATTGAGCGCGTTCGCTCTTGGCATGGGGTTAGAAAATATTCCAAAGGATTTTAATAAGTGGCTTGAATTAGCCCCATGCGTTTTAGATGCGGGCGTTTTTTATCATAAAGAGGTGTTACAAGCCTTAGAAAAAGAAGTGATCTTAACCCCTCACCCTAAAGAGTTTTTATCGTTATTGAAATTAGTGGGGATCAATATAAGCATGCTAGAATTACTAGACAATAAGCTAGAAATCGCAAGGGATTTTTCTCAAAAATACCCCAAAGTGGTTTTGCTTTTAAAAGGGGCTAATACCCTAATCGCTCATCAAGGGCGGGTTTTTATCAACATTTTAGGGAGCGTGGCTTTAGCCAAAGCAGGCAGTGGCGATGTGTTAGCGGGGCTTATTTTAAGCTTGCTTTCTCAAAACTACACGCCTTTAGACGCCGCCATTAACGCAAGCCTAGCGCACGCTCTAGCGGGTTTAGAATTTAAGAATAATTACGCTTTAACGCCCTTAGATCTGATAGAAAAGATCAAACGACTATAAAAGGATAAAAATGGATCATTTAAAGCATTTGCAGCAATTGCAAAACATTGAAAGGATCGTGCTTTCAGGCATTGTGTTGGCCAATCATAAGATTGAAGAGGTCCATAGCGTTTTAGAGCCTAGCGATTTTTACTACCCGCCTAACGGCTTGTTTTTTGAAATCGCTTTAAAACTGCATGAAGAAGATTGCCCCATTGATGAGAATTTTATCCGCCAAAAAATGCCTAAAGACAAGAAAATCGAAGAAGAAGATCTGGTCGCTATTTTTGCGGCAAGCCCTATAGATAATATTGAAGCCTATGTGGAAGAGATCAAAAACGCCTCCATTAAACGAAAACTTTTTGGCTTGGCTAACACCATTAGAGAGCAAGCCCTAGAAAGCACGCAAAAATCCAGCGATATTTTAGGCGCTGTGGAGCGAGAAGTCTATGCGTTATTGAATGGCAGCACGATAGAGGGCTTTAGGAGCATTAAAGAAGTGCTTGAAAGCGCAATGGATCTTATTACAGAAAACCAAAGAAAGGGGAGTTTGGAAGTTACTGGCATACCGACTGGCTTTGTCCAGTTGGATAATTACACGAGCGGTTTTAATAAGGGGAGTTTAGTCATTATAGGGGCAAGGCCGTCTATGGGTAAAACCAGTTTGATGATGAACATGGTCTTAGCTGCACTCAATGACGATAGGGGGGTAGCGGTTTTTAGTTTGGAAATGTCCGCAGAGCAACTCGCTTTAAGGGCGTTATCGGATCTCACTTCCATTAACATGCATGATTTAGAGAGCGGGAGGCTTGATGATGATCAATGGGAAAATTTAGCCAAATGCTACGATCATCTTTCTTGCAAAAAACTCTTTTTCTACGATAAAAGCTATGTGAGGATAGAGCAAATCCGCTTGCAATTAAGAAAGCTTAAATCCCAACACAAGGAATTGGGTATCGCTTTTATTGACTATTTGCAGCTCATGTCAGGGAGCAAAGCCACTAAAGAACGCCATGAGCAAATCGCTGAAATTTCAAGGGAGCTTAAAACTTTAGCCAGGGAATTAGAAATCCCTATCATAGCGTTAGTCCAACTCAACCGCAGCCTGGAAAATCGAGACGATAAACGGCCCATTCTTTCGGATATTAAAGACAGCGGAGGGATTGAACAAGACGCTGATATTGTTTTATTTTTATATAGAGGCTATATCTATCAAATGAGGGCTGAAGACAACAAAATAGACAAACTCAAAAAAGAGGGCAAAATTGAAGAGGCGCAAGAGTTGCACCTAAAAGTTAATGAAGAAAGGCGTATCCACAAACAAAATGGCAGCATTGAAGAGGCTGAAATCATTGTGGCTAAAAACAGGAATGGGGCTACAGGAACGGTTTATACACGCTTTAACGCTCCTTTCACGCGCTATGAAGACATGCCCATAGATTCCCATTTAGAAGAGGGGCAAGAAACTAAAGTGGATTATGATATAGTTACAACTTGAAAGATAAAACTTTTCAGGGGGCGTTTGAACTTCTTTCAACCCCCAAAGAATACTTATGGTGTGGGGTTGTTTTAAGCCTTTTATTGGCGATTAATCTTTATTTAGAATACTTGAATTACCAAAAGCTTGATTTTTCAAAACCTACAAGCTTGAACGCTCAAATCTTGTTGCAATACCCTAAAACTAAAGATCAAAAAACCTATTTTGTTTTAAAGCTCCAATCAAAGGGCATGATCTTTTACACCACCATTAAAGAGCCTTTAAAAAACCTCCAATACCGCTACGCGCAATTTTTTGGCAAAATCAAACCTTGCTCATTTTTGGAGTCTTTAAAATCATGCTTTTTCCAAACTTATTCTTTTTCTTTAACACGAAAACAAGATTTCAAATCGCGTTTGCGCCATTTCATTGATAGCGCTCATTCAAGCGCTTTAGTGGGTAATTTATACCGCGCGTTATTTATAGGGGATAGCTTGAATAAAGACTTAAGAGATAGGGCTAACGCGCTAGGGATCAACCACTTACTAGCCATTAGCGGGTTCCATTTAGGGATTTTGAGCGCGAGCGCGTATTTCCTTTTCTCTCTTTTTTATACCCCCTTACAAAAACGCTATTTCCCTTATAGGAACGCTTTTTATGATATAGGGGTTTTGGTGTGGGTTTTTTTGCTAGGGTATTTATTGCTATTAGATTTTTTACCCTCTTTTTTCAGGGCGTTTTTAATGGGCTTGTTAGGGTTTTTGGCATGCTTTTTTGGGGTAAGGCTTTTGAGTTTTAAACTTTTGATTTTAGCGTGCTGTATCGCCATAGCGTTACTCCCTAAATTGCTTTTTAGCGTGGGGTTTTTGCTTTCTGTTTGTGGGGTGTGGTATATCTTTTTGTTTTTAAAACACACTCAAGCCTTTTTTAAAACCTCTTCTTTTTTGGTGCGATCTTTTCAGGTCATAAGCTTAAGCGCGCTAATTTTTTTGAACATGCTCATCATTGCGTATGCCTTTTTCCCTATGTTTTCGCCCTACCAGCTCTTTAGCATTCCTTTAGGCTTGATTTTTATCGTGTTTTTCCCTTTGAGTTTGTTCTTGCATGCTGTGGGTTTGGGGTCTTTGCTGGATCGCATTTTAAACATGCCTTTAACAATCCCTACGATTTCAATCTCTTCGCCTTTATGGCTTTTGGGAGCGCATTTATTTTTAACGATTCTAAGCGCGCGTTTTTTAAAGTTTATTTAAGCATGAATGTTTTAAGCGCGGGCTTTTTCTTGTATTGTTGCTATCAATATATTATAATGCCTAGTTTAATTGTAGGTTAGAAAAGTCATTTTATTAGGGATCAAATAATTGCTTAAAAAAATCACGCATCAAATCAAAGCTTTAAGCGAATTGGTCGCTTTGGAGCATACGATATTTTCTAGCATGTTTTTACTCATGGCTATGGTCATAAGCTCCTATCAAAAAAATCAAACGCTCTTTTTTGGGTTAGAAACCTTAATCCTTTGTTTTTTAGCCTTATTAGGGGCAAGAAACTTCGCTATGGGGTTTAACCGCTTGGTGGATAGAGATATTGATAAGGATAACCCAAGGACGAAAAACCGCCCGAGCGTGGATGGCCGGATCAGCGTTAAAGGCATGGTGGTTTTTAGCGCTTTAAACGCTCTTTTATTCGTGGTGGTGAGCTATTTCATTAACCCTTTAGCTTTCAAACTTTCGTTACCTTTTTTAATCGTTTTAGGGGGGTATTCGTATTTCAAGCGCTTTTCTTCTTTGGCGCATTTTATTGTGGGTTTGGCTTTGGGTTTAGCCCCCATTGCCGGGAGTGTGGCGGTTTTAGGGGATATTCCTTTATGGAATGTCTTTTTGGCTTTAGGGGTGATGTTATGGGTGGCTGGGTTTGATTTGCTCTATTCTTTACAGGATATGGAGTTTGATAAAGAAAGAGGCTTGTTTTCCATCCCTAGCCAATTAGGGGAAAAATGGTGCTTGAATCTTTCAAGGCTCTCACACCTTGTGGCGCTTGTGTGCTGGCTTTGTTTTGTCAAATGCTATCATGGGGGGCTTTTTGCGTATTTAGGGTTAGGGGTTTCAGCCTTGATTTTACTCTATGAGCAGATCTTAGTGGCTAGAGATTATAAAAACATTCCTAAAGCCTTTTTTGTGAGCAATGGCTATTTGGGGGTGGTGTTTTTTATTTTTATTGTCCTTGATGTGGGGTTTAAGCATGCATGAGTTGGTTTTAAGATCCCAAGCTTTAGGGTTTGAAACGCGCTTAGTCCAATGCGATTTGTCGTTCTCTTATGAAAGGTTTATTTCTAAAACCACACGCTCTTTAGCGGTGTTAGAAGAATTTGATTGGTTGGGTTCTGGCTTTGATTTTTCACGCTTGAACGTTGAAAATGACACTCTGGAATTGCTCAAAGCGCTGTATTTTAAATTAGAAAAATTAGAAAGCCTGCTTTTAAAAGAAAACTTACTTGAATTAGAGCAAAAGGATCGCATCACCGCTTTAGGGCATGGGCTAGTTTGCCTAAAAAAACAAAGCCTGATAGCGCCTCAAACTTACTACGGGCGTTGCGTGTTAGAGGGGAAAATCCTAGCCTTTTTTGGCGTGGCAAGGGATAAAGATTTTTTAGAAATCACTCGCATGCACGCCTTAGATACTAAGCGTTATGATTCTTTCATTGTCCATAGCGAAAGAAAAGGCTTAAAATTATGAACGGGAGCGGTAATGTTATCTTCTAATGATTTGTTTATGGTCGTTTTAGGAGCGATTTTATTGGTGTTGGTGTGCTTGGTGGGGTATTTGTATCTTAAAGAAAAAGAGTTTTACCATAAAATGAGGCGTTTAGAAAAAACCTTAGACGAATCCTATCAAGAAAATTATATTTATTCTAAGCGTTTGAAAGAATTAGAGGGGCGTTTGGAAGGCCTTTCTTTAGAAAAAAGCGCTAAAGAGGACAGCTCATTAAGAACGACTCTTTCACACCTTTATAGCCAGTTGCAAGAAATCCAAAAATCCATGGACAAAGAGCGCGATTATTTAGAAGAAAAAATCATTACTTTAGAAAACAAATTCAAAGACATGGGGCATTATGCCGCTAGCGATGAAATCAACGAAAAACAGGTTTTAAAAATGTATCAAGAGGGTTATAGCGTGGATTCTATTTCTAAAGAGTTTAAAGTGAGTAAGGGCGAGGTGGAATTTATATTGAACATGGCAGGGTTAAAATGGTAGCTTTAAGCAACGCTCTTTCAAGGGTTTTTGGCTCTGTGGCTGGCTATGAATTCCCTTCTTTTATCCAAAAAGGCATCAACGCCCTTTACGTTAAGATCTTTAAAATTGATTTGAGCGAGTTTGAACCTTTAGAAAATTATAAGAGTTTGAACGCTCTTTTCACGCGCTCTTTAAAAAAAGAACGCCCCTTTGACAAAGCCCCTAATATTTGCATCGCGCCTTGCGACGCTTTAATCACCGAATGCGCTTTTTTAGACAACGATACCGCTTTACAGATTAAAGGCATGCCCTATAAAGCGCATGAATTAGTGGGCGAAATCAACCCCTTAAGCCCTTCTTTTTCTACGTGAATTTTTACCTTTCGCCCAAAGATTACCACCACTACCACGCCCCTTGTGATTTAGAAATTTTAGAAGCTCGTTATTTTGCGGGGAAATTACTGCCAGTCAATAAGCCCTCACTACACAAAAACAAAAATCTGTTTGTGGGCAATGAAAGGGTGGTGCTTGTTGCAAAAGACATTCAAGGCAATCAATTGTATTTTGTGGCGGTGGGGGCGTTAAATGTGGGTAAAATGCGTTTTAATTTTGATAAGAATATCCAAACTAACGCTAAAGCCCGTTTCACGCAAACCTACTCTTACAACCCCCCCATTAAGGTCAAAAAGGGGGATAATTTAGGGAATTTTGAAATGGGCTCTACTATCGTTTTATTCATTCAAAACACCGCTTTTAAAGATTTGAAAGAAAAAAGCGTGAAGTTTGGGGAAAGTATAGGGGAATTTCATGCCAACTGATAACGATTTAAAAACTTCTATTGTAGAGTTATTGAACGATTTAGACGCGCTTTTAGTGGCTCATTTTTACCAAAAAGATGAGATTGTAGAGTTAGCCCACCATACAGGCGACAGCTTGGAATTGGCTAAAATCGCAAGCCAGAGCGATAAAAACCTCATCGTGTTTTGCGGGGTGCATTTCATGGGTGAGAGCGTGAAAGCCCTAGCCTTTAACAAACAAGTGATCATGCCCAAACTCTCATGCTGCTCTATGGCAAGAATGATAGACAGCCATTACTACGATAGAAGCGTTCATTTATTGAAAGAATACGGCGTTAAAGAATTTTACCCTATCACTTATATCAATTCTAACGCTGAAGTGAAAGCCAAAGTCGCCAAAGATGATGGCGTGGTCTGCACCAGCAGGAACGCTTCTAAGATCTTTAATCACGCTTTAAAACAAAATAAAAAAATCTTTTTTTTACCGGATAAATGCTTGGGGGAAAATCTAGCCCTAGAAAACGGCTTAAAAAGCGCGATTTTGGGCACAAACAGCCCAGAAGAAATCAAAAACGCTGATGTGGTTTGTTATAACGGCTTTTGTTCGGTGCATCAGCTTTTCAAATTAGAAGACATTGAATTTTACCGCCAAAAATACCCGGATATTTTAATCGCTGTCCATCCAGAGTGCGATCCTAGCGTAGTTCAAAATGCTGATTTTAGCGGATCAACGAGTCAGATCATAGAATTTGTAGAAAAGCTAAGCCCCGATCAAAAAGTCGCCATAGGCACTGAAAGCCATTTGGTTAATCGCTTGAAAGCCAAGCGTAACCATCAAAACACTTTCATTCTTTCTAGCACGCTCGCCTTTTGCCCTACCATGAATGAAACGACTTTAAAGGATTTGTTTGAAGTCTTAAAGGCTTATAAAAACCATAGGGCTTACAATACGATTGAATTAAAAGATGAGGTGGCGCGTTTAGCCAAACTCGCTTTAACTAAAATGATGGAGTTGTCCTAATGGAGATAAAAACCT
This sequence comes from Helicobacter pylori, assembly GCA_047430845.1. Lineage (GTDB taxonomy): Bacteria > Campylobacterota > Campylobacteria > Campylobacterales > Helicobacteraceae > Helicobacter > Helicobacter pylori_DG. The sequence continues at coordinate 9,751 of JBLDXK010000001.1, read as the reverse complement.
TTTTAGAATGCGCTTTAAAAGAAGATTTAGGGCATGGGGATTTGTTTGAAAGGGTGTTAGAAAAGGATTTTAAAGCCACGGCTTTTGTTAGAGCTAAACAAGAGGGCGTGTTTTCAGGCGAAAAATACGCTTTAGAGTTGCTTCAAATGACCGGCATTGAATGCACTCAAAACATTAAAGATAAAGAGCGTTTCAAGCCTAAAGACACTTTAATGGAGATTAGGGGGGATTTTAGCATGCTTTTAAAGATTGAGCGCACCCTATTAAATCTGTTGCAACACAGCAGCGGGATCGCCACTTTAACGAGCCGTTTTGTAGAAGCTCTAAATTCTCACAAAGTGCGTTTGTTGGACACACGAAAAACCAGACCCCTTTTAAGGATTTTTGAAAAATACTCCGTGCTTAATGGGGGGGCGAGCAACCACCGCTTAGGGCTAGATGACGCTTTAATGCTTAAAGACACGCATTTAAAGCATGTGAAAGATTTAAAAAGCTTTTTAACGCATGCTAGAAAAAACTTGCCTTTCACGGCTAAAATTGAAATTGAATGCGAGAGCTTTGAAGAGGCCAAAAACGCCATGAACGCGGGAGCGGATATTGTGATGTGCGATAACATGAGCGTTTTAGAGACTAAAGAAATTGCCGCTTATAGAGATGCGCATTATCCTTTTGTCTTATTGGAAGCGAGCGGGAACATCTCGCTAGAGACCATCAACGCTTACGCCAAAAGCGGCGTGGATGCCATTAGCGTAGGGGCTTTAATCCATCAAGCCACTTTTATTGACATGCACTATGAAAATGGCTTAAAAACTTTAAAAAGGGGTTATTGGCATGCTAAAAGAATATTTAGAAAGCATTAAAGACATCACGCCTGAAAGTAATGAGCTCACGCACCGCGCCTTTCTACAAATTTTGCTTACAAGTTTAAAAGAAAATTTCAATACAGAATTTAAGATTGAACATGAGCCTAACAGAGACAAACATTAGAGGCTTTAATCCATCATTATGGCGAAAACATTCAAGGCTATTTTTACTTTATAGATGAGGGTTTGAATAAAAATCAAAATTATTATAAAGAAGAATTGCAAAAATTATCCGCTGATTATGGCGTGCCTTTGAGCTTGTGCTATGGTAAGGGGTTGTTTGAAAAACTTAATATCCCGCAAGTTTGGGATGAGGTTTTAACCCATTTAGCGCGATGGCGTGAAATTTTACCCGATTTACCCAGTTTGAACTTTGATGAAAATCCTTTAGAGAGCTTTAAAGAAATCAAAGATTTAGCGCCAAGCGTTTATAGAAAACTTTTGGATAATGATGAAATTTTCAATCTTGTGTTAATTTTATTCCCAGAACAAAAAGTTTTAAAAATGTTAGTAGAGCATTTTAGACAACAAAATAAAACAATCTATCAGCAATTAGCGTCAAAGTTAGCGGCAAGGTTATTGCCTTTGCGATAGAGGCTCTAAAGTAAGCCCCATTTCTAATGTTTTTGTAACGAACATGCTTTGCGATTTGCATTTGAATGGATCGGGGAGCTATGCGATTTTATTATACCGATTAGGCTCAAAATGAGTGAATGAATGGGCATGTTATCTAAAATTTTAGATAGAATAAACGCAAAAATTGAATAAAACCTTAAAGGTGATTCTTTCTAATCTCAAAAATGGGTGGTGCTATTAACAATGACAAAACGACTTTTTAAAGGGTTGTTAGCGATTTCTCTTGCTGTGAGTTTGCATGGTGGTGAAGTTAAGGAAAAAAAGCCGGTCAAGCCGGTTAAAGAAGATCCGCAAGAATTAGCGGCTAAAAGGGTGGAAGCGTTCAGTCGTTTCTCTAATGTGGTTTCAGAAATTGAAAAAAAATATGTGGATAAAATCAGTATTTCTGAGATCATGACTAAAGCGATTGAAGGCTTGCTCTCTAATTTGGATGCGCATTCAGCGTATTTGAATGAAAAGAAGTTTAAGGAATTTCAAGCCCAAACCGAGGGCGAATTTGGGGGGCTTGGGATCACGGTGGGCATGCGCGATGGCGTTTTGACCGTTATTGCCCCCCTAGAAGGCACTCCCGCTTACAAGGCTGGGGTTAAGTCAGGCGATAACATTTTAAAAATCAATAACGAAAGCACGCTGAGCATGAGCATTGATGATGCGATCAACCTCATGCGCGGCAAGCCAAAGACCCCTATTCAGATCACCATTGTGAGAAAAAACGAGCCAAAACCCTTGGTGTTTAACATTATTAGAGACATCATTAAACTCCCCTCTGTCTATGTGAAAAAGATTAAAGAAACCCCTTATCTGTATGTGAGAGTGAGTGGTTTTGACAAGAATGTTACCAAATCGGTTTTAGACGGCTTAAAAGCTAACCCTAAGGCTAAGGGGATCGTGTTGGATTTAAGGGGGAATCCTGGAGGGTTATTAAACCAAGCAGTAGGCTTGTCTAACTTATTCATTAAAGAGGGGGTTTTAGTCTCTCAAAAAGGCAAAAATAAAGAAGAAAATTTAGAATACAAGGCTAACGGCAGAGCCCCTTATACCAATTTACCTATTGCGGTGTTAGTCAATGGCGGTTCAGCGAGCGCGAGCGAGATCGTAGCAGGGGCTTTGCAAGATCACAAACGAGCCATCATTATCGGTGAAAAAACCTTTGGTAAGGGAAGCGTGCAGGTGCTACTCCCTGTCAATAAAGACGAAGCCATTAAGATCACGACCGCGCGCTACTATTTGCCGAGCGGGCGCACCATTCAAGCTAAGGGGATCACGCCTGATATTGTGATTTATCCGGGTAAAGCGCCAGAAAATGAAAATAAGTTCAGCTTGAAAGAAGCGGATCTAAAACACCATTTAGAGCAAGAGCTTAAAAAACTTGATGATAAAACCCCTAATTCCAAAGAAGCTGATAAAGACAAGAAAAATGAAGAGGAAAAAGAGGTTACTCCTAAAATGATCAATGATGATATTCAGCTAAAAACCGCTATTGACAGCTTGAAAACCTGGTCTATCATTGATGAGAAAATGGATGAAAAAGCGCCTAAGAAGAAATAAAAACTCATGGGGTTTTTATTTGAAAAATCGTTAATGAGTTTTTGCACCCACTCAATCAAAATCATTAAAGTCGCTGGCTTGATTTTAAGCTTTTTGGCGGCTTTTTTGGTTGCTGAGGACGCTCATGAGCCAGAAGAAATCAAGGCTAAAGTGGCTTATGTGAAAATCCCCCAATTAGAAGATTTAGAAAACAATCCGGTTTATATCGGTCAAATTATAGGCGTAACTTATGATTTATTGCTGTTTGACGCTGAGTTTTTGGAAGCCAAAATCAAAGACGGGTTGGATAAAACCCAAATTGAGCTTTTAAACAAGATGCCCAAATGGAAAAAAGTGGAAAAAGAGCTTTTCAGAGCGACTTATTATTACAAGATTAAGGGCATAAAAGCGAGTATTCCGTCCTTAGAAGTGAGCGCATTTTCCAATAAAGACAAATACATCGATCATTCCATAGCCCCAAAAGTTGCTTTGCAGGTAACGGATTTGTCCAAAAACCCTCGTTATGCGAATGTCATGGCCAAAGATTTACAAGTCTTGCAATACAAAACCAAAGATTATGACGATAAAAACAATATTTTGGTGATGGAATTGGCGTTCAAAGAAGCCACTTGGGAAGATTTTCACATCAAAGAAGCGATCAAACAAGGGTTTGATAACGCCTCTTTAAACCAAATCAAGGCTAAAGAAGCGGAGCGTTTTTTATTATTGCGTGTTGCCTAAAACCGTTCAAAACCTTTCTTTTGATTATTTTTCGCTTTCAAATAAGCAATTTAAAACCTTGTCTTTTTCAGCCATTCCCACTCAAGACACCACCGGTATTCAAAGCGATCTCATCCCTAAAAACAATTTTTTAGTCTTTTCTAACATGGCACTGCTCGCTTTGTGCGTGTTTTTCTTGGCGCTGTTTTTCATTTTTGGGCGCAAACTCATTTTTTTAGGGCTTGGGATTTTGTGCTTAGGGTTTGTTTTGTATCACCTTTTATTCACGCAAAAATCAGCCCTATTGCTCGCTCATAAAAAAATCCGCATTCTGCCCACGCAAAATTCCACCATTTTAGGGCTTTCTAAAGATGAAATGCCGATTAAAATCTTAGGTTCGCATGATGATTATTATAAAATCCTAACGCCGCATGAACAAATAGGATGGGTCAAAAAAAATGAAGTCAAATAGTTTAAGAGCGATTTATAGAGCTTTAGTGATCGCTATAGGCTTAGCCGTTATCATTGTTTTCAATTATTTTAACCGCAAAAACAATAACGCTCGTTCTAGCCGTAGGGCTTGTTCGTGCTTTTTTCCCTTACCGGGGTTCATTTAGAAAAAATAGGCGCTTTTGATACGGACGCTAAACTCATTGTCTTAAACCATCAAAGCTTACTGGACATTATTTATTTAGAAGCCTACCACCCTAGCAATATTTGCTGGATCGCTAAAAAAGAGCTGGGCGAAATCCCTTTTTATGGGCATGCCTTAACCGATACGGGAATGATTTTAATTGACAGAGAGGATAAAAAGGGGATTGTGAGCCTTTTGAAAGCGTGTAAGGAAAAGCTAGACCAAAACCGCCCTTTAGTGATTTTCCCTGAAGGCACTAGAGGCAAAGGGGGAGAAAAATTCCTCCCTTTCAAGCAAGGGGCTAAAATCATCGCCGAAAAATTCCAGCTCAAAATCCAGCCCATGGTGTTAATCAATTCCATTAAAATCTTTAATTCCAAGCCCCTAGAAGCCTATAAAGCACGCACCCGTTTAGTCATGCTAGAAAGCTATACGCCTGATTTTAACTCGCCCACCTGGTATGAAGAATTACAAGAACGCATGCAAAAAGAGTATTTAAAACACTACCACGAACTAAACGCATGAAGCTTTTTGACTACGCTCCTTTGAGTTTGGCTTGGCGGGAGTTTTTGCAAAGCGAATTTAAAAAGCCTTATTTCTTAGAAATAGAAAAACGCTACTTAGAAGCCCTAAAAAACCCTAAAACCATTTTCCCTAAAAGCTCTAATCTGTTTTGTGCGCTCAATCTAACGCCCCCTAGCGCGGTTAAAATCATTCTTTTAGGGCAAGACCCCTACCATTCCACCTACCTAGAAAATGAGCAAGAATTGCCGGTGGCGATGGGCTTAAGCTTTAGCGTGGAAAAAAACGCCCCCATTCCTCCAAGTTTAAGGAATATTTTTAAAGAATTGCATGCGAATTTAGGCGTGCCTGTGCCTTGTTGTGGGGATTTGAGCGCATGGGCTAAAAGGGGTATGCTGTTATTGAACGCCATTTTAAGCGTGGAAAAAAACCAAGCCGCTTCGCACCAATATATTGGCTGGGAAGCTTTTAGCGATCAAATATTGATGCGCCTTTTTGAAGCCAACGCCCCCTTAATCGTGGTGTTATTAGGGAAAGTCGCCCAAAAAAAGATCGCACTAATCCCCAAAAACAAACACATCATCATCACAGCTCCTCACCCTAGCCCCTTATCTAGAGGTTTTTTAGGGAGTGGGGTTTTTACAAGCGTTCAAAAAGCTTATAGAGAGATTTATCATAAGGATTTTGATTTTAGTTTATGATTAATGCTTAATGAGACAGAACCCCTTAAGAATGCCTTGATTTAAGAGCATTTGTGATAGAATGGTGGTTTTTAAATAAAGGGAAAACATGCCAATTAGAATCGCTATCAATGGGACTGGGCGCATTGGTTTGTGTGCTATAAGAGTCGCTAGCCAAAGAAAGGATATAGAAATTGTCGCCATCAATTCTACCGCTGAATTAGAAACTCTTTTGCATTTGATCCGCCATGACAGCGTGCATGGGCATTTTGAAGCCAAATTAAACGCCAATAGAACCCTAAATATCGGGCATAGTAAAAATATTTTAGTGTTGAGCGAGCGAGACATCAACAAGCTTGATTTTTCTGCCGCTAACGCAGAAATCATCATAGAATGCACCGGGAAATTCAATTCCTTAGAAGCTTCAAGCGCTCATCTTAAAAACAGCGTGAAAAAAGTCATCATCTCCGCTCCCGCGCAAAACGCCCCTACCTTTGTCTATGGGGTGAATCACACTAATTATCATAATGAAAGCGTGATTTCTAACGCCTCTTGCACGACTAACGCTACCGCTCCTTTACTCAAAATCTTAGATGAAGTCTTTAAAGTAGAAAACGCGCTTTTAACCACCATCCACAGCTACACTAACGATCAAAACCTTTTAGACACCAAGCACAAAGACATCCGCCGCGCTAGAGCGGCTAGCCTTAACCTTATCCCCACAAGCACCGGCGTGAGCAAAGCCATTTCGCTAGTCTTACCGCATTTAGGCCCTAAGATTACAGGCCTTGCGATTAGAGTGCCTACCCCTAATGTGAGCTTAGTGGATCTATCTTTGAGCTTTAAAAAAGTTGTGAGCAAAGCAAGCGTTCAGCATGCGCTTAAAGACGCCAGTAAGCATGCCTTTAAAGGGATTGTAAGCATTGATGAAGAAAGGCTCGTTTCAAGCGATTTTATTTCTTCGCCTTTTAGCGCGATCGTGATTGATGACCAAATCATGACGATAGGCGAAAAAAATGCTAAAGTATTGGCATGGTATGATAATGAAATGGGTTATAGCGAGCGCTTGATAGACATGGCGCAATATATAGCACAAAATTAAAAGAAAGGATTTTTCATGTTAGCTAAAATGTCGTTTATGCAAAATGTTAAAAACATTCAAGAGGTGGATGTCAATCATAAAAGGGTGCTTATTAGAGTGGATTTTAATGTGCCTTTAGATGAAAATTTGAATATCACTGATGATACGCGCATTAGAGAGAGCTTGCCTACCATCCAATTTTGTATTGACAATAAGGCTAAAGATATTATTTTAGTGAGCCATTTGGGCCGCCCTAAAGGGGTTGAAGAAAAATTGAGCTTGAAACCCTTTTTAAAACGCCTTGAAAGACTCTTAAATCATGAAGTGGTTTTTTTTCAAAACATCGCGCAACTCAAGCAGGCTTTAAACGAAAACGCACCCACAAGGATTTTTCTTTTAGAAAACATCCGCTTTTTAAAAGGCGAAGAAGAAAATGATGAAAATCTGGCTAAAGATTTAGCGAGCTTGTGCGATGTGTTTGTGAATGACGCTTTTGGCACGAGCCACAGAAAGCATGCCAGCACTTATGGCACCGCCAAATTCGCTCCCATAAAAGTGAGCGGGTTTTTACTCAAAAAAGAAATTGATTCGTTTTATCAGGCGTTTAACCACCCTTTACGCCCTTTATTGTTGATTGTGGGGGGGCTAAGGTCAGCTCCAAACTCACTTTATTAAAAAATATTTTAGATCTCATAGACAAGCTCATCATTGCCGGGGCGATGAGCAACACCTTCTTAAAAGCCTTAGGCTATGATGTGCAAGATTCTTCTGTGGAAGACGCCCTAATCAATGACGCCCTAGAATTATTGCAAAGCGCGAAAGAAAAAAAGTCAAAGTCTATTTGCCCATAGACGCTGTTACCACTGATGACATTCTCAACCCCAAACACATCAAAATTTCACCCGTCCAAGACATTGAGCCTAAACATAAGATCGCTGATATAGGGCCTGCGAGCCTGAAATTATTTTCTGAAGTCATAGAGAGCGCGCCCACCATTTTATGGAATGGCCCCTTAGGCGTGCATGAAAAACAAGAATTCGCTAGAGGCACAACCTTTTTAGCCCACAAGATCGCTGACACTTACGCTTTCTCGCTCGTTGGTGGGGGCGATACCATTGATGCGATCAATCGCGCGGGCGAAAAGGATAACATGAGTTTTATTTCTACCGGTGGGGGGGCGAGCTTGGAACTATTAGAGGGCAAAATTTTACCTTGTTTTGAGGTTTTGGATAAACGCCATTAACTCTAAGGATCGCTTATGGTGAACGTGTTTTTCAAACAGCAAAAATTTGTCATTAAAAAACGCTTTAATGATTTTAATGGTTTTGATATAGAGGAAAATGAAGTTTTATGGTTTGAACTCATCAACCCTACGCCCAATGAATTGGCCACTCTAAGCCAAGAATACGCTATCCACTACAACACAGACCATTCCCAACGAGTTTCATCGGTAACCAAATATTGGGAAGACAGCTCCAGCGTTACGATCAACGCTTTTTTCACCAACCAGGATGAAAATGAGACTTTCCACACGGAAATGGCGACCTTTATTTTGTCCAATAACATTCTTTTCACGATTTATTATGGGACTTTAGAAATCTTTGATTCTATCCAAAAAAAGGTTTTGGCTAGCCCTAAAAAATTTGAAGACGGGTTTGATATTCTAACCAAAATCTTTGAAGTGTATTTTGAAAAAGGCGTGGAATGTTTGGAGTGGATCAACAAACAAACGAGCCTGTTGCGCAAAAACATCATTTTCAAAGAAACTTCTACGCATGATGATATTTTAGTGCGCTTGTCCAATTTGCAAGAATTTAATGTGGCTTTAAGGGATTCTTTTTTTGACAAACGGCGCATTATTACCGCTTTATTAAGGAGCAATAAAGTGGATAGCGATACGAAAAATAATTTAAATATCATTTTAACCGATTTTAGCTCTTTGGTGGAGTCTACAACGGTCAATCTCAACTCGCTTGATAACATTCAAAACCTGTTCGCTTCTCAAGTCAATGTGGAGCAAAATAAAATCATCAAGCTCTTCACTGTGGCGACCATGGCGATGATGCCCCCCACATTGATTGGCACGATTTATGGCATGAATTTTAAATTCATGCCGGAGTTAGAATGGCAATACGGGTATCTTTTTGCGCTGATTGTCATGGCGATTTCTACGATTTTGCCTGTGCTCTATTTTAAAAAGAAAGGCTGGTTGTAGCCTTTTATGGAATTTTTATCCTCACTCTTAGACGCTCTTTCTACACCGCATGGCATAGTCTCCTTGGCTACGCTCACGCTTTTAGAGATCGTTTTAGGGATTGACAATATCATTTTTATCACGGTGATGGTTTATAAACTCCCCAAACACCAGCAAAATAAAGCCATGGTTTTAGGCTTGGGTCTGGCTATGATCGCTCGCATAGGGCTTTTAGGGAGCTTGTTTTTTATCAGCCATTTGCAAAAGCCTTTATTCACTTTAGCAGGCATGAGCTTTTCATGGCGTGATGTGGTGTTGCTTGTAGGGGGGGTGTTTTTGGCTTTTAAAGCGCTAGTGGAACTAAAAGAGCAGATCTATCCTAAAGAAAAACATCAAGAAAAAGCGTTTGGCTTTTTCATCGCCTTAATAGAAATCATGTTTTTAGACATCGTCTTTTCTTTAGACTCTGTGATCACGGCTATTGGGATCGCTAAACACTTAGAAGTCATGGCACTTGCTATTATTTTATCTGTAATAGTGATGATGTTTTTTTCCAAAATCGTTGGCGATTTTATTGAAAAACACTACCGCATCAAAACTTTAGCCTTTGTGTTTTTGCTCGTTGTGGGCGTGTTTTTGTTTTTAGAAGCGCTTGCATTTGCACATCAATAAAAATTACTTGTATGCGGGCATTGGTTTTGCCTTGCTCATAGAATGCTTGAACATTTTCATAGAAAAAAAAGTGAAAAAAAGTTAAAAAGCGTTTTTTAAAAACAAAATTAAAGGAGTTATTTGTAAAAGGCTTTCATGCTTTTATGAACAACTAAATTTTAATCAAAACTCATAAGCACATAGGGTATATTCGTAATGAAGCCCCCCTTTTTTAAAGAGGGT